>CAWHWL010000001.1:0-411598 GCA_963833045.1 Vulcanimicrobiota bacterium
CGCCACATGCTTTAGCAAAGCCTGTGATTTACAGAAGCTGCCCGGACTCACAGAAGTAATCTGGACCCACCGCTCCCTACCCGCGAGTCGCACGGGACAGGGGTGCCGCACGTGAAATAGAAGCCCATCAATATAGACGATGATCGATGCACGCTTCCGCGACGCTCGACACCGTTCCGAAGGAGGGCACCATGTCCGTTTCGCGACGGGGCTTTCTCACTGCAGGCGGCGCGATCGCAGTCGCGACCGGCACTCACCTACCCGTAAGCGCTGCCGAGGCGAGCGAGCCTCATGTGCGGGTAGGTAAGGCTAAGCATTTTGTCGTCGGCAAGCCGGTCTCGTTTAACTATCCCGACGCACAAGCGCCGGCACTCGCCATCCGCATGTCGTCTGCCGTTCCGAACGGCGTTGGCCCGGGTCACGACATCATTGCCTATAGCCAGTTGTGCGTTCACAAAGGGTGTCCCGTCGGCTTCAACCCTCACGAAGAGATCTTCGTCTGCCCCTGCCACTGGAGTTCGTACGACCCAGCGAAGGACGGCGTCATGATCGTCGGCCACGCGACAACGGATCTTCCGCGCATCGAGCTGGTCTACGATGCGGCGACGGACGAAATCACGGCGATCGGTGTCCACGGACTGATTTATGGACGCTCATCAAACGTTCGCGGAAAGGACACCGTGTTGTAATGGCAACGCAGGAAGTTTCGATTCCCATTCCACCGCGGGATGCGGAGCAATTCCAAACGGGATGCAAGTACTGTATCGTAGCGTGCGGCTATCGGGTGTACAAATGGCCGACGGGAAGGAACGGGGGCGCTTCGCCGTCACAAAATGCGTTCGGCATCGATCTTTCGCAACCGAACACGGCGCAGTGGATCTCGCCCTCAATGTTCAATGTGATCGAAGAACACGGCCGCAGGTACAACGTTGCAATCATCCCCGACAATAACTGCGTCGTAAACAGCGGGCTCAATTCGGTTCGCGGCGGCACGATGGGCTTGACCGTCTACCGCGCCGATGGCCCCGCTTCAAACCGCCTCAAGCATCCGCTCGTATGGTCGCACGGTCAGCAGGAGGCGTCGTGGGACGATGCCGTCGAGATCGTCGCGCGCGTCACGCATCAACTCTTGTCGAAAGACGGGCCGGATTCGATCGGCGTGAAGTTCTCCGACCACGGCGGCCAAGGCGGTGGGTATGAGTTCACGTGGTCGACGGGCAAATTTTTCTATCAAAGCGTAAAGACGACCATGGCGACGGTCCACAATCGCCCGACGGTATTCGGTGAGCCGATGGCCTCGCGCGACATGGGTATTCCCGAGCTCAACATCGCCTATGAAGACGGGGAAATCGCCGATACGATCGTGATCTTCGGCGCAGACCCCTATTCGGACCAGACGAACTATTACCTCAATCACATGGTCCCGAATCTTCAGGGCACGGGCACCACACTCGATAAGAAAAAACACGCTTACCCCGGAAAGCCCGCTCGAGCGGGCCGAATGATCGTCGTGGACCCGCGGCGCACGATCACGGTTACGACCGCGCGCGCCGCCGCCGGCGCGGAAAACGTCCTTCACCTACAAGTCGATCCCGGCAAAGACGTCACGCTCATGAATGCGATCGGTCGCGTGATCCTCGAACATGGTTGGGAAAACACGGCATTCATTCGCGATCACGTCGAGGCAGATAGCGTTGCGCCCTACAAAGAAGCCGTCGGCGCAAGCCGTCCGCTCAGCCAAGTGCTAAAGGAAGCTGCGCAAGAAGCCGGTGTGCCCGCGTCTCAGATTGTTCAAGCAGCTGAATGGATTGCCAAGCCCCTCGCAGGAGGACACCCTCCGGCGACACTTTTCCATTACGAAAAAGGCGCGATTTGGAGCATCAAAAACTATCCCGTGATCGCGTCGTACGTCGACCTTGCCGTGCTGACCGGGAATTTAGGCAAACCGGGGACGGGATGCTCGCGGCTTGGCGGGCATCAAGAGGGATACGCGCGACCGGATTATCCCGGGAAGCGCCCCGGCGTGTACGTCGAGAAGTTGCTCGCCGAAGGGCAAGGCCCAAAGCTTTGGTGGTTCATCGGCTGCAACCCGATTCAAACGGCGCCGAATTCGTCGTCGATCGCGAAGTTCATGAATGAACGAGGCGCGCCGGTAAAGGAAGCAATGAACGGCGGCGGATCCATCGGCGAACGCGTGCAACGCATTCTCGATGCCGTCGACAAAGGTGGCCTCTTTATCATTGGTCAGGACATTTTTCCGACCAAGGCAATCGAAGCCGCGCACGTCGTCTTCCCGGCGGCGACGCAGTTCGAACTCAACATGACCTCGATCAACGGCGAGCGCAGAATGCGCCTCTACCAGAAATTCATGGATCCGCCAGGCGAAGCGAAGCCGGATTGGGAGATCATGGCGTTGGTCGCGAGGCGCGTTCAAGCGCTGTTCGAGGCCGACGGGAACAAAGAGCTTGCGGCTCGATTCGCCGGCTACGATTGGAAGACCGATGCTGACGTCTTCGCCGATGCGGCGCAAGCGGCCGCTACGGGGCGACAGGGCGAAGCCGTTTCGACACTCCCTGAAAACTCAAAGACGACCTTTGATCCCGAGGACGTTGCGTTCTTGGATCATCAGTTCATCTTGAGCAAAGGCATCAACGGCATTCAGGTGCCCGTCAATACGAAGAATGGCAAGCGCGTCGGCACCGTGCGCTTGTTCGAAGACGGAAAATTCAACCGTCCGAGCGGACGCGCAGCGTTCATCCCGGCGGCACAGCCGGCGCTTCCGGCTGAAGTTGCGGCGCAGAAGGCAAAGTATCACTACCTTATCAACAACGGCCGCTTCGACGCGATGTGGCAGACCGGATATGAGTCTTGGCGCAAGCCGGTGGTCGCCAAGCGCTGGGGCGGCAGCCCGAACGCGTTCCTTCAACTGCATCCGAGCGATGCCCACGCGCTGCATATTGCGAGCGGTGACGTCGCGCGAATTCATAACGATTACGCCACCGTGACTGCTATCGCATATGTGACCGACCAGGTCAAGCCTGGCGCACCCTTCCTCATGTTCGCACAACCCAAAGGGACCGCGGATTTTCTCGTGACTCCGGCGATCGATCCGCAAACGAATATCCCCTACTACAAGGGAACGTATGCGGACATCGAGCGCATTGCTGGGCCAACGGATGCGCTTCGAAAAACTACGTTCAAACCAATGGACGTCGTCACGACCTAAGCCACTCGTCGGTTCAGTGGTGCCAACCGCTAGCAATCCCCAGGATCACCGTAACGATGACGAACGGCAGGCCCGCGGCGATCCGCGTGACCTCGCTGTAGTCCCCTGCGCTGCGCCGCGGTGCAAACGCCATACGCGCGCAATAGCCGCCCCCGCGCCTGGTGCGCAAGCAGTGCTCGATCGCCGAAGCAGCAACATTGGCTTTTGCCATATCAATGGCCGTCATCGAGACTTTCTTCCTAATTCAGGCACCAGACTATATTGACACTCATCAATTTAATTGTAGAATCGACATATGTCAATACAACGACGCGCCGATAGCGTCGTTACGGACGACGTCGCGGAGCGGGTTGCGCTGCTCAAGGCGATCGCCGACCCGTATCGGCTGCGCATCCTCGGGACGCTTGCTCGCGCAAGCGAGGAGGTTTGCGTGTGCGACTTCACGGCAGAGCTTCCGCTGAATCAGCCCACCGTCTCGCATCATCTCCGGATTCTGCGTGAAGCTCGCCTCGTCACATGCGAGCGACGTGGCACCTGGGCCTATTACAGTCTCGCTGACGATGCGCCACGGCGCATTGAGGCCGCGACGCTCGGTATTTTTCAAACGGAACTGCATGCATGAAAACACACCTCAATCTCGCAACGACCGATCTCGGCAAGAGTGTCTCTTTCTACTCCACGCTGCTCAATGCTGAGCCGTCCAAAGTCCTGACCGACTATGCCCTCTTTATCACGGACGATCCGGGACTTGAACTGGCGCTCGATTTGCGCGACGATGTGCAACCGGCGAACGACGCGCACTACGGGATCTACGTCGAGAGCGATGACGCCGTGGAGCGCGCAATCGAGCGTCTTACGTTGGTGGGGCTCGCTGCTTCCGTCGAGCGCGAGGAAACCTGTTGCTACGCGAATCAGACGAAGGTCTGGGCGATCGATCCGGACGGACGCCGTTGGGAGATCTATACGGTCCACGAGGACACGGAAGGGCGCGACGATGCGGACACCTGCTGCGTAGCATCGTGAGAACCGCGCCATTTTGTATGCGTTGAGAACGGCGCTCGCAGCCAAATGGCCGCCGCTCTTCTTAATGCGTCGGTGCGCGAACCCGGAATCGATATCGCGCAGAATGCGACGCAGAGTGTTTTCGGTCCCTTCAAAGCCGGGCGACTCTACTCGTTCGTTATCACCGTGAGTGGCGAAGAGACGGCCGATCGAAGAAAAGATCGAGGAGTTCTGCCAGGCTGAATGCCCGAAAGCCGCTGTCGAGCGTCAAGCCGTTTTAGCGTGGCGGCGCGCGGGTGCGCGACATCTCTTGGCGCACCACTGATCTAGTCGACTCAGCAACATGTCGCGCACGATCCGCGCGCGCACGAGCTGCACGTCGTACGATTCATCGCGTATATAGGCGGCGGGAATGTGCCACTCGCAGAGCCTTCCTTTCGGGAGATCAATCCGCGAACTCGCGGTGAAACCTTCTTCAGCAATGAAGATAATCTCGCGATAGCGCTGCGCGAGCTCGCCGACTCGCTTAACCATCAGCTCGTTTATGTCGATGTTCAGTTCTCGAAGCATTTGAACCGCGAGCGGGTGCAGCATTCGCGACGGCTCGGGGGTGCAGAGCACTATTCGTTCTTCGCAAAGAGCTGCGGCCAGCAACGCGGCAAGGTGCCCAGTTGCGCTCTGCCGGAAGACCAGGAGCGTCTCATTGCGCGTAAGCATCTAGCCGAAGCGTCCGGTGATATAATCCTCGGTTCGCGGGTCTTTGGGTTTCCTGAAAATATTGCTCGTCTCGTCGAACTCGATGAGCCGTCCCACGCCCGAGTCGCCCGCGAGCATAAAAGCCGCATGCGAGGACACCCGCGCCGCCTGCTGCATGTTGTGTGTCACGACGACGATTGTGTACTCCCGCGCGAGGTCCATCATCAGTTCCTCAATGCTCGTCGTTGCGATAGGATCGAGCGCCGATGTCGGTTCATCCATGAGGAGCACTTCGGGCTGCACGGCTAGCGCTCGCGCAATACACAGACGCTGTTGTTGGCCTCCCGAGAGATCGAGCGCAGACCGATCCAGGCGGTCCTTGACTTGATCCCAAAGCCCAGTCCGATGGAGCACGCTCTCGCCTATCGCGCGGCGCTCCTTTGCGTCCATGTGATTGGAAAGACCGGCCATGGCATTTCCGATGATCGAGAAGGTGGGAAACGGGTTCGCACGCTGAAACACCATCCCGACGCGTTGGCGCAGTTCGATCGGTTTTATATCAGAGCTATAAACGTCCTCGCCGTCGAGCAACACTCGACCTTTCGCCCGAGCCCCAGGTATTAATTCGTGGACTCGGTTTAAGCAGCGCAGCAAGGTGGTCTTCCCACAGCCACTGGGTCCCATGAGAGCAGTGACTGACTGCGCGGGGAAATCGAGATTGATATCGTCTATAGCCAGGCGCTTGCCATAGTAAGCGTGTAGATCACGCACGCTCAGGGAGCGAATCGCGGTCTGCATCAGCGCCGGCCTTTCGGGGCGAGCACCGCGCGTGCAAGCAGGTTCAGTGCAAACACCGCGAAGATCAGGATGAGCGCTCCGCCCCACGCCTGCTTGTGCCAGCTATCGTAAGGCGAGATCGCATACGTGAAGACCTGAAGCGAAAGCTCGGCCATGGGATTGGTCGGATTCAGTTCCCAAAACTGGCTTCCAAACGCGGTAAACAATAGCGGCGCCGTTTCGCCAGTGATCCTCGCGATGCCGAGCAGAATGCCGGTGATGATTGCGGGCCGAGCTGCCGGAACCACGACGTGCATCGTCGCGCGGTACGACGAGAGCCCCAACGCCAGCGCACCCTCGCGAATCGCAGTCGGCACCGAAGCGATTGCGCCTTCAGCCGTCCGAATGATGATTGGCAGCATGAGGATCGCGAAGGCGAATGATGCAGAAATCGCCGAAAAGTGCCGGAATGGGGCGACGAGAATCGTGTACGCGAAGAGGCCGATTGCAATACTGGGAAGTCCGGAAAGCACGTCGGCGAGAAAGCGAACCGACTCGGCGAGGACCCCCCGAGAGAACATCGCGAGGAAAATTCCGCAAAGCACGCCCACTGGAGTCGCTATCAGCGTTGCGATGCCCACAATGATGAAGGTTCCGACGATGCCGTTCGCGACACCGCCGCCTTCGATGCCGACCGGTCTCGGAACCTGCGTGAGAAAGGCTATGTTGATCGCCTGGAGCCCCTGAGCAGCGACGTAGAACAGGATCAGCAGCATCGCAAGCGCCGCGGCGGAGGCGCAAAAGCCCGTGGTAAAGATCCCCAGCGCGCTGAAGATCCGTCGGCTATGAATGGAGCGGGCGGCGCGCTCCGGTTCGTCGGCTATAGTCAACGTCATCATGGTCACCGCCCTCTAAACACGGTCCACATCATCAGCCGCGCCAACGCGTTGATTATGAAACTCACCACAAACAGTAGAAGGCCCAACTCGAGGAGCGAGCTTACGTAAATATCGGTAGTCGCTTCGGTGAATTCGTTGGCAATCACGCTGGCTAACGTGTACGACGGCGCGAACAACGATGCCGCAATCTCGGGACGGTTGCCGATGACCATCGTCGCGGCGATCGTTTCGCCCACCGCGCGCCCAAGCGCAAGAATCAGCGCACCGAAGATACCGGTGCGCGCTGCTGGAAGAACGATCTTGCGCATCGTTTCCCATCGCGTGCCGCCCAGTGCCATAGACGCTTCGCGAATGTCTCGCGGAATGGCCGCGATCACGTCCCGGCTGATTGCCGTTACCGTGGGGAGAATCATTAGCGCGAGAATGATGCCGGCCGTGAGCAGCCCGACGCCATAGATCGGTCCCGTAAAGAGCGGCGACCATCCGAACAGGTGCTGCAAGAACGGTCCGATATAGACCCGCATGAGCGGCGCAAGCACGAAGAGGCCCCAGAGGCCGTAGACTACGCTGGGAACCGCGGCGAGCAATTCGATGGTAAACGACAGCGGACGCGCGACCGCACGGGGCGCAAAATCGGATAAGAACGCCGCCGCCAGAATCCCGACGACTCCGGCCAGCACGATCGCAATGAGCGAGCTCACGACCGTTCCATAAATCAGCGGTAGCGCGCCGAACTGTCCGGTGACGGGGTTCCACTGGCTCGTCCAAAGAAACGCGAGCCCAAAGGTCCGTATCGATTGCCACGAGCCGGCGGTCAGCTGAACGAGAAGCGCAGCGATGAGCAGCACGAACACGCCGGCCGACCCATAAACAATGCCGAGGAAAAGTCGGTCATTGTTGTGCGCGCGCTGCGCTCGTTTTCGTAATTCGAGTATCATGATGCCTCGGGGATCAAAGAGGGGCGGCTACCCGCCCCTCTCAGTTTGTTGCGCGCTATGTTTAGAGCGACATCTCGCTTAGGGCTTTCCTCGCGGTAGCCTGAACGTTTTCGGGTAGCGGCACGTAATCGAGCGTACCGGCAATTTGCTGTGCTTGCGGGCCCACGAGCCACTCGAGCACATCGTGAAGCTGCCTGGCGCGCGCCTTGTCGGGATACTCTTTGTACACCATCACCCACGAGTAACCCGCAATGGGATAGGCATCCGGACCATTCCGATCTACGATCGAGAAGTCGGTAGCGCTCACGCCGGCTTTTGTCGCCGCGGCTGCGCGAACCGTTGCAATAGTGCAGTCGAGATATCTTCCGGCACTATTTTGAACGACGCCCGTCGTCATATGATTTTCGAGGGCATAGGCGAGTTCAACGTATCCAATCGCGCCCGGGCTATTACGAACTTGGCCGGCAACGCCCTCGTTCCCCTTACCGCCGACGGCGCTCGGTGCGGGCCATGTAACGCTCTTGCCGGTCCCAACTTTGCTCTTCCATTCAGGAGAAACACGGCTGAGGAAGTCGGTGAAAATATACGTCGTACCCGATCCGTCCGACCGGTGCACCACGATGATCGGGAGGTTTGGCAGTTTGAAATTCGGGTTTACTTTGACGATGCTCGGATCGTTCCAATTCGTCACCTTGCCGATGAAGATGTCGGCGATGAGCTGGCGCGTGAAGCGCAGGCCCGATGCGATGCCTGGAATGTTGTACGTTATCGCTTCGCCGCCGAGCGCGACTGGGACTTGAATGACGGTACCGGTCGCCCGCTTCAACTCGTCGGCGTTCATCGGGACGTCGGATGCTCCGAAATCGACCGTCTTCTGCGTGAACTGCTCGATGCCGCCGCCGCTGCCGATCGATTGGTAGTTGACGGTGATATCGGGATGCTGTTGGTTGTACTGGTAAAAAGCCTTCGAAAAGAACGGGTAATCGAAAGTTGAGCCGGCACCCGTGAGTTGCGTCGCGGCAAGTGCTGGCGCGGTTAGGGCGGCGAGCAATAGCGCAACAAGCCCGCGCCGCAACAGAGGCGTTTTCACGTCAAATATTTCTCCAATAGATTTCGAGTGCGCAACGATGTGCCGCCGCGGCCGGAGTTTTAACGAACCGCGGCGGCGTGGTGGTTTACACTCCCACGTGCATACACCGAGATCAATATAGATGAGCGTCGATTAAGGCAGCCTTAATGCATCCTTAGGGCTAATGTTTGACCACGGGGGGTGCCGTTGATATGCTGGCGCGAGTGAGAAGTTCGGATTGTCATCCCTCCCAGCTCGTCAAGCGCAGCTATGACAAGCAGGCGGCCCTGTTTAAGGTCCTCGCCGATCCGCATCGGGCGAGGATCCTTGCTGCCATCGCTCAGGCTGGGGATGAGGTCTGCGTCTGCGACCTCACAGCGGGCCTGCCGCTAGAACAACCGACTGTTTCACATCATCTGCGCGTTCTGCGCACTGCGGGTCTCGTTACCAGCGAGCGGCGGGGTACCTGGGTCTACTATCGCCTCGCCGCGGGCGCGAAAGCGCTCTTGGCCGATGCCGTAGCTGCCGTCCTCGAGAAGAAATCCACCGGCGCACCCCGCAAGCGTCTAGCGAGTTGACCGCGTGCCCTCGCTAGAATAGCGACTTTGCCTGCTGTGGTTGTTGGCTCTACGCGTAAGACGCTTGCGAGCATCAACGCAAAGACGACGGGCAAACCGGAGGAGCAGATTTTACGCGATCTCGATCGCGATTTCTACATGACGCCCGAGCAAGCGCGCGAGTACGGTATCGTCGACGACGTGCTCGCAGCCAATGGCCGCGCTTCGGCCTAAACGGACCGCGGCATAACGCGGAAGGGGCCGGAAGCGCAAATTTCCGCAATTTCAGCATTGCTTAGGCGGCTAAAACGCTTGCTGCAGTATTCGAACGAATCACCGGACTCAGTCGCGTCGTAACGCGCCTGTGCCTCCGAATTGAGCCCCAGGCGCTGCCGCACGGTCTTGTTCTTGAGGTTCACGCTATACGCGAGGCTCTCCCCAAAGAGGGAAATCTCCCCTCGCGCATTCGAGTAGCCGCCGTAAATAGGCTCGGCTTTCTCCGGTACTACCGTGTCTCGCGCCTTCGTAACGAGGGTCCCAACCGGTACAGCTATATCTAGAATCATTACAAGCCGTACAACACCGAAAACGCGAAAAAGGTTTCCTGCCGTCAACCCGGTGGAATGCCTTCTGCGAAACGAAAGACATTTGTCGGATCGACTTTTGACTTGATCTTGCGTAGGTTTTGATAGTTTTCGCCGTGATAAGCGAGTTGCCAATCACGCAGCGACGGATCGATGAAGTTCTGATAGGCGCCGCCCTTTGCGAGCGGCACGATCGCGTCGTAGAAGCCGTCGAGCCATGCCATATTGCGAGCGAGCACGTCGGGCGGCGTCGTCTGGGTCCAATATAGTTCGATCGAACTGAGCCACTGGCTGGAGCGATGAGCGAAGGCCATGTCGTGCGGTCCGTGATCGTTCACGCGCGCGCCGGTTTGAAATACCTTGAACGCCGCGCTTTTTGCCGTGCGCGGATAGCGCCGAAGCCACTCGAACACGACCGCATTTGCTTGGTGATCAAAGGGCGCATTAAAGAATCGCGAGCGCTCCTGATAGTACGCCGGATGGCCTGGTTCGGCGAGCACGTCTTGCGCGGCCCAATAGCGATCGTACGTGACGACCCCCTCGGGTTCGGCGATCGCATAAACCGGCGCAAGCATCTCGCGCAGGTGCGCAGGACTGCCCTGATACTGCCCCAGCAGTTGGACCGCAATATCCGGCGCGGTCGCATCGGGCGCAAGAGCCGACACTTTCGAACCCAGCATCGCCGGCGCGTGAGCGAGGACGTCGATCAATCGTTCGAAGACGCGCTCGGGTTGACGCTTCCAAATCAGGTCGAACACCGTCAGCGGCCCGACCGCGTAGGTTTGAAACGATAACGACGTGTTGATACCGAAATTCCCGCCGCCCGCGCCACGACAAGCCCAAAACAACGCGTCGTCGCCGCGTACCGTGCGAATCGCACCGTCCGCGGTGACGATGTCCGTTGCGATGAGCTGATCGCAGGTAAGCCCGTGCGCGCGCATATTGAAGCCGATGCCGCCGCCGAGCACGAGCCCGGCGATACCGACGGACGGACAGCGCCCGTGGGTAATCGCGACATTACGATCGCGAAACGCCGCGTAGAAGTTTGCGTTTCGAGCGCCGCCGCCGATCGTGGCAACGCCGCTGCGCTCGTCGAACGCCACGCGATTCATCATCCGTAGATCGATCATCAAGCCGGACGTCGTCGAATAGCCGGCGTACGAGTGGCCGCCCGACCGCGCGACCAGCGGGACGCCGTATTCACGCGCGAAGAGAATCGCCGTGCTCACGTCGCGGGCGTCGCTGCAGACCGCAATTGCTTGCGGAAGGATTGCGTCGTAGCGGAGATTATTCGGTTGCGCGTACGCGCTATACCATTGATCTCCGGGACGTACGACCTTCCCGTTGAGACGACGCGCAAGGTCGGCCCACGGAATAGAACGACTCGCGCCCAGAAGGCCCAGTGCTGATGCGCCGAGCGCAGCAGATGCCGCGCTCTGGAGAAACGCCCGCCGAGGCATGATCATATCCGGGGCTTTTCTGCGCTTGCGCGGGATGAACCCATCGTGGGCGGGGCGAACCCGTCGTTCGCATTGTTCAGCCGCCGTGATTTCGTACGCATGATGAGTCTGCTTGCCGGTACGTCAACAATGGGTGCCGCACTATCCCCCCGCGTCGAGCCGTGGGAAGATGGATTGCGAACCGGAGGCGCTCCGGGGACCCTCGAGTTTTGGTATTTCGATACCGTCATGGACGATGGCTCGACCGCCGGATTCAACTTTTTTACGCGACCGCCAACGGAGCTTGCCGGCCCGCTCAAACCGCGCGTAAGCATCAATATCGGCCGGCCCGATCAGCGTCGCGTGCGAGAGGTCATCGACTACCGCGCCGATGAGTTTTTGGCTGCGCGCGACCACTGCGATGTGCGTATCGGTCCGAATCACGCTTCCGGCACGTTAGCCGACGGTTTCGGGCGCTACGAGATCAACCTCACCGGAAAAGAAACCGCCGCGAATCTTGTGTTTCACGGCGACGTCCCGGCGTGGCGCCCCGGACCGCGTGACGGCGAATTGAAACCCGGGATCGTTTTCGCCTGGCTTCCCTTCATCCCGTACGGCAGCGTCGAAGGCACGCTCACCTACGACGGCACGGTACATCGCGTACGCGGAACCGGCTACCACGACCACAACTGGATGAATGTCGACATGACGAAGATCGTCGACCATTGGTACTGGGGGCGAGCGTACACCAAGAACTATCGACTGGTCTTCGTGCAAGTGTTCGGCCGCCACGAGGTTCTCGGACCTGCGCCGATCTCCGCATTGCTCGTCGCGCGCGATACATCGATCCTGCTCGGCGACTTCGGCCAAGGCATCCCGCTGACGTTGCGCGAGGCCGACTTCACGACCGGACCCGGTGGACGCACGTATCCGAAAGATCTCGATTTCAACTGGGCCGGGACGCAGGGGCGCGTGCACCTTGCGTTGCGTAACCCTAGAGTCATTGAGTATTTTCCCGTCGGATCGGGCTGGTACTACCGATGGATGTCGGAACTCAAACTGACGGTCGATCTCGAAGGGTCGCATGTCGTCGACCAGGGGACCGCCGTCTACGAACGGCTGATGCTCCATTGAGCTTTCGTTACATAACAGCGCTCTTGTGCTGCGCGGCGTTGACGATAGCGCCTGCGCGTAGTGCCGTTGCCGCGCCCACCGCCGTGTCGATTGCCGATCCCTCGGTGCAGCGCGCCATCGTCGCGACCGTCGAGGACAATCGCGCGATCTACGGCGGCCGTACGCCGGTTCCCGGCGTGCTCGTTGGCGTGTGGGATGCAAACGGGCAAAGCTACGTGCGTGGCTTCGGCTACGCCGACTTGCCGAAGCAACGTCCACTTACCGACGCCGATCATTTCCGCATCGGCAGCAACACGAAGACCTTCGTTGCGAGCGTCATCCTACAGCTCGTTCGCGAAGGCAAACTGCGCCTCGACGATCCTCTGAACACATTCAAGCTCGGGGTAACGATTCCAAACGGCGCACACATCACCGTCCGCCAAATCCTGGACATGCGCAGCGGCCTGTTCGAAGCCTATGATGTGCCCGAACTCAACGCCATGGACGTGACGGGATCCACGCACTTCGATCCGCGCCAAGTCATCCGCTGGGCGGTCGCCCAGAAGCCGTACTTTGCACCGGGCACGGGCTATCATTACAGCAACACCGGCTACCTCATCGCCGGGCTCATTATCGAAGCCGTGACGCACGACACGCTCAAGCATCAGATCGAGCAGCGGCTGCTCGTGCCGTTCAACCTTACGCAGACGAGCGTTCCCACCACGCAGGCGATGCCGGTGCCGTTTGCGCGCGGCTACGGACTCGATGCGAAAAAGCAGTGGGAAGACGTCAGCAACGGCACACCGGTCTCGCTCATGGGAGCAGCCGGCGACATGATCTCCGACGCAAACGACCTACGGCGCTGGATCAAGCTCTTCGTCACCGCACAGACCGGCGAGCCGGAGGGCTTTCGCGCGATCGCGCAATGCAAGACCTTCGACGGCAATCTCGGCTTCGGACTCGGGCTCGCGTGCGCGGGCGACGATTGGTACGGCTACACCGGCGGGCTTCCCGGCTACAACACCGCCGAATACTACTCGACGAAAACCGGCACCACGGTGCTCGTCTGGGTCGACGTACAAGCCGCTACGCCGTCCCCCGGCGTCGCCAACGCGATCTTCCGCGCAATCGCGGGCATCGTCGATCCCGGAAGTCACCCGTTCAATACGAAGAGCGGGAAAATCTAAGGGGCCTGGGGACAAAGACTTTCGAGCGTCGTCACCGCGTCGGCTGCCGGCTGTGGTTGCGAGAACGCGTATTGCTGCGTAACGAGGGCGTCACCGGAGCGGAACGCCACCACCACGATATTCTTCCTCGGCGGCGCCGCCGCGAGTCCGGTCGCGATCAGGCGATAGGCTTTCTGTCCGCAGACCTGCAGCGTATCACGCGTAATCGTCGCTCCCGAAAACTGACGCACGGCATGCTCCAGCATGTCGGTCATTTCGTCGGGTTGACAGTCGCAAACCTGACGGCGCACGAAGATCTCCCCAACCGTCCCATCGCTCTCGGCTCGTGTGAAATGATCGATCAGATTCGCGTCGAGTGGGGCGGACGTCCACCCCGGCGGTGGTGGCGGCACGGTTACCGCTGGGGCGGTAACCTGCAGTAACAGTAGCGAAAGCACGAACGAGACCATACGGTGACGTTCGCTGGCGTCACCGAAGTGTCCCGGATTCACCTGCGCGGGCGAAGGAGCTATTGGTGGACTACATCGATAACAATCTGCTTACCGGTGAAGAAGTCATCTATCGAGCGAAGCTGCACCCCATCATCTTCGCGCCCGGCACGACCGTGGTGCTGCTGGGAATTATCATCGCGCTTTCGTTCTCGCAAACCATTGGACTTATCGTCGGCGTCATCGGCGTGCTCATGGGCGCGGCTGAGCTGGTCCGGTACAACTATTCCGAGTTTGCCGTCACGAACCGTCGTGTCATTGCCAAGTTTGGCGCGTTTAATCGCAGTTCTCTCGAATTGCAGTTGAACAGGGTCGAGGGTATCGATGTTCACCAGACAGTCTTTGGCCAGTTCTTCGACTACGGTACGATTGGCGTTCGGGGAATCGGCGGCACCGAGGAGCTCTTTCCGTCGGTCGCGTCCCCGCTCGAATTTCGCAAGCACGTGCAAGAAATGCTACCGCAGTAGTGACGGCGGCCCTTGCCGGGAAATGTCGCCACGTGCCCCTTGCCGCCTACCGATGACGGCACCCAACGAAGGCGGTAACGTTTCCATGGTCCGCGCGTCGGGGACTTCGCATTCCGCCTCTAAGAACAGTAGCAACGGATCCTGACGCGCCAACCACTGACGGCTCTCGTCTTGCTCTTCGGTTAGCGCCGCTTCAAGGTCATCCCATTCGAACCACGAGTACGGCGAACCGTGCAGATCATTCCCCTCATATTTCTCGGGGTTTTCGAACTCTTCTACCCACCACCGCCACGCGCTAATGGCGCTTTCCATATACTCGGCGTCGCGGTCACGAAGACGTGCAAGGTTTCGCGTTGCATTGAATGCGTGATCGCGGTAAGACCCCATCCTTTGCCGATCGGCAAGCTCGAATCGCTGCAGACATTCCTGGAAACACCGACGTGCATAGGCAATCGCGCCGGACTCGCGAGCAATTAAACCTTGCAGAAGGCGAATATAAAAACGCGCTCCCGGCGCCGTCTTTCCAGACGCAAATGTGTATGCGGATTCCAATTTCTCTGTCGCGAGCTCGAACTCATTACGACGAAACCGCCGATCCGCGACGGATATCGGTGTCGTTTCAAGCGCGGCCTGCGCAGCGCGAATCCCGGTTGTAAAAGGTTCGCTTATCAAGAGATCGAGCTTCTGACTCGTTTTGTCGGACGCGCGCAACAGACTTTTGAGTAGCGGCCCGGCAAGGCCGCCGACCAGCGTCTGGGCTGCAGCCCCCGCTACGCCGACAAAGACGTCGGTCAAATATTCCGACGCCAACGCCTTTGCTTGCTCGGCGGCAAGGTCTTTCAATGCATCCGTCGCGGCGTCGGCAAAAGCCGAACCGAAATCGAGGTCATCCAGGAAGGCCGGTTTGCTCATGGACGTGTGCGGCGCAACGCTCCTCCCGCAAGCGGTGTTGGAAGCTCCGAGAGGTTATGATATGACACAACAGACTGAGCGTGCAATTTTGGCCGGCGGCTGTTTCTGGGGCGTCCAGGAGCTGCTGCGCAGTTACCCCGGGGTCATCTCGACGCGCGTCGGCTACAGCGGCGGCGAGGTCGCCAACGCGACCTATCGCAATCACGGCAATCATGCCGAGGCCGTCGAGATCGTTTTCGATCCGGCGCAGTTCAGTTACCGGCAGTTGCTCGAGGTCTTTTTTCAGCTGCACGACCCGACGACGCCCAACCGCCAGGGCAACGACCGCGGACCGAGTTATCGCTCCGCGATCTTCTACACGACCGATGAACAACGTCGGGTGGCCGAAGAGACGATCGCCGACGTGAACGCTTCAGGTTTGTGGCCGGGCAAAGTGGTGACCGAAGTCGCGCCGGCTGGTCCGTTCTGGGAAGCCGAGCCCGAGCATCAGGATTACCTCCAGAAATATCCGGACGGCTACACATGCCACTTCATCCGTAAGGACTGGAAGCTGCCGCAAACGACGCGCGCGACTTAAGCGCGCAGCGTCCCCGGAAGCACCGCGCGCAAGTGCGCGCCGCCGCGCACCGTGCGATGGCTGGCGGTGAATTCGCGCGCAAGTTGCGAGACGATGTATAACCCGCGTCCGCGTTCGGAGTACACTTCCAACGGAAGCTTGGGATTGAGCGAAAAGCCCGGACCGTTATCGAGCACGTTCAACACCGGCGAGGCTTGGGTCAAATCCAGGCCGACTTGGATCGGCGTACGCGCGTGACGCACCGCGTTCCCCACAAGCTCAAAGAAGATCGTGTCGGCTGCGAAACGATCGTCGGCGTTCAAGCCGCCGCTGCTCAGGATCGCACCCATCGCGCTGCGCGCACGGTGCGCAGCAATGCCGTCGTCCCAGGCAAACCTCCAGCTCGGTGCGTACTCGGTGCCGAGCATCGGCTGTTCGAAATAGGTGGTGAGTACCGCGACATCGTCGTGCGAAATGCCGCCCGCGCCAAGCACCGCATCGCGAATCGCGCCGGCGGCGCACGACGCGGTCGCACCGGTCGTGTTCATCGCCGAGACCGCCTGCACTAAGCGGAACTCGCCTTCTTCGTGATCGTGATTGGCTTCGGTCAAGCCGTCGGTATAGAGCGCAAGCAACGATCCGGGTTCGAGGATGATGCTCGACACGCGCCGGTACCCGTGACGGGTTTCCAGATCAAGGCCGAGCAACAGGTCGTTCTCGACCAGCGGTACGATCGAACCATCCGGACGCCGTAACAACCCCGGCGGATGCCCCGCGTTTGCGTACTGCATCGAGAAGGTCAGTGGATCGATGACCGCAACAAACGCACTTGCGAACGGCGGTCGTCCCGAATCCGAGAACACACCGTCGGCGGCCTTGAGCAGCAGTTGCGGATCGGGATTGATCGTCGCCGCCGCGCGGATGCTCTGGCGCACCGCGCCCATCGTCGCGGCGGCTTCGATGCCCGAACCGGCCACGTCGCCGATCGACACCACCAAACGTCCGTCGAGGAGCCGGAATGCATCGTAGAAGTCGCCGCCGACGCGCGTGTTGATCATCGCCGGTTCGTACAACGAAGCAAAGTGAATGCCCGGAACCTGCGCGAGCGCTGCCGGTAGCGCCGCATCTTGGAACGAGCGCGCGATCCGTGCTTGCTGTTCGACGTGCCAATCGTGCCGGCGCGCGGCAGCCAACTGCGCGCGCACGCGCGTCACGAGTTGATCGGCCGAAAACGGCTTGACCAGATAGTCATTGGCGCCGGATTGCAGACCGACGGTTGACGACTCTTCGCCCGCTCGCGCGGTAAGCACGATGACCGGCAGCGCTTGGAGCATCGGATCTTGCCGGATGGCATGCAGCAGTGCAAGACCATCCATCTCCGGCATCATCACGTCGCTGATCAGCAAATCGAACGGCTCGGAACGCAGTGCGGCTAGCGCTTTCCTTCCGTTGGGAACACCGACCACGTCATAGTCGCTTCCGAGCAAATGCGTGACGTAGTCGCGCAGGTCGCGATTGTCATCGGCCAGGAGAATTCTCGCTGCGTACGATTTCGGCTCGACCGCCATCGGCGCGCGCAGCGTGGTCGAGGTCTCGATCGTCGCCTGTATTTCGGCAAGATATTGATCGACCGAACTAATCTGTCCGGCGTACTGTTGTTGTTTGATCTGCGACGCGTCGACGTGCGCTGCTCCCAGCGGAATCGTGACGCGGAACGTCGTGCCCTCGCCAAACGTGCTCGCGACCGTGATCGTGCCGCCGTGAAGACGAACGAGTTCGTCGACCAGCGCGAGCCCGATCCCCGTGCCTTCGTGCGAGCGCGCTTGAGCGCTTCGTGCGCGGTGAAACCGCTCGAAGACGTGCGGCACCTGGTCTTCGGGGATTCCGACGCCGGTATCCGACACGGTGAGCATTGCCGCATCGTCGTTGACCGAAACCATCACGCGAATCTCGCCGGCAACGGTAAACTTCAGCGCGTTGGAGAGCAGGTTGAGGACGATCTTCTCCCACATCTCGCGATCGACGAAGGCGTTGTGCACCGGTGCAAACGCGGTGACGAGACGTAAGCCGGCGTTCTCGATCGCCGAACGGAAGACGCTGGTCAAGTCGTTGGTCACCGCGCCCAAGTCGGTTTCCTCAAACGCAGCAACGGCGCGACCGGCCTCTAGCGCCGAGAACTGCAGCAGCGTGTTGACCAGCTTGAGCAGCCGCAACGCATTGCGCCGGGCGGACTGTATCAGCGGCGTTTGCGCACCGTCGGCGGTTCGCAACAGTTCCTCGAGCGGACCGAGCATCAGCGTGAGCGGCGTGCGAAACTCGTGGCTGACGTTACTAAAAAACGCGGTCTTGGCGCGATCCAACTCGGCCAGGGTCTCGGCGCGCTCGGCGGCTTCGCGTTCGCGCATGATCCGTTCCGTCGTCTCGGTGACCGCGCAGAACACCCCGCCGATGCGGCTCTCGGTGCGAATCGGGCTGTAGGAAAACGTGAAATAGCGCTCTTGCGCAACGCCGTTGGTTTCGAGGGGCAAATACAGATCTTCGGAGTACGTCGCGCGCCCATCATCGATCACACAATCGAACAGCGGTTTGATCGAGGACCAGATCTCGGCCCAGACGTCTTGCGCGGGCTGGCCGAGCGCCCACGGGTGCTTCTCGCGCAGAATCTCGGCGTAGGCATCGTTGTAGAACAGGATGAGGTCGGAACCCCAGAAGATGACGATCGGAAAGCGCGAGTCGAGACAAATGCTCAGGGCGGTGCGAAGGCTTTGCGGCCAGGACGCCTCCGGCCCGGCGCACGTCGACGCCCAGTCGACGCTGGATAAGAGACCAGCAACGGTCCCAGACCCAGCCTGTGAAGCCTCGTCAGAAATACTCGTCATCCCGTCTCCGGCACTCCTTTGCGGGCCTCTTACCCAACTTCAAGCGCCTGCATGCCTACCAATCCAACTTTCCTTTCAAGGGCTAAATGGGGGTATGATAAGGCATCGAGTCTCGTCATGAAAGGCCGCAACAATGAGCACCGGAACCATGGTTGAGCGACACGAGCACAAGGCGCCGCAGTGCCACACGAAAGACGCAATCTGCAAAGAGCCGGCCTGCGCCCACGATCACGACGTGGCAGCCGACGTCGAAGTCAGCTGCACGCCGAAACAAGGCAGCACCGACCGCTTCGATTGCGTGCACTCGAAGCCGATGTAGCTCCGGCGTTCGCGCCTAGCGGTTGATCATTGCGGCTTGGCGCTCGTTGTAGCGCGGCCCGGAGATCTTATCGGGCGTGAGCGACGCATCCAGCGCGGCCATATCGTCCGCGCTGAGATGCACTTTGGATGCACCGAGGTTCTCTTCTAAGTAGCGCACGTGCTTGGTACCCGGAATCGGCACGATATCCGGCCCCTTGTGCAAGAGCCACGAGATCGCGATCTGCCCGGGTGTCGCGTCGTGGCGCGACGCAATTTCGCGCACGATCGACGCGGCGCGCATATTCGCATCGAAGTTCGCGCCTTGGTAACGAGGATCGCCGCGCCGATAGTCGCCTTCGGGATACTCTTCCGCGCGTTTCACCGCGCCGGTCAAGAAGCCGCGGCCAAGCGGTGCAAACGGCACGATGCCGATGCCCAGTTCGCGTAACAGTGGAATGATCGCCGGCTCGAGATTGCGCTCCCACAGCGAATATTCGCTCTGCAGCGCGGAGATCGGATGCGCGGCATGCGCGCGACGAATCGTCTCTTCGCCGACTTCGGAGAGCCCGAGAAAGAGCACTTTGCCTTCGCGCACCAGCTCGCCCATCGCGCCGACCGTTTCTTCGATCGGGACGCTCGGATCCAGACGATGCTGATAGAGCAGATCGATGCGATCGGTGCGAAGGCGACGTAGCGATCCTTCGACCGCTTCGCGCACGTGTTCGGGCCGGCTGTCGGTGCCGTTCACCGCGCCGTCGGGGCCAAACGTAAAGCCGAACTTCGTTGCGATCACCGCTTGATCGCGTTTGCCTTCCAGCGCGCGCGCGAGCAGCTCTTCATTGGTATACGGGCCGTAGGCTTCGGCCGTATCGAAAAACGTGCAACCGAGTTCGAGCGCGCGGTGGATCGTCTTGATCGACTCGTTGTCGTCGCGTTCGCCCGGCCCGTAGGCAAAGCTCATGCCCATGCAGCCAAGGCCGATGTCGGACACCGCGAGCCCTTCGGTACCGAGATTACGTGTTGCTAACATGGCTTGCATAACCCACCGAAGCCGGGCGCGGTTACCTCGCCCGGCCTACCGTTCGTGTGAAGGTCGTGCGTTACGGCCGCTGCGGCGGATGATTATGCGAGGTGCGGTACTCGTTATTGAATTTCTGCGGATTATGTTGAAAGTCGCTTTGATGCGAGTGGTAGTACTGCGGGTCTTGGCGCTGGTAGTACGATTGCGCGGTGGAATTGCTGACGTATTCACGATTTCCGCCGTTGCTGTAGTAATACTGGTGACGGCTGGAATCGTAGATGAGGGTGCCGATGATCGCACCCACGAGGATGGCGGCGGCGGTGTTGGTCGAATTATCAGCCAGCGCAACCGTGGGGGTCATCGAGCCGCCGAACATGGCTATGCAGGCCGCTAGGGAACCTGCGCGAGCGAACGTGGTAAACTTGGGCATTCAATCACTTTCCAATCTGGAACCCAAGCGTACCAGCGCTGCGTAAACGCCGCCATGGTCTAATGCGCGATATTACGCCTCGACGACGATCTTGTAGGTGAAAGTCGCAGCATCCAAGCTATCGCTTCGTACGCCACCGACTTCAGCTTGCGGATACATGAGGAACGGCACCGGATCGCCGCTCGAGCCGGGAAGCGCAACATCGTGCGCATCGTTGTAGGCCATGTAATTGCCTTCCCACGCGCCAAAAAGCGTTTTGCGCGCGTCAATCACTTTCGGGTCGTTGGGCGAAAGATTCCCCGGCGGCTCCTCCAGCATCACTTTGCGTACGTCGGCTGCATCGGCCGGGATCCACCCGTACTCGCTCACGAAAATTTCGGCGCGGCAATGCTGCGCTTTGCTGATCGTCGCGGAGTTCGCGCCAAGGCTCTTATAGCCAAAAGCCGACGGCGCAACGCGAATGCCGTACAGATCGCGCGCAGGCAATCCGGATGCGCGCGCAAGTCCAACGACGAGGCCATTGAGATCGGCGCATTTGCCGCCGAAATCTCCCGTTTCCAACAGGAACGAGATGTTGCCCAGGCCGCAGCCGCGCGTCTTAGGATTACGATAGGTATTGGTCACGACCCACGCATAGATGCGCTGCGCTTTTTCTAGCTCGCTCGTGGCGCCTGCCGTAATTTTGTCAGCCGTCGTTTTGACGATGCCGTCGGTCGGAATGAACGCGGTCGGCGCAGTGTAAAGGCGCCGTTCGCCGGCGCTCAACGTCGATGGCTTCGGCGCCGAGAAGTCGACGTCGCGATTGCGCGTCGTAACCTCCGACGTCACCACGACCGTGCGCGCTTTGGTGCTCGCGGGGAGCTGCGCGTACACCATCTGCGCGTTCCACCGTGGGTCGGTTGCAATGTACGCCGTTGCGGCGTCACCGGACCATGAACTTTTGCCCGGCCGCATCCAACTGCTTTCGGTGAATGATGATATAGGTATCCAAACCTTCGCCGCATCGCCGGGCGCGAGGGCGACGGTGGTGGTGACAACGTACGTGCGCCATGCGCCGGCCTTCGGATCGAACGGATCGCTCTGCGCGTCTGCAACGTTTTGCATGCCGGCGATGCCGAGCGAAAGGGCCGCTGTGCCCTGAATAAACGTGTGCCGTTTCATCGTCACATCATAATAGCCGCGTCCACGGGACTTGTCTAACCGCAACTTTACGTCCGCCCTCTGGCCACCTTAAGGGGATGTGCTTCCGCGAGCGAATCCTGCGTTGTTGGAGGGCCGCTTGGAGACGTCGGAGCGCGAGGCCTATCGGGACTGGCTCCAAGAGGCCGGAGCAACGAGCATCTGGTTTTATGCCGGGTTCATTATCGTGCTCTTGCCCGCGTTCCACTTTGTCCTGGCTGCCGTCCCCGATCACCCTCCGGATTCGTTGCTGATACGAATCGCTGCTGCGGCCATTTCCGCAGCCGTTGCGCTCACGGTCTGGCTCTACCGTCCCGCCCGCCGCTACTCCGCGACCTTGCAGATCCTCAACGTGCTCCCGACGATGCTCGCGATCGACGTGCTCGTCGTCGATAGTGGCAATCATTATCTCTATATCGCTTCGGCGTTGCTCATGATCGTAGGCGCGCAGCAGGCCTTCTATCTCGAATGGCCACTTGCTCTGGTCATGACCGTCGCGCTCGCGTTCCAAACGCTCTATTCGGCGTACGCCGGTATCTTCTACACGCCGGCGAACATCGCCACGCTCGCAATTTTCGCCGCCGGCTACATCCTCGCGTTCATTCCCGCGGCGCTACGCATGCGGATCGAGCGGCGCGAGATTCTCGGTCGTCTCGAGGCGCGCAACCTCGCGCGAAACGATGCGCTCACCGGATTACCGAATCGCGTATCGCTCAGTCTTCATCTCGCGGAAACGTTGAACGGCGCATCAGACGAGCTGGGTTGTGCCGTGCTTTTCCTCGACCTCGATGGGTTCAAAGACGTGAACGACAGCCTCGGCCACGGCGTCGGTGACGTACTTCTGCGCTCCGTTGCGCAGCGCTTGGAGTCCGCGCTCGACCGCGGGACGATTCTCGCGCGCTGGGGCGGGGATGAATTCGTCATCGTGCTGCCGGCCGTGGGCGATCCCGGCGTGGTCTCGGCCTTCGCCGAAAAAATCTCCGGCCTTTTCACCGAACCGTTTTTCGTCGACGGTTACGAACTCAGCATCGCCGCGAGCATCGGGATCTCGCTCTCGCCTGCCGATGGCACCGACGCGAACGTGCTCATTCGCAACGCTGATACGGCGATGTATCGCGCGAAGGAGAGTTACACGCCGCGCGTCGCGTTCTGGTCGCCCGAAATGCACGATGCGGCCGACGTGCGGTACAAAGCTGCGAGCTCGCTACGCGAGGCGATTCTCGACGGAGCGCTTCATCCTCCACTATCAACCGATCGTCGATACGGCAAGCGCGCGACTCGTCGGCGCCGAAGCGCTCCTGCGCTGGCCCGACGTCTCCGGAATGCGCTACCCGGCGACGTTCATCAGCGTAGCGGAGGAGTCGGGACTGATTATTCCACTCGGCGCGTGGGTGCTGCGCAGCGCTTGCGCGCAGCTCGCTCGCTGGAATCGCCGCGGCTTGAATCGCTACCTCTCGGTGAACGTCTCAGCACGGCAATTCATGCATCCGGACTTTTGCGCAACGCTCGCCGAGGCGCTCGAGAGCAGCGGCGCCAATCCGAATCTGCTCGATATCGAGATCACGGAATCGACGCTGCTCACCAATGTTCATGCGGTGCGTCGTATCCTCGAAGAAGTGAAGGCGATGGGGCCAACGGTGACCATCGACGATTTTGGAACCGGCTACAGCGCGCTCGTCTACCTTAAGGAATTCTCGTTGCACGCGCTCAAGCTCGACCGCACCTTCGTTTCAGACATCGAGCGCCGCACAGAACGAGCGATCGCGCGTTCCATCGTGCGGATCGCGCACACGCTCGGCATGAAGGTCACAGCCGAAGGCGTCGAAACGCCCGAACAGTTCGATACGCTGTATCAGTTGCGCTGCGATCGCGCGCAGGGCTTCCATTTCGGCCGGCCCGTATCGGTTGAAGAGTTCGACCGCCTCTACCTGAACGCCGACGATACCCCGCTCGTCGCTCCTCACCCCGCCCGCCGGCTCGTCGCATTGGAGTCACCCGCTCCTGGAGTGAACAAGTGTTCGCCTGTATCCGGTCGCGAAAATGAGTGGTTAAATCGGGCTATGAGTGTGAAGAGCGATGAGGCCGTCGGAAGCGAACTGGCGACCTCGCTGACGATCAACGGAACAGCCTACCAGGTCGAGGCGGATAGCCGCACCTCACTGCTCGACTACCTACGCGAGACGCTGGGCCTCACCGGGACGAAGAAGGGCTGCGATCACGGCCAGTGCGGCGCGTGCACGATCCACGTCAACGGTAAGCGGACGTTGTCGTGTCTGACCTTCGTTGCGATGCACGACGGCGACGAGATCACCACGATCGAAGGTCTAGCCCAGGGCGAAGACCTGCATCCCGTGCAGGCGGCGTTTCTCGAGCATGACGGCTACCAATGCGGCTATTGCACGTCGGGACAAATCATGTCGGCTGCGGCGATGATCGACGAGCCCTGGGGACCCGACGACGCCGACGTCGCCGAAGCGATGAGCGGGAATATCTGTCGCTGCGGAGCCTACCAGCGCATCGTCGCGGCGATCCAATCGGTTCGTCAATCGACGGTGCCGTCATGAGACGCTTTACGATGACGCGCGCCGGCGATGTCGACGACGCGTTGCTCGCAACCCACGGCGCACCGTCGCAATACTGCGCCGGCGGCACGACGCTGATCGATTTGATGCGTCAGGACGTCGAACGCCCCGAGCGGGTCGTCGCGATCAATCGGCTGCCACTGACCACGATCCAATCGACGGCGGACAACGGTCTGGTCATTGGCGCGCTCGCGACCAACAGCGACGTTGCGCACCATCCCAAGGTGCGCTCGGATTACCGCCTACTCTCCGAAGCGATTCTCTCCGGCGCGACCACGCAGATTCGCAACATGGCGACGACCGGCGGTAATTTGCTCCAGCGCACCCGCTGCATCTACTTCCGCGACCCTCACTCGGCGTGCAACAAGCGCGATCCGGGAAGCGGCTGTCCGGCGATCAGCGGATTCAACCGCAACCTTGCGGTGCTGGGCACGAGCGAGCACTGCATCGCGAGCAATCCGTCGGACCAGAACGTCGCGCTCATGGCGCTTGGCGCAACGATCGAAGTTCAGAGCGCAGCGCAGACGCGGCGCAGCATCCCGATCGACCGGTTCTTTTTGCTCCCGGGCGACACACCCGAACGCGAAACCACGCTGGAACCCGGCGAACTCATCGTCGCGGTCACGTTGCCGCCGATGAACGGTTGGCGTTCGCATTATCTCAAGTTACGTGACCGGCAGTCGTACGAATTCGCGCTCGCGTCGGCGGCGGTTGCCGTACGCCTCGAGGGTTCCACCATTGCCGACGCGCGCATCGCGCTCGGCGGTGTCGGCACGATTCCCTGGCACGCTGCGCAGGCGCAATCCGCATTGACCGGCAAAACCGCAACGCGCGAAGCGTTCCGCGCGGCAGCGGAACTCGCTCTGCGCGACGCGCGGCCACAGAGCGAGAACGGTTTCAAAATCGAACTTGCCAAACGCTGTCTGGTGCAGGCACTGATCGAGGTGACGGCATGAGCGTCGGGACACCGATCGATCGCATCGAGGGTCGGCTCAAAGTCACCGGCGGTGCGGATTACGCCTCGGATCGCATTCTCGACGGCATGCTCTACGGCGTTCCGGTCGGCAGCACGATTGCCGCGGGACGCGTGCTTCACGTCGATGCGGACGCTGCGCTCGCGGTGCCCGGCGTCGTCGCCGTGTACGACCACCACAATTTCGGCACGCTGCACTCACACGAGAAGTCGTCGTTATCGACCGGGATCGTGGACGAACACCGTGCGCCGCTCTCGGGCGACGACGTACAATACTTCGGACAATACGTGGCCTTGGTGATCGCGAACACGCTCGAGTCGGCGACCGAAGCTGCGGCCCTCGTCCGCGTAACGTATGCGCCCGGCACGGTGCACAATGCACCGATCACGGCAGATGAAGGCGAGCGTGAGGTCGGGAGCCACCGCGGCGATCCCGACAAAGCTTTCGCCGCGTCGCCGATCAAGGTCGACCAGACGTATCGTACGCCGGTTGAGACGCACAATCCGATCGAGCTGCATGCGACGGTGGCCTGGTGGGAGGGCGACACGGTGACGCTTTTCGAGACGTCGCAAGCGGTTGTCAATCACCAGAAGGTGCTGGCGCAAATGCTCGGCGTTTCGCTCGAGAAGGTGCGCGTCATCACGCGGTACCTCGGGTCGGGATTCGGTGGGAAATTGTGGCCGTGGCAACAATCGCCGCTTGCGGCGCACGCCGCACGCAGGCTCGGTCGGCCCGTGAAAATTGTCGTCACGCGGGAGCAGATGTTCATGAACGTCGGGCACCGCCCGCAAACCGTGCAACGGGTGCGAGTAAGCGCCGATGCGGGCGGCCGGCTCACCTCGCTGCAACACGACTACACCAACCACACCAACATGCTCGACGACTACGACGAGAACTGCGGCGAAGCAACGACCTACTTCTACAGCGTCCCGAATCTGCGTCTTACCAGCGGTCTTGCCAAGCGTCATGTCGGCTCCCCGACCTCGATGCGCGGCCCCGGTGCGGTTCCCGGCCTCTATGCAACCGAATCCGCGCTCGACGAACTCGCGATTGCCTTGAACATAGATCCCCTTGCGTTGCGTCTGCGCAACGTGCCGCAACGTGACGAGGGTCTGGATATTCCATTCACGTCGTGTCACGTTGCCGAATGCTACGAGCTCGGCGCGAAGACGTTCGGCTGGGAGCAACGCACGGCCGCAGTCGGATCGATGAAGCGTGACGGCATGATTCTCGGTTGGGGCATGGCCGGCTGTTCGTGGATCGCGGATCGCCTCGACTGCGAGGTCCGCGTCGAGTTGAGTCACGACGGTGCGCGCGTCTTCTGCGCGACGCAGGACATCGGCACCGGCACCTACACGATGTTGGCGCAGATCGCAAGTGACGCGCTGGGCATCCCCGTGCGGCACATCACCGTGTCGCTGGGCGATACGTCGCTGCCCCCCGGACCGATGTCCGGCGGATCCATGGCCACGGCATCGGTCATTCCCGCCACGATCAACGCGTGCAAGGACGCGCTGCACAAGCGCGATCGTTCACCATCGCAGGACGTCGTCGTCGGATATGGCCGCTCGGATCGGACCTTTGGCAACGACAATCCCAAGAAATCCAGCCATTCGTTCGGCGCGCACTTCATCGAAGTCACCTGGCAGCCGGAGATCGCCCGCTTGCGCGTGCGCCGCGTGGTCACGGTGATTGACGGCGGCACGATCATCAATCCAAAAACCGCGCGCAACCAAATCGAGGGTGCGATCGTGTTTGGGGTCGGGATGGCGCTGTTCGAAAAAACGCACTACGATCCACAGACCGCGGCACCGCTGAATCGTAATTTCGCCGACTACGTGGTCGCATCGAACGCGGATCATCCGACGATGGACGTGACCTTCCTCGACTATCCCGATTACGATCTCAATCCATTGGGTGCGCGCGGCGTGGGCGAGATTGGGCTCGCCGGTATCGCGCCCGCGATTACGTCAGCGGTCTACCATGCAACCGGCGTGCGCGTTCGCGATCTCCCCGTCGGTATCGAGGATCTCATCGCGTCAACGCAATAGCAACCGGTATGGTTACGATCATCGAGAGCGTGGTGAGCAAGAACGTTGAGGCCGCCTCGGCCTCGTAGACTTTGTAGCGCACCGCCAGCATCGGGAACATCACGGCGGTCGAGATGGCGCAAATCAGGATCGCTTCGCTGCCGACCGGCTTGGCGATCGCAAGCGCCGCGACCATCAGCGCCATGATCCCGGGTTGGACGACCATCTTAGTGAGCACGTTGCCGAGCACTTCCGGTGACACTGTGACTTTGTACGCGGCAAGAATGATCCCGGCCACGAACAGCGCGACACCCGCGGTCGCAGAGCCAATGAGCTCGAGCATATTCTCGATCTCCGCCGGAACGCGCACGTCCAACAGCACGAGCACCGTTGCCAGCAACGGTGCCCACACAAATGGCCGCTTGAAGCTGTCTAAGATGCTGCGGCCGAGCAGCGTCGAGACACTGAGCGTTGCTGCGCCCGCCGCTCGCTGGCGATCGTATTCGAGCATCGTGACCGTCAGCGGTACGAGCATAATATTGAACATCAGCGCGGCGATGGCAATGCTCAGCAGGGCCGACGGGCCAAAGAGCGGCGTAAGAATCGGAATGCCGGCAAACGAGGCGTTGGAATACGTGACGCTGCCCGATTGAATCGCCGCAGCGCCAAGGCGATGGCGCAAAACGAACACGCTAAGAAAAGCCACGACCACGAACAATCCCAGCGCGGCGACGATGAGCGCGAGCACGAACGGGGCTTCGGTAAAAAGCGAACTGCGCGACGCGCGCACGATCCCGACAAACAGCAGCGCCGGAAAGGCGTAGTCGAGGACCAATTCATTGATGCCTGCAACTTGGTCGCTATCGAATTTCTTGGCACGCCCCGCCCAAAACCCCAATGCGAGGACGAAGAGTACCGGCAAGAGCACGCCAAAAGCCGTAATAAAGGTCGCGATCATACCTACCCCCTGTGCTTCATGTGTTAGGATAGTAGCCCAATGTTGGATATTAAGACAACTTTTATCGCCGCACTCATCTTCACCATCGACCCGAAGGATGTGGTCGAATTTGGAAACGCCGCTGCAAAGTTAGTGCAGCAAAAGGGGTCGGCGGCACCCGGCTTCATTGAAAGTCTCGTGATGTCGGATGAGACCAAGACGCAAGTGCTCGTCGTTACGCAGTGGGAATCCCGGCACGCGTGGGCCCAGGCGCACTGGGACCAGGACGTCGGAAATGGAATCGTCGCGCTCGTTGAGAGCGCGACGTCCTTTGATGTTCACAGCTACGACCCGATCGCGGTCGTGCGCTTAGCTAAGGCCTAGTCCAGAACTCAGCGTCGATCGGCGCCGGTGACTTGTCCGGCTTCGCCGCAGGAGCAGCGTGTTGCGGCGGAGCCGCGTGCTGCTGCGGTTTTGCCGCGGGTGCGGCGTGTTGTTGTGGCGGCTTTGCAGCAACGGCATGTTGCTGCGGTGCAGCGACGTGTTGTTGCGGCGCTGCGCGCTGTTGCGGCGCTGCATGCTGTACCGGTTTCGCGGCGGCAGCGGGTTGCTGCGGTTTCACCGCGGTGTATCCCGCTGGACGATTGTTTGCTGCGAGCGGCTTGGGCACGGAGACCTGACTGGGGCTGCCGTGATTCACGCTGTCCAAATAATTCCGATTTTG
Organism: Vulcanimicrobiota bacterium; assembly: GCA_963833045.1. Classification (GTDB taxonomy): domain Bacteria; phylum Vulcanimicrobiota; class Vulcanimicrobiia; order Vulcanimicrobiales; family Vulcanimicrobiaceae; genus Aquilonibacter. The sequence goes on from CAWHWL010000001.1 coordinate 28,967, forward strand.
CTGCGCGACTGCGACATGCGCGGTTTGCGCGGAAGTCATCGGATAGGTTCTCTGACGTTCGACCGCGATCTGCGCCTGTGAGGGACGCGCGGTGACGCCGTGCGCGCCGCCGTTGTAGGACGTGCGCGGAAGGTTATTCTGATTCACGTAGGCGCCCGGATCGCTGTAATAGTTACTCGACCCGAGCGATCCGCCGACGTTGGTCACCGAGCGGTTGTATTGGAACGAATTGCCGTTCCATCGTCCACCGCGATAACCCGATCCGTAGTAACCATATCCGTAGTTGATTCCGCCGTAATATCCGACGTTTTGGCCCCAGTACCCGGCGTACCAGCCGTACTGACCGTTGGTCCATCCCCAATAACCCGGCGTCCAAAGTAAGCCGACTTGCGGTGCTTGCACCCACGTGCCGGGAACCCAAAAATATCCGTACGGGCCGTAGCCCCAATATCCCGGTTGCCAGATCATGTTCGGCTGCGTCGCGTAGGGTTGATTGTACTGCGGCATGGGCGGCGGCGCGAAGCCGACGGAAATGCCAACCGACACCTGTGCGCTCACCGGCATGGGAGCGGCGAAAACAAAGAGCGCAGCGACGGCTAAAGTGAATGAAAGTAAGACAGCTGAACGCACGTTAGCGCCCTCCTTCGGGCGCCTGCTAAGCGTACCTCGCACCGGCAGCAACCAGGCATAGTGGAATGCCCGATTAAGCCCGTTATTCGAAGCGCAGCGCGTCGATCGGGTTGAGATTGGCCGCTTTTCTTGCCGGATAATATCCGAAGAAGATGCCGACGAGCGCGGAGAATCCGACCGCAAGAAATATCCAAGCAACCGGTATCTGCGTTGGCCATTTCGCGAGCACCGACACGACGAATGTCCCGGCAAATCCAACCAGCACGCCGATGACGCCGCCGACTGCTGACAAGACCGTCGATTCGGTCAAGAACTGACGCAAAATCGACGATCCCCGCGCGCCCAGCGACATGCGCAAGCCGATCTCACGCGTGCGCTCGGTAACTGAGACCATCATGATGTTCATGATGCCGATGCCGCCGACGATCAGCGAAACCGCTGCGACCCCGGCGAGCAAGAACTCCATTACCGCGCCGGTCGACGACGCGGCGGCCGCGATCGACTGCAAGTTGCGCACTTGAAAATCGTCGGGTCGTCCCGGAACGATGCGGTGGCGTTGCTCGAGCAGTTGCGTCACCTCGGTCTGAACCGGATCGACCAGCGCTGCACTCGAGGCAGAAACCATCAATTGGCTCACCGTCGTCACGCCGCTGAGCCGCTGCATTGCCGAGGTGTATGGAACCAAGATCGTATCGTCTTGGTCGGTGCCGAGGCTGCTTTGTCCAAGCGCGGTAAGCGTTCCGATGACGGTGAACGGCACGCCTTTGACGATGATATTCTGGCCGACCGGATCGCCGCCGCCCGGGAAGAGTTCGCTAACGTCGGTCTGGCCCAACACGGCGACCTTGGCTGAGCTCGCGATATCTTCGTCGGTAAAAAACGTTCCCGATGCCAGCGGCCAGCCTTTGATGAACGTATACGTCGGGGCGACGCCGCTGATCGTCGTTTGCCAATTGTTCGCTCCCGCAACGACTTGCGTGCGCACGGTGACGAGCGGGGAAACGGCTGCCACACCGGCGAGCTGCGTCATCGCCATACCATCCGCGGGCGTCAAGGTCGAAGCGCCGCCGAAACCGGTGCGCGCACCGCCCTGCGTTACCGACCCCGGCTGCACCACGATCAAGTTCGATCCGAGCGCGTTGATGCTATTGGTCACCGACGTGCGCGCGCCGCTGCCGATCGCGACCGTCACGATGACCGCCGCCACGCCGATGACGATGCCGAGCATGGTCAGCAGCGAACGCACCTTGTTCCGAATCAGCGCCTCAAGCGCGAGGCGCACGGTCGCCATAAAACTCATGCGACGATTTTTTCCGCCTCGCGGCGATGCACGTTGGGTCCGTCGGAAACGATTTTACCGTCGCGAAAGGTCACGAGGCGCTTGGCATAAAGCGCGATGTCGGGCTCGTGCGTCACGAGCATGATCGTGATACCCTGTTCGTCGTTGAGGCGGCCCAAAATCGACATGACGTCGTCGGAAGTCTTCGTGTCGAGCGCACCGGTCGGCTCGTCGGCCAGAATCAACCCCGGGTTGTTGACCAGCGAGCGCGCGATGGCGACGCGTTGTTGCTGGCCGCCCGACATTTGGTTCGGCGCGTGTTGCGCGAGCTCTGCGACGCCGACGATCGCCAGCTTTTCCAGCGCGATCCGGCGCCGCTCGATTTGCGGAACACCCGCGTAGACCATCGGAAGCTCGACATTTTCAAGCGCGCTCGTTCGTGCAAGCAGATTGTACGATTGGAAGACGAACCCTAAGCGCCGGCTTCGGATGTCGGCGCGATCGTCCGCGCTTAGATTTGCTACGTCCTTGCCTTCAAACGTGTAACTGCCCGAGGTCGGCGTGTCGAGCAGACCGGTGATCTGCATGAAGGTCGACTTCCCGGAGCCCGACGGTCCCATGATCGCGATAAACTCGCCCGCTTCGATCGTGAGGTCCACGCCGTCGAGCGCGACCACTTGGGTTTCACCGATGGTATACACTTTGCGAAGCCGTTCGATCTGGACGACGTGGGACACTAATGAATCCCTCGTGTCGCGTTGGAGCTCGAACCGCCTAGCGTCGGCGCCGCAGCATGGGTCGCGCTCTTCGTGACCACCGTTCCACCCGTGCTTTGACTCACCACGACCAAATCACCGACGTTCAATGTGCTACCGGCACTGGCGCTTACCGCCGCTTGCGTACTGTTTGCGAGCAGCACCGTGATCTTTTCAGCCTGCAATTTGCCGGCTCGCTCAACGAAGATGACTCCGCTCGTCGCGGTGCTGCCACTCGAGGCGCTGCCGAGCGTTTGCCCCCACGTCGCCGAGCCGGTCGTCGCCGAAGCCCCCGCGCTGCGCGCGACCCCGAATTGCAACGCCGCAAGGGGAACGATCAACGCATCGCTCGCGCTTGCCGTTTCGATCGTGGCGTTCGCCGTCATCCCCGGAAGCAGCGTTCCCTTGGGATTGGCGACATCCACGACGACGTCGTACGTGACGACATTGTTGAGCGTCTGTGGGTTGATGCGTACCTGCGTCACGTTACCAGCGAAGATCGTGGCAGGGTAGGCCAACACGGTGAACGTCACGGTGTTGCCGGGACTGATACCGCCGATGTCGGGCTCGCCGACATTGATGTCGACTTCCATCTTGTCCAAGTTTTCCGCGATGGAGAACAAGGTCGGCGCCGACAGCGAAGCCGCAACGGTCTGACCGACCGAAACGTCGCGAGCGATCACGGTTCCGTTCACCGGAGAGGTGATGACCGTGTTGGTCAAATTGATGGCGTCTTGTTGCACGGTCGCTTGCGCGGCTTGCACCGCGGCATCGGCGGCATTTGCGCCGGCGCCCTGTGCTTGCGTTTGCGCCTGCGATTGCGTGTAGGCGGCTTGCGCCTGCGCTAACGCAGCTTCATCTTGTGAAACGGTCGATTGATCGGTCTGCACCGCTTCCTGCGGAACGTAGCCTTGTTTCAAGAGCGCCTGATCGCGTGTAAGCTGTTCTTGCGCGGTGGTGAGCGCGGCTTGCGCCTTGGGAATTGCGGTCTGGGCGGCGGTTGCGCCCGCAGCCTGCGCGGTCGTGTTTGCATCCGCTTCGGCGGCGCTTGCTCGCGCCTGCGCAAGGTTCGCATCGGCTTGATCGAGCTGCGCTTGAATCGTGTTCGGATTGATTCGCGCGAGCACTTCGCCGGTCTTGACCTTCGAGTTGAAATCGACGTAGAGCTGCGAGATGATCCCCGAGACTTGTGTGCCGACGGTGACCGTGTTCTGCGGGTTCACCGTCCCCGACGCTGTTACGCTCAATATGAGCGTTTGTCGCACGATCGGTTTTGTAACATAGGTTACAGCGGTGTGGCCGCGTAGCGCGACGATCGCGACGACCACCGCGAGAATGAGAACGCCGGCGCCAAGTGCCGCAAGTATGCGGAGTGGAATGTGCGGAAATCGTTTGAGGCCCCCGAACCACCCCGGGATTGCAACTGTTGGCGTGGACATCTTCTCTCGGTCGCCTCTTTTGGTCTATGCTTATACGATGTACGTGTTGATGGTCATGCCGCCGGCTTGGGTGGCTTTTGCGCTCGCATGGGTCGGCATCTCGGGATACAGCGCGAGAGTTACGGCATCCGAGCAGCTTGGTTCGAAAACGCAGCAAGAGGTTTTCGATTACACGTTTCTCAAGCCGTCCAGCGCGACGATGCATATCCTAACCGGCAACAATGCCGGCGTGACCGTCGTGTGGAGCGGCGGAACCACGGTCGTTGCTCACCGCGGCTCGGGTCTTACCGCCATGTTCAAGAAGACATTTCCGCTGCACGATCCGCAAGTGACGACAATTCGCGGTTCATCGCTCGATCAGCTGAGTTTCGGCGCCATTCTCACGCATGGCGCCGACACAGTGGGAGTCGTCGCCGAAGGCAACGGCCCCACAATCGACGGCGTCCCAACCGACGAGGTCACGCTGGTCCCGACCAACGCGGTGATCGATACCGGATTGACGCTGGAAGTGGTCGACCTGTCAAAGGTTACCCACTTGCCCGTGCGCTTGAGCGGCTACGAGGGTCCAACGCTCGTACGGACGATCGACTTTTCGGACGTTGACGTCCACTAAACTCAATAGCGCCGCTACGGTTGGCCGACCCGCTGATTGGCGTTGTTGAGAAGATAGACTTTATCTGCGTGGCGCATGCCCAGGAACTTCTGATCGTAGACGATCCCGACGTAGCGCCCGGCTCGTATGTCTTTCATTTGATACGTAGTCTTCCCGTCGGCCGAGAAGAACTGATCGAAGTGCGGAAGGATTTCGAACGCGAGCGTTTGTCTCGTGCGCGTGTCCTCGACTTTGATGCTGTTGTCGGAGACGTGGATTACCGTTCCGTAGAACGTCGACGCGGCGACTGCCGGCGCGGCTGTTGCGCCGAGCAGCAATACGGTTGCCGTTACCGGGGAGAGGAAGAGTGCGAGAGGTCGTTTCATGGTCATTCTTTCTTTAGTTCTTTTCTAGTTGCCGCCGGGGTTGGTGATGATGAGTCCGGTCGGCGGCGTGGAGATGGTAATGCCGGCGCCGCCCGCGAGCGCTCGCCCTCCAAAGCCATTGATGGCGGTCGTGATCGAGATAGCGCCGGTCGGGGCAAGGATGTTTCCGAAGAAGTTCGCACCGACAGCTACGCCGCCAAGTGTCGCTCCGCTGTAGTCCGCCCAATAGATGTTGCAGGCGTTGGCGCCGTTGACCAGGATCAGGTTGCCGCCGGGTGCGGCCATCGTGAGTGAGGACCCAATCTGGAAGATGAACACACTCTGCGGGTTGCCGCCACCGTCAAGCGTCAGCGGCCCGGCAGTAATCGACATCGACGATGCCGATTTGTAGACGCCGGCACCAAGTACGCCCAATCCGCATACGGCCGTTCCGGTCGGTCCGCAATTCGGAACGCCCGAGTATCCGACGGGGACTTGCGAGAGGTCGTAGCCGCCACCGAAGGTCGGCGCAGTCGGCGCTTCTGCATTGGCGGCGTTATACGCGGCTGTTACCGCTGTTTGCGCGCCGGTGAGAAACGCGGTGTTCGAATTGTAGCCGGTCGCATAGATCGCGGTCGCTCCGCCCGCGGTGTTTCCACCGGTGATGCCGGTCACCGTCGTGGTGGGATACGCGCCGATGAGATCGTCATTGAACGTGCCGTAGACATTGGTGCTGGTCGCGCCGGTTGCGTACGTCACGAACATCGTGCCGCTATTCGTGATGCCGCCCGCACCGAGCAGCGCGAACGGCGCGGCAAGGCCAAGCGCAATCGTCGCGGGTCCGCCTTGCGAGCATGCCGCCAAGGGCAGTGGCGTCGGCGCCGGTGTCGGGGTGATGATCGGCGTCGGCACGGTACCCGGTGGGGTCGGCGTCGCGCCCGGAGGCGTCGGCACCGCGTGCAAGGCCGGAACAGCGCAGCTGCCGCAGGCGCACGCCGTGAGAAACGCGAGCGTAACGACGACGGAGAGCAACCGAAGGAGGTGTATGGGTTTGAGCATCTTCATCGTCCTTACAGCTTTATGCCGACGCCGAGATAGGGACCGTTATGTGTTTGGCCGATCGGGGCGTTCTTTTTCGCAGCCCACTCGTCGCCGCCATAGCCTCCGTAGAGATACAGCGGGAAATGCCGCAGGACGAGCGCGAGACCGATATCGAGCTTCCAGATCGAATACTGCATTTGATACGTCTTGCCGACATTCGAACTGAACGGGCTGGTTACGGTGTAGTTGCCGCTCACCGTCGGGTAATAGTACGCGGAGCCGTAGTAGCTGATGCCGGGGCGCAGATCGGGCAACTTTTCGACGCCGACGCCCAGTCCGTCCCAATGCGGATACCCGTAGTTGTTGGACGTGAAGAGGTATCCCAACCCAACGTAGTACCTCGGACTCATGATCTGGTACTCAACGCGCCCATCTAAGCTAACTTGGTGCGCCCAGAACACCGGTGTAAACGACGTGCCTCCGTCGATGGTGGCGAAATGTGTAAACTGGTTGCCCACCAAATCGGTGAGACTGTCGCTCGTGATGTAGGAGTCGTTGCGATAATCGACTTTCACGGCGAGCTTTGAATTGAGCGGCGCATACGCGAAGTTCGCCTGCCATGACTCGCAGAACGGGCCGGCCACGAACTCGTTGTAATTGCTGGAGCTCCACGTCGAAGCGCCCTGTAGGAAGAAGGTGTACGATCCGGGCGTCGGCACGGGGGTGGGCGTCGGCGCGGCAGTCGGCACTGGTGTCGGCGGCGCGGTCGGCGGCGCCGTCGGTGGCGGCGTCGGCGGGATATAGCGAACGACGACGATCTGTCGCGTGGGCTCCCACTCGACATAGGCGCCTAACGCTTCGGAAAGCACGCGCACCGGAACGAGCACGACGCCTTGGTAGAGAATCGGCGGCACGTCGAGCGGACGCGAGGCACCATCAACGACGACCTCGTTCTTACCGAGAGTCACCGATGCGCTCGTATCGCCGCGCGTCACAGTATAGGTGTCGCCGGAGACGGACACGGTCGCGCCCATCGCTTCGAACATGCTCTGCAACGGCACGTAGATCTGGCCATCTTTGACCAGCGCTGCGAGCACACGTCCTTGTTTGAGCGTGTCGGGTTTAGCGTACACGGTGTGATCGTTATAGAGAATCGGAACCGCGCCCGACGGCGGAGTACCAAAATTCGGCGCGGTTGCATCAGCTGCCGCTACCAGAGCGGGCGACACATCGGCCACAGCCACGGCACTAGCACAGATCAGAAGAGCTACGCAGCAAGCGAGCGAGCGCGTCAGCATATTAGAACCTCACCATTGTTACGCCGTTGCTTGTGTTACAGGATTGCGACCCGGTGTTGGGCGGCTCGCGCACGTCCATCCGAAATCCGAGCGCCGTCGTCTGGGCACCGGCTTGCGCCGATCGCTCGGTGACATATTCGAACGCGTACGATTGGCCGGCTCGCAGCGGCGGGACGCCGCGCGAATCCAGCTTGGTGCTGCCCTTATAAATGTCGACGAATTGCAGCGTGTTCGGGGCTTGCCCCGTGCTCCCCAGATTCGCGACTTTGCCGCTCAACGTGTAGTGGTTGAGGCCGCCCGACGACTGCATGCCTTTGACCGCGACCGAGACGATCGCCGGGTCTGCGCCCATGCATGCCGTGGCAAACGCAGGTGCGGTCTGTAGAAACGAAAGTAACGCTACGGCCGCAACGGCGGTGCCAAGCCTGCGTGACACATGTGTACCCATGGCACAACCTTAGCTTGGGCACGACTGGGGCCGGTATAGTGGAATACCCGGTTTTAGGGCTCTTCCGGCTCGCTATCCCACCCCAGGACACGCGCGATCAATTCCGTTCGATTCCGGCTTTCGGTCTTATCGACCATACTCTTGATATGGTCCTGAACCGTCGAGGTGGTGATGTTCAGGGCCTCGGCGATCTCCTCGAGCTTCGCGCCATCGAGCAATAGCGCCAGCACTTCGAGTTCGCGCGGAGAGATGTGGTAGCGCGCCGCCGGTCCCACCAGCGAATGCGACGGCTGAAAGCGATCGATCCGAACGCCGATGAAGAGTCCCGCCGGACCGGTTACGGGTTGTGTGTGGACGACCAGAAACGGCACCGGACGCGCAACACCGGGAAGTTGCGTGGCCGGATCGCTTTGCCAACCGGCAATCAAAGCGCGCACGGTCTCTTCGAGTACGGCCGGGAGCCGGTCGGCAAGCCTGGTGCTCAGGCCGGTGAGCGCGGCGCGGCGTTGATCGTGCGAGGTCCAGGTCAGGACGATTTGCAGATCCTGGTCCAGAACGTAGTGCTCACCTTCGGGATTTTCGATGGGATTCGGTGCGCTATCGCGATGCCCGGCAGTCGAGCGGGCCTGAGCACTGGCGTTCAATCGCAGCGAGGAGAGGCGCTCGGATCCCGAGTCGAGCGCGAGGGTGAGCATGCCAATTTCGCTCGACGTGAACGGACCCAGTTCGCTCGTTCGCAGAAGGGTGAGAATTCCAAAGCTGGCCTTCCCGTCGGCAAAGAGCAGCGTGACGCCGCTCGCGTAGTCGCCAAGCGGGCCAAGTGTCGCAGCGATACGGGGGCCAGTCTTTGATTTCTCGCGCTGGCGTGAGACCTCGCTCTTGAGCGCAGCCAGTTCGCCGCCATTTCCGCCCGAGCCGAGCAGATTGCCAAGTTCGCCGTCGGGTTCCGGGCGCGCGAAAGCCCAGCGCGACGCCGGAACGATCTGCAGAATCGCCGTCACGATCGGATATGCCGGGTCCGACTTCGGTATGGTGTCTACGATCACCATATCCCGCTTTTTCACGATGGCTGCCTTCCATGACGGGTGGTACGTTTGAGTCGACGATTCTTCGCGAGGAGCGTGATTAGACCATGGCCCGCACCTGTTGCTTGGCCGCCATTGCCCCAGAGGACCTTCCGCTGCTCACCGCTGCGCTGAACGCGGCTTCGCGCATGCCGATGCGAGCATCGCCGAAGTCGACATTTCGGTCCTGCGCGCGCTTGCCCCGGACGTCCTCGTCATCGATATCGATCGGTTGGAGGTGGATCCGATCGAGGCGATCCGCCAGCTCCGCTTCGTGCTGCCGGATTGCGTCATCGTCGTGTACACCAGCGGAACGAACTCGGACGTTGATCCGAGCCTGTCATAACGCCGGTGCCAACTGCTTGCTCTCAAAATCTTCGGACGAAGCGCAACTTGCCACCGGACTGCGCCGCGCGATGTGGAGCGGCTGCTTTACCGACCCACGTTTCGTTTCATCGTTCTAGCGGGTAAGGAACCACCCATGCCGACCGAAGCTGAAGGCCGGCCGATCGAACAAGCCGTGCGGGCGATCGCCGAAATTCAAGCCGAGGGAATTCGCGAGACGCCGACATCCCAAGCGGGCATCGAGCACTTCATCCGCATCATCGCCCGGCCGTGGCTCGCGTATGCCCTTGCAATTTTCGTTGCGGCGTGGATCGCAGCCGATATCGTCTCGGCGTACGTCATCGGTCATCCTTTCGACCCAGCGCGACTACCGTGGCTCCAACTCGTCGCAACGCTCTTTTCCGTTACGCTGACAATCTTGGTCCTCATCACCGAGAATCACCAGGGGTTGATCGCCGAGCGTCGCGCGCAGGTCACGTTGCAGATCGCCCTCGTATCGGAGCAAAAAATCTCCAAGATCATCGAACTGCTCGAACGTCTGCGGCAAGATGACCCGCACGTACCCGATCGCCACGATGAGCAGGCAGCGCGCATGGCCGAAGCAACCGACTTACGCGACGCACTCAATGAAATGGACAAGGCACAAGAGGACACCTTACCGCTCTAACGCCGTGATTACAGTTAACTGCATCAGTAACTGTATCGCGGTTTTTCCCGATAGCTACCTTCGACTCCACATGGTACGGTTGGATCGAGGGAACGGTTGGCTTACTGACCCCCACCTAACCGCCACACGAACGGCAGCGGGTCCGCTTCATTGGCGATGAGTTTATGCATCTCGTTGCATGGTCAGGAAAAACATACCCATGCCGACCCACGAGGGTGGAGCCTCTGCGGCACATGGCGATGAAGACTCGCGCACTTCTCTCGAAACGCTGTTCCTAAGGATCCAAGAACGAACCGCCACTGTAGGCGTGATGGGTCTGGGTTATGTTGGATTACCGCTGGCGCTCGCATGCGCCGAAGTATTCCAACGAGCGATCGGCTTCGACGTAAACCTCGAACGGATCGTAAAGGTCAATGAGGAATCCGCTGCGCAGAAGAGATTCTGCGGTACGGCAAATTTCGCCTTACTGCGCGACTGCGACGTCATCGTCATCTGCGTGCCCACGCCGCTCGAAAAGAGCAAGAACCCAGACCTCTCGTACATTCGGGACGCTGCCGACCGAATCGCGGCGAATCTGCGCCCCGGTCAGCTCGTCATCCTCGAATCCACCAGCTATCCCGGAACCACCGACGAGTTGTTGCTGCCGCACTTCGAGGCCGGCGGAATGGTGCTGGATCGCGATTTCTATCTCGCCTTTTCACCCGAACGCGTCGATCCCGGCAATGCCTTTCCACTGCGAAAAATTCCAAAAGTCATCGGCGGCTGCACGACCGATTCGGCGCTCGCTGCCTACGCATTCTATGCGGGACTCGTCGACGTCGTGCATACCGTCTCGAACGCACGCGCCGCCGAGACGGTGAAATTACTCGAGAATACGTTTCGCCTGGTCAATATCGGCTTGATCAACGAATTTGCCGTTCTGTGCAACCATCTCGGGATCGACTCGAATGAGGTGATCACCGCCGCCGCGACCAAGCCCTTCGGCTTTCTTCCTTTTTTCCCGGGGCCGGGAGCGGGCGGTCATTGCATTCCGCTCGACCCGCTTTACCTCAATTGGAAAGCCAAGCAGCAAGGCGTTGTCTCTCGCTTCATCGAGCTGGCCGACGACATCAATACCAAGATGCCCGACTATGTCGTGGATCTCGTCGCGAAGGCGCTTAACCACGATTCGAAGTCCGTGCGCGACGCGCGCATTCTCGTGGTCGGTGTCGCCTACAAAAATAACGTCGCGGACACACGTCAAAGCCCGGCGATCGCGATCATCGATCGGCTGCGGTACCGGGGTGCTGTCATTAGTTACCACGATCCGCTCGTTCCAGTTCTCGATTTCGACCTCGACGGCTGGCCCGAGTGGCGTCCACGGCTCAAGTTGGCGCTCGAGCGGCGCACCCTGCGCGTCGTCTCTCAATCGCTTCCCCCGCGCCGTCGCCGTTCCGACATGCTGCACAGCGTCGTGCTCGACGCGGCGACGCTGGAGCGCGCCGATTGCGTGCTCGTTCTCTCCAAACACGACGAGGTGGACTACGCTGCGATCGGACAGCACGCGCGCGTCGTCGTTGACACGCGCGACGCGCTTTCCACAGATATACGCGCCAACGCGCGGGCAAGGATCGTCCACTTATGAGAGTCCTCGTCACCGGAGCCGCCGGCTTTATTGGTTCGCATCTCGCCGATCACTTGCTCGAACGCGGGCATGCGGTCGTCGGGCTCGACGACCTTTCAGCTGGGTCGCTCGATAATTTGGTTGCCGCGCGAAACAGGCGCGGATTCTCTTTTGTGAACGGGGACATTCGAAATCACATCGCCGTGGATGAGGCAATGCGCGGCTGCGATGCGGTCGTGCATCTCGCCGCGCGTATCGGGATGCATATGATCGTGGAGAGTCCGCTCGTGACGCTCGAGGTCAACGCGCGCGGAACCGAGGTCGTCCTGCAAGCGGCAACGCGCGCGGGTACGCCGACGATCATCGCCTCGACGTCCGAAGTCTACGGGCACTCGCTGAACTTTCCCTCACGAGAGGACGACCCGATCAGCATCGGCTCTCCCACGATCGGGCGCTGGAGCTATGCGTGCGCGAAGATCTATGACGAATTCTATGCGCTTGCGCTGCGTCGCGAACGCGAACTCCCGGTGGTTATCACGCGGCTCTTCAACACGATCGGCGCGCGTCAGACGGGACGCTATGGCATGGTGATCCCGCGCCTCATTGCGCAGGCGCTTACGCACGAGCCGCTGACCGTCTACGGCGACGGCACGCAAACGCGTTGCTTCTGCGCCGTGGAAGACGTTGTCGAGGTGCTACGAACGCAACTCGAGCGCTTCGGTACCGTTGACGGTGAGATCTTCAACATTGGCAACCCTGTGGAAACGCCAATCCTCGATCTCGCCAAACGAATCATCGAGCGCACCGGCTCATCGTCGACGATCCAGTTCATTCCCTTCAGCGACGTCTATCCGGCCGGATTCGAAGAGATCATGCGCCGCGTGCCCGACATCTCCAAGGCGCAGCGCCTCCTGCAGTTTGCACCGCGCGTAAGCCTGGACGAGACGATCGATGCCGTCAGTGCAAGCTTCAAGGCCGGTCAGGTCCTCGTGTGATTTCCACGATCGCCGTGCTCGTCGCGTGCTTGTTCGTGGACCCGCCGGCAAAGAGGGTGGACGTTGAGGCCGGCTCGACGACCGACACGCTCACCGGGAATCGGGGCACGTGGAACGAGCAATATCTCAGCGTGGCAACGCGCGACGGGCCCGAGCACGCCGCGTACGCCGCCGTCACAAGCGATCAGCGCTTCGGCCTAAGCGACATCACGTATGAAGCGGGCGCGTACCTCCCGGTCGCACCCAAGCTCACGTTCGACGCCATCGCCTCCTTTAGCCCGACTCACCAGGTGCTTCCGGATTCGGCCCTCCAAGGCGGCCTCGACCTCCGAGCCGGTAACGGATACGGTTACCAGGCAACCTACGCGCAACGAAACTATCCCAGTGCGGTTGCGAACATTGCGACGGCCGGCGCGGACCGCTACCGAGGTAATCGTCACTTTAGCGTCACGATCACGGCGGTGCATCTCTCCAACGTACCGGGCACGGCGATGTCCGCGGGCGTCGCTTACACGGGATATCTACGCTGCGACACGCTATCACTTGCGCTCTCAGGCGGGAGAGATGTCGAGAGCACCGGCGTCGGAGCGAACGTTGCTCTCTACCAAACAATTTCTTATACGGCAAACGACCTGCACTGGTTTACGCCCCACACCGCCCTAGGCTTCGGCGCCGGCTGGTATCTTTTGACCGGCGCATACGACCGCTTCGAGTTGCACGTTGCTCTTCACGAACGGTTTTAGCCTCTTCGAGCTCATCATCAAACTCAGCGTCGCGCTCTCGTTGCTGATGACCGTCTTGCTTCTCGCAGCCCTGATCCTGGTTCGCTCCCGTAACGCGATCTACCGTCGCCGTCAAATCCTGTTGGACAAACGCTGGCGCGGACTTTTCAAGCGGGCCGAATCCGGATTACCGCTTCCCGAGTCACTTCCCAGCATTCGAAAACAAGACTGGTTCACCGTGCTCACCATCTACATCCAATTCCAGGATGTCCGCGCGAGCGACGATATCGCAGTACGACTCGGCGTTGCCGACTACGCCCTTTCTCTTTTGGACCGCGGCGACGACGCCGACAAAATCATCGCCCTCAAAGTCCTCGGCCATATCCGAGATCCGCGCGCGCTCGAAAGCGCCGTGGTTCTGACGCGTCAGGAGGGTCCCGAACTTTCTCGAACGGCGGCGCACTGCGCGCTTCGAATCGACCCAAGTTTCATCGCAGGTACCTTACGATTGCTGGTCATACGCGACGATTGGGTCCGCTCGCGCGTCGAGATGATGCTGCGAGAGATCGATCCTGACGCGCTCGGTGCCGCCATGCGCGAGGCAATCGCCGATGCTCCCGAAGCGTTGCTGCCGCGTCTCTTGGACTACGTCCGCTGCTGCCCGGCGGACAGCGCGCATAGCATCTGCGACGGTGTCCTGCGGACATCGCTAAACCCGGAAGCGCTCGCCGCAGCGCTGCGTTCGCTCGCCCCGTTGGCGCGCGATCGCGATCACGAGATGGCGGTGCGCTTCACGAATCACGAAGAAAATATCGTCGCACTCTCCGCCCTACGCGTGCTGCGCAAATGCGTGCAGAACGAGGATCGGCCCCTCCTCGTCAAGATGACCTCTCACCCCGATTACTGGGTGCGTCTTCGCGCGGCCGAGGCAGCGGTGCAGCTTTTCGCTACGACCGAGCTCGCGCAGGAGTTTTCCGCGGGGCTTCCCGACCGGTACGCCCGCGATGCAATGGAACAGGTGCTCGCCGAAAAGGCTATGATCGCGCGCCGCAGATGATTCACGGGATTAAATCGGACGATATCGTTTCGGTAGAATTGTGTCTCTTTGTCTATTTCATTGCGATTAACTCGTATTTTATACTGACGGGCTCCATCGCGCTCTTGCACCTCCCGCAGTATGTAAAACTCCACCTAGCCGACCCCGTGCGGCGCTCCACCTCGACGCTCGACCAGCCCGTGACCTTCGTGGTCCCGGCGTTCAACGAGGAATCCCTGATCGTAAGCTCGCTGCGTTCGATGCTGGCGCTTGAGTACGTCAACTTCGAGATTATCGTGGTGAACGACGGTTCGACCGACGGCACGCTGTTCGCGCTCGATGGGGCTTTCGAACTCGAACCCTACGAGGGTATCTATCGCCCTGGTCTCTTAACGCAAGACATTAAGGAGATCTACCAATCCGCGCTATACCCGCAGCTACGCGTCATCGACAAGGTCAACGGTGGAAAAGGCGACGCCCTAAACGCAGCGATCAACCTCTCGCGCTTTCCTTTGATTTTTAGCGCCGATGCGGACTCCTACTATCACCCCGCCACGCTTCAATGGATGACCGAGCCGTTTCAACAAGATCCGCGGACCGTCGCCGTCGGCGGCACGATTGCGGTCACAAGCGGCGGACAGCATCTGCCGAAATCGTGGATCAAACGATTTCAGGTACTCGAGTATCTTCGTGCCTTTCTCGGCACGCGCATGGGATTCGCTCCGCTCAACGCACTTGGGATCGTGTCCGGCGCATGTGGCCTCTGGAGAAAGGACATTCTTATCGAGTGTGGCGGGTACCACACGGATACCAATTGGGAAGACCTGGAAATGACCATGCGCGTTCACAACTTCTGTATCAGCACACGGCGTGCTTACCGTATCGCGTTTACGCCGTATCCCGTATGCTGGACCGACGTCGCGCCGACGCTGAAGGCACTTTATAACCAGCGCAAGGGCTGGCATCGTCATCTTTGCGAATGCGTCACCATCCACCGTCGCATGCTTTTCGGCCGAGGCGGCTTCTTTAGTTGGGTTGCGATGCCATACTTCGTCTTCTTCGAGTGGCTCGCGCCGGTGATCGTGTCGGGCGGTGTCGTCTTTTCGATCGTCTGCGCGATTCTCGGATTCCTCGACGTGCGCGAGCAAATCTGGCTCCTCGCCTTGGTGTTCATGCTTGCGCTGTTTGGCAGCCTCGTAAGCATTCTACTCGACGAGATTTCGTTCGCCGCCTACGGCTTGAATGAGGTCTGGTACTTGCTCGTTGCGGCGTTGCTGGAAAACTTCGGGTATCGCCAGTTCGTGATGGTGGCGAATCTCGCGGGGTTTGCAGCGTGGCTCTTTCGCCGCCCGATCGGCGGCAGCACGAAGCATCCTGGGCCGTTCGTCAAGGCGTGGCGTCCGGGCTCAGACAGGCAATAATCGTTTGGATCACGCGCTTGGTATCCTCGGGATCGCGGACGGCGATGCAGTCGACCCCGGCTTGCAACGCGGCGTAATCGTTCCCGCCGGGGAAGATCGCATCGCCGACGTAGAGCATCTGCTCGATCGGGATGTGCAGCATGTCGCGCAGTTTGTGAATTCCGTAGGCTTTGTCGATGCCGGGACGCGTCACGTCGATCGAGGTCGTGCCTCCGAGTCGCACCGAAAAGTTGGGCAGCGTACGTTCCAGAATCGCTTGAACCGCTTTGCGTTTCGTTAAAGCCGGGATCCCACGTTTCCTTCGCTTCGAGCGGCGCTTGCTGGCCCAGTGCCGAGTAGGTGATCTGCGTTCCACGATCTTCAATGCGCTCGCCCCACGTCTGCGCAGGCTGAACGCCCGCTTGTGCTACGGCTTTCTCGAGCGCATCCTCGATCGTATGCTTTTCGTCGTCGCTCAGGTCTTCGGAATAGCACTTACGCCACTGGCCGTCGTAGCTGAAGAACTTCGTTCCGCTCGTCGGTAAGAGCGAAAGATGTTCCAATGTGCTGCCCGGCGGAAGACGATCGATGACTTGGGTTTGGAACTGCGGCAGATCACCGCCGGAAATGATGGCCACTTTTTCGACCGCCATGAGACGCTCGAGCAACGTCGCCATCTCGTCATCGAGCGCAGATTTGCTCTTCGCGAGCGTGCCGTCGAGGTCGAACACGATCAGGCTCTTCATATCCGGTACGTATCCACGGCGCGAGGACGAAACGATCGCGCGCGCCGGCGGCGACGCGCTGGTACGCATCGACCGCGCCATCGAGTGGGACAACTTCGTCGATCGGCGGCGCAGACAATGCACCGGATTCAAACGCCGGAAGCATCGCGGTAAGGAGTTTCGCGGACGCACTCGCATCGCGCTTGCGGCTGTCGGCGCCGAGGATGCGGCTTTCGTTGTGATAGAAATCGCGTACGTCGAATTCGACGCGCGAGCGTCCGGTGGCGCTAATGGTCACCAGATCGTCCGAGATGTGCGAGCGATTTGAGCGCGGGTTCGAACGTGATTCCGCCGACCCCATCGAACATCACGTTTGCGCCTGAGCCGTTCGTTGCCGCTACGAATCGCCTCGGTCATGTGCTCGTCGCTTGGAACGTATCGATCGATCGAGCGCGCCGCAGGCGAACCGGGCGCGGGCGGGCACGACGTCTGCACCGACGATCAGCGACGCGCCGCGCCATTTGGCAAGTTGCGACACCGCCGAGCCCACGCCCGCCGCCGACGCCGATGATCGCCACGGTTTCACCCGGCTGCAGCGCTGCGTATTCAATGAGGCCGAGCCACGCGACGAGCGAGGTCACGCCGACGCTTGCGGCTTGCGCGGCGCTCAGGCGCGCCGGTTTCGCGGTGAGCGCAGCAACGGGAATGAACGAGCTTTTCTGCGTGACTGCCGTCGATCGTATAGCCGATCTCGCCGCCGGTTCCGAATACCTCGCGGCCGATCCATTCGGCCGGTCCGCGTTCGACGACGCCCGCGTAGTCACGTCCCGGCGTGCGCGGCAACGTCGTGCCTTCCATTGCACCCGCGACGTTCTTGACGTCGCTCGGATTGATGGAGGCACCGGTAATGCGGACAACGAGCATCGCCCTCGTCCGACCTTTGGCTCGGGCACGTCGACAAGCGCAAGAACCGACGGATCGCCGAATTTTTCGAAACGCAGCGCGCGCATAAAAATATTCTCCGGCTTAGGGCTGCATGGTCAGGAGTTCAAAGGTCCCCGGCACTGCGTGGTAGCGGTCACGCGGCGAGGTCGCACTCGGATTCTCGATCATCTTTGCCGTGACGAGATACACATTGCCGGTCGCAGGATCGAGTTCCATCGTCCGCGCGCCGGTGACCGTCGCCGCGTTTTGCACGACGGTGAAGTGGTTGGGGTCGTCTTCGTGCACGACGGTCAGCGTAGCATCGCGACCGTTCGAGGCAAATGCAAGACCGGTGTTCGGATCGAACCGCGTGGCATCGGTGCCGGCGCCGGTTGGGAGTGTCGCAATCACGTTGCCGCTGTCGGCATCAACCACGCCCATCTGCCCTTGACATGCGGGGAAGAGGCGGCGGTGCTGCCGATCCATCGAAAGTCCCGAGGGATGTTGGCAGCTGCCCAGCGCAAACCGTTTGACGATCGTTGCGCTGCGCGCATCGATTGCGACGATCTCACTCGTGCTTTCGATATTATCGTACACCATGCCGCGGCCGTCGACTGCGGGAAACTCCGGACGTCCGCCTAGTGGAATCGTCGCAACGACGGCGTTGGTTTGCGCATCGATTGCGGTTGCATCGTTACTGCCGCCGTTGAACGTGAAGACGCGCTTGGTCGCCGGGTCGTAGGCGATGCCGTCGGGATTCTTGGCATCGGTGTGAATCGTCGTGAGGACCTTGAGCGACGCGAGATCAAACACGGTCACCGTGCCGTCGCTGCCGTTCGAGGTAAAGCCTCGCCCGAGATCAGCGGCGATCGCGATGCCGTGCACGCCCGGGGTGTTCGGAATATCGCCGACGACGCTGCCGCTCTGGGGATCGACGACCATGACGTGCGTCGAGCGCGAGATGAACAAATGCTTGGTCGATGGATCGATGCTGAGGTAGTCCCAGCCCCCATCACCGCCGAGCACGTGCGTGGCGGCGAGATGATAATTCGCGAGAGCGGCGGCAACAAAAATGGCGGCAAGAAATCTCATGCCCGCCTATCGGCGCCGAGGCGCGCCGACTCCTTCGTTACTTCTTGTAGGTGTTCTCGATCCCCGGGTACGGCTTTTGGACATAGCTATACTTCTCGCCGCAGACGCGGCAGATGTTTAGCGGACTGCCGAAGTGCTCGTGCGGAGGATAGATTTTTGCCGCAGCGGGCGCGCGCTTCTTGACAACGCGAACGGGGACCAGATCGGGCTCGGGAGCGGTTTTGGGCTCCATCGATGTATGTACGTTTCCGGCTCTCGAGCTGAGAGCTGCACGTATTCAGAATTGAAGACGCATTGGCGTTATTCGCGATTTCACGAAAATCGGCCTCTGTGGTAGAGTTATCCCCCAAGGAGAGCCACAATGACGCGTCCGCATGAAGATATCCAGCATCACACCGCCGTCGATCACCGGCCCGGTGGGCCACCGGTTGCGTTCGCTAAAAACGCGTGGTGCGCGATCGACGTCGTCCACGTAAAGAGCGATCGCGCCGGCGCCGGGATCTCGGCCTACGAGACGCTGATCGAAGAAGCTCGCAAGTCCCCTACAAAAGCGGGGAGCGCGGTGATCTTACGAGCCGGTGACGACCGCGGGGTGCTGGCATTGGTCGAAGTCGGCGGACACGACGCGTTTAAGCATTTGCAATCGGCGTGGGACAACCATCATCTCCTCGCCGAGCATCGCGCCGTTGCCGAATCCAGCAAGCTCGCGCTTTACCAAGTGATCGCCATAACGGGTGACTGCGCGCTCGATCCGCAATCGAAGGACGCCTACGCCGTCGAGCCGTTCCCGAGCGCGCCACAGCAGGTCGAGAAACTTCTCGCGGGCCTTCCGGGCGCGCAAGGATTCCGCGGCACGGTGCTCATTGGAACCGACGACGGGACAAAATCGTTTGCGATCTACCGCTTCGAACACGCCGCACAAATCGAGGGGCTGCGCTCGGCGGCGCAGCCCGTTCATCCGGTCAAGACGTTCGCGTAGCTTAGGAGGTTCGCGAAACTTTCTCGAGCGCCTCAATCGCGTACCGGCGGCGGCGTGGGCCGCCTTCCGAGGCTTTGAGAAATTCGACTTCTACTTGTGCATCGGGATGGACGGCGGTGACCACCGCGACTTCGTCCTCGTCCTTCACGACCACATGATCGCCAACGTGAATCATTCCACCGGCATATGATAGGCGCTCGCCAGGTCCTTCATCGAAGATCCCGGACCAAGGAAAGAGGGCCTATGCGCGGGATGCTGTCGCAGATCCGGTTCCAGGCGATCATCGTCGCCCTGGTTCCGATTGCCGTGCTCGCCGCGATGCTCGCCTACACGATCGCCACCCGCAACTCGACCGCCCTCACGGCCTTCTGGGCCGACCACACGCAGCGGGTCATCGAGGCCAACGACGCGCTAACCAACGCACTGACCGAAGAGAATCGGCGCGCCGCTCTCTATCACGACACCGCTGGATTCGAGCGCGCCAGACGCGAAACGAATCGGCGCGCGACCGCCCTGCTCGCGGCCGCCAATGCGACGCCCGACGAGCAGCGTCAAGCGCAAATTTACGTCAACACCGTCGGTTCGGCCGATCGCGTTCTGGCTTCGTACCTCGCGGCGCAGCGTCGAGGCGATACCGCCGCGATGAACGCTCTCGAATCCGCTCCGTCGACCCAACAACTGACGGCTCAGCTCAATCTGGCCAAGCGCGACGTCGACAAATCCGAACGCATTCTCGCGGTTGGCGCGCTACGAACTGCCAGCAACTACCTCACGCGTTTTTCGACGATCATCCTCGTCACGCTGATCGTGAGTGTCGTGCTGTTCTTGATCCTCGCCGGAGGATTCGGCACGCACGTCTGGCTGCGCGCACGACACCTGCGCAATAACGCACGAGCATTACGAGCCGGACGCGATCCCGATCCCCTTCCCGGCGGCGACGAACTGGCGGTCGCCGAACGTGAGTACCGCGGTCTGCTCGAACGTTTGCAGCAAGAACACCACAACGTCGCCGTCTTGCAGCAAGCGCTGCTTCCGCAAACCCTACCGAGCGTGCCGGGCGTGCGCATCGACGCCTCCTACGCGCCGTCGACCGAAAACGCCGACGTAGGGGGCGACTGGTACGACGTCTTCACGCTCGGCGACGGCCGCTTGGGTGTCAGCGTCGGCGACGTAGCCGGACACGGCCTGCAAGCCTCGAGCATGATGGCGCAAATTCGGCAATCCGTTCGCATGGCCGCGCGGCTGTACGATTCGCCGGTCAACGTGTTGCGAGCGGTCAACCGCGCGTTGTACGAAGACGGTGGACCGCTCGCCACGCTCTTCTACGGCGAGCTCTCTCTCAATACCGGACTGCTGGTGTATGCGTCGGCGGGTCATCCGCTTCCGATTACCGTGCAAGCGCGCGGCGTCGTCGAGCAGATTCCGGGCGGCGGTCTGATTTTGGGTGCGGAACGCAACGTCGAGTATCGACAATACTCGCTCACGCTCGACGCGGGATCTGCTATCGTGCTCTTCACCGACGGCCTGGTCGAGAGCGGAAGACGAACGGAATACGACTACGATGCCGGAGTGCGACGCTTGATCGAAGTAGTGAACCGCCAGTATTACAGTGCGACCGAGAACATCGCGCAAGCCATTCAGCGTGACGTGCTCGAAGGACGCCCGCAGCTCGACGATGCCGCGGTGCTGTTCATCGGCGTCACCGACGTCGGCTTCGCTCGAGGAAATGCGACAAAAACCTGGGCGATCGATGCGTGCAGCGCGTCTGCTGCGCGGCGCGCGAAGCGCGCGTTTCTCTGGCGTTTGGGCGAATTTGCACCCGACGGCACGGATCTCTCCGCGCCTGAGCTTATCTTCGGGGAACTCGTGAGCAACGTCGCGCGTCACACGCCGGGAATGGCGGAGATCACGCTCGAGGTCGACGATAACGTCGCACTGCTGCACGTTTGCGACGAGGGGCCGCCGATCGTGCATGCGGTGGCGCGTCCGGAGGATTTAGCCGAGGGCGGTCGCGGTTTGTTGCTCGTGAAGAGCATGGCCCGCGATCTTACGATCGATCGCACGGCTAACGGCAATCATGTGATGGTAGAGTTGCCCATCACGCTCAACCGGCGTGAAGCCGGGCCGCGTGCGCCGGCGCGACCGTTGCGGCAGCGCACGCTTCCAGCGTAGGTTAGGCGCCGAGTTTGATGAGCGCGATCGGCTTGGTGGTCGGTTGCTGCGAGCCGCCCGCCGGCTCCACACTGATCGCGGTTGCCGCGGTGGTTGCTGCGTTCGCGGGGATCGTCACCAGGGCGCTGCCGTGCTCGTCCGGCGTAAACGTGACCGACGGTGTCACTGTTTTCGCGCCTTTTGCCAGCGTCCACATCTGATACACCTTGCCTACCGGTAGCGCGGGCAAGCCATGCAGCACGATGAAGAGCCGGTCGGGCGCAACCAGCACGTCGCCTTGCGCGAACGCAACGCGGCGCGCGGCCGAGAGATCCGCGATCGTGGCATGCTGTTGCTCGACGACCAGACCCAGGCCCGCAGCGAGCAGCAAACAAGCCGCAGCCAGTGCATACGGCAGGGCATACGATGAGCGCTTCGAGCGCGATCCTTGGCCCCGAACCTCCTTCATAATACGCATCTTGAGCAATGGGCTTGGAACCGCTTCGCTTTCGCCCGCAATTCCGACCGCACTTACGACTGGGCGCAATGCGTCGTACTCGGCGCAGCACTCGTCGCACGTGCGCATGTGTGCCGCGACTGCGCGCGCTTCCCCAGCGTCCAGCGTCCCGAGCGCGAAGGCAGCGACGTTGTCGAGCATCTCGTCGTGCGCATTCATACTGCAACCACTCCGTCGAGGGCGGCGCGCAACTTGCGCAGCGCGGCGCGGATGCGCGTCTTGACCGTGCCAAGCGGGGTGTCCGTACGCCGTGCCAACTCTTGATGCGTCAGCCCACCAAAGAAGCCGAGCGTAATGAGCATGCGTTCGGATTCGGAGAGCTGCCCGAGCGCGCGGCGAACGCTCTCGCCGTTGAGGTGCGCAAACGCCGTATCTTCAAGCGCATCTTGCTCGGGCATCGATTCGGGCAGCTCGACCTGCGGGTGTGCAGCTCGCGTGCGCACCAGATCGAGCGCTCGATTACGCGCGACGCGCACGAGCCAACCGGAAAAATTTCCCTCGCGGAACGATTCGGGCGAGCTCCACAGCTTGAGAAACACGGCTTGCGTCACGTCCTCGGCGCTCGCGGTATCGTTGAGCACCCGTAGAGCCACGCTATAGACGAGCCGATGATAGGCGTCGTAAAGCGTTTCGAAGGCGTCGGAATCGCGGGCGCGCACACGCTCCATGAGCTCGCTTGCGTTGACCACAAAGCCGTTTCTTCGCCACCGTTCATCGTCATAACCCTTTAATAAGATGAACGTGGACGACGGCGTTATGGATTCATGGTTACTGCTGCGGCGGCCACTGAAGCATGCGGTAGACGCGGGCGAGCGATCGCAGGCTGCGTATCTCGGAATGCTCGAATTCCGCGACCGTGGCTTCGAGGTCGTCCTGGCGCGCTTTGACGCGGACGTCGTGCACGATTGAGGCGGCTTGGGAAAGAATCTCTGAGTGGTCCATGGGGTCCCATATACCCTTATTTTGCGTTTTTGGGTACCTTTAGAGGACAATCGGCAGCCTAGGGCCCGCATGTTAGGAACGGTGTGATACCGATATGTCGCTTTGGGAACAGCTTCTGGTTATCGCCGCCTTCGGCCAGGTGATCGTCATCGGCGTCGGCGCGATTTTCGCGTATCTGCAAATTGGTGGTTTGCGCCGGCAGCAGGAAGCTCAGCTGATCCGCGAGATTTTCGCCACGTTTAACGAGCCGGGGTTTGCCGGCGCGCTCGACTTCGTCTATAACGGTCTCTCGAAAAGGCTGACCGAACCGGCCTACGTCGAGCAGATCGCCCAAGGCCGCGCCACGGTCGAAACGCACCGCGAATTGATCGTGCTGCATTTTTTCAACGAACTTGGCCTGCTGGTGCACGAGAAGATGGTCGGCGAGCGGCCGATCGTGTTCATCGTTGCCTCACCAGCCATGCGTGCGTGGGAGCAGCTCGCTCCCGTCATCGAATTGATGCGCCGCCACTTTCCCCACGCGTATACGCCGTATGAGTCGCTGGTCGTTCGTGCGCGCGCGATCGATCTTTCGACGATCAATGCGCGATTTATGGCCGAGACGCCGCAGCTGCGCGAGCAGTGGCAAAGCACCGCGCGCGACCTCGCGGAGGCTAGCGACCGTTCTGCGTCAGCAAGTAGTCCACAATCGCGCTGATGTCGCTGTCGGCAATCGGGGCGCCGTAGGCTTTCTGCATTTTGACCACTTCCGCGGTCCACTGCTTACGATTGAGCGGCGGTTGCGTGTAGACGTACGCCGCGGAGTGGCAGGTCCGGCAGTTCGCGGTCGCGAGGTCCGCGCCGGGACCCGGTTTGAATTCCACGTTGTCGCTCGGCAGGGTGATCGTCACGGTCGATGCGGCTGCGCCGAGGATCAGCACCGCACTAGCGAGAGCAGCGATACGAATGACGTCCCTCATGCTACACGCACCTCGTACGTCTCGATGACATTGCGCAGGTAGCCGCCCGGATTCCAGACCGGCACCGTCGTCTGCGTCACGCCGTTATTGGTCGTCGCGCGGCAGGCGAGCACGTACGAGGCACCGCGCTTGGCCGTGAAGCCGATCTCCCACGGCCGGAACGAATAGTTGCCAAGGTCGGCTCCAAGCTTTGCTTTGCGCCACGTTACGCCGCCGTCCAACGAGAACTCGACGGCTTTGATTCCTTTCCCACTATCAAAGGCGATCCCGCGAATCGTTTGCGGGCCGGCCTGCAGTGTTTGTCCGCTCGTGACGCTAGTGATGAACGATCGCACCGTCATCTTGTTGATCGGGATCGTCGGATAGCCGGTATCGGTTGGGGCGACGGTGTTGCCGGGCGTGTTGGGAATCCGGTACGCCGTTTTCATCCAAAAGTTGTCGTCGATCGTATCGATCGCCTCAAGCTCGCTAAGCATCTTCATCCAATACGTCGCGTACCACCCCGGCACGACGAGCCGTACCGGATAACCGTTGAGCAGCGGCAGCGGCTGACCGTTCATCTCGTAGGCGATAATCATGTTTTCGTCGATGTCATCGATGGAAAGTGCTTTGACGAACGGCGGCGTTGTCGGAAGCACCGGCTGTTCGAGCCCGCGAAAACGAATCTGCACCGCGCTATCCTTGAGCCCTGCCGCCGCGAGAACGTCGACCAACCGCGCACCGGTCCAGCGCGCATTGCCCATCGCGCCGTTGTCCCATTGACCGCCGGGAACGCGCGGCGAAAATAGTCCGCGGCTATTTCCCGAACACTGGTTGACCGCCACGATCTCCACCCGATCGAATCGAGCGCGTAGATCCTCAACGCTCAGGCTCATCGGCCGCTTTACCGAACCGTGCACCTTGATCCGATGCGTCGCGCCATCGACAGTCGTTGGAATTCCGGCGAGATGCCAGCGCACGTAAAACGCATCGTTGGGCGTGAGGATGCTTTCGTTAAAGACCGCGAACGGGGTTTCGAGCTGAGGCGGCCGCGGCGTCAAAACGATCAGCGAACGCTTCTGCGGATACGCGACCAGCGGACGTGTGCCGTTTTCGAACGGCAGCGTCACGGTCGAAGCCGCCGATGCCGCTCCAGCGGACGCAACTCCAACGAGAAAATCGAGGCGGGCTAGCGTCATGGCGCAACCTCCTACATCTTGAACAAATCTACCATAGGCACGACGCTTGGTGCACTCGCGTGGCCCAAGTGCTCATGGATACCAAAGGCGTCTTCGATCGTGCGCAGCAGCGAATAGTGACTGTACGGCGTCGGATCGACCACGCCGCGCGGACCGTGGTTGGTGATCACCACCGTCGGAATGTGGCCACCGCCCGCATTCGAAGGATCGGCCGGATCGTTGCCGCAGCAGCCCTGCGTTCCGCCGCCGTCGTCTTCATCGAAGGTGATGACGATCGCGGCGTTGCCTTGCGACCACGCCGATGACGCCATGATCTCGCGAGTTAACGTGTCGACCTCATGGTCGCCCCGCGCGATGAGCGCGGACGGATTGTCGGTTCGGCAGTCCGCCGGCGTCCCGTTTCGACCGGCGCCGTGCATTTCGTCGCACACGTTGGGCACGATGAGCGAGAATGCCGGCAGCCGTCCGCTGTGCAAGTCGGCTTCGAGCGCGTCGAACCCAACTAGATGCTCGGCGCGTTTCGGATCGTGCTGGACGCTTGCGAAGTTGACGAATCCCGAATGTTTCGAAGCATAGTAGCCGGAGACCACCGCAAGCGAGCCGGGCGCGGGCAGCGACTCTTCGTAATTCTTCCACGTAAGACCGGCGGCTTCGAGTTGTGTCGCAAGGCTCGGTCTGTCGATCGTATGGTTCACGTAGCCGAGCCGATTGCTGTGCGCGCAATACGGACGCGAATCATTCGGCATGCAGTAGAACGCGTCGTCGTCGCGGATGCCGTAGGTCGAACCGCCGATCATCGCCACATAGTTCGGCTCGCTTGGATGCGTTTCGGCAAAGAACTGCGACGCCGATCCGTAGGTCTTGGCAAGTCGCGTAATCGCCGGCGCATCGCCGCTGCCCACGATTCGAGCGTAGTCTTTGTTCTCTTCGACGATGACGAAGATGTGTTGGTAGCGCGGAATCCCCGCATCCGCAGGCATCGTTGCGGCGAGCAACAGGGCCAACAATCCGATCATGGGTGCATTGACTCCAGCTGCCAGTGCATTGGGGCGAGCGAGATACGAATCACGCCGGTTTGCGGGCGGTCGTAGTCGAGGACCATCTCGAACACGAGCGCCATCGCAATAATGTAGATCATTGAGAAGACCGCCGGCCGGGCGCCCGCGCGGGCGAAACTCAAGCCAAGTGAAAACGCGGCGATAAGGATCAGCAAGAGGGTCAGCATAACCGCGGCAACCGGCACGTGCTGGGTCAGCGCGGCTCGCTGCTCGCTCGACACGTCGATCATGTCGTTCAAGGTTTCCATCAAGAGCGAATAGCCCAGATTTGTTTCGTGGCCCTTCAGCGCCCCCGACGCGATGTTCCACAGGGTGCCTTGATCGCGCACGCTCTCGTTAAGTTCGCCGTCGAACACCGCCGGGTTGTTCGGCGTCTCATACGCTTGCACCCGAGTTGCCGTATAGTGATAGAGCGTTCGCTTGAAGTGTTCGCGCTGCGGGTCGGGGAGCTGCGCGGCGCGCAGCCAGGTGGTTCCGATAGCGTTGGCTTCCTTGACCACCAGCTGGCGGCGTATATCGTAGCGACCTTGCGCTTGCGCGAACGAAAAACCCAGCATGAAGGCGACGAGGGCTAGCAACCCGGTTTGGATCGCGTTCCACATCGCGTCGTCGGTCTCAAAGTGGCGTACGAGCGGGCCGCCAAACCGATAGGTCAGCTCGAGCGCGGCCATCATGAGGAGCACGACTAGTCCGATGAAGAGCCACCAGTGTCCGTGGAAAATCAGGTCCGACATGCTATCATCTCCGGGGGAACTTCGCTCTCGCTAGGGAGGTGTCCATGAACGCTCGCTTGGCGTTCGCCGTTTTCTTTCTGATTTCCATTTTTGGCATATTCAGCCTCGCGCCGGCCGGCGCAACCGGAACGATGCGCGTGCAACAGAGCAATGGGACCGTCCAGGTGTATCAGGATGTCCTGATTCGGGTTGCACAGCGCACCTTACGCATCGGGTCGAAAGATAAAAAGGGCGTCTTGGTCATCGATCGCGCGGCCTGCACGTACGCGGGCACGATCTTGCGCTGCTTACCCTCGACGATGAAGCTCGAGCAAGCCGGACAAACCAAGGTAATCCAGCTCATTACCGGGACGATCTACGTGAATCTTACCGATGACACGCAGCAGCTCCGCCACTCGTCGACGCAACTTGCGCCGCACGACATTCTGCTCGCGCTGCAAACAAAGCGCGGAACCTACGTCTCCGTCCACGGTCGCATCGACGAGATGCAGCCATGAAGTACGCACGCACGCTTTCCGCGCTTATCCTTCTCTTCAGCGTTCCGCTAGCAACCCTCGCCGCACCGCGCGGCGGAGGCGGATCGCGTCCGGCCCCCGCGGCGCGTCCCGCGGCTCCGGCGGCACGACCAGCAGCCCCGGCGACCCGTCCGGCTGCGCCCGGCGGCGGCTTCAACTTCAACAACGATACGCGACCCGCTGCGCCCGCGCAGCGCCCCAATCCGCCGGCGCAACGCCCCAATCCACCGGCGCAACGACCCAACCCGCCACCGGCGCAACGGCCCAACCCACCGGCGCAACGACCCAACCCGCCACCGGCGCAACGACCAAATAATCCGAACTATCGCCCGCCAAGTCCCAACTATCGTCCGCCGAACTATCGGCCGCCGCATACCGTCGTTGTCGTCAATCCGATCTATCGCGGACCGGCGTGGGGTTGGAATCGCGGCGTTGCGTGGTATCCCGCGCCGGCGTACTGGGGCGGGGGCTTTTGGGGAACGCTCGCGATCGCAGCAACGTCGGCGGCGATCTTCGGCTACATCGTTGGACAAAACAATCAGCAAATTGTGTCGTATCAGGTGCAGCCCAATAGCCCGGGCGCGCAAATGCTGATGAACTACCAGTTGACGCAGACGCAGTGCGGGCCGCCCAACCTCGTCGTGATCTACGGTCCGAACAACAGCGTGATCTGTGCCTATCCCAACAATCTGGTGTCGGCCGGAACCTACAGCCTCGATCCCTCGACGCTCACGCTCTCCTCGTACTAACGGAGCGGCGAGTATGAACGACGACGAACGCATCGCTGCGGGCAAGGCGCTTCGGCGCAAGGTACTGGGCGATGCGTACGTCGATCGTCCCGGTCCGCAACCGACCAAGTTCGCAGCCGCGTTCGCGGAGTTCGCAAACGAGCATTGCTGGGCCAACGTGTGGATCCGTCCGGGGCTCGACCTACGCACGCGCAGCATGCTCAATCTCGTCATGCTCGCCTCGCTCGCGCGTTGGCCCGAATTCGAAGTGCACATTCGCGGCGCGCTCAACAACGGCGTGACCGAGGATGAGATCGTTGAAATCATTCTCCAGGCAGGCGTCTACGCCGGTATTCCGATCGCTTCGGAAGCATTTCGCGCGGCCGATCGAGCGGTCGCAGCATATAAGGCCGAAAAAAGCTAGAGCGCGGCGGCCCGGGTCATATATGTATGGGCCTCGCGCTCGAGCACGGCGAGCACGGCATATTCCGATTGCGTCGGCGCAGCGTCAGCCGATGCAACGTCGGACGCGAGGAAGCTGAGCTTCCCGTACACGCGCTCTGGATAGCGCAGCGCATCCTCATCCTGCGTTACTTCCGGATTGTAGATGTCGCGCAGCAGCGCATCGACGGCGACGCGCTTCGAAGCGTCTTTGGCTGCGACGGATCGCAAACGCTCGATCGCACCGGTCAGTATGATCAGATCCTGGCGCACACGCAACAAGAACGCGAGTTGGCGCGCAAGCGCCGCAACGGTCGCCGGCGAGCGCGGGTCCTTGCGCACCACAAGGCGGCCCTGCACGGTCCGACCGCCGGCGATCACGCGCACCGTGTAGGTTCCCGGTACAACCAGCGGCCCGTGAAAACCGGTAGCGTGCCACGGGGTGTACTCGCCCGCCGGTTTGATCGGGTCGTAGCGCAGGTTCCACCAAATGCGGTTCAGTCCCGCGAGCGGCTTTTTCACCTCGAGCGTGCGAATAACGTGCTGACCGTCGAGCACCTGCACGTGCACGGTACCGCTCGGCAGCGAGGCAAGCCAGAAATTGACATCGGCGCCGTAGCCGGGATTATCGCCCCACACCGTGGTCACGGCCTGCGAAGAATTCAAATGAAAGCGATAGGCATCGCGCAACGTGAAGAGATGGACCGGCTGCGCGCGCACCGCGTCGTTCATCTCCTGCAGCGGATGGAGGTCGTCGAGAATCCAGATGCCGCGCCCGTGCGTGCCGACGACCAGATCGTCGAAACGGCGCTGCACGGTGAAATCGTAGTATGGCGCTGTCGGCAAGCCGTACGCCATCTTGATCCAAGACGCGCCGTCATCATAGGAGTACCACAGCGCCGTTTCCGACCCGGCGTAGAGCATGCCGCGTCGCATCGGATCGGGCCGGACCATGCGCGTGTAGCTACCCTGCGGCAAATCATTCGAGATGACGCGCCACGTTGCACCAAAATCGTGAGTCACGAAGAGATGCGGCGCGCGATCGCCCCACTTGTGTCCGTCAGCTGCGAGATATGCCGTCCCGGCATCAAATGGGGACGGCGCAACGTAGTCGACGCGCAGCCACTCTCGATTCGACACCTGCGCAAACTGCGGCGGGGTCACGTTGCGCCAATGCGTGCCGCCGTCGTGCGTCAGCCACACATAGCCGTCGTCGGTCCCGGCCCAGATCGTTCCGTCGCGCAGCGGCGACGGCCCGATACAGAAGACGACGTCGTAGTATTCGACGCTGGTTTGATCCTGGGTGATCGGCGTGCCGGACGTCTGCTGGCGCGACTTGTCGTTGCGGGTGAGATCCAGACTGATCGCGCGCCAGGTTACGCCGAAGTCGTCGGTCGCAAAGATGCGATTGCCGCCCATGTAAAGGCGGTGCGGCTGTTGGGGCGAGACCGCAAGCGGCGCCGTCCACTGGAAGCGATACTTCAGCGGGGCGGCCGCCCAGCCCATCGCATCCTCGGGCCAGACGTTAATTTGGCGCGCTTGCCGAGAACGCCGGTCGTAGGTCGTGACCGAGCCCTGATAGCCGCCGCCATAGATTACGTTCGAGTCGGCGTGATCGAAGAGAATCCAGCCGCTCTCACCCCCGCCCGCGGTGAAGAAGTCGCCGGTGGTGATGCCCTCGTCATTGAGACTGTTGCTCGGGCCGCAGGCGCTGCCGGCATCTTGATCTTCCGAGCAAATTGTGTACGGAATGCGATCGTCGGTATCGAGATGGTACGATTGCGCAATCGCCATCGGCTTCCAGACCAGCGTCTTGCCCGCGTCGAGCGTGACGGCAATGCCGTCATCGCCGGCTACCGCGAATCGGGCCGTGTTGGCGGGATCGATCCACACTTCGTGATCGTCGCCGAATCCGGCAGGGCGCCGGACGTCGTGGACTTTGTTGCCGCCGTCGGTCGTTTCCAACAAATCGACCGACGGAAAGTAGACGTGATTCTCGTCCTTTGGGTCGACGGTGAGCGCGGTGAAATAGAATGGGCGTTGATTGATGGCGTGTGAAGCATTGACCATCTCCCAGTTCTTGCCGCCGTCGTCGGTGCGCCACAGCGATCCTTGCGCCGATTCGATCAACGCGTAGATGCGCTCGGCATCGGTCGGGGCGAACGCGACCGCGATGCGCCCGGTGACGCCGCTCGGCAAGCCGTTGCCCGTCAAGCGTGTCCAGTGATCGCCGCCGTCGCTCGACATGTAAAGGCCGTCACTCGGACCGCCGCTGGTCAAATGGTATGGTGTGCGTTGCCCCTGCCACATCCCCGCGATGAGCACGCTCGGATTAGTGGGATCGATTGCAATGCTGGACGCTCCGGTGTTGGGATCGGTGTAGAGCACCTTCTGCCAGGTCGCACCCCCGTCGCTCGTGCGGTAGACACCACGATCGGCTCCGGGTTTGTACGGATCGCCGAGCGCCGCAACGAAAACGCGCTGCGGATTCGACGGATCGACGGCGATCGCCGCGATCGCCCCGGTCGCGTCGAGACCGATATGCTTCCAGGTTTTGCCGGCATCGTCGGAGCGCCACGTGCCGTCGCCGAACGCGACGTCGTTGCGCAGATTGGCTTCGCCGGTTGCGGCATAGATCGTCGACGGATTCGACGGCGCGACGGCGAGCGCGCTAATCGAACTAACAGGCTCGTTGTTGAAGATTGAGGTCCAGGTTGCACCGCCATTGGTGGTCTTAAACAGACCGCCGAGGCCGCCCGCATAGTACGTCGCCGGATCGCCCGCGACACCGGCAACGGCATCGAGCCGTCCGTCGAACGGCCCGATATTGCGAAACTCCAGCGCGGCGGCGATGAGGAGCGATGCAATCACTACGTTAGTAGTTCCACTCCACGTTGCTCACCCCCGGCGGCGTGTTATTGATAACGTCCGCCGCCATCTCTCGGAGCAGCTGCGCCCACGTCATCGGATGCCAACCGTGACCCTTCATTGGCCGCCCGTACCGGAACGTCGCCTTGGGCGCGGG
This sequence comes from Vulcanimicrobiota bacterium, assembly GCA_963833045.1. Classification (GTDB taxonomy): domain Bacteria; phylum Vulcanimicrobiota; class Vulcanimicrobiia; order Vulcanimicrobiales; family Vulcanimicrobiaceae; genus Aquilonibacter. The sequence continues at coordinate 60,614 of CAWHWL010000001.1, forward strand.
ATTGACCCCGTCACCGGTCAGAAAATCCTCGGCTTTGTACACGGCCAAATTCAGATAGTAGCTATCCATATCACCAACGATGAAGTGCAGCTTGCCGACAAGGTCGGGACCGATCGTTGACCAATTTTCCTTCATGTACGCAACGAGATCGTAACCGTGATCGTGCGCATACTGGACGACGTTTTTGTCGATAGCGCCCGTCTGCATATTCCACATAGGCGCGGGATAGCCGTCGGGACCCACCGGGTCCCAGATCGCCCACCAACCGTCGAGCTGATACTGCGATCGCCCGTGCGAGGCCATCACCAGTTCGTAGCGACTCAGGTCTGCTTCGCTGCACAGCGGCTGCCCGCGCGGCGTGCGTTCGAAGTAGTGCGTGTACTTGTGCCACGGATCGTCCGGCGTTTGTAACGCGAAGCCGTTATCTTCGTGATAGAGATCGATCTGTTGAAATGCGCTCAGGTCGATCGGATCGGGATCGAAGACGTAGGCGCCGCCGAAGAACTTTGGATGCTGGAGCTGGAGCACGAGTGACTCCCAGCCGCCGGTCGATCCGCCCTCGGTAAAACGCGCACGCGCTTCACGCAGCACGCGGAAGTGCGCTTCGATGTACGGTACGAGCTCGTTCATGATCGCGTCGGCATAGGGCCCGCAGTTCGCCGTATTCACCGCATATGAGTCGTCGAAGAACGGGCAGGGATGTTGCCACGTCACCATCAGAAAGCGTGGAAACTTTTCCGAGTTCCAGGCCTCGTAGAATTCGTATCCGGTGCCGACGCCCGCGCGTTTGCCGGCAGCCGCACGGGCCGGCGTCTCCGTGCGTTTGTCGGTCGTGAAATCCCACGGTATCCGCTGATAGTAGTGATCTTGATTGTAGACGACGGGGTAGTGCGAGTCCGGGTGCTCCGCGTAGTCTTTCGGCAGGAGAATCGTGGCGCCGAGATAGATCGGGCGTCCCCACCACTTGGTCAGCGACGGACTCAGAATACGGATGTGTTTGATCCACGGCGTATCGGTGTCGTAGCCTTCGCCACCGAGCAAGTTCGCAATGTCTTTGTTAGTCACGACCTTGTCCAGCGTGAAGTGCAGGGTCGTGCCGCTTTTTGGATCGACATGCACTTTTTGCGTCGTGCTGTAGAGCGTGCCGGGCTGAAGCGAGAAGACTTGCGGTCCCCACTGCTCCGGCGCCCAAATTGTGTGGCCGTCGGCGCGATGGTAGCGCACGTAGATCCATAGGAACGCTTCGGCGGTGTAATCGCCGGCCGGTAGACCGTTCATGTTCTTGAGCGGATAGCTCGCCGACGAGGCGTCGAGTACCATCGATTGGCCGGGCTGCACGCTGCTCACGTCGGCGGCGAAAAATGGCGGCGAGCTGGCCGGTTCGAGGATTTGAATGCGCGGATCGGGCTTGTCGCTCTTGGTTAGGACGACGAAGACGCGCCCGGTAACGGGTGCGCTTTGCACCGACGAAGGGAAGCTTATCTGCGCGCGCACACCGCCAAGCGCGGTCGCGAGGAGCAAAGCGTGCAGCATTTACTTGGTCGCCCGCGGATACTGCGCGACGACGTTGCCGTCGGCATCGAGGAACTGTAATTCCGCTTGACCACTGTCGGTCACGAACATCTTGATGCGTGCTTTGCCCTTGCCGTCGGCCAGCATCACTTGCGCCGTGTTGTCGGGGTCGTAGCCGAAGAGGAAGCGGGTCGCCGATCGCAATTCCGGGTGCGCCGCGATGATCGCGCGCTTCTCGTCCATCGTCGTGGCGTTCTCGACTTGCTGGATCACGCTCATCATTTCGGGCGTGTCGTAGCGCGGACGATTCCAGCCGATCATATACGCGTAGGTCTTCCCATTAGCGTTGCCGTCGTCGACCTGCAGCAGCTGATCGGTGACGACCGAATCGAACGAGAGCGTGTTGCTCGATTGGAACGTTCCGTCAGGATTCTTGAGGCCACCCCAGGTCAGGCCGCCCTGCTCGTCACCGCGCTGGTTGTAGAACAGCAGCCCGTTGTCGTCGCCGCTCGAGCGCTTGAGCGCCTTGCCGTTAACGATTGGCGGCGGGAAGTCGTCGTGGCTGGTGACGACGACGGCCAGCTTGCCTTCGCGGTCGACGACGTTGATGCGATGCACGGTCAGCGTATCGATGGTCGCATTCGAGCTTGCCTCGTGCGCCGCCGCGAGCAGGAACGTGCCCGCGATCAGCGTGATCGCAAGCGAATAGTACCGGAGAAAGCGCATCTCTCTGCGGACGGACTTAATGGGCATGCTCTTACTCCTCACTAGAGATGTTTGACGAACCAATCGACCCATGCGCGATCGATCGCTTTCGTGCGTACGGGGTCAGATGGATGATGCCCGAAGGCCGGAATCGCGATGAATTCGACGTCTTTTCCGTACCCGCGCAACGCTGCGAAGAACTCGTAGGCTTGCGGCGTGGGCACGCGCTGGTCGGTCGTATCGCTCATGATCAGGGTCGCGCCCTTGGCATCCTGCGCGTACGTTACCGGGGAATTGCGACGGTAGGCCTCCATGCCGCGTGCCGACCAGGGCGTGAGCCCGCCAAACAGCGTCGGCATCAAAGTGTTGAGCTCACTCAACGTTGCCTGCATCACCATATCGTCGACCGCCGCTCCGGTTACCGACGCCTTGAAAAGGTCGTAGTGTGTCAGCAGCCACGACGTCATCCATCCACCGGCCGACCAGCCTGACGCGCCCACGCGCGACGGATCGATCATGCCGGTTGCGATTGCGGCTCTCGCTGCCGCATAGCAATCGGATCCGGCGCCGAATGAGGGATTCTCACCGACGATGGCATCCGCATAGGCATAGCCGAGATTGTCGCTCGCTCGATAATTCGGCTGAAGCACGAAGAAGCCGCGCGCGGCTAAGACTTGCACCAGCGGACTGAACGACGTGATGGAGGCCCCGATTGTCGGACCGCCGTGAATGACCAGCACGAGCGGGTACTTCTTCCCCGATTCGTAGCCAATCGGATACGTCAGCACGCCGTCCTCATCGAAACCGTCGTTGTGCCAGGTCAGTTCGCGCGACGGAGCCAGATCGAGATTCGCAATGCCGTCGTTGTAGCTCGTCAGCGGCTTCGGTGCCGACGCACCGGGCCCGAGGTAATATAGTTCGGACGGCCGCTTGGCGCTGCTGCCGATGAATGCGATCGCGCCGTCATCCGCAACGCTTCCGCCTTCGAAATTCAACTCGCCGAGGTCGACCCGCTTGGCGTGTCCATCGGTTGAGACGCGCCAGGCACCGTGCATGACGCGATCGTCGGCGCTGACCAGCAGACCATCGCCGCCAGGCAACCACGTAATTGAGTCGACGTCGCGATCGAGCGCCGGCGCCGCGTTCTTACGCCGCTCGCCCGCGACTGACGCCATCGCCAGGTCGTTAAAGAGCGCGGGAGCGCCGTTGCGGCTCGCGCTGTACGCAATGCGATCACCGCGTGGCGAAAACGCCGTGAGCCAGCTCCAGCGCGTGTCGAGTTCGGTGATGTGCTTCGTCGCGACCGCGATGACCGCGGCACGCGCATGGAAGATACCGTCGTAGCCCGCGAACGGTTGACGCGAGAAGGCGATGTAGCTGCCGTCGGAGGACCACGAAAGCTGGTCGGGATAGACGCTTGCCGAGCCTTCCGTAAGACGTTCGGCTTTGCTGCCGATGGTCTGCACCCACAACTGTTCGGGCACCGGTGCAGCGCGCGTCGCAAATGCATCGTCGTCGACAGTAAAGAGATCGTCGTGCGCCTTGACCTCTGCTTCATTCGCCGGTGTGTCGGACGAGACATAGGCGAACGCTTTGCCGTCGGGTCTCCACGCGTAGGCGTCGACGCCGTTCTTCGCCGTGGTGACGGGCTGCGCATCGCCACCGCTCATCGGCATGACCCACACCTGCGCGTTGGCGTCTTCGCCGGTACCGGCAAGGTCGATGAAAGCCAGTCGGTCGCCCCGCGGTGACCAGCGCGGATCACCTACATGTTCGCGATCGTGCGTGAGGATACGTTGTGCGCCGGTCGCCGTGTCGATGAGCACGAGCTCGCGGAGTACGCGGTCCTTCTTCTCGTCGGGGTGACCAACGACGATGACCACGTCCTTGCCGTCAGGGGAGATCCGCGCGTCGCTTACGCTGACGATCGCGTCGTAGTCGTCAAACGCGAACGATCTTGCCTGCGCGGCCGCAGGCGCGAGCAAGGCGCACGTGAGTGCGCCCGCCACGAGGAATCGAAGGTTATTCATACGTCCTTGCTAGTGAGCCGGTCCGCCGATTTGCTGGATGAGTTGTACTCGGAACGTCGTCGGGCCGTAGTTGCCGGCAACGGTGAGCCCATAATTTGCAGGCCCCCCCAATGCGTTGGCGGCGGGCGCGGCGAGCGGCGTGTTGATCCCACCGAAGTAGTTGGTCCAACTCGATCCGTAGGTATCGAAGATGTTATCGACCGAGAACTGGAGATTTGTGTCCTTGTGGATCGGATAGATGATGGCCGCATTAAAGATAAAGAACGCCGGACGGCTGTAGCTATTGTTCGAGCCGTAGTAGGTCGTGCCGAGGAGATAGTATGCGCCGTTACGCGCCCGGTTGTTGATCTCAGCATACCCCATCATGTACGGCATCGCCGAGCCGTTGATCGTGTTGTAGCCGAGGCCGCTGGCCGACCAGTTGGCATTCGCGATGATGCCTAGGTTCGTGTCCGGTGTACATACGGTTGCCGGCGGCGTCGCGGGAGCGGAGCAATAGAAGGTCGACGGCAGATCGTAGGCATATGCGCGGGTTAGCGCGGTCTGCACCTTGTAGCCCCATCCGACCAGCGGCGCGCTCCGCACGCTCGCCTCGATACCTTCGTACCTCGCGTGCCCGAGATTCGTCGTTCCCGTTGCATAGAGCGGCAGCCCAGAATAAGTTCCAATCAAGGAGGTGCTGCTGAGGAACATGTTGCGTAGTGTTTCATCGTAGACATCGAACGACACCAGGGTCGAACGCGAGACACGGTGATCGACGCCCAGGTCGACACCGACGGCCGTCTCCGGTGCAATCGCGCCGTTGTTGATGTTCTGCGTGTAGTACGTCGGCGCGCCGGTGATGTTCGGCTCCGGCTGCGAGCCCGGTGACGAGAGCAGCGAGAGCTGCGGGGGTGCAATCGAATCACCGGCCGCGAATCGCCACGACGTATCGTTGTTCGGTTCCCACGTCGCGCCCAAGCGCGGCGCAACGTAGCCGCGCGTCGCGTCGTGCCACGTCGTACCGCCGTCGTCGGTGTAGTGGCTGCCGTACTGAATGAAGTAGTTCGCTAAGCCGACGAAGACGCGCGGCGCGACATAGAAGTGCCCGCGCAGCATCTCAGTCGTGAAGTTCTGGCTCGCACCGGGCGGGAGTCCGTAGAACGCCGGCCCTTCGGTTGCATCGTCGGTGTACGAGATCGAATCGTGATGCGCCTGATCCGCCGAGAACGAGATGTCGTCACCGTTGCCGAACGGGCGCGTGAAGAGCGCCGATCCGCCGCGCAGATGATCTTCTTCGAGGTCGATGTTCGTGGCATCGGCGACGCTGAACTTTGCATTTTGTCCGTTGAAATATTCGGTCGTCGGCGTACCCGAGCTGCACGTTCCCGTGGCTGGATTGTAGGTGGCGCCGGTCGGGCAGACCTGGATTCCGCCCCACGTTGCACCGCTGAAGCCTAAACTTCCGTCGGGTGCGGTTTGGATATAGGCTAAGTCGGTATCGGAACCGGTAAAGTACCGCGCGAGCATGGACCACGGACCAAAGCTGGTCCGAAATTCCGCTTGGAACAAGTTCTGCTGTACCGATTCGTACTGCGGCACGAAGGCTTCCAGATCGTAGGGAATGCCCGTGCCGGGTGCGACCGAGCCCGTGTAGCCCGGCGGCGGCGCGAAGGTCGAGAAGCTCGTGTTGGCAGCGCCGATCGGCGCAAGCGACGACAAGTCGACACCGCCGAGATCACTGAACGCCTGCCCACCGAGGTAGCTCACGGTGAGCGAGGTGGACTGCGAGAAGTCGTAACGCAACTTCGCCAGCTCGTTGCGCGAGTAATACGCCGTGTTCGCGTCCGAACAGCAGACGTAGAGCGGTTCGGTAAACTGCACGCCACCGATGCCGGCGTACTGCTGCGTTGGGGAATACAGACCGAAGCTCTCAATCGGTTGCGCGATCTGTTGCCCATTGATCATCGGCGCGCCCAGACCCGCGACGAGATTGACCTGCGACCCCGCAATCGGGTAATTCCGCAACGGGCCCGGCGCACCGTCGCTCGCAAAACCGACGGCGTACTCGAGCTTATGCCCCGGGAACGATCCGGTTGCGCGGATCACCGTGTTGATGCCGCCGTAGTTGTCCGAACCGATGATGAACTCGGATTGATTGGTGCGCGTCGGTTGGAGCGTCACGTAGTTGACCGTGCCGCCGATTGCGTAGTTGATCTCTTCGGGCATCGAGCCGGGACCTTTGACCAGCTCGACGTTGTCCATCAGTGCCGGATTGAGGTAGATCGGGTTGTAGGTGCCGCCGAGCGAAAGCGGCGTCGGATGTCCGTCGATGAGCTGCTCGGTCTCATACGGCAGCGCACCGCGAATCTGAATGCTCTGCAGCGCCCCTGCGGATGCGCCATTGCCGTTCTCCGGGTTGGCGGCCGAGATGATGCCCGGCGTTTCGTTGAGGACTTTCGTCACTTGCGTCACGCCCTGATCTTGAAAGACCTGGCTCGAGATCGTGTCCACCGACGCGCTCGACGTATTGAGCACCGCGCGACCCGGCGCATTGGTTTGGACGCTCGCGATCGTCGAGAGTTGGTTGAACGACGCCTGGGTGAGTGCAACCGCCACGGTTTGCGTTTCGCCGATGAAGACGAGCACGAAGTCGTTGCGGTAGTCGTTGAAACCGGCTTTGCTCACGACCAGCGTATATTCGCCAGGCGGCACCGCGGCGAAATTGAACGCGCCCTTGGCGTCGCTCGTTGTATATTGCGTCGTTGCGCCGCGCAGCGCGACGGTTGCGCCACCGACGGGCGCGCCGTCGGCGATGTGCACGTTTCCGGTCACGGCGCCGGTCGCTGCGGCAAGCGCGACGAGCGGAACAAACGAAAGGGCGGCAGCCAATACCGCGGTCAGCGAAGTCCGAAGAATGCTTTGCATCGTGCAGGCTTGCCACGATGAGCGTTCGAAGCCCTCCACCGCTCTAGCAATACTATGTCGAAATTTATGTCAATAAGGGCCAAGTATGCCAAGAATTGAACTGGATGCGATAGATCGACACATCCTCAGCGCCCTTCAGCGCAATAGTCGCCTTTCCAACGCGGAGCTTGCTAAGACCGTCGGTCTCTCTCCCTCGCCGTGCCTACGCCGCGTGCGCCGGATGGAAGAAGCCGGCTTCATCCTGGGATACCATTCGATTCTGGACCGGCGCGCGATCGGTTTGGGCGTCACCGCGTTCGCGCGGCTCCAGGTCGAGTGGCCTCGCGCAAAGACCTTGCGCGAAGAAATCAAAAAGTTGCCGCAAGTCGTCGCGTGCTACATCCTCACCGGCGAGTCGGGCGTGCTGCTCGAAATCGTGGCGCAGGATCTCGCGGAGTATTCGAAGTTCTTGTTTGAGACGCTCTACAACGTTTCGGGCGTCCGCGGCATCCAGTCCAGCGTCTTGCTCGAGTCCGTCAAAGAGAGCCCGACGCCGTTGCCGATCGGCGGCGGGAACCTGCCTGCCGCAGCGGTAGCGGCGCCAACGAAACGCCAGCGCGCAGCGTCCCAAAAAACGCTATCGATCGAACCGGACGGTCCGCGGAGCAAAGCGGGAAAGACGTCCAGCTCGCGCCGCTGATAAAGAAGCACCATCGGAAGCTGCTCGTACAGAAGCGCCTGGAGCCGCGCGTAGATCGCCTTGCGCGTCAGTATGTCGTACGTTTCGCGGCCGGCTGCAAGTAACGCGTCGATGCGCACGTCGCAGATCCGCGACTTGTTATAGCCATTCGGGGGAATGTTCGAGCACGCAAACTGGTCGGTTGTATCAGGGTCGTCACCGTTGACGAACGAGTAGAGCGCCACGTCGAATCTGCCGCCGTACACCGGACCGCCCATCGACGCCGGCGCGCCAAACTGGGTAACCGCGAACTGTTTGATCGTCACGCTCGCCCCGACAGCGCGTTCGTACTGCACGACGAGGTTCGCGGCAATGGCCTCGCCGGGAACACCCGCTTGAATCACCAGCAGCAGATCCAGCGCGCGGCCCGCGCGCTGACGGACACCGTCCGGGCCGAGCACCCAGCCGGCGTGCTGGAGCATCGCTCGCGCAGCGCGTGGATCGTACGGCACATCAGGAAAAGCGCGCGGATCGTATGCCCAGAGAAAGAGTCCACGCGCCGCATGGCGGCCGTCGAGCGCGCCGCGATAGGCCTTGGCTACCAGCGTGCGGACGTCGACGGCTTCCGCTAACGCATGGCGCACGGCGGGGTCGTTCGTGAGCGAACCCTGCGTGTTGAAAATCATCGCATCGACCGCACTCATCGGCGAGTTCTGCACCGCATACCCGCGCAGCCCGAGCAGTAGCGGATACTGCGAGTAGTCCTGTTCGTTGAAATAGGCCTGGATCTCGTGCGTTTCGAGTTCGTTCGTGCCGCCGGCGGGCGACGCGATGAATCGCACGGTGAGGTGACGGATCGCCGGCTCGCCGAGAAAGTAGTAGGGGTTTGCGCGCATCTCGACGCGATCGTCGCGCAACCATCGCTCCACCACGTAGGGTCCGGAACCGATCGGCTGCGCGTTGAACGCAAGATTATTGAAATCGGGATACTTTGCGAGCAGATGCTCGGGCAGAATCGGGAAACCTTGCGGTGCGAGCACGATCGAGAGTACCGGCGCGAAAGGCGCACGCAAATGCAGCACCAGCGTGCGATCGTTGGGGGCATCGGAAGCAACGACGCGATCGTAGCCATAGCGTGACTGCACGTTGTTTGCGCGATTCTTGATCGCGTCGATCGACCAGACGCAATCATGTGCGGTGAGCGCAACGCCGTCGGCGAACCGCACGCCCGTGCGTAAGTGGTACGTGATCGTGCGCCCATCGCGGCTGATACCGCCGTTGGCGAGCGACGGGACCTGGGTCGCGACGTCGCCGACGAGTTTTCCAGCGTGGTCAAATTTGACCAGATACGAAAACAGCAACTCGCCCCATTGCGTGGAGCGTTGCCCGTTTTCGAGCGCGGGGTTGAGCGAGATCGGCTCTTGCTGCTGACCAATGATCAGCGTAGTAGCGCTGAAGGGGGCACCGGTTCGCGTCGTGCACGCCGCAGTAAGCAACACGAACAGCATGAAAACCGAACGGGTTCGGATAGGTCGTTCCTCCGAGGCTTGCCTTAATTCATCGAACGAAACGCACCGGCGAGAAGTTGCACGCCTTGCGCAATAACCTCGGGAGTCGCATGACTGTACGCCAAGCGCATGTGGCGTTTGGGAACATCGTGCGCCTTTGCCGACGACGGGTCGTCGGCAGCAAAGAAAGCGTTCCCGCCGATGACCGAGACGCCCGCGTCATACGCGCGCTCGGCAAGCGATCCGGTGTCGATCCCCGGCGGAAACGTCAGCCACAAATAATACCCGCCGTGCGGAACGGCGAACGTCGCCTCGGGGAGTTCGCGGTGCAGCGCCGCGACCATATCGTCGCGATGCAGCTTATACGCCGCTCGCGCGCGCTCCAGATGCGGTTCGAGGCCGCCGCCGAGGAAGAATTCCAGAATGATGCGCTGCGTCATCGGCGACGTTCCGCCGTCGCTCTTGAGGCGCGCCATCCGGGTAAGGAGGTCGGGATCGCCGCAGACCCAGCCGATTCGCAGTCCTGGCGCCATGAGCTTTGAAAAGGTGCCGAGTGCTAAGACGATCCCGTTGCGATCGAGGGACTTTAGCGACGGTAAGGTCGCCCCCTCGAAGCGTAGCTTTCGATACGGGCTGTCCTCGACGACCGCGATGCCCGCGTCCGCCGCGAGTTCGAGCAGTGCGTGGCGGCGTTGTAACGACATCGTGATACCGCTTGGGTTGTGAAAGTCGGGAACGTCGTAGATCAATTTCGGCGGTTTTTTGCCGGCCGCGTTGCGCTGCGCCAGGCGTTCGCGAAGAATCGCAACGTCGAGTCCTTCGCTATCCTGCGGCACTTCGATGAATTCTAAGCCGAAGCTACGGAAAATGGGGATCGCGGTAAAGTACGTCGGTCCGGTGACAACAACCGCGTCGCCCTCATCGGTAAGAACGCGGCAAATCAAGTCCAGCCCTTGCTTCGCTCCGTTGACAACCAGGACGTTGTTCGCATCGGCCTGCACGCCGTCGTTGCGCATGTAGCCGGCGATCCACTCGCGCATCGCGTGCATGCCGAACGGCGATCCGTACTGCAGCGATTCACCGCGGTACACGGTCAGGGCCGCGAGCGCAGCGGCGCTTAGATCGGGAAAAATCCCCGGAAACGCATAGCCCGAATCGAAGGAAATCGCGTTTCCGCCTTCGGGATGGATCGGGCCGGGCAGTCGCATGGCGCGCCGTGCGAGGTTCGTTGCCATGCACCAGGGCTGCTCTGCGCAACGCTGCCAGTCCTGTGGCACGACAGCAACGTTCTACCAAATCTATTGCGAAATGTCACCTATTCTGCCAAGAGCTCCGACTTTCACGAAATCTTCGCGCTGGCACACGGACTCTCCGCGCAATACATGCTTATTTGGCCCCGGCAGATAGTATCGCGCGCGCGGACAGATACTGATCGGCGATCGATCGCAGGGCTTCCAATTGCGCGCGCGCCATCTCGTCCAGACCGGCGCGCCCAAGCGCCACCGTCGCGTCATGCCGGAGATCGTTGAGTTGCAAACGCGCGAGCGCCTGTGCGTCGCCCGGCGTTCCGGACCGCGGCGCGGTGACCATCTGCCCGAGTAACGTCGCGTACATCGTTTGCAGATTGCGCCGCACCGGTCCCTCGCGGACGATCGTGCCGCGTGCAATGTCGCCGAAGATTCCCGCGCGCGTCCAGTCGAAGAGATCGGTGAGCGTCATCGTGGCCCCCGGAGAATAGCGCAACGAGAACTCGTCGATGCGCTGCAGACGAACCGGCGAGAAGAGTTCGGCGAGCGCCGATTGCTGCGCCGCACCGACGGCGCCCAAAATCGAGACCCCGTGGTGTGGCGTCGGATCGTAGGCCCATTGCGCGCTCATCAAGGGTATGCTGACCTCCGAGTAGGTCAGCGTATCGAGTACCCGCGGATTGAAGCGCCACGCCGCGTCGGAGAAGAGTCCGGCGTCGAGCTGATCCCAGGCCTGGCGGTCCTGCGCGAGCGTCACCGGCATCAACGGTGCGATTGCGCCCGGATCGCCGCGCTGCGCGCGCGAGAGATACTCGCCGCCGATCGTATGCACCGGATCGTACACGCAGCGTAGATAACCGCCCATGTCGGTCGTGAAAGCTGCGCGGGCTTCGTCATACGGCATACCGCGTTCCGGGAACCGTGCGTCCACCGAATCCATCAGCGCATGGTACATCGACGCCTGCGTCTTGCACCAGGCCAGTGGATCGTTCGTGAGATTATACGTCAGTGCGCGAGGATCGATAGAATGCCCGCCGGCGAATCCGCGCCCGTCCTCATCGCTCGCAAAGCGCAACCAAGGGTTGGTCCAGTTCGAAGCCCAACGGCGCAGCGTCGGAAGTTCTTGATCCGCATTCGCCGCATTTGGAATGAAGCCGTACCCGTAGTGGATCGCGTAGTAGTCGTACGGCCCGAGCACCAGTTGCACGTAGGCGCCCTGCGGCGTTCCTCGCGGCCAGAGATTGATTGGTGCGTATTCCATCACCGAGCTCGCGATGCCGTAGCGAGCGGTAAAGACCTTGCTTTGGAGTTGGCTTGCCGTATAAGCTTCATGCGCGATGAAGTTGTGCTGCAGCCCGAAGTCGTGACCGGACTCGTGGAGCACGACTGAGCGAAGTAAGTCCTGCGTAAACGCGTTTTCGGCAGCCGCGGAGTCGGGCAAGCCGCGCGCCGGCGCCACCGCATACTTATACGCCAGCCGCGCGTGCATCGGCACGGCGGCATCGAAGTTCACGCCGACGTTGATCTCTTCGCCGGTGCGCGGATCGTCGATGATCAACGCCTGCGCACCGTATTCCGGGTTGCTCGTGTCGACCCAGCGGATCATGTTGTGCCGGATGTCGTCGCTGTCCCAGGACGGATCGCTGGGCTGTTGCTCGACCCGGATTGCATTCAAGATTCCGGCTTTGGCAAAGGCGTCGTTCCACGTCAAGAGCGCGTTGCGAACGGTTTCACGGTATTCCAGCGGGATGTCGTTGCTGAGATAGTAGACGACTGGGTTGGACGCGTTCGCCGGCGCACCCGACGTGCGCGCGCCGAAATTCCAGCGGATGATCGGGTCGATGGAACGTTGCAGTCGCGTATCGTTGCTGAAGTCGAGCAGCGGCTGCGAGAAGTAGCCCACGCGCGGATCGTATAGGCGCGACAAATACCCGTCGTTCGGCGCTTGGATCACATTGTAGGTGATTCGCACCTCGAGGCTTCGTGGATCGGGCGCGTTATCGAGGAGGTCGGGGCTGGCTGACGTCCAGGTCTGATCGATGCGCAAAACGTCGTTTTGCGGAAATGCCTTGGTTGCCAGAAAGAACGACTTGGCGGCATCGAGATGATAGGCGTGCGCCGGATTTTTCGTGGCGTCCTGGAGGCCATCCGCGAGATTTCCCACGTCCCCGAGAAATGCCGCCGCGGGAATCACGATGTGCGAATCGTCTTGTGCTGCGATCGGCACGACAGCGACGATCGAGTTTGGCAACGACTGATCGACGCCGACGCGCTGCGCCGAACCGTTTGCGGCGACTGCGTATGTGTTCGGCCAGCGCAGCACGACGTTGTCACCATATCGCTCGAAGCGCAGGATGCGCGCCGGAGCGATGTACGGCTCACCCGGCGCGGGGCCAAAGCCGCCAAAGCCCGTTGCCGGCACGGCCGTTTCAATAAAGTCCGCGCCGAGCTGCGACGGTGCAATCTCCAGATAGACCTTACCGCCCTTTTCAATCACCGGGATCAAACCGGGCTTCACGGTCGCGCCCTTCACGAACGTATCGTATGAACTTGGCGACGGCGAGGGGGGCGGTGACGAGGCGGCGGCAGTGAAAAACAGCATCGCAAGCGCGGCCGGCACGAAATCGGCAAGGCGACGGATCATTGGAATCTCCAAGTGAATCGACGAACGACCAAAGCGTTCGCCACTTGTTGCGGTCGCGCCGCAATTGCACCTTTCGGATTGCGCGCTACCTGAGAATTGCGCAACGTTCGCGCCGCTTGCGGCCTAAAGCGGGGCGAGAAGTTGCGCCAGCAACGTGGTCGCCGGGGCCGCGTGAAGTGCCTCCCATGCGGCATCCTGCACGATACGTCCGCGCTCGATGACGAGGGCGCGCGGGCAGATCCGTTCGAGCACTGCCGCCTCATGATCGACGACCAGCATCGTGAAGCCGAGTTCGCGCTGCCACTGCGCGATCGCGCCGAGCAGTTCGCGAATCAGATGCCGATCGAGCCCGGAGAACGGCTCGTCGAGCAATACCAGATGCGGACGGCGCGCGAGCATTCGCGCGAGCGCAACGCGGCGCGCCTGTCCACCGGAGATCGCGTGCGCGGGCGCATTCCAAATCGGTTCGAGCTGCAGACGTTCGCGCAACTGCGCGACCCACGCGTCGCCGCCGTCGCGCGCGCCGTTGGTCAATCCAAAACGCACGTTCTCCGCTACGCGCAAATGCGGAAACAGATTTGCATCTTGCGTCAAATAGCCGACCGGGCGGCGGTGTAGCGGCATCGGCGGCGGAAAGAGCGTCACGTCGTCGAGCGTCACGTGTCCGGCATCGGGTAATTCCGCGCCCGCGATGCACGCCAAGATCGTACTCTTTCCCGCGCCCGACGCGCCAAATAATCCACACGCCTCTCCCGCGCCGACACGAACGGTGACATCGACCGTAAACTGTTCGCGGCGCTTTTGAATGCGCGCGTCAAGCATGGCGTATTTCATGCGCTTTACGCTGTGCGAGTACGTGAGCGAGCCACGGCAGCGGCAGCGCGGTCGCGAGAAAGATCACCAGCAGCGGCATCACGGCCGGCAACCCAAAGTTTTCCAGGTTGGTCCAGATCGCGACCGGCATGCCGGCCGGATAGTACGCGGTCACGAGAATCGCACCAAATTCGGTCAGGGCGCGCACCCACGCAAGGCTTAACGCGACCGCGAATCCGAGGCGTGCGATCGGATACGTCACGCGCCAAAAGACGCTCCACGGATCGTGCCCGAGTAGCCCGGCCTGCACTTCGAGCGACCGCGGCACGGTGTCCAGCGCAGCGACGGCACCCAGTACGTAGTAGCCGATGCTCACATAGACTTGCGTAACGACAAAGGCCAACGGCGTATTGGCGAAATGCGCGCCGAACGAAAGCGAAAGCAGAATTCCGAGCGCAAGCGGCGGCAAAAGCACGGAGACGAGCAACACGGCCTGCCACCACACGCGCTCGCGCGGCGCGCAACGCGCGACGTAAAGCGCCATCGGCGTGCCCAGTGCGACGACGATGACCATCGCGACCGCGGTGAGCCCGAGCGAGACGCGCACCGCATCGAACGTTGCGCCGCTCTGCCAACGCCATGGCCCGATGCGCGCGAACAATCCCGCCAGCGGATAGAGCAGGGCGAGTCCGAAAAGCAGCGCGCCAAAGCGCTTCACTTAAAGAACAGCCGCGCCGACCGGCGGGTCGTAGTCATACTTGCGCAGGATCGCTAACGCCTCGGGACTCGAGAACCACTGCACCAAGGCGGCGGCTTTTTCGGGGTGCGTCGCTCCTACGATCGTTGCGGCGTAATAGACGAGCGCTTGCGGATGGTAGGTCTTGCCGCCCAGCTCGAGCGTCGCGCTCGCATAGCCTGCGTGCATCGATTGATTGCCCAGATTGATCTCATCCGGGAGCGCAATGAACGGCAAGCCGAATGGCCCGGGTTGAATGCGGTAAGCAGATGCTGCGTCGAGCTCGCCGCTTTGCAAACGCGCTTCAACCGTCGGCTCAGCGAAAATCTGCGCGGCATTGATCGTATCGCCGAGAATTTTTTGCGCCAGGCCCGCCTGTTTATAATACGCTTCGGCAAGCTGCATGGTGAAGATGATGTTGCGGCCCTGCGGATCGGTCGCGGGATCGGTGCGCCCGAAACGGACGCCGGGCTGCTGCAGAATTTGATACCACGGCATCGCACCAGGCTTGCCCGCGTTTGCGAACGCGCTTGCAAACGCACTCTTCGGGCTGTAGGCGATAACCATTTCGGTGCGCGCGATCGGCAAAGCATGAAGCGCCTTACCCGCTTTGAGCACCGTGGTCATTGGGCCCGGCGTCACGGAGACGAAGACGTCGACGGGAATGCTTCCGCCCACGATCAATTGCGCCAGTGCATCCGAACCCTGTGCGCGCCCGTGCATGTCGATGCCGAGCGTCTTGGCAACGGCTGCTTTGACCGGTCCCTCCATCATCGAGCCCATCGAGCCGGCGTAGGCTACGTCGAGCGGCGTGAGCCCCTGCGCAAATGCTTTCGGCGTCAATGCGATGCCGGCGAGTCCGAACGTCGCTCCGATCCAATTGCGGCGATTCACGCGATCTGTTCTCCCATCGCAGTCGTGTCATAAGCGTCAAGTGCTTGCACGTCGAGACGATATGGCTGCGAGCGCAACGTATCAAGCAGTACGCGAATCTCGGGCGCGCGACTCGCGCGGCGCGAAACCACCAGCACGCAACGCTCTTCGCGCAGCGGAATAAAATCGAGTCCATAAATCCGCGCGATGCTGGCCATCCCGACAGCAACGTCGGCGAAGCCCTGCGCGATTGCGCGTCCCGCGTCGAGCTGACCGGGCAGCTCGCGATCGTAGCCGGCAACCCCCTGCGGATCGAGTTGAGCGCGGCGGAACTGCTCGTCGATCAGCTGTCGCGCGCCGGCGCCTGCCGGCCGATTCACCAGGCGCACGCCACGACGCGCGAGATCGGCAGCGCCGCGCACGCGCAGCGGATTACCGCGCGCGAGCAGCCAGCCTTCCTCGGTCTTGGCGAGCTCGAAGCGTTCATACTCGTCGCCCGCGGCACGCGATTTCGACGCGCCGTGCAGCACGGCCGCGTCCACGCGGCCACGGCGCAGCTCCTCGAGCGCAGCGCGGTTGGTCATCGGCAGCCACAGCACGCGCATCTCGCGCTCGCGTAACGTCGCGTGGCGCGCCAGCAATCCAGTGGTTACATCGCACCCCGCAACGAGCACTGCCGGTAACACGCTTTGCGTTGGTTCGAGCGCAAGGTACTCGCGGGCGACGTTTTCGAACGCGCGCGGCGGCGGATCGGCCGGGGCCGCAAACAACTCCTCGACGCTCGCCCCCAACACGCGCGCAAGGGCCAGCGCGATTCCCACGCCGGGTTGCATCCGCCCGGCTTCGATCGCGCTTACCGCTTGGCGGGTAATGCCCGCCGCTTCGGCGAGCGCACGCCGGGAAAGCCCGCGCGCCGTGCGCACGGCCTCCATATTACGCGCAACGATTCGTGCCATTTGGAAAGGATCATTGCCCGGTCGGCGGCTCGCTCCTGCTACTCACCAAACTCGGTGCTGCATTTGTCAAGCACGCATCCCCGCGTCTCTTTGCGGTGCTATGATCGGTGGGCACTTTGAAAATTGACGGGAGAACATTTAGCATGACGACAACGCTCGAAAAGCAAGATCTCTACGATCTCAGCAAACTTGGTATCGACTCCCCGTTCAAGAAACGCTACGACAATTTTATCGGGGGCAAGTTCGTGCCGCCGGTCAAGGGGCAGTACTTCGCAAACGTGAGCCCGATCGTGGGCCATCCGTTCACCGAAGTCGCGCGCTCTACGGCGGAAGATATTGAACTTGCGCTAGACGCGGCGCACGCAGCAAAAGACGCGTGGGGCAAAACCTCTGCCACCGAGCGTGCAACGATTCTCAACAAAATCGCCGACCGCATGGAAGCCAACCTCGCGAAACTCGCGCTGGCCGAAACCATCGACAACGGCAAGCCGATCCGCGAAAGCACCGCGGCCGACATCCCGCTAGCCATCGATCACTTCCGCTATTTCGCTGCCGCGATCCGCGCACAGGAAGGCGGCATCTCCGAGATCGATCACGACACGATCGCCTACCACTTCCACGAACCGCTCGGCGTCGTCGGGCAAATCATCCCGTGGAACTTCCCGATTCTGATGGCAACCTGGAAGCTTGCACCCGCGCTCGCCGCGGGCAACTGTGTCGTCCTTAAACCAGCCGAACAAACGCCGGCATCGATCATGGTCTGGCTCGATATCGTCGCCGACCTCTTGCCGCCCGGCGTGCTCAACGTCGTGAGCGGATTCGGCTTGGAAGCCGGCAAGCCGCTCGCCTCGAATCCGCGCGTCGCAAAGATCGCGTTCACCGGCGAGACGACCACCGGCCGTTTGATCATGCAGTACGCATCGCAAAACTTGATTCCGGTCACGCTCGAATTGGGCGGAAAATCGCCGAACATCTTCTTTGCGGACGTGCTTGCGCAGGACGACGACTTCTTCGATAAAGCCCTCGAAGGCTTCACGATGTTTGCGCTCAACCAGGGCGAGGTTTGCACCTGCCCGTCGCGCGCGCTCGTGCAAGAATCGATCTACGACAAGTTCATGCAGCGCGCGCTCGAGCGCGTGAAGGCGATCAAACAGGGCAATCCGCTGGATCCCACAACGATGGTCGGTGCACAAGCCTCAAGCGAGCAGATGGAAAAGATTCTTTCCTATCTCGACATCGGCAAGCAAGAGGGCGCGAAAGTCCTCATCGGCGGCGAGCGCGCCAAGATCAACGGCCAGCTCAAAGACGGCTATTACGTCGAACCAACGGTCTTCGCGGGCAACAATAAGATGCGCATCTTCCAGGAAGAAATATTCGGACCGGTCGTCTCCGTTACGACATTCAAGGATGAAGCCGATGCGCTCAAGCTCGCCAACGACACGCTCTACGGTCTAGGCGCGGGCGTCTGGACGCGCGACATCAACGTCGCGTACCGGATGGGCCGCGGCATTCAGGCCGGTCGCGTGTGGACCAACTGCTACCACGCGTATCCCGCGCACGCTGCCTTCGGCGGGTACAAGCAATCCGGCGTCGGACGCGAGAACCACAAGATGATGCTCGATCACTATCAGCAGACCAAGAACGTGCTGGTCAGCTACAGCCCGAAGAAGCTCGGATTCTTCTAGTGCCCGTAACTCGCGTGGACGCAACGCCCGCAGCGCTCGAGCTTATCGAGTCGCTGCGGGCAAAGCACGGTCCCGTCATGTTCCATCAATCCGGCGGATGCTGCGACGGCAGCAGCCCGATGTGCTTTCCGCTCGGCGAATTTCTGGTCGGCGGCTCCGACGTGAAACTCGGCGAGATCGGCGGCGCGCCGTTTTACATGAGTGCGTCGCAGTTCGAATACTGGAAGCACACCAAGTTGATCATCGACGTCGTGCCCGGACGCGGCGGCATGTTCTCGCTCGAGAACGGGGAGGGCGTGAGGTTCTTGACGCGCTCGCGCATTTATACGGAAGCCGAAACCGCGCAACTCGAACCGGTCGAAATTCCCGCCTAGTTGAACTACCGCAAGAACTTCGTCGTCGAGCCGGGCAGCCGCGTCGATCTCGCCTCGATCGATCCCGCCGCCAAGGACGAGCACAAGAACAAGGCGGACGCCGCGGACGATATGGAGCGCGACATCGGGAAGCTGTCCGACCTCCAGTATCTGCTCTATGCCGGAAATGCGCGCTCGCTCCTGATCGTGCTGCAAGGGCTCGACGCCGCGGGCAAGGACGGGACGATCAGTCACGTCTTTCGCGGCCTCAATCCGCAAGGCGCGCGCGTACATTCGTTCAAAGAGCCCTCGCGCGAAGAGGCGGCGCACGACTTCCTGTGGCGCGCGCACATTCCCGCGCCGGAACGCGGCGAGATCGTGATCTTCAACCGATCACACTATGAAGACGTGCTGATCGTGCGCGTCCACAATCTCGTCCCGGAGAGCGTGTGGTCCAAACGCTACGAGTTGATCAACGCGTTTGAGAAAGATCTCACGCAGGCGGGCACCACGGTCCTCAAATTCTACTTGCACATCAGCAAGGAAGAGCAGCTCAAGCGCTTCAAGGCGCGGCTCGACGATCCGTTACGGCAGTGGAAGATCAGCGAGGCCGACTACACCGAGCGTTCGTACTTCGCGGAGTATCTGCGGGCGTACGAAGAGGTGTTTGCAAAGACCAGCACGCCGCACGCGCCGTGGTTCGTGATTCCTTCAGACCACAAGTGGTTTCGCAACCTTGCCATTTCGAAAATCGTGGTCGAGACGCTCGATTCTCTCGACATGAAGCTCCCGCCGACGACCGTCAATTTGGCGGACATCCGTCGCAAGTACGACGAGGCAAGGTAGCGAATCAGTACGCATGAGCATTCAGAAGAAGGCGATTGTCGCGCTCGCGCTCGGCGCGTTGCTCGCAGGCCTCGCTCTTGGCTCGCCCGCCTGGGCAAACGGCCTGGTGAGGGTTCAGCAGAGCGACGGTTCGGTGCGCGAGTACCCGCAGACCGCCATGCGCTGGAACGGACAGACGCTGTGGCTGCACAGCGCCGACGGAAAGGGCGTGCTCGAGATCACCACCGCAGCCTGCTCCGACGCGAACAGCTTGGTGCGCTGCCTGCCCTATGCGATCACGCTGCATCAGTCCGGCGCCAAGCGGCCGATTGCAGTAGAGCGCGGCACCATCTACATGAACTTTTCGAGCGAAGGTCACCACGTACCGTACTCATCTCAACTGCTGGGAGCGCACCATTTGCTAGTCGCGATACGAACCAAACACGGCACCTACATAACCGTGCGCGGCGACGTCGATGAGGTGAAAGAATGAAACGCTCCCTCCGCGTTGCTCTCGCAATTGCACTCGCTGCTTCGATGCAACTGCCGGCACTTGCTCAGCATGGCGGCGGCGGTGGCGGTCATTACTCGGCTGCGCCGCGAGCAGCCGCTCCGCCCCCACGCCCGGCCGCTCCGCCGCCGCGTCCGGTGCAACAGCCCGGCTTTAGCTTTCCGCACGATCCCGCCGCGCGTCCCGCGCCGGCCTATCCGGCGCACCCGATCGCACCGCCCGCCGCGCGTCCGATGCCGCCCGGGTCGCGCCCCGTTGCGCCGCAGGGCGGCCGGACGGCATATCGGCCCCCGCAAACGAGTTCGCCGAACTATCGCGGAGTGGTGGTCACCAATCCGAATCACTGGGGTCATTACGGCTGGAATCACGGTCGCGTGTGGTATCCGGCGCCGATTTATTGGGGTGGTGGATTCTGGGGTCCGTTCGCACTCGGTGCCCTCACCGGCGCGCTCCTCTACGGATCGATCATCGACTACCAAGATCAACAGATCTATCCGTCATACCAGATCCAACCGCTTACGCCCGGCGCGCAACTACTGCAGAACTACCAGCTGACGCAGACGCCGTGCGGTCCGCCCAATCTCGTCGTCATCTGGGGTCCCGGCGACAGCGTTATCTGCGCATTCCCGAACAATTTCGTCGACGCCGGTAACTACCAACTCGATCCGAGCACCTTGACGCTGGTGTCAACGCCGGCGCCGCAACAACAGTAGAAGGAAGTGTTTGCTATGGAAGTTTCACGCAAAGGTTTTCTTGCCGGGTCGGTGGCTGCCGTTGCGGCCGGATCGGCAACGTCGCTCAGTCCCGCCGGGGCAGCGCCCGCATCGGTCAACGGTCTGACCTTTACGACGCTGCGCGACGGCAAGGTCGATCATGTGGGTATTCGCACCCCAAGCGGCATTATCGACGTCTCGCGCGCGGCCAAGGCGATGGGTGTTTCCAACGCTCCGCACACCGTCGAAGACGTCGTCTGCGGACGCGGCAATGTCGCCGCGCTGCACCGCATCGCAGCCCATGCGCCCGCCGGTTCGATTCGCAGCGAATCATCGGTGCAATACGGGCCGCTGGTTTCCACGCCGGAAAAAATCCTGTGCGTCGGTTTGAACTATCGCGCGCACTTGGCCGAAACCAACATGAAGCCGCAGCCGTACCCCGATCTCTTCAACAAATACAATACGTCGTTGAACCGCCACAAGGGAACGGTCATGGTCTCGTCGCTGCCGCTCGTGCAATTCGATTATGAGTCCGAACTCGTCATCTTCATGGGTAAAGAAGCACGCAACGTTTCCGAGGCGGACGCGCTTTCCTACGTGTTCGGTTACGCGTGCGGCAACGACTTTAGCGCCCGCGACGCACAGCTGCGCGTGTCGCAATGGATGACGGGCAAGACGCCCGATCAGTTCGCGCCGTTGGGGCCGTGGTTAGTGACCGCCGATCAAGTCGGCGACCCGCAGTCGCTGCAAATCCAGACGTTCGTCAACGACGAGACGACGCCGCGTCAAGACATGAACACGTCGGAGATGATCTTCTCATGCGCCAAGATCATCAGCTACATGTCCGAGTTCATCACCTTGCGACCGGGCGACATCATCTTTTCTGGGACGCCGAGCGGCGTGATCCTCGGTTACCCGAAGGACAAGCAGGTCTGGCTCAAAGCCGGCGATCGTGTGACGACCAAAATTTCGAAGCTGGGCGAGCTAAACTTTACGCTCGTCTAATGTAAGCCTGGTACGGCTATGAGAGGCCGAGGCTTGCCCCCGGAGAACATGGCAGAGCGATGAAAGCGCTGCTCGGGATGCTCGGCCTCTTGAGCCTGCTCTACGGATGTGGTGGCGGGGGGTATCTTCCGTATGCGCCACGTTCCCTCGACTCGCTGCAAATCAGTTCGCTGGTAAGCGAGGCCTCCTTTACGACCGGTGTCCCCCAGGGACTGGTTCTCGCGGTGATGATGGCCGAGTCCGCGGGCGATCCCTCGGCGATTAGCGTAGCGGGCGCGCAAGGACTGATGCAGCTCATGCCCGGCACCGCGGCCGGTTGCGGCATCTCGGACTCGTTCGATCCGAATCAAAATGTCCGGTGCGGCGCGGGCTATCTCAAGCAGTTGCTCGACCGCTATCACGGCAACGCGACACTGGCCGTTGCGGCATACAACGCGGGGCCCGGTGCGGTCGACCGTTATCACGGCGTTCCGCCCTATCCGGAAACGCAGGCGTATGTCGCTCGCGTGATTTCGGCCTATCGGAGCTTCTAGCTCCGGATCATTCATGGCGACGCTCACCGAACGCCGGCCGCACCCCGCAATCGATTTTGCGGAATGGCGCGTGCCGATTCTGGACCGCTATTTGCTGCGCGAAATGGCAGGGCCGTTTCTTTTTGCTTTCTTCGCATATCTGATCTTCTGGGCGCTCAACATCTTTTTCGTGGCGGCAGACTACATCATCAATCAGCACGCGCCGTTCTTTTTGGTGTTGCGCTTTGTGATCTTCCGCGTGCCGCAAGCGATCCCGATGGCGTTCCCGTTTGCGTCGCTGTTCGCCGGATTACTCGCGATGGGACGCGTCATGGGCGACAACGAGGTCACGGCGATGCGCACATCCGGGATCCCGGTGTGGCGCATCGCACTCACGCCGCTGCTCTTCGGTTTTGTGATGTTTGTGATCGCGTACGCCATGAACGAATATGTCGCTCCTGCCTCGGTCGACATTTCCACGCGCACGTTCTACCAAATCATCTATCACACCGACTCGCTCCCGGTCGAGCCGCAGTTCTTCCGCAAGGATCCCGATAACGGCAACGTGTTCTACGTGAACCAAGTCGAGCCCGATAACAAGACGATGCAGGGCGTACAGGTCTTCAAACTCGCTCGTTACGGCGTTTTCTCGGAGACGCTGCAAGCCAAGACGGCAACCGTCGAGAACACGCAGCTCGCACTGCACGACGTGATCGATACGCGCTACAACCTCGATGGTTTCATGACCAGTCAGCAGCGCGTCAAGGAAATTTTGATCGGACTTCCGCTCGCCGAAACCGCCGCGCAATTCATGAGCACGCAGAACTCGGATCCGTGGGCCATGTCGAGCAAGAATCTCTCGGCACAGGTCAAGTCGCTGCAACAACAGGGTATCGGCGGGTCTGCGCTGGGGAGCCTCCAAGTCAATCTTGCCAATAAACTGGCGTGGCCGTTCGCGTCCTTCATCGGCGTCGTGCTGGCGATTCCGCTCGCGATGCGTTTCGGCAAACGTGGACGAACGCTGGGCGTCGCCATGGCGATCCTCGCGTTCTTCGTGTATTTCTTGATGACGTCGGCGGCGGCCGCGCTAGGGCGCAACGGAAAGATCGATCCGGTCTTCGCGGCTTGGCTGCCGAACATCATCATGGGTCTTACCGGCATCGCTTTGCTCTGGTTAGAAGAACACTGACGGCGTGAGCTCGAGACCTTCGGGCCGACGAGGTGCTGCGGCGATAGCGTGCCTCGTCGCTCTTTTCGCGACGTACCTGCCCGCGCGAGCCCAGACCGTCGACAGCAACGACCGCGTGCTCGGCTTACTCAACCATCAGTCTTGTGCCGTGCACGAGGCCAAACTGTTTGCGCAAGAAGTCGGAAAATCGCAGGAACCCGAGGGCAGCCGCTATGTTGCTCAGTTCAACGAGCCATCCCCGTCGCCGAGCGCATCGTCCAGCGCATCGCCGCAACCCACGCCGTCATTCGCCCCGCGCGGCAACTCAACGACAACGCTAATTGCGACGCCTTTCCCGAGCGGCTCACCGTTAGCGCCGCCACCGGTCCCGACGGCGACGCCGAATCCGTTCGATCAAAATCAGCCGGTGTTCGTTACCCGCGGCGGCAGCACGCCCCCGGCAATCACGCCTGCGGGGCACGTGGCTCCCACCCCGAGTCCCGTACCGTCCGGCGCTCCAAAACTCAAACCGAACTACATCGCGGTGCTTGCCGACAAAGTTTCGGGCAACACCGGACCCGGACAACCCGGCGATGCTTCGGGGAACGTGCACATTCTCTACGGCGCCGAAGAGATCGTCGGCGATGACGCGCATTACGACGGCCTGCGCACGGTGACGATCACCGGCCATCCGTTCATCATCAATCACGCCAAAGATTCGGTCCTCGAGGCCGACAAGATCTCGTTCGATACCATCGATCAAACCGCCATCCTTACCAACGGTCGCGGCACCAGCTCCGAAGGGGTGAACGTTGGCCTGGTGCACTTTGGGGCCAAGGATCTGCACACCGACGCCGAGGGGATCGGGCACGGGCTCGCGCCGTCGGTCACGACGTGCGAGCATCAGCGCGGCGGCTACCACATCACGGGCCGCAACATGGACATTTATCCGGGCGATAAGATCGTCATCTACCAAGCGATTCTGTGGCTCGGCGCGGCGGCGGTATTCTTCCTTCCCAAAGTCGTGATTCCGCTACGCACGATCGACAATCCGAATCAGCGGCCGAAGTACTTTCCCGACATTGGTTACGATCAGTACGAAGGCTACTGGATCAAGACGCGCATCACGTTCGGCAAGGATCAATACTTTTACGGCTACTACGTGGTGAACTTCTTCACCAAAGTCGGTCTCGGCTTGGGTTACGTCGCGTTCTACACCAAGAAGAACGGCCGGCGCAGCGCCAACGTGAACTTTTACGAGATCCACGACAAACGCGTCGATGCGACAACCGACAATTTGACCTTCAATGAAACCGAGAACATCTCTAAAACGTTGCGCGCGAACTTCGCGCTAGGCTATCAATCGAACTACGGCCCGTACACCGACCTGCCCGCCAACACCAGCCTCAACGCTACCGTTGCGCATCAGACGGCGCACACGTCGCAGCAATACGGTTTCAGCCGCAGCGCGGTCGGGTCTCAATCCAGCAGCAACAGCATCACCTTTACCGACAACGATCAGTTCAACTCAAAGCTAAGCAACGCGTTCAACTTTTCGCTGTCTAGCAGCAGCTCCAACTTCGGCGGCGTGGCCTCGACGAACTCAACGGCGACGGTCAACGATTTGTTGCACTGGGTGACGCCGGGCGAAGACTACCAGCTCACCTACAACAAGACGCTGGCGGCGGAGCCTTACGGCGACGACGAGATTCCCCAGCTCCAGATCCGCCCGTACAAGTTCTTTCCACACTTTTGGATTCCAACATCGGCGAACTTCACGATCGGCCAATACAGCGAGCCCGCGGACGACTTCTCGGCCAGCCGCGCGAATATGGCGTTTGTGCTTGGCCCCGAGATCGCGCAGTTTTGGGGCAGCGATTTTCAAGGCACCGTGAATATTAATCAGTACGCGTACAGCACGGGCGACCTCAAGGCGTCGATCCAGCAACAAGCGTCGCTGACGACGCCCATCAGCCAGCACTTCGTCAATACGCTGACGTACAGCGAAGAGAACTACAACGGACCGCAATCCGTGCCGTTCTACACGCTCGATCAGTTCCCGGGAACGAACACCAAGAACGCGCAAGATCTGGTGCGCGTGCTCAACGGGAATACCTACAACCTTGCCCTCGGCTTTGCCACGAATTTCGACGCGCAGGCGCAACCGGTGAGCTACCAGCTCAGCGTGCAGCCATCGCAACGTTCGATCTTGCTGATCGGCGGCTCATTCATCCCCGGACCGGGCGCAGGTTTCGAAGAGACGAACCTGCAGCTTTCAACTCCAATCGGGCGCAATACGACGGCACAGTTCGTCACCACGATCGATTGGCAAAGCCATGCGGCCCTCCAACAGAAGGTGCTGTACATCACGCACACGATCGGGGACTGCTATCAGCTGCTGGCGTTGTACAACCAGTCACAGAAACTCGTGACGGTGCAGATCAACATTCTGGCCTTCCCGACGCAAGGCGCAACCTTCGCACTCGGCTCAGGCGGCCCGTTGATCCCAACAACGTTTAACTTCTAGATAGAAGCTAGGGATTATTAGCGATGTCGCCGCCGGCCAGCGCGTCGGGGATCGACGGATGGTTGCCGGTCTGCACGTAAAATGCACCGGTATCGAACGAGGTCGATACGTCGAGCTGCGGCGAGGCGTACGTATTGTCGTTCGGGCCGCCGGCGCCGAGCGAATCGATGATCGTTCCCTGCGGCTGATAGCCCGTCTGTTGTCCCTGAAGCACGAAGAAATTGAAATTCCAAAGGTTTGAAACCGTCACGCCCGAGCTTGTCGGCGAGGGGCTCGGACTCGTGCTGGGACTTGCACTCGGGCTCGTTGACGCCGAAGCCGAAGGGCTAGGCGTCGGGCTTGTCGTCGCACTGAACAGCGCGAGCACGCGATCGAAGATGACCGTAAATTCGGTTCCTTGGCCGTTTGTGTTCGGCTGAAAGATCAGTTGCTGCGGCGTCGCACCGATTGGATACAAGACGGGAATTTGCGCGGTGGTGTTGGGCCGATAGTAAAAATATGCCTGTGCCTGAACCGCGCCGCCCACGCCGCCGACGACGATGGACATCGAATAACCGGCAAAATTATTGCTGAACGTCTGAGGCCAGGGGGTCTGGCCGCTCCCCGACGTGTTAAAGACGATGGCGTACGAGTCGCTCGAGAAGTTGAATGCGCTCTGGACGCGGAACTTCACGCTCATGAAGCCCGACTGCAGGCCGCCGGGGCCGACGCCGACGCGGTTGGGCGTCACTTGTCTGCCACACGCTGAAGCAATGAGTGCTGCCGCCGAACCCGTAACGAAACTGACTCTACGAATCATGCTTTCCTCAGAACGCCTCCGCGCCGCATTGATCTCGGTGCTCTCCGGCCTGCTGTTCGCGCTGGCGTTTCCGCGCGCAGGATTTGCATGGGCGGCACCGCTTGGCGCAGGGGCGCTTTTCTGGACGTGGCAACGTGCATCCTGGAAACGCGCATTCTACCTGGGATGGCTCTGTGGAATCGTCTTTTTCACGATTTCGTTTTGGTGGTGGAGCACAACGATTGTGACCGTCGTTGGTCCCCTTGCTTACGCAGCCGTAATCGCGGGCGCAGCGCTTGAGGGGCTTGCAATCGCGCTGGCCGGCATCATGACGTCGATTGCAAGCCGCCGCGTTGCAGCCGCGTTCGTTCCGTTGGCGGCCGCGCTTGCATTCGCAATCACCGAATGGTTGCGCTCGATCGGCGAGTTTGGTGTCCCTTTCGCACAGCTGGGCGTTACGCAGGTCGACACCCCGTTGCGCGCACTCGGTGCATTCATCGGGACGAGCGGTTTAACGTTCGTGCTCTTTGCTCTCGGTGCGTACGCGGCGTACGGCGTACGCACACGCACGTGGCGCACGTTCGTCGCGAGCGTCGCGGTCGTAGCGATTGCGGCATGTGCAGCCTGGTTTGCGTGGCCGGCTCGCTATGCACCCACGCCGCGCATACCGGTGGTCGCCGTTCAAGGCAACATCGCGCAGTCGCTCAAGTGGCAACCCGGATCTCTCGAGCGCGCCATTGCCGTCTACACCGCGATGACCCGCTCGGCGATTGCTCTGCATCCTCGTTTGATCGTGTGGCCGGAAACGGTCATCGCGTTGAGAGGCGCAGGCTTGAACCAGGATTCGCAGCTTCTTGAGCGCTTTACCACTCTGGCCGCGCAAGCGAATGCGACGATTGTTGCCGGCAGCATTAACGTTGCGCGGAGTCAATACTACAATGCATTGTACCTCTTTACGCCCGCAGGAGTGAGCGGCGTTTACGACAAGCGACAGCTCGTGCCGTTTGCCGAACATTTTCCCGGCAAGAACTTTTTGTGGTGGCTTCCGTACGTGGGGTCGCTCAACGGCGGATTCTCGCAAGGCGACGGAACCGGCGTCTTTCCCACGAGTGCAGGCTTTACGATCGGTACGCTCATCTGTTGGGAGTCGGCGTTCGGTGATCTCGCCTACGATGAAGTGCGCGATGGCGCCCAAGTGCTGGTAGTCTCAACCGATGACGCCTGGTTCGGTACCTCGTCAGGTCCGTATCAGCACGCCCAGATCGCGCAGATGCGCGCGATCGAATCCGGTGAATATGTCGTGCGCGCAGCCGCGACGGGCATTAGCGGCATCATTGCGCCGGATGGGACGTGGCAAGCACGTCTTCCGCTCGACGTGCAAGAAAATGTAAGCGGCAACGTGGGACCCGCCGTGGGTTCACCCTTCGCGCGCATCGGTCCGACGCGAATCTGGATTGCGCTCATTGCGCTGTACGTACTGCTCCTCACCCTGCCGGGCAGGCGCGGGCAAGCGCAATGAAGCGACGGATTCGGTGGCGCTGGATCGCAGCAGCCGGCGGGGCTGCGGTCGCAATTTGGGTGATCGTCGAAGTGATTCTTGCCGGCATCGGAACGCCGCCGCTTCCCAACGATCAGATGGGCATTACCCTGCGAGGCGGTCGCGTGCAGGGCAGTCGCATCGTCACCAAGGCGTGGAGTTTCGATTATCACGACGCGCAGCTTTCGCCCGACGGAACCACGGGTACGGTGGACGGCGTGCACGACGGTGTCGTGTTCCGGCACGGCAAGCCGTACTTGAAGATTACCGCGCAGCGGATCAGCGTCGACACGATGTCGCTCAATTTCACGGCGCTCGGGAAGGTTACCGTGGTCGTGATCAGCGATCCGCTTAAGCGCTCATTCGACACGGATCTGGTGCAGTGGACCAACGGCACAAAGCTGCTCTTGATGCCGCACCCGAGCTATCTCCACAGTGAGGCGCACACGCTCGAATTCAGCTCGGTGACGATCGATTTCGGCAAAGATCAGATCCACTTTGGCGCGATCCAGGGCAGCACGGAGGTCAAGACCTAGGCACGCTTGAGACGCTTGCTCGGTTGGCCGATAGATAAATCATGCGCTGCCTACGCCTGGTATTTGCCTGTGCGGTCGTCCTTGCCGTCGCCGCCTGCGCCCACAAGAGCAGCGCCCCGGCTCAGCCGTCCCTGCCCCCCATGTTGATCGACGATCGCGGGATCGTGATGCCGCTTGAACAGGCCGTGACCAAAATCAATTACCGGCCGTGGGTCCCACATCGGCAGATCCTAAAAATTGCGGTGATTCCACCGCTCGGCGATCTCGACACGCCCGATCACCGTGGGATCGCTTTCGAGTATCAATTCGGGAGTCAGGCGATGTTGCTCTCGGAATGGCCTAAGCAGAACTTCACGCTGCTCTTTTTGCACGGCCAAGACATCACATTCACGCCCTGCACGATCGCGCACTACAAAATCGATGGGGTCGCGTGGACGACGAAAACGAAACTGGCGATGACCTTACAACCCGACGGAAATGTGAATCCGAAGGATGTGGATGCCGAAGCGCGGCGACTGATCGCGCAAGGCGCGTGTAACTAGCCTTTTTCAGACTGCTCGTCGTCGCTGCGTTTTTTCTTCGCTTCGGCGATTAATTTTTTGACCTTCTGGCCGCCCTTATGACCGATGGTCTCGTAAAAATCCGGGCCGTATTTTTCCTTTACGACCTTGCCGCCTTTTTGTCCGATGGTCTCATAAAACTCGACACCGTGACGATCGCGCGTGGCTTTACCACCTTTACGACCTATTTCTTCGTAAAAGGTGGAGCCATAGCGATCGCGTACGGTGTCGCCGCCTTTTTTGCCGGCTTCGCGAACCGACATTTCCTTGGAGGCATCGTCCTCGCCGCTTTTTTTCCCTACCATAGCGAACTACGACTTGCGCTTTGGTTTCTGACCGCCTTTTTGACCGATGACTTCGTAGAAGGACGGGCCGTACTTGGTTTTCGTTGCCTCGCCGCCCTTGCGACCGATTTCTTCATAAAACTCGGTTCCGTACTTCGCTTTGACTCGTTCACCGCCGCGGCGACCGGCTTCACGAACACTCATACCGCCTTGCGGTTCCTCTTGGATCGACATCTGGGTTTCATCCCTCCATGTAGAAAAGGATACGACCCTACATATGCCCATACGCCCGCTCGCTAAACCCAGGAGTTTCTACAATGATTTCGACGGTCATCGCGGGCGGCACGATTATTGACGGTACCAGTCGTCCACGCTTCTCCACCGATCTTGCAATTGCGGGTAACCAGATAGCGCGAATCGGCGATTGTAGCGAGGTAGACGCGCCGCGCCGCGTCGATGCACGAGGCGCAATCCTGGCGCCGGGGTTCATCGACACGTGCGCCTACGCCGGTTTGAGCGGACGCTCGCTTCCTCGCCCCGACTCGAAGACGGCCCAAGGCGTCACGAGCGAAATCTTTACAGAGCAGCCGGCGCCAACGCGCGCGATCGTGCGTCTGCGCGACTACGGACGCGAACTCCACGCCGCCTTGGATGAAGCCATCGATGCCGCGCGCCGCGCGGATGCGCCGCTGCACATCGAACATCTGCACGTTGAAGGCCGCGAGCGCTGGGGTACGGTCGATCGCGCGCTCGAGCGCATCGAGCGTGCGCGGTCGCGCGGAATGGATATCACGTGCGACGTCTATCCATACACCGCGACGTGGATCGAGCTACGCGAGCTGCTCCCGCCGTCACTCGATATCGATGACTACGACGACGAAAGCGTCGCGGCCGCTGCCGCACTCGAAATGACGGCGCGCCTTGGCGACATTTGGCACGACCTCATGCTGGCCGAAGTTTCGAGCGAGGAACGTTATGCGTGGTGCGGGATGCGCTTCGACGAAATCGCGCGACAGATGCGGCTGCTGCCCGCGCGCGCCGCGATCGAATTCGCACGGCTCGACGGCGATCGCGCTCGCGCTTTTTATTTCTGCATGAATGAAGAGGATGTTTCGACCGTACTCTCCGCCGGATTCTGCACGATCGGCACAAGCACGCAGGCACTTTCCTTCAACGACGAACGTTATGGTCTCGTGCACCCGCGAGCATTTGGAACCTTTCCCCGCGTGATCGGACGTTTCGTCCGGCAACGCCGCACGCTCGCGCTCGAGGAGGCGATCCATCGGATGACGGGCCTTGCGGCCCGGGCCTTCGGACTCGATGGCCGGGGGGAACTTCGCCCGGATGCGCCGGCCGATCTGGTCCTTTTCGACGCGGCTGAATTCGTCGATACCGCGACCTACGAGCGGCCGGTATCGGCACCACTTGGGTTGAAGTCGGTTTGGATCGCCGGAGAAGCGACAGGGAGGCCACTCTAAGATGCTCGCGCTTGCTGCGCTGACGCTCTCGCTGCAATTACGGCAGACCAGCTTCGATTTGCTCGACGGCGTTTCGATCGAAGTGGCGACGCACAACACCGCGACCGCACCGGCCGTTGTGAAGTTCGCGCAACCGCCCGAGTACGAAATCGAAGTGCTGCGCGGCGATGACGTCATCTGGAAAAACTCTACCGACGTTCCGGTTGAAGCGACCTTTCCGGTGCACACTCGGCAGTTCGTGCCGGGACCAAGCGTGCTCGTCGTCTACATCTGGAATGGAACCGAATCCGACGGTTCGGCGCCGAGCCCTGGGACGTACACGGTGCGCGCACGGCTCCTGGGCCAAGGCGTTACGCCCGAGGCGAGCACAAAGGTGCGCTTCATCGATCCCATTCCGGTTACGGCTCTCGAGAAGCTCAAGCAAGGCGACACGGTGACGATCGCCGGAACGCTCGACCCGACCAAAGGTATGCTGACCGATGCAACCGGGACAATTCCGCTTGGACGGCGGCTTCTCAACGCGCCGGCCGGCACGGTCGCCGTGCGCGGATATCTGCTTCGGCGCGTCGGTCGTCCGAGTGTCTTTTTTGTACAACGCTGGGCGCCGATGCAATGACGCGGGAGTGGCTCTGCGCGAACGGCTTGGGCAGCTATGCATCCGGCACGCGCAGTGACGCGCTGACGCGACGCTACCACGGGCTGCTCGTCGCCGCGCTCGACCCGCCGCTGGGACGGCGGGTGCTTTTTTCCAAACTCGATACGTCGGTTGAGTACTGCGGCCGGCATACCGATTTGTCGGCAAATCGCTGGCTCGACGGGACGCTCGCGCCGCACGGCGACGTGACGATCGTCGATTTTTTGCTCGAGGGCGGCGTCCCCGTCTGGACCTACGCCGTCGCCGACGCGCTCCTCGAGCGGCGGATCTGGATGGAGTACGGCGCTCACACCTCGCATATCGAATGGACGCTACGCGACGCGAGCGCACCGGTCGACCTTACGCTCAAAGCCTACGTCAACGATCGCGACTACCACGCGCTCACCACGGCGTACGATGTCGCAAA
Source organism: Vulcanimicrobiota bacterium (assembly GCA_963833045.1). Lineage (GTDB taxonomy): Bacteria > Vulcanimicrobiota > Vulcanimicrobiia > Vulcanimicrobiales > Vulcanimicrobiaceae > Aquilonibacter. The sequence continues at coordinate 92,736 of CAWHWL010000001.1, forward strand.
CGTCGCGCACATCGATGGCGAGCTGGTCACCGTGCGCTTGGGCGGGGGCACGCCGTGGTATTTGCGCGCGCCGGACGCGCAATTCGAGGAAGGCACGCAGTGGTACTACGGCTTTCGCTACGACGCCGAAGCGCAGCGAGGTCTCGACGATCGCGAGGATCTCTATCACGCGGTGACGATTCGCGCGCACTTGCCCCCCGGTGGCACGCTACGAATCAGCGCGTCGCTCGACTCCAGCCTACCTGCTGCACGCAACCCGCATCTACGAGAGAGCGAACTGCTTGAGCGCTGGCGCGAAGCCAATCCGAAAATCGTTAACGCGCCGCAATGGATCGAGCGGCTCGTTCTCGCGGCCGACGCGTTCATCGTCGCGCGCTCGGTCGACGGTGTGCCGGGATCGACCATCATCGCCGGGTACCACTGGTTCGGCGATTGGGGACGCGATACGATGATCGCTCTCCCCGGACTCGCGCTTTGCACGGGACGCGTCGACCTCGCGCGCGCGATCCTGCAAACCTTCGCGCGCTTCATCGATCATGGCATGCTGCCAAACCGCTTTCCGGACAGCGGCGCACCGCCCGAATACAACACCGTCGACGCGGCCCTCTGGTTCATCGAGACCGTGCGACTCTATTACGCGGCGACGCGCGATCGAGCACTCGTCGAGTCGCTCTTCGACAAGCTGCACGAGATCATCGACTGGTATGAGCGCGGGACGCGCTACGGCATCGCGGTCGATCCGAGCGACGGACTCCTCCACGCGGGTGAGCCCGGCGTACAACTCACGTGGATGGACGCCAAGATCGGCGATTGGGTCGTTACGCCGCGCATAGGTAAGCCGATCGAGATCAACGCACTCTGGTACAACGCACTCTGCACGATGGACGGGTTTGCGCAGTTACTTGGACGCGATACCTCGCGTTACCGCGCGCTGGGCAGCGCGGCGCGTGCGTCGTTCGAGCGGTTCTGGAATCCCGTACAGAATTATCCTTACGACGTGCTCGACGGACCCGACGGTAACGACGGGTCGATCCGGCCGAATGCCGCCTATGCCGTCGCGTTGCCGTTTCGCGCCTTCGAGAGCCGGCGAGAACACGCGATCGTCGATCGCATCGCGCACGAGCTATGGACCCCGATGGGACTGCGTTCGCTCTCGCCCTCCGATCCCGCGTACACAGGCCATTACGGGGGCTCGCCGCACGATCGCGACGCCGCCTATCATCGCGGTACCGCTTGGCCATTCCTCGCGGGAGCATTTGCCCGCGCCTACGCGAATGCATACGGAGACCAAACGCGCGGACTACGCTTCATCGAGGCGCTGGGTTCGCGCTTGGACTGTTACGGCATGGGAACATTAGCCGAGATCGCCGACGGCGACGCGCCGAACCACCCTCGCGGCTGCATCGCGCAAGCCTGGAGCGTGGGCGAAGTCTTACGCACCTGGCACGCTTTACAGGGGAGCGCGGAATGATCGAGCCACCGACCGCCGAGCACGGCCGCATGTTCGAGCACGCCGAGCGCCATAGGTGGCGAGCGTGGGGATCGTATGTCAGCGATCGGCAATGGGGAACCGTGCGCGAGGATTACAGCGCCACGGGCGAAGCGTGGGATTACTTTCCGTTCGACATCGCGCATCGACGCGTCTATCGCTGGGGGGAGGACGGGATATTCGGCATCTCCGACCTCGCACAACATCTGTGTTTTGGCCTGGCGATGTGGAACGGTAACGACGACCGTGTCAAGGAACGCCTTTTTGGTCTTTCCGGATCGCAAGGCAATCACGGCGAAGACGTTAAGGAATACTATTACTACCTCGACAATCTGCCCTCGCATGCGTACATGCGTGCGCTCTATAAATATCCGCATGCAGCGTTCCCGTATCAGGCGCTGATCGACGAGAACCGCCGCCGCGGGCGCAATGAATCCGAATACGAGCTCATCGACACCGGAATTTTTGACGACAACGCCTACTTTGACGTCGAAATCGAATACGCAAAGGCCGCCTACGACGACATCCTCATCCGCGTTCGCGCGACCAACCGCGGCGCCGCCGCGCACGTGTTGCACCTGCTGCCGACACTCTGGTTTCGCAACGAGTGGTCGTGGCGCGAGGGTATTGAGCGCTCCTCGATCGAGCAGCGCCATCACGTTCGCGGCATCCACGCCCTCGTGGCGCACCAAGCCAACCTCGGCGACTATTGGTTCTACGCCAACGGCGCCGACGCGATGCTCTTCACCGAGAACGAAACGAACTTCGAACGTCTTTATGGCGTGCCGAATCGCACCCCGCGCACCAAAGACGGGATCGAGCGGTTTTTGCTGCATGCCGAGACGGGCGCCGTCGACGACATGCGCGGCACCAAAGTCAGCGCGCATTATCCGATGACGCTTGAATCGGGCGAGACGCGCGTCGTGGAACTGCGCCTCTCGAAGAATCCGCACGATCCACCGTTCGGCGCCGCGTTCGACGAGGCGTTCACCACGCGAATCGACGAGGCCGACGCGTTTTACGAAGAGATCAACCCGTTCCACTCCGACGTCGAGGCGCGACGCGTCCAGCGTCAAGCCTTCGCCGGACTTTTGTGGACCAAACAGTTCTATCACTACAACGTGCCGCGCTGGCTCAACGGTGATCCGCTGCAGCCTCCGCCGCCGCCGCAGCGCCTTTCTGGGCGCAATGCGGATTGGATCAACTTCGATTCGGCTGAAGTGATGTCGATGCCCGACAAATGGGAATATCCGTGGTTTGCCGCATGGGACCTCGCTTTTCACACCGTCGCGTTCGCGTTGATCGATCCGACATTTGCCAAAAGTCAGCTGGTGCTGCTGGCGCGCGAGTGGTTCATGCACGGTAACGGCCAGCTTCCCGCCTACGAGTGGGCCTTCAGCGACGTCAACCCTCCGGTGCACGCATGGGCCGCGCTGCGTATTTATCACATCGAGCAAAAGGAGCACGGACGCGGCGACATCGCGTTTCTCGAGCGTATCTTCCAAAAACTGCTCCTCAACTTCACCTGGTGGGTCAATCGCAAGGACGCGCAGGGCAACAACGTCTTTCAAGGCGGCTTCTTAGGCCTGGACAACATCGGCGTCTTCGACCGCAGCAAACCGCTGCCCACCGGCGGATTCTTGAACCAATCCGACGGCACGAGCTGGATGGGCGTGTATACGCTCAACATGTTGGCGATCGCGATCGAGCTTGCGATGCACAACAACGTCTACGAAGACATTGCGATCAAGTTCTTCGAGCACTTTCTCTACATCGCCGACGCGATGAATCACCTCGGCGGCTCGGGTCTGTGGAATCACGAAGACGGCTTCTATTACGACATGCTGATGCTCGACGACGGACAGAAGATTCCGATGCGCATCCACTCGATGGTGGGCCTGCTTCCGCTGCTTGCCGTTGAGATCATCGAACCCGAAGAATTCGATGCGCTGCCCGAGTTCAAACGACGGGTGGAGTGGTTCATCAGCCATCGACCCGAGCTCGCGCGTAACGTGGCCAGTATCGACGAGACCGGCGTTGGTCAACGCCGGCTGCTTTCAATCGTGAGCCGCGATCGCTTGGCTCGAATCCTCACGACGGTGCTCGACGAGAATGAGTTTCTGAGCCCCTACGGGTTGCGCGCGCTCTCGCGCTATCACAAAGAGCACCCGTTCGTCCTGCGCCTGGACGGACAGGAATATCGCGTCGATTACGAGCCGGCCGAATCGACCAGCGGACTCTTCGGCGGAAATTCCAACTGGCGCGGGCCGGTCTGGTATCCGTTGAACTTTCTGCTGATCGAGGCGCTGCAGAAGTTTCACTACTACTACGGCGGCACGCTCAAAGTCGAATCGCCGACGGGAAGCGGTAACATGTGCGATCTCTGGGAGGTCGGTGCGATGCTTTCCAATCGGCTAATCAACCTCTTCCTCCCGGATGAGCATGGCCATCGCCCCGTGTTCGGCGGCGTCGAGAAATTCAATACCGACCCGTATTGGCGCGACAACCTGCTCTTCTACGAATACTTCCACGGCGACAACGGGGCCGGAATCGGTGCCAGCCACCAAACCGGCTGGACCGCGCTGGTTGCAAAGCTCATCGAACAACGCAGCGAATACGGATAGCGCATGTCTCGCTATCCGCACATCCCGCCGCATGTCGTGATCCTTTCCTTCGAGGGTCCGGATCGCTATTCGATGGTGGGCGGCCTCGGCGTGCGCGTGAGCGAACTGGCAATCGCCCTTGACGAAGCCGGCATCACCACCGATCTGATCTTCGTCGGCGATCCCCATCTCGAACCGGTTGAATCGCGCGGAAAGATGCTGACCTGGCGCCGCTGGTGTCAGTGGATTTCCTCCCATCATCCGCTGGGCGTCTACGACGGCGAGTGGGGCAAGATGGAAGATTACCGCGACTCCGTTCCGGCCTTCGTCCTCGACGAGATTCTGCGCCCGGCGGCCGCGCGCGGTTCGCACGCACTGGTGATGGCCGAAGATTGGCAGGTCGTACCAGCGGTCTTGACCCTCGATCGCATCGCGCGCGAAGCCGGGTTGCGTGACGCGTTGACGATCGTCTGGAACGCGAACAACACCTATGGTTTTCACACCATCGACTTTCACGCGCTGGCCCAAGCAGCAACGATCACCTGCGTGAGCCGCTACATGAAGTTCGAGCTTGCGCAGCACGACGCGCAGGCACTGGTGATTCCGAACGGCATTCCCGAGCGCGTCTTCACTGAAGCCAGCGCCGCCGGCGCGGCCTATTTGCGGCGCATGCTCGGCAACCGTCACATGTTGCTCAAGGTCGGCCGCTTCGATCCCGACAAACGCTGGTTGCAAGCCATCGATGCCGTCGCCGGCCTGCTCGCGCAAAGCGTTCCGGTGCAACTTGTGGTGCGCGGCGGCAAGGAGCCCTATGCCGGGGAAGTCTTCGCGCGCGCACATGCGCGCGGGCTGGTGATCGACGATGTGCACCTCGAGGCGCCGTCGGCCGAATCGCTCGCCGGCGTTCTGGCGAATTCGCATGCCGACATCGTCAACATTCGCAGTTTTCTGCCCGACGAGCTACTCTACACGCTCTACGCCGCGGCCGACGCCGTGCTGGCCAATAGCGGGAAGGAGCCCTTCGGCTTGGTGGGTCTGGAGGTCATGGCCTCGGGCGGTGTCGCGGTGTGCGGTTCGACCGGCGAAGACTACGCGCGCACGTTCGACAACGCGATCGTTTGCGACACCGCCGATCCCGCCGAACTTGCGAGTTATCTCGAGCGGCTATGGAGCGATCCCGGACAGCGAGAGCGCATCATCGAGAGCGCCAACGCTACCGCGCGACAATTCACCTGGCCCTGCGCCCTCGATATCCTCGATGCCAAACTTGCGTGGATCTCGCCTCGTGAGTGAACTCAACACCGACGTCGTCGTTATTGGTGCCGGCGCAGCCGGGCTTGCGGCGGCGCGCCGGCTGCATGAACGCAACGTCAAATTTCTTTTGCTCGAGGCGCGCGACCGGGTTGGCGGTCGCGCATACACGCTCTCCTCGGTTCAAGGATCGTACCCAATCGAACTCGGCGCTGAATTCATTCATGGAACGGCGAAATCAACCCGCGACTTACTACGTGAGATCGGCGAGGAGGTTGCCCCGAGCGACGGACAATACTTTCGCATGCAGCGGGGTCGTCTCGAACCTGAGTCCGACCGCTGGACGACGACCGAGCGCATCTTGCAACGCGTCGACATCGCGCAGCCCGATCGGAGCGTCGCGACGTTTCTCGACACGATTCCGCGCAGCGAACTTTCGGCCGAACAGCGCGCCGACGTGTGCGCACTGGTCGAGGGCTTCGATGCCGCCATCGTCGAGGACGCGAGCATTATCGGGATCGCGAAAGAATGGCGTAGCGGGGTTAACGACACATCCCATCGCCCCGTTCATGGCTACGCACCGGTGATGGAGCACTTGGCACGAATTGCCGGCGACCGCCTCCTGTTGCGCGCGGAGGTAACGGGGATTGGCTGGTCTGCGCACGACATTACGATCGATGTGGTGCGCGACGGCGAGCCGCTGCGCGTCCGTGCGAAGCGCGCGATCATCACGCTTCCGATCGGCGTGCTGCAAGCCGGCTCCGACCTCTTTGCTCCCGACCTCCCTTCCGAAAAACGTGCGGACATCGATCGGATCGCGATGGGCCCGGTCCTCAAAGTCGCACTTGAATTTCACACCGCGTTTTGGAGAGAGCTTGAAAAGGGGCGCTTTCGTAACGCCGGCTTTTTCCAGGCGGCAGATTGCCAGGTTCGAACGGTGTGGACGCGTGTTCCCGACCGGTCGCCCGTGCTCATGGGGTGGTCGGGCGGCGGCGCCGCGCTGCGTCTAATTGAGCGCGGCGTGGATCCGGTGCAGGCGGCGCTTGCAACCGTTGCAGCGCTCTTCCCAACGGTTGACCTTGCTGCCGAGCTACGCAACGCCTACTTTCACGACTGGCAGGCCGACCCGTTCGCGTTGGGCGCCTACAGCTATCTGCGCGTCGGCGGCGCGGATGCGCGCGAACGCCTGCCCGATCCGGTCGCCGACACGCTGTTCTTTGCCGGTGAAGCAGCTTCGCGTGACGACTCCGGAACGGTCGCCGGTGCGTTCGACAGCGGTTATTCGTCGGCGGATCGCTGCGCCAAATAGGTCACGACGTCCCACGCGTTGTGGATACCGATGAAGATCAACAGGACGGTTGCTGCCGCGATCGCGTATGACGCAGTCTCCGCAAAGTGCGGGAGGCAAAAGCCGCCGACGCATTGCGTAAGATACGCGACGAAGGGCAGAATGATGAACCATATCCAGTCGCTCCGGTCGGCCTTGTAGCCATCGAGACGCCTCGCGCGGCGGCCGATGTTTATGGAATACGCCACGCCAAAGAGACCGGCCAGACCGATCAACGTCCCAGCGAAGGCCGGCACACGCCACGGCGCGGCATACACGACCGAGTTGAAAAACGCGGCGCAGAAGTGCACCACCGTCGGCGAGCTAAAGATCGACGTGCCATCGCTCGTCGATGCCCCGCCGGCGCGCCGCCGGAAATCGGCCGATAGCGTCACGACGATGAATACAAGGCCGGTCAGTGCCGCCGATGACGATCCGGCGATGACGTAAAAATTCTCCCACGCCTTGAAGATCGACGCTTCGTTCATACGCCGGCGAGTTGTCCGATGCGCGTGCCCATCCGTTCGGCGTAAGCGTAAGCTTCGCCGTCGCTGGGGGCTTCGGCGTAGACGCTGAAGGTCGGGTCCGACGCGTCGGGCAGCACCAGCACCCAACCGTCGTCGTGTCGCACGCGCAAGCCTTCGAACAGTTCGATCTGATCGCGCTGCTGTTCGGCAATGAGCGAACGCATGACCCGGCCCTTGTGCTCCCACGGACACGGAACCGTCACCGTCGCGACGTGCCATTTCGGCAACATGTCGACCAGCTCGCTCAAGCGGCGTCCCTCGCGTGCGAGGAGTTCCATCACCTTGGCCGATCCATAGAGCGCGTCGAACGCCGGATGTAGTTCTGGAAACACCACCTCGTGATTCGCGCCGCCTACAAACGCCAACTCCCGGCCGCGCGTCTCCGCCAGCGCCATCAAAGAACGGCGATCGCTGCGCGCACGAATGACGACGGCGCCGTAGCTCTGCGCGATGCCTTCGATCGCCGCGGGCGCCATTACAGGCACGGCGACCGCCTTTGCGCCGGCGCGCACGACCATCAGCGTGAGCAGTGCAATGAGCTCGTTGCCGTCGACGATGCGCCCGCGATCATCGACTAAGGCAAACGTCTCGCCGTCGTGGTCGAGCAAGATGCCAAGATCGGCATGCAACGTGCCGACGATATCGCTCAACTGCGCAAGTGACTTGTCTCGATCGTCGCTAACGGCGTGCACACGGTTGTCGTCAAAATAGGCATTGAGCGCAATGGTTTCGATGTCCAGCTTGCTCAGAATGCGCGGCAGCACGAGCGCCGCGTTGCCCTTGGCATAGTCGATCACGACACGAAAGCGCTTTTCGGTCATCCCCTGGGGGGCGAGCGCAGCGAGAAAGGCGGCGGTATAACTTTCGAGCGCCCGGGCCGGAAAATCGAGCAGCCCGACGTCGTCCATGGCGACGCGGCGAAAATCCTCGCGGAAGAACAGGTTTTCGATCTTGCGTTCGGTCGCCTTATCCACGTTGATACCGCTGTGATCGAAGAACTCGACCAGCAGCGAATGCGGATCGCCCGGCGCGATACGAACGTGAACGCCGCCGTTGCCGACCGTGCGGGTAGCGAAACGTGAGAGGGGCAGCGGATACGAGCGAAGATCGAGAACATTCACGCCGACACTAAGAAGACCGGAGATGATGCAGCGGTTCATAATGCGACTGCTGGGATGTGTGTCGCGCGACGTCATCACCGCTTCGCCGGGACGGAGATAGGATCCAAATGCTTGCCCGAGCTTGAGCGCAAACTCCGGCGTGATCTCCAAATTGGCAAGACCCGTGACACCAACACCGCCAAAGAGCGAACCGGGCCACTTGATGCCGTAGATCAGCGACATCGAGACGATCGCACCCGAGCTCACGTTCTTTTCCGGCCACAGGCGCAAGTGCGGACGAATCACGGCGGATTCGCCGATCACACAGCGCTCGCCGATCACCGCGCCTTCGCCGATCGATGCACGCGCTTTGACGATGGTGCGGTTCGCGACCGTGCAATCGGTGAGCTGCGCATCGTCGCCGACATAGACGTTCTCCCATAGCACCGCGCGATTCACGCGCGCGCCGGCTTCGACGATCGAGCCGTCGCCGATGCAGGCCGGCCCCTCGATTTGCACGCCGGGCCCAATGGTGACGCCGTTCCCGAGTTGCACGTGGCCCGAGATCGTGGCGCTCGGATCGACCGTGCAATCGGTACCTGCCCACACGGTCGCACCGATGTGGTTGGGCGGACGATGCGTGCGCACCGCGCCCGAGAGCGCATCGTAGTTGGCTTGCTGATACTGCTGCAGGTTCCCGACGTCGGCCCAGTAGTCCGAGATCACGTGGCCGCCGAGCCGTTTTCCATCGCGCAGCAGCAGCGGAAAGATGTCTTTGGAAAAATCGTAGGTCCTGCCCGGCTCCATGTACCCGAACACCTCGGGTTCGAGCACGTAGATCCCGGTGTTGATCGTATCCGAGAAGACCTCTCCCCATGAGGGCTTTTCCAAAAAGCGCGTGATGCGCCCGTCGTCATCGGTGATTACCACTCCGAACTCGAGCGGATTGTTGACCCGCCACAGCGCGATGGTAGCCACGTTGCCGGCGCGGCGATGCGCGTCGATCAACGACGTGAGGTCGACGTCGGTCATCGCATCGCCCGAGATGATGACGAACGTGTCGCCTTCGAGCAGTTCTTGCGCCATCTTGACCGCGCCCGCCGTACCGAGCGGAGTATCCTCGACGACGTATTGCATCGATACGCCGAGCGCCGAACCGTCACCGAAATAGGTCTCGATTTCATCGGCGAGGTAGTGCAGGGTCGCGACAACTTCGGTGATACCGTGGGCCACTAAGAGCTCGACGATGTGATGCATCACCGGTTTGTTTGCAATGGGCGCGAGGGGCTTGGGACGACGCGAGGTCAGTGGACGCAGGCGCGAGCCTTCACCGCCGGCCATCACCACCGCTTTCATCCTGACCCTCCTTCTCGCGGGCGTTCTTCGCGTAACGCGCGAACGATCGCAGTAAAGATCGGATGCGCCGCAAGCGCATCGACCGGCACGGCGAGCTTGCGCTGCCAATTCGGCTCTTCGTCAACGGTCCCGGGAACATTTACCTGATCGAACGATCCGATCCCGTCTTCGAGTTGCAAGAGCACCAGGCGCGAGCGCGACCGCGCAAGGTAACGATAGGCGCCGGCCGGCAGGCTCGTCAATTGGTCGCCGTCGACTTCGATCCCGGCGGAGCGCAACGCGTCGAGCAGTTGCTCGCGCGTTGTTCCATCGGCCGCTGCCCACCAGCCGGCCAGGGTTGGCAAATCGTGCGTTCCGGTGCTGGCCACCGCTTCGGCCGGGTAGTCGCCGGGCGCACGGAAGCGACCATCCCATTCGCGCTCGAAGTACAGGACACGGCACGAAAAGACGCGCGCTTCCGTGGTGCGCTCGCGAAATCCGTCCGGCACCGTGCCCAGATCCTCCCCAACGATCATACAGCGATTACGCACGCTCTCAAGCGCAACAATTCCCAGCATCGCATCAAAATCGTAGTTTACGTAAGCGCCGCCGCCGTCCGGCAGCGCGCGCGGAATGCAGAACAGCCGTTTGAGCCCCATGACGTGATCGATGCGCAGTGCCCCGGCGTGGCGCATGTTCGCACGCAGCAACTCGACGAAAGGTTGATAGGCACGTTCGCGCAACACGCGCGGGTGAAACGGCGGCAGTCCCCAGTTTTGCCCCGCCGCGTTGAGCGGATCGGGCGGTGCGCCGACCGAAAGCCCAAGCGCATACGCCGACGGGTCGCTCCATACATCTGCGCTAGCTAAATCAACGCCGACCGCGAGATCGCGGTAGAGTCCGATTGGCATCGCGCTCGCCGTGCGTGCCGCACTCGCAAGCTGGCGATCAGCCAGCCACTGGAGGAACACGAAGAACTCGACGCGGTCGGCATGCTGCGCCGCAAAGCGCTCGACCGCCACGCTACGTGCGTCTTGAAGCTGCGCCGGCCACTGTTGCCAGCTGTAGACGTCGTCGTCGAGTGCGCTAAGCTCTTCCATGATCGCTTCGTAGCGCGCGACATCCCGCAGGCCCGGATTATCCGCTGCGAAGTCTTGCCATGGACGGCGCTCGCGCAGGTGCTCGTAACATCGCTCGAGCGCATCGAGCTTATACGCTGCGACGCCGCGATACTCGACGAGCGGAGCGTCTTGCAACGCGCCCGTGTCGAAGCCTTCGAGCGAGACGCCGAATTCCGCCGCCGCGGCTCGCACATCGATGTAGAGGGCGTTGAGGTAGCGTCGACTGAGCGGCGCGTACGGGCTTGCCGCCGGCGGATTGCTCAAGTGCAACTCGTGCAAGGGGTTGAGCGCGACCGTCGACGCGCCGAGTTGGCCGGCCATCGATGCGAGCTGCGCAAGATCGCCGAAATCGCCGATGCCGTCGTTGTGCGCCGAGCGCAGGGAGTAGAGTTGCGCGGCGATACCCCACGCGGGCTGGGTTTCGAGCTCTGGAGGAACGTAGGCGCGCTCGGGCACAACGATCAGGTTATCGTAGTAGCCGATCTCCACCGGTGCATCGAGCCGATCGATCCGTACCACGCGCACCGCCGGCGCATTGCCCGTCTCTTCGCCGAGCGCATCGCGCATCGCCGCCATCGTCGCGTCGGAAACGATCACGGGATTGCCGAATGCATCGGCGTAGCGATCGTCGATCATTCTGCAACAAGCAGTGCCAGCGTGCGTGCGCGCAGCGGAAAGATCGCTCCCGGAAGAAAGCGCGTGTCGGGCGAGAGGCGTTGCGGGCGCGTCGTGTCGATCACCAGACGCCAGCCCACGAACGTGGGCAGCGTCGGCAAGGTGAAGGGAATCTCGTGCTCGTGCGCATTGAGCAGCATCAGAAACGTATCGTCATATTCGGGATAACCGCGCATGCTCACGAAGCGATCGCCGGTGTCACCGCCAAAGAGCGCCGCGAGCGAGCGCCGGGTGGTATCGTGCCAGTCGGCATCGACCATTTCGCGCCCGCTCGCATCGATCCAGCTGATATCTTTGAGGCCGCTCGGCGACACGGCCGTTCCTTTGAAGTAGTTCGGGCGCCGAAAGAGCGGGTGTTGGCGTCGCAGCTCGATGAGCTCGCGCACGAAGTCGATCAGCTCGGGATCTTCTTGGACATCGGTCCACGAAAGCCAGCCGATTTCGTTGTCTTGACAGTAGGCGTTGTTGTTGCCGAGCTGCGTGTTGTTAACCTCATCTCCCGCGAGCAGCATCGGTAGTCCCTGCGAGAGGAGGAGCGTCGCGAGCAAATTGCGCTTGAGCTGCGCGCGCAGATGTCGAATGTCGGGTTCGCCGGTCGGTCCTTCGACGCCGCAGTTCCAACTGTAATTGGCGCCATGACCGTCGAGGTTGTTTTCGAGATTCGCATCATTGTGTTTACGCTCGTAACTGACTAGATCGTTCAACGTAAACCCGTCGTGCGCGGTGACGAAGTTGACGCTCGAACGCGGACGGCGTCCGGTGCGATCGAAGATGTCGCTCGAGCCGGTCAGACGCGAAGCAAACTCGGGAATCATGCCGTCGTTGCCCTGCCAGAAGCGGCGCACGGTATCGCGATACCGGTCGTTCCACTCCGACCAGCCCGCCGGAAAATTTCCGAGTTGATAGCCACCAGGTGAGAGATCCCAGGGTTCGGCAATCAGCTTGACGCGCGAGAGCACGGGATCTTGCTGCACCGCCGCAAGGAACGCACTGCCTTGGGTGAAGGCGCCCTCCGGACGCCCGAGCGCCGGTGCGAGATCGAAACGAAAGCCGTCAACGTGCATCTCGTTGACCCAGTAGCGCAGCGAGTCGGTGACCATCTGCAGGGTACGCGGATGCACGAGATTGAGCGTATTGCCGCAGCCCGTGTAGTCGGCGTAGTAGCGGCCGCCTTCGAGGTGATAGTAGCTCTTGTTGTCGATCCCGCGCAACGAGAGCGTAGGACCGAGATGATTGCCCTCGGCGGTGTGATTGTACACCACGTCGATAATCACTTCGATGCCGGCTTCGTGAAGGCGTTTGACCATCGTCTTGAACTCGCCCAGCGACGAGCCCGAGAGCAGACGAGGATCGGGCGCGAAAAAAGCGATCGAATTATAACCCCAATAGTTGCGCAAGCGATGCTCGACCAAATGGCGATCGTCGACTGCGGCATGAACCGGCAGCAGTTCGACCGCCGTGATCCCCAGACGCGTGAGATACTCGATCACCGCCGGTGAAGCGACGCCGGCAAACGTTCCGCGAAACTCGGGGTTCACGTGCGGGTGTTTGATCGTGAAGCCGCGCACGTGCATTTCGTAGACGACGGTTTCGTGCCAACGCGTGTAGAGCCGACGGTCTTCGCCCCAGGTAAACGCGGTGTCGACCACGACGCACTTGGGCATCGCGGCTGCATTGTCGCGCCGGTCGAAGGAAAGATCGGCGCGCGATGATCCAAGCCGGTAGCCGAAATTTGCATCCGTCCAGCGCACGAACCCGTTGAGTTGTTTCGCATAGGGATCGATGAGCAGCTTGTGGTGATTGAAGCGGTGCCCACGCTCGGGGTCGTAGGGACCGTAGACGCGATAACCATAGAGCGTGCCGCGCTCGATCTCCGGAAGATACCCGTGCCATATCTGGTCGGTGTATTCGGGCAAGGCGATCCGGCGCAGCTCGCGCGTGCCGCGCGAATCGAACAAACAGAGTTCGACGCGCTCGGCGTTTTCGGAGAAGAGGGCAAAGTTGACGCCGCTGCCGTCCCAGGTCGCGCCGAGCGGATACGGGCGCCCAGGAAGAACTGCCGCGCGACCGGCCGGTTTCATGCGCGCACCGGGCGGAAGTAGACCGCAGCCAGCGGGGGCAACGTGATCGTCATCGACTGCTCGCGACCGTGCGACGGAATCGCGTCGACGCCGACGCGCCCGAGATTGCCGACGTTGCTCCCGCCATAGCGCGCCGAATCACTGTTGAGCACTTCTTCATACTCATCGGCCGGCGGGACGCCGAGACGATAGCCGTAGCGTACGACCGGCGTAAAATTGCAGACCGCGATCAACACGTCGTGCGGATCGCGCCCGTGGCGTACAAAGGCGATGGCCGAATTTTCAACGTCCTGATGATCGATCCACGAGAAGCCTTCGTGTTCGTTGTCGCGCTCGTAGAGCGCACCGGTGCAACGGTAGAGATGATTGAGATCGCGCACGAGGGTTTTTACGCCGGCATGGGGCCCGCCGTCGTCGACGAGCGCATCCCAATCGAGGCTACGGTCGTGATTCCACTCGCGGCTCTGCGCGAACTCGTCGCCCATAAAGAGCAGCTTCTTCCCCGGATGCGCATACATGTAGCCGTAGAGTAGGCGCACGTTGGCGAACTGCTGCCAGCGATCGCCGGGCATTTTCTCCAGAATCGAACCCTTGCCGTGAACGACTTCATCGTGCGAGAGCGGCAGCACGAAGTTCTCGTCGAAAGCGTAGATCAGCGAAAAGGTCAATTCGTCATGATGATATTTGCGATGCACCGGCTCGTGCGAGAGATATTGCAACGTGTCGTGCATCCAGCCCATGTTCCACTTGAACCCGAAACCTAGGCCACCGAGGTAGGTCGGCGCCGACACTTTTGGCCACGCAGTCGATTCTTCTGCGACCGTGATGATGCCGGGCACGTCACGATAGACGGTTTCATTGGTCCGTTTGAGAAACGCGATGGCCTCGAGATTCTCACGGCCGCCGTATTGATTGGGCACCCATTCGCCCGGCTCACGGCTGTAGTCGAGGTAGAGCATCGAGGCGACCGCATCGACGCGCAGCCCGTCGACGCCATATTCTTGCAGCCAAAATAATGCATTGTTCACGAGGTAATCCGCGACTTCGGTGCGTCCAAAATTGAAGATGTACGTATCCCAATCGGGATGCCAGCCTTGGCGCGGATCGGCATGCTCGTACAGATGGGTGCCGTCGAAGAGCGCGAGCCCGTGTTCGTCGCTGGGGAAGTGCCCAGCGACCCAATCGATGATGACGCCGATGCCCATCGCATGCGCGCGGTCGACGAAGTTGCGAAATTCTTGCGGCGTGCCAAAACGCGACGTCGGCGCGTAAAGGCCAATCGGTTGATAGCCCCAAGATCCGTCGAAGGGGTGCTCGGAGACCGGCATCAGTTCGAGATGCGTGAAGCCCATTTCTTTGACGTAGGGCAAGAGGCGGTCGGCGAGCTCGTCGTAGGTGAGCCATCGGTTCCCCTCTTCGGGGACGCGCTGCCACGAGCCCAAATGTACCTCGTAGATTGCCATCGGCGCGCCGCGATGCTGCATCCCGCCGCGTGCGAGCGTCCAGGCGTCGCTCGTCGATGACGGAAGCCGCGTGACGATCGACGCCGTGTCGGGGCGCAACTCGCAAGCAAAGGCGTACGGATCGCCTTTGAGCGGCAACAGGCTGCCGTCGCTTGCGTAGATTGCAAACTTGTAACGCGCGCCTTCGTGTACGCCCGCGACGAAGACCCGCCACACGCCCGTGCCATGCTCGACGTGCATTGCATGCGCGCCGATCTGCCAGCCGTTAAAATCGCCGACGACGTTGGCCGCGCTCGCGCTTGGCGCCCACACGGCGAACTCAACGCCGTCTTGACCGTCGCGGGAGCGATGGTGTGCGCCCATCCCTTGATAATTCATGCAGTGAGTTAGTGGATTAATCCGGTGAGAGCATCGTAGACGGCGCGCGTTCGTTCGCGCAAGTGCGCGACATCCCCGTCGTTGTCGATCACGTAGTCGGCCCGCGCGCGCGCTTCCTCCGGATCGATCTGCGTTTGCATGCGCGCCAAGACGTGCGCCGCGTCGGTATGATCGCGCTCGACGACGCGCGCGATGCGTTGTTCGACCGGCGCAATGACGACGACCGATTTCTCCACCATATCGATGTAGCCGCTCTCAAAGAGCAGCGGCACGACGTGGATGACGATTTGATCCGGCTTTGCGCGCGCCTCTCGCTCCTTTGCCAAACGGCGCACGAACGGATGCACGATCTCATTGAGCCGATTGAGCGCCTGCGGATCGGAAAACACTACTTCGGCCAGCGCGGTTCGATCCAGCGCGCCGCCGCGCACAAACTGCGGCCAGACATGCGCGATGGCCAGCAGGCCGTCGGACTGCGGTGCTACCGCCTCGCGGGCGAGTTCGTCGGTATCGATAACGTACGCACCGAGCTCAGCGAAGATGCGAGCAACCTCGCTCTTCCCCGCTCCGATCCCACCCGTCAGCCCAACCTGCAATCCCATGGGACGCCAAGGGTTCGCCGCTTCCACACCTGACGCCTCATCTATGGGCCCGGTCGGAATTGCGCCCGAAACGGATAGGTACCAGAGGCCGGTGCACAGTTCACAATCGCGGGCTTGTAGGTGGAAGCAAGGGCCGCCCGCATCGTCGCCTCGTCAAAGTCTGCAAACCCCGAAGATCGGCCGACCTTCGCTCCCACAGCGCTGCCCGAGGCGTCGACGCTAACGATGACGAGCACGTTGATCGTGCCTAGGCCGGCGCTTCGCTCGGCCATCGGATATTCGGGTGCTACGGGTTTAACAATCGTCGCGCTTTGGTTGGGCTCTGCGCACGCCGCGGCCGAGGAGGGCAATGAGCTTTGCGCAATGGTTTGCTCCGTTGTCAGGAGCATCATCAGAAACACGGCAGAGCAAAGCAACGGAAAAAGGCGCGAGTTCATACCCGCGCCTTTTCCGTTCACAAGGGGTCTACGCCTGGACGACTGAGTCGCCGATCGTACCGAGTCCCACTTCTTCGTCGAGCGCCAGCGCTTCGATCTCTTCGGGCGGAACGTCCGCAACGTGTTGGATCGAGGCCGTGATGCGGCGCGTCGCGCTGTTGATCGTGACGAGCGTGACTTCGACGTCTTGGCCCGCGTTGAACTGCGCAGCGGGATCGAACTCTCCCTTGGGAACCATCGCGAGGATGCCCGGGAAGATTTCGACCAGCAAGTAGTTCGGCGTGACCTTGACGATCTGTGCCGAAAGCTTGTTTCCTTCGATCAGCTTTTCGGCGTGCTCGTCCCACGGATCGGGAAGCGCGTGCTTGAGCGAGAGACTGACCTTCTTCGCTTCCGCGTCGAACTTCATGATCTCGACGTTGACGATGTCGCCGATCTTCACCACTTCCGACGGATGCTTGATCCGCGCGTAGCTCAGTTCACTGTTGTGAATGAGGCCATCGATGCCGCCGAGATCGACGAATGCACCGAAGTCCGCAAGACGGACCACGACGCCTTCCCGAATCTGACCGACTTCGAGCGTGTCGAGCAGCTCTTGCTTCTTGGCCTGCAACTCTTCTTCGAGCACGAGACGCTGCGAGAGCACGACACGGTGACGCTTGTGATCGAGATCGATCACCTTGAGGCGCAGTTTTTGACCGACGAGTTCATCGAGGTTGCCGACCGGCTGGCGGCGGATCTGCGACGCGGGCACGAAGCCGCGCATGCCGAGATCCACGAGCACACCACCCTTGACGACTTGCGTCACGGTGGCCTCGATCACTTCGTCGTTCTGATGCGCTTCAATG
Organism: Vulcanimicrobiota bacterium; assembly: GCA_963833045.1. Lineage (GTDB taxonomy): Bacteria > Vulcanimicrobiota > Vulcanimicrobiia > Vulcanimicrobiales > Vulcanimicrobiaceae > Aquilonibacter. The sequence goes on from CAWHWL010000001.1 coordinate 109,973, forward strand.
ACCTTCTCCCAGGTCTTGAGCGCACGCGCGCGACGCTCGGACAGGAACAGCGTTCCGTCCATATCGTCGATGCGATGAATCATTACTTCTAACGAATCACCGACTTTGAGCGCCTTGGGATCGACCGCGAGCGAGAGTTCGCGGAATGGGAGTACGCCTTCGGATTTACCGCCGACGTCGACGAGCAATTCGTCTTTGTCCTTTTGAACGATAAGACCGTTGAGGACTTGTCCTTCGTCGAGGACTTTCAGCGACTCTTCATAGAGGCGCTGTTCGAGCGCGAGTTGATCTTCCTCGTAAGTAGCGGGAGCAATTTCAGTCGTAGAGATGTTGTGGTTCCTACCTAACAATTTGTATTTTTGCGAATCAACGCTGACAGTTTCGACACCACCAGGTTCCGCGTTGCGCGATCACCGTTCGAACGATCGGTTTTCCGCACCGCGGACAAGGTTCTCCGAGCTTGCCGTACACCGAGAGGACGTTTTGAAATCCCCCTCGGAGGCCTTCGGCATCCACGTAGTCATCGACGCTCGAGCCGCGCATTTCGGTTGCGCGGGACAAGACGTCGCGGATCGCGTGGTAGAGCCGGAGAGTCGCCGGCTTCGTCAACGCCTTGGCGGGCCGACCGGGTCTGATCCCGGCTACCCATAACGCCTCGCACGCATAGATGTTTCCAATGCCTGCGATACGCCGTTGATCGAGGAGCAATGTCTTAATCGGCGTCGTCCGCCCAGAGAGCATACCGATAAAGCCCTGCTGTGTAAAGCCTGGTGAAAGCGGCTCGACGCCGAGGTCGGCGTCCCACGGGTCATCCGGCTCAACCAGGCGCATGCGCCCAAAGGTCCGCACGTCGGCAAAGCTCAGGCGCGTTCCATCCGTATAATGGAGGGTCACGTGGGTACCGGGATAGTCGGCCTCACCCGGGCGCTGGAGCACGAGACGGCCGGTCATCCGCAGGCTCGTGACCAATTTTCGGCCTGAGCCGAGCGCCATCACCACGTACTTGGCGCGGCGGCCGACGCCCTCGATTCGCTCGCCGGCTAGGGCAGCGGCGAACCGGACGCCGGACGGCGCCAGGGCCATTTTCGGGAGGTGAATCTTTACGGATTGGATCGTTTTGCCGACGACCGTGTGATTCAGGCCGCGGGCGATCGTTTCAACTTCGGGTAACTCGGGCACACGCCCAGATTACCAGCCGCCGCTGCGCGTAACCTCGACGTACCGAGTCTGCCCCGGAATCGGGGTGACCGTGGCGTTATATTGGCCCGGCGAATTGTCGCCGAAGGCACTGATCGTGTGGAGATTGGGCTGGAGATGCGCAAAGCAGAAATTCCCGTTGGGTTCCACCGAGGTGCTTACGACTTCGGTCGCAGAGCGCGCCACGATGATATTCCCGGGAACGGTCTGATATTGGAGTGCAATGACGCGTAGCGGATTGACGTCGAGATGTCCGCAGACCGAACCGCTAAGCAGAACTGTTGCATTGCTCTCAGCAGATGCACAGAGTGGTGCTGCGACGAGCGCTGCTCCCAGCGCGATGGCAGCGAGAAGTGAACGTTTCATGCTCTCTATAACGCAGGTCGCGCCGAATTAGTGACAGTTACGTGTGCTGCCCCACCAATTCAAGCAGGTGAACCCCCGGCGCAATTCCGTCTTTGGCCGCTTCACCCGCGGGCAATTCGATCACATATTTTGCCGAGCCGGCGCGGCGCGGAATCGCGTCGTCGGGCGCATCTTCGGGCACAACGGGCACTTTCGCTGCAACGCTCCGCACCGTGCCGTCGGCAGCCACGAACACCATATCAAGCGGCACGAGCGTGTCTTTCATCCAGAAGTCGACCGGCTGATCCGCCTCGAACACGAACACCATGCCGGTGTGCGCCGGCAAATCCGTCACGCTCATCAAGCCGGTTTCGCGCTGCTCTTCGGTCTTGGCGACTTGCAGCGTCAGCGTCGCGTGCGGCGCATGCACTGCGATCACGGGCAGATGCTGCGGCGCCGGCGTCGCGGCCGCAACCACCGCAGCAAAAAGAAGTGCGATCATTCCTCGTCCACCATCATCTCGACGTCGTACCAGTTCGCGCCCGACTTCACCGTCACTTCCAGCGGAACCGAGAGCGTCAGCGCTTCTTCCATCTCGCGGCGCACGAGATTCGCGAGAGCTTGCAGATCGCCGCGGTGGACTTCAAAAATCAACTCGTCGTGAATCTGCAGCAGCATCGTTGCATCCAATCCGGCGGCCCGTACCGCGCGATCGGTCTTGACCATCGCGAGCTTCATCAGGTCGGCCGCGCTGCCTTGTAACGGCGCGTTGGTCGCCTCGCGTTCCGCCGAGGAGCGCAGCATGTAGTTGCTCGAGGTCAGCGCCGGCATGTACCGGCGCCGTCCTAAGATTGTCGTCACGTACCCCAACTCGCGCGCCTCCTCGAGCGTGCGATCGATATAGGCGCGCACCGACGGAAATCGGGCGAAGTACGCCTCGGTGATCGCGCGCGCTTCGGCCCGCGGAATCTCGAGCCGCTGCGCGAGCCCGAAATCCGACATGCCGTAGAGCAAGCCGAAGTTCACGCTCTTGGCCATGCGCCGCTGGTTACCATCGGCGCTCACGTCACTCCCCAAGTTGAAGATCTGACGCGCGGTGAAGTCGTGGATGTCCTGGCCTTCCTCAAACGCCGTGCGCATCGCTTCGTCGCCGGAGAGGTGCGCCATCAAGCGCAGTTCGATCTGACTGTAATCGGCGGCCAGCAGCACGTAGTCGGGGCTCTTGGCCACGAACGCTTTGCGAATGCGCCGGCCGAGGTCCCCGCGCACCGGAATGTTTTGCAGGTTCGGATTGGTCGACGAGAGACGCCCCGTCGCCGTCGCCGTCTGGTTGAAGACCGTGTGCAAGCGCGATTGCGCGTCGAGTAACTGCGGAATCACGTCGATATAGGTGTTTTTGAGCTTGGTCACTTCGCGCCACTCGAGCACGAGCGCGCAGATCGGATAGTCTTTAGCAAGACCTTGCAAGATCTCGACGCCCGTCGCCCACCCGGTCTTGGTTTTTTTGCCGCCGGGAATCTGCAAACGGCCGAACAGAATGTTGCCGAGCTGCTGCGGCGAGCCGATGTTGAATTCTTCCCCCGCAAAGTCGTAGATGTGCTGCTGCAAACGCGCGGCCGCGGTATCGACTTCTCTCGCCAGCACGACGAGCTCGGACGGATCGACCGCAATGCCCGCCGCCTCCATACGCGCGAGCAGCGGCGCAAGCGGCACCTCCACCTCTTCATAAACGCGCATCTGAGCGCGCTCTTCGAGGAGTGGGCGCATGGCGTCGAGCAACTGCAGCGTCGCATCGGCATGCGCCGCAGCGTCGTCGGCGGGTGCGGCCTCCAGATGCTCCGCCACGGCATCCACGACCGCGGAGAACGAGCGCGAGGGGTTGAGCAGATGCGCCGCCAGCATCGCGTCGTCAGTCACCTGGGTGAGTGTCACGCCCTGCGCGGCAAGAACGCGTGCGACGCGTTTAGCGTCGTAGGCCACGATGCGCGGCGCGTTTTCCAGCACGTGCGCGAGCGCGGAGCGAACCGCCTCGTGCGTCAGTGCGCCGGCTGCAAAGGCCGTGCCGCTGCCGCGCGCGCCGCTGATGCCGATGGCGTCCTCACGCACGGCCAACGCCACACACGGCGAACCGGCAAGTGCACGCAGTTCTTCGGCAAGGCGCGCGAACTCCGGCGGATCGACCGAGGCCACATAGGTGCGATAGGTGCCTTCGAGTTTTGCGTCGCTTGCAAAGAGCGGCAGACCGTCGACCGGGGCTTTGAGCCGCGCGAGCAACGTCTTGAATTCGAGCTGCGCGTAGAGTGGATAGAGCGCGGCATCGCTGGGTGCTTCGTAACGCCGTTCCCAATCGATCGTGAGCGGCAGATCGCGACGCACGATTGACACGTCGCGACACGTGCGCGCCTGCTCGCCGTACACCTTGACGAGGTTCTCGAGCTTGGGCGTGCCCGCAAGCGATGGATCGGCGATGAGCGCGTCGAGCGAACCGGCGGCTTTGATCAACTTGATCGCGGTCTTCTCGCCCACGCCGGGAATGCCGGGAAGATTATCCGATGGATCGCCCTTGAGCCCACGGTAATCCGCGAGCTGATTCGGCTGCAGCTCGAAACGCTCGTACACTGCTGCCGGATCGTAGCGTCCCAAATCGGTAATGCCGCGCCGCGTCGTCAATACGGTCGTGTGTTCGTCGACGATTTGCAGCAAATCGAGATCGCCGGTCACGACCAGCGTCTCCTCGCCCACCTCTTCGGCCTCGCGCGCGAGCGTCGCAATGATGTCGTCGGCTTCTTGCCCCTCGATCTCGACGACAGGAATGTGATGCACCGCGAGCACATCGCGCACCAGCGCGAACTGGCTGCGCAGATCGTCGGGCATCGCGTCCCGCTGCGCTTTATATTCTTTATAAAGAGCCACACGATCGACCGGCAGTCCCTTGTCGAACGCGGCGATCACGTGCGTCGGCTTTTCGTCATGGATGAGCTTGTTGAGCATCATCGTAAAACCATAGACCGCGTTGATCGGCACACCGCGGACGGTCGTCAGTGGCGGCAACGCAAAGAATGCACGGTACACCAGACCGTAGGTATCAAGCAGCATCAGGCGGCTGGGGCGTTTACGCGGCATCAGTACCCTGCATTCATTGACACTGCATTCATTGCACCGTTATCGGCGACGATGCCGAGATCACCCGCCCGTCGTCGGTGATCGTGAGAATCGAGAGGGTGTAGGTTCCGCGCGTGCTCGGCATCTGCACGGCGATCGAGGAGCCGTCGAAGTGCGCAACGTTCCACCACACGTCTTGCGTGTCGGCTTGCTCGAGGGAGAGGTTCGCCGGCGGGCTGGAACGCCGTTCGAATCCAATCACCTGCGCGTGTTCGCCGGTCGAATCGACCCACGGATGCCACGTACGGCCTTCGGGTGCGCTAATCTGTGTGGCCGCGATTCCCACCGCCAGCAACGCCGGCGCCGACTCGAAGAGCGCGCCGCCGGACGGCGCTCCGCGGCTGATGCGCACGATCGTCGTTCCCGCTCCCGGCGCAACGTCGCGCAGCGTCACGTTTACCGGCGCGCCCGGGGCGAACGTGTCGGACGGCATCGCGATGCTCGCGCTCATCGGGCGCCCCGGCGCATCGAGCACCAGCGGCACGCTGCTCCACGCAATCGCACCATTGCGCACGAACGCGGCGCCGGCTCGCAGATCCCCGGTCGCATCGCTAATCCGCAACGACGCCGAAGCGTGCCCGCCGCGCACCGGAACGACGACGTTCTGCGTTCCGTTGGCGCTCTCGATCGTGAGCAGCGCATCGCCCTGCGCGCCGTCGAGCGTCGCATCGATGTGGACGTCCGCGCCCGAGCGGTAGATGTTGCGGTCCAAGGTGATGCGCACGTCGGCGCTGCCGTTGAGGCTGGTGTCCTGTGTTGCCTGCGAGACGATATCCACTTGACCTGCGTCGGTCGCTTGCCCGCCGTCGCCTTGGATCGTGGCAAAAACCAAATTCGTGCCAAGCGACGGCGCCGTGAACGCACCGTGCGCATGACCGTCGGCATCTAGCGTCAGTTGTTGGTCTTGCGTTGACGGTCCATGTTCGAGTCGAACGCTCACGTGCGCGCCGGCGAGCGGCCGGCCATCGCCGATCTCCGCGCCGAAGACATCGAAGTTGACCGGCGTCCCGAGCGTTTGCACGCTGCGATCGAGTTGTAGACGAACCGCGACGCGTGCGGTAGGCACGACGATCTGAGTTACCGCACTCGCACCGCCCGACTCGACACGCACGCCGTAGGTCGAGGGTAAGCCGTCGGTCGGATGCGGAATCAGTACCGTCGCGCGCCCGTCGCTACCGGTTTGCACGGTTTGGTCGAGCCACGTGGATGTCCCCCACGGAACATCTTGCGGAGAATATCCGACGAACACATGCGGCGAGCGCACGACTTGCACGTGCACCGGCACGTTGCCGCGCGACGAGGAAATCACGACCGGCACATCGGCGGACGCATTGCACGGCCCGTCGCACCCGCTCGCAACCCCGAGTGAGAGGCCGTTCGCGTCGGCGTCCACGTGCACGTTGGCGCCCCCTACCCCGCCGTCGACTTGCGCCAGCACCGTATAATCGCCCGCCGCTGCGCTGGCTGGAACCGGAATGTCGGCAGTGAAGGCGCCCGCCGCATCGACCGCCGCTTGCACCTGCGCGAGCAGCGTGCCGCCGAGACGCAGCGAAATCGCCGCGCTTCCCGCTGCGGGTTTGAGTGCTCCACTCACGCGAGTACGCGCGAAACCGACGATGCGAACCGTTCCGCCGGCATGCACCACCGCCGTGTCGGTGCGCACGCCGACGATTGCTACCGGCAAGGGCGCTTGCGGCGGAAAACTCACAAAGGCATAGCTGTTGGCCCATTGCGCGAGCGCAAAGACGGGTCGCGGCATTCGATTCCAGCGTACGATGCCGTGCGCATCGGTGTAGCGCGCCTCGAATCCATTTTGCACGACGAACTGCACGCGCATATGCGCGAGCGCATGGCCGGTGCCAAGATCCGTTGCGTAGAGCAGAAGCTCGCCCGGCGTTTCTTTGGTCAACAGTCCGATGCGCGTCCGATTGATCCACACCTGTTCGCCGACGTCGCCGCGGCGCGCTTCGACAACGAAAAACCCTTCGCGCGATCCGAGCTGAACGTCGACGCCGCTGGATTGAAATTGATAACCACCCGGCGGCGTAAAGCTAAAGGTCGTAACGGGCCGGCGGCCGCGCGTGTCAATGGCGCGCGCACGGGCGTTCGAGCCCGCACTGAGCACATCGGCCGGATCAACTTGATACACGGCAAATTGCACCGGCGCGCTGGAATAGGTGTCCAGTCGCACCGTCGTCGCTTGCCACGGCACGTTTGAATCGCTCGCGAAGAGGGCAAAGTAAGCGTCGAGTTTATGAAGATCGACAATTGGGCGCGCCGCGGAGGCGGGGGCTGCGAGCAACGCAAGCGCCAGCAGCACGACCAAGGGCACACGTATTCGAAGCACGTCGTTGACGGGGTTTCGCGGCATCCCAGGAACGGTCCCACGGGAAGGTCGGCCCCCCTAGGCCGCATAAAGCGTGAATCGTGAACGAGTCCGATTCCGCCGGGAACTCCCTTTCGACGCATTGCCGTTACTGCGGGTGTGAAGACACCACCGAGAAAGCGCCGGATCCTTCCGAGCGCCGCCACCTGCAAGTCATCGTCGCGTGCGGCTCATGCGGACGACCGTTCACCGTTCTTTCGGCAAACTAATATGCGCATTGTTGCCCTTACGCTCGCACTTATCAGCGTCGCGCTTCCGGTTGCCGCTGCAACCACGCCCAAGCCGACCGCGGCTCCGAAAATGGTGCCGCATCCGCCGGTTCCCAAAGTGGCCGAGCACACCGAGTTCGTCGTCGAAGTCAACGCCAAGGGCCAAGTGGTGCGTGTAAAATCCGCCAAGGGTACCGGCGCGAAAGACCAGTTCTTCAACGCGCAGACCTACGGCAACGTCTTGCAGATGTGGATCCGGCATCCCGACGGCAGCGCTGAGGTCGGACTCTACAAAGTTACGTTTGACTACGATCCCAAGACGAAAAAAGTGTATCGCAAAGTCTCACTGGTGCAAGCCGGCGGCGATTGGGGCAACCAAAAAGGCGCTGCCACCGAGATGATGGAGACAGCGGAGCGAGAGTCAAAGCAGGCACAAAAGGCGCAGCAGCAGGAGCAGAGCAAGAATCTTCCGCCGCTCAATACTATCGTTGGCCCGACGGCGTCGCCGACCAAACAACCTTAAACCCGCGCTCCCGCGCGAGTTTACGCTCGATCCGGTAGCGGACCGCGCGCGTAGCTGCACCAGTAAAGACGCATACCCGAGCGAAGAGCACGCGCGGGCCTTCATGCTGATGAACGGCGTCTCACTTACCGTCTATCGCTGTCGCTATTGCGAGCTATGGCATCTTTCAAGCCGGCGCGACTAGCGCTTTCCGGCACCGCGATCAACGTCGCTTTCTTTGCAGCGGTGCTTTTCGTGCCCGCTTGGACGCTGGATTGGTGGCGTGCGTGGGCGATCATCGCCATCGTCGCCGCCGGAACGATCGGCAGCACGCTCGATCTCGCGCGTGCCGGCACCGGCCTTATTGAAGAGCGCTTCAGGTCACCGGTGCAACAATCGCAACCCCTGGGCGACAAGGTCGCCCTGATCGCGCTGTTGCTATCGTTTTTCGGGTATCTCATCTTCACCTCACTCGATGCAATGCGTTTGCACCTGCTGCCGCCTCCGCCAGGGTGGCTTTCGTTCGCCGGGCTGTTGGCAGCGATCGGCGGCTGGTCGATCGCGTGGCGCGCACTGCGCGAGAACGCTTTTGCCGCGCCGGTCGTCAAACTCCAAGAAGACCGGCGGCAGCACGTCATCGACACGGGCCTCTATCGGTACGTTCGCCATCCGCTTTACGCGGGCGGCGCCTTGCTCATCGTCGGCATTCCGCTATGGCTGCAGTCGACCGCGGGAACGCTTGCGGCATTGGCGCCGATCGCGGTGCTGATCGTGCGCATCTACCTTGAAGAGCAGTTCTTGCGTCGAGAATTGGACGGATACGATGCGTACACCGGACGGGTCCGCTACCGACTCATTCCACTGATTTGGTAAGCGAGGCATGCTACACTAGCCCGTATGAAATTCGTCAGCTACATCACGAGTGACGGCAACACGGCACCCGGCCTGGTCGAAGGCGGATCGATTCGGCGGATCGACGCGCCGTCGATGCAGGCGTACATCGCGCTTCCCGCGGGGCAGCGTGCCGCCCGTCACACGAGCCAAACCGTCGCGTTCGCCGACGTGCGCCTCGACGCTCCAGTGCGTCCGCTCCGCAACGTGTTCTGCGTCGGTCGCAATTATCTCGAACACGCCAAAGAGGGCGCTGCAATCTTCGGCAAAGAGCTCAAGCTCCCCGACGTGCCGACCTTCTTTACCAAGGCGACGCCGACCGCGATCGCCGCGCACGAGCAAACGCTTCATTTGGAAGCCAGCATTTCAAATGAATATGATTTCGAGGCGGAGCTCGCCCTGATCATCGGCACCACGTGCAAGGACGTGAGTGAAGCCGACGCGATGAGCGTGATCTTCGGCTATACTGCGCTTAACGACGTCACCGCACGCGATCTTCAGCGCGCGCATTTGCAGTGGTTCAAAGGAAAGAGTCTCGACGAATGCGCGCCCTACGGTCCCTGGATCATCTCGGCTGACGAAGTCGGTGATCCCGGCAAGCTCGAGATCATGTTTCGCTTGAACGGCGTCGAAAAACAACACAGCAACACCTCGAAGATGATCTTCAATATCCCGCGATTGATCGCCGAACTCTCCAAAGGCATGACGCTCTTGCCGGGCGACATCCTTGCAACCGGAACGCCCGAAGGGGTTGGATTCGCGCGCACGCCGCCGGAGTTTCTCAAGAACGGCGACGTGATGGAGGTCGAAATCGAAAAGATCGGCACACTGCGCAACACCGTCTCTATCGCCTGAGCGCGAGCGCAGGGTTGCGCAATCCGGCGCGTGAACGCTAGCGCCCATGATCGTCGCCATTCCCCGTGAGGCCGCTTCGAACGAGCGTCGCGTGGCGCTGGTTCCGGAAACGGTAAAAAAACTGATACAGGCGGGGGGATCGGTGCGCGTCCAGCGCGGTGCCGGGACCGCGGCCGCCTTTCCCGATGAACTCTACACGCAGGCCGGAGCGTCCATCGTCGACGATCCGGCCGCGCTCGTTTCCGACGCCGATGTGGTCGTGACCGTGGGTAAGCCCGCGCAAGACATGCTCGCGGCGATGCACAAAAACGCAACGCTGGTCGGTTTTTTGAATCCGCTCGGCGATCCCGCGTACGTGCAAGAGCTTGCGCAAGCCGGCTTAACGGCACTTGCGATGGAGATGATTCCGCGCATCACCCGCGCACAGTCGATGGATGCGCTCTCCTCGCAAAGCAATATCGCGGGCTACAAAGCGGTGCTTCTTGCAGCAGCCGCGTTACCGAAATTTTTCCCCATGCTCATGACCGCGGCCGGCACGATTCCCCCCGCGAAAGCGCTCATTCTCGGCGCAGGCGTGGCCGGATTACAAGCAATTGCGACGGCGCGGCGCCTGGGCGCCGTGGTCAGCGGTTACGACGTTCGCGCTGTGGTGAAGGAACAGGTGGAGTCGCTTGGCGCGACGTTCCTGGCATTCGATCTCGGCGAGAGCGCCGAAGGCGCCGGTGGTTATGCCAAGGAGCTCACGCCGGAGCAGCAAGAGCGTCAGCGCGCATGGATGGTCGAGCAAATCGGCAAGAACGACGTGGTTATCACGACCGCGCTCGTGCCGGGCCGCAAAGCACCGTTGCTTGTCAGTGAGGCCGCAATCGCGGCAATGAAGCCGGGTTCGGTCATCGTCGATCTCGCCGCCGAAGCCGGCGGAAATAGCGCGCTCACGAAGCCCGGAGAAACGGTGGTCTCCCCCAATGGTGTGAGCATCATCGGTGCCGTCGACCTTGCGTCGTCGATGCCCTATGACGCGAGCCAACTCTACTCGCGCAACGTCTACGCCCTGCTCTCGCCCTTCATCAAAGACGGAGCGCTTACGCTCGATCCAAATGACGACGTGATCAAAGGCGCATGCATCGCGCGCGACGGCCACGTGCTGATCGGAGGAACCGCCTAAGTGACCGACGTCAATCACTTGCTCACCCTGCTGACGATTTTCGTACTCGCCATTTTCGTCGGCTTCGAAGTGATTTCCAAAGTGCCGACCATGCTCCACACGCCGTTGATGTCGGCAACCAACGCGATTCACGGAATCGTTGTTGCCGGCGCGATCGTCGCGACCGTGTCGCTCTTTAACAGCGGCGGTAACGACGTCGGCATGACGATCGTCGCGATAGCGGCCGTAACGCTCGGCGCAATCAACGTCTTCGGCGGATTTTCGGTTACCGAGCGAATGCTCGAGATGTTCCGGGGCAAGGGGGGCGGTAAGTGACCATCGCCTTCCAATTGCTCGATCTGGTTGCAATCGCGCTCTTCATCTTGGGCTTGCATTTCCTGAATGGGCCGTCGACGGCACGCTTCGGCAATCGACTCGCGGCCGTCGGCATGTTCATCGCACTCGTCGTGGTGCTGGTGCAAACGATGGGCGTGGGCTGGTGGGCGATTGCGATCGGCATCGTCCTCGGCGGAGTGATCGGCGTGTTCGCGGCGATCCGCGTCAAGATGACCGCGATGCCGCAGATGGTCGCGCTTTACAACGGTGCCGGCGGCGGTGCCGCCGCACTGATTGGCGTCGTCGAATACGTCGTCTTCTTACGCAGCGGCGGCGCAGCGCTCGATCCGATCGTCTCGGTTTCCCTTGTCGTCTCGATGATCATCGGCTCGATCAGCTTCGCCGGCTCGATCGTCGCCTTTCTAAAATTGCAAGAACTCATGACCGGACGTCCGATCACCTATCCGGGCCACCAGGTCGTCAACGCGATCGTTGCACTCGGCGTGGTCGTGCTCGCCGTGTGGTTCGTTGCAAGCGCAGGCACGCTGCCGGTGTGGGGCTTCTTCCTCTTGCTCGCTGCGGCACTTGCACTGGGCGTCCTTTTCGTGATGCCGATCGGCGGCGCCGACATGCCGGTCGTCATTTCGTTGCTCAATTCATTCACCGGGCTTGCTGTCGCCGTCGCCGGTTTCGAAATCGATTCCGAACTGCTCATCATCTGCGGCGCGCTGGTCGGTGCGAGCGGCACGATCCTCACCGTCGACATGAGCAAGGCGATGAATCGATCGATTACCAATGTGCTCTTCGGTGCGTTCGGCTCGGCAGGCGGCTCAGAGCCGGTCGCCGCTTCAGGCGGCGCGCCGCAGAACGTCCGTACCGTCAGCGCCGACGACGTCGCCGTCATGCTTGCGTACGCGCAGAAGGTGATGTTCGTGCCGGGCTACGGCATGGCGGTCGCGCAGGCGCAGCATAGCGTCAAAGCGCTCGCCGACCAGTTGGAAAAGCGCGGCGTGAAGGTGTTCTATGCCATCCATCCGGTTGCCGGACGCATGCCCGGGCACATGAACGTCCTGCTTGCCGAAGCCAACGTGCCCTACGACGAGCTGCTCGACCTCGACGAGGCAAATGCAGAATTTCCGACGACCGACGTTGCGCTGGTGATCGGCGCGAACGACGTGACCAATCCGGCCGCCCGAAGCGTGAAAAGCTCGCCGATCTACGGTATGCCGATTCTCGACGTCGACAAGGCCAAGAACGTCATCGTGCTCAAGCGCTCGATGCGATCGGGGTTTGCCGGCATCGACAATCCGCTCTACGAGCTGCCCAACACCGCGATGCTCTTCGGCGACGCAAAAGCGTCGGTCGACGCGCTTACTGCAGCGGTCAAGGCCTTGTAAGGTGGCCACGCGCCGCCGCCATATCGAGAGCGGAAGCGTGTGGGAAGCGCGTGTCGGCTATGCGCGCGCAGTGCGGATCGGCGATTTCGTGTTTGTTTCGGGAACGACCAGCGACGGGCCCGATGCCTACCTGCAAGCGAAGGGCGCGATCGCGCGAATCGAACGTGCGCTCGAAGAGGCCGGCGCGTCGCTGGACGACGTGGTGCGCACGCGCATGTTCGTCGTCAACATCGAGGACTGGGAGTTGATCGCCAAGGCGCATCACGAAGCTTTCGCCGACGTTCGGCCGGCCTCGACAATGGTCGAGGTAAAGCGACTCATTTCGCCCGAACTTTTGGTTGAAATCGAGGTCGATGCGTTTATCGGATGATTCCGCTGCTCGCATCGATGGTACTTGCCGCCGCGATCGCTCCTGTATCGCTCGTGGATCCATTCATCGGAACGTCGGGAACCCAAATCGGCGGCCCCATCGATACCTTTCCCGGCGCCGACATGCCGTTTGGAATGCTGCAGTGGAGCCCCGACACGCCCTCGCAAAACGCCGGCGGCGGTTATGAGTACACCGACAAAACGATCACGGGGTTTAGCCTTACACATTTGAGCGGCCCGGGGTGTAACGTCTTCGGCGATTTCGCGATGCTACCGGTCGCCGGCACGAAGCAACTCGACCTTGCAACCCAACAGCCGTTTACGCACGATGGTGAGACTGCCGTGCCCGGCTACTACGCAGTCAACGTCGGTTCGCCCGCGATTCGTACGGAGTTGAGCGCGACCAACCATACCGGACTCGGCGTCTTCACCTTCCCGGCAAACGCTGCATCCTACGTCATGATCAACGCCGCGTCCAATCAGGCCGGCGTGACCGACGCGTCGGCGCGTATCGTCGGGACAAACGAGATCGTAGGTTCCGCATCGAGCGGCTTCTTCTGCGGCATGCCCGACCGCTACACCGTCTACTTCATTGCCCGTTTCGATCGCCCATTCGCCGAGGCCAACGTCTTTAACGGCGGACGCGGCCCGCACGCCGGTGCTTGGGCCCGCTTCGACACGACCCACAACGCCGCCGTGCGCGTCCAAGTCGCGATCTCGTTCGTCGACGCACAAGGCGCGGAGAAGAATCTCGCAGCCGAAGCGAAGAGCTGGGACATCACCACCGTGCGCAATACAGCACTCGACGCATGGGAGCAGATGCTTTCACGCGTGGAGATTAGCGGCGGCACGCGGGATCAAGAGCGTCAGTTCTACACTGCGCTCTACCACACGATGCTGCACCCCAATCTGATCAGCGATGCCGACGGGCGGTATCGGGGGTTCGACGGCAACGTCCATACCGTCCGCGCAGGTCACGCCGAGTACGCGAACTATTCCGATTGGGATATCTACCGAACGGAGATCCCTTTGATCGCGTTGCTCGCCCCCGATCGTGTGAGCGACATGGAGCAATCACTGGTCGACGCTTATCGCACCAGCGGGTGGCTGCCGCGTTGGCCCGTCGTCAATCAGCCAAGCAGCGTCATGGGCGGCGACTCAGTCGATCCCGTGATCGCCGGCGGCTATGCGTTCGGCGCGCGCGATTTCGACGTGCAGGGCGCTCTCGCCGGCATGATCAAAGGCGCGACCGATACGACGAGCGCCCCCGGCTACGGCTGGTATCTCGAGCGGCCGCAATCCGCGGACTATCAAAAGCGCGGCTACATTCCCAATCGCTACACGACCTCCGTCTCGCCCGTTCCCAACGGTGCGTCGGAAACACTCGAATACGCGCTTGATGATGCTGCGATCGCGGCCTTCGCTCGTGCGATCGGCAATACCACCGCGTATCAACGTTTCTTGCCGCGCGCAAACAATTGGACCACGATCTTCGACACACAGACCGGCTGGATCGCACCGCGTGGCGAGGCAGGCGCCTTCGAACAAACGCCGATCGGCGATTCGGGGCAGAACGGGTTCCAAGAAGGCAACGCCGCGCAGTATACCTGGATGGTGCCGCAAGATCTGCCCGATCTCGTTCGCGGCATGGGCGGCCGCGATTCGACCATCGCAAAGCTCGACACGTTCTTCTCGCAGCTCAACGCCGATGAAACCAAACCGTACGCGTGGATGGGGAACGAACCCAGCCTTGGATCGCCGTGGGCCTATCTCGCTGCGGGCGAACCGTGGCGCGAACAAGCGGTCGTGCGCACCGTGATGACGACGCTGTACATGGACACGCCCGACGGAATTCCAGGAAACGATGATCTCGGGACGATGAGCGCGTGGTACGTGTGGTCGGCAATTGGCCTGTATCCGCAGTTCCCAGCGGTGCGCGAACTCGACATCGGTGCGCCGCTCTTTTCGCACGTTGTGATTCACGCACCGAACGGCCCAACGATCACGATCGATGCGCCGGCGGCATCGGCAACGACGCCGTACGTCAGCGCCTTGCGCGTGAACGGCGCGGCGACACAGCACTCGTGGCTTGCGCTGCCGTTGCGCGGCAGCGTGCACCTCGCGTTCGACCTTGTAGCGGCGCCGAACAAAGCTTGGGGCGCTGCGGACGGCGACGCGATGCCGCCGTTCGCGCCGAGCGCCGCGGTGTTTCCGCCATCGAGCGCCGTTCGCATCGAGGTTCCTCAAGAGACGGTACAGCTGGATCCCGGCAACAGCAACGGCTCGTTCAACGCGACGTTCCGCAACACCGGAAGCGGCTCTGCGACGGTAACGTGGTTCATTGCGCCGCAATCTGGAATCAGCGTCGCCCCGACTGGTGGCGTGCTGAGCCTGCCGCCAAACGGCGCACAGACCGTCGCGTTGACGGCAGCGACCGCCTCGAGCGCCCTCTACAACGTGCGTATCATTGCCGTCAACAACCTCGCAAACGTCGAACCCGCGGTTGTTAATGTGCGCGCCGCGCACAACGGCGAGCAACTTCCGCTCGCCTGGATCGCGAACCGCTTCAACGATACGGTGATGCCGTACGACCCGCGCACCGGCGCGCTCGGGACACCGATCACCGTCAAAGACGAGCCGCGCGACGGCGTGCTTTCGCGCGATGGCCATTTGTATTTCGTCGCCGATCGTGGCGCCAAGACGGTCAGCGTGATCGACACGGTGCAAAACAAAGTTGTCGCGGAGATCGGCGTCGGCAACTCGCCCAACGGCATAGCTTTAACGCCCGACGGAAGCACGGTGTGGGTCGCCAACTACGACGACGGCACGATCCAATCCATCGATGTGCGCACGCTGCGAGCCGGCAAAGTACTCGACGTCGGCACGGGACCGCGCTACATCGCAATCGCACCCGACGGTTCGCGGCTCTACGTCACCACGCAGGGCTCGAACGCCGTGGCCGTGGTCGATGCCAATGCCCGCACGCTGCTCGCGCCGATCGCCGTCGGCCAGCGTCCCTGCGGTCTTGCGCTCTCGCCCGACGGTAAGCGACTCTACGCGGTCAACAACGGTGAGAACACAGTCACTATCGTCGATCTCGCGACCGGCTCAACGATGAAGACGGTCAGCGTCGGCGTCGAGCCGATGTATATTTCCGTCGACCCGACCGGCAAGCTCGCCTATGTCGCGAACTATGCGACGACCACCGTGACGCCGATCGACCTCACCACGAACACCACTCGGCCCGACATTACCGTTGGCGGCCAGCCGTTCGACGTCGAGTGGTTGCACGACGGCTCGGCCGCCATCGCCATCCTCCACCGCGACAATGCACTCGTGCGCATCGATCGTGATGGCCACGTATCCGCGCCTCTCTTCCTCGGCAGCGGGGGAGCCTATACGATCGCCATCCCGCACTAAGGATCTTCGTGTCACTTAAACTCCATCGCTATCTTCGGCGCATCAAGTACGGCGGGCCCCTCTCACCGACACGCCAAACGCTGCACAACCTCCATCGCGCGCACCTCCTGGCGATTCCGTTTGAAAACATTGACGTGCAGCTCGGCCTGGTCCCTTCGCTCGAGCCGGACGCCATCTTCGAGAAACTCGTCGTCCGCGAACGCGGTGGCTGGTGTTTCGAGCATAATTTGCTCTTCGCGTGGGCGATTAAGCAAATTGGCCTGCGTGTCGATTTGATCGGAGCTACGGTCAACCGCAGCCGTCACGTGGAGGGCGCACCGATCAATCACCTCGCGCTTCTCGTGCATCTCGACGAACCATATCTTGCCGACGTCGGCTTCGGCAACGGTTTCCTGGTCCCAACACCACTTCAGGAAGGCACGTTCAACGACGGACGCTTCGACTTTAAGCTGACGTGCCACGGAAATTACTGGCGTTTTTACAATCATCGTGAGAACGGAGCGACCTACGACTTCACCGGCGAGACGACCGGCCTTGAAACGATCGACGCTGCGAACCGCAGCCTTGCGACTACCAGCGAATCTCCCTTCGTGCAAACGCTGGTGTGCGCGCAACTGACCGAGCACGGAATGACCACGTTGACCAACGCGGCGCTGCGTGTCTTTTCGCCCGCGCACATGAACGAGGAGTCGGCGTCATCGCACGAGTCGTTCGAACGCATCTTGCGCGAGCACTTCGCGCTCAGCATCGACCGCAGCGAGGCGCTGTGGACCCGCGTCGCGGATCAGCACAAGCGATGGCTGCGTAAGCGCATCCGGGGCTTTTAGCTATTTCGCCGGTGCGATGATATCGAGCAGCCCGAGATGCGAGCCGTCCTTGGATGAAAACCAGACCCATGGATCGTCGAGATAATCCGAGTGAATGAGCGGATGAAGGAGCGACGCGTGCCGGCTCCCCCTCTCGTTTCGGCAGACATTTTTGTAGGATCGAATCTCGTTGCAGATCGGATCCTGAAAGTACCAATAATTCACCCAGAAGATCGGCGAGCCGGCCTTTGCGCCCAGGAGCGCCTTATTGCTGCCGAAGATTTTCTCGAACGCTTTCCCCATCCACTCTTCGAACGACACCGACAGCGTCGTGCCCGCGACGTTGAAGAAGTAGCGCGTCTTTTCCAGCGATGATCCGAGCATCGCAAAAGCGCGAACCAACGCGAACCGGTCGGCGTCGAGCGCTCCTTGTTCGCAGGCTTGTTTGAGCCGGGTGATTGCATCGGTAGCAATGGTACCGCCCAGACTGTGCGAAAGCACGACGACGCGATCGTAGTCGTATCCGCCGTTGCGCTCGGGCGTTACCGCTCGCATGATTGCGGTGACCGCCGTATCCATAATGGCGTCCCGCATACCGTAGAACTTGGAATCGTTCTCGTCGCGTTGCGTGTAGATTTGCACGTCGCCGAAGAATCCGACGATGAAATCAATGAGCAGCGCGTACCCAATTTGAAATGCAAGAAATATCCCCACCAAAAGCGCTACTCCAAACCAGCCCATCGAACCCTTCGGAAATTTCGCAACCGACATCGCAAAGATCATCGCACCACCGACGACGACGAGAAATCCGATTGCAAGCGCGCGGTGCCAAATCGCCGCCGGATTGTCCAGCAGCGCTTTACGCTGTACCCAGGTCTTGACGATCGCCGCGACTGCCTGACCGACGAGAAACGCGCCGGCGATACCAACCAGCAACCACACGACGATCTTGATCCTTGCGCCACCGGGTGCTGATGCATTTGCATTGAGCACCGTGATGGCATCTCCCACGCTGGAATGCGTCATCAAGCCGGTGATCGTCAGGACTTGAATGGCCGAGAGCCACACCGCGGTCACCGAAAGGCCGAAGAGCACGAACGCAATGACCAGTGCGCCGCCGATGAAGCCGTAGTCGAAGAATTGCTTCCTGAAGGGCGCTTCGACACGGGCAACCGTATTAAACGGTGCGAACACCGAACGCAGAATCCACATGAGCACCAAGAGCCAGTTGGTGGCGCCCTTGTCGATCGGACTCCAATACGCCTCGATTACGTCATAGAACGTCTGTTTAGGATCCGTGAAGTCGTCGCCGGGATGCAGCACGCGCGTCGTCGTGGGGAGAGGGTCATCTTGTCCCGGCTCGAGCACGGCGCGTGGATTGATCACGCTGAGCTCCCAGGTGTTCTTTCCGTCACGCTCGTTCAGTCGCGCGCACAGATCGCCCGCAACTTGATCTTGAAACTCGTAACGCGGGTGCGAGGCAACGCCGTGCACCGCGACGATGGCGACTCGTTCGACTTTACTCATACTCTCCAGGCCCAGGCATTCCACGTCGGAAGAAACGCGTTCGGCGCAAAGTTCTTCAGGCGATCGCGATATGCATACACGTAGCGTGCATTAAAAAGATACAGCACCGGCACTTGATCGGCAACGCGCCGTGCGATTTCTCCGTACAGCGCGCGCCGCTGCGCTTGTTCGACGCTCGCAAGCGCGGCACGCTCGAGGGCGTCGACACGGGAATCGCACCAGTGCATGTAGTTTGACGGTGCCCCGCAACCTAAGATGTCGGAATCATCCGGATCGGCACCCATCGTGAACGGGACATAGGCGAGGTCGAAACGCCCAGCGGCCAAAATGCCGGTGACCGGTAAGAAGAGCTGCGCGTTGCTGATGCTCTCGACCGAGACGTCGATGCCACGCTGGCGCAACATCGCCTGCACCGCCTCGGCCACGTGCACGCCGGTTACCGACTCCGGAAACTGCGCATAGCTCAGATGCAACGCGCGCATGCCGTTTGCGCCGCGCTTCCATCCCGCCGCGTCGAGCAGGGCATCCGCGCCGCGCGGGTCGTAGCCGGGCTCGCGGATCGACGGGTCGTAGGCCCATGAAAACTGCGGCTGCAGCATGTTGGTCACGGGATAGGCCCCCAGCGTGATCTTCGCGCTGATCGTCGCCCGATCGATCGACATCGCAATCGCGCGGCGCACGCGCACGTCGTCGAGCGGCGCATGTGTCGTATTGAAGACGAGCCCGGCCACGACGGCGGTCGGCGTCATGTAGAGTCGCACGTGCGAATCGCGCGACGCGATCGTGCGCTGTGCGGGGGCAATGAGATTCCAATCAAGTGCGCCGGACTGCAGCATCAGCAGATTCGTCGAGGGGTCCGAGGTGATGCGCACGTCGATTCGATCGACCGGCGGTTTCCCGCGCCAGTAGAGCGGATTGGCACGATAGGTGAGCGATTCGCCGCGATGCCACGCGGCAAACGTATACGGTCCATCGCTGACGCCGGGCAGACGCGCCAGCGGCACGTGCGCCGGGAGCACGACTTGCGGAATGATTCCGTACGAAAAGTACGTCAAAACCGCGGGCGCCCATGGGCGACGCAAATGCACGATTACGGTATGCGCATCCGGCGCGGCGGCGCGATCGATCAGTTCGTAACCCTCGTGCGAACGCACGGGATTGCGCGGATCGAGTATTTGCCGCAGCGTGTAGAGCACGTCGGCGCTCGTCAACGCGACCCCGTCGCTCCAGCGCAGGTTCGGACGCAAGTGGTACACGATGGTGCGTCCATCGCTGGAGAGATCGCCGTTTGCGAGGGTCGGAATTCGTGCGAGCAGCACCGGCATAGGAGCGCCGTGCTGGTCCAGATCGACGAAGGGCTCGTATGCCAGGCGAGCGACCTGCGCTTCGGCCGATGAGGCATCCGGGTGCATGAAGAGCGGATCGAGCGTCGAGGGATCCTTCGCCAGATCGAATCGCACCACGCCGGCCGGAGGAGCCGCCGGACCGCCGACCTTGGCACATCCGCAAAGCAAGGCAAGCGCCAACATCACCTTGCCCGAACGAATCACGGATGGTATAGTCAGATCGCCGAATAGTCTGCGGCAAGAAATGCGAATCTGGCGAATATGATTGTCTCCGACGACCTGGATCACCTCGACCTTGCGCTGCTGGAGGCTCTTCAGCGCAACGGACGCTCGACCTTTGCCGAGCTCGGCGCGCTCGTCGGGCTCAAACCGCCCGCGGTCCACGATCGCGTGAAGCGGCTCGAGCAACGCGGCCACATCCGCAGTTACAGCGCCCAACTCGATGCGAAGAGCCTCGGGCTCGAACTGATCGCCTTCGTGAGTTGTTATACGACTCCAGACGCTGCTTACGATCGATTCACCAGAAGCTTGAGCGAGATGCCGGAAGTGTGTGAAGTCCATTCCGTGGCGGGCGAAGAGTCGTTCGTCTGCAAAGTGATGACGCGTTCGACGCAGCATCTCGATGAGTTGCTCTCGCGCCTCAAGGCGTTACCCGGGATGGCGCGCACCAAAACGACGATCGTTTTATCTACGCCGTTCGAACGTGACGGCATCTCGGTGCGTTCGTGAGCATCGCTCCCGGCCGCCGGTTGCATCCACTGGGCACGCATCGCGTGATCGACCCGCCCGGCGCCATGCCGCAGAATGCGTGGAAGATCGACAACACACCGGTCGCGCTGGATAACGAGATTCTCTGCGAAGTCGAGGTGCTCAACATCGACTCGGCCTCGTTCAAGCAGATCGCCGATGCCTGCGAGGGCAACGAAGCTCGCATCGCCGAGCACGTGCGCAGCACCGTCCGTGAGCGCGGCAAACAGCACAATCCGGTCACCGGCAGCGGCGGCATGTTCATCGGCTACGTGCGCGAGATCGGGCGGGACCTGCGCGACGCACTCGAACTTCACGAAGGCGAGCGCATCGCCTCGCTCGTCTCACTGACGCTGACGCCACTGCACATCGAATCGATCGAACGCGTTTGCGTGACGACCGGGCGCATCTGGATCCGGGGCAAGGCTGTGCTGTTCGCCTCCGGTTTGTGGGCGACGTTGCCCGACGACATCGACGAAAACGTAGCGCTCGCCGTGCTCGACGTGGCCGGCGCTCCGGCACAAGTTCGCCGCCTTTGCGAGCCGGGACAAACCGTCGCGATCATCGGCGCCGACGGCAAAAGCGGCGTGCTCGCCTGCGCGCAAGCCAAGGCACGCGTTGGTTCGGCGGGCCACGTCATCGGCATCGCTCCCTCGGATCAGACCGACGCGGCGAGACTGCTCATCGAGCACGGTTTGGTCGACAGCTTCGTGGTCGCCGATGCCCGCGATGCGCTCGACCTCAGCGAAAAGGTCGCGTTGCGCGCACTGCAACTCGCCGACGTGACGATCAACTGTGTCAACGTGCCCGGAACCGAGCTGGCCTCGATCCTGTGCACCAAGGACCGCGGCACCGTGTACTTCTTTTCGATGTCGACGTCGTTTAGCGCCGCTGCACTCGGTGCCGAAGGTGTCGGAAAAGACGTCACGATGATCGTCGGCAACGGCTTCGTGCGCGGTCACGCGCAGACGGCACTGCAAACGCTCCGGGATCACCCTCCGATTCACGCCTACTTCACCCAACGCTACGCCGCCCGTTAAGGAACCAGCAAACCATGAGCGAGATCACGCATCTCAAGCCCCCCGTTCCATCGTCGCACTTCGAATACAAGCAGCTCAAGCAGGGTGAGTTTTGGCGTCACGTTCCCGCCTATCGTGAGATCGACGAGGCAACGTTTCTCGATCACCTTTGGCAACAGAAGAACGCGGTGAAAACGCCGCAAGAGCTGCTCGCAACGATCAAAGATCTCGTCTCGCGCGACTTCTTTGTTGATGTGGAAGAGGGATTCGCGCGCGCGCCGATGGCGGTGCGCGTATCGCCCTATGCGCTCGCGCTGGTTGACTGGAACGATCCGGTCAACGATCCAATTCGCCGTCAATTCGTTCCGCTCGCGTCCGCGTTGCTTCCCGATCATCCGCGGCTGACGCTCGACTCGCTGCACGAACAGGCCGACTCGCCGGTTCCAGGCCTGGTGCACCGCTACGTGGACAAAGCGCTCTTTCTCCCGCTGAATACCTGTCCGGTCTATTGCCGGTTTTGCACGCGCAGCTACGCGATCGGCCCCGATACCGAGAACGTCGACAAAGTTGCGTTGGCCAAAACGCCCAAGCAGTGGGAAGACGCGTTCCAATACATCAGCGAACGGCCCGAACTCGAAGACATCGTCATCTCGGGCGGCGATGCGTACCAGCTTCCACCCAAGAACATCGCGCTGATCGGCAACGCACTGCTCGACATTCCGCACGTGCGACGGATGCGTTTTGCCACCAAAGGCCCGGCGATCATGCCGATGAAGCTCATGACCGACTCAGCTTGGCTCGACGCGTTGACGGCGATCGTCGACCGCGGACGCGCGATGGGCAAGGACGTCGTGCTGCACACCCACTTCAACGCACCCGAAGAGATCACGTGGATCACCCAAAAGGCGATGGCGCTGCTCTTTGAGCGCGGCATCTTCGTGCGCAACCAATCGGTGCTGATCCGCGGCGTGAACGACACGCCGGATCGCATGGCACTCCTCGTCAAGCGGCTCGAATACGTCAACGTGCATCCCTACTACGTCTACATGCACGATATGGTCAAGGGTGTCGAAGAGCTGCGTACCACGATCCAGACCTCGATCGAGATCGAGAAGTTCGTGCGCGGCGAGACCGCCGGCTTCAACACGCCGCTCTTTATCTGCGACGCACCGGGCGGCGGCGGCAAACGCGACGTCCACTCGTTCGATTTTTACGATCGCGAGAACGGCATCTGCGTTTACACCGCGCCGGCCGTCAAGAAGAACAAGGCCTTCGTCTACTTCGATCCGATCGACAAGCTCTCGCCGGACGCGCAGGCGCGCTGGGCGGTCAAGGAGCTGGCCGATCAGATGATCCGTGAGGCCCTGCGTAGGGCGGGCGACGCAGCCGACGAGTTGGTCCTGGCATGACGGAAAAGGCCTTTCGCCTCGACTTTTTTATAGCTATTGCCGCGCTGCTGATCAGCGCACTCACGGCGGGCGCGCTGGTCTATCAGACGCGCGTCATCGCCGATCAATATGCCGCGACGATCTGGCCTTATCTCGGCGTCAACGGCACCCTTAGCCCTAACGGCGGGGCGCTCGACCTCGACAACGACGGCCTCGGGCCTGCGCTGATCGAATCGGCGCAGCTCGTCGTCGACGGCAAAAATGTTGCGGGCTGGGATAGTTATCTTCATGCACTGCTAAAGGATAAGGAGACGCTCGCGTACTTTACGCAGTTACAGACGAACCTTCTCTTGGGTAAACCGTTCTCCGGATCGGTCTCGACGGATTCGGTCGGACCCGGGACGACGATTCGACCCGGCGACTCGCTGACGCTGATGAAGATGGACCTTCCCGGTGCTCCCGTCGCAACGATGAAGCGCCATTCCATCGGTCTGAAGCTCTGCTACTGCTCGCTGAACAAGAGCTGCTGGACACTCGACACGAGCGTCAAGAAGCCGTCCGAAGAGACACAGCCCGTCGCTGCGTGCACCATGGATGCGTCGATCGCGGCTGCGGCGTTCAGGTCCCTTTCTGCGCGCCCGCGTAAAAAATAACTTTGAAGATCGCTTGCGGGACGGTCGTGAGCGTATTCGGATCGCCGTAGGCAGCGTAGATCTCATAGCGCTGCAACCGTAAGTGATAGGCGACCGAGACGTTGGCGCACGTGCCGATACAGTTACCGCCCCCATTTGGTTGCGGTGGGTCCCCGATGACCTTGCGCACGCCGATCGCGAACGACGAGTTGCGATCGATTTGATAGCTGTAGCTCACGCTGTCGAACCACTGCACGTTGTCGGGCCCGTACTGGCGTAGCCACTGCGCGGTGTCGTCGACTGCGAAGGTGAGATAGCCGCGCTCGCCGATGCGCATTGTCGTGCTGCGATACCACGTGTCGAGCCGTCCGAGACCGTAATTCCCGGTGTAGTACTGGATATAGGTCGGCGTCGACGAAGAACCGTGTGACGGGAAATTCCCAACGTTGTTTTGCGTACCGCTGTGATACGTGAGGCTAAAACCGGCGCTCTGTGAGATCGGCGTCATCACCTCGCCGAAGCGCCAGTAATTTGAGCCCGAATAGAGCTGCAAATCCCACGAGCTCTTTGTAAGCAGATCGAAGAGCACTTGGTTGTCTGTTTGCGCTTGCCCATACTGCACGCCCTGGTAGCGATCCATGAATAGGCTCACGCCGGCCGAGATCAGCTTATCGTTGGGTGCAAACGTCCAGATCCGCGCGGTATAAAGACCGTAGCCCGCGATGCCTGGATGCGAATCGAACCCGTCGACCGGATCGAACTGGTCGCCGACCTTGCGTACCGAGCCGTAGAGCGCGAACTTCTGATTGCCCCAGCCCCCGCCGGCGTCGAGCCATTGCCCCTGCGACGGATCGGTCACCAGCGTGCCCGATTCGATCGCGTCGTTTGCGTAGAAGTTGAGATACTTTCCGTTCCAGTAACTCAAGCCGCCCATGTTCGTCTGGTCATTAAGGCCCGGAAGATCGGTAAGCACGTGCTGGAATGACCCATTCCAACGCGTGTCCGGCGAGGTGTAATCGAGTGCGGCCGCGGCATCGGTACGATCGTCCCCGATCGAATCAAAGGCAGCCAAACCAAACTCACCCTCGCGTCCTTCGAACGCATAGCCTTCACGAGGCGTCGGGATGCCGTAGGTGTAGAGCGTCGTGCGGTAGCCGTTACATACGTTGCAATTGAAGTTATTGAAATACGGCGCAGCCTGCGTAAAGAACGGGCGCACCTCGCTATAGGTTCGCTGAAAGACCGTCGGCGAGATCGATTGCTGATCGAGTTCGACGTTCGAGTAGTCGGGGTGAAGCGTTCCGAAGAACGATGCGGTCTGCGCCACGGGAATCGAGAAGTCCATGCCGACGCGCGAAGTGCTGCCGCCGATTGTTTGGCTCGCCGCCTCGGCGAGCGCATACGGCGCTATGCGCGGACTCGGTAACGGCTGCTTCGCGATCTGCGTGAATGTCGCGCTCCCGGCGCGAGCGGCATCATCGGGATTCGTTTGTGCGGGATCGTACGACCACACATCGAGTTCGCCCGTCGTGCGAACGTAGCGTACGAACTGCACGCGCCACGTCCCCGCGTGCGCGCCGTGAATCACCGCGTAGGGAATCGCCATCGTTACTTCGTAGCCGTCGGGCGTGCGCTCTCCGTGGGATTCCCAGTGCGGCGCGTAGCTCACATTCTCGGTCGACGCTTCGTTATGCGCCCCATTGGGATTCGCTTCGAATTGAAATTGAAACCCTGTCGCTCCCTTGGGCCACAAGTCGACCCAGACGCAATCGTCGCTCCACGCGATGCCGCCCCCAATGTTGCTGCCGCCGATCACCGTGTCGTCCGAATGCTGCGTCGCCACGATCGGCGCGTGCTGCTGCTCTGCTACGAAGCGCACGTAGAAAAACTTCCCATCACTGTACGTGTAGACGTCGGTCTTATCGGCCGCCGGTCGCGCATGATCGACGTCCCACGTCAAGGCCACTTTAGCCGGCGGCGTTGCGGTAGGGACGGCAAAGGTTCCGATAAGGGCGAGCAACGGCGCAATCACGGCAGCGCGGCACCGTCGAGCGCATTGTGCGATTTATCGCGGAGCACGGCGGCATCAACCTTCGTGCAGGTGCGCTCGTCGTCACGATCCCGATCGCAGAGCTGCGCTCCGGTAAAGATCGCGCCGCGAACCGAGGCGCCCCGCAGGTCCAGGCACACGACCTCGCGCGCAATGGTGACGCCATCCTCTCGATCGGTGTTGTGCGTGCAGACCCAGGCGTTGCGGAATGAGGTGCCGTCAACGCGCGCGTCCTGCATGTCCGCGCCAACCACGTCGTCGCCGTCGAAGACCGCACCGGTGAGATTGCCGCTGCGAAAACTCGCGCCGACAAAGCCGGCCCCGGTCAGATTTTGACCGTGGAGGTCGACGTCGCCGAAGTTTGCGCCGGTAAACTCCGCACCGTTCAATTTCGCGCCCTCGAGCCGCGCACCGCGCAGGTTGGCGCCGACGAGTCTTGCGCCGCGCAGGTCCGCGTTACGCAGATCGGCGCCTTCGAGATTTGAGCCGGTGAGACGCGCATCGCGCAAGTTCGCCGAACTGAGATCGCTTTCACGCAGGTTCGTCCCAATATAGTCGACGCCGTGAAGATCGGCACCGTGCAGATTCATGTGTGAGAGATTGCATCCGACGCAGCGGTTTGGTACGCCGGCGGCGCGAGCTGCCGGCAACCCGGCCGCTACCGCAATTACTACGCACGCGAAGCTCAAGTTTCGAATGAATGCCGTCATTGTAAGTGCCATCATTGCGGCCCGTTCTGCCTTTCTCGAGTCCGTGAAGAGTCAAAAGGATACCCGGGGCGCAGCTTCGCCCGTATCATTTCTAGGATTTATGAAGAGTGGCTATGGCCCGGCGAGCGATGCTCCCGAGAAGTCGCATCCGATGAACTTGGTGCCGTCCGTGTTCGCGCCCCGAAGGTCTGCCCCGGAGAAATCGACACCGCTGAAGATTGCGTCCTGGAGATTGGCGCCGCGAAGATTTGCATGGCTGAGGTCCACGCCCGTGAGCTTGATCCCTCGCAGGTCCATGCCGGACAGATTCGCACCGTGCAAATCGCAGCCGTTGCAACGCGGCAGATATGCGCGGATCTGCGCTTGCGAGAGCGAGCGGACATTGATATCGGAACCGCTTAGATTGGCGTGATCCAGATTCGCGCCGTCGAGCTTCGCGCCATCAAGATTGGCGCCGCTGAGATTTGCACCGATGAACGAGGCGTTGCGTAAATCCGCACCTTGGAAGTCGACGCCGCTGAGCTTAGCGCCGTTGAAGTTTGCGCCTTGGAGATTGGTGTGACTGAAATCGGAGCCCGTCAAATTCGAGCCCGCGAAGTTCTTCCCGGCGAGATTCTGGTTCTGAAAATCGCAGCCCGAACAGTTCATCCCGCCGTGGACATCGTCGACCGAGGCAACGACGCGCAACGGCTTGAGGGCCTTTGCTATCGACGAGTCGACCTCGGACGAGATCCTCGAGGCCAATCCCGCCGTCGATGCGACGACCGACTTCGCGGGCGCGACGGTCACGGTAACATTCGGAATCGTGAGCGAGACTTGCGGTAAGGTCATCGCAATCTTGGGCGTTGCCACTTTCAACGGCGCTACTTTCACGATTTCCGACCGGAATTGGTGCACGGGCGGCGCAGCCATCACGGGCGGCACGGACGCAACCGCCGGGGGGCACGGCATTGCAAACGCCACGACCGGCGTCAGCGAGAAGGCCAACAAATATCCGGCGACGAGCCCAATGGCGACGAGCGTTGCCGTTGCCGGCGAGATCGACGAGCCGATCGCACGACCCGTGCGCAAGAGCCGCTCGATGCGGATCGAGATGTTCTTGCGCGTCGTGAACACACCCGGCGCCGCGAGCGGCTGGTGCGGCCACGAGGTCATCTCCGCCATCTTCGTGAGGCAGAAGGCGTAGGTACGAACCGCTCCGGTAAGCTCGAGGACGTAATCGTCGCACGCGACCTCGCGCTCGATGTCCATTTGTCTCGCGATAAACCACACCGCGGGGTTGAAAAAGAGCAGGGCACTGATGACGCGCTGCAAGCCGTTGCTCCAGTCGTCATGGCGCAGCAGGTGCGCGAGCTCGTGCAAACTGATCTGATCGATCTCTTGCGCATCGAACTCGGCAAGCAAGTGCTGCGGTAAGAGCACCATGGCATCGAACAAGCCCACGGCGACGGGGACTTCGATGCCGTCGGTAACGCAGATGCGCACATCGCGCTCGTGCGCGTCGAGGCGCTGCCATTGCACGAGCTGATCGCGATACTCCATGCCAAGCGGCATCGCGTCTTGCTTGAGGCGCTCGAGGCGAATCAGCGCGACCGTGAGACGCACAACGAGAGCAAGGGCCGCGATGCCCCACGCCGTGAAGAAGATCGTGGCGAAGAGAAACGGCATGTTCACGTGCAGGTCGGGGACTTTGGGTAGGGTGAGGCCGCTCAGAGTGCCGCCTTGGGAGTGCCTCGCTCCGCTCGCTTTTTCTTGTTTATGCTCGCTGCGCGAGGCACCGCCCGCGGCGTCACTCTGCGCAGCCGTTTTCGGCACGCTCGCGGCCATTTTTTGAATGGGATTGGAGGCGGCGGAATTGGTCGTCGTCGCGGGGAGTGTGTACGTGCTGACGCGGGAGAGGCTGGTTGCGATCGGCACGACCAGCACCGCAACGAGCGCGACCGTCCATGCAGCGTAGCGCGTCGAAGCGTTCACCCGCGGAAACACGCGCAGGGCCAGCCAGGTTAATCCGGCGATTGCCGCCCCCTGCCAAAGACTGTTCACGAGCACCACGAGTGCGACACGGGCAATGACTTCAAACGATGACGGCATGGTTGTTATGCGTCCTCGTACCGTTCGATGAGTGAACGCAGACGCGCTAGCTCTTCGTTCGAGGGGCGCTCGTTTTCGATCAAGCGCAGCGCCAGCGCGCCGGTGCTATTGCCGAAGAATTTCTCGACCACATTCTTGACCGCGCTTCCGGCAGCGGCGTCGCGCTCCACCAGCGGACGGTAGATGAAGGCGCGTCCCGCCTCCTCATGCATGACGTGGCCCTTCTGCTCCAAAATGCGCAGCGTGGTGAGCACGCTGTTGTAGGCCAGCGGTGGCGGGGGAAGCGCTTCGGTGACCTCGGCGACGGTAGCGCGCTCGAGGCGCCAAAGCACCTCCATGATGCGCAATTCAGCTTCGGTGAGGGTCGGTGAGGGGCGACGGGGCATTCCGAGTTCTCCTATCTCCTAATTCTTTAAGAGCAGAATACCTCGGGTGCCCCGCCTTGTCAACTAAAAGTTTAGTTTTGAGCGTTTTCTGAGCTAATAGCTCTCGTCGCCGTACGCAACCACCGGGCAGTTCACCACGAATCCAGCGGCCTTGGCCAGCGGGGCAACCTGCGCGTAGGTGGTCAGGCGGTTGGACTGAGGCGCTCCCACCACCATCACCTCCCAGAGCGGGCTGTAACCGTTGTCGGCATAGGGGTGCGCGAGGTCGGGAGCCAGGGAAAGCACATTGAAGGGCGAGCCGATCGTGGCCGCGCTCGCGAGCGTTGCATCCTGATCGAGCGGCGTCCGCAAGGTGAGATAGGCTAAGCCCTGCGGCGACGCGCCGGTTTGCGGGCCATTGACCACGACGCCGATCGGAATCTCCGCACTGCTCGACGCGTTGCCGATGTTGGGTGCGTACGTCGCGCGTTCGACGCTTGCCGCGACCGGATCCGACGCTTCGGGGCTCAGATAGTACACCGGCCGGCCATTGAAGAAGCCGCGCGCCAGCGTGAGCGTAACGGTCATTCTCGCCGTGTCGATTGCAAGCACGCGATCTTCCGTATTCGTGTGCGCCGCGACATCGAATGGACCGTCGCCGGTGGCGACAATCGGCGCATTGAGAACGCCCGCGATGCCTTGCGCATGCACGAACGGCGAGTATTCGGGATCGGCCTTACCGCCCGGCGTCGCCGATGCCGGCGGGAAACCCGTCGCGCTCGCGACGTAGGTTCGCGCCGGGCGAAAACTTGGTGCTCCTTCGAACGTATACGTGCCGTCGGAATTCTTCGTCGCGCGCTGCGTGGCAGCCGTCCCGATCGAAGCGAGATTCGGCGCAAAATTCACACCGAATTTCCGCGCGACGGTGGCATCCGACGCATCGGTGAGGATATACCAGACCGTCTTGCCTTCCTCGATCCCGCGATAGAGCGGTAACGTTGCCGTGTGGTTGGTGCTGTCAACCGCGAGCGCACTTGCGATCGTGAATTGCGAGTGCGGCAGCAACACCGCAAGTAACGCGAATAATAGATTCATGTTCGCTGGTACGCTCCGAGAGGGAAGGCGGTTTACTAGCCGCCGGCAATTTTCACGCGGCGCCCCTGTGCGACAAACCACGCAACGATGCGCTCGCGGTGATCGCCCTGGATCTCGACGATGCCGTCTTTGCTCGTTCCGCCGGTGCCGCAATGGCGTTTGAGCGCCTTGGCGATTTCATCGGTCTCCTGCGGCCGTAGACCGTGGATGAGGCTCACGACGCTCGCCCGGCGCCGTTCGCGTGCGACGCGAATAACGCCGTCGGCGGGCATTGTGGGTTTGGGCATGCAATGCACTTCGCATGGCCCGACTCTGTATCTTCTGCGGTGCGCACGCCGGCTCGAACGGAGACTATCGCAACCTCGCGGCGGAGGTCGCGCGAGCCGTGCACGGCGCCGGTTTCGGCGTCGTTTACGGAGGCGGCCGGGTGGGCTTGATGGGCGCGCTCGCGGACGCCATGCTGGCGCTAGGCGGCGAGGTGATCGGCGTGATTCCCAAGGGTCTTGCGACGAGCGAGGTGGCGCACGACGGCGTCGAGAGACTGCACGTGGTCGAGAGCATGCACGAGCGCAAAGCCCTGATGGCCGATCTGAGTGACGGCTTCATCGCGCTGCCAGGTGGTTACGGCACGATGGACGAGTTCCACGAGATTCTGACGTGGCGCCAGCTCGGCATTCACAACAAGCCGATTGGCCTACTCAATGCCGGCGGGTACTACGATCATCTGCTCGCGCTCTACGATCGCATGCGTTCCGAGGGATTCGTCACGCAGAACGCGCGACAACTCTTCGTCGGTGCGCCCGAAATCGGTGAGTTGTTGCGCGCAATGGGAATTTAGCCGTGCTCTTGGCGGTACTTCTTATAACGGGGAATGGCTCGGGCCATCGCCGGGAGCAGACGCATTGAAGCAGTAAGATCGCCCTCAGCCTTGGCGCGCCCGGTCATGAGCGCGCTCGGCGACATTTCGCCGCGATAGAGCGCGTCGAAAGTGTCGGCGCGCATGAAGAGTTCAACCGTCGGCTTGGGCGCGTTCGGGTCGTCGACGTAGACGTCATACCGGTGGCCCGGTACCGGTTTGCGTGTGGTGTCGAGCACGATCCGAATGACCGGATCTTTCAACGTGTACGCGATGATGACGCCGTTCCCGCCGAAGAACGCATCCTCGACTTCGGCTTCGTATTTGAAAAATGCCTCGAGCACTTCGCGCGCGTGCGCGCTGTCTCGGAATGCAGCCATTGCGCCCCCTCCAAAGGGAAGGACGGTTCCGCGAACGTACGCACCCGACGAGGACGCGGAAGGAGATTACTGTGAACCTTGCCCTTCGATC
This sequence comes from Vulcanimicrobiota bacterium, assembly GCA_963833045.1. Classification (GTDB taxonomy): domain Bacteria; phylum Vulcanimicrobiota; class Vulcanimicrobiia; order Vulcanimicrobiales; family Vulcanimicrobiaceae; genus Aquilonibacter. The sequence goes on from CAWHWL010000001.1 coordinate 141,289, forward strand.
CCTAGGTATTGTATCGGTACTTGGCGCGCTCGTACTTACCCAGCGTGCCATGTTACCGGCGCAGGCGCAGTCGGCCAACACAGCACAAACGACAGTCGCCAAAGCGCCGCCAACGACGCCCGATGGTTCCGATCCGTATCTTTGGCTCGAGGACAAGGACGGCGCCCAATCGATGGCGTGGGTGAAGGAGCAGAACGCGAAAACCCTTCCCGTGCTCGAAGGGAATTCACATTACCAGGCGCTTTACGCCGATGCACTTGCGATTGCGCAGGCGAAGGGCCGCATTCCGTATCCCGAGTCGATCGGCGGCGCGATCTACAACTTCTGGCAGGACGATCAACACGTGCATGGGATCTGGCGTCGCACGACGCCGGCGAGCTATGCATCGTCATCGCCGCAGTGGACCACGGTGCTCGATCTCGATGCGCTCAGCGCCGCGGAAAATACGGGCTGGGTTTGGAAGGGCGCAGACTGCGCGTGGCCGGCCGAAACGCGTTGCTTGATCTTCCTCTCGAGCGGCGGCGAAGATGCCGTAACCGCGCGCGAGTTCGATCTCGGCACGTCGGCGTTCGTCAACGGCGGCTTTTCCTTGCCGCGCGGGAAGCAGAACGTCGCGTGGGAGAATGCGAACGCGATTCTCGTCGCGCGTGAATGGACGAGCGGTGATCTCACGCCATCCGGCTACCCCTACATCGTCAAGCGCTTGGAGCGCGGACAGCCGCTTTCCAGTGCCGTCACCGTGTTCAGCGGTCAGAAGAGCGACGTCGAAGTCGATCCTTTCACGCTACAGGACGGCAATGGACATTCGCTGGCGTTCATTCGTCGCGGTGTGACGTTCTTTACATCGGAGTACTTCCTCGTGACCGCGAGCGGCACCAAGCAGCTTGCCGTGCCGCCGAAGGTCGATTTCGACGCCATGGTCGACGGCAAGATCGTTCTGTCGCTCAATCAAGATTGGGACGTGGGCGGCAAGCACTTCCCGCAAGGCGCGATCGTCGCACTGGATGCCGCCGCAATGCGCGCCAACTCGCAGCAACTCTCCCCGACCTTAATCTACGCCCCCACCGCGCGCGAGTCGATCGACGGCGTCATGGCGACGAAATCTCACTTATTGGTGGTGATCGACCAGAACGTACGCGGCCGAGGGTTCGTGTTTACTCCGGAATCGAGCGGAGCCTGGCGCTCGCAGCGGCTGGATCTTCCCGACAACGCAGCGGTCAATTTGATCGACACCAACCATCGCAACAACATCGGCTACTTCAGCGTCACAAGCTTCCTGGTTCCCACGACACTTTGGTCCGTCGATACAGCGAACAACGCGGCCGCGGTCGTGAAGTCGTTGCCCGCGATGTTCGATGCAAGCAACGACGTCGTCGAACAGCACGAAGCCACCTCAAAGGACGGCACGAAGATTCCGTACTTCATCGTGCATCCCAAGAACATGCAGCTCAACGGGCAGAACCCGACGGTGCTCACCGCCTACGGAGGTTTCCAAATCTCGGAAAAGCCCGCCTACTCGGGGACCATCGGGAAGCTGTGGCTCGAACACGGCGGCGTCTACGTGCTAGCAAACATTCGCGGCGGCGGGGAGTTTGGTCCGGCTTGGCACGAAGCAGGATTGAAAACCAATCGCCAGCGCATCTATGACGACTTCTATGCAGTTGCGCAAGATCTGGTCACGCGCAACATCACCTCACCACGGCGCTTGGGCATCGTGGGCGGCTCGAACGGCGGGCTGCTGATGGGCGTTGAATTCACGCAACATCCGGACGAATACAACGCGGTCGATATCGCGGTTCCGCTGCTCGACATGCTGCGCTTCGAGCAGATTCAAGCCGGCGCATCCTGGGTCGGCGAATACGGCAGCGTCTCGGTTCCCGCCGAGCGCGCATTTCTCGCCTCGATCTCGCCCTACAACAACCTCAGAGCGGGCGTGGCCTATCCCGAGCCGTTCATTTGGACCACGACGAAGGACGATCGCGTTGGGCCACAACATGCGCGCAAATTTGCCGCAAAGCTTTCGGCGATGGGTGTGCCGTACTTGTTCTATGAAGTGACCGAAGGCGGCCATGGCGCCGGTGCAAACTTAAAGGAAGTCGCGCAGACCTCCGCACTGCAGTGGACCTACTTCACGATGAAGCTGATGGAATAGGCGTAGGCCCTCGCGTCGAAGCCCCTCTCGAACACGTGTTTTGGCAAATGCTCATCGTGCTGACTGCCGATACCTTTTAGAGGGGAGGGCTCCGCGATGCGCCTTCGTGTCGGCTGTTTGCTATTCTTCCTGGGCGCGTTGCTCGCTGCGTGTGGCGGCGGCGGCAAGTCCGGAATTGTTCCCGGCGTCCCACAACAAACGGGCGGTGCGCCCGCGCCCGCACAAACGGGCGATCGACAACTCGCCGTTGTCCTCAAGATTCCGCCGGCGAATCAACAATCGCATGCGCGTAGGCCGTTCTTCGTCTCAACGAATACCCAATCGATCGTTTTTGCAGTCGTGCCGAATGGATCAGGAACGCCGACACCGGCGCAAGAGCAAATCTTTCCGGTCGCAACGCCGAGCCCGTGCGCGACAACCACTGCGGGCGGTGAAACCTGCAGTTTCAACGTTGCGGCGCCGTACGGCACGGACATTTTCTACGTTGCGACGTTCGCAGTGCCGAGTCCTAATGCGAGCTCGTCGCCGCTTGCAAGTTTTGTCTCCGGCGCGATCGCGATTGCCAGCCCCGGAGCCGCGCCGTCACCGCTGGCCTTTACGATGAACGGCATCGTCGCGAACGTAGTAATTACCGTCCCGAGCCCCGATCCGAACAACACCCCGAACACCCAAGTCTTTCTGGCCGGCGTCGCCGCTACGCCGATACCGCTCGGCATCACACCGTACGACGCGAGCGGTGGCGCCATTCTCAGCGACGCATTTCTGGTGCCGGTTATCCTCGGCGTCACGCCGGCCGGAGACGGCGTCGGCATGACGTTGAACGCGACGTGTACCGGTGCAACGAGCTTTTCGACGCCGAGTCCGATCGTCAACGTAGCGTGCGCCTCGGATCTCGCGAACGTAAAACTCGTGTACAGCGGCAGTATTACGGCCGATAGCAACGACCATGTCGTCGATACTTTCGCAGTCACCGCCGAACAATCTGCGTCGCCGGCACCCTCGCCTGCAAACATCGTGCTCGCCAGCAACGTTCAAAGCAATGCGCTAGCCACCAGTGCTAGCGGATACAATACCGGCTACTTGCAGACGCTGCCGAACAACGTGATCGCCTACATGTTGATGTCGACCTCGCTCACGACGGCCGAGTACGGAACGATCAACGTATCGACCGGTGCAGGCTCAACGCCGATCACGCTCAACGGCACGACACCGAGTGGTTTCTACACCATGAGTGACGGCAGTGTCTGGGTGACCGATCGTGTCAACGACGAGCTCCTTTGCTTCACGGCGGGCAGCGGCACCGCAACTGCTACCGTTCCTCTTTCCAGCTCAATGAGTTACGCGAGCGACGTGACGTTCGACGGCACAAAGCTGTGGGTCAGCGGCAGCAATGCCTCTCCCGCTCCTTCGCCTGATGTGGTGGCCTACGGTTCGTCTACCGGCACGTGCACCATTGGAGCGCTCGCAAGCAGCGCGCTGACCGGCGACACCTACGCAGACAACGATCTCCTCATGGCGCCAATGACCAGCGGCGGCGTATTGATCAACGGTGTCGGGGACGGTGGCGCCTGGACGGTAACGCCGAGCGGCGTAGCCACATTTCTTAGCCCCGGATTTACGCCCGGCAGTGCGTTCGGCGGCGGCGTCGGCATCGACGCGACCGGCGTCGGGTATTTCTTGTTCAACAATGAAACCACCGGCACCATCATGACGCTCCCGAGCGGCGGCAGTTCGCTCTCGCAACTCCTCACCGTACCCATTGCCCAATACCGCGGCCTTGCGGTATTCGGACCCAACGGCGGTGCTGCCGATCGCTTGGGATACGCCGACGAACAGAACGGGGTGCTCGGCGTCGTCGAAGGGCCGAACAGCGCGACTCCAATTACCATCTTGACGACTTTGGGCTACGCGGAGTTCCTCAACTATGGTCAGTCCGTCGCTATCTCAACCAAGGGGGCCGGGTTGGTCGTCTACCTCGATCAGACGAGCGACGCCGTAACGCTGGCGCGCACGGAGTTCACAAGCACGTGGTGGGTTCCGGTGACTACCCTTCCGCTAAACAACATACTAAGCATCGACGAGCGCGGTGACAGCGGGCCGTTCACGGTGACGGCGGTCGGAACGCCGCCCTCATGCTTTAGCTCGATAGCTCCGGTGCCGAATACGGACCACGATTTCTACATCAACACAGTCTCGGGTCCGACATGCGTCATGCCGCTGAAGGTGACCGATAAGAACGGCCGCTCGCAGACGGTGACCGTGACCGCCCAGTATAACGCCGGCTAGCGCTCGAGCGTGGCTTTCATGGCCGCGCTGCCACCGTTCATAATGCCCTCGATTGCTACGGCGATCTCGTTGGGCAAGACGTCGACGATCCACACGATGCGGCTGCCGCCGTTGCCGTTTGCGAAGACTTGCAGCGATGCGTTGTAATGTGTTGCACGCCCGCCGACGGCCGTCCAGGCGAACCGCATCTGCTCGTCGTCAACGCTAACGATCGGCTCGCGCACGACCGTGCCGTTTGTAAATGTTACGACGCGCACGTCGCCTTCGAGCCGGCAGTCGCTCAAGGCGCCGGGAAAGAGTCTTGTATGCGCCGCGCCGACATCACGAATCGCGTCCCACGCCTTCGCGGGCGCGACATTAACGTCGATCTCCTTGCGGATGCTAGCCACGTCGCGTCAACCTCATCTCTTCATACACCGTCCAGGTGAGCCCGTTGTTCTTCGAGACCTCGCCACGCCAGCGAAACGAATCGCGCTTGATCTCGGAAAAGATCCAATGAATCAGATGGCCGTCGCTTCCCTGCCCTTCGAGCACGATCTCGTCGCCGACTAACGACGCCGTAAAGACACGTAGCGAGCCAGTGACCGGTCCGCAGTATGCGACGTTCCAAAACCCGCTCCGCGGATCGTAGGCTCGGATCGTCGTGCCGTATTCGTAGAGCGAACCGTCGGCGTGATAGGCGATGAAGACGTCTTGAATGGCCCGCCCCTGCAGCACCCAGCCAAAGTGCCACTCGCCAGTCCCGGTCGCCGGCTGGTCACCATATTCACGCCACGTGTGATCCCACGAACCGACGAACTGCCCGAAGATCTGAAGTACTCGCGCGTTCGACGCGTCCGGGCCGTCCGCGGCGAGTGCCGCGAGAAAGGTTGATTCTGCTTGCAACATGCGATCATCATCGCAGGCGCACGCGCTACGAGGCTATCGAAATCTTGCGCAGTTGCGAGGGGACCGTTCCAAAGTGCTTGCGGAAGGCCGCGGTAAAGTGGCTATGATGAGCGAAGCCGCTGTCGACCGCCACACGTGCGAGCGATTCACCGGCGCTTGCGCGCTCGAGCCCGCGCACAAGACGTAACTGCACCCGGTATGCATGCAGCGAAAGACCGGTCACCCGGCGGAATGTCCGCGTAAGATGATACGGCGATGCGCCGGCTTCGGCAGCGATATCCGCGAGCGAACGATCGTCGAACGGATCGCGCGCGATGACCGCTTTGGCCCGCTCGACGATAGCGCTGGACGCGGCACCTCTCCCCGTCGCGGTGTATGCATCGAGGCACGCAAGCACCTGCTCCTCGACGGCGAGCGTCTCGCTGCGATCCGCATGAAGGCGCGCGATCCGTCCGGCGAAAAGTGCCCGCGCGTTTGCCGGAACGGCTCCGCGCAATCCTCCGAGCACTGCATCGTCAGTAAATTCAAAGACCGTGCAGCAGTCGCCGCCGTCGATCGGATGACTCACCTTGAAGTTCATCTGCGGATGCAGCGCGATCGCCGTGTTGGCGTCGGCAATCACTTCATCGCGATGTGAGAAGTGATAAGCGAACGCGCCCCTGCGCGGCAGCACGAGTCGCGGTGACGTTTCGCGCTCGACCTCGCCGCAGCCGCCTTTGCCCGAACGGCAATGCACGTCGCTGATACGCACGAGCGAGCTCTTAAAAACCAGCGTGTGTTCGAGCATAAAGCTCTACTCGGTTAGCGCCATCTTGATGACGCGCTCCTGCTCGACCGCGTGCGCGCCGGGATAGCCCTCCGACGGTGACGCGCGGTAGCCGCGCCCGGCGTAGCCGATGTCGAGCGGTCTGCGCAATTTCTCGAGCAGACGGCGGCGCGCATAGGCGCGCGCGCCCATGTTCTTCGGCTCCTCTTGCACCCACACGAGCGACTTGAGGTTCGGATAGGTGTCGAACAAATTGTTGATCTCTTCCGAGGGCATCGGCGAGAGCAACTCGAGGCGCACGATCGCGGTCTTCTTCATCTTCGGATAGAGTTCCGACGCAATCAGATCGTAGTAGATCTTGCCCGAACAGAGCAAAATGCGCTCGATCTTCTTTTTGTCGGTGACGTTCGGGTCGTCGATGACCGCCTTGAACGAACCGGTCGCCATGTCGTCGATCGTTCCCGATGCAGCCTCGGCGCGTAGGAGCGACTTGGGCGTCATCACGACCAGCGGCACCGGATTCGGCGAACTTGCCTGCTGGCGCAGTAGATGGTAGTAGTTACCCGCGTTCGAGGGATAGGCGACGCGCAGGTTGCCTTCGGCCGCGAGCTGCAAGAAGCGCTCCAGCCGCGCGCTGGAGTGTTCCGGGCCTTGGCCTTCGTAGCCGTGCGGGAGCAGCAGCGTCAGACGCGAGGTCTGCCCCCACTTCGCCTGACCCGCGGCGATGAATTGATCGATGATGATCTGCGCACCGTTGACGAAGTCGCCGAACTGTGCTTCCCACAGCACCAGCGATTTTGGCACCGCCGCCGCGTAACCGTACTCGAAACCGACACAGGCGTATTCCGAAAGCGGTGAGTTGTGAATCTCGAAGCTCGATTTCGCAGCGGCGAGATGCTGCAACGGGATGTACTCACCATTGCTCGTCGGATCGTGCAGTACCGCGTGGCGGTGACTAAACGTTCCCCGTTCGGTGTCTTGCCCGGTGATGCGAATCGGGACGCCCGACGCGAGCAGCGAACTAAACGCGAGCGCTTCGGCCATGCCCCAATCGACCAGGCCCTTCTCGGCAATCGTCGCCTTGCGGCGTTCGAACTGCGTGATCAGCTTCTTGTTGATCGCAAACCCGTCGGGCACGCTGATAAGCTCGTTCGACCACGCAAGTAGCTTGGTCTTATCGACCGGCACGAGCGTAGCAGTCGGCAGCGGCGCCGACTGCGAGATCTTCTCGATCATGCTGCCGCTATGCGATTCCTTGACGCTCTTATAGGCCTCTTGCAGACGCGCGGTCGCTTCGGTCACCATCTCGCTTGCCTGTTCGGTGGTGATCACGCCTTGCGCGATCAGCTTGTTGGCAAAGAGATCGCGCGCGGTGGGATGCGACTTGATCTTTTCGTACATCGACGGTTGCGTGTAGGCCGGCTCGTCTTGCTCGTTGTGACCGAAGCGGCGATAGCCGATTAGATCGATCACCGCGTCGCGGGCGAACCGCTTGCGGAATTCTTCAGCTAAATGCACGGCCGAGATGCAGGCATCGACATCGTCGGCGTTCACGTGAATGATCGGCGCGTCAAAGCCTTTGGCGAGGTCCGAAGCATACCGTGTGGAGCGCGAGTCACGCGTGTCGGTGGTAAAGCCGATTTGGTTGTTGGCGATGAGATGCAGCGTGCCGCCGGTTGCGTAACCCGGCAGCGATTGCAAGTTGAAGACTTCGGCAATGATGCCTTGGCCGGTGAATGCGGCATCGCCGTGGATCAGAATTGGCGCAGCCTTGCGCACGTCTTGCAGCGGCAGTGGGTTGGAGTGATCGGTTTGCAGCGCTCGCGTGCGCCCTTCCACGACCGGATCGACCGCTTCGAGATGGCTCGGATTGTGTTGCAGCGTCACCATGATCTGCTTGCCGCTGCTCGTGTTATACACGCCGGTCGCGCCATGGTGATATTTCACGTCGCCGGTCACGTCGTCGTCGCTGCTGACATCGCCGCGCTGATGCGCCGCTTCGAATTCGCCGAGCAGTTCTTCGTAGGGCATGTTGACCACGTGCGCGATTACGCTCAAGCGCCCGCGATGCGCCATGCCGAGCACGGCGTTGGGCGTATCTTCGTCAGCCAGCATCTCGAGTGTCTCCTCGAGCATCGGCACCATGACGTCGAGCCCTTCGCCCGAGAAGCTCTTCTGGCCGAGGAACGTCTTGCGAACGAAGCGTTCGAAGGTCTCAACCTTGGTCAGGCGCTGCAAGAAGCGAATCTGCCGGTCGGGCGAGAGTGAAATCTTGTGCGCGCCGCTCTCGATCGTCTCACGCAGCCAACGGCGCTGTTCCGTATTCGAGATGTGCTCGAATTCGTACGCGATCGTGGAGCTGTAGATCTCGCGCAGCTTGGGCAGCACGTCGGCAAGCGTCGCGCCCGGCACGAACACGCGTAGGACCGAGGCTGGAATCGCGGCTTGCAGCGAAGGCGTCAGTCCATAGCTTGCAGGATCGAGTTTGGGATCGCCGACCGGCTCGGATCCAAGCGGATCCAGATGCGCCGCGAGATGCCCGTGCGTGCGGTATCCCGACACGATCGCCATTGCCGCCGCAACCGCCCGCAACATTTCATCCGTAGGAGCCGGCTGGACTCTGTCATCCTGACCGGATTCGGCTACGCCGAATCCATGGCGTTCGGCCTGCGGCCGATCCGCGGTGAGATCGTGAGCTTTCACCCCTAGCTGCGAGAAGAGCGTTTCGTAGAAATTGTCCGCGCCTTGCAACAGCTGATCGACGCGGCGCAGATACTCACCGGATTGCGCGCCTTGGATCACGCGATGATCGTAGGTGCTCGTCATCTGCATCACTTTGCTGACGCCGAGCTGGCGCAGCGCGGGTTCGGACGCACTTTGGAACCCCGGCGGATAGCCGATCGCACCGGTTGCAAGAATCGCACCTTGGCCAACGAGCAGACGCGGAACCGACGCGACCGTGCCGATGCCGCCCGGATTGGTCAGCGTAAATGACGCACCTTGCAGATCGTCGGCAACGAGTTTATTGTCGCGCGCTTTGGTGACCAGCTCTTGATACTTGCCGTAAAAGCCGGCGAAATCAAGGGCATCGGCATTCTTGATCACCGGCACGATCAAGAAGCGTGTGCCGTCTTTGCGCTCTGAGTCGACCGCGAGCCCGAGATGAATGCCCGGTTCGAGCCGCTGCGGTGCACCGCTCTCGTCGCGGCGGAAGCTGTAGGTGATAAACGGCATCTCGCTCGCCGCGCGCACCAGCGCGTACGCGACGAGATGCGTGAAAGAAATCTTTTCGCTGCGTCCCGCCGCTTTGATCGCGTTGTTCAGTTCTTTGCGGCGCGCGTCGAGCACGTCAACCGGCAGCGTGCGAAAACTCGTCGCCGTGGGAATGGTCAGCGATTGCTCCATGTAGCCGGTCAGCGCTGCGGCCGGACCCTTGAGCGGCGTGAGCTTTGCGCCGGCGGGCGGGGGCGGCAACGGCGTGCTTCGAGGCAACCCTGCGGGTTGCACCTCAGCATGACCCAGGCGACGCGCGCCGTTGGCTTGCGTCGCAACGTCGCTACGTAGAATCAAACCATTGGGACCCGAGCCATGAATCGAGGAGAGATCGAGTTCGAGTTTGTTTGCAACGCGACGCGCCTGATGCGACGCGGTGACTTCGCCGCCCGTCCCTCGTCCCTCGACTACGCTCGCTTTGCTCGCTACGCTCGGGATGACAACATCGGCAGCCTTCGGCGCGCTTGACGCAGGCGCAGATGCACTTGCAGTGGCGTTTGCGTCGATTTCTGCGAGTTTTGCGCCGACGGCGATCGTGTCGCCGGCTTTGCCGAAGAGTTGCGTCACGATACCGCTCGCCGTGGCCGGTACTTCGACATCGACTTTGTCGGTCGTGACATCGACGATGGTGTCGCCTTCGTTCACGCTTTGTCCCGGCTTCACGCGAAATTCGACGATCGACCCTTCGGTGACCGATTCACCCATTTCGGGCAGCGTTACCGCCACGATCTTTGGTTCCGTTTTCGCTGGCGCTTTGCCGTTCGTCTTCGCGGCAGCGGCAGCTGCCGGCGCGGTGCCGTTGCCGTTTTTCGACGTATCGATCTCGGCCAGCGTCGCACCGACGGCGACGGTGTCGCCCTCTTTGCCGAAGAGTTGGGTAATCACGCCCGCGGCCGTGGCCGGGACCTCGACGTCGACCTTATCGGTGGTCACGTCAACGAGGGTGTCGCCCTCGTTGACCGCATCACCGACGCGCTTGCGCCATTCGACGATGGAGCCTTCGGTCACCGACTCCCCCATCTCGGGGAGGGTTACCTTGACTACCAAATCGGCCACGTTGTTACTGCTCCATCCTGCTGAGGGGGAAGGTCTAGTTTCCCTGCCATTTTAACCCCACCCTCGGGCACCCGGATACGACCAGGGCGGCCAGCCTCAGCCCAGGTGGACGAACCGCCCGATCGCCAGGCTCGAGATCGCGATGGCGACCCAGAGAATCGCCCCGAGCATCAGCGGCCGCACGCCGGCCGCGCGGATCCTTTGAATGTCCGTACCGAGCCCGACACCCGCGAGCGCGACGGTGATCGTAAAGAGCGCGAGTTCTTGCAACGGCTCTTGTGCAACCGCGGGAATCAACCCAAACGAATTGAGCGCAGCTGCGGCGAGAAACCACAGAATGAACCACGGAATGATTGCGCGCCAATCGATGGCGCCCGACCCTGCGCGCGCATGCTGGATTCTTCGCCAGCCGTAATACAACACGATCGGCAGAATCAATGTGGTGCGGGTGAGCTTGACGATTACCGCGTCGTTGCCGGCATCGCGTCCATACGCAAATGCCGCCGCCACGACCGACGACGTATCATTGATCGCCGTGCCGGCCCAAAGTCCAAACGCCTGTTGCGAAAGCTGCATCAGGTGACCAAGCGCCGGAAAGACCAAAACCGCGACGACGTTAAACAAGAAAACGACGCCGAGCGAATAGGCGATATCGGCTTGATCGGCTTCGATCACGCTCGCAACCGCCGCGATCGCCGAACCGCCGCAAATCGCGGTGCCGATCCCGATGAGACGCCGAATGTCGCGATCGAGCCCCAGCGCGCGGCCGACAACATAGGCGAGCACCAGCACGATCAAAAGCGTGCCGAGCATGACCGGCAACGAGCGCGCGCCGCCTTGGATAATTTCCACAAGGCTCAAGTGGGCCCCAAGCAGCACGATCGACCACTGCAAGAGTTGCTTGCTCGCAAAAGCAATCCCCGGGCGCAGCGCGGGGGACGGTCTGCGCACGCTTGCGATCAACGCGCCGATCACGATAGCAAAGACCGGTGCACCGACGATCGGTGCAGCTCGTCCAAGTAGCGCTGCAACGATTGCAACACCGAGGGCCAGAAAAAAGCCGGGCATTTCGTTCCTGGTTCAATTCTTGCGTCAGGAACACTCCGCCCTGGGTTCGAAGTTCCTACGCATGATGAATCGCCGTGAGTTTGCCGGTCTGGCCGCCGGCGCAGCAGCGACGGCAGCGGTCCCGGCTCATGCTGCCGCGCAAAGCGGGTTTGGCGCTCCTCATCCGCCGATCGTGCCCGAAGACGACCCGGCAATCTCGGCCGAGCATCTTCAACTGAGCCGCCCTGATGGCACCGTCAACGCCTATGCTGCCTATCCGAAGCAGGTCAACGCGACCACGCCGGGCGTCGTGCTCTGCATGGCGATCTGGGGTGTCGACAACCAGCTGCGCGATACGATACGGCGTTACGCCAAGGCGGGTTACATGTGCATTGCACCGGATCTCTACTCGCGCATGGGCGCACCCAGCGGCGACGGCGCCACGGATTTCAGCGTCTTCCGGCCGTTCGCCGCAAAGCTGCAACGCGACCAATATGATGGCGACCTCAAGGCGGCAGCGATGCACCTGCGCGGCAAAGCAACGGGCGCGAAGCTCGGCGTCAGCGGCTTTTGCATGGGCGGGCACATCGCGCTGATTCAAGCGCTCGACAACGTTGAGGTGTTCGCCGGCGTTGCGCCGTTCTACGGTGCGGTTAAAGATATCGATCCCGCGCACATGCGCATGCCGGTCTGCGGCAGCTACGGTGCAAAGGATACGAGCATACCCGAGGCTGACGTGCAGGCCTGGGCCGCGGCGCTCAACGTCCCGCACGACGTGAAGATCTACCCCGAGGCGGGGCATGCATTTTTCGACGACACGCGAAGTTCATATGTGGCATCTGCTGCCGACGACGCGTGGACACGCGTTTTGGCCTTCTTTAAGGATCAGCTCGGACTGCAAACGTGACCACGCTCGTCGATCTCCTGTTTCTGCTCATCGGTATCGCCCTCGGCGCCTTCGTGATGTACTCGCGCCAGCGCGGCGAGCGAGCAGCGATCGACGCGCTGCTCGAGCGGGCGAAGAACGACCTGCGCGAGTCGACCACCCATCAGGCGGGCGAACGCGTCGGGCAGATCGTTGCGCCGATTGCCGAGCGCCTCACCGAATTCGACCGCGTCGTGCGTGAGATGGAGAACAAGCGCAGCGAGGACAGCGGCGCACTGCGAGCACAACTCGAACAACTCCTCGGCCGCGCCGACAAGATCGAAACGGCCGCCAACGCGCTCTCGAATCAAACCTCAACGCTGGTCACCGCGCTACGCAGCCCGACCACGCGCGGAAAGTGGGGCGAAATCCAGCTCCGCAACGTGGTCGAAAAGGCGGGCATGCTCGCCTACTGCGATTTTGACGAGCAGCAGACCATCGCGTTTGACGGTGGTCGTGGCCGTCCCGACATGACGATCAAGCTGCCCGGGAATCGCGTCGTCTTCGTCGACGCCAAAGCACCGACCGATGCGTTGCAAGCGGCGTTGGAATCCGTCGACGACGACGCGCGCCGCGAGCTGGTCAAGCGCCATGCACGCGCGCTACAAGATCATGTCGACGCGCTGTCCAAGCGCAATTATCAATCCAGCGAAGGATCGGCCGACTTTGTCGTGATGTTCGTGCCGGGCGAAGGGTTCCTAAGCGCCGCATTCACCGAGAACCCGATGCTGATCGAATACGCGCTCGACAAAAATGTAATCATCGCCGGGCCCCTCTCGTTGATTCCTCTCTTACGTACCTTTGCGATGGGCTGGCAAGCGGTCAAACAAGAAGAAAACGCCAAACGCATCGCGATGCTCGGCCGCGAACTCTACGAGCGCACCGCGCGCTTTGCCGATCGCCTGGTCAATCTCGGGCGTCATCTGGAACGTTCGGTCGGCGCATACAATGAGGCCGTTGGTACGTACGAATCGCGTTTGCTGCCGCAAGGGCGCAAACTCAAAGACGAGTCAGCGATCGGTGGAGAAGAACTTCCCGAACCCGCCGTGATCGATCTTGCGCCGCGCACGGTCACTGCGCTCGACGCCGAACCGCATATCCGCCACTCCCAAACCGGCTAACGCAGGGCCGCGCGCTCGACCACCGTACTCCCGTCACGCAACTCAACTTCGCTCGCAGCCGGGGCGTGGGCAACGTAGAGCGAGCTCGTCGATCCCTGCGACTGCAATGTCCCGAGGCGGATCGCGCCCGCTGCGCCGGTCGCGTAGACGTCGTAGCGTTCGGAACCGGTCACCAGGATGAACAGCCAGCTGCGGTCGTGCGCATAGATAACCTTTGCCGAGGGTGCGGCGATCTTCCCGACCGGTACGAACTGCGCGTGATTGAAGTGACTGTTGACCATGGCAACGAGCGCGGGCTGATCGTGCGAACGTAGCATCGCGGGTAGCATCGTCAGGATGCCGAGCACCAATCCCGCCGCGGCTGCCAGCGCAAGCGTCGCATACCGTCGCACCGGCGGCGCAGCAAATCGCATGCGCCGGTCGAGGAGCTCGGGTGTCGGCTGCGCGAGATCGCCGCGCTCGAGCGCAAGCAGCGTTTCTTCAGCTTCGCCGACGTGACGCAAACACTGCATGCAGGTGGCAATATGCGCTTCTACCGCCGCGCGTTCGCTCGCGTCGAGCTCGCCGAGCGCGTAGAGCTCGGCCAGGTCACCGATATGCAATTCAAACATCGGCGGTCACCAGAGAACTTCGCAGCGCGCGCAATGCCGCGGAAAGACGGCTTTTGATCGTTCCGACCGGTTCGCCGAGCGCGCTTGCGATCTCGGTGAGGGTCATGCCCTTAAAGTACGCACACTGAATTGTTTGCGCTTGCGCCGGCGGCAGTGACTCGATCGCTCGCGCGATGCGGTCACGTTCGATCGGATCGGGCATCAACGCTTCGCTTTCGTCCGGCGAAGCGGCGCGCCGCATCGCATCGAATTGCCGCCCCGCACTACGAAGGCGTTCGAGCCCGCGATTGCGCGAGCACGTCACGAGAAACGCTTCGAGCGATCCGCGCTCGGATCGATAGGCGTCCCCGCGCTTCCACAGGTGCAACATCACTTCGTGCACGCAATCTTGCGCGGCACCGCGATCGGCGAGAACCCGCAACGCGGCCGTGTACATGCGCGCGCCGAAGCGGCGATACGCCGCTTCGTACGCCCATGACTGCCGTTCTGCAAAAGCGCGCTCGAGCGCTGAATCTCGCATTGCCTCCTAGCCGAGTGGATGCTGCTCAATGCCTGCCGTGCCGTTATCGAGGCGCACCGTCCGATACCCGATCGCGTGCAGTAATTGATCGTGTGCAAGGGTCACCGGACCCGGATTCGGCGCCGTGCCCGGTTGTGGCTGCGGATACGCCGTCGCGGTCGCCGACGCGAAGTGGATATTGCCCTCGACATGCGTGACGATCTGGTGGATGTGTCCATTGAGGACCGTGACATGATCGAAGCCGCTGAGCAGCGCGAGCGCACTTGCCCCGTCTTCCGTGGTCCATCCCCACTGCGGAAAGAGCGCATAGAGCGGGACGTGGGTGAAGACCACGATCGGTGTCGACGTATACTGCGATTGCAGATCCTTCTTCAGCCACGAGAGCTGGTCGTTGCCCATCAACCCCATCTTCTCGAAATTGAAGACGTTGAGCAAGGCGATGTAGTGCACGCCGGCATCGTCCCACGAGGCCCAGCCGCCGTCCTCGGCATCCTTGATCCCGAAGTTGGTGCGATACGTTTTGAAATCGTTGCCAAGCACGTCGTGCTCGCCCGGAAGAGCGATCAACGGCGCGCGCAGTTGACTCAAGATGGCGCGCGCGTCGTCGAATTGCTGCTGGGTCGAGAGATGCGTGATGTCGCCGGTGTGCACGACGAACTTCGGCTGCACCGGCATCGCATTGATCGCGTCGACCGACGCCTTGAGCGTGCCGGCGACGTCGGGGTTAGCAGGTTGATGAAAGCCGATGTGGCTGTCGCTGATTTGCACGAACTGTGTGGCCGGTGCAGCATTGGCGAGCGCGCGACCGGTGAAGATGCCGGCGGCGGAGAGCGCGTAGGCGATACCGCTCCCCGTCCAGGCAACGTGACTCAAGAAATCGTTGCGTCTCATGCGTTCACGTCCTTCACGACGATCGTGCCCTTCATGTACGGATGCAGTTCGCAAAAGTAATGGTAGGTGCCGGCCTTTGCGAACGTATGCTCCCATACGCCGTTCGTATCGAGGCCCTTCGAATCGAACAGCCCGTCGGTTGAGGTGACGGTATGGGCATCGTTGTCTTCGTTGATGAACCGTACCGTATCACCGGTATGAATCGTGACGGCCGGCGCCTTGTACGCGTAGTCACTGATGTGCACGGTGACAACGGAACCTGCCGGAGCAGCCTGGGCCAAAACGGGCACGAGCGCCAGCGCAAGGCCGATCAGAAAGTGTTTCATATCCGGTATATGCCGCTCGAGCCCTAACGGTTCGCCGAGGTGGGATTCGCCTGGTCGTTGGGCGCCATCCAAGCCGAACCGTCGGCAAACAGGACCGATGCGACCTTGCACGAGGCGCCGTACGTATACGTCGGCGCTCGGAACGTGTGTGAGATCGTTACGCCGGGAGAGAAGGTGCCGCGATCTTGGATCGTCGATGTCGTGCCGTCTTCATCAACGGCGAACGCCACCGACGAGACCGGCGTCGTTCCAGTGTTGACGAACCGGACATGAAGTAACGAACCGACGACTTCATACGTCGGACTATCGCCCGACGAGGTCGTTGCAATCTCGGTCTGGATTGAACAGGTTGAGATTTGCACGGGGTTTGTAAGCGCAAGCGCAAGTGTGACTGCTGGTAGTGTAATCATAACCAGTATATGCCGCTGCATACACTTCGGTTCGCATTATCTACGCGACAACCGGAAAACTCGCGATGAAGGACGCGCCGCCAGCGCGTTCGTCGAGCGCGAGCGTTCCTTCGTGCGCACGCGCAACCCACTGCGCGATTGCAAGTCCGAGCCCACTCCCGCTCGTGCTGCCGCTGACGAAACGTTCGAACAGGCGCTCGCGCAATTCGGGAACCACACCCTCACCGTCGTCGCTCACGCGCAGCGTGGCCCGGCCGGCGTCGACGCCGGTCGCGACCGTGACGCGCGACGCCGCATGACGTATCGCATTTTCGAGCAGGTTGCGCAGCAATTCTTGCAGACGCCGAGCGTCGCCGTCGACAATAGCCGGCTCGAGCTTCATCACGAGCTCGACATCACGTTCGCGCGCGCGTCGCTCGAGCTCACGGACGCACCGCTGTGCGATCGCTGCCAGGTCGACCGGCTCGCGTTGCAGCAGCGCCGGCTTCGGCGAACGCGCCAATGTCAGCAGATCGCCCACCATGGCGCTCGCTTCGAGCGCCGTCTTGGCAATCGTGTCGAACACGTCGTACAGGCGCTGCGGATCTTGGTCGGCGCGCGCCGCCTGCGCAACGCTGGCAATGGTCGCCAGCGGCGAACGCAATTCGTGCGCGGCGTCGGCGATGAATGCACGCTCGCGCGCCTGCGCTTCGAACAGCGGACGTAACGAGAGCCGCGCGAGGGCCCAGGCCGCAAGCCCAACGAGCACGAGCAACGGCACGTCGGCCGCGACGATCTCCAGGGCGACGCGGCGCATGTCCTGCGCATACACGCTTGCGCCCTCGGGCGTCGAAAGCGCGGGAAGGAGCAAACTATGATACTGTCCGGCGAGGAAAAAGTAGAGCGCGAAGGATGCGGCTGCCAAGACCAGCGTGAAGATCGCGAGATACGCGCCGACCAGCCGCGCGATCACTTCTCGAACTTATACCCGACGCCCCACACCGTGGTGATGACGTCGCCGGCACCGGCTTTTTTGAGTTTGCGCCGCAGTTGGCTGACGTAGACGTCCACGATATTGCTCGACCCATCGAACTCATAATCCCAGATGCGTTCGAGCAAGTCCGCGCGGGAAAACGCAATTCCCGCATTGCGAGCAAGAAATTCCAGCAGGCGAAACTCGGTAGCGCCCAGGTCAATCGCGTGCCCGTTGAAGGCGACGCTTCGCGCCGAGAGGTCGACCACGAGCTGCCCCGCGGTGACGCGATCGACGATCGGCCGCGGCGCGCGCCGCGCGATTGAGCGCAAGCGCGCCACGAGCTCCTCTTCAGCAAACGGTTTGACCAAGTAATCGTCGGCCCCACAGTCCAGCCCGGTGACGCGATCTTCGACGCCGTCGCGCGCGGTCAGCATCAAGATCGGTGTCGTGATACTGAGCGCGCGAGCCCGGCGCGCGATCTCGAAGCCGTCACGATTTGGGAGGCCCACGTCGAGGATCGCCGCGTCGTAAGCGTCTCGCAAGAGAAAATCGAGACCAGTGTCGCCGTCGGTAGCAACGTCCACCGCGTACTTACGCCGTTCGAGCATCGCGCGCACGGCGTTTGCGACCGGCAGACTATCCTCGACGACCAGGATGCGCATATACCGCTATAAGTTCGGCGGCCAGGGGAAAGCTACTGTTAGCGCCCCGCCGAAGCTGCCCGTGCCCCCGATCGTCTGAACTTGCTGGAACAGTATGCGCGCGTGCTTGAACAGCATGAACGCGCCGTAGTACGTGACATCTCGTGTAATGATCGGATTTTGGTAGGCGTCGTAGCGCACGGCGAGATAGGCGTGATCGCCGTCACCGATATAGTATTTCGCGCGCAGATAGCCGCCCGAGCTGCCGACGAGCGTGCCGAAGCCGTCGGCATTGAAGTCGCGCCCGAACCACTGCTCGCCCTGGAGCTGAAACCGTCCGGCTCCATACGACGTCCAGAAGCCTCCGCGCGTGTATCCGTCGTCGAACGGCGCCTTGCCGGTCAGCGCGATCCGGCGCGTGCCGTCGAGTCCCTCCACCCCGAAGACGAACGGCCCGCTCAGAACATGCGCGAACAGCCCGACCTCGGGCGTTTGCGCGGAGGTGGTTTCTCCGGTCGGAACCGGAGCGCCGCCGTACGCTGCGCCTTTGAACTCTCCCGTGTCCAAAACCGCATCGACGACGGCGTTTCCGATTGTGCGCTCCACCTGCGCTCCCCAGCGCGGTGAAGACAGTGGCAAATCGTTAAGTCCCACGTGCGCGCCGTAGAAACCGTATTGCTGCAAATCATCCAGACGCTGGCCCGGCGACTGCGGCAGCGGCAGTTCGAAAAGGCCGGCACGATAGAGCGTCTGCGTATGGTCGTTGTAGGTCGCAAGATAGCCCAAGTACATGCCCGCTGGTCCGCCTTGCGCGCCGAGATTATAGTGCACGAATGCGCTGATCTTGCCGAAATCAAAGTTGCTGAGCACGATGCCGCCCGGCGTATAACGCGGGCTGTTCACCGGATCGACTTGATATTCCAACTGATAGCGAATCGCAACGCCGGTCGTTCCATGGCGCGTGATCGGCAGTTGATACCCATGCGCGCGAAACGAGAGCCCGAACGCGTTGAGCTCGGGAATGACCGTGTGGCATGCTTCGCATTGCAGCCGGTAACGTTGCGCGTAGAGCGGGATCGCCGACGCCGGTGCAGCGCACGCAAAAATAGCGCACATCGCAGCGATTGCGATGAGCCGTTTACTTGGCAACGATCACTCCTCGCATCCCGCCGCTGTAGTGAAAGAAGCAGCCGTACACGTACGTCCCCGGTTGATTGACGACGAAGACCTGGGACATTTGTCCAGGCGCCAGCGCCCCCGCACCCCAGCCGCCGGAAATTCCCACATTCGCCGTTGGCTGCAATGCGGAGACACCGAACGGCGAAACCGCTGGGAACACCGTCGCGCCCGGGATAGCTGTCGCCGTGTGCTCGGTATTGTCGACATTGAGGAATTGCACGCCCGAACCCACGCGTACATTGGTGACCTCGGGAGAGAATCCGCGCGCGTCGCCGAGCGGCGTGCTTTCCAGCGCAAACGCCGCAATGCTGACGTCGATCGTTGTCACGCTCGTCACGCTCGCGCCGCCGCCGGCTGTCGGGTTCACTCCGCCGGCGGTGCACCCCGCTAACAGGACCAGGGCTACCCACCTCATGCATGTTGCCTCGGCAGCATGGTTCCGGCCACGCGGCCGTCGCTGTCGAGCACCGTGATGAAGGTGGTGTGCGCTTCGGCGTAGCCGTCTTTATTGCGCGCCGCTTCAACACCAAACTCGTGCATCAGTTGATGCACCGATGCGATGTCGCCGCCGGCGATGAGCCAATACGACGGATCGGCGTTGAACGTGTGGGCCATGCGCACGAGATCGGCGTGCGTGTCGCGCTCCGGGTCGAGCGTAATCGTCAGAAAGCGCAGATTTCCGTGCTCGCTGCGCTGGCGCTGCGCGGCAGCGGCAACCTGGGATTCAATCAGTGGACACACGCCGTCGCAGTGCGCCGAAACGAACGTGACGATGAGCGGGCGCCCGCGCAAATCATCGAGGGTGAAGCGTCGACCGAGTTGATCGATCAGTTCCGGTGCGCGCTGCGCATGCTGTCCGCCGCGCGCCGCGGCGACCGCAACGATCAATGCCGCGGCGGCGGCGAACATGCTGCGCATGTTACTGCGGATTCCGGGTGCGGATGTAACCGCCGACAGGTGGGTTTGTCGGGGCCGCTGTTGCAAGCGACCCTGCGCCCGGCTCGCCGGATATACTGGCCGATCCCGCAGGCGGGGGAGTCGGAGCAACCCAGGTGCCACCAAAGCTCACGATGCCGACGCCCGTCGCTACGCCGGCTTGTGCGTCTCCGGCATAGGTGTACAGCGGATGCGTGACGCCGCCAACGGTGATGGCCCATTGCAGCGCGCTGTTGTCGGAACGCGCGAAGACCGAGATCCCGCTCGACAAACCGCTTGCGGATTCGTCGGCAACGGTCGCGCCTGCCGAGTAAGGAATCCACAGGCCGGTGCATCCACTGGCAACGGTGCACGCGAGTGAAGTCGTCGTGTCGTCGCTCAAGGTGTAGAGCGTGAAGCCCGCGCTCTGACTTCCGCTGGCAAGTGTGGTTACCAGTAACGTACCCGAAGATGAAGAACTTGGCGCCGTCGGCGCAATGGTTGGTGTTGACGTTGCAGAAGTCGTGGTCGACGGTAAAGCCGGTGCGCCGCTGCTACCGCCACCGCCGCAGGCTGCAAGCGTCACGACGAGCGCGAATCCTGCGAGTAAAGCTGCGCGTTGCATATTGAAAAGAGCCTCCAATGAAGTGTTGAGGCTCGCAGCGTACCGATCAGTTCTGAAGAAAGTGTAAAGTTGTTTTACGGCGCGCTGATCGCGTTACGCATTTCAATGGCGAGGCCATGAAGTGCGGGATCATCGCTCGCATCAGCGGCAGCGCGATCGAAGCACGAGCGAGCGGCCGGACGATCTCCCTGATGGAGCAGCACCGTACCAAGCGCGAATCGCGCGCGTGCGTAGCTTGGGGCGAGCGCCAGCGCGGCCTGAAATTCGCGCAGCGCGTCGGAATAAGCGCCGGCGCGGACCTCGGTGATGCCGAGATCGTAGTGCGCGACGGCATACTGCGGATCGTTTTGCAAGAGCTTGGAGAAATCGTCGCGCGCGGCACCGAGGTCACCGCTTTGCAACGCGACCAATCCGCGCGCATAGAGCGCGCGCGCCGAGTCGGGCGCAAGCGCGACAAAGCGATTGGCCACCGCGCGCGCATCGGCCAGATTTCCGCGGCTCACGTCGACCGCGATTAAATTCGCCATGGCGGCAAGAAAGCCGGGGTCGAGTGCAATCGCTCGCTCGAACGAACGCGCCGCATCGTCGTACTGGGCACTCTGCGCCTGCGCAATCCCCAAATCGTATGCTGCGGTCGAGCCCTGTGGTTCGCGCGGCCCAAGCGCCAAGATGCGCGTAAACTCCGCACTTGCATCGTTCCAGCGATGCGCATCGAGCGCGGCAAGGCCCAGATGAAACCGTTCGATGACTTCACGCTGCACCGCTTGCGCGTGCATCACTGCCGGCGAGGTACTGCGTGGCACGGGCGAAGCACCATACGTTTGCGCTCCGGCCGGGCTCGCGACGAACGCAAACGCGACCGCGATTATAAAGCAACGCGGACGCATTGGAATCTAGCGCCGTAACCCGAGCGGAAGTTCCGCATGCATCGCGTTCTTTGATGCTGCAGCTTGCTCCGGACGGCACAGCCATCCGGTGCGGCCGTCTTCGTTGATCGCTCCGAGGAGAGCAGCTTGCGATGACGGCTCGAGCATATCGGCACTCGCGGTGAGAACGCCGGCGTCGACACAGGCGTAGCGCAGGCTTACTGCCGCAAGGAGCAGTAGACCCGCCAGGGCCAAGCGAGCGACGAGGCGGCTCAACATCAGCATCAGTATAGACCAAAACCTGAGGAATCGATGAACCGCCCCTATCTGTTGGTGTTGGCGTTACTCGTCTTTGGAGCAGTACCGGCGCCGCTCGTCGTGGGGAGCGTGCGCGACCAGGACGGCACCCCGATCGCCGGAGCACAGGTTCGACTGGTTGGCTCCTCGACGCCGGCAGCCGTCGTCCAAACCGCGGCCGATGGAACCTTCGCGATCGAAGGAGTGGCTAGCGCGGTGCAGATCCGCTGCGACTACTGCCGTCCGACCCAAGTTCCGGTTGCTCCCGACGGAACGGTCACCGCTGTCGTGCAGCGCTACGATGCCGTTCGCCTGGAAGGGCCGAGCCCAAGCGATTTGCGCAACCTGCCCTACACGCACGCTGAGTCGGACGTTGCCTTGACGCCGTTCGTCGTGCTCGAGGAGAGCACCAATCCGCTCGTCGGCGCCTCCCTGCACGATCGCAGCGTCTCCACCGTCGGCGGATTGCTCGTGCTCGACGGTGTGCCGGATTACAACAGCGTCGACGGGATTTCGACGTTTTCGACGATCTCGTACAACAGCGCCGCGAGCGTCGACGTTGAAGGCGCGCCGCAAGGCTATGAGTACGGCGACGTCGCGAACGCCGGAACCTATTCGATCGACACGATCGGCGGTACGACGGGATTCGCGGGCGGATCGGACACCATTGCGACGCTCAATGCAACCGGTCTGGGAGCCGGGTACTCGTCGGCTCCGCTGGATACGCGTAGCCGCGTCGCCGCGCAGATTGCCGTGCCGGTTACGAACGCGTCGGCGCAAATCGCGCTCGCTACCGGATCGGGCAACGTCAGCGGCAGCGACGACAATCCGCTGCAAAGCGCCTTCTCGTCGCTTCGCCTCTCGTACGAGCGCACGGCCGGAACCGATCTGTATGCCAACGTTGTCGCCGATCGCGGGACCGACGCGTACACGTCGCCACACTACGGTTTGGACGACGCGTGGTCCGACGTCGACGCTCGCGTCGGTGTGCGCTCGCACGCCGTCGTTGCACCCTTTGCCGAGGTCGACGCGCGGGAGAGCAGTGGCTGGTATTGGTCGCCGGACGAAGCGCCGTACGTGGCCGGAGCCATCGGCCAAGTGCGCGCGTACGCCGGCGTGAACGCAAATCTGCCGTGGTATTCCGCGACCGTTGCGTACGGAGGCGACGCAATTCACTACGTCAACGCGTATCCCGACCAGGTCTCGGCGCCGGTGAGCGGACATGACGCTTCCGCCTCACTCGACCTGCATCCGGATCCAACGTGGGATCTACAGGCGAGCACAAGCTCCGGCTATGTATTACAGACGATCCTCGGCTACTACGCCGCCGAGGACGCCGGCTATTCACCCGCCGACGTGCTCAGCACCAACGAACTCGATCTCACCTTTCACGATCTGCGTCGCATCCGGCTGGGCCTGACGTCGTTTGAGACGCGCAGTAGCGACGGCATCGCCGACGTGAGTTCGGGCGCCGAGCTCGCCTGGCAAATCGCGCCGAGCGTCAGTCTGCGCACGTGGTGGCTCGACGTCCATCCGCATGCCGGCTCGGCGCAAAGCGTCGGCTCGGCCTGGCTCACGGCGCAAAGCGGCGTGCTGCGACTCGATCTGATCTGGCGGCGCGATTTGCTCGACCTCGCCGGTGATGCACATCTGGATGGATCGATTAGCGGTCCGATCGGCATCCGCATGCGGTGGTTTGCACAAACCGAACAATTCGCACACACGCGCATAACCGACGTAGGTGTTCGCTTTTAGACTTTCTTCATTCTTTCTGTAGATCGTGAAAGCATGAAGCAACTTGCACTTACGCTCACGCTCATCGCCGCATTCGCGCTGCCCGCGGCCAGTCAAGAACCCTCTTCGGTCACGGTACCGATGCACGCACTCAACGGGAGTGGCGAAGAAGGCATGGCAACCGTTACTCAAGGAACCGGCGGAATCAACGTCGTCGTCAATCTCTCTGACGGATCCGATGTCGCACAACCGACGCACATCCACATCGGAACCTGCGGCGCCATCAACAAAGCGCCGGAATACGCGCTACGCGACACGGTCAACGGGAAAGGCGATTCGTTCGTCGCCGGCGTCAATCTCAGCGATCTGCTCAAAGGACACTACGCGATCAACGTGCACAAGAGTGGTACGGATCTGGGTACCTACGTCTCGTGCGGAAATATCCGCTAGGGCCCGGGGCTCGGCGGCATCCACACCGTGCCGTTGTCGTACTCGACGCGCGATACGCGATAACTCGCGGCATGCGCTTGCAACAACGGCACCGCGGCGGTCGGCAGGGTTTTTTGAATGCAGTTGTCGGCATAGCCGCGCGGACCGATCGTGCCCTGCTGCCACGTGGCGAAACTGGCGTAGGTCGAGATCGGGACATTGCTCGAGAATTCTCCATTGCGATCGAGGGTCAGATCGCCCAGTGAATTTCCGCGCGCGTCGAGCAACGGAAACACGAAGACGACGCGCCGCGCGGTCATGGCGGAGAGGTTCTTGAAGGAAACGCATGCGATAGCGGCCGTCGCGTCACGTTTGACGGCCGCAAACCCGGAGAGAATTTGAATCTGCCCCTGTACGTCGCCGTCGAGCGTCGCCGATGCGAGCGGGATCTCGCGCCAGGCGCTCGGCGTCGGGGTCGCAGCAGGCCCATCGACCGGCGCGCGTCGCGGACCGATCTGGTAATCACTCGCGCCACGCGCGTACAGCGCGGAGCGGCCACTGCCTTGCAGCCATAACAGCACGGCCTGACGATCTTTATCGCCGAGCGTCAGAATATCGCCCTTGGTTTTGTCGGGTTGAAACACATTGGAAAACGGCGCGGGAGTTCCGTTCTGCGCCCAGTTCGCGAGCGTATTGAAATCGCTCTGCGAGAGCTGCTGCATCTCCGATAACACGGCCACGAGCGCGCTTGATTGCGCGCGCACGAGCGCCGGCGCGAGAAACCCGACGACGAGCGCGCACGCCAACACCATGCCGACGGCGACGCGTCGAATCACTGCTTGTTTTCGAGCGTCTTGAGCGCCGCGATCGTGTTGGCTACGTGCTCGCTTGGATCCAGCGAGGTGTAGCTATACACGATTGTGCCGTTCTGAGCGATCACGTACGAGGTGCGATTGGCGTATTGCGGCTTCACCGCAAGGATCGAGTCATACGCCTTCTCGACGGCTTGATCGGTGTCGGCGGCGACCGCGAACTTACTGCGACATTCACTGACCGAGAACTTCTGCAACGTATCGAGCTGATCGTGCGAGACCCCGATCACTGTCGCGTTCAGCGCTTTATATTGATCGATCGCGTCGGCAAAGTCGTGCGCTTCGATCGTGCAACCTTTGGTGAAGGCCGCGGGATAGAAGTAGAGCACGACCGGCCCCTTCTTGAGCGCGTCGGCAAGGTTAAAGGTAAAAACGTTGCCCCCGAGCGTCGCCTGTAGCGTGAAGTCGGGCGCCTTGGTGCCGTTGGAAAGCGCCGCGAGCGCCGGGGCGCTAATGCAGACGGCCGCGAGCAAACCCGCGAGAAAAGATCGATACAGCATGACACACTCCGTAGCGCCCGACATGGGTTTTTGCAAGCGCGGAGAACCGTCGGGCCATGTCTGAATGGATTCCCTACGAGACCGGTGATGCCCCTTCGCTCGAGGTTTCGATCGACGTCGACTTCGACGGTGATGACGACTTTAAGAAAACGCATCCGTTCCTGGTACGCGTCAGCATCACGCACTTCGCAATCGACGACGGCGGGCAACCAACCGAGGCTGCGGCCGAAGAGCTCTTCGACCTCGAACAGCGCCTGGAATCTGCCTGCGAGGAAAGCGACGCCGAGTCCGTCTGCACGATCAGCGGCTCAGGAAAGTATGAAATTCTTATCTACGCGGCGGGCATGGACGCAGCCGCTGCGTTAAAGGAAGACGCGGCGACCGCGTCGTTTTCGATCGACGTGACCGTCGACCGCGACGACGCATGGAAAGCCTACGATCGCTACATTCTGCGCGGCGAGAAACTCGAGGACGCGCGCGATGCCGATCAAATCGCACAGATGGACGAAGCAGGCGAGGATCTTACGCAGGAGTTCGACGTCACGTTCGACTGCGAGGTTTCCGAGGGATCAGAGAGCGCGGCCGCGCGCGCGTTGAACGACATCGGCTTTGAGACGCCGCGGGACGTGTACGACGGCGTCATTCCGGCAACACGCACGATGCTCGTCACTGTTGAGAATCTCAAAGCCGCGCGCACGCAGATCGCGCGCGCCATCGCGCCGTTTAGCGGAACCTACGAAGGTTGGGGCATCGACCCGGATGAGGCCGAAGACGAAGAGGACGACGAAAACTAAAGGCCCATCATGCGGGCAAGCACGAGACGCTGCACTTCATTGGTGCCTTCGCCGATTTCGTTGATCTTCTGATCGCGGTACATGCGCGAGACCGGATACTCATCCATAAATCCATAGCCGCCGTGAATCTGCAGCGCCTCGTTGACGACGCGGTGCGAGACTTCACCCGAGTACAACTTCGCGAGACTCGCGGTTTGTTCGAACTCGCGGCCTTCGTCTTTTTCCCACGCGGCTTTGAGCACCATCAACTTGGCGTGCTCGATTTCGTTGAGCATGTCGACCAGCTTGAATTGGATCGCCTGGAACTTGCTGATCGGCTTACCGAAGGCGACGCGGTCCTGCGCGTATTGGAGCGCCTCATCGTATGCGCCCATGGCCAGGCCCACTGAGAGCGCCGCGACCGAGATTCGGCCGCCGTCGAGGATCTTCAGAAATTGGGCAAAGCCCTCGCCCCGCTCACCCAGGAGATTGCCCTCGGGCACCTTTGCGTCGACGAAGCTCAGCTCGCGCGTGTCCGACGCGCGCCAGCCCATCTTCTTATACTTCTTGCTCCGGGTGAAGCCGGGGGTGTCCTGCGGCACGATGAGGTTCGAGATCTCCGGCTTCCCGTCGGCCCGCGTACCGGTGACCGCGGTTATCGTCGTGCCGCCGGTGATCGTGGTCCCCGAATTGGTGATGAAAGCTTTGGTGCCGTTTACGATCCACGACCCGTCTCGCAGCACAGCCTTGGTCTGGACGTTGCCGGCGTCGCTGCCCGCGTTGGGCTCGGTCAGACCGAAGCCCCAGAGCAGTTTTCCCTGTGCGAGCGGCACGAGGTAACGCTGCTTCTGCTCTTCGGTCCCAAAAAGGTAGAAGGGCGAGGCGCCCAGCGAGATGTGCGCCGCCATGGTAATCGCGGTCGACGCGTCGATGCGCGCGATCTCCATCACCGCGAGTGCGTAGCTCACCGTATCTGCGCCCGCGCCACCGTACGCTTCGGGAAACGGCAACCCCATGAACCCGAGTTCGGCCATCTGCGCGACCAGCTCGTAAGGGAAGGCTTCGTCCCGATCCATCTCCTCGGCACGCGGTCGCACCTCGTTTCGCGCGAAATCGCGCGCGAGGCGTTGGATTGCCTTCTGATCGTCGGTCAGGTCGAAATTCATAGCCCGGAGGTATAGCTCGTGCCTTTAAGAAAAACCCTTTTGCAGCGATGATTTCTCTGCGTAATGTCTCGCTGGTCTATCAAAACGGCGTACGAGCCCTTGATAACGTCACGTTGGAGATCGGCAAGGGCGACTTCGTGTTCCTGGTCGGACACTCCGGAACGGGCAAGTCCAGCCTTCTGCGTCTCCTGTATCACGAGCAACTTCCCAGCAACGGCGAAATCACCGTCGACGGCATTCGCGTCGAGCGGCTGCGTCGCAGTCGCGTGCCGGCCCTGCGCCGTCATCTGGGCGTCGTCTTCCAAGATTTCAAACTGCTCAGCGATAAGACCGTCTGGGAGAACGTCGCATTCGCGATGCAAGTGACCGGCGCGCACACCAAGGACGTGATGCGCCAGGTTCCGCGCGCACTCGATCTCGTGGGACTCGCGCACAAGAGTCGCATGTATCCGGGCGAGCTCTCGGGCGGCGAACAACAGCGCACCGCCATTGCACGTGCGCTGGTGAACAACCCGAAGATCTTACTGTGCGATGAGCCGACCGGCAATCTCGATCCGTCCAACACGACCGAGATCATGGAGCTCTTGCTTCGCATCAATCTCAAGGGCACGACGGTGCTCGTTGCAACTCACAACCAGGCTGTGGTCGATCGCATGCGCCGCCGTGTCGTGCGGCTCGAAGACGGCAGGATCGTAACCGACGAAGAACGGGGCTACTACTATCTTGGACTCGGGCAAGGTCAAATTCTTTCTGGGTGAGGTGTTGCGCAACTTCACGCGCAACGCCGGCATGCAAGCGACCGCAATAGGCACGGTCGCCATGACCATCGTCCTCCTCGGCGCCTTTCTCTTCGTTCATCAAGCGCTCGCCGGACTCGGGAAAAATCTGCTCAACCAGATCGAAATCTCGGTCTATTTCAAGAGCGACGTTTCGAACGCGCAAGAAGATGCTTTGCGAACTGCGCTCGCGCACGATCCGCGCATCGCCTCGACCCAATTCGTGCCGAAGAAACAAGGCCTCGCCGAGCTCAGCGCCGAGACGCACGGCTCGATCGACGCATCCTCCTTGCTCACGGAAAACCCGCTGCCCGACAAGTTGCGCGTGTGGGTGCGCGACCCGCAGGGCGTTGCCGCAATGGCGACCGAGCTGCAAACGCGATCCGGCGTCGACAAGGTTTTTTATCCGCAAGATGTCGTCGCCCGGCTGCTCACGCTCGGTGCGGTGCTTCGCCGCCTCGGCATCGGCGTGATCGCGCTGTTCCTGATCGTCGCCGGGGTGATCATTTCGAACACGATTCGTTTGACCGTCTTCGCGCGGCGCCGCGAGATCTCGATCATGCAATTGGTCGGCGCCACCAATATGTACATCCGCGCGCCGTTCATCTGCGAGGGCTTGCTCGACGGTATTTTCGGATCGTTCATCGCCGTGGTGATCCTCATCACCGCGCGCTATGCGCTCTGGCCCAAACTTCTGCTCGCACTTCCGTGGGTTCAATTCAACGCGACACCGATCGACGGCCCGGTGCTCGTCGCACAGCTCGTGCTCGCCGGAGGAGCGATCGGCGTCGTCGCCTCCTGGATTTCCGTCGGCCGCCATCTGCGGACGTAACGGCATGCATCTTCGCGTCGACGTCGATTTCGATGCGCTCGCGGACTGCATCTCCGACGGCATCGCCTACATCGGCGCCGAAGGTGTTGTCGCCGCTTGGAGCGCGGGCGCCGCGACCATCACCGGCATTTCGCGCACGGATGCAATCGGAAAGTCGCTCGATGAACTCTTTTTGCGCGTCGAGCCGCCGCTGGTCTTCGCCGTCGTTCCTGAGCCCATGGTGCTCTTCAGCCAGGACGAGCGGCGCCGCAGCCTGCACGCGACCGTCCTGAGCGTCGATGACGGTTGGCTGATTTCGTTCGGACGCGAAGCGCGCTTCGCCGCGATCGAGCAGTTGAAGGAAGAGATCGTCGCGGCTGTGTCCCACGAGCTCAAGACGCCGATCGCGACCATCAAGGCTTTTGCCATCACGATGCGCGCCAATCCTGACGCGCTCGCCGACGTTCGCAATGACTTTCTCGCGACGATCGAAGAGCAAGCCGACCGTCTGACGCGCGCCGTCGACGATCTGCTGTTGGTGGGACGGGTGAACGCGCAGCACCTGCTCTCGACGCGTGCTCACTTCCCGCTCGATCGCCTGCTCGACCACGCCGCCGCTCGTCTCGGACCCACCGCAGCCGAACGCATCGAACGGCGCGCGACGAGCGTTACGCTTAGCGGCGATCCGGATTTACTCGGTAACGCATTATTGCATCTGCTCGACAACGCGCTGAAATTCTCGCCTGATACGGCACCCGTCGTCATCGAATGCCAAGACGACGGAGCTACCGTCGCGGTGCGCGTAAGCGATCGCGGTGTCGGCATCGGCGAAGAGCATCTTCCGTATATCTTTGAACGCTTCTATCGGGTCGAGCGCAACCTCACCGCCGCAACCGGCGGGAGTGGGCTGGGGCTCACCATCGCGCGCGAGATCGTGCAGGCCCACGGTGGGAAATTAATGGTTGAAAGCGTGCCGCACGGTGGAAGCACGTTTACCATCTCGCTGCCCACGCCCGCTCCGCGAGACCTGTCGTGAAAGACCTCGCACAGGGTGCGGGGCATCGCGTCTTGGTCGTTGATGACGACCGAAATCTGCGCAAGATTATATCGACTAACCTCGAGCTGGCCGGTTTCGCTGTCGAAGTAGCTGCCGACGGGCCCGAGGCGCTCTCGCTTATCGAAAACGTGCAGCCCGACATCGTCTTGCTCGATTTGATGATGCCGCACATGGACGGATACGAAGTCGCCCAACGCATTCGCAATCACCAGAATCCGACGATCGCCAACGTGCCGATTATTATTCTCACCGCTAAAGGCGAAACCGAGGACAAACTGCGCGGCTTCGAGGCGGGCGCCGATGACTACATCACCAAGCCCTTCGGGCCTCAGGAGCTCTTGGCGCGCGTGCGCGCGAAGATCCGCCGCGTCGAGGTCGATTCGTCGCTCTCACCGCTCACGCGGCTGCCCGGCAATCTCGCGATCGAGGCCGAACTACGCCGGCGCATCGATTCGGGCGAGCCGTTCGCCGTGATCTACCTCGACCTCGACAATTTCAAAGCATTCAACGATGTGTACGGGTTTACGCACGGCGACGAAGCGATCGTGTTGCTCGCGCGCGTCACGGTCGACGTGGTGCGACGCCGCGGAACCCCCAACGACTTTGTCGGACACATCGGCGGCGACGACTTTATCGCGGTAACGCTCAGCGAGCGCTCCGAAGAGATTGCAAAAGAGATCATCGCCGAGTTCGATCGCGACATTCGCAACCTTTACTCGGCCAAGGATCTGCGCGCAGGATATATCGAAACGCGCGATCGGCGCGGCGCGCTCAACCGCTTTCCGATCATGACGATTTCCATGGCGATCGTGAGCAA
Source organism: Vulcanimicrobiota bacterium (assembly GCA_963833045.1). Lineage (GTDB taxonomy): Bacteria > Vulcanimicrobiota > Vulcanimicrobiia > Vulcanimicrobiales > Vulcanimicrobiaceae > Aquilonibacter. The sequence continues at coordinate 171,974 of CAWHWL010000001.1, forward strand.
CGATCGCAGTCAACTCAACAACTACGCGCAAGTCGGTGAGGCCGCCGCCGAGCTCAAGCGCTACGCCAAATCCATCGCCGGCTCCGTCTACGTGAAGGATAAGCGTCGCCAATGACCCTTCGACAAGCTCAGGGTGACAAGATCGTTGCTATCCTGATGATGCTCTTACTCATACCGTCGTTCGCGAGTGCGAAGAGCACGACGTTGCAGCAACGCATCGAGGCCGAACGTCAGAAGGCCGCGGCGATTCAAGCCAAGCTCCACGCGAAAAAGCAACAGCTCAACGCTGCCACCGTCAAGGTTCAGGGTCTGCAAACGCAGCTCAATGAGACCAACACCGCGATCACCCAAGTCAGCAGTCATCTCAACGATCTCAACGCGCAAGAACATTCGACCGAGCGCAAGGCTGATTGGAATGCCGTTCAACTACGCGCCGCGCAACAATCGCTCAAACTGCACGACGACCTCTTACGCCGCCGGCTCGTCGAGATTTACGAAAACGGTGATCTGAGCTATGCCGCGGTCTTGCTTTCGGCGCGCTCGTTCACCGAGTTTGTGGAGCGTTGGCAAGACCTTCACCTGCTGATCAACGCAAATGAAGATGCGGTGCGCGAGCGGCGAGCGGCCGCGGGTCGCGTGGCCTCGGTGCAAGCCGAATTGCAGCGCAACGCACTCGAGCTCACGGCCGAACAGCAAGATCAGCAACGGACACGCAACCAGCTTGCATCCCTTGCCGACGAACGGCGCAACCTCGTGGCGGTCGCGGACGACCAGCGCCGTCACGTCGCGGGCGAAGTTGCAGAGATGGAAGATCTTTCGGCGTCGGAAGAAGCGCAGCTCGAAGGCTTGATTCGCCAGCGCGAGAGCCAACTCGAAGCGCAGCGCAAGGCCGAGGGCATTACCGGCTACCAAGGGCCTTCGAGCGCACCCGGCGCGTTCGCGTGGCCCGTTTCCGGAACGATCACGTCGCCCTTCGGTTGGCGCTCGAATCCGTTCGGCGGCGCACCCGAATTCCACCAGGGCCTGGACATCGCGGCGCCGACCGGCACGACGATCACGGCCTCGGCCGGCGGCACCGTGCTGATGGCACAATGGTACGGCGGCTACGGAAACTACATTTTAATCGATGACGGCGGCGGCTATTCGACCGGCTATGGTCACCTCTCCGCGTTCTATGTTTCGGCTGGGCAGCAAGTCAAGCAAGGGCAAGCAATCGGCGCGGTCGGGTGCACCGGCGAATGCACGGGCCCACACGTCCATTTCGAGATCCGCGTGAACGGCAAACCGGTCGACCCCGCGACAAGATTGCACTAAGGCCGCGGGCGCCGAAACGGAATACACCCCACCCGTCGTTAAGGTAGGCGGGTATGATCGATCCCATGACCGGTAAATTCAGGGTGCTGATGGCGGCACTCGTGGTTCTCATCGTCGCACTCGTCGCGGGGCTCTCATGGGGCTTACGCAACATCGAGTCCGTTTCGGTGCGCCCCGTCGTGAACGTGAGCGTCAACGATGCGGGGGTCGTGCACGACGGCAGCGATGCGAACGTCCCACCGGCCGAGCTCTTCCAGAAAGAACTCGCGGCTCTCGATTCCGAGTACTATAAGCCGTTCGATCCCCAAGCGCCCTTTCACGGCGAGAACGCTGCGCTCACCAAATATCTTCAAAGCAATCACATCGCTCATCCGCGCCTACCTAACGAGGTCGCCAGCGGCGATCCGAATGCCGACGCGCAGCGCATGGCGAGCGTAGTCGCGTACGCCGAGCAAACGTACGGGAAGCGTTTGGGCGCTGACAGATCGACGGCGCTCACCGAAGCCGCGCTGAGCGGCGTGATGAATTCGGTCGACGACCCGTACACCGTTTACCTGACGCCCAAAGAGATTCAAAGCCTGAACGAGTCGCTCAACGGCGGCGATTTCGGCGGCATCGGCGTGTACATTCTGCAGCTCAAAGACGGCGAAGTTCTCCTCCAGCCGATCGAGGGCGCTCCGGCTTCCCTTGCCGGTATGAAGCCCGGTGAAGTCGTGGATTCGGTCGACGGCCGCGCCGTGCACGGTGTGCCGATCGACTTGGTCGAGCGCTGGATTCGCGGCGAGCAAGGCACGCGCGTCGTGCTTACTACGCATCCGTACAAAAAGTCCACCGAACGACGCTGGTCGATCACGCGACAAATCATTCATGTGCCGACGGTTACCAAGCACATGGAAAACGGTTACGACTACATCCGCCTCACCGATTTCGGGTCGACGTCGCCGGATGAAATCAAGTCCGCCTTGCTCTACGGGAAAGCCCACAACGCCAAGGGCTACATCCTCGATCTGCGCTACAACGGCGGCGGCCTGGTTTCGTCGGCGGTGAAAATCTCGAGTTTCTTCATCCCGCAGGGAACCATCGTGTCGACGATCGACCGCGAAGGTCACCGCCAGGTCGAAGAGGCCTTGGGTGACGCCATCGGCGGGCAGCCGCTCGTCATCCTGGTCAACCGGTACACTGCCAGCGCATCCGAAATTACCGCGGGCGCGTTACAGGATTATCATCTGGCCAAGCTCGTAGGGACGAAAACCTTCGGCAAGGGCGTGATCCAAAGCATCTACGACATGCCCGACGGTGGCGCATTGAAGGTCACGACGCAGCGCTATCTCACACCGCTTGGGCGCGAGATTCAACACATCGGCATCATGCCGGACGTTGTCGTTCCACAGAGCGATGACGTGATGCTCGACACCCCCGCAGACAAGCAACTCGCCGCCGCAAAAGCCCAACTTGCACAACTCCTAAAATAGATCGGTCATCATGAAGCGCCTCCTCTCCCTCTTCCTCGCCGCCGGCATTGCTGCCGCGCTGCTCGGAGTTCACGCGGCAAATGCCGCCACGGCTTCCGCACCGGCCACGCTGAGTGCGGCGCAAGCCGGTGAAATTTCGACCAGCTATCACTATCTCACCAGCGAGTTTTACAAGCGCGTCGACGATCAGCAAGTGCTCAACGGTGCGCAGGCGGGCCTGGTAAACGCGCTGGGCAAGCAGCACGTCACCGGGAAAGTTCCGGCGCTCCATGCATCGAGCGACGATGCCAATGTCCGCGCAATCGAACTCGACGTCGAAGACGCGCAGCGCGCTGCGGGCAAGCGAGTTTCCAGCACCGACCTGACGTACGCCGCAATCGCTGGGATGCTTAACTCCGTGCACGACCGCTACACCGTGTTTCTCGATCCCAAGGATTACGCCGAGCTCAATACCGGTCTGGACGGCTCGGACTTCGGCGGCACGGGCATCGTGATTCAAGAGGATGACGCGAGCAAATACATTGCCGTTAGCGATGTCGTCCCGGATGGCCCCGCCGACAAAGCCGGAATCCAGCAAGACGATCTCATTACCGCGATCGATGGTCAATCGACCAAAGGTTGGACGGTCGATCGCGCCAGCGCACATCTACGCGGCAAGGAAGGCACCAAAGTTTCGATCACGGTCCAGCGCGACGGTAAGACGCTTTCGCCCTACGCGCTGACCCGCGCGAAGATCCATCAGATGAGCGTCTTCGACAAGATCCTCCCGGGCAATATCGGCTACGTCGCATTGACGGTTTTCGGCAAAGACACAGCAACCGAATTGACCGCGGCGCTCGGCCGCCTGCAAAAGAAAGGCGCTCGCGCGTATATTCTCGATCTGCGCAACAACGGCGGCGGCTACCTCAACGCGGCGGTCGGCGTGAGCTCGAAATTCATTTCAGCGGGGCCGATCGTGTCGGTCGAATCGCGCGGCTCGAACATTACGACGCTGGAAGCCAACGACACGGCGATCGCGCCCGTGCCGCTCGCGGTGCTGGTAAATCAATTCACTGCATCGGCGTCGGAGATCACCTCGGGTGCGATTCAAGACAGCGGCGTCGGAACGCTGGTCGGAACGAAGACCTTCGGCAAAGGTGTCGTGCAGACGATCTATCCGTTGCCCGACGGGTCGGCGGTGAAGATCACAACGGCGCGTTACCTCACGCCGCACAATCGCGACATCAACCACCTCGGCATCGACCCGGATATCGTCGTTGCGGAGCCGCGCTCGGCGCGCTTCGGCGATCCCAAGAGCGATCCGCAACTGCGGCGCGCGATGCAGTTCGTTGACGACCGCATCGCCCGCCTCAGTGAGATCAACGGCGGCGCTGAATAGCTACGTAGCTTTCTTCTTCCGAGTGGTCGTAGACGTCGACGCCTTTTTGCGCGTCGACGTTTTCTTTACGCCGCTCGCCACCGCGCCCTCAGTTTCTGCCTTTTTTACGCGCGGGCGCTTGACGGCAGCGTCCGCGGTTTCGACTTTCTTTGCGCGCGTGCGCTTGGGTTTGTCGTCGGCCGGCGCCGGCAGCGCTTGCATGACGGTCGTCTCGAGCTCACCGGCAACGCCGCTTGCACGCGTGCGGCGGCGGCGCGTGGGCTTGGCTTGACTGAACTCTTCCGCCGGTAAGGTCAGGTGCGGCGGCGGTGCGTCAACCGCCGGCGGGTTGGCTTTGCGCACCGGAGTAATCGCGCGCGACGGTTCGCGCGGCGCGGTCATGCCGGTCGGTTGCGCCGAACCTTGGGGATCGACGCGGAAAACGTGACGGTCCGGAACCGACGGACTCATCGGCAACGAGCCGGTCAGCCCCTCACGGCGTTCGCCGTTGCCACCGGCGATGACACCGCCACCGCCACCACCACCGCGTCCGCGGCGGCGACGCCGGCGCCGGCGCTTGCCGTGTCCGGTCTCACCGTTGGTACTTGGCACCGCGGTCTGCACCGGCGGCTGGGCCTCGTCGTCGTCCTCTTCGTCTTCGTCGAACTCGCTTTGCGCCGCGGCGCTGGCCGGCGTAATGCCGACTTGCGCTGCCGCTTCGAAGCGTTCGGCGCCACCTTGGCCACCGCGCCCGCGACGACGACGGCGGCGACGGCGCTTGCCGCGACCGGCTTCGCCGTCGCGTGCTTCGTTTTCGCCGATGACAATCGCATCAGGCTGATGTTCGCCCTTCGCCTCGGCCACCAGCGCGGGATCCTCGGCCTCTTCCTCTTCGGTCACGGTCGTGATGCCGATCGGCGGACGCGCTTGCTGCTGCGACGCCGCCTCCGCGGCGAGTTCGCGCAGCTCCGCGGCTTGTTCGGACGCGGTGAGCGCAACCTTACGCCCCTTGCCACCGCGACGGCGCTTCTTTTTGGCTTCGCCCACGCTCGCGGCAACGAGCTCGGCCAACACGTAGTCGTCCACGTCGTCGACATCGAGCACGCGAATCTTCGCGGTATTGCCCGCGTTGTTCGCGGCATTTTCGACTTCGACGATACGATCGCCGATCACGGCTGTCGCCGACGTCGCATTGGGCAGACGCCCGGGCAGCAGATCGACTTCGACTTCGTCGCCGACGCGAATCGGGCGTAGCTGCTCGATCGGCTTGGTGATTCGTTCGACGCGCGAGCGCTCGGGATGCAGCAACGGGTCGACCCGAACGTGAATCTTGGTGTCGAGCTCTTTGGCCAGCTCGAGCACTTCGTCTTCGTACCAGAACTCCATTTGCGCTGCAACCGTCGGTGCAGCGTGCACGAGAACCGGTAGATGATTGTGGTTGTGGTGAGCGCTTTGACGCACGTGGCGCAGCGTGTCGATCGCCACCGATTGCGGCGACATGACCGAGCCGATTCCGCTACACGTCGGGCACGTGCCGCGCAGCTGCGCGCCGAGGTCTTTGCCGATACGCTTACGCGTGAACTCGAGCAAGCCCAGGTTCGAGAACGACTGAATCGTCGCACGCGTGCGATCGCGCCGCAGCCCGTCTTCAAGCGACTTGATCACCTTACTGCGCGCCGATTCCGACGCCATGTCGATGAAGTCGACGACGATGATGCCGCCGATGTCGCGCAGGCGAACCTGGCGCGCAATTTCTCCCGCGGCTTCGATATTAGTCTTGACGATCGTATCTTCGAGATTCTTGCCGCCGGTGAACTTTCCTGAATTGACGTCGATGACGGTGAGCGCTTCGGTCGACTCGATCACGATCGAACCGCCCGAGGGAAGATTGATCTTGGGCTTGAGTAAGCGCTGCAGCTCGTCGTTGACCTTGAAATCCTCGAAAAGATCGCGGCCGTGATTGTAATGTTGCACGCGATCGAGATATTGCGGTCCGAGCAATTGGAGGAACTCGCGGACCTTGCGATACTCGTCTTCGTCGTCGATCAGCACGCGCTCCACGTCGGAGGTGATAAAGTCGCGGGCCGCTTTGTAGATCAGGTTCATGTCGCGGTGCAGCAGCGACGGAGAGGGCGCGCGTTTGAACGTTTCGAGAATGCCGTGCCACATGCGAATGAGCACGCCGAGGTCGGCGATCAATTCGGCTTCGCTCACTCCCGCGGCCGCGGTTCGAACCACGGTTGCCATGCCTTCGGGGCGAATGCGCTTCATCACCGCCTTGAGGCGGTTGCGCTCGTCGGCCGATTCGATCTTGCGCGAAACGCCGGAGTACTTGCCGGTCGGCATCAAGATCAGATAGCGGCCGGGCAAGGAGATGTTGGTGGAGATGCGCGCGCCCTTGAGGCCGCGCGGCTCCTTGACGATCTGCACCAGCACGTCGTCGCCCTTTTTCACCTTCTCGCCGATGGTGAAGCCGGAGTGACCGTGGGTGATTTCGACGTCGCCGATATTTAGCGGCTGTTTGTTGATGTCGTCGACGTACAGAAACGCGTTGCGCCCCAGTCCGATGTCGACGAATGCCGCGCCCATGCCGGGCAGAACGTTCTGAACTTTTCCTTTGTATATCGAGCCGATGACTCGTTCTTCGCGCTCGATGTAGAGTTCGGCAAGTGTGCCGTTCTCAAGAATGGCAACCCGATTTTCCCACGGGTCGCTCGAGATGAGAATCTCGCTTGGCAAATTGTCCTCTGTTGTCTAGGAACGCCCTGCGCGGCGCGCTGCAAGCGCACCTTACTCTGACGGGACGCATTTCCGCGTCTAAACGACGGCACGTGGCCACCAACCGTGAACGGGGCTCCTGGTAGAAATCTTAAAAACGTCTGCGAAGTTCCGGAGAGCCACCAAGCAGACCTGCCAGGGCGCCAAAGAGCCATTGGACCCTCGACATCGTGGCCCATATGGTCCATGATGCAAAGGAGACGTTGCCGCGTGCCTTATGAGCCGCGCTTTTCGCCTATGACAGGGACCTGTAGAGATGGCTGCTCCATCGAACCGCCGGGTGTTTTTCCGCCAACCGATGTACCTGCGAATCAATTTGCGGGTCTCGGGAGTGCGCGCTCCGGTGCCGGCCACGCTGGTCGATCTCTCGGGCGGCGGCGGCATGGTCACTGCCCGCACCATGCTTCGGGCCCAGGTCGCGGTGGAGTTCGATCTCCCGCGCGAGGGCCAGCCCCACTTGCGCCTCCCCGGGAAAATCCGCAAGGTGAGCTACTCGCCGGGCGACCGCTCGTTTAAGTACGCGGTAGAGTTCGAGACGCTCGACCACGAGACGCGCGAGGCACTACACCGCTTCATCACCGACGAGCAGCGGCGTACGATCAGCGTGGCGCGCCGCGGCGACCACGGAACCGTTAAGCCGAAGCTTTCGCGCCTGCAAGAGCAGCGCGCCCACCGCCGGATCGACGTCAACATTCCGGTTCGCATCTCGCTGGTCGACGTGCCCGGGTCGATGGAAGCCGTGGCGATCGACGTGAGCACCGGCGGCTGTCGCATCTTAATCGAGCACGTGCTGCGCCAGGAGTGGGAGGTCGTCCTCCGCTTCACCTTCCCGAACGACGTGCTGCGTGCCCAGCAGCCCGCGGACGGGCGCGCCGCTTCACCGTTCAAAGAACTCAAGGTCAATGCGCGCGCGCTTCCGGGCATCAAGCAATTGCGCGGGAAGTACATTCAAAGTTTGGTCTGGGAGCATCCTGACCCGAAGATCACCGAAGAGATCAACCGCTTCGTGCAGGCGGCTCAACTCGCAGCGCTTCGTAAGTGAAGGGCCAGGGGTAGGCCCAATTGGCGCGGCGATAGAGCTCGACGTTCTTGCGCCGTCCGCCGATGTCGATCTCGGCTCTCACCAACGCCGGTAACTCCAACAACGGCATCGCGTCGTCAAGCTCCAACTGCCAAAAACCGAGCATCTCGAGCTGCTCGAGTGAATTCCATCCGGCAAGTGCCTCGGTTCCGATCGCATGGCGCAGGTGTTCGAGCGCAAGCACGCGCAACGGCAGCGCCGCGAGTTCACGCAGGTCGAGTGGCGATTCGATGCGCGAAAGACGCAACGCGCGAAGCGAGCGCGGGAACGCGAGCGAGGTTAGCGCAACGCCCGAACATTCGAGCACTTCAAGCCGCGGATAGTGCTGCGCGAGTTCGCGTGGATCGAGCGTGCAGCCGCGGGCGGCGATGCGAAGGTAACGCGACTCGGGCGCAAACACGGGATTCCACCGATTGCGCACAACCAGCGGCGGTAGTTCGAGATCGGCGATACCGAGGTGCGTCGCGACGATCCGCTCCGCATGCGCGGGTCCCATCCAACGGTTGCTCTTGTCATCCCGAGCGCAGGCGCGCAGCGCCGTAGTCGAGGGACTCCGGTGATGCTTAACTTTCCATCTATGAAGCACCAGGGCGCGGTCGCTGACGCCGCGCAGCACCATATCCGCAACAGCGATATCCACCGTGTGATGATCGCACGCGAGAATCGTCGCCGGCGTGCTGGTGCCGTCGCCGAGCGGAAGCGCGAATGAGTCGCCCGCGCGATAGGGAAGTTTCACGCGTGCCCAAATCGCGCAGCGGGGGACGCCGGTTCGATCACGACTACGGTGTTACCACACATGCCGTACTGTTCCTCACCGACCTTGATCCCGACGCGGTCGGTGACGCCGGCGCACACGCAACGCACTACGAAGCCGTCCCCGTCGCGGATTTTCGCGCGCTGCTCGCGCTGGTGCCGAGTTCCGCGCTGCCCGACGCAACGTTCGTCGACGTCGGTGCCGGCATGGGCCGCGCGATGATCCTCGCTGCCGAATATCCGTTCAAACAAGTCTGCGGCATCGAACTCTCGCCTGGTCTTTATGAAGTCGCAAAAGAGAATCTCGAGACCGCGCGTGAACGCGGCTTGCGCTGCAAGGATCTCCGTTTACAACGCGGTGACGCGCGCATCGCGAATTACCCGCCGGGCGACCTGGTCGTGTTTCTGTTCAATCCGTTCGACGGTGAGGCGCTTGCCGCGACGCTGGCAAGCATCGAAAACCGCCGCGACGGCGGCGAAACGTGGCTGCTCTATCACACCCCGGTCGAGCGCGCAGTGCTCGACGCCATGCCGGAATGGGAATTGGTGGCCGACATCGGTTGCGGTATGGGCTACCGTGTAAGGTCTTGAGGACCTGCGTTAGCGTAGCCAAAACAGACCAGCCGGTTGCGTGTGCTACCATTAGCGAACCATGGCCAAGAAAGAAGGGACGAAGGAGGAGCTAACGGAGGCGATTCCCGCGCGCGTCGCGCGTCAGCGGAAGCACGCCTACCAAGAGTATCTGACTTACCTCCGACTAGCACGGCGAATCCGGCTCGACCTTGGGTTGAGTGCATCATCGGTGGACGCAGCGCTTTCTCAAGGCCAAGACGAGTTCGCGGAGCTCACCGCTGAAGGGCGAGTCGTAGGGCGCGCTCACGCCAAGATCACATCGACAGAGACCTGCACCATCTACATTGACGAGTGCGGAAGCCACACACTAAGCGCGAAGGAAAAATACAAGGCATTCGCACTTGGCGCAGTTATCATCCGCGATTCGGACGAGGCCGTTTTCGATGCTCTTTGGAAGCAGTGGAAGGCTGCGTACCTCGGGAACGATGCGAAGCTTGTGCACGAGCCCGACGTGCGAAAGCTCGAAGGCACCTTCTTTTGCGGGGGCGACATCGCCAAGCAAAAGACCGCGGTGATACAGCTCGAGGAGATCATCTCTAAGCTACCTTTCAGCGCGATCTGCTGCGTACTCCAGCGCGAAAAATACGTGGCAAAGTGGGGCACGGATGCACCAAACGAGAGCCTTCCACACAAGAATCTTCCCAATCATGCTTACGCGATGATGCTAAGCTTTCTGGCCGAACGGATAGCCCTCTCGTTGCAGAATCATTACGGAGGAGCAAAGGGAAGACTTGTTCTAGAAGCTCGTGATCCGCTCGGAGATGCACTTCTGCAATACGAGTTTGCGCGACTTTTTCTTGACGGCACCGCATACATTTCGGCGTCGTATTTTCGTCATCAATTCTTGCCCAGGGCTTCGTTTCATCACCAAAGACGCAAACAATAGTGGCATGCAAATTGCCGATCTTCTAGCCAGACCGTGTGCGGACAAAGTGATCGATCCAACCGGGGAGCCGGCACGTTGGAAGGCGTTTAAGCCCAAGCTCTGCACCGGCCGCGTTACAATGAACTCTATTTTGGGGCTCAAAATCATTCCGTGGGATGAGTCATACGAGTGCATGCTCCCAACAGACCCCCAAAAATGACCGAAGGGCACCGCTTGCGCGATCCCCTCGGGCGACTAGGCAAAAGCCATAGCCTCACATCTAATTATATGGGTTTTGACTTACTAAGTCAATTCAACGGCCCAACACCATAACCGAAATGAAGATAACGCGCAAGCGCCTGTCCCAGCGCTTGCGCGCTCCGGTGAGCGGAATATTCATTCCTTTTTGCGCTATGCGTTGCCGAGCACGTCGCGGTCTTTTTGCGAGTAGATGTTCATCAGCACGCCGACCGCGGCGAAGTCGGTAAGGATGGCCGAGCCGCCGTACGACATGAACGGCAAGGGAATGCCGGTGATCGGCATGATGCCGATCGTCATCCCAATGTTGACCAGAATGTGAAAGAACAGCATCGCCACGATCCCGGAGGCAAGCAAAAACCCGAAACGATCGCGCGCCGCGATCATCGTGCGAATGCCGCCGTAGAGTAAGACGCCGTACAGCACCACCAGCGCAGCTGCGCCCAAAAATCCGAACTCTTCGGCTAACACGGTAAAAATAAAATCGCGCGAATGCTCGGGAACGAAGTTGAGCTGCGTCTGCGTGCCGTGATGTAAGCCGCGTCCGAACCACTCGCCGTTGCCCACGGCAATCTTGGACTGATTGAGGTTGTAGCCCGCACCTTGCGGATCGGCATGCGGATTGAGGAAAACAAAGAGCCGCGCCTTTTGGAAGGGCTTGAGAATCGCATTCGTGCCCACGGCTGCCGCCCCCGCAGTCAACACCGCCATCGCGTAGATCAAGAAATCGCTGAGCTTGGGCAAGCCGAAAAAGAGTTGGACGGTGAGGATCGCGCCGATGACCAGCGAGGTTCCCAAATCCGGCTGCTTGAGAATCAAGAGCGCCGGAATCGCCGCGACGAGCAACGGTTTCCATAGATCCTGGATGCGATCGTAGGTGTGACGGCAGAGCACGAATGCAATCGAAATCGCCAGCACCAGCTTGGCCGGCTCGGACGGTTGGAAGGTTCCCAGCGGACCCAGCGAGATCCAGCGCTGCGCGCCGAGCGCCGAATGGCCGCCGCGCAGAATAAACCCCAGCAAGAGCAGATTGACGACGTACAGTCCGGGCGCCCAGCGTCGCCAACTGCGGTAGTCGATGAGCGAGAAGCCAACCATCAACGGCACGCCGAGCAAGATATAGAGAAACTGCTTCTTATATTCGCCGGCCGCGTCGGGGTCGTGCAGATCGGCGGACTGAATGCACAGCACCCCGAGGATTGCGATGAGCAACGGCGCGATTGCGAGCGGCCAGTTGAAGTTCCGAACGTAGCGCCGGGAATCGATACCGAGGGAGAGGACCGCCATGACGCCGATCGATCAGTGCGCGGTCGCGGGACTCTGCGCCGGCGGCTTCTTGCGCCGGCGGCGTCGCGGCGGCGGCCCGGATTGCGTGGGCGGCTGGGGCGGCGGACTCGGCCGATTCACCGAGACGATCGGAATGTTCGCCAGCATCGCCAGCGCCCGGTCCTCGCGCTCGAAATTGACTTCGACCTTGTCGCGATCGACTTCGACGTAGCGCGAGATCACGTCGATCAGATCGCGCTTCATGTTTTCGATGATATCGGGCGCAAGCGCCAGATGATCGGTCATCAGCACCAGGCGCAACCGTTCTTTTGCGGTCGAACTCGAGGACGGACCGCCGAAGATCTTCTTGACCCAGTCGATCATGCGCGCTTCCCTCCGAAGATCGAGCCGAGCTTATCCATCAACGACTCTTTGAGTTCGGGGGACGGCGCGGGCACGTCCTCGCCCGCAACGCGCGCGGCGATTGCGTGGTAGGCGCTCGCGGTTTCGCCCTCGTGACGCAGCGCAAGCGGTTCGCCTCGATTGGTGGTAATGATGATCTCCGGTTCGTCGGCAATGACGCCCAGCAGCGGTAGCCGCAGGATCGCATTGACATCTTCGACCGAGAGCATCTTGCCCTTCTTTACCAGCGCCGGGCGCAGACGATTGATGATCAGTTGCGGCTTGAAGCGGTTGCCGAGCAGTCCAACCACGCGATCGACGTCGCGCACCGCCGAAACCTCGGGCGTGCACACCACGATCGCTTCGTCGGCGCCGACGATCGCATTCTTGAAACCCTGCTCGATGCCGGCCGGGCAGTCGATCAAGACGTAGTCAAAGCGTTCGCGCAGGCCCTGAACGAGCGCCCGCATCTTCTCGGTGTCGACTTCGTCCTTCTCGCGCGACTGCGCAGCGGCAAGAAGCACCAACGTTTCGCTGTGCTTGTCGGGCACGAGCGCCTCGTCGAGCGAGACTTTGTCTTCGAGCACGTCGAGCAGATGGTACTTCACGCGGCTCTCAAGCCCGAGCACGATGTCGAGGTTACGCAGCCCCACATCGGCATCGATCAGCGCGACGCGCGCGCCGCGCTGCGCGAGCGCGGTGCCCAAATTGGCCGTGGTCGTCGTTTTGCCGACGCCGCCCTTGCCCGACGTCACGACGATCGCGCGCCCCAACTTGGGGGCCGGTGCGTTTACCACCTCAGGAACCGGTTGATGCATGATTACCCCGCCTTGAGAGCGCCGAAAAGTTTACCGAAGAAGCCCTGCGCGTCGAACGTCGTGAACGGCACCATCTCGCCTTCGAGGCGCCGCGCGATCTTCTCGTAGATTCCGCCCAGCCGCGCCGCCGGATCGAGAACGATCGGCTCGCCGCGGTTCGTCGTGTCGATGACCTCGGGATCCTCGGGTATGACCCCGACGAGCTCGATAGCGAGAATCTCGCAGACGTCCTCGACCGAGAGCATGTCGCCGGTGCGCACCATCTCGGGACGAAGGCGATTGAGGATCAAGCGGATCGGCAGCCCGCGCTCGTTGAGCTTGCCCACCACGCGATCGGCATCGCGAATCGCGCTGACCTCCGGCGTCGTGACGACGATCGCTTCCTTGGCGCCGGCGACGGCGTTGCGAAAGCCGCCTTCAATGCCGGCCGGGCAATCGATCAAGACGTAGTCGGCGTTTTGCGCAACCTCTGCGACGATCGCCTCGAACTGCGATTCCGTGATCGAGTCCTTGTCGCGGGTTTGCGCGGCCGGGAGAATCGAAAGCGATTCAAACCGCTTGTCTTTGATAAGCGCCTGGCGCAGTTGGCAGCGCCCCTCTACGACTTCGACCAAGTCGAAGACGATGCGCTTCTCGAGCCCCAGCACGAGGTCGAGATTGCGCAGTCCGATGTCGGCATCCACCAACACCACGCGCAATCCGCGCTTCGCCAGCGCGGCGCCGAGATTCGCCGTGGTTGTCGTCTTGCCCACGCCACCCTTGCCCGACGTGATGACGATGCGACGTCCTGACATGTTATCCGGCTACCTCCGCTACCTTAGAAAATGGTGCGATCGCGATCCGCCCGTCACGCACAAACGCTACTTCGGGTTCCGACGAAGTGCGCGCATGCTCCTCGTCGACAGCGATCACACTTGCAATACGTAATTGCGTCGCGTGCAATTGCAACGCGTAGACTTTTGCTTCGCTGTCGCCTTGCGCACCCGCGTGCGCAACACCGAGCAAGCGTCCGAAGACGACGATGTCGCCGGTTGCGACGAGTTCGGTTCCGGGATTGACGTCGCCGACGACGACGATGTTCCCAGCGTGGTGCAAGGCTTGTCCGCCGCGCAGCGTTCCGATGTGATACAGCGTTCCGGGTGGCGGCGGCGGAGCAACTTGCAACGCGGGGCCGGCCGCAGCCGCTGCTGCAGCGCTTGCATTCGCGCGCCGGACGCTGGTCTCGCCGCGTTTACGCCGCTCCGCGATGTCGGCGCGCGCGCCGTCGAAGTCCGCCACGAGCGACTTTGCGGCCTCGGAAAGTTTGAGCTCGCGCTTGGGACGCAGCGCGCGCCGCCGGGCAAGCTCTTCTGCATCGGGGGCTTGGGCCACGGCGCGTAGCTCGATCCCCGCCTCGCCAAGCACGGCGCGGAGTTTTTCGAGCTGCTCGTCGGTGAGCGGGGCTTCACCCAGGACGACGCGTGCTGCGGTACCACGATAGAAGTCGGCCCGCTCGCCAAGGCGAGCAGACAGTTCAGCAACCGCCTCGTCGAAATCCCACCCGGCGAGATGGACTTCCAGACCGAGGCCTCGCCCGCGAATCAAGGACATTGGCCTCCGTTTCAGGCGCGCGCGGGGGGCGGCCCTGTCGCAATCCACAGGGACTCGCAAGTTCTTCCGGTTATACACACACCGTACACACTTTCGTAACGAGGCGCGCTCGCCGCCCGTTGTATGGGAGTTGAGCCCGCCGTAACGTAACATTGATGGGGACCCACCGGTAAAGGACGCCAAACCTATGTTCCGCCGCATTACCGCCTTTCTGACCATGTTGCTGCTTATTGGTGCCATATGCCCGGCACCAGTGCGCGCGACTTCGACCCAAACCGAGGTCGAGATGGGCCGCTCCGAAGATGAACAGATCGTCGACACGAGCGTGGTCGAAACCGATCCGCTCCTCAATGCCTACGTGCAAAAGATCGCCGGCAACGATTGGAAGCAAGTCGAGCGAAAAGACGTCCCCTACAACGTCAAGATTCTCAAGGACACCGAGGTCAACTCGTTTGCAACGCTGGGCGGTTACATCTATATCAATGAAGGCTTGATCGACTTCGTCCAGTCAGACGACGAACTCGCGGGCGTGATCGGTCACGAAACGGGTCACATCGAACGCCGTCACGTGCTCACCTCGCAATCCAAGCTCGAAGGGCTCAACCTGCTCTTCGGCATCGCGTCGCTCTTCTCGCCCATCATGTACGAGTTCGGTAACTTGATGGAAGCCGGTGCGTACGCGAAGATCGAAAGAGCCGACGAACTGCAGGCCGATCGCACCGGTCTCCAACTGATGTCGCGCGCGGGCTACGATCCGGATAACATGGAAACGATCATGAATCACTTGGGTGCGCTCGAAGACGCGCACAGCGATTTGGTCACCAAGTATCTCCAGGACCATCCCGATCCCAAAGCACGCGTCTCGCATTTGGCGGGCTATCCGGAACTCGATCCGACCAAGGTGACCGAAGATCAGCGTGTGGTGCAGGCGGCCAGCGACCGCGAGCGTGGACGCTATGAATTCTCGTCGCTCAAGTTCCAGCAGATCCTCAAGGCCGATCCCAGCAATGCAGAAGCGTTACTTGGCCTGGGCCAAGATCAAATCGCGCTGGGTTTCCCGAACAAGAGCCAGCAGACGCTCGCCGAAGCCGCGCAAATCGGTTCGCCGCAGACCAAGGCGCTCGCCGAGCAAAAGATATTGAACGTGCGCGAAGTACAGGCGCAACGGGTGACGCTGACCGCTCCCAATTTGGCTGGATTGCACACCCAATTCACCGACGCGCAGGCGTCTCAGTCGGCCGCCAATACGGCTATCGCGGCGCGTCACGATCAAGGTAAAGATCAACTCAAGCAACTCAAGACGCGTATCGACGCCTTGCAATACGAAGTCCCCAACCTTGGCAACGTCAACATCCCGCACGGTTCCAAACTCGAGTCCGTCTACAAGAACGTGATGTTGATGAGCCGGTCGCTCAACAGCGCGATTGAAGACGCGAGCACGACGATCAACGGCGTCGGCTCACTCGAACGCAATAAGGAATCGGGATTGCTCAAAGAGAGCAATAGCATTCTCGACGAGATGCAGCAGACGCTCGATTCGACACCGATTCCGACCGATCAGATCGCGATCTTACCATCGTATCCGGCCATCTTCAACGAGCTGCGCCGCGCCGATAGCGACATGATTCGCAGCGTCGACGCCGCGCGGGCATCGCTGACCACCCTCGATCAGGGGTTGGGTGACGTGGACGAGTTCTTTCGCGAACTCAACCGCACGCAACCGAACTATCGCGGCGATTACGGCCAATCGCAATTCAGTACGATTCAGCCGCTGATGCAAAAAGCGATGACCGACCTTGACACGGCGGCGACGATGGCCTCGCAGGCCGCTCAGCTCTACAACATGGCACGCACTCGCCAGCTTTCGGCACGCATCACGCTGCTCGGCGTGGGCACCTCGCCCGAGCGCTACGCCTCGCTGCAGTACGTCCTGCAACAACGCTTCGGTATGAACGGTATACCCTACGAAGACATGCTCCACGATGCGATCACGCCGGGTGACGTGGTCGTCGCGACGATCCTTGCCGCCGATATCAAGTCGACGCCCGAGGACATCGTGGATCAGATGGTTAGCGAGAAAAAGTCACCGGTCGATCTGGCCGACGAGCACGGCATGCACGCCTGGCCGTTGGAGATCTTTACCGGCCTCGTGTACCTTGACTACACCGACGATCCGACAAAGGAAATGGCAGCGATCTAAGATCATGGCATCAGCACTGGGCGCAGGCGATCTCTTCCGGCTGGTTCGTAACGGCATCGACGTCAACAGCGTGCACGTGCGGATCCGCAAGCCGTTTCGCTTCCTGCTGTGCGGCGACCACGCCCTGATCGGGCAAATGCGCGCCCTGCTGCTCTCCGGTCACGTCGACGACTCGGTGCCGGTCGATGCCGCAGCCTGTATCGAAACGATCTCGCCCAGCGCGCCGCTCATCACCGAGCCGAGCGAAGTGCGGCTGGTGATTTTCCTCGGGTTGCCGGGCGATCGCGAAGGAGCGAATCTCGAACCGCTCAAGGTCCTGCGCGTGCCGATCCTGGCGCTGACGATCGATCCGCAAGCGACACCGGCGGGACCAGCCAACGTTCCCGCGCCGTCAACGGTCGGCGACTACGTGGTCAACGCCATCACCAAAGACGCGCTCAAGGGTCGCGTCTTCACGCACATCGTCGAAGCGTCGAAGGGCGTGGAGATCGCCGTCGGCCGCCGCCTTCCGCCGTTGCGCGAAACGGTTGCCGCCAAGCTCACGCGTGACGCCGCGAATAATTCGCTCAAGGTCGCGCTGGCAAGCGCGCTGGTCGATCATATTCCGGTGGTGGGCGTGGTGCTGGGTGCATTTGCGTCGGCCGGCGACATGGTGGCGATCACCGGATTTCAGATGATGTTGCTGCTGCACATCGAGGCGACCTACGGCAAAGACCCCGACGTGCAACGCATGTGGAAACTCTTGCCCGTGATCGGTGGCGGCTTTGGCTGGCGCACGTTAGCGCGCGAACTCGCCGGCTTCGTCCCAGTTGCGGGCGTCGCAATCAAGGGCGCCATTGCCTATGCCGGTACGATCGTCGTCGGTGAGAGCGTCACGTTCTTCTTGGAGCACGGCTCGCACATGAGCAAAGCGCAAGCCTCGCAGCTCTACGACCGCACGAAAGGCGATGCCCTGCGTTTCGCCCGCGACCTCATCACCCGCTTCAAGCCGAAGTAGCGTTACAGTTTGTCATCCCGAGCGTAGCGGGTGAACGCTACGCGTTCACCGCGTAGTCGAGGGACCGCCGTCACTTCGTGCGATCGCGACCACGCCCATACCGTTTGAGAGCCTCCCAATCCCCCTCGACGAACGCTCGTTTCTTGCGGTGCGACCATGACTTGAGTTTCTTCTCACAGGCAATCGCCTGATCGACCCATCCGAACTCCGAGACGTGCACGAGTCGGAGCGGTCTACGGTGGTACGTATAGCAATCAGGGTCTATGCCGAAAGAATGTTCGTTCACGCGCCGTTCGATGTTATTCGTCATTCCGATATAAAACGTCCCATCGAAGCATCGCAGGATATAGACGTAATAGGTTTTCACGTCTCACCTTCTGCTTCGTCGCGGCGCATCGGCTAGCGTCGCTCCCTCGACTCCGGCGCTTCGCGCCTACGCTCGGGATGACAAGGCTGTGACTACAGCCGCTCCAGTAAGTCTTCGTCCTCGAGACGTTGCATGTCGGCGGGGAGGCGCGGGCGGATGCGCTGGGCGAGCTGCGAGGCGAGTGCGGCGCGGCGCTGCGGCACGAGATCGGTGCGCCGTTCGAGAAAGCGCCGAATGATCGACCGCTCCTCACCGCTCACGTACGCCGTCGCCGCGTAGACCGGCTCGGCGACCTCCCGCAGCATCTTTTCGGGCGATTCCATCCGTGATTCGCGAATCACGATCGTCCCGGCCGCAAGATCGCCGATGCGTTTGTTCTGCGGCGAAAAGACGGCGACCACGGCTGAGAGCGCGTAGAATCCGAGCGCCATCTCACCCACACGAATCAGGTTGCGAATCACCGACGCCATGAAATCGAGCGGATAGCCGCCGTCGCGGACCACGCGAATGCCCAGCATCCGTTTGCCCGGCGTTTGCCCGTTCCACAGGGCTTCGAAAAGAATGAAGTAGCCGAAGAAAATCAAGAACACGACCACGACGACGATCGCAATGGCGATACTTCCCACGAGCTGATCGCGACCCAAACGCATCGACGTATACGTCCCATGCGAAGTGCCGGCCACCGCGACCAAGCCCCAGATCAACAGCAAGAGCAACGCGATTTGAATCGTGAAGTCGACCGCGAGCGCCAGAAACCGGCTGCCGACGCCGGCAAGCTCGTAGGAGAAGGCGATCGATTCCGGGGTGCGGACCTCTAGGGTTCGATCCATCGCCGGAGTACCTAAGACGGCGTGACGCAAGCCACCTTTGTCGAACGGCGTACGGCTGCGTGGAGCGAACTCGACGCGCTGCTGGTTCGTGCCGGTCGCCGCGGCATACGTCGCCTGCAACCCGAACACGTCGAACAGATCGGGCGACTCTACCGGGCGGTCACGAGCGATCTGGCCTATGCCGAGGGGCGGGGATATGACGCTCGCCTGATCGCCTACCTCAATCGGCTGGTGGCGCGGGCGCACGCGTATGTCTACGGCGCTGCAGCGACGAGCGGGTGGCATCGATTCGCGACCTTCTACACGCAAACGTTTCCGCGTGAGTTTCGCCGGTCGATCGCGTTCATCGCGATCTGCACCGCACTCACCGTCGTCTCGGCGATCGTCGCGTACGTGCTCGTGCGCGTGCATCCCGGCGACGCGTACGCAATTCTGCCGGATCAATTGATCCCGCCGCAGATCAAGAAGAGCTTGCACGACTCGAATTTCGCGTTCGACCCGGCTACCTCACCGATGATGGCCACGGCAATCATTACCAACAACATCAAGGTGGCGATCTTCGCCTTTGCCGGCTGCGTGACATTGGGACTTTCGACCCTGTACATCATCACCTTCAACGGCCTCATGCTCGGCAGCGTCGGCGCACTGTTCACCAACGCCGGCTTCGGCGCAGATTATTGGGCGACGGTCGCACCGCACGGCGTGATCGAACTTACGGCGATTCAAATCGCCGGTGCGGCGGGGCTGCTGATCAGCGCGGGAATCCTCGCGCCCGGACGCTTGCGCCGCCGCGACGCGATCGTGGCGGCAGCACGTCGAGCCGGCGTGCTGATCGCCGGCGTCGCGTCGATGTTGCTGGTGGCCGGAACGATCGAGGGCTTTTTCTCGCCGCTGCGTTTACCCGCGTCCGATCGCATCGCGTTCGGCGCGGTGACCGCGCTACTGCTCGTCGCCTATTTCAGCTTTGCGGGGTTAAAGCAGCGCGCGTGATTTGATGCGCAGATATTCGTCGACGGCCGCGATCGACAGACGTTCGGCCGGTACGTCGAGCACGATGACCCCGCTCCGTTGCAACGTCCGAGCCGCCGTGTGGCGCTCGGCCGACAAGCCCAGCGCCACCGATAAGCCGAATGATTCATCCACGCTGTGCGGTGTGCGCGCGAGGGCTCCGCTGACCACCGCGTCGTTCATGAAGATGCAGAGCACCGCGTGGCGTTTGGCCAGCGTGCCGAGCTCGGCCAGCACCGCGCTCTGCGCGACCGGATCGATGACGTCGGTGAAGAACGCGATCAAGCTACGCCGATGCAGATGCGAGCGCAGATAGGCAAAGGCGCGCGCGTAGTCGGACTCTTCGAAGTGCGGCTCCACGTCACACAGCACGTCGGCCAGTGCGCGCACCGAGGCTGCGGTCGAACGCGGCGCGCGCGCAACCAGAATGCGGCGCGCGAAGGCGACCACGCCCACGCGATCGCTGGCCAGCGACGCGATCGAGGCGAGCGAGAGGCCTGCCGTCACCGCATAATCGAGTTTGCGCTGGGCGCCGATCCGCGCGGTCATGAGCCGCCCGCAATCGAGCAGCAGCATCACGTCCTGACTGCGCTCGACCTCGCGCTGCACAACCATCAACTTGCCGCGGCGCGCCGTCGCCTTCCAGTCGATCGCGCGGAACGCATCGCCGCTGGTGTAGTCGCGCACGCTCTCGAATTCGCTGCCGATCCCGCGCAAGCGCATGCGCCGTAGACCCGCTTCAACCAAGCGATTGCGCACGTGTAGCGATCCGTAGCGCTCGACCGCCGAAAGATCGGGATAGACGCGAAACGCTTGCGGCGCGTCGATCACGAAGCGCCGGCGCACGAGGCCAAGCGCGCTTTCGTACCAGACATAGATGCGCGTGAACGTATCGCTGCCGCGCGCAACCGGCAACGCGGCAAGCGATGCGTCCACTTCGCTGCGTGCCGGAAGCAAGGTCACGAGCTCTTCTTCGCCCAGATCGAGGGTGCGCAGCGGCGCTTCGACCAATCCGGCGCGCAGCGCGCGCGGCGAACGGTTCTCGATCGCATAGGTGAGTTGCGCGCTGCGGCGCAGTGAGAAGTGCGCCGGCAATTCGCGGCGCACGTGCAGCGCGCCGCTGCGGGGCAAGCGCACCACATCGATCGCGAACGCGACCACCAGCACGACGCCGAGGCCAATCGCGATCGGGACGAAAATGGCGATGCCGGGCGAGGCCGCGAGCACGACGGCGATCGCCGCGAGCGCCCAGAGCGCGCGCGCCGACGGCCACATCGGCAGAAATTTTCTATTCACGCGGGACCGGCACGCTGGCCAGAATCTCCGCGAGCACCGACGCCGCGGTTGCGCCTTCGATCTCGGCCTCGGGCTGCACGATCAAACGGTGCGCCACGACCGTCTCGGCCACGTCTTTGACGTCGTCGGGGGTCGCGTAGTCGCGCCCGTCGATGGCCGCCGCAGCTTGCGCCGCCACGAGCAATGTCACCACCGCGCGCGGCGACGCGCCAAGGGCAAGTTTGGGATGCGAACGCGTCGCCGTTGCAACGGCATATGCATACGCGCGCACCTCGGTGGCCACGTGGACGCGGCGCACGGCGGCTTGCGCGGCAATGATCTCGTTAGCATCGGTCACCGCGGTGATGCCGGCAAGCTCGAGCGCACGCGAATCGAATCCGGCGGCGACGCGCGCGAGTAAATCCAGCTCTTGTTCGGGCGCGGGGTAGCCGGTAGAAATCTTCACCGCAAAGCGATCCAGCTGCGCTTCGGGCAATGGATAGGTTCCTTCGTACTCGATCGGATTCTGCGTTGCGCACACGATGAACGGCTGCGGCAGCACGATCGGCGTGCCGTCGATCGTCACCCGGCCTTCTTCCATGGCTTCGAGCAGCGCGGCTTGCGTTTTGGGCGGCGTGCGGTTGATCTCGTCGGCCAGCACGACGTTGGCGTCGATTGGTCCCGGCCGCACGCTAAACGTTGCACTCTGCGGATTGAAAACCGTCGTGCCGACCACATCCGAGGGCATGAGATCGGGCGTGAACTGAATGCGCCGAAACGGCAGTCCGAGCGCCGCGGCAAAGGCGCGCACCGCGAGCGTCTTGCCGGTGCCGGGCACGCCTTCGATCAGCGCGTGGCCGCGTGAAAGCAGCGCGACCAAGAGCCCGAACGTGACGCGCTCGCTGCCGACGACGGCCGTACCGATCGCTGCACGCACGCGCGCGGCCACGTCCGCAACGCGGGAGGATGAGTCGTTCACGCGTGTTCCTTTCGTAGTGCAGCATAGATCGTCGCAGCGCGCAGCACGAGCGCGTCGCTGGGCCGCGTCACCGCAGCAAGCTGCGCAAGTTCGGTTGATTTCGGATATGCGCGGGCAAACCGTTCGATCGCCGAACGTCCGGCGCGCGCGCGTCGCAACAGCGACGCCATCGAGCGCAGGTAGGCGGACGAGTCGCGATCGGCCGGCGGTTCGCGGGGAATCGCCGGCGCAAAGCGCGCGTTCGCGTCGATCAACGCTAGCGCGACGGCAAGGATGCTCAAGAAAAACGCAACGTGGACCGGCGCCGGCAGCACCGACCAGAGCGATTGCGTGCGATCGTAGCCGTAGGGCCGCTCGTCGAATGCCACCAGGCCTTTACCTGCGACCGCGTCGTAGACCGCGAGCGCGCGTTTGGGATCGTTGTGCAACGCGAGATTGCCGAAGTTCTCGCCGTTGAAGGTCTTGAGGTGCGGCGAAGCACTCAAGCCCGGAACCTTGACGAAGGCCAGCACCGTTCCGCCGCTGCGCATGAAGAGCGCCAACCGGCGCAGGTCGCTGCGGTCGTATCCCGGTGCGGTGAGCGCCAGAACGCGAACGCGCGGATCGAGTTGACCCAGCGGGGCCTCGAGGCGCGTGACCGGAATCGCTTCGCGCGCCAGCACATCGAACAGCGCGCGATACCCGTTGCGTCCGGTATCATAGCTCGAATGGTTCGACGGCGGGCTGCCCAGCGACGACGCTGCAAGGAGCACCAACACGCCGAGAAGTGCGAGCAGCACGACGATTTCGATCGCACGCGTCCTCACGGCGTCGCGCTCTGCGCAAGATTATCGTAGGCTGCGCGAGCACGCAGCCATGCGTCGGGGTCGACGGGCGTTTGCGCGTAGGCCGTCGCGGTGTACAGCCGCGCGATTTCGACAAACGCGGGTTCGAGCGCACCGTCGCGCTCGTGGAGCCGGCGACGCAACTCGTTGACCGTCGCTGAGCGCTCGTCACGCACCACGCCGCGCAGATCCAGCAGGGTCACCGCCGCTATGAATAGCAGGCGTACCGCGCGTGCGTAATCGCCCGCGCTCGCGGCTTGCGCGGCGAGGGCTGCCAGCGCGTGCGCGCTGCGCGGCTGCGTGAGCCCGATTGCGCGCTCGCGCCGCGTTCGCTCGTACTCGAACTGCACCAGCAAATGCGCACCGATCAACGCAATGGCAAGAACGCACGCCACCACGAGCACATCGCCGATGATCGACGCGCCGGTGGGACCAATTTTGATGTGGCTGGACAGCGCGTTCCACAGATCGTTCCAGCGATCGTAGAGCCATTGAAAAATGAGCCCGAAGAGCGAGCGGTGCGCGGGGAGGGCCTTTTCCAGATGATACCGGCCGGGGACCGCCAGCTCGGTTCGAACCGCCCGGCTGATGTCGATGGGCGGCGGGCCGATCATGAAGGCGCCGTCAAGCGTTCGAGATCGACTTCGAGATCCAAACCTTCGCTGCGCGTACGCACGTCATAGTAATAGACGGCCAACAGAATCGTGGTGAACGCCGCTACCGCAGCGTTGATGACGGTGGTGATCACGAGCTGCACGATCGTACTGTGGATGGCGGAGAGCGCGAGGAATGCGACGGCGCCGGCGATAAAGGTCGCGCCGAATTCGATCGCCAGATAGGCAAGCGAAATCAACGTCGCCTTTCCCAACTCACGCCGGTTGAAGATGCGGCGAAAGGCCTCACCAATCGCATGTGCGGGATTCACGCCCTCGAGCGTGGTCGCATAGAGCGCGAAAGCGCAGCACATCAACAGCAGCAGAAAAAACAGCACGACCGCGATCAGCAGCGCGATGCCCACGAGCGCAAGGGGAATGCCCAAAAACGGCAACGCGATGAGCAACGCGCCGCCGGCCAAGACGACGATCGTGACGGCGAGTACGACCGCGAGATACGCTCCGCAAAAAATGAGCAGGCACAAGAACATCGTTCCCACCAGCGGGGCCCAGCGGCGGAGCACGCGCGCATATCCGTCGCGATAGGTCGGCGTGCGCCCCGCATAGATCGCCGCCACTCCGGTCGCGACGGCATTGTTGGTGAAGGGCGAGAAAATAAGCGCGACCGCTGCGAGGAGGAACAACGCGCCGTATTGCGCCGGCGAATAGGTCGCAAGGTGCGCGGTCGGGTGCTCGACCTGCTGTATGAGCTGGGTCAACGAGTTGGTGGACGAATCCGTAAAAAAATACTCGAGGATACCCAGCGGAACCAGCAGCGTCAGAACGATCAGCGTGAAGACGACGAAGTGGCGCACGTAGATCGTCACCGCGCGATCGAAGATCTCTCCGATCGAAAGTGCGCGTAACGAGGGCCGGCCCTGCAACTCGTCCATTGCGCGGCTCCGTTCTTGAGGGTTATCTAGCCTTCCTATAGTAGCTATGGCTCATGCAGATTGGCACGTTGCGCGCGATCCGGCGCTATCCGGTCAAGAGTCTTGCGGGTGAGGTGCTCGATGCATGCGCCGTGCTTGCGAACGGGCTCGAGGGCGATCGCGCCCAAGCCTTGATGGCCGAAGATGGTCCGCGCGCCGGCAAGGAGTACCGTGGGAAGGAAGACGAGCGCCTGCACCGCCTGCATTCCGCCGATGAAGCGCTCGCGCTTGCAGCCGGCACGCACCTGGAATCGTCGGACGACGATCCGTTTTTCGACGACGCGCCGGTCTCGCTCATCGTCGATCGATGGCTCGACGGCCTCTCTTCGTTCGTCGGCTACCGCGTCGAGTTCGAGCGCTTTCGCCCAAATTTCTATATCGAGGCGGATCCCGGCGTGGCGGTCGACGAGGCGATGCTCACCGGGCGCGAATTGCAGCTGGGAGAGGTGACGCTGCGCGTGCGCTATCCGATCGAGCGTTGCGTGGTTCCGAGTTACGATCCCGGCGGCGGCGGGTCCGACCCGCGCATCTTACGCTATGTTGCGCAGGCGCGGTCGAACTGGATGGGGATTTACTGCGACGTGCCGCGCGCGGGTATCGCGCGCACCGGCGACTCGCTCGTGCTCATCGAACGCTGAACCTCGTGCACGATGCGTTCGAGCGCATCGATGTAGGCCAGAAACCGGTCGCGACCCGCGGGCGAGATGCGCACGATGGTTTGCGGACGCCCCGAACCCGTACGCCGCCGCGTTTCCACGATGGCTTCTTCGGCGAGCGCGTGCAGATGACGATTGAGATTACCGTCGGTCAATGCGCAGGTGTCTTGCAACTGCGTGAACGAGACGCCGTCGGGATGTGCAACGAGCATCGAGCAGATCGCCAAACGACCGCGTTCGTGAAAGACGCGATCCAGATCGGTTGCGCTCATGGATGCTCCCGCCGGTCGCGCGCTACCAGCACACCGATTGCAATTTGTCCGACACCGAATCCGATCGGCAGCACCCACCAGGCGAGCGCAATCGACGACGGCGCGAAGAGCAACGCGATTCCGGCCACCAAGAAAAACGCGGCGATCGGCAACACGTCGCGCGGCAACATCGTCCGCGACGCAAAGAGTCCGACGCCGTAACAGCCGTACCATACGCCGGGCAGATAAGAAAACGCACCACGCGTGACCAGCGCAAGCGTGATCGCGGCACCGAGCGCAATCGCCGGCAGAATCGCCAGGCCAACGGTGCGCGTTTGCCAACGATCTCGTGCGCTTGCATCGCTTACGAACCAATGCGCGATCGATCCGTAGTTGACGATCGCCGCGGCTGCTCCGCAGACAAGCCAAATCGAGGCGTAGACGCGAGCCTCATAGGCATTGTGCGGAACCGCCACGAGCAAGGCTTGCAGCACGCCCGCAGCAACGGCAAAACAGCCCGAGGCAATCGCGGCGACGCCCGAGTAGCCGCGAAAGCGCTGCGTCATCGCCAGCCGCTCGCGGACTTCGGCGATGTCGAGCACCGCGCGTTCCAGATCGGTCATGCCCTACTTTGTACCACAAAGTCCGAGGCTGCGGCAACGCGGGCACTCATCCTCGTGCATGGAGCGGCAAGCGGGCTTCACCCTGATCGAAACCCTGGTCGGGGCGGCGATAGCGGTGGTGATGATTTGGAGCTTGGTGGTCCTGGCCGACCGGATGGTCGCCTGGGGGAACGCTGCCAACCTTCGCCTGAACGCCGGCACCAACGCCGGACGCCTGATCGAGCGCCTCTCAAGCGAGGCCGCCAGCGCTTGGGCGGTCTTTGTCCCGGCGACCGACGTGCTCGGGCAGAGCAACGCCGACGGCCATGAGATCGACTTCTTCTCCGAGGACGGCGCGCACCGGGTCTACGCCTGGGCCTACACGTTTAATGCCGCGACCACCTCGCTGACGCGCTACGCGATCGTCCCGGGCGACGCCCCTCTTGCCGGCGACGTGATCGCCGGCATCGATACGTTCAGCGCAACGCCCGCGAGCGTGACGAGCCTCAGCGCATCCTCAAGCGCCGCCTACGATCCGCTGTTTGCATCCGCCAATGCGACCGACGTGCCGTACGCGTTTTCGGCGATGCCGAGCGCCATCGGCGGAAATCGATTGGTTGTCGTGCAGATCGTCGCGAGCGGCGTTCGCCGCAACGTCGTACTGGCAAGCGAAGACGCACCGACCGCGTTTACGGTGGTGGTGAATTATACGCCGTCGCCCGCGCCGGTTGCGTCGCCGACGCCTGCACCGCCGACGATGTATTGAACTTGTCCTGAGCGTGTCGAAGGACGCTGCGTTTACCACGCGGGAAAAGCCCATGCCGCAGCGCAGTAATGCCTTCCACGCTGGGAGGATGAGATGTTCACAGGACGGGTCGCCATCGTAACCGGAGGCACGCGCGGCATCGGCCTTGCGATCACGCAAGCGCTCGCAGAAGAGCGCGCGCATGTTGCCGCCGGGTACAGCAAAGACGCCGAAAAAGCGGAACGCTGCGCCGAAAAGGTGCGCGGAAACGGACAATCCGTCTCGACACATCAGGGGCGCGTTGATGATTTCGATGATTGCAAGCGCGTCGTCAACGAGGTCCTCGAAAAATACGGACGCGTCGATTTTCTCATCAATAACGCCGGGATCACGTTGGATAAGACGCTGCGTAAGATGAGCGCGGAAGATTGGTGCAACGTCATCAACGTCAACCTCTCTGGCGCATTCAACATGACCAAGGCGGTCCTCGAGCACATGATCGAGCGCGGCTCGGGCCGCATCATCAACATCAGCTCGGTCATCGGCTCGACCGGCAATATCGGGCAGGCCAACTATGCCGCCTCGAAGGCCGGCCTCTTCGGCTTCACCAAGTCGCTGGCGCTGGAGACCGCTAATAAGGGCATCACGGCCAATGTAGTGGCACCCGGCTTCATCGCGACCGAGATGGTCGAGGCGATGCCGGAGGCCGCACTCGCCAAGGTCGTCGAGAAGATCCCGACCAAGCGGCTAGGCAAGCCCACGGAAGTCGCCCGGGTCGTGAAATTCTTATGCGAGGACGACTCGGGATATATAACGGGAGCGGCTTTCCACGTCAACGGCGGGTTGGATATGGCCTGACCCGACAAGGTCCTTCCGGGGGGCGGACCGAGGTCATTGGCCCGACGGATAAACTTCCTAAGGTTTTCTTCACCTTTT
This sequence comes from Vulcanimicrobiota bacterium, assembly GCA_963833045.1. Classification (GTDB taxonomy): domain Bacteria; phylum Vulcanimicrobiota; class Vulcanimicrobiia; order Vulcanimicrobiales; family Vulcanimicrobiaceae; genus Aquilonibacter. The sequence goes on from CAWHWL010000001.1 coordinate 199,816, forward strand.
GCTAGGTGAGCATAGCGGATGGGTACAAAGTAGTGCCCATGATAACCACCTCGACTGCCCCCTCGGGCGCGCTCACGCGGCTCGATGGTCGAGTGGCGATCGTAACCGGCGGTTCGCGCGGTATAGGCGGCGCGATTTCGTCGGCGCTCGCTGCTGATGGTGCGACTATTGCCGTGCTAGGTATGCCAGCCGATCGCGAACGCACCGAAACGTTGCGCGCTTCGCTCAACGGCACGGCGAAACTCGTTCATTTTTATGAAGCCGACGTTGCCGATCCGCATGCGTGCGCAGCCGCCGTGCAAGCGGCGATCGCCGCGCACGGTAAAGTCGATATCCTCGTCAACAACGCCGGCATCACCAAAGATCGCACGGCGCGCAAGATGACAATCGAAGAATGGCAGACGGTCCTGAATGTGAACCTCTCAGGGCCGTTTTTTATGATCAAAGCGGTGCTCGATCATATGCTCGATCAACAGTACGGACGCATCGTGAACATCAGTTCCGTCGTCGGTCACATGGGCAACTTCGGGCAAGCCAATTATGCCGCTGCGAAAGCGGGACTGCTCGGACTGACCAAGACGCTCGCACTCGAAACCGCGCGTTCCGGTATCACCGTCAACGCCGTCGCACCCGGCTTTACCGCAACCGAGATGGTCAACGCGATGCCGCAAGCCGCGATCGATATCGCGCGCGGCCGCACGCCGGTCGACCGGCTCGGTCTACCGTCGGAAATCGCGCGCGTCGTGCGCTTCTTGATCGACGAAAATTCCGGATTCATCACCGGAGCCACCTACGACGTCAACGGGGGCATGTACATGTGATGATCGGCTCGGTACCGCTCGAGGAGTTCAGCTACGGTCTCGATCTCTCCGGTGCCGACCCGGCATCGCTCAATGATGCGTTGCGCGCCGTGACGCTCGACGTGATGAGCGATCCCGTGCGCATGGGCACGATCGTCACCGGCTTGATGTTTGCGCAGCAAGGTGTTGCGATGAACGCGTTGCGCCGCATGCAAGGCGAGAATCCACCGCCCGCCGTTGACGTGCAGGGCGACAAGCGCTTCACCGATCCCGCCTGGACCAGCAATCCGTTCCTCATCTCGATGGTGGAAGAATATCTGCTCCGCCGCCAATACGCGCAGCAACTGGTCGAAAGTTCGCGCCTTCCCGAGGCGACCAAACGCAAAGCGCGCTTTGCGATGAATATGATGATGGACGCGCTCGCGCCGAGCAATCTGCCCTGGCTCAACCCCGCCGTCATCAAACAGGCGGTGGATACGGGTGGCGCAAGTCTGGTCGAGGGCACGCTCGAGTTTCTCGACGACGTGCAGAACAACGGCGGCTATCCCAAGCAAGTCGATACCTCGGCTTTTACCTTGGGTGAAAATCTCGCGGCCACGCCCGGTGAAGTTGTCTTTCGCAACGAGCTGATCGAGCTCATCGCGTACTATCCGCAGACGGAAACCGTGTACGAGCGGCCGATTCTGATGTCGGCACCGTGGATCAACAAGTATTACATCATGGACCTCGCGCCGGGACGTTCGTTTGTGGAGTGGGCGGTACAGCGCGGCCATCAAGTCTTCATGATGAGCTATCGCAATCCCGATGAAACGATGCGGGATTATACGATGGACACGTATTTCGAAAAGGGCATCCTTACTGCGCTGGGTGCGGTAGAACGCATCACCGGCGCGCCGCAAGTCAATCTCGCTGCGCTCTGCGTCGGCGGGACGATGACGCTGATGCTGCTCGCGTATTTGGCGGCCAAAGGCGAAGAGCATCGCATCGGTGCGGTCACGCTGACCAACACCATCCTGGATTTTTCGGAACCCGGCGATTTAGGCGTGTTCACCGACGAAGCTTCGATTGCAAAGCTCGAAAAGACCATGCAGGAGCGCGGTTTTCTCGAGTCGAGCGAAATGGCAGGCACCTTCAATTGGATGCGCGCCAACGATTTGATCTGGAGCTACGTGGTCTCCAATTGGTACATGGGCAAAAAACCGCCCGCGTTCGACATTCTCACCTGGAACGCCGACGCGACGCGGATGCCCGCGGCAATGCATTCGCAGTATCTGCGCTCGTGCTATCTGCACAATCTGCTTGTGGTGCCCAACGCATTCGTGCTCGACGACGTCCCGCTCGACATGGGCAAGGTGACGACGCCGCTGTACGTGCTCGGCGCCGAAGCCGATCACATCGCGCCGTGGCGCACCAGCTTTGCAACCTCGCAATACGTCGGCGGCCCGGTGAAATATACGCGCACCAATTCCGGACACGTCGCGGGCATTTGCAATCCGCCCGGCAATCCGAAGTCATGTCATTGGACTTGCGACGCCGTCGAGCCGGGTGAAGATCCCGACGCGTGGCTCGCGCGCAGCACCAAACACCAGGGAAGCTGGTGGGAAGATTGGTCGGCATGGGCCGACGAGCACGGCGGCGCTCGCCGCGCACCCTATCCGCTGCCGAACGGCGGGGAACCGGCACCGGGCCGGTACGTTCGGAACGAAACGGGCGAACCAATCGATTTCACTGCACCTCAACCACACGAGGCCACCACTGTATGATGAACAACCGCGACCACTTGAAAGGTCTGGGCGAGTTCATTCGCACTCAGCGAGAGCTGGCGAATCTCTCCCTCCGGCAGCTCGCCGACCTCGCGAAGGTCTCAAATCCGTACCTCAGCCAGGTCGAACGCGGGCTCTATAAGCCCTCGGCTGAGGTCCTCAAGCAGATCGCGCGCGCGCTGCACCTCTCGGCCGAGACGTTCTACGCCCAGGCGGGGCTGCTCGACGACAACGTCCGCAACGAGGCGGCGGATGCCGTCGAATCGGCGGTCAAGCTCGACCCGCGGCTGACGGCCGAACAAAAGGACACGCTGATCCGGGTCTATCGAGGCTTTGCGAGCGATCGCTGACCTTGCCCTCAGCCGTCGAAGCGCCTTGACAGACTACCCATTTGCTTGGTATACTTAGCGCACAACGAATTTAAGGAGTCTGTCCATGAGCAACTACAATAAAGTCCTCGAAAAAGCCCAGACCGAGTTTCTGAGCGGTCTCAAGCAGGCCCAAGAGCTCAATATCAAGGCGCTTACCAGCGTCACCGAGCTGTTCGAATCGAATGGCGCGACGGCCAAGCTGCCGACGCCCACCGAGATCGTTGAGCGCAGCTTCGCGTTCACGAACGAACTGCTCGAGTCTCGCAAAGAGTACATGCTCAAGCTCGCGGAGCTTCTCCCGAAAAAGTAAACGCGAACGTTCAGCAAACGTAAAGAACCTCGGTTATATGCCGAGGTTTTTTCTTAATTCTTCTCCGTGACTAAAGTTAACATCCGCCAGACGCTGCACATACATTCACTTAACCTGTGAACCGTTTGCCTGCCTAGTTTGTCGCATAGGCGAGCCCGACAACTGGAAGGTAATGCAACACGTCTTTGATGGCTTGCCGATTTTCACATCGTTCCTCAGCATCGTTCTGGGAGTGGTGGCCTGCTTTTTCGGAAGCCTCGTCGGCTTCGGCGGTGGGTTCATCTCGGTGCCGATTCTGCGGCTCGCGGGACACCTGACGCCGCAAGCCGTGGCTGCAACGTCGCTCTTCATGGTCGGCGTCAACGTGGCGGTTGCCTCATTCGCACTGCGCAAGAAGAAACGCATCAACCTGCGCATCGGCTGGTCGATCGGCCTCGGCGGCATCGCCGGCGCGTTGCTTGGCGTCTTCGCACTGAAGTTCGTCAGCTCGAGCCAGTTCGATCTGCTCTACGGCGCGATGCTGCTCTTCATCGCCTACAACATGCTCAAGCCCAGCAAACCGCTGTCGATCCCCGAGACGGCGATCGAATCGGATCGTTCGCAGCGCACGAGCAATTACGAATTCGCGCTGATGGGCGTGCTGGTCGGATTTTCTTCGAGCCTGTTCGGCATCGGCGCCGGCACGGTCGCGATCCCGCTCTTGCTGTGGCGCTACAAGCTGCCCGCGTACGTCGCGATGCCGACCGCATCGTTCATCGCCCTGATCTACATTTGGCCCGGCGTCATCGCGCAGATCCACGAAGCGCGCGTCGACTGGGCACTGGCAATTCCGCTGTCGATCGGCGCCGTGCTCGGCGCATACTTCGGCGCCCGCTACTCCAACCGTTTGAAATCGCCGCAGCTCACGCGCATCTTCGGCGTCATCTGCGTCATCACGTTCATCACCCTGAGCATGCGGCATCTGCCGATGTTCCAAACCCACACGACACTCGCTTCTGCAACCATTCAAGTTTCGAAGGCGGCCACAAAATGAACAAGCTGGGATTCGTCGGCGCCGGCGCAGTGGGCGCCGCAGCAGCACTCGCGTCATGCGTACGCTCGGTAGCAAGCGATATCGTCATCGTCGATCGCTACGCGGCTCGTGCGAACGGTGTCGCGACCGATCTGCGTTACGGCGCGCCGCTTTCGCCGGCAGTTCAAGTTCGTGCGGGCGACTTCGATGATCTCGACGATGCCGGCCTCGTGGTCATTAGTGCGGGAATCAATGAAAAAACCGGTGGCGCGACCGACCGTAACGATCCGCTGGGCCGCTTGCGCTTGCTCCGCACCAACGTCGAAGTCTTCGAAGAGATCATCCCGAAAATCGTCAGCGCTGCGCCGCACGCCACGCTGCTCATCGTAACCAATCCGCCCGAACCGCTGGTCGATATCACGTGCCGCCTCGCCGGTCACAATCGCGTGCTGAGCACCAGCACGTTCTTGGACACGCTGCGCTTTCGCGTGCATATCGCCGAGCGATTCCGCGTCAGCCCGCAAAGCGTCGAGGCCTACGTGATCAGCGAACACGGAACCAACAGCGTGTTTTGCTGGTCGTCGGTACGCATCGGCGGCAGACCGCTTTCCCAACTCGTCGCTGAGCGCCGCATCTCGATGGGCGAGTTTCGCGCCTCGGTCGAAAACGACGTGCGCTATGCGAACATCTCGATCATCGAAGGCATCGGCGCGAGCCAGTACGGAATCGGCATGGTGGTCGCGCGTGTGGCCGAGTGCATCCTGCGCGACGAACGCGCGGTGCTCCCGGTCGGCTCGTATCAGCCGAACTACGGCGTGACGCTGTCGCTTCCGAGCATCGTCGGCAAGCGGGGCGTGAGCGACGTGCTGTGGCCGCAGCTTTCCGAAGAAGAACAAGCCGGCGTCGACGCCAGCGCCAAGCGGCTCAAGGGCATCGTCGCGGAGTACACCGCCGCCGAAGTGGCCGCCTAGCTCAGCTTTTTGCTGCTGAACAACGCGAGGTAGCACCCCGGCGCAATGCCGAGGCTAGCTTGAATCGGTTCGAGTTCGCACAAGCCGAGCGTGCGGTGACGCACGATGAACGCTGGAACGCCCGGCGGTAACACCTCCCAGTCGCTCCACATTCGCACGAAATCCGGCTCGCGCATCATCGTCGCGAGCAACTCGTCGAAATGCTTGTCGCCGTGATAGGTCGCGTACAGGTTGCGGAAGACCGCGACGCAGCCGCGCGCCGCCGTTTCCCAATCGACGTAGAGCTGCCGCCGCGACGGATCGAAGAAGATACGCCAGAGCACGTTGCGCGAGAGCAGATCGCCGCCTTGGTGGTAATCGAAGATCTCGGCCAGTTGCGAATTCCAGACCAGCAAATCCAGACGCGGCGTGGCAAGATAGGCCGGCGCCTCGCGGTGCAGTTCGACCAGCTTGCGCAGCGCATCGGGAATCTCCGGATCGAGCATGCACGCTTGCGGCGGCGCATCCGATGCCAGCACTTTCAAATAGGCGATCTCCGGCGGCGTGAGCAGCAGCGCGCGACCGATCTCGTCGATCACGTCGAGTGAAAAGTTGATCTCACGCGCTTGCTCTATCCAGGTGTACCAAGTAGTCGAGATGCCGGCGAGTTTGGCAACCTCTTCGCGCCGCAAACCGGCCACGTGCCGGCGAGCCGAATCGTCCTCGAGCCCCACATCGACCGGGCGCAATGCACCGCGCCGCGCCCGCAAAAATAAACCGAGGTCAGAACGTCGGGAAAAGGTGGGGGCTTCGAGCATTCAGTTCTCCGGTGAGCAAGGAGGCACTTTGCCCACCTTTGCTACCTTGGTCCCTAAGCCTCCAAAGGAAAGCGCATCGTGACTTTGGTCCCGATATCGGCCCCGCTCTCGAGGGCAATCGAGCCGCCCATGCGTTCGACTGCTCGCTTGGCTATGGCCAGGCCTAGGCCCGAGCCGTCGACCTCCCCATGGGACCCACCACGATAGAACCGGTCGAAGGCGTGCTCGACGTCGATCGTGGCCATCCCCGGACCGTGATCGGCCACCTCGAGCACCGCGCTCAGGCCCTCGCGGCCGACGCGCACCTCGACCATTGAGGCCGGCGCATAGCGCACGGCGTTTTCGACCACGTTCTTGACCGCTTCGTAGAGCTCGCTGTCGTCGCCGAAGACCACCGCATCGCCGTCCCCAGCGAGCTGCAGCCGCTCGCCGGCGAGCGGGCGCAACGCGTCGACGGCCCGCGCCGCGACCGACGTCAAGTCGATCTCGTCGTTCACCGAGACGTCCTCGCGCTCGAGACGCGCAAGCAGAATCAGCTTCTCGATGATGCGGCGCATCTTGCGGCTTTCGTCGAGCATCGTTTCATGCACGCGGCGCACGCCCTCACCGTCTTGCACCACGCCCGATTGCAACGCGTCGAGATACCCCATGAAGATCGTCAGCGGCGTACGCAGTTCGTGTCCCGCATCCGCGATGAACTGGCGCATCTGCTGTTCGTGGCGACGCCGCTCGTAGGTTGCCGTGTTCAATCGCTGTGCAACTTCGTTATAGGTTTGCGTCAGCTCGCGCAAACTGGTATCGCTCTCGAGCAAGAGCTTGGGCATGAAGTCGCCCTCGGCGATCGAGCGTAACGCATCGTTGACCTCGCGCAGCGGACGCAGGGCGCGCCCGGTGATCACGCGGCCCGCGAGCCACGCGATGATGACCGCGATCACGCCGATCGGCAAGATGCGCTCCCAATAGCGAACGAGCGAATGCGAAAAGTCGGCGACGTCGGGTTCGAGCACGATCGTGCCGCCGCCCGGCACGCCGACGAAACGCGGCCGCAACGCGAGCGCGGCAGCAATAAATCGTTGGCTATCGTCGAGTTGAGCCGAACCGCCGGCAACCACGCCGTGCTGCGGACCGAGCACCAAGATTCGCGATTTCGCATTGGGCTCGTCGGCAATGACCTTCGGCGCGAGTTGCGCAAGCGTCAGGTGCTGCGCGGTCAGATCGCGCACGCGCGCCTGCATGCGGGCCTGTGCCGCGTCGATCGATTGGTTAAATGTCGTAGCGAAACCGATAATGAAAAACGCCGACGACGCGCCGGCGACCAGCGCAATCAGCGCGACCGCCAAAATGACGTAGCCGCGCGTGATCCGTCGCGAAAAATTCCGGAAGGTCGCTTCAGTCGGCACGGAGGGTATATCCGGCGCCGCGCACCGTCTGAATCAATGGCCGCGCGAATCCCTCGTCGACCTTGCTGCGCAGGTAGGAGATGTAGCGCTCGACCGCGTTTTGACCCACGTCTTTTTCATTTCCCCACACGAGGTCGAGCAGTTCATCGCGGGTGAAGACCCGGCGCGGCCGGCGCAGGAGCGTGACCAGCAGATCGTACTCGAGCGGTGAGAGTTCGATCCGCGTGCCCGCACGGATGACGGTGTGTTCATCGAGATTGATGCTGATGTCGTCGTAGGCGATGACGTTGCGGTTTTCGAGGTGCGGACGGCGCAGCTTAGCGTCGATGTGCGCGATGAGCTCTTGCATTTCGAACGGCTTGCTGAGGTAGTCGTCGGCGCCGTGGGTGAGGCCCTCGACCTTGGTGTCCACCTCGCCGCGGGCGGAGAGCATGACCACCGGCGCGTCGGTGACCCGGCGCAGCATGGGAAGGAGTTCGATGCCGCTGACCATGGGCATCATGACGTCGAGCACGATCACGTCCGGGGACCACTCCTTGACCAGATCCAGGCCGGCCGGCCCGTCGGCGGCGGTCCGGACCGCGTAGCCGTGGTGGCCCAGGGTCAGCTCGAGGAGCTCGCGGATGCGAGGTTCGTCGTCGATGATCGCGATGCGCGGCTTCGTTTCAGGCATAGAGTTAAAAACTAGTACCCCGGCTTGAGACTTCCTGGAGAGGGGCCGAAAAAGAGAGTATGTCGAGGGTCGTGGTGATCGATGATTACGAGCCGACGCTGCGCATGTATGCGGCGGCGATCGAAAAGATGCTTGGCGGAGAGGTCGTACCCTTTACCGACCCTCGCGAAGCGCTGCACTATCTCGGCGCTATGGAACCCACGCTCTGCGTGGTGGACTATAGCATGCCCGATATGGACGGCGTGGCCTTCGTGCAAGAACTGCGCGGCGTGCCCGGGCGCGAGCGCACGCCGATCATTATGCTCACCGGCAAAGACGATCGCGATCTCAAATCGCGCGCGCTCGACGCGGGCGTCAGCGTCTTTCTCAATAAGCCGGTGAGCGCGGAAGAATTCGCCGGCCACGTGCGGCGTTTAGCCACGCAACAGACCGCGCAGACCGATCGCGCCGACGAATTGCGCGAACTCAAGGAGCGCGCCGAAGCGGCCGACCGCCGCGTGCATCAGCGTTCGCGCGACGCACTCGATGCCATCGCTCGCGCCTACGCTGCGCGCGATCCCGAAGGCGCGACGCGCATGAAGCTCGCCGGCGAAATTGCGGTGATGCTGGCGATCGAGACGCGTTGCTCGGTGGCCGACGTGCAACTGCTGCGCGAAGCCGCGCACGTGTACGATGTCGGCAAGCTGGCAGTTTCCGAAAAGATTCTCACGACCACGGCACTGCTCTCGCCGGCGTCGCGAGCGGCAATCGAGCGTCACGCCGAAGCCGGCGCTGAGATTCTCTCGGTTTCGGAATCACGGTTGCTCAGCGCCGCCTCGACGATGGCGCGCACGCATCACGAACGCTGGGACGGGATGGGCTATCCGCGCAAGCTCAAGGGCGAAGCGATTCCACTTTCGGGACGCATCATCGCGGTGGCCGACGCGCTGGTCGCGATGACCAACGCGCGGGCAGATCGTCCGGCGATGACCTTTGGCCACGCGCTCGATCAGATCAAACGCGAGAGCGGCACCCACTTCGATCCGAACATCGTGTCAGCTTTCGAGCGGATCAAAGACCGCGTATCGCAGCTTCGTTCATAGCCGGCGTCACGCGATGCCGTAGCAACGCCCGCACGTTAAACACGGCCGCACAGGCGAAGGCAATGAGGCCGATGACCAGCGAGGCAATGGCGATTTGGTTGATCCGCGGCTGCGCAAGGATGAGCGTCCCTCCGCGCAGCGCGAGTGCGCAACCTAGCGCCAGCGCTGCGTTGACCACTGCGTATGCGATGTCGCGCATGCGGCTCCATAAGGGCACGACGAGCGTCACGAGATTGACCAGTGCAAGGACAGCGGTACCGAAGATCGCGACGGCGTAGAGCGGGAGCCACGCAGCGCTGAACGTGACGTTCGGTAGCGCCGCGCCGGCCGGACCGCAGAGCCTTAAGAGCACCAGCATGCCGGCGCAGCCGAGCGCTCCAAACAAACTCGCGTTACGCGGCACGCCGATGCTGCCGCTCTTGGGCAGGCGTCGCGGATCCCAGCGCGTGATCCAAGCAATCCACGGCGATGCGGCGGCGCCCGGCACGCGTTCCAGGAGCGCAAAGATCGCGGTAATGACGCCGGTGTAGATCCACAGCGCGTCCCACGCGATGCCGGCGCCTTCCCAAAACCGATGGACGTCGCCGGTTTTAACCGCCGCGACCGTCGCAACGAACAAATCCAGCGCAATGACAATCGAAAGCACGCAAACGAGCGTGGGCCAGTAGAACGGCAGCAGATCGGGTCCGATCAGCGCCTGATGCTTGCCGTAGCGCGCAGCGACAAGACGCGGGTGACCGTACGCTTTGATGAGCGCTGCCTCTTCGTCGTCGCTCAACGGGCGTCCGAGTGCATTCTCGCGCTCTTCGACTTGCGTTTGCAGCGCGTCGGAAATTTCAGCAATGATGTCGTCACGTTGCTCGCCCTTGGGCAAGTCGTTGTACACGGCGTAGAGGTAGCGGCTGAGCATGTCCATCGTTATGACTCCGAAGTGATCCGTTCTAATGATGCATTGATGCGGCGGAGTTCGTCGGTGAGTTGGTCGAGGATCAGCTCGCCCGCCGGTGAGAGCCGGTAGAAGCGCTTGCGGCGCTTGTTTTCTTCACGCCACTCGCTGGCCAAGAGCCCCTGGGTCTCCAGGCGGCGCAAGAGCGGGTAGAGCGTGCCCTCGTCGATCTCGAGCCCGGCCTCCTCGAGCGCTTTGCGCAGGGTGTAGCCGTAGCGCTCGGTGCGCAGTTGGGCTAGCACCGCGAGGGTGAGGCACCCCCGCCGCAGTTCCAGGCGCAAGTTTTCGAAGAGCCCGGGAAGTTGACCATTGATGCTGTGTTCCATATCCTATGTGTTACACAGTATACGGCGCACAGGCTTTGTGGTCAATGCTATACTTTGCTACATGGAGCGTACTATAGGACTCGGAGACCGGATCCATGCGCGACGCAGACAGGTCGGCATCTCGGCCGGTCGCCTTGCATCTGCTGTGGGCGTGACCGAGAATGCGATTCGTAAGCTAGAGTCGGGTGAAACAGCCGAGCCGCGCTTCAATACGGGGATGCGTATCGCTGAGGCCTTGGAGATGTCGCCCGAGGAGCTAGCGGGCGGCGCAGCTCGATCGCGTAACGCACCCGAGCTTGCGAAAGTCATCGGCGCAATTCGTTCAATACGAGACGCGCTCGAGCGCGAAGGCGTCGAACATCTCGACATTTTTGGGTCCGTCGCTCGCGGTGATGCCGGTCCGGAAAGTGACGTCGATGTGATCGTCACGCCGCGTGCGGACGCACGCTTCTCACTCTTTAACCTCTCCGCAGTGGGTAGCTCCCTCGAAGATGCGCTCGCGCGAAAAGTTGATATCGTCACGCCCTATACAGTGAAGAACTCGAAGCGCCTGCAAGGTGCGCTCGAGTATGCGGTCCGTGCATTCTAAGCCTTCGCGTGAGGAACGCATTCGCAATTGGTGCGATGACGCGATCAAAGCCATCGAAAGGATCACTTCGTTCATCGATGGCATGGACTTCGAAACATATCAAGCGGACATCAAGACGATAAGCGCCGTCGAACGCCAGCTTTTTATTATCGCCGAGGTTATTACGCGAATACCGGAATTCGCTTTAACCCATGAATCCGCATATCAAGTCCGCGGTTTGGCAAACCGGCTGCGCCACGAGTACGATGCAATTGACCCGCGTATCATTTGGGACGCGGTCTCTGGGCAACCACTCGCAGATCTGCGCGCCGCCTTCATTGCCTTCTCGCCGAAATAGAAGCGGACCCCAGCAGAGGAACAGAAGCTGGGGCCCGCCTTTGTGGACGCTTCCTTGCGCCCGCCCTATTCGAAGCGCAGGGCCTCGATGGGGTTCAATCCCGCCGCTTTCTTCGCCGGATAGTATCCGAAGAAGATCCCGACGAGCGCCGAGAAGGCGATCGAGAACAGGACCCACGCGATCGGAATCTGCGTAGGCCACTTTGCAAGTGCGGCCACGACGAACGTGCCGATGAATCCGGCAATCACGCCGATCACACCGCCACAGGCCGCGAGCACCGTCGCCTCGGTGAGGAACTGCCGCAGAATCGTTGCACTGCGCGCGCCGACCGACATGCGTAGACCGATTTCACGCGTGCGCTCGGTTACCGAGACCATCATGATGTTCATGATACCGATGCCGCCGACGATCAGCGAGACCGCCGCAACGCCCGCGAGCAAGAACTCCATCACCGCACCGGTCGACGAAGCGGCCGCGGCGATCGATTGCAGGTTACGCACCTGGAAATCGTCGGGGCGTCCCGCCGTGATGGCGTGGCGTTGTTCGAGCAACGTCGTCACTTCGGTTTGCACCGGAGCGATTTCGTCGGTGGTGGTGGCCGAAACCATCAACTGGTTGACCGTGGTTTGTCCGGTGATGCGCTGCATCGCCGAGGTGTAGGGAATCAGCACGGTGTCGTCTTGATCGGTGCCGAGGCTGCTTTGGCCCAGCGGCGTGAGCGTCCCCACGACGGTGAACGGCACGCCTTTGATCAGGATCGTCTGCCCGATCGGGTTTTGGCCGCTGGGGAAGAGTTGCGACACGTCAGTTTGGCCGAGCACCGCCACTTTGGCGGCGTCGTTGACGTCGTTTTCGGTGAAGAACGAACCGCTGGCCATCGGCCAGGTGCGAATCTGCGCGTACGTCGGTGCAACACCGGTGACGGTGGTCTGCCAGTTGTTCCCGCCGGCGACGACTTGCGCGCGGATCGTGACCGCGGGCGAAACCGCCGAGACACCGGGCAGCTGCGCGATGGCCATGCCGTCAGCCGGCGTCAACGTCGACGCGGTACCAAATCCGCCGCGTGCGCCCGAGCTCGTAACGCTACCGGGCTGCACGACGATCAAATTGGAACCGAGCGAGCTGATGCTCTGCTGCACGGAGACACGCGCGCCGCTGCCGATCGCAACGGTGACGATCACCGCCGCGACACCGATCACGATGCCGAGCATGGTGAGCATCGAACGCACCTTGTTGCGCACCAGCGCTTGGAGCGCCAGGCGGAAAATGCCTTTGAAGTCGCTCATGCTGCACGCTCCTCTTTGAGCGTGTCACTCACGACGTGCCCGTCGCGGAAGGTCACGATGCGTTTGGCATGTGCCGCGATGTCGGGTTCGTGGGTGACGAGCATGATCGTAATGCCTTGCTCTTCGTTGAGTTCTTTGAAGATGCGCATCACGTCTTCGCTGGTTTTGGTGTCGAGTGCGCCGGTCGGCTCGTCGGCAAGGATGAGCCCCGGATTATTCACCAGCGAACGCGCGATGGCGACACGCTGTTGCTGCCCGCCCGACATTTGATTGGGGTGATGTGCCGCCAGATGTGCGACGCCGACGATGCCCATCTTCTCGTGCGCGATGCGCGCACGTTCATCGGCGGGCACGCCCGCGTACACCATCGGCAGTTCGACGTTTTCTTGCGCGCTCGTGCGCGAGAGCAAATTATAGGCTTGAAAAACGAAGCCGAGACGGCGGCTGCGAATGTCGGCACGCGCATCGCCATCCAAATGCGAGACGTCGGTGCCTTCGAAAAAATACTGGCCGCTCGTCGGATTGTCGAGCAGTCCGGTGATCTGCATGAACGTCGATTTGCCCGAGCCCGACGGTCCCATGACGGCGACGAATTCGCCGGCGCGGATCTCGAGATCGATGCCCGCGAGCGCAATCACCTGGCTATCGCCGAGCGAGTAGACTTTTCGCAAGCCTTCCACGCGAACGACCGGTTCTGATACTTGTTCCACGATCTGTTCCTCCGTAACAAATCGTAGAACGGCCGCTTGAGGGCGTGCGGCTAGCAAGGTTAGTGGAGGGTGAGAAGGGCGTCCGCGGCGCCGGGGTCGGGATTGTGCACGTATCCAGCGACCTTCGGAGCCTGCTTCGTTCCGGTGCGCACCACGCGAACGCGGATCGAATTGCCGTGGAGCGTTTGCTCGCTTTCGACCTGTTTCACCCGACGCGCCAGAAGTTCGCGAATGTGCGCTTCCAATGCGACGGCCGTCTTGGATGCAAGACGGATCGGGGCGGTAATGGTGAAGGTGACGATCGTGCCGTCCGATACGGCGTCGCGCAGCGCCGTTTGGAGATCGGACACAAAACGGCGTGCGACCTTGTCGAACCGCAAGCGCGGCTTCACAGGCATGGGGGTCCTTTCAGGCGGTCCGGCGTAGCGCTGTTAGATGATGACTGTCATTTCGTCCGTGGTGCTCGCTGCGATGGCGGCGACCGGTCCCAGTGGAGTCGCGTTCTACATTCCGCCGAACCCGCTTCCCGCCGGCGCGCACGGCGACGTGATCTGGGCCCGTCCGCTCACGACGGGCGCGGCGCTCCCGAGCGCGGCATCCAACACGCTCGTGCTCTATCACACGATGTCGCTGAGCGGAGCTGATGTCGCCGTCTCCGGAACGATCTCCGTGCCGAAGGGTACACCGCCGAAGGGCGGTTGGCCGGTTATCAGCTGGGCGCACGGAACGACGGGTGACGCACCCAAGTGCACACCGTCGCTGGATTCCCCGAGCGGACCCGAGCACCGCTATCTCGGACAGGTCGAGCCGGCGCTGGATCAGGCGGTGGCTCGCGGCTATGCAGTCGTGCAGACCGATTACGAGGGGCAAGGCACGCCCGGTCCGACTCCGTATCTGATCGGCGTCGCGGAAGCGCGCGATGCAATCGACATGGTGCGCGCGGCGCGGCAGATCGTGCCACAGCTTTCGACGAGTTGGGTCGTCATGGGACATTCGCAGGGCGGTCAAACCGTGCTGTTCACGTCGGCGACGGCAGCGCAGTGGGCCCCGGAGCTTCACCTGATCGGCGCCGTCGCGGAAGCGCCGGCCGCGTTCATCTCGGTGTTCATCGGCGGATTCCCCAAACAAACCACGCCAACGGCGGCATACGCCTTCGCCGCGCTTTTCATGGATGCGGCGGCGGCATTCGATCCGAGTGTAAAGCTCGATCAGCTTCTTACCCCTGCAGCCCTCGCAATGGTTCCGCAACTGCACGATCAGTGCGTCGACGAACTTGCAACGAATCCCACCGGCTGGGGCAGTATCGTTCCGGCATCATCGTTCCGCACGGACGCGGTGCTCGCGCCGCTGCTCAAATTCGCCACGACGAACGATGCGGGCGGACTGCATCCCACCGTTCCGATCATGCTCGCGCAAGGCAGTGCGGATACGATCGTCCCCAAAGCATCGAGCGATGCCATCGCCGGCATCCTGTGCGGGAACGGGGCAACGATCCACTACAATGTCTACCAAGGCATCGAACATGAGCCGCTCGTGATGCGCGCGTCGGACGACGCGCTCACGTGGGTCGGTGCACGATTCGCCGGCCAACCCGCACCAACGAACTGCGGCGGAGCGCCGACGCTCCACTAGCGCTATAACAGCATTACGAGCTCGGAATACGGCACGAGCTGCTTATCGACGGTGAGCAAGCGTGCAGGTAGATACATCGCCTGCGCGATCAGTAAACGATCGAACGGATCGGCGTGATGCATCGGCAGGTCGGCAACGCTCGCAGCGACGGCCGAGGTAATCGGAAGCTCGACGAACCCGCTGTTGCGCGCGCCTGCCGCTAACTCAGCCGCATTCGCACGAAAATTGGTGCGTCCAAGCTGCGCCTTTATCGCGATCTCCCAAATGCTCGCCGCGCTGAAGAAAAAATCGTGGCCGCCCGTGTTCAGGATTTCACGAGCTTCCTTTGGAAGTTTCTCCGGCTCGAGTTGCACCCACAACAAGATGTGACTGTCGATGAGAATGCGCATCATCGCCCTTCAAATGCTGCGAGCACCTCGTCCGGCAAGGGGTCATCGAAATCATCGGGTACCGTTCCCATGCCGGCGAGCAGGCCAAACCGAATCCGCGGCCTCTCGGCCTCGATCGGGACCAGCTTGGCCACCGGCTTCCCGGCCTTCGCAATCACGATCTCCTCGCCGGCGGCGACGTCTTCGAGCAGCCGCGATAGATGGGTCTTGGCCTCGTGAATATTGACGGTCTGCATAGTGGACTAAGTTTAGTCTAGTCTATGCAGACCGTCAAGGTCTATGGTCCGCCGTGGCGCTACGGGAGACCGCGGGTCGCGCTGCGCGAGGCGCCGCTTCCACCGGCTAGCGGGTTAGTGCTGCTTGCACCTTGACCCGCCTGATGCTGGCCTTGATACGAGCCCTTGTGCGATCCGCCGCTCATCGACGTGACCACTTTGTCGCCCGCGACGAGCGTTGCGCCGTTGATCGGCGTCACTGCCGCTTGCGTGGTGGTCACGAGACCAACTTGCACCGGCACGCGCGTGATCTTGCCGTTGCGCTGCACCGTGACCGTCGCGTTTTCACCGGTGACGACGCTGCTGCTGCCGCTGGTGCTTCCACCCCAGGGGCTGGCGGCGCTGGCACTACCGGTTGCACTCTTTGCGACTTGCGCGTGCACGGTCGCGAGTGGAACCACCAGCGCGTTAGGCGCGCTTGCGACGACGATCGTCGCGTTGGCCGTCATGCCCGGGAGCAGTTGGCCGGTCGTATTGTTCACGTCGACCACGACGTCGTAGGTGACCACGTTATTGACGGTCGTTGGGTTGATGCGCACCTGCGTGACCTTACCGCTGAAGATCTGGTTGGGGTAGGCGAGGACCGTGAAGTTGACCGTGTCACCCTGTTTGACGCCGCCGATGTCGGGTTCGCCGACGTTGATGTCGACTTCCATTTGATTGAGATCCTGCGCGATCAAGAAGAGCGTTGGCGTCGATAACGATGCGGCCACGGTTTGGCCGATCGAGACGTCACGCGCGATCACCGTACCGTTGACCGGTGAGGTGATGACGGTGTTGTTTAAGTTGACGGTATCTTGCTGCACCGTGGCAGCGGCTGCTTGCGCCGCAGCCTGTGCGGCGTCCGTGCCCGCGCCTTCGGCCTGCGTTTGGGCCTGCGACTGCGTGTAGGCCGCTTGCGCTTGCGCGAGTGCTGCTGCGTCTTGGGCTACCGTCGATTGATCCGACTGCACGGTTTCTTGTGCGATGTAGCCCTGCTTGAGCAGCGTTTGATCGCGCGTGAGCTGCTCTTGCGCGAGCGTGAGCGCGGCTTGCGCCTTGGGAATCGCGGTCTGCGCAGCCGTTGCGCCGGCGGCTTGGGCCGTCGTATTTGCGCCGGCTTCAGCTGCTTGCGCTTGCGATTGCGCGAGATTGGCTTGCGCTTGGTCGAGCTGCGCTTGAATCGTGCTCGGGTCGATGCGCGCGAGCACCTCGCCCTTAGTTACTTTCGAATTGTAGTCGACGTTGAGTTGCGAGATCGTTCCCGAAACTTGCGTGCCGACCGAAATGCTGTTTTGCGGATTAACCGTGCCCGACGCGGTCACCGACTGGGTGAGCGTTTGCTGCACGACCGGGGTCGTGACGACTTCGACGGCCGACTTTGCGCGCACCGCGAGCGTGCCTGCGACCAGGCCCACGATCACGATAAGCGCCAAGGCAGCGAGCGCCCAGCGCGGCAACCGGCTAAACGCTCGCCCGAGCGCGTTGCTGATTCCCGAAAACCCCGCTTGCAGCGGGAGCGATTGTGCTGACATGACGTATTCCTCCACTGCCAGACTAGGCTACCGGGCTGATGGAAGATGGTTAGCGGGGTTAGTAGTCGATGAGAGCCTAGTGTCACCCTGAGGTGTGAGGCGCCTCTTGTCATCCCGAGCGTAGCGAAGCGCCCCCTTTGTCATCCCGAGCGTAGCGAAGCGTAGTCGAGGGAGAACGGGTTATGGGCCATATGAATATTGGCATCATCGGCGCCGGAAACATCGGCGGAAACCTGACGCGACGCCTGACGGGCGCTAGGCCACAACGGTGTCGGTCGCAAACTCTCGCGGGCCCGACTCGCTCTGGTCGCTCGTGCACGAAACCGGCGCGCAGGCCGTCACCGTTGAGGAAGCGGTAAAGAACAAAGATCTCATCATCGTGACGATCCCCGAGAAGAACATCCCGAATCTGCCCAAGGGACTCTTTGCCAACCTCGGACCCAACGTCGTCGTGGTCGATACCGGGAATTACTATCCGCAGCAGCGCGACGGACGCATTGCCGGCATCGAAGACGGTCTCACCGAGAGCGGCTGGGTCGAACAACAGATCGGCCACCCCGTGATCAAAGCGTTCAATAATATCTACGCCGCGCATCTGCTCAGCAACGGCAAACCGAAGGGCACACCGGGCCGCATTGCGTTGCCGGTTGCCGGCGACGATCCAAAGGCAAAGAAGATCGTGATGGATCTCGTCGATGCGCTTGGCTTTGATCCGGTCGATGACGGCACGATCGCCGATTCATGGCGGCAGCAACCCGGCACGCCGGTGTATGCGCAAGACTTCGACGCAGCCGGCGTGAAGCGCGCCCTCGGCGAGGCGAGCAAGGAACGCAAACCGGAATGGCGCGCAAAGAGCACGGCTGGGGTATCATAGCGGCATGAGTACCGAACGCGAAAACCCGCTTACGCCCAAAGAAGCGGAGTCAATGGGCCGTCAGACCGAGACGCACACCCGCGGCGAAAAGATCAGCGATCAAGTCGTCTACGGCGACATCGAATCGGAAGAAAACGAAGACCAGATGGATGAGCATCACGCCGACGCCGATGACATTGTGTAAGGGTCAAAGGATAGAAAGGCGCAGCGAATCGCACTCATTCAACCCGTCCTAGGCGACCTCTTCGTCGCCTACCATCCGCGCGCGCATATACTCGCGTGTCTCGAGGTCTGTGAAATACACGTAACAACCTTTGAGACCGCGAGTCAGAAGCACACGATATGTGTTCTTGACGAGGTCTGTGAAATGTTCGGGGCGCGCACGCTTAACTTGACTGTCGTGTGAAGCCACCTTCTGTCCGACCCATCCGCCTCTAGCTGCCCGGTAGACCAGATCATCGCCCCAAATCACACCGATGTAGTCAAACTCAAAGCCCTGTGCCGTATAAACGCAGCCAACCTGTCCGATGCCCTGTGGATCGGTCGCCCAATAATTTGACTTGGGCACACGTGGCGGAAGCTTCGCAGCATCTGGCTTCGCATTCCAGGGTCGGCGAAAAGGTCCGATCACCACGTCATCGACCAGCGTGCCATCCTTGGGATCGGACCAGCGCCAGCAAAAGCCAGCTGCCAACCTTGCGCTCTCGCCGGTGTCGGCACGCTTACGAATCATTTCGTCCAGCTCTGTTGGCGTATCGACAATTCTGAAATCGAAAGCGCTCGTAGGATCAAGCTCAGCGACCTCAGTCATCCTCGTGCCGAGCACGTTATCGAGCCAATCGATATACTCGTCGGAGCCTGCGCAACGGAACTGCGCCTCGAGCTTCTCACGAATGATCTTTGCTCCGAATTGTTCGGCCACGTCCTTGAGTAGGTTTACCGAACCGATCTCGCCGGGGCGCACGACTTGCTGATCGTCAATAAAGAACACCGCAACTTTCGCTGCACGTACAAGTTCCTCGACTTGAAGCAGATTCGATCGTTTGCTTGCAGCTGTGAAGCGACTGTTGCTCGTCTCGCGTATACGGTGCGCCTCGTCGCAGATGAGTACGTCGATTTCGCCCTCTTGCGCGTCAACGAAACTGTTGAAGTACCGAAACTGCGTGCCGGCTCTGGTTCCGAGAATTTTGCGGAGATTCTCGGTGAATGCCTTCGAACCCGTAGCATGCTGTACGTTCTTCTGAAGTAACAACAGGCTCGCCATCGAATGCAGCGCGATTACTGATTTTCCGGTTCCCGGGCCGCCCTCAATGATGATGACCGTATGGTTCTTGCGGTTTACGCTCTTCCTTGCCGCAGTAAGAACGCGCTCGTAAGCAACTCGTTGCTCGTCAAGAAGCACGTATACGTCATTGCCACTGATAACGTCGGCCGTATGTTCCATCAGCTTACGGCTCGGCGCGAATCTGCTCTTCGTTATGCGATCCAGTACGACTTCGCCATGCCCGGATCCGAGATAGCCCTCCAAATACGTCCCAAAGGCATCGGCGTCGCTGGCGGCAAAAAGGGGCGCCTCCACGAGCACGTCGGCGAATTTTTGTGCGTCGAGCAATGCTGAATCAGGATCACGCTGGAAGTTATGCAGCCACGCACAGGGGCGTAGCGGCAGTACCGGATCCTCATAGAACACGGTCCGATAGTCGCGCAGATAGTCTGCGTAGTATTTGGCCTGGTACGACGGATGTGCGACGACTCGAAGACCTGCGCCATATTCAACCTGCACGCACTTGTCTTCGTCGGCCGACATTGCATCAGTCCACTGTTTCAACTCGATCAGCACGGCATTCGGATCGCCTGACGACGAGTGTCCCGTGAGCATGCAATCGAGGCGCTTCGACGTGAGCGGGAGCTGCATTTCCAAGATCAGACCGTTATCTAATAATTTCGACCGTTTGATCTGGGCGGCTAGCGCATGCAGAGAATGATGCCACGAGCGCTGTTCCGACTCCGTTGGGCGGTACCGGTAATAATCGAAGAAACTGATATTCAGCTGCTTCACAATCTCTTTCCGAGCTTCGGCGGATAAGAAATCGGCGGTGCTGCCACAATAAAGCTGCATCGATTGCTAGCTTAACACATTCCCGTTTCGGTTGCTTAGGCGCACGGCGACCGCCTGTCAGCCCCGCCCGCATTTAGCTCGCCAGTCCCGTGTTGAACCACGGTGGACGTATGTGTCGCGTCAAAGCCTCTTTAAAAGATTGGGAGGCCTTTCGCGGCGTCGTTCATTGGTAGGAGCGAGTCGCGTTGCCGTGCTATGAACGCGACTCCATTCTCCTGAAGAATTGTCGAAATCCAGCCGACGTCGCTCGATGGCATCGCTCCGAATGCTAGCACTGGCTGAGCGCGTCCAATCTCGGCTCGATAGCGAACTCCGTAATCGAAGAGTTGCCCCATTCCGTACCGCATGCGATCGACGGCGGCGGTCGGAACGTTGAGGCTCTTCGCCTCGACGAGAAGGCGGTGCTCGTCGAAAGATGCTAGCAGATCGACGTTATTATTGAAGAGGCAGTGACCGTTCCGTCGCTCGACCATCGCTTTGAGCAGCTTGAGTGTATCCTGATGGTCGCCCCGCGCTCGCTCTTGTAATGATGCAACCTCGAAAATATCGATCGTCTTCCCGGTCGGTCGGTAGCCCGTACCGTCCGGAACCACCGTCAGCGGCCGGAACGGATCGCGCGGCGGCTCCGTGGTCCCTTCGGGAACGACCAGGCCGCTTACAACGTCGTCGACCGAAGGCGCAGCACGCCAAGCCGCGCCGGTCAGCCCGGCCGCATCGAGAATTCTGTGAAAGTCGAGGCCCTCAATGTAGCGGACAGATCGGCCCTGAAACGCGTCCCGACTAGTGAACGTCGACTCGTACATGCGATTCTGCGAATCAATATAAGCCACTGGCTTTGCAAATCGAATTGACCTTCTAATTCCGACGAAGCGGTGCTTCGGATCGTCCGGATCGGACCACCACTCATCTAGCTCGCCGCAGCCAAAATATGTGCTCGCCTCAGCGGTCTTTGCATCCCTGGACGGCCGGTAATAAACGAATTGCTCCCCACCTTGGATTTGGTCGAAGTAAACGCACGGGTAATGATAAACGCAGAACTCCGTGTCCTTGTACTTAGGATCGTCTCGCCAGGCACGCTGCATCAGAACCAGCGGCATCTATAACGCTCGTCGCCCCTCCAGGGCCCTGGCGAGCGTGACCTCGTCGGCATAGTCGAGGTCCGCGCCAATCGGAAGGCCGTAGGCCAAACGACTCACTGTCGTTGCTAGAGGCCGCAGCAGGCGCGAAAGGTATAGCGCCGTCGCCTCGCCCTCGGCGTTCGGATTGGTCGCAAGGATGATTTCGGTTGGATTCTCTAGACCAATTCGTTCGATGAGCTCCTTCACGCGCAATTGCGCGGTGCCGATCCCGTCCATCGGTGAAATGAGCCCGCCGAGGACGTGGTAGCGGCCCTTGAACGCGCCGGTGCGTTCGATCGCATAGATGTCTTTCGCCTCGGCGACGGCACAGATGATCGAGCGATCGCGCTCTTCATCCGTGCAGATATCGCACGGATCGTCTTCCGTCAGCGAAAAGCACACCGAGCAGAAGCGCACTTTGTCTTTCACTGCGAGGATTGCTTCGGCAAGCGATTGCGCTTCGTTGCGCGGGCGATTCAACAAATGAAATACCAACCGCGCAGCCGTTTTTTGGCCAACGGTCGGAAGTTTCGAAAACTCGTTGATGAGGGCTTGCACCGGCCCCGTGATGGAGCCGCTTTTTGTTGGCATCTACATGAGGCCGGGGATGCGCATGCCGCCGGTGAGGCCGCCCATACGGGATTGGGCTTTTTCGTTGGCCTTCGTCAGCGCGTCGTTGACCGCGACCGTCACGAGATCTTCGAGCGTTTCGATGTCGTCGGGATCGACCGCGTCCTTCCCAATTTTGATCGACTTCATTCGCTGATCGCAGGTCATTTCGACGGTCACGATCCCGTTTGCAGCGCTGCCCTGCACGGTGGTGTTGGCAAGTTCTTCTTGCGCCTTCACCATCTCGGCTTGCATCTTCTTGACTTGCTGCATCAATTGCGCTTGGTTCATGTCGTTCTACTTGATCCGTTCGTTGGCGTAGCCGAAAAGCTCGTCGGCACTTTCTTCTTCATTCGGCGGTGAAGGCTCTACCGCTTGCGTTGGGGCTGATGCGCCGGCTTCGAGGCGGACTTGCAGTTTTGCACCAAGGACGTCGGCGATCGCCGATTCGAGCAGCTTGGCGTGATCTTTGAGGATGTCGGCGTCGAGCTTCGCGCGCAGCTTGAGGACGACCGCGTTGCCGTCGATAGAGTCGACCATCGCTCCGGAGAGCGGGGCGCGGAGCGGCGGGCGCTCGGCTTCGACCTTGCCGCGGATGGTCGTCCAGGCGGCACGGAGTTTCTGGATCGTCACCGGGACATCGGGAGCGGCCCCTCGACTACGCGGCTCCGCCGCTACGCTCGGGGTGACAACTTTGGCCGGCTCAGGCGCCGGAGGCGCCTTTTCAACAGAAGCGGGGCGACCGGAGGGAGCCGCGCTACCGAGTTCCGAGGCGGCCCCTCGACTGCGCGGCTTCGCCGCTACGCTCGGGGTGACAATATCGCCGTCTTCCAGCATGAAGCGGAGGAGGGCGGTTTCGAGCTCCAGGCGCGGGTTGGCACCGGTACGGGCGAGGCTGGCAGCGTCGGCCAGCACGCGCAGCGCGCGCACGATCATCGCCTGCGGCACGTCGACGGCGCGTTCGGCCGCGATTTCGGCATCCTCGGGCGCGAGGTCGCGCGCGAGCAATTCGGGATCGATGTGCGCCACCAAGAGGTTGCGGAAGTTGGCGATCAGCGAGCGGGTCAGCACCAGCATATCGGCGCCGGCGTCGCTTGCTTCTTCGATCGTCCGCAGCATGGCGGCAGCGTCGCGTGCAACCACCGCGTCGACAAGCGTGTTGGCATAATTGCGGCCGGTAGCGCCAAAGGCCAACTCAATGACTGCGGTCGTGATTGGCCCGTCGGCAAATGCCGCGGCCTGTTCGAGCATCGTTAGAGCATCGCGCAGGCCGCCATCCGCGCGGTACGCAATGGCCGCGAGCGCCGCTTCATCAATCGCAATGCCTTCATAGGTTGCGATTTCCCGCATCCGCTCGATCATCACTGGAATCGAAATACGGCGAAACGCATATCGCTGGCAACGCGAGAGAATTGTTACCGGCAATTTCTCAGGTTCGGTCGTTGCGAGAATAAATACCGCATGTGCGGGCGGTTCCTCAAGCGTCTTTAAGAACGCGTTGGCACCCTCTTTAGTAAGCATGTGCGCCTCATCAATGATATACACTTTCATGCGCATCACACTTGGTGCGAATTTCACTGCTTCGCGTAGTGAACGAATCTCGTCGATGCCGCGGTTGCTCGCAGCGTCGATTTCCAACACGTCCAAAGCTGTACCGCTGAGCATTGCAATGCAATTCTCGCAGGTGTTGTCGGGATGAGCCGTTGGACCAGCAACGCAATTAATGCAACGGGCAAGTATCTTGGCTGCCGACGTCTTTCCCGACCCGCGTGGGCCCGAAAACAGGTACGCGTGGGCGAGCTTGCCGCCTTCGATAGCGTGGGTCAGCGTGCGAACGACGGCGTCTTGCCCGACAAGGTCTGCAAACGACTTCGGGCGCCAGGTGCGGTAGAGGGACACCGCTATAAGATTCGGGCTGCCCGTTTGGTTCGGCCTGCCGACGGGTATGTTATGCTCTACACAGGGGAGGCCTTCGAACTCGTCGTGGATTTCCGTTCCGCCCTTCAAGAGAAGTTCGGTTTCGACTATTTCTATCCGGGCCAAGAAGAAGTCGTGTCCCGCGTTATGTCGGGGCAAGACACGCTTGCCATTTTGGCAACCGGCGCCGGCAAAAGTCTGACCTACCAACTTCCCGCGCTGATGCTCGAAGGCACGACCGTCGTCGTCTCGCCGCTGATCGCGCTGATGAAAGATCAGCTTGACATGCTGCGCGAACGCGGCATCACCAACGTCGTTGCGCTCAACTCCACCTTATCCGAAGAACAAGAGATCAAGGCGCGCGAACGCATCGCCGGCGGCGGCGTCCGCATCGCCTACACCACGCCCGAAAAGCTCGAAGATCGCAGTTTTCTTGAGCTGTTGCAATCGATCAACGTTCCGCTTTTTGTGGTGGATGAAGCGCACTGCATCTCGCAGTGGGGCCACGACTTTCGCCCCGCCTATCTCGCACTCGGCGGCGTGATCAATCGCTTGGGCCGTCCAACCGTGCTGGCGCTGACCGCGACGGCGACACCGGCGGTGCGCGATGACATCTTGCATCAGCTCGGCATCGAGCACGTCAAGCCGATCGTCAAAGGTTTCGATCGTCCGAACCTGCAGTACGAAGCGCGCAAGGCCGACAAAGAAGCCGACAAGCTCAAGATTCTCGCCTCGCTCTTTACCGGACCAAAGACGCTCGAAGGCACCGGCATCATCTACACCGCGACGATCAAGAACGCACTCGAAGTGCAAAAATTCCTGACCTCCACGCTGCAACGTTCCGGCCGCGGTCTATCATTCGAAGCTGCACAAAGAAGATCGCACGCTCGTGCATGAGTGCTTCATGAACGAGACGATTCGCGCCGTGGTCGCGACCAACGCTTTTGGTCTAGGCATCGACAAATCGAACATCCGCTTCGTGGTGCACTACGACTTGCCGGGTTCGCTCGAAGCCTACACGCAAGAAGCCGGGCGCGCCGGGCGCGACGGCGAGCTCTCGCGCTGCATCCTGATCTATCGCATGAGCGACACGCGCGTGCAGAACTACTTCCTCACCGGCAAGTATCCGGACATCGAAGAAGTGCAGCGCGTCTTCGGCACGATCGAAGTCTTCGGCGAACAGGCCGACGGCGTCTCGATGACCGATCTGCGCAAGATTCTGCAACTGCCGTTAACCAAACTCAAAGTGATCCTCGCGCTGCTCAAAAAGTCGGGCTACATCGAAGGCGCCGGCAAATCGGCCTACGCCCTGACCGAAGCGGTGCGCAAGAATCGCGAGCTCGTGCTCAGCCTGGCGAATTACGAGACCAAGAAATCCTACGATCAGTCGAAGCTTTCGATGATGCTGCAGTACGCCGAGTGCGTCTCGTGCCGGCGGCGCTTCATCCTCAACTACTTCGGCGAAGATTTCGAGACCACCAATTGCGGCAAGTGCGATAACTGCTTGCGCACGATGGAACGCGCGGCCGACTTGCCGGCGATCGGCGCGTCGACCGGCGGCTACAAGATCGCCGACGTCGTCACGCATCCGAAGTTCGGCACCGGCACGGTCGAGCGCGCGGAGAAAGACCTGGTCACCGTGCTCTTCCCAAGCGTGGGCTATAAGACGCTTCTGGCAACGGCGGTATCGCGGGCGGAAGCGGCGAAAATCGCCTGACCTTGCGTCTGCAAAAAGCACTACTCGTCGTGCTCCTCTGCGGCGCCGCCATGTGCGGCGCTGTTTCCGTTTCGGCGCAATCCACGCCTGAGCCGACGCCCTCGCCCTTTGCGCAGCCGCTCATCTCGCCGTCGCCGTCGCCGTCACCATGCGCCTCGTCAACGCCGTGCCCGTCGCCATCGCCTGCGGGACCGACGCTCAGCCCGTCGCCGACGCCGACCCCCACGCTGCCGCCGATCAGCGTCAATCCCCCGGCCGCCTACGTGCCGGTCGGTGCAACGCAGACACTTACGGTCGAGGGTTCGCTCGGCAACCTGACCGCGGTTGCCGCATCGACCGCGTTCTTCACGATGGCGATCGATCAAAATGCGCGCACGGTCACGGTCAGCGGCACCACGCCGGGTTCAACTACGATCACCATTACTGATTCGCGCGGCGTCAGCATGACGGTCGGCGTGCGCGTCGCGTTTCCCGCCGGCGCACTGCCCGCGCCGATCACCCTGCAAATCACCGGCGATCCGGCCGGCCGCGACTACTTACGCGCGCTGGTGGCGCGCACGATCCTGCGCGAGACCGCCGTGCGTCCGGGCGCACAAGCGATCGTGACGGCCGACGACGTGAACCTCGACAGCGATCTCGCGCAAGACATGAGCGCTAGCTTCAATGTGCCGGTGCTCATTCAAGGCGAGCAGTACTTCGACGTCAACGGCTCGGTGCACGTGACGCTCAACAACATCGCCGTGCCGCGCATCTCGCCCGATATCCTGATGGTCAGCGACTATCCCGAAAAACTCACCGAGAACGGCATTCTCTTTAGCGCCGATCTGCGCCGCGACGTGCCCTCGCGCTTTTTGTACTTCCACTACAATCCGCCCGGCCAACCGGATCGGCGCATCGTGCTCGTTGCGCAGAATCAATCCAACGAGCCCGCGACGCTGCAATACATCAGCGGCCGCGGCGCGAGCAAGTATGAAATGGAAGCCGGCCACGACGCCACCAAAGATTTCTTGGTCGACGTGGTGCAGAATCAAGGCCAGCTCTTACAGATCCCCGCGAACGCAACGCAAGTCATCGCCCAGCAAGAGATGCCGACCGGCTCGATCCTGACCAACTTGCTGCAACTGCGCGTGCTCGAAGGCAGCACGGTGCATCTGACGCTGGTCGCGCAGAATGCAAGCGACGATCCCGCAACGGCGCTGACCACCGGGCAACTGCTCACCAGCACGGTGCGGCATGCGCGCGGGATTTACACGATTCCCGAATTTCATTTCGCGACGCAGTGGAACGTCAACGATCCGTATCTGCAACTCCCGATCGGGCAAATTCCGCTGCCCAACACGCTCGCCGGCGAAGCGTTGTCGGGTGACTACGGCGTGCTCGAGTCGTTTGTGGTCAACGTGCAGAACCCACTGTCGACGCCGCAAAATATCGCAATCTACGAAACGCCGCGCGGCGGACACGCGACCGGCACGTATCTCATTGACGGCGTGCTGGTGCAATCGCATCAAGTCGCAGCGTTCACGCGCTACAAAGTGCGTCAGTACGTGGTGCCGGCAAAGGGCTTTGTGCGCGTCGCGATCGTGACGATGCCCGAGGCGGGCTCGAGCTATCCGCTCGAATTGATCTTTGCCCCCGACGACGGCTCGGTCGCGCCTGGCGCGCCCGGGTCTCCTGTATACTAAACCCAGGGTACTAACGGGGGTGTGGGCATGATGAACTTGCGATTGATCGCGGGCACATTTGGCATCGCTGCAGCGCTCGCCGCGTGTGGCGGCGGCGGCGGTGGCGGCAGTACGACGCCGCCGGCGATGAACGCCCCCACGCCTGTTACGTCAACGACGCCAGGGGTGACGAGTGCGTCAGGAACGGTCGTTGACGACGGAACCGGTATGCCACTCGCGGGTGTCTCGGTGAAGCTGATGCCCTGGGCGCCGTGCGGACCGACGCCTGCGCCAAACTCGATCACTCCGGAAAACGACGGATGCCCGACCCCGCTGCCGTCGCCGCAAGTGACAACCGCCGCGAATGGGACCTTTGCACTCAACGGCGTCCCGAGCGGGCATTATTTGTTAGTGGTTGGCGCGGATGCGGTTGCGACCGTGCCGCCGGGCTACACGACGCCGCCAAGTTCGTGCAGCGGCGCGTGTCCGACGCCGAGCCCAGTTCCGGAAACACCTGTGCAAGCGACGGTCCACGACAACATCACGCTGACTGGCATAAGTCAAACGTTGGTCGCACCGACGTTGCCCAGCGTACCTGCCGGTTATACGGCGCCGGCGTGGGAGACCAACGGCGACTACCGACTCGCGACGATGAATGCGTCGACCGAAATGCCGTGCCTGATCGCGTGGCAGTACGAACGCGCGCAGAACAGCCTCGCCGGCTCCAGCGTTGACGAATGGTTGTTGGAAAATGCGCGCGCGAACAATGCTTACCAACAGGGCTTAAGCGCGGGCATTACGCTCTATCCCATCTCGACGGGAGGATCGTCTTCGAGCGGCGGCGTTGCGTGCGCAGGAGCGACCGTGAATCCTGCGTTCACCCTGGCCCCTGAAGATGCATACGCGACGAACGCGCGGACGCTGTGGTTCGCAGGGCAGTATGCAGTTTACAGCGCAAACGGCGGAAGCGACAATGAGGCAGCGGGTTACGCCGAGTTCCCGATCGACCCGCGCTCGTATAGCGACCCGAGCCACCCGACGTGGCCGTGACGAAACCAATCATCGCTCAACGTCAGTTGATCGTCACCGAGTTCGACGCTTGACTGAATCCTTCGTGAATGGCGCAGACGCCTGTTAATTCGTCGAACACACCGGTGAACGAGTCTTCGTATTCGTAGAGCGTCACCGCACCCGGCGCCGTTCGGGTAAACGTAATGGCGCCGGTCGTGCCGCCGTCCGTACTCTGCCGGTCACGGTGAAGCTGCCGGATACCGTGCCGTAGCTGCTCGATCCGACGAGTGCTGCCGACAACATCGCGCCGCTGTTAAATGCAAGATAATACGTCACGTGATTGAGCGTGTCGCTTCCGCACGTGTTGGGCCAGGTGAAATTCGTGATCGCGCAGAGCCCCGTCGTCCCGAGGACGATGGTCCCAGTACCCGACGCGACGTCACAGGCATTAACTGCGACGTTCACCTCTCCGGCGTCGAGAGCAGGAGTTTGCGTCGAATGACCGTCCGAGAAATCAACGGTGCATTGCCCGGCGCTCGAGCCCGTTGCTGGAAGCGACGTGTCTGCGCCGTTGTCGCTCGGGGTCCATACGCCGGTGCTGAGCAGGCTGCAACCCGTAGTGCCAAAGCTCCC
The DNA here is from genome assembly GCA_963833045.1 of Vulcanimicrobiota bacterium. Classification (GTDB taxonomy): domain Bacteria; phylum Vulcanimicrobiota; class Vulcanimicrobiia; order Vulcanimicrobiales; family Vulcanimicrobiaceae; genus Aquilonibacter. Next base: position 228,658 of record CAWHWL010000001.1, read on the forward strand.
CGTCTGTCCACTTCCCGCCGGCTCATACGCGATCATGACGCCGGCCGGTGTCGATCCGCCGTACGGCGCGCTGCCGTTGGCGTTGAGAATACAGCCATCGGTCGTCACGGTGACGCCGAGTGCGTTTGCGATGCTCGAAGGCAAGGTCGTATCGACCGATTCGCTCGTTCCAAACGCCTGCGCATAGCACGGTCCGGTGTAGACCGAGCCCGCTAGCGCGTTTCCATCGGTCAATGCGCCGGTGCTGGTGATGCCGACGGCCGCGCCGCCAACACCAACTACGAGCGCTGCCGGCCACGTACTGAAGTTCTGCGGAGGCGCCGCGACGTTAATACCGATCTGCACTTGCTCGCCATATTGATCCTGGACGATCATCGTGCACGAGCCTTGCGCGACGGGTGTTACGGTGACGGCCGCGGTCGCGGGTGTGGATGACGGCAAGCCCGGAAATGAACCCGCCGAGGTCGTCGCGGTCACAACACCTCGACATGGGCCGCCGGCCGACAACAGCAACTGCTCGCTGTCGAACGTCTTCGTGAGGTTGACCGAACCGTTGCCTTTCCCGACCGTCAACGAAAGCGATCTCGTAGATGGCGTCAAGTCGCCCATCACTTGCACTTGCACCGTGCCCGATTGGTTGTAGTCGTCGACAACGGTTACCGTACACATGCCGCCGTTGTGTAACACCGGCGAAAGTTGGAACCATGCAGGCGGATCATTCGGATCACCGACGGGCCATGTGTAAGGCGCAAACTCGGGTGCGGCGGGCGCTGCGCCGCCTTGACTCGCTGGGCTCGGCTGGGCGTACGGCCAGGGACTTGCAAACGTTGCCGGCGCCGCACCCGTATCGGAGTTGCCCATCTGACAGGCTGCACCGTTCTGCGTTGACGCATACCAATGATAGTAGCCGTATTCCGCGGCCTTGAATTTCAATGGTCCGCTATCGGTCGTGTAGTGCGCCAGCAAATACGTCGGCGAAATGTGCGGCGGGTTCGGTGTCGGCGTCGGATCGGAACCGGCTGCGAAGGCAACGTCCGTGTTGCACGGTAGCGTGCGCGTGGCGGTTACGCCTTGCGGGCTCGTAAACGTCAGCACGATGCCGCCGCTCGGACACGGCGGTTGTTGCGCGATCACATTGAACGCCGGGTTCCCCTGCGCGTCGAGCGACGGATAGTTGTCGGTGCCGGTCGGGTAACCAGCGCTATTCAGGAAGATCGCAAAGGGCGGCTTGCCGAAATGCACTTCGCTTACACTCGTCGCGCTGATCGCCGCCATGGTGTTCGTTGCGGTTACGGCGTTCGAAGCGTTCGGGCGCCCCGCGTACACGCGCAGCGTGAAGCCCGGTGCGCCGCCCGTTTGTGGTGCGAACACGAGTGTAGCGCCGTTGCCGCCACTTGCGGCAAGCGCCTTCGCCGCTGCTAAATTGGAATCGAAGTCATCGAGCGCGCCGCGCAGTGCGGCCGGTCGCATCGAGAGCATCCAAAAGCCGCCGGCCACCAAGAGAACCACGGCGATGCCGATCGCCACGACCATTTCGAGCAACGTGAATCCCGCTTCGCGTGCGCGCATGCACGGGACAGTGCCCGTCTACTGCGCGATCGGGACGTCTCCCATGCTCACCCAGAATTTGCGCAGCGACTCGCACGCACGTCCGAACACTTCTTTCGTCACCGCGCCGTCGGCGCCATCGGCCGCGGTCTTATAAGCCGCGCTGAGCGCAACGCTCGCGTCGTAAAGCGCCTCCGCCTGAAAATCTTTGAGTGAATCGAGGACGTCGGAGGTGCGAAGATACTCGTTCATCCGCGCGAGCGATTCTCCAAGCCCAGCCTTGTCGACCACGCCGAGTTGCCGCGCGGACCTCGCGTACGCTGATACGTTTTTCATGATCGCATAGAGATGGTTTCGCGATGCGGCGGTCACCACCGCACTCGGGCGGTCAAGCGACTCGCGCATGGCGTGTCGTGTGGAGCGCGCTTGCCAATGCTTCGACGATTGGCCGCGTTGCGTCGTCCGCATTCGCAAGCATCGCAGGCAGTACGACGTTCGGCGATTTGGAACGACCGAATTCGTCAACTGAGATCCACGCTTCGAACTCGCGCGCGACGCTTGCGATCTGGCGCAATAGCCCGTCGCTTATGTGCTGCGCAATATGACGCAGTTCGACGATGCGATCCAAGACGGCGCAATCGATGTCGCCCAAAACGCCAACCCGGCGCGCGAGGGACGGGTCGGGGCCGTTCGGCAGGGCGGAGGCGATGCGGGCGCACCATTCGCCGGCATGGCGGGCGTGGGCCGTTGCCTCGGCGCCCAAGGCCACGGTCAGAACCGCGTCGATGACGGCTTCGACCTGGGCCTCACGGACCCAGGCGGTCTCGACGATCGCTGCCGGCAGATCCCGGAGCTTCCGCTGGGCTTCCAGGCGCTCTAGCTCATGAAGGGTCAGCTCTGTATCCATGGTCCCAGCGTATCTGAGGGGGGAAGATCCAAGCCATAAGGGGATTTAAGTAGATCAAAAGTCCCTTTTCCGGTAGGATGTGGAGTAATCACCAAAAAGTGTTGAAACACTACCCGGTAGCGGGTAGCCCCGCTTCTCCCCCTTTCCGGAAGGAGCCCTGATGCTGTCGATTTTTCTCGCACTTCTTGTTCATTTTCTAGCCCCGGCCTACTCGATCGGTGGCGCACCGGGTCATGCGGCGGTCCAAGCTCCGGTCACATCGCCTGGCCACATGCACACGATGGATAGTGCTGGGGGCCCCGCGGGCTGACAGTACTTTAGCCCTAGACGGCTCGAATGCCAGAGGGGTGGCGTTGTCGGGCCGGAAATTCCAGCGGAATGGATTCGAGGGTTGAGGTCGCTCGGGGGTGGGATCTCTTCCAGCTCGGCGCGTTTGCCGAGGTGGAATCTTTTCTTTCGAACATTCCAAAAAGCGTCGAAACAGAACGCCTGCGTCTCTGGATCGCAATTCGCCGCGGCGACGACGAATCGAAGCGGCGTTTTGGAGCTTGGCTGGCGGAGAACGACAAAGGGAAACTTGCCGCCGTTGGGCGAGCGCACGAGAACGTCGCGCTAGCAACTCTCAATCTACCACGCAAAGAATGGCTGCTGGCGACTTCGAAGTGGGCCGAAGCCGAAACCGCGTATGCCCGCGCTCTAATCGCGTTCATCGACGATGCGCCCATGGATATCCGTCGGCATCTAGCCGAGGCGCTCCCGCAGATACCAGAGCAGCGCGTTCGCTACGCGCAACTACGAGCGCATGTCTACGGCCTTGTCGATGATTTCGAAAGACAGGCCACACATTTGCTCCACGCGCTCTCCCTTGCTCTAGAAGAGAATGTGGACCGCGTTCTCACTGCGCGCATTGCTGAGTCGCTCGCACCTCTCGTACGCGAGGCAGAGCTTGGGGAGCTCGGCCTCCGTGCAGAAGAACTCCTCGAGCGCGTCGTGTGGCCCAATGAAACGGCGACAGCGCGTTTCTACACCCAGCGCGCGCTCGCATGGCGGAAGGCACTACGGGGAGACTGGATCCCCGCAATGCATCTGTTAGATGCCGCACTTGCACTTGCACCCGATGCCACGCGCAGAGGGCTCATTTTTGCCGATCGGTCTCGCATCAGCGTCGCGGCGGGCGAGCACATTTCCGCCGGGTCATCGCGTGCGAACGCTATCGACTGCTTTTCTGAAATCAATTGGGCCGGGCTGTCGCAGGATGAAGCCACCGCGGTATTTGGTGCAACGGATGTTCTCCGCTCGAATCCCGAGGTCGCTTTCGCCCTTTACTCATCCGCCGCGAGCGCCGTAATTTCCAGGATGGCGGGCATGGGCCACGGGCGACGTCTTGAGGCCTTTAAGTCTTTCGCTTTGTCACATCTCACCGAGGGTGATGAGGCGCTCCAACATGCGCAGAGCGCCTACAAGATGTTCAAAGAAATGAAATACACGCATCGCGCTACGAGCTGTGCGCTGCGCGCCGTTGAGCTCGGTGGTGGTGCGCGCTGGCGCGAGCGCGTTGAACGCCTGGTCGCCGTTTATCCGCGTTCGCTTGCGGCTCGCCAGTACGAACAGATGACGGCGCCGATTGCGCGCGTTCGTGGTCGCATGCGCGAAGTTGCTGAGTTGCTCGTTTCAAGCAACAAGACCGCGCGCGAAATCGGCGAGAGCACTTGGCATGGCCGAAGGGACGGTTCGCGTTCATATCAAGCATATGAACAAGATCCTCAACGTCGAGAGCCGCTCCCAACTCGTTCGCTTGTTCCTCGAATCGAACAGCGCCGCTTAGCTTAGGGTGACAGCGTGTTAAGCGCGGTTTCGTACGCCGCGAGCATCTCGCGTGCACTATTCGTCCACGAGAACCGCTCGATCGCCTCCGCGCGTCCGGCCTGCGCGCGCGCATCGTCTTCACCCCGTAGCGCCGCGCCGAGCGCTTCGATCCAGCGTTTCACATCAGTCACCGGCACCACGCGCGCGCCGTCGCCGACGATCTCCGGTAGCGAGGCCTGATCCGACACGACCGCCGGGACGCCGGCGCACATCGCCTGCGCCGCCGCATAACCAAAACCTTCGTACAGCGAGGGCACGGCGACGACCGCGGCGTGCGCGCACAATTCGAGCACTTCTTCGCGCGGCACGTAGCCGCGAAATTCGACGCGATCCTCCACGCCGAGCGACTGCGCGATGGCCATGCACTCCTCTTGATACGGGGTATACGGCCCCACCGAAACCAGCCGCGCCTTCTCTAAGAACGGCAACGTCTCGATGATCGCTTCGAGATTCTTGCGACGCTCCACCGTGCCGATTGAAAGAATCGTCCGGCCGTCGCCGCCGCGCCGCGGGAGCGTGCAATAATCGTCGGCCACGCCGGGATACACCACGCGCACGACCGCCGGATCGAGCTCAGGCATCACCGCGAGCAATTCATCGCGCGAAAAGGCCGAGTCGACCGCGATTGCCGCGGCACCGCGGTACCGGTCGACCGAGAAGCGCCCAAAATAATACCGCGCGTACGGACGCGCGTGCGATTGCACGCGCAGCCAGGCGACGTCGTGCACCGTCACGACATAGGGAACCAGCAGACCGATCGGCACCGTGCCCGAGGCGCAGTGCACCACGTCGGCCGCCACTTGACGCACGCGCTGCGGGAAAAGCACCTGATCCCAAAACACGCGACGGTCAAAGCGCCAAGGATCGAGTTTGGGCTCGGAAAGTTCGATCACGTCGAGCCCGTCGGCGCGCAGCGCATCGATCAAACCGCGGACGTATTCGCCGATTCCGGTCGCGGTGCCGACGGCAAGTTGCGCGTCGACCGCAACCTTCACTTCAGCGCCGCCTCGAACGCGGGAATCATCTGTGCGTGCGGATCGATCGCGCGGGCCTGCTGCAAATACGCCTGCGCGCGGTCGCGATGTCCTTGCCGCAAGGCAATCCATCCCAGCCCCACATACGAGTTCCCGCTGCCCGGATCGATCGCAATGCCGCGCTCGAAGAGCCGCTGCGCGTCGACAAGATCGCCGCCCAAATAGGCGTTGTTCGCGGCCGAGAGCAGGTAGCCCATATTCATCGGGGCAAGCGCGAGCGCGCGCTCATCCAGCGCATACCCGGCCAAATAGTGATGCAGCCACGCCTCATAGTTGGCGCTGTTGTAATATGAATCCGCCACCGCGTCGGGATGCCGTCCAAGCTCCAGCAAGCGCTCGCGCAAGCGATCCTCCAACTGCATGGCCGCGGGCAGATCGGTGCGCGCCAGCTGTGCGATCGCGGCCTGCGTCGCGGCCACGTCGCCGGCGGCGAAATAATACTCGCGCGCGAGCACCGTCTGGCCTTCCGCCGCGGCAACTTGCGCTAAGAGGTCGTCGCGGCGTGGACCGGCCGGCATGCGCAGCGCGTAGCCTTGCGCCGCCGACGCATCGCCCTGCCGCAGCGCGGCGAACGCCAACCCGTCATTGACGTAGGCCGCTGGAGCGGCGGCATCGATGGCCTGGTACACGCGCACGCCGAAAGCTAGCGGCAGATGGGCGACGAGGGCTGCGGGCGCGGCGCTTGCGTAGATCGCGTCGGAAGCCAACTGCACCAGCGCAAGCACCAACGCTACGAACAGCACAAGCGCACCGACGATCGCGCGCGGTAAGCGGCTCGAACTCTGCACGGGGTTAGAACTTGATCGTGAAGTTGACGTTGGCGCTGGTTTGGGTTAGCGCGTTCGCCGGTACCAAGTTATCTTGGAAATGGTACTGACTGGCCGAGAACGAGATCGCACTCGCACTCTTCGGCAAATTGTAGGTCAGTTGCGCGCCGTAGATGGTGTTGTTCGCGTCGAGCCCGGTGACGCCGGGAGCGTACCCGCCAAGCACATGCTGCGAATTGAAGTTGACGTTCGCGGTCAACGCGCGCGTGACCGGAACGGTTAGCCCGGTCGAAAGCGTATGCGTGCTCACGTCAGCATAGGCCGGCACGAACACCGGCAAATTGTTGCCCGCGAGGCCGAGCGACGGCGGTGCGCCCACCGGCGAGAATTCCGGCGCGGACAGCGTTGAGTGTGCGAGCGCACTGGAGAGATCCACGCCGAGGTTACGCGAACCCGCGCGCACGTTGAGCGTTGCGCCCGCGCCAAGAGCGCCGGTCGCGAAATTCGTTTGCAGGTTTTGTGTCTGCGCCGCTTCGGCATGCGGAGCGAAACGCACCTTGCCGATTTGCAGCGGAATCGAGACGGTTGCGCCTTGCGTGCTTTGGGATTCGGCCGGTTGCTGCGGCGCTCCGGGCGCGAAGTCGCTGACCTGCGCGGGGCTCACTTGCAAACCGTCAAGATCGAAACGATGGGTCGCCGGTGCATCGGTCGGCACGGGGTCGGCGCTCTCGTAATACTCAACCGCGGGCACGTGGAGTTGCGCGCTCAAATCCGCGATCGAGGCGCGCGGCAGGCTGGGCGGCGCAAACGACGGATCGGAAAGATCGAGATTGGGCGCGGGCAGTTGCGATGCGACCGTTTTGACCACCGTCGCTTGCGCAACGGGATCCACCCGGAATGCCAAATCGCGCAGCGGCGTCTCGGCCAGCGTATCGCCTGCGACGGCGTTGAACGAGGCCTCGCGATCGGTCGATTCACCGAAGAGACGCGCGAAGAAGGTCGCGGTAAGATCGACGGCCGGCGGTGCAAATGCGCTATTCGCGCCATTTAAAGAAGCAGAGGCAACACCGCTCCCGAGCACTGAAGTCAGTACTCCTATCTGCAACACGCAGAGCCAGCGGCGCATGATTCCTCCGTCAGCTGCGGTTGACCACCCCTTCTACCGCAGGCAACTTCTAATATCGTCCTAATCGGGGGAACGTTTCAGTTAGCCTTTGACCCCATGGTTGCCTTCGTCCGCGAGATACCGCCGAGCGATCAGGACCGCCGCATAATCGTCGATCGGGCGCGGGGGCATTTGCATCCCTAGCGGAATGAGCCGGCGCCAGCCGCGCGGCGGGTGGTCCGCGAAGTAAAGCGAGCGAGCGCGCAGGGTCGTCTCGCGTTCGTCGACGTAGGTCACCGGCACGCCCAGACCGGCAAGGTCGCTTCCCAGCGTCCGCGCGTTGGTGCCCATGCCGACCGCGATCGCCTCGAAGGACCAGCGCTCCTTGAGCGCTTGCACCCGCACGACGAAGTCGCCGATGAGCTCGATGCCCAAATCGTGGGTCTCCCCGCGATCGTCAAGAATCGCGAAACCAACCTTGCGCGTGCCGGGGTCGACGCCGAGAATCGTCACTTGGCCTGGGTCAGCGTGACGACGAGCGGGATGCCGCCCACGTGCGGATAGATGTCCTCGGCGGCAAAAGCGGTCATCACGTAATTTTGCTTCCCACTCGTCAGATCGGCAGTCATCACGTCCAGGTTTGGGTAGAGCGCGACGACCTGCACGTTGTCGGAGAGGAACGGCGGCAGTTTGAGCTGAGAGCGCACGGTACTTGCGACGTATTGCTCGAGCTCATTGATGGCCAGGCGCGGATCCGCATGCGCGCTACCCGGAATCTGAATCGACGCGATCTGGCCGCCTTTTTTCACGAGCAACGCATCCGGAATCAAGTTCAGCTCGAAATGAATGGTGTCATTGCGGTACAGATTCTGCGGCGCGGTTACGAACATCACCAGATCCCCGCCCATCGAGGCTTCGGTAACACTGGGTCCGCCGAATTCGTCGGTGAGCGTTTTGTTGATATTCGCCGGCGGCACGTACGGTTTCAAGCCGCCGCGCGCACCCTGATTTTGATCGATGTACGCCACCGATTCGTGATAGAAGCGTTCGATCTGCGTCAGGCGCGTATCGACCGGCGTGTCTTTCTTGATCCGCAGAAAGAACGGCGTCATCAGCGCATTGACCGGGACGATCAGCTCGCCGGTATTGACCTTCGCTTCCAAATCGCGCTGCTGCGTCTCGAGCTGCGAGATGCGCGTCGTGATTTGATTCATACGAAAGAAGGCGGTGCGCACTTCGCGCGAGAGCAACAACGCGACCAGCGTCACGCTCAGCGCGATCAGCATGCCGGTGCCGATCGCAACAATCGTCGACGTGTAACGCGGACGAATACCGAAGAGCGTAAGGCGCCGGCGCCCGACCTGATGCCCGACGCGATCGCCCACGTAGGCGATGCCGCCGGCGACGATCATGATCAGCAGCACCGTGCCGCTACCGCGAATCAGATCGACCCAATTCATACGGAAGCCGAACGTCGCAAGCGGGCCAGGCCGATTGCGGTGAAGATGATGTTTGGCATCCACGCCCACAGCGGCGCAAGCCCAATGAAGGCTTCGGAGACGAACGAGAAAACCGTCAGCACGATGTAGTAGACGAAGACGATGAGCACCGCGACGCCAAAGCCGACGCTGGTGCCGCCGCCGTTACGCGCCGCGCGCAACCCGTACGGAATCGCGATCAGCACGAAGACAAAGCACGCAAACGGCTGTGCGAGCTTCTCCTGGTAGGTCGTGACATATTTGCGCAGCTCGGTCTGCGTAAGTTGACCCGAGTGCACGATATCAGCGATCTCTGCACGGCTCAAATTCTCAGGATCGTTTTGGCTCAAGCGTTTGACGATGTCCGTTGGCTTCTCGCCCAGTTCAACCTGCTGCTGGGCGACGCGCGGTTCGGAGATCAGCGTGCCGTCGGGATTGAACCGGTACAGGCTTGCATTTTCGAGCTGCCAGCGATCGGCCGCGAAGTCGGCGCGGTCGGCGAAGATGATCTGCGTCGCGACGTTGTTGCGGTCGTACTGAATCAAAGTCACGTGCAGCAGCGCCTGCGAATGCTGCTCGTACGACGTCGCGACGGTGATCTGCTTGCCTCCGCCGGGAAGCGGCGCGGAGACGGTGAGATCGCGATTGAAAGCGCTCGCGCGGGTGAGCACTTGGTTTTCGATCTGTGCCACTTGATCGGCCGCGAACGGCGTGACGAACTCTTGCACGATGAACGTGACCAGCGACATCACCAGGCCCGCGGCCAAGAGTGGAATCGTCATGCGGGTAAAGCTGATGCCGCCCGCTTTCATCGCGGTGATCTCGCTCTCGCCCGAGAGCCGCTGGATCGCGAGCAGCGTTCCGAGCAAGAGCGCCATCGGGAAGACCAGCCCCATGTCGCCCGGCACCTGCCAGACGAAGATTTCGATTGCAGCCCACAGCGGGACGTGATCGTTGGAGACCAGACGTCCGATCGCGAGGAGCTGCGTCGCCGCAATGATCAGCGTAAAGGCCGACAACCCAAAGACGAACGGGCCCCCGAGTTCGGTGAGCATGTAGCGATCCAGAATCGCCAGGCGCGAAAGGCGCGAGAGGCGCCGGACTCGGCGCAACGTGAGCGAGGCCGCCACTACAGCCGGAAGCCCTCTCCCAGATAGAACGTGCGCGCGATCGGCGACTCCAACACCTCGTGCGCCGTGCCTGAAACCTCGATGCGTCCGTTGTTCATGATGTACGCGCGATCCACGATCGCGAGCGTCTCGCGCACTTGGTGATCGGTGATCAAGATGCCGATGCCGCGATCGCGCAGCTGCCGGATCATCGCCTGAATGTCGGCAACGGCAATCGGATCGATGCCGGTGAACGGTTCGTCGAGCAAGAGGAACGCCGGCTCCATCGCGATCGCGCGCGCAATTTCCACGCGCCGGCGCTCGCCGCCCGAAAGGCTGTCACCGCGAGCATTCGCAAGTTTGCGCAACCCGAACTCTTCGAGCAACACCGGAAGGCGCTGATTCTGTTCGGAGCGCGTAACGCCGTTCTGTTCCCAAATGAGGCGAATGTTATCGCCCACCGACAGTTTGCGAAAGATCGAGTTCTCCTGCGCAAGATACCCGATGCCGTTGCGCGCGCGCTGGTACATCGGGCGGCCGGAGAGTTCGAGTTCGACGCCGTTACGGTCGAGCACGACGCTGCCGCCGTCGGGCTTGACCAGCCCGACGACCATATAGAAGGTTGTGGTCTTTCCCGCACCGTTGGGACCCAGCAACCCCACAACTTCGCTCTGGTGCACTTCGGCGCTCACCCCGTTGACCACGGTGCGTTCGCCATAGTTCTTCACCAGGCCGCGAATTTTGATCCAGCTGTCGTTTTCGTTCATTGCATCCGTGTGTGCGTCAGAGAGATGTCCGATTCGAAGCGGCTCCCGGTTGCTCGAAATCCGTTCGCGCTATCGAACGACACGTGTCCCGTGCCGTAGATCATCTCGGTTTGGTGGTCGTATTGGAGGGAGTCGCACGAGAGCGTCGTGCCCGTGTTATTCTTCGCGTGCACGCCTCCGAGCATTTCGATGGTATTCGTCACCTGGTCGACAATCGCTTGCGGCGCGTCGGCCACCAACGTTGACCCGTCTTTTCCGTGAAAAGTGACGCGCACGTGTTCGAAATTCACGCGAGCACTGCCCTGGGCGCCGATGCTCTCGAAGGAGCGGGCCAGGAGATCGTATTGCACGCGGTTCCCTTGCGCTTGCTGCGCCACAAAACGCACCGGCTGCGTCGCCGTCCCACGCCCGGTGATTTTGAGCGAAAGCGAGGTCGATGTTGGGCTCGGGCTGGGAACGGGCGAGGACGAGGTTTGGGCGCTTGGATTGCAGGCGCAAAGGAGCGCCAGCGCCAGTGCAGCGACGACGCGTCGCGTCATGCATCACCCGTGCCGCTGCGAGCAGTGGCAAGAGCCAGCGCGAGCATGGGAAGCAGCAGGCCGAAAATAACGACACTCACGGTATCGATCAGGCCTTGCACGAGCGCGCCCACGACTCCCGCTGCAATCGCGCTGGTCAGCAGCGACGCTTGCGCCGGCAATGCACGAAAGCGCCGGAACCACTCGCGTGCAAAGCTCCAGATCACCCAGCAGAATGCCAGAAATCCGACGATGCCGAGCTCGGCTAAAAAAGTCAAGTACAGGCTGTGCGCATGAAACGCGGTCGGATCACCGTCGGGCAAACGCACGAACGGGTAGATCTTCGAAAATCCGAACGGACCGACGCCGGTGAGCGGAAAACGCTCGATCACGCCGAGTGCCGCCTGCCAAATCGAGATCCGCGTGTAGTTCTCGCTCGGATTGTGGTGCTCGTTGAAGGTGAGCAACACGATTGCCACCGCGGCAAGCACGATCGCGATTCCTTGCACGACGCGCGCGCGTCGAGCGTTCGAGCGCAAGACGATCCAGAACGCAATCCCGGCGGCCAGACCCACCCAACCGGTGCGCGAGAAGGTCAAGATCATCGCGATCAGACCGGCAGCGCATCCGGTCCATCCCAACGTCCGTAGTGCGCCGCCGCGTGCCGTGCGCGCAAGCGCGTAGGCAATCGGAAGAAAGAAGAGCAAATAGCCGGCGAGCTCACCGGGCAAGACGAACGTTCCCACCGCGCGGCCGTTCGCGATCGTGTATTGTACGGCTGGGATGCGCGTCACGACCATAGCGATCGCGGCGAGGCACGCGAGCGTGCCGGAGAGCAGGTAGGCCCACCAAATCGCACGCGCCATTCCCGGCAGCGTGTAATAACGATCGATGTTCGCGTGCCAGAGCACGGTGAGCGCAAAGATCAGCATGAAGACCGAACCGTCGCGCAGATTGAAGCCCAGCGCAAGCGAGAGCAGGCACGCACCAAGCCAGAGCAGCAGCGGGCGCAGCAGCACCGGCTCGTAGCGCGGCGGCCGCAGGATGCCGGCGATCGCGACCAGCGCCAGCACCAGCATCGCGCATAAAAGCGCGAGCGCAAGCGGCAGCGGAACGATCGAAACCCCCGGAAACGCGACGTTGGTCAGCGTGATAAAGCTCGGGAAGAACGGAATGCACGCGAACGCCGCCGCGTTTGCGCCAACCTCGAGACGTTCGAATCGGGTCACCGCAGGCGCTCGACGATCGCGCGCGCGATCGCTCGCGCGCCACCCGGCCGGCCCATCCGCTCGCGACCTTGCGCGCCCATCATCGCGCGGCGCGGCGCGTCGTCGAGCAGCGCCGCTAAATCGGACGCCGCTTTGGCGGGATCGCCCGGCAACACCGCCAGCGCTTCGCCCAGCAGGCCGTGCTGACGCATGCGATACCACGTCGTCTTGCGATCGCGGTTGCGCTCGAAGGCGACCACCGGCACGCCGGCGGCGGCGGCGGCTTCGTTGGCGGTACCGGCTTGGCCCATCACTACCTGCGCGCGCGCCAGCAACGGACCGATCGAGCCGTTCCACGCGCGCGCGATCACGCGATCGTTGTGCCGCAAAGCAAACGGGATGCGCGCGTCCGAAAGCTCGTCGACCTCCCAGCCATCGTCGCGAAATCCGCGCGCAAACGTTTGCGCATCCAGCAGCGGCGCAATCGAGACGACCGCGCCGAGATGCGGACGATGCAGCGCGACACGGCGCACGACCTCGAGCAAGAAGCGTGCATCGGGATATGAGCTCTGCCGGCTGCCGGGGAAAACGGCGAGCATCGGCGTGAAGCCTTGCGCGGCGGCATCGGCTCGCGGATCATCCTCGTGGTCGAAAAGATCGACGATCACATTGCCCGGCGCGCGTGCGTCGACACCTTGCTCGCGCAGCCGCTGCGCGGTGGGTTCGTCGCGCACGAAGATCTCGTCCGCGCGCCTTAGCGCACGCCGTTCGAAAAAGCCGTACGGCGCGACGCGCACGCTCTTGGCTGTCCCGACGTAGGTCAGCGGCGCGCGCACCGTGAGCCCCATCAGCAGCGCGAACACGTCGCCGATCGCGACCACCCGTGCGTAGGCCCCGCGCGCGCGCTTCAAGAAGCGCCGCTGCCGGTAGGTGAGCGTCAGCAAACCGCTGCCCACGTCGCGCGCGATGTTGCGCAGATTGCCCATCGCCAGCAGTCCCCCGCTGGGCATCGCCTGGCGCGGGCCGACTTCGTGCATGATGGGCGAGCGACTATCGCCGACCAGCGCAAAATGATCGATCGCAACTGCGCCATCGAGCGCGCATACCTCTTGCGCGATGCGATCGGCAATCGCAATCTCGCCGTGTCCGTTGGTAATGAAGAGCAGGCGTGAATTCACGGAGCGCCGAGCAGCGGCACGAGCTCGAAATCGTCGATCGCGAAGCGTTTGCGCTCGTCATTATACGTAAGCTCGGTGCGCGAGACGTATTGTCCGTAGGGTCCGGCGTGCACGATGGGCACGCCGTTGACGACCTCAGGCGCAAAGAGCGTGTCGTGGCTGTGTCCGCCCAAGATCAAATCGATGCGCGGCACACGCTGCGCAAGCTCCCGATCGAGCGACAGTCCGACGTGCGAGAGCACGAGCAACATATCGCCGTCGGGCACGCGCTCCACGTGCGGCGCCAACGCATCCCACGGATCCAGAAAGCGCCAGCCGAAGATCCGCTCCCAGGGACTGCCCACCGGGTACTGCATGATCAGCAAGCCCACGATGTGGATCGTGACCTCGTCGAAACGCATCGTCATCGACTGGAGGAACGGCAGCTCGCGTCCTTTGGTATCGAGCAAGTTGCTGCACACCAGCGGATGCATCATCTTGCGCGCGCGCGCCCGCAACAGCGGATACAGATAGTGGAATTCACGGTTGCCGATCGCTTGCGCATCGTAGCCGGCCTGGTCGATCTCGTCGATGATCGGCTCACGGCGGTGATACACCGTCTGGCTTCCGCGCAGCGCGTCGCCGCAGTCGAAGAGCAGCCCGGGTCGCTCGTCGCGCAACGCGCGCAGCCGCGAAACGAAACCGCGATGGTCGTGCAGGTCCGAGGTGTGGTAGAGCCGCATCAGCGCTGACCCGCCTTGGCCAGCGCCACGGCGAATTTCGCGGCGTCGTCGAGCGCATTGGGCGGTCCGAGCCGCTCGCGGACTTCGGCGAACTGTTCGTACTGCTGCGCGGGATCGAGCAGCGCGGCTTCCATCGCTGCGGCTAACGCCTCGGGCGTCGCATCGTCTTGCAACAGCTCGGGGACCAGTTCGCGTTCGAGCACCAGATTGGGCAGCGTGATAAAGCGGGCTTTAAAGATCTTCTTTTGCATGCGTCGTCCGTATCCAACCACTATCGGATTGACGATATAGAGCGCGATCGACGGTACGCCCGCGAGCACCGTCTCGAGCACCGCGGTTCCCGAGGCGACGAACGCCGCATCGGCGTCTTCGATCGCGGCGGCGACGCCGTGCGCGATCGTCACGTTCTCGACGCGGGCACGTTTGAGCGCGCGCGCGATCAGGCGTTCGCTTTGCGCACCGGCTGCGCCGAAGACGGCCCGCAACCGCGGTCGCCCGACGCGCAAGAGCTTGAGCGCAGCCAGCAGCGCCGGCACGTGATATTTCAATTCGCCGGCGCGACTGCCGGGTAAGAGCGCGATCGTTCCGCCGTCGGGCGGCGGCGCGGGCCGCGCCGGACGCAGCGTGTATTGTCCCGCGAGCGGATGTCCAAAGAACATGATCGGCAGGCGATGGGATTTGTAGAAGTCATATTGATGGGCGAACGCCGTCACCGGCACGGTCATCGCACCGACCGCGCGAGCGACGCCCTCTTTATCCAGCCAGGTTGCGGGCGGAAACAGATACATGATTGGGCCGGCATACTTCAGCCGCGTGCGCAGCGTCTTGGCCAGACGCATGTTGAACGCGCCGAAGTCGACCAGCACGATGAGGTCGGGTTTTTTGGCAGCGAGGTACAGCGCGGTGCGCCACATGGTGGCAAGCAGCGGCGGAATACGCGGAATCGCCGCGAGCGGTCCCATGCTCGCCCAACCGGTGTGATCGCGCCAGAGTTTGAAGCCCGCGCTGCGCATGCGCTCCGCGCCGATGCCCTCGAACTGCGCCTGCGCATCGTGGGTTTCGATCGCGCGCGCGAGGAGCACCGCGTTCAGTTCGCCTGAGGCTTCACCGGTCGAAAAGAAGTAGCGCAGAAAGAAGCTCCCATTATTTCAAAATGCCCCGTTGCGACGGGGCTTCCAGAAACGCGACCAACTCGCGTCCCGGATCGCTCGAAGCTTCGGCCTTCATCTCCTCAACCGCCTGCGAAACGTTCAGTTTGGGGTTGTAGAGAATCTTGTAGAACTTCTTGATCTCGTTGCGCTCCTCGGCGCTGAAGCCGGCGCGACGCAGCCCCACCGAGTTGAGCCCATAGGGTTCGGCCGGGTTGCCTTCGATCAAGAAGAACGGCGGCACGTCTTTGGTGATTTTGCTCGCGCCGCCCACCATCGCATAGCGGCCGATGCGCGTAAACTGATGCACGCCTGCTTGCCCACCGATCGTCACGAAGTCGCCCACCTCCACGTGGCCCGCAAGCTGCGCGAGATTCGACATCGTCACGTGATTGCCCAAGACGCAGTTGTGCGCGATGTGCACGTAGGCGAGCAGCAAGCAGTCATCGCCGACGGCCGTCACCGCGTCTTCGCCGGTGGCGCGTTGAACCGAAACGTATTCGCGCAGCACCGTCCGGCTGCCGATTTTAGTGAACGCGCGCTCGCCCGTGTACTTGCGGTCCTGCGACGAGGCGCCGATCGTGGCAAACGGGTAGATCTCGCAGTCCTCGCCGAGCGACGTCCAGCCGTTGATGACGACGTGCGCTTGAAGCACGGTGCCCTTGCCGATCGAGACGTTCTCCCCCACCAAACAATATGGCCCGATGTCGACCCCGCGCGCAATATTCGCATTCGGATGAACGATCGCGGTGGGGTGGATCACGCGTGCAACACCGCGGCGTCGAGGTTGAAGCTGCGCGGATCGGTGGCGATCGAGAACATCAGCTCGGCCGAACAGACGAACTGCCCGTCGACATTCGCTTCGCAGTGCACCCAGCCGATGTTGCGCTTGTGCCGTTCGAGCGTGACTTCCATCATCAGACGGTCGCCGGGCACGACCGGGCGCCGGAATTTGCACTTATCGATGCCGGCGAGATACGGCACCCGCCGTGCGAACTCGCCCGGCTCGAGCACAACCGCGCCGCCCAGTTGCGCCATCGCTTCGATGATGTACACGCCCGGAAGCACCGGATTGCCCGGAAAGTGTCCGGTGAACATCGGTTCGTTGACGGTGACGTTCTTGAAGCCGAGCGCGCGCGATCCGGGCTCCAGCTCCAGAATGCGATCGACCAAAAGCAGCGGATAACGGTGCGGCAAGATCTCCATGATCTGCCGGATGTCGATTTCAGCCACGGTTCCTCAATTCGTTTATCACGCGCGCATGCATCGCATGCCCGCTCTTGATGGCGATCACCTCGCACTGCGGCCAGGCGCCGAGGAGCGCAAAATCGCCGATCAGATCGAGTACCTTGTGCCGCACCACTTCGTTAGGCCATTGCAACGGTTGCATCGGCCCCTCCTCGTCGTACACCAAAGCATTGTCCAAGCTGCCGCCGCGGGCCAGTCCCTGCGCGTGCATCGCCTCGACGTCGCGCAAAAAGGCGAAGGTGCGCGCCCCGGCAATCTGCTCGCGATAGATCTGCGGTGTGATCGCCGCATCGAAGTAGTGCGTTCCGATCGGGGCGGGGTAATCGCCGACGAAGCGCACCCGAAACGCGTCGGCCGGCAGCACGATCACCACGCGGTCGCCATCCCGAAACTCCATCGCCTCGAGCGGTGCGAAGACCGCGCGCGGCTGGTCGAACTCGACGAGGCCAACGTCCTCGATCGCTTTGACGTACGGCTTGGCGCTGCCGTCGAGAATCGGGATCTCGGGGCCGTCAATCGCAATCTCGGCCTCGCTCACGCCGCAGGCAAAGAGCGCCGAGAGCACGTGCTCGATCGTCGAGATCGTGGTGCCGTTGCGGCCGATCACCGTCGCGAGCGGCGACTCCGAGGCGTAGTCCGCGGTCGCCGGAATGCGCACGCCGCCGGCAACGAAGACGACGCCGTCACCCAGATTCGCCGGACGAATTTCCATCGCTGCCAGCGCACCGGTGTGCAACCCCACCCCTTCGAAACGCAGCGGCGCCGCGAGCGTCGCGGCGTTACTCATCCTGCTTCTCGAGCGCGTCGATGCGTTTGAGCAACTGCGGCAGCTTACGCAACATCACTTCGTTGCGCAGCGTCTCGCGATGATCGCGCGCCGGGTTACCCGAAATCATCGCGCCGTCAGGCACGTCGCCCCAGACGCCGGATTGTCCGGCGACGGTTACACGCGAGCCGATGTGCATGTGACCGCGCGTGCCGACCTGTCCCGCGATCTTGACGAAATCACCGACGCTGGTCGAACCGGCAAACCCGGTTTGCGCGGCAATCGCGCAATATTTGCCGATCCGGCAGTTGTGTCCGATCTGGACCAAATTATCGATCTTGGTGCCGCGGCCGATCAACGTGCTGCCGGTCTGCGCGCGATCGACGCAGCTATTCGCGCCGATTTCGACTTCGTCTTCGAGCACCACGTTGCCGATTTGCGGAATGCGTTCGAGACGGCCCTCGAGGAACGCCCAGCCGAAGCCCTCGCTGCCGATCACGCTACCCGAGTGCAGCACCACGCGCGAACCCACCACGCAGTGTTCGTGGACGACCGCGCGAGGATGCAGCCAGGTATCTTCGCCGATCTGGACGTCGTCGCCGACGTAGGCGCCCGGCGAAATCGTGCTCCCGCGTCCAATCTGCGCGCGTGCACCGATGAAACTATGCGCGCCGAGATACACATCCGCAGCGATCTGCGCGCCCTCTTCGACGGTCGCGGTGGGATGACGAAACGGCCCGCGCGGACGCGGCGGTTTGAGCGCGGCGAGAAAGGTCGCGAGCGCGGCGCGCGCGTTCTCGACAATCAGCAGCGGTTTGTGTGCCGCGCCTTCGTCGACCGGAACGCTCGCATCGACCAGCACGGCGACCGCCGAACTTGCAAGCGCGGCGGCGTAGTACTTTTCATCGGTCGCAAAGGTCAACGTATCGGCACCGGCATCGTCGACCGCGCTCACCCGCGCAATCGCGACCGAACCATCGCCGACGAGCCGTCCGCCGACGCGTGCCTGCAGGTCCGCGAGCGTGCCCAGCATGCGCTTAGCCCGGCGCGGGCGAGGCCTTCTCGGTGATATTCATCGCTTTCTCGACATCCTTGGTGATGTCGACGCCGCCGTAGCCGACGCCCTCTTTGGTCACGACCAACGTGAGGTGCTCATCCTGAGCGACCTTGGTCGCGGCATCGCGAATGCGCGTCGTGAGCTCCTGGGTGATGCCGGCGTATTTCTTCTGCAGCGCTGCAGCCTGGCGTTGCTTGTCGGATTGCGAGGCCTTACTCTGCGCGATGGATTGTTCGTCGGCGAGCAGTTGCTGCTGGAACGACTGATAGACCGTCCAGTTCGCGACGATCCGATTGACATCGACGAGCCCCACCGGGCTCGAATTTGCGCAGCCCGCGAGAATCGCGGCAGCGAGAGAGACAAGAAGTAGCTGTTTTTTCACTCGTGTTGGCTTTCGAGGTCGTGAATGAGGTCGTTAGTGAGATCGTAGCCGCCGTTTGCAGCTTGGACATTATCAAAGACCACGGAGAACCCCATCTCCTTGGCGAGCCGCACGGCTTCACGTTGGATCTGGGCCTGAATCTGCGTCTGCAGATCGCTTTGACGTTTCTGCAGATCGCGGAGTTGTTTGGCGGCGGCACCCGTGGCTGTAGCGCCCTGCCCGTGCAGTGCGGCAAACTGGGCGTCAAGATCGCTCTTGGTCGCTTGGTACTCTTCGACCGCCTGCTGCGCGTCGGCCTGGAATTTGCCGGCGTATTCTTGGTGAATTTGCCCAAGACGCCGGCGCAGGTCGGGCGGCAGGCTCGTCGTGGCGACCGGCGCGGCGCCGAGCCCTCGCAATTGCGCCCCGACCTGATCCCGCCGCTGCGCAAGCTTGGCCCCGGTCTGCGACTGGATGGCCGACTGCTGCGCGCGGATCTGTGCCGAGGTCTGTGCGCCGATCTGGTTGCGGTAGGCGGTCAGCGCCGCCGCATCGGCCGCGCGCAGCTGGTTCACCTGATCGGCCTCTTTCTTGTCCATCGCCGCCAGTTGGTCGTTCACGCTCTTACGCTGGTCGGCGCTGAGCGCGAGTGCGCTCAGTTGGGTGCGCAACGCCATGCGCTGAGATGCGTCGTCCTGCGCGAGCTTGAGCGAGAGATCGCTCTCGTTCTGTTGATATTCTTCGGCGCGCGCGCGCAGCTTGTCGTCAGCTGCTTTGCTCAGTTGCTGCGCGATCGATTGCATCGCCGCATTGTCTTGCGCGATCACCCCGCGCTGATACTGCGTGTAATTCTGTTGGGCCGCTGCGGCAGCAGCCTGCGCCTGCGCTTGCGAGGTCGCGTTCATGCTTTGGCCGAGGCCGGCCGCGGCCGGATCGATGCCCGCCGCCTTGACGGCCGCTACTTCGGCGTCGTGTTCTTGCTGACCGTAGCTCTGCTGTTTACTCTGGATGATCGAATTGGCGCGAGCTTGCGCGGCCTGCAGCTGCGTGTTGAGATCCTTCGTCTGCGCGGCGATCTGCGCGGGCGTCAGCGGCGCGTGCGGAAGCGACGCCTCGAAGTTGATCGCCGCGATCGCGTTGTTCAACTGGTCGAGCTGCGGATAGAGCGGATCATGCTTGATCACGTCGTCGACCCGCACGTAAGCGACGCCGCGCACCTTATCCGAGTGCACGTCGACATGCGAACAGCCGCACAATACGGCTGCTGCTACGATCACGCAGGCGCGAGCGAAGCCGCGCGACTTTAGCTGACAAAGCTTCAGCTTTGGCAGATAAAGTCTACTTGTTAAGTGCATTTTGGACATCTTGCGTGATGTCCGTGCCCCCGTAGACCACGTCGGCGCGGTCGACCACGAGCAAGAGATTCTTGCTGCGAGCGACGCTGGCGGTCGCGCTCTTGGTTTGATCGATCAGCGGCTTGAGCAGTTTGTTTTGCTCGTCTTGAATCGCTTTATTGTAGTCCGCCATCACTTGCTGCTTGGCGACGTCGTTGTTGGCGTTCTTGAAGCGCGCCGCGTAGATCGGCTGCTGCGCGGCTTGGAACTTTTGCAGTTGATCGCTCGCGTTCTTCACGTCGGCCGAGTTGGCCAGGGCCGACTGGTCCACAAAGCCGATCGCGGACGGTGCAGGGCTGCCTTGCGGTGACGGCATCGCTCGCGATCCGCGCACCGCATTGATCACATCGCCGGTGATATCTTGACCACCGTAGATCACGATCCGCTTGTCGACGACGACGGAAAGCTTCTTGCTCGTCGAGACGTCGGCGATCGCGAGTTGCGTGCGTTGATAGAGCGGCCCGACGAGTTCGTTTTGTTTGTCGGAGAACTCTTGCTGGAATTGCAACGAGATCCGCTGTTTGTCGGCGTCGGTCTTGGCACCGCGCATCGCAGCGGCAAACTGCGTGTTGAGCTGCGCTTTGTACACCGCGAGCTGTTGGTTCGCGCTGACGAAGGCCGGGAGATTGCCCAGCGCCGACTGGTCGATAAAGCCGACGTCGGTCAGGTCGGCTGCAATCGCAGCCGGTCCGATCGCGGCGCACAGGCCGAGTACGAGAGCGAGGGTCGAGAAAAAGCGTCGTTTCATAAATGTTCCTTGTGTCGCGCGGTCAGAAGCTTTGACCGATTCCAAAACTAGTGTGAGCGCCATTGGCACCCTTAGCGAAGTCGATGCGAATCGTGTGTAAACCGAGCTGCGGCACGTCAAAGCGCAGGCCGATACCCAGATCTCCGCGCAGCGACCAATCCGCAGGATAGGCGATGACGCGGCTGGTGTAGGGATCGAGTTCCGGGTACGCGCCGCGAATGCGATAGTCGAGTTCATCGACGAACGCCACGATCGACAGTTTGCGATCCGAGGTCAAGGGTTGGCGTAGCTCGACTTGCCCTAAGAACGCATCGGTTCCATAGAAGACGGTGTCGTAGCCGCGCACCTGTTGATCCGAGAAGGTGAACAGTTCGTTGGGCGGGATCACGCCGGTCGAGAACTCGTAGAGCCCGTGGATCGCAAAGGTTGCCGCTTTGAGTACCGGCAGGTAGCGCGCCACATCCAGCGAGGTCTCGGTGTAGTCGAAGCTCGAGTCGAACACCGGCGCGGAAATCGACTCGCTGAACGCTGCTTTCCAGCCGCGCCGCGGATTGTACGGATCGTCGGTCGTGATCGGCGAGGTGCCCAAGCTAAACGCGATCGTGTTTAGTTGATAGGGCAAGCCGGTGTTGACGTTGGCAATCGACGACGCCGCGATACCGAAGCTGCCGTTGACCGTTTGGTTCGACTCGAGCGGATTCGGCGTCGGGCCGACCAGCACGTTGGGCTGCGAGCCCGAGAAGAAATACGGCGAGGGAACGGTCGTCGAATACTTCACCTGCGAGATCACCGGGGTGATCGATGCGGTGATGTAGTCGGAGAGACGGCGACCCAGGCTCACCGAGAAGCCCTGCTGCGACGACTCGCTGGTCGAAACGACGCCGCCGATGAGCGACGACGAGCTGGTTTCGTAGAGCGTCACGGGAATGGGCGCGGCGGCTCCGCCGACGACCGGCGCCGGCGCGACGGTGTTCGACGTCACCGAATAGACGGGATAGTAGTAGGTCTGCTTTTGCGAAAAGAGGCTTGCGCTCAGCGAATACTTCTCGAGGGTCGGCGTATCGCCGAGATAGGGGATCGTTCCCGAGAGCGTATCCGACGTCGTGCGGGCACCTTGCTGGAACTGAATCGACGCCGAGTTGCCGGTGCCGTGCAGGTTCGTGTCCTGGAAGCCCAGCGTCCCGTAGAGACCTTCACCGGTAATACCGCCCGAGTACCCGAAGCCGATCGACGCCTGCGCGGTGCGCTGCTCGGTCACTTGCCACACGATCGTGACGTCCTGCGGTTTCTTGGGATCCGGGCCATCTTTAATATCCGGATTCACCTTGGAGAAATAGCCGGTCGCGTTGAGGCGCTCGTAGTCGGCCTTGATCCAATCCGTATTCACGATCATGCCCGGCGTGACGCGCAGCAGTCGACGGATGACTTTGTCCTTGGTGCGGGTGTTGCCGGTAATCTGCACGACTGCGACGCGCGCCACGTAGACGTTGTACTTCACGTCGGCGGTGTCGTTCTTCTCGTCGATCGTCGACGGATCGATACCGCCTTCAAAATTGCCGAGTTCGATGTGCAGCTTGTCGTCGTAGTAGTTCTTGAGCGCTTCTTGGTCCTTGAGCCGGATTTGGTCGGAGTAGACCATGCCGGGCTTGAGCGTGAGTTGCGCTTTGACCAGCGCCTGCGGAAGCACCGGATCGCCGCCGATGATGATGTTGCGAACCGTCAGACCTTCGATGATCGTCAGTGCCAGCGTGCCCGTCTTGGTATCAAACTTGAGGTTCTTGATGTGTGTAGCGACCTGGCCGCCGTACCCGATGCGCTCGTAGTAGTTGTTGATCTTGAGCACATCCGAGCGGAAGGTGTTGCTATTGAAGACTTGACCGACCGACAAGTCCATCAGCGCGAGCAGCGTGTCGGACGGCACGGCCTTGTTCCCGTCAAACGAGATCTTGGTAATGACCGGGTATTCGATCACGCGATAGGTGATCGCCACACCGTTGGGCCGCGCGCGGATCAGCGGCGCGGCAATGTCGGCAAAGTAGCCCAGCGCGCTGATGCGCTGCAAGTCACTCTGAATGATCTTCGGATCGTACGCCTCGCCCGGACGGGCCTGAATCACTTGCATGATCGTGGCCGTCGGCACGTGCAGGTTGCCCGTGACGTCCACCGATACGATCTCCGGCGCATTGGCCGAAAGGGCGGCCTGTGGCGCGACGATCGAAAGCGCGACGACGAGGGCGAGCACGGCTCCCGCGCTACGCACCAGAGCGCGTGGCGCGCGCCGAAGGTCGAAGATCATGCGATTCTTGGTGTCCTAACTGTGGGCATAAGGGGTGACGGGGTCAGCGGGCCGAGGTTCGCCCTACTTGCAGTCGGTCCTTGCCACCGCATAAATGCTGGGGTTTCTACCAAAAAAGCCGGTTGAACGTAAATGCGAAGCCCTGCTCGCCTTGCAGTGGAAGACCCACCGACAGACGGTTCCCAGATGATGTGTTGGCAAGCGGGGTTTCGAAGAGTCGCTGCGGGCCGTTCGTAAAGTAGAAGGAGAGTTGAGCGCTTGTCGAGCGCTCGCCCACCAGCTGCAAGCCGAACGACGTGCGCTGCGGGACCCCAAAGGTCGCTGCATATAAGAAATTCACGGTCTTACCGAGGAAACGTGACGCGGTGAACCCGACGTTCCCGTAATAATCCATGGTGAGATTGACGTTCTGGACGCCCAGACTCTGCGAGAGCGCGCCTTCCAGCGGCGAGAGCAGACCCGCTGCAAACTGAGCGTTGAGGATATTGAAGGCCTCCTGGCCGGCCGCGGCCGAGCCCGAGACGTTTCCGACCGCCGGCCCTCCGGCCAGCGACGACGAGCCTAGCAGAACCGAGCCGAATGGGGCGATCATCGCCAGAATCTGGTCGTTGGTGTAGCCCGGCGGGTTCGACGCAAAGGTCACCTGCGGATTGGTGACCACGCCAATGACCGAGACGGTCACCGTGACCGAGCCGAACCCACTGTAGGGGTCGGGGTTGGAGATCTGGGTCTGCGCGGTCGCGTGCAGGGTCGGGATAATCCCCGCGTCCGGATTGAAGGTTACCTTGGCCGTCTGGACGCGGAAAGCGCGGTCATAGTAGGTGAGGGTGCCGGACGTCGCCGTGAAGCTGCCGTCGAGCGTCGGGGCGGCAAGGCTGCCGGCCAAATGGACGCTGCCGGTCGCACCGATATCCAGGCCCGCCCCATACCCCGAGCCGCGCACGCGCACGTTCTTCTCCGCCTTCATCTCCACATCGAGGTCGAGCGGGGGCAGCGGCGATACGCTTTGCGCACCCTTCTGCGCCGCGGCGAGAAACGCCGCAAACGGAATCGCTGCATTCGAGAGCTGCGCCGTGCCGCTGAGCAGGGCCGCGCGCGAATCCTCGCGCGTCAGCGCGAGATCCGCGTCGATCGCGCCGCTGCCGTACGCCGGAAGATTGAGCTGCGCACCTTTGGCGTTCACCTTGATCGCGTAGGTCGCGGGCGCACCAAACGTGATGTGTCCCGAACCGGAAACCGTCCCGTTGCCGAAGCGCGCTTGCAACTTATCGACCGAGGCGGCGGTGCGATCGAACGTCATCGCGGCTTCGATCGCGGTGATCGGCGTGCGTTCGAAATCGCTGACGTAGCTGCCCTTGGCGACGCTAAATTTCCCGGTGATGCGCGGCTGCGCGACCGTGCCGGAAATGCCGAGCGATCCGTCGATCGTCCCGCCCAGTTTGGTGTTGTTGCCGACGAGTGCGTCAAACGCACCCGGATCGACACCCTTGACGTCAACGCTAAGGCTCACCGGCTGCGAGGGCAACCCCAAGCGCAGCGGATTGACGCGAATCGGAGCCGAGCCCGCGATGGCAATCGTGCCTTTGGGAAGCGTCACGCCGGCGTCATGCAGCACCACGTCGGTCCCGTGCAACTGCAGCGCGCCGTAGAGCAAGGGCACCGCGACGCCGTTGAGCACCGCGTTCTTCGCATCGAAGGCCGCTTCGTAGGTCGGATTGGCGATCGATCCGCCGATGCTCAGCGTCGATTCGAACGTCCCCTTCACCGGGATTTGCACGCGCCACAACTGCGCTACGAGTTGCGGCAAGTCGTTTGAACTCCCGTGCAACGTGACGGCGAGCGGGGCGTCGCGTGAAAAGCCCAGACTTCCGCTGGCGCTGGCTTGTAGACCGGGCGCCGAAAGATCGAAGCGGTCGATCACGAAACGCCCGCCGTTCGACGAGAACGTTCCGCTTGCGCTATCGATCGGCAAACGCCACACGGTTCCGTGCTCCAAACTTGCCGTCGCCCGCATCTGCATCGTCGGATAACGTCCGTCGATCGTCGCGTTGCCGTTGACATATCCGGTGACGGCGACTTGCGGATACCCCAACGCCGCGATCCAGGTGGAAAGATCGAGCTGCGCCAGCTCGCCACTGATCGCGTACTTCGAATCGCGCAGCACGTTGAGGAACTCGTGTTCGTTGGGGACCGCGACCGTGCCGCGCGCGTGGAGCGAGCCTTGCGCTCCATCGACGGCAAGTGAACCTTGCACCACGTTGTGGGCACTCGACCACGTTGCGCTGGTGTTGCCGATCGGGAGATTGCGGTATCGCAGGTGCGAAATTGCGATGCTGCCATTGCTCGAAAGCCGATGCGCCTGCGAGATCACGTCGAAGCGCAGACTTCCATCGCCGTCGAGCGTGTCACCGGTATCGAAGAAATTGTTGAAGTCGGAAAGATCGGTGCGCGGTGCGCTCAGCTGCAGCGCGCTCACGTGCGGATTCTCGGCCGCGTCGAAGGCGACTTGCGTCGTGCCGACGCGCACCGCGCCGTCGTTGAGGACCACGCCGCTTCGATCTGCGGCGACGACGCCGCTCGCGTCGATATAGTACAACCCGTTGATCGATCCGGCCGGAACGCCGATCGGTCCATTGATCTGCGGATCGAGGCCCGCACCGCGCACGTCGAGTGAGGCGTCGAACGTGCCCTCGCTGTAATGACCCGCGATGCCGAGATCCGCGATCGCGGTCTTGAGGTCGCCCGCCGGGACGATTGCGTTGACCTGATACTGCGGTGCGCCCGAGGTGAGCGCCGCAAGATTTCCCGACGCGACGGCATAGATGCCGTCGATCCCGCCGACCACATGATCGAGCCGTGCGCCGTTTCCATGCATCGCCACGAGGCCGCTCCCCGCAACCGCAAATCGCTGCACATGACCGCCGTCAAGCACGACGCCGCCGTTGAATGTGGGTAACGGCGAGCCGGCGGCGAGCGTTCCATCCGCGTCGACCGACCCGCCCTCGAGCGGTACGCCGAGCGTTCGAAGATGCGCGCCGTCGAGTCGCGTTGCGATGAGCGAGATGCCTGAGGCGTACGCGCCGGCCGCAATCACCGTTCCGCCCGCAACCTGCGCGCGCGCACTCTCGACCCGCAACGTGCCGCCGCGAATCGCGAGCGTTCCGCTCGCGGATTCGATCGGAATGCCGCGGACGTTCGCGTTACGCAGTTGCAGGTTGTCGGCTTGCACGATGATGCCTTGCGGCGCGATCGCGAGTGACGCCGTGCCGGCAACGTCGCCGCTCGCCGGCAACTCGCTCATAAACGGGCGCAGCCCTTGCAGCGTGCCGCGATACCTTCCTCGGACCGCGATCGTGTTGAGCGAGAGGGCGCCGCTACCCGAGAGCGTTCCCCACGGTCCGCGCGCAACGATCGGGTCGATTGCCGCGTTGGCAAGCGTTCCGGCAAAACGCGCTTGCACGGCGTCCAATCGCACGCCTGCGATGGTCGTCGCGTGCGCGCGCACCGAGCCGGCGAGCAGCGCTTGCGCCCCGCTGCGTCCGCCGCCAACGATCGTTGCGTCGTCAACTGTGCCGTCGAGCGGCGGCATCGCCGGCAGCGCGACACCAAGGAACGATACGTGCGCCGGCGTGCGCAGCGCGAGATGCTGCGCGCGAATCCAAAAGCTACTGGCATCGCGCGTACGATCGAGATGGTAGCCCGCATAGAGCCGGCCTTGTTCGGTATCGATCCACAGCGGCTCGACGTCGAGAACGCCGCCGGGATCGGCGTGCGCGACGGCGGCCATCCGCGCGATGCCGCGTGTTGATTGCAACGCACCGTACCCATAAAAGTTGGTGTTCTCGCCGTCGAGCATGATGTCGCCGACCAGGCGTTCCGTGCCCAGCAGTTCGCCGGCGTACGGCAGCGCGTCGGCCGGCGCGCTGACATGCAGCGCCAAACGCGAGTGGATGCGATCGCCGATCTCCAGTGCGCCGCGCACGGTGAAGTCGGCGCCCTGCGCGTGCGCCATCAGCGGCAAGAGCAGCACGGTGCTGTTGGTGTAGGCGACAGCGGCATGCAACCGTTCGAAGGCGATACCGCGATAGGATGCGTGTGGCGCATCGACGGTGGCCCGCACGCTTGGCGATCCGACCGGTCCATCCACCACGATCGACATCGTAGCGGGGCCCTCGACGTCTTGGTCGCGCGCGAAGGCAAAGAGCGAGCGCAGGTTCGCGAGATTTGCACGAGCATTCACACCGATGTGAAATTGCGGCGCGGCAAAATCGAACATCGCTCCCGTCGCATCGAGTTGAGTAACCCCGAGTTGTGCGTGCAAGTCGCGGAAGAAGACCTGATCGTCGACGATTCCGACGTAGCCGTCGACGTTACGCACCGGCTGGCCGATTCCGACCAGCCGAAGGGCGGCACCGGAGATGCGCACTTGGCCGCCGAGATGTTGGTCGAGCGGACCGTTCGGATCCGCGCCGCGTAATCCGTAGTAGCGAAGGTCGACGCCGGTCGCGCGACCGGCCAGGATCTGCGCCGCGCGGTTGTTGATGAAGAAATTCGCGAGCGGACGCAGTGGAATCTCGGCCGCGCGCGCATGATGCATCGCCCAGCCGCGCGTTTCGTCGATCGTTCCTTTGATCGAGAACGGTTGCGGCTTGGCGCCGGCAAAGAGCCCGATAAGACTGTAGTGCGTGCGCGTCGCGGAGTTGATCGTGCCGAGCAGTTCGATGCCGTGCATGTTGATTGCGCGCGCTTGCGGATCGAGCGCGGTCGGGTCGCGCAGCGCGACCGACCCGTCGTGCACGTTGAGGTAAAACGCGATCGGCACGGGGTTCAGGCGGTTAGGCGCCTGCTGCACGGGCGGCGTCGCAAATCCTAGCGCGAGATCGTAGCTCCCGTCGGCGCGACGAAAGAGCGTGAAGACCGGACGATCCAGGCGGACGCCAAGCAAGCCGTAGCGATGGTGACTGCCCGGAAGCAGATCGCGCGGCGAATAGTCGACCTCGACTTGCGGCGCATCGAAGAGCGGATCGCCGTTTTTGGTGGCGTGTACGCCGTGCAGGATGAGATGGCCGTCGCCGATTTGGACCTGCGCGATGGTGACGTTGCCGTGGATGGCGAGACCGAGCAAGCCGGGCAAAACCCAGGCCACGACCGCGCGACCGCTCACCGCGAGCACGCCCACGGCCACGAGAGCGATTGCCGCCACGGCCAAAGCCGCTCGCCTGCGCATCAAAAGGTAAATACCCATCGATGGCACCGGGGCCTCCCGTCTAATCTAAACTAAAGGTCCAGGTTTTTTACGGACTTGGCGTACTCGAAGATGTATTGCTTGCGCGGCTCGACTTTGTCGCCCATCAAATCGGTGAAGATCTGTTCGGCTTCGATCGCGTCTTCAACCATGATCTGCTTGAGGCGCCGATGCCCGACTTCCATGGTCGTCTCGGCTAACTGCTCGGCGTCCATCTCGCCCAGACCCTTGTACTGCTGGATCGTGAAGTCTTTAGGATCCTCGGCACCAATGACCGCCTTATAATCGGCCTCGTTGAATGCATACCACTGCTTTTTGCCCTTGCGGATGCCGTACAGCGGCGGCTGTGCGATGTATACATAACCGTTCTCGACCAGCGGTTTCATCTGCCGGTAAAAAAACGTGAGCAAGAGCGTGCGGATGTGCGAACCATCGACGTCGGCGTCGGTCATGATGATGATCTTGTGATAGCGCAGCTTCCCCAGATCGAACTCATCCCCGAATCCGGTCCCAAGCGCGGTGATCATCGTGCGAATCTCTTCGTTGGAAAGCACCTTATCCAGGCGGGCTTTTTCGACGTTGAGAATCTTGCCGCGCAGCGGTAGAATCGCTTGCGTGTTGGGATCGCGGCCGCCCTTGGCGGTGCCGCCGGCCGAGTCGCCTTCGACCAAGAAGATCTCGCTCTCTTTGGGATCGCCGTTCTTGCAGTCGATCAGCTTGCCGGGCAGGCCCGAGCCTTCGAGCGCGTTCTTGCGCCGCGAAAGATCGCGCGCTTTTTTCGCGGCTTCGCGGGCGCGTTGCGCCTGCATCGTCTTTTCGATGATGATGCGGGCCTGCTTCGGGTTTTCTTCAAAGAAGAAATCCAGCCGCTCGTTGACCAGGTTGTACACGATGCTGCGTACGCGCGCATTGCCGAGTTTGGTTTTGGTTTGGCCTTCGAACTGCGGGTCTTGTAGTTTCACCGAGACCACCGCGGTGAGGCCTTCCATGATGTCGTCGGTCGAAAGCGAGCCGTCGTTCTCTTTGAGAATGCCCTTCTTCTTCGCGTACGAGTTGACGGCTTGCGTCACCGCTTGACGGAAGCCTTGCAGGTGCATGCCGCCCTCAATCGTGTTGATGTTGTTGGCGTACGCGAAGATCTGCTCGGTGTAGGTGTCGGTGTACTGCATCGCGACTTCGACGTCGACGCCGTCGCGTTCGCTGTGCGTCGAGATCACCGGGTGCAGCGCGTCTTTCTTTTCGTTTAAGTATTCGACGAACGAGACGATGCCGCCGTCGAATCTATAGGTGCGCTCGCGCGGTTCTTCGCCGCGCTCGTCGCGCAGCGTGATCGTAAGCCCGCGATTCAAGAATGCGAGCTCGCGCAGACGTTTTTGCAAAATATCCCAATGCAGGTCGAGCGTCTCGAAGACTTCGGGATCGGGCATCCACCATTGGAAGGTGCCGGTCTCGTCGGTCTTGCCGATCTTCTTGAGCTTCTGCACGGTGATGCCGCGCTCGAATCGTATCTCGTACACGTTGCCGTCGCGTTTGACGCGCGTGATCATCCACTCCGACAGCGCGTTGACGACGGAAATGCCGACGCCGTGCAAGCCGCCCGAAACTTTATAGCCGCCCTTACCGAACTTGCCTCCGGCGTGCAGAATCGTCATCACGACTTCCACCGCGGGCATCTTCTCTTCGGCGTGCATGTCCACCGGAATGCCGCGGCCGTCGTCTTCCACCGAGACGGAGTTGTCTTTGTACAGAACGACTTTGAGGTTCTTGGCGTAACCGGCTAGCGCTTCGTCGACGCCGTTGTCGACCGCTTCGTAGACAAGCTGATGCAAGCCGCGTTCAGCCGTGTTGCCGATGTACATGCCGGGGCGCTTGCGAACCGCCTCGAGGCCCTTGAGGACTTCGATTTGTTCGCCGGTGTAATTGTTGGTCATCGCGTTGTTATCGTTCTACCGTTTCGTATAAAAGTTCGTGCAGGTCATCGCCGAGCACGTTGCGCACGATCGCGGGTGTGAGCCGTTCGGGTGCTAGTTCGCTCTTGAGCAACACATAGGAGCTCGCGATCAGCCGCTCAGCACCGTCTCGCGAGAGAGTTCCGGTCAACCGCACACGGCGGAGCCGATCCCACCAGCGTGAGAGCAGGCGGCGGCGGATTGACTCGTATTCGTCCTGACGCAGATCCTCGACCAGCTTTGCCGTTCCGGCGAACCCCAGCCACGGTGCTTCAAAAAGCAGCCGCGAGATCGCTCGTTCCCGCTCGGCCTCGCGTGCGATTCCGCACGACGTACAGAGCGGTCCGGAAACGGGCGCGACCAAGGCACTGCAACCGGTACATTCTTTCCACCCGCGAGCGCGTTTGGCCCGCTCGGCGGCATCGACGCTCGCGCGGAAACGCCCGAGCGCTTCGCGCGCGTCGCCCGCCGGCTCGCTGGAAGAAGCGGTTGCTACATCTCCTACAACCCGCGTCGCCCGCGAATGGCTGCTGCGCACCGGCAGCTTCCCGACGCGAAAGCGTACCTTTTGGATGCCGGCGCGCGGCAGCCGCGCGGCCAGCGTTGCGACGATCTGCTCTGCGAGGTAGCTCAGTTGCGCACTCCAGACGCTGGATGCGGTGACGATCATCAGCGTGTCGCCGGTGAGCTGCGCCGGATGCGAGTTGCGGGCATTCTCCGGCCCGACGATCTCGCTCCAGGCGGCGCCGAGCAGCACGACCGGGTCCGCGATCCCGGCGCCCTCGGCCGGAGCCCACGCCCCAAGGGCTTCGGCAAGCCGTCTCACACGAGCACCGCTGCCCGCTCGACGCGATAGGTCCGCGCCGCGGCCGGGAGCCCCGGCGGCAGGTGGGTGGCGGTTACAAAGGCTTGCTCGTACCCGCCGACGCCATCCAGAAATGCAGCAGCTCGCTCCGCATCCAGTTCGGAGAGGACGTCATCGAGTAGGAGTAGCGGCGCCTCGCCGGACCGATCGCGCATGACCGTGTATTCGCCGACCTTGAGCGCGAGCACCGCCGTGCGGCCCTGCCCTTGCGACCCATAGGCGGCCAGCGAGTGACCGTCGAGCTCGAGGTTGAGATCGTCGCGATGCGGCCCCGCGACGCTGGCTTTGCGCGTGCGCTCGCTCTCGCCCACCTCGCGTAAGCGCGCTTCAAACGCGCCCGCCACCGCTTCGGCCGTCGGCGCTTCGAACTTGATGTTGGGCGCGTAACTCACCGACAGGCGTTCCGCGCCGTGCGTCCACTCGCCGTGGATCCGCTCGGCTTCGCGCGCGAGCTCGCGCACGAAGTGCTCGCGTGCCAGCATCAAACTCGTGCCGGCTTCGACCAGGGTGTTGTTGTAGACCGCGATCAACTCGGCGTCGTACTCGGCCGTACCGCGCAGCATCGCGTTTTTCTGTTGCAGCGTCTTGCCGTAGCGCGCGAGCTCGTGATAGTAGCGCCGATCGTCTTGGGCGAGCGCGATGTTGATCAGGGCACGACGCAGCGCCGGCGCACCGGCGACGAGTTGCAGATCCGCGGGCACGAAGGTCACGACACGAATGCTGCCCAGGAAACGCGCGTAGCGAACGCCGGCTCCGTTGATGGTATAGGTCTTGCGCGTGCGATTCCCGCTGCGCACGATCGTGCACCCGAGATGGATGATGCCCGCTCGCACGTGGGCATCGCCGCCGACGACCGAAAGTTCCAGCCCCTCGCGCACCAAATCCGCATCGCGACTGGTACGAAACGATTTCCCTGTCCCGAGCATCGCGATCGCTTCGAGCAAGTTGCTCTTGCCCTGCGCGTTAGCGCCGATGAACACGTTCAATCCCGGCGCGGGATCCAAATCGAGCTGCGCGTAGTTCCGAAAATTCGAAAGCGCCAGCCGCGTCAGTTGCACCGCATCATCCCGAGCGTAGCGCAGCGTAGTCGAGGGACCGTAACGACCTCTTGCCGCCCGGTGCCAAGCGAGGGAAAGAAGATGCGCTGGGGCGTTTCGATGAAGTCGACCGGCGGTCTGATACCCCGACCGGCCCCGGGTTTGATTCCCGGGCGCTCCAGCCGCGACGCCGCCACCCGGCGTTGCGATTGCGTTGCGAATGTGCTAGGTTCGGGGTAGGGTATCAGGCCGCCGAAACACATCGAAACGCACGAAGCGTCGCAGAAATGCGGCGCTTCGCCATTTTTCGGCATCCGCGCAGGGACGCGATCGAACCGCTGAAGGGTGCGTATTTTTGAAGACGCCAGCTTTGGGAGGAACACTCTGGCTACGTGCTTGGCTCTTTATTTAGGTGCAGTCTTGCACACCAAATCGACATAGTTTCTGTTAACTTTCAGCGTACCATCCGCGGAAGGTGCCCACTCGCGCCGAGATAAAGCATTCTCTTATCGCTTAATGCAAAGTTCCTACTGTTGGCGAAGTAGACGAAACCCCCAAGGTTCATGGCTGGGCATAGGGACCGATTCGTAACCTTGATAGTGTATTCGTCGCTGCTGTTGACCTGCTCTTTTGCAAGCCCGAGCACCAGGAACGGTGTTCTGTTTAATCGTCTTTCATCTTCGAGTAATGCGCTCTGACTACCGGTTGCAAAACGCAGTATCCGCGTTTCAATCGCTAGCCATATTGCTGCTGCGACAATGCAGCGCGTACCCGCATCTGGTATCCAGATGTGCAGGACCAATACCAGCGCGACGAGCGCCGCAAATAAGAGTAGCTCCCTCAGCCAGGGTGGTAGCGTCACTGACGCAGCGGCATTAACACGTAGAGCTGCTGCGCGCCTTCAGGCGGATCGACCGGGCGGATCGCGGCCGGCGAGAGCGGCCCGAGAAATTCGATCACGGTTTGCGCGCTCTTGACGTGGTTGAGAATCTCGACCAGATAGCGCGCATTGAACGCGATCGCCAAATCTTCGCCGGTTTGTTCGACTTCGAGTTCTTCATACGCGTTGCCTGAAATGTCGCTGCTCGCCGTCACGATCAGCGTCTGATTGGAAACGGCAAGTTTAACCATGCTGGCACGATCGCCGGCGACGAGTTCCGCGCGGCGGAGACTGCCGATCAAGGCTTGCGTATTGACCGTCACGCTACGATCGAACTTGGCTGGAATCACTTGCTGATAGTTGGGATACTGCCCGTCGACCAGACGCACCGTGATCGCGGTGTCACCGGAATTCATCTGGAGTTGATTACTCTGCGCACCTAAAGCGCTAACCGCGATCTGATCGCCGCTCCCGAGGTTGCGCGCGGCTTCAGCCAGCGCGCGCGACGGCACGATGTATTTCTCGGCGCCGCTCAGGCCGTCGTCGAGCGTGGTTTGATAGCGTGCGAGGCGGTAGCCGTCGGTCGCGACCATGGTGATCGAGTTGCCTTCGAGCTCGAGCAAGGTGCCCATTAGCACTGCACCGCGCGCCTCTTCGCTCGAGGCCGCGAAGATCGTCGCTTCAATGCCCTCGCGGAAACGTTTCGATCCGATCGTAAAGTGCGAACCCTTGGTCGCCGCCGGCAGCGGCGGATATTCGTCAGCCGGGAGCGCGTGGAAGTCGTAGTTGCTGCGCTCGCACTTGACCGAGGCGCGCGTCGGCGTCCCGCTGAGTTCCAGGAGTCCCGCCGGCAAGTTGGCGAGGTAGCTCGAGAACAGTTTGGCCGGGATCGTGACCGATCCACCTTCGCCGACTTCAGCCGGGAAGGCGTGTTCGAGCGTGAGCTCGAGGTCGGTGGCACGAACCGCGATCTTACCCTCCTCGGCTTGCAAGAGCACGTTGGAGAGGATCGGCACGGTCGTGTGCGCGTTGACCACTTTGCTTGCGGCGCCAACCGCCGAGGCGATGTCTTTGGTATTACAGGTGAACTTCATATTCCACCGATTCGAGCGTCGTCGTGGTTCCGGGTAAGTTATATAAATAGAGCCGTAACAGTAGTAGTGCGGTGTATTTCGCGGATAAGTGCCGTTTTGCTTGTTCTGACGCGGGTTTCCGGCTGGAATAACCTGTTCATCGACACCGCCGGTCGATACACATCTCCACTGCCTCCGACCCCGAGCCTGTTATCCACCCGGAGAGGCCCAACCTTGTTCGTGGAACGGTGAGCAATAACCAAAAAGAAGGCCGGGATTTTCGTCCCGGCCACTCGCGCTACGGTGATTGGCACATGGCGATGAGTTGCCGGATTTTATTCCGGTAGGCTTCATCTCGCTGCATTTGATCCTTGATCTTGTCGCGCGCGTACATGACCGTCGTATGGTCTTTCTTGCCGAAGTCGCGCGCGATCTGCGGCAGCGAGTAGTTGGTCAGTTCGGTGGCGATGTACATCGCGATTTGACGCGGACCGGCAAGGCGCTGATCGCGCCGCCCGTTATCCATCTCTTTGACGGTGAGCCCGTGCGCGCTCGCCACCGTCTCCTTGATCTTGCCGATCGTGATGCGTTGCAGCGGCGCTTGCGCGACCGCACTCTTGAGCACTTCGGCGGCAAGGTCCAGCGTGATCGGCGATTTGGTCAGCGACGCATACGCGACGACGCGAATCAGCGCGCCTTCGAGTTCACGAATATTCGATGGAATCACTTTAGCGATGAACGACGTCACCTCGTCGGGGACGGGAATCTTCTCGCTTTGGGCTTTTTTGCGCAGAATCGCTTCACGCGTTTCAATGTCGGGCGCTTGAATATCGGTGAGCAGACCCCACTCGAACCGCGAACGTAAGCGCGATTCGAGCGTCTGAATCTCTTTGGGCGGCCGATCCGAACTGATGATCAATTGCCGGCCTGACTCGTGCAGCGCATTGAAGGTGTGGAAGAACTCTTCTTGGGTCGTCTCTTTGCCGGCCAGAAATTGAATGTCGTCGATCAAGAGTACGTCGACTTGGCGATAACGATTGCGAAACTCGGGCGTGCGGTTGTTCTGCAACGCGATGATGAACTCGTTGGTGAATTTCTCGCACGTGACGTAGACGACGTTGGCGCTCGGATTGTCGATGAGCACGCGGTGACCGATGGCATGCATCAAGTGCGTCTTGCCCAGTCCCACGCCGCCGTACAGGAAGAGTGGATTGTAGGCGCGCGCCGGTGCGCACGCTACCGCTTGTGCTGCCGCATGAGCGAAGCGATTGGAATTGCCGATGACAAACTCTTCGAACGTATAGCGCGCGTTGAGGTTCGAGCTGCGCAGCTCTTCGTGGGCCCGCGTGGCGGTCTGGGCGACCGGGGCGGCCCCGGCGGGCGCATTATCGGGCTCGGCCACCGTGAACTGTAAATCCAGCGATGCGCCCAGGACCTCGCACAGCACCTCCGCGATTTGGGTCTTAAGGCGGTGCTCGACCCAATCCCGGGCAAAGTTGCTCTGCACGGAGAGGACGAGCGCGTCCCCGCTGATTGAAACCAGGCGGATCGGCTTGATCCACATCTCGAAGATCGGCTTGGAGAATTTCCGCTCGAGTGCCTCGAGTGCCGAAAGCCACAGTTGATTCGAGATGTCCGAACTGCCAACCGCAAGCGCCATCCTATGCGTGCTCCGTGCGTCGAGTAACGAAGTCCGATCCGCCCGGATATGCGACTGGTAGTCACAGTTGCGTGCGCTCGGTGAGGACGCTTTCGGTTGGCTTAATCAGGCGGCGCTCCTGCGAATTTCTTCCACGACTTTATGCACTTATCCACAAGGCGAGCAACGCGGTTTTTCGGGGCTTTTCGCTGCATCAGGCAGTCATCAAAACGACCCCTTGACAGCCTGGAAATAGCCCGGCCCGACGCTGGAAATTCGGGTTTCCAAGGTGCGTTCAGAAAGCGGTTGTCCACAACGCTATCCACACGTGTGGAAAGCCCACCGATTTTTGCTGCCGGAGGAGCTCGGCGAGCTTGACTAGCTCCAGTGGCCCGGGATCCAGACGTAGTAACCGCCGCGGTTGACGTAACGACCCGGAACCCAGACTGCGCCGTAGCGCGGTGGGCGTTGCCAGCCGCCGCCGATCCAGACGTAGGCGTGGCCGTTCCAGTGATTGTAACCGCCTACCCAGACGTAGCCGGAGTGGGGCGGGGGGCCATGGCGTTCGTAGCGGGGCGGCGGTGGAGCATAACGCGGACCGTACGATTGCGCCGACGCGCCAAGGCCGCCCAGCCCCACGAAGACAGCGAGCCCCAAGACCGTAAGAAGACGACGAAGCATGAATGAGACCTCCATGCTTGGATTGTGCCCGCGCCTGGAAGCGCGAAACGTCGGCAAAATTGGAGTTTCACGAGAATCGCAAGCGGCCGAGGCGGTTGACGGCAAGGGGGGACCACCCCTATACTAAGGCGCTGTGTCGCACGCCGTGCGGCTATTTTTTCCTTTAGGAGTCACCGACCATGAAGCGGACGTTTCAGCCGCACAACCGTCGACGCAAACGCGTCCACGGCTTCCTCGAACGGATGAGCACCAAGAACGGCCGCGCGGTCCTTGCGCGTCGCCGTAAGAAGGGGCGTCACCGCCTCAGCGCCTGATGCGGCCTTATGCCAGCCTGCGGCGCGCTGCGGAATTTTCCCGTTTGCGCCAGCGTGGCCGGCGCTATGCGGCGGGCGCGCTCACCGTCTATCGGGCCGAGCCGCTCCAGGCCGACCGGACCGCGGTCGTCGGCATCACGGTGGCTAAGCCGGTCGGCAAGGCCGTCGTTCGGAATAAAGTTCGCCGCCGGGTGGCGGCTATTTTACAGCAGATGCTGGCCGGACGCCGGCTGCGACTGCTGGTGGTCGCTCGTCCGGCGGCCGCGGTTGCTCCGTTCGCGCAGCTGCGCAACGAACTCGAACGGGCCCTGGTATAGGCGCCCATGCGGACCTCCCTCCTTGTGCTCATCCGCCTTTACCAGCTGACGATCTCGCGGCTGATCGGTCCGCGTTGCCGGTTCTATCCGAGCTGTTCGCAGTATGCGGCCGAGGCGATCCAGAAGCACGGGTCGTTCCGTGGTTTCGCGCTCGCGCTTGCGCGCGTGCTGCGCTGCCACCCGTGGCACCCGGGCGGCGTCGACCTTGTGCCCGATCGCGTGCCTTCTTCCCTCGAAAGGTAACCGTTGCACTTCCTACTCGCCACCAATGTGGTGCTCGATCCCATCGTTTTGTGGCTTGGCGTCATCGTCAACTACATCAATATTCCGCTGCACAATTTGGGCTTGAGCCTGGTCGTACTCGCTTTGGGCTTCCGCGTGCTCTTCTGGCCGCTCAACGCGCAGCAATTCAAATCGATGATGGGCATGCAAAAGATTGCCCCCAAGATGAAAGCGCTGCAAGCAAAGTATAAGAACGATCAGACCAAGTTGCAGCAAGAGACGATGGCGCTCTACAAGAGCGAAGGCGTCAACCCGCTCTCGGGTTGCTTGCCGCTACTAGTGCAGTACCCGTTCATCATCAGCGTCTTCTACATGGTGACGCAGAACAAGGCGCTGTACGCAAACCAGCACTTCTTGTGGGTCGGCCTCTGGCAGAACGCACCGCATCTGTTCGGCAAGATCGCGCTGATTGCGCCGAACCTCGCGCAGGGCGATGCGGTTTTGCTGGTGCTCTACGGCCTTTCGATGTATTTCAGCTTGCGTTACGGCAGCATGCCCGCAACCGATCCCGCGCAAGCGCAAACACAGAAGATGATGTCGTTCCTTTCGCCGGCGATGCTCTTCTTTATCGGTTTCCAATATGCGTGGCCGTCGGCACTCGTGCTGTACTGGCTCTGCTCCAATCTTTTCCAGATGGCGCAGCAAATCTACATGATGCGCCGTTCCCACGAACCGCTATCGTTTCTCGATAGCACGCACGTGATTACCGACGACGTCACCACGCCGGCTCCCGCGGCTGCGCTGACGAGCGGCAACGGCACATCGAAGCGCAAGAACAAGAAAGGCGCCAAATCCTAAATGCTGTACGAAGACGACTACGAGTTCGAAGAACAGCCGGCCAACATTCGCGACCGGCAGATTCCCGGCAAAACGACCGGCGAACGCACCAGCACCGGCACCGGCGAACGCACCGGCGGCGGTGGTGGACGCCGCGGCGGTAGCGGCGGCGGCGGACGTCGCGGCGGCGGGGGATACGGCGGCGGCGGTGGTCGCGGCGGGTATCATCACACGCCCAAAGAGAAATCGACGCTCGAGTTCCCCGACGACGCCAAGCCGGCACGCGATCTGCTCGCCTCGATTTTGAATCAGATGGGCATGGAGCACGTCGACATCGGCTACATCCCGCGCAAAGAGGGCGAGTATCTCGAGGTAACCGGCCCGGATCTTGCGATGCTGATCGGACGCCACGGCAACACGCTCGAAGCGCTCAACCTCATCTTCAATAACATCATCAATGCGGGCGTGCGCAACAATCGCCGCTATTACACGATCGATGCGGAGGGCTACCGCGCGCGCCGCGCCGATCAGCTCAGCGAGCTCGCGGTCGCGACCGCCGAGCGCGTGCTGCGCGACGGCAAGCCGCACAAGCTCGAACCGATGCTGCCTTCGGAGCGCAAGATCGTCCATCTCGCGATTTCCGACAATCCCGCCGTTCGAACCGAATCGGAGGGCGAAGAGCCCGAACGCTGCGTGGTCATTCACCCGACGTAGATGCCGTACGAGCGCACGCAGCACGCGATATGGATGTGGTTCGTGTTGATCCCCATCGTCGCGATCCTTGCCGGGGCCTGGTTCCAGAGTACCAGCGCCGCGATGCTCGTGCCGTTGGCGGTGGTGTGGATCCCACTCGTGCTCGTGCTCACCATCTTCACGCGCTTGACGATTGCCGTTGACGCAAACACGGTGAGCTGGCATTTCGGCTGGGGATGGCCCGGCGGAGCGATCGCGCTGGGCGATATCGCACGTGCTGAGGTCACGCGGACCAACCTGTTCGAAGGCTGGGGCATCCACTGGACGATCTGGCACGGCTGGCTCTGGAACGCCGGCGGATTTCAAGCGGTGGAGATTTTCAAGCGAAACGGCGGCGGAGTGACGCTCGGTACCGATGATCCGCAAGGACTCTTCCAGGCTATCGAACGATTCCGCCAGGGTGCTGCGTAACGCTCGACTCGCGCTGCTCATCCTCGTGCTTGCCGCGTGCTCGCGCAGCGGCGCAACGTGGGGCGCTCCGGATGAAGTGCGCATCGGCTATCTCGGTACGATCTATACGCTCGATCCGCTCATCGCATTCGGGCAACGCCTGATCGACCTCACGCAGCTCTACACGCAACCGCTGGTCGGCATCGGTACCGACAGCCGCGCAATTCCGCTCTTGTGCACGCAAATTCCGACGGTTCGCAATGGCGGCATCTCGCGCGACGGCCTCACGATCACTTATCACCTGCGCCGCGTGCGCTTTGCCGACGGCGTACCCTTCACCTCACGCGACGTCGCGTTTACGTACCGCGCGATTCTCGATCCGCGCAATCCGGTCACCGAAGCCGAACCCTACCGCCGCATCGCGTCGCTGCAGACACCCGACCCGTACACCGTGCGCATTCGCCTGCGAGCGCCGTGGTCGGCAGCGGTGTACGAGCTCTTCGCCGCGAGCGACTATATCTTCGGCATCTTGCCCGCGCACGCGTTCAACAACGATACCGAGCTCGCGCATGCGACCGCGTGGAACGCGCGGCCGTTTGGCACCGGCCCGTTTCGCGTGACGCAGTGGAATCGGGGCGACTCGGTCGTGCTCGTGCGCAACCCGTACGCGTGGCAGCATCCGAAATTGCAGCGCATCGTCGTCAAGATGGTCGCCGACGAGAATACCGCCTACGTCGATTTGCTCTCGCACGCGATCGACTTCACCGACGTCACCTACGACCAAGCCGACATGGCGAAGAACGATGCCGGGATCGCGCTGGTTCCGGTTCCGCGCAACGAGGTCGACGACGTCGAGCTGCAGACCGAACACCTGCCGGAGCTACTGGTGCGCCGAGCGATTGCGTACGCGATCGATCGCGAGACGATCGCGAAAACGATCTACCACGGCTCGAGCGCGCTCGCGACCACCGAGATTCCTTCGCTGTTTCCGCAACACGACGGCTCGATCCGCGCGCTGCCGTACGATCCGGCCAAGGCCCGCGCGCTGCTCGCCGGACGGCATCTGAGCGCCCGCATCACGTTCAATCTGTCGGAGAACGTGTACAAGAGCGTGGCAACGGTGATCCAAGAGAATCTGCGCGCGGTCGGCATCGACGCAACGCTCGACGGCGCAACGCCGAGCTTGCTCTACGCACCGCCGGCGGAGGGCGGCGTGCTCTACGACGGCAAGTTCGATCTAGAGATCGGCGGCTGGTACGGTGGACTCGATCCCGAAGCCTCCGAGCCGTGGACGTGCGCGAATCGCGCGC
The DNA here is from genome assembly GCA_963833045.1 of Vulcanimicrobiota bacterium. Lineage (GTDB taxonomy): Bacteria > Vulcanimicrobiota > Vulcanimicrobiia > Vulcanimicrobiales > Vulcanimicrobiaceae > Aquilonibacter. Next base: position 269,395 of record CAWHWL010000001.1, read on the forward strand.
CGCACGGACCCAACGTCGCGCGCTGGTGCGATGCGCAATATGACGCGGCCTACGCGGCGCAACAACGCACGCTCGATCCGGCCGCGCGCACGAAGCAGTTCTACATCATGCAGCAGCGCATCGCCGCCCGGACCCCGGTGATTTTCCTGGTCGAACGGACGGAATTCGAAGCGCTCAATCCCGCGCTGCACGGTTTTGCGCCCAACATGCTCTACAATTTCGGTCAGACCCAAGACTGGTCGCTGCCGTGAGCGAGACGATCGCGGCGCTAGCGACGCCGCCGGGACGCGGCGCGATCGCGATCGTGCGCGTCAGCGGGCCGGATGTGCGCGCGATCGCCGCGCGCATCGTGCCGTCGGTCCAGTTGCGTCCGCGCTACGCGCACTATTCCACGATCGTTGACGAAAGCGGCGAGGAGATCGATCGCGGCGTTGCGATCTTTTCGGCGCAGCCGCACAGCTACACCGGCGAAGACACCCTCGAGCTGCAGATTCACGGCTCACCGATGGTCGTGCGCGAAGTGCTGCGTGCACTGCTCGCCGTTGGCGCGCGTCTCGCGGAACCAGGAGAGTTCACGCGCCGTGCCTTCATGCACGGCAAGATGGATCTGCATGCCGCTGCGGCCGTGGCCGACGTGATCGATGCCGAGACGCGCTCGGCGGCGCGCGCCGCACTGGCCAATCTCGGCGGTGGCCTTGCAAGCCAGGTCAATGCGCTGCGCGCACGGTTGAGCGCGATCGTCGAAGACTGCAGCGGCGCGATCGACTTTCCCGAAGAAGTGCCCGATCCCGATCGCGCGCGCGTGTTGCGCGAGCTCGATGCGATCGTTGCCGAATTACAGCGCTTGCAGCGCGACGGCGAAGTCGGACGACTGGTACGCGAAGGCGTGACGGTTGCGATTGTGGGTCCGCCCAACGCCGGGAAATCGTCGCTGCTCAATGCGCTGCTGGGCGAAGAGCGCGCGATCGTTTCGGAGATTGCGGGCACGACGCGCGATACGATCGAGGAGTCGATTGCGATCGACGGCGTGCGCGTGCGTTTGGTCGACACCGCCGGCATTCGCGAACACGCCGACCGTTTGGAAGCCGCCGGCATCGAACGCTCGCAGCGCGCGCTCGAGTCGGCGCGCATCGCGCTGGTGGTGCTCGACGGTTCTACATCCCTCTCGAACGCGGGACGCGCACTGCTCGCGCGAACCAAGGCGGGCGAACGCGTCGTTTTTTTCAACAAAGCCGATCTTGGGGAAACCGGCGCGCGCGAGGCGGCGATCGAGGATGCGATCAGCGGCAGCGTCTACGAACCCGGCACGATTCGCGCGGTCCGCGCGGCGCTGGCCCGCGTCGGCTGGGGCAGCGAGAAACCGGATCTCGAACGGCCGCACCTGGCCTCAGCGCGCGAGTTCGACGCGGTGGCTGCCGCGCTGCGTGCCCTCGACGCCGCACGTGCAACGCTGCACGCCGGCGAACCGGTCGACCTGATCGTCGGTGATCTGCAGGAGGCCTACGCCGCGCTCGGGCACGTCACCGGAGACGTCGCCGCCGAAGAGGTGCTCAGCGGCGTCTTTGGTCGCTTCTGCATCGGTAAGTGAAGGAGAACGACATGCTTGGAGTCTTGGCACGTAACTGGTGGGCGTTGCTGATCCGCGGCATCGCCGCCGTGATCTTCGGCCTTCTCGCGATTTTCTGGCCGGGCATAACCGCATTTGCCCTCATCATTTTGTTTGGCGCGTATGCCTTCGTCGACGGCGTCTTCGCGCTCGTTTCGGCGTTCCGCGCGGCCCAAGCGCACGAACGCTGGATCGCCTTCGTGGTTGAAGGCATCGTCGGCATCGTGATCGCGGCTTTTGTGGTCTTCTACCCGGGGCTCGCCGGGCTTTCGATCTATTTTGCGATCGCCATCTGGGCGATTCTCACCGGAATCCTCGAACTGATCGCGGCCTTCCAATTGCGCGCGATGATCCCCAACGAATGGATGCTGATTCTGGGCGGGATCCTCTCGATCGTCTTCGGCGTGCTGCTGATCATCTATCCGATCGTGGGCATCCTGACCGTGATTTACCTGATCGGTTTCTACGCGATTCTCTTCGGCATCATCATGATCGTGTTTTCGTTCCGGCTACGCGCGCACGCCGCGCCCGCATAACCTTACCCCGGGCCGGGTCCGCCGCCCGGAGCGGCGCAGTGGTAGTCCAGGGTCGTGCTGCAGGCCTTGATCGTGAGCACCGTGATGTGATCGGCGGGTAGCGTCACTTTGAAGGTTTGCTGCGGCACGTCGTTCGACTCGACCGTGACCGTGTAGCCTCCGGGCCGCAGGTTCTTGAACGTGAAGCGGCCATGCGCGTCGGTGGTGGCATAGCTTTTGCTTAGGCCGGAGACGTGCACCAGCACGTGCGTAAGCGGCTGTCCGGTGGTTTGATCGATCAGCGTGCCCGAGAAGGTGGCCAGCGCAAGTACCAGGCCCGCGAGCGCTTTGATGCGCAGCCCGCGCGTCACGGCTTCACCGTGATGTCGGTCTGGGCCGTTGCTTGTTCGACTACGCCCAAGGCGCCGCGCGGGAGCCGGCGCGAGCAGGGCCAAGGCCAGCGTGCATGTGGCAACCGCAAGCGCAAAGGGCATCTTCATCAGGGCGTGACCGTGAAGTGCGTGGTCGCATAGAGTTCTTTCACGTCTCCGTTTTTGGTTTCGGCCTGCATGCTGAAGCGGAGATAGCAGGTGCCCGGATGCTGTGCCTTCACATCGAACGACATTGCGCCATTCTCGCCTTTCATCTGGTGCATGTTGCTGACTGCCAGCATGTCGCCGGGCTTGGAGTGCGGGAACGCGCCGCAGGTGGTGCCGGCGAGGCCCGGCCAGCTTCCGCGCGACTCGACGTAGATGTACTGGCTCTGGCCGATCTTCAGAGTTACGTTCGTCGGCCTCGTGGTGATGCTCAGGGTTTGGGCAAGCGCCGGCACAACGAGGAGCGCCGCCGCGATGGCGAGTGCTCCCATGGCAAGAGGAAATCTCATCATAGTAGGGTTTCGTTTCGAACTCCCTAAAGCGCTGGCCTGGATGAGCGTCATCGTCGTCGGAGGTGGTCACGCGGGCGTCGAGGCGGCGCTCGCGTCAGCGCGCCTTGGCGTCGAGACGCTGCTCGTCACCGGGGATCCCGAGAAGATCTGCACGCTGCCGTGCAATCCGTCGATCGGCGGCAGCGCAAAAGGCCAACTCGTGCGCGAGATCGACGCGCTCGGCGGCGCGATGGCGCGCATGGCCGACGCGTGCAGTCTGCACGCGCGATTTTTGAACGAGAGCAAAGGTCCGGCGGTGCGCGCGCTGCGCCAACTCATGGACAAGCCGGCCTACGCGCGGCTGGCCATCGACCTCTTGCGTGCACAGCCGAACCTCACGATCGTGCAGGGCTTGGTTGACGATCTCGTCATCGAAGACGGGCGGATTCGCGGCGTTACCTGCACCGACGGCGCGCGCTACGACGCGCGCTGTGTCGTGCTCGCCACCGGCACGTTTCTTGGCGGAAAAACCTTTCGTGGCAGCGTCGTGCAAGCCGAAGGACGTTTCGGTGAAGCGCCGGCGGTCGGTCTTGCGCACGCGCTACGCCGCTTGGGCTTTCCGACCAAACGACTCAAAACCGGAACCCCGCCGCGCATCGACAAGACTAGCGTCGATTACGACGGCATGCTCGTTCAACCGCCGAGTGCCACGCCGTTGCTGTTTTCGTATACGAGCGACGCAACGTTCAACGGCCCGCAATTACCGTGCTATGTCACCGAGACCAACGAGCGCACGCACAAACTCGTGCGCGACAATCTCTTGTATTCACCGCTGTATGGTCTGGACTTGATCGAAGGCATCGGTCCACGCTACTGTCCGTCGATCGAAGACAAAGTGGTGAAATTCGCGCACAATCCGTCGCATCAACTCTTCATCGAACCTGAAGGCTGGAACGAACCCACGCTCTACGTCGGCGGTTTTTCGACCTCGCTCCCGGCCGAAATTCAAATTCAAATGCTGCACACGCTTCCGGGTTTGGAAGAATGTGTCATGTTGCGCGCGGGATATGCGGTGGAATACGACATGGTGCCGCCGACCGAATTGCACGACACGCTCGAGACGCAGCGGATTGCCGGGTTGTATCATTGCGGACAACTCAACGGTACCTCGGGCTACGAAGAGGCTGCTGCGCAAGGGTTACTTGCGGGGATCAACGCCGCGCGCGCAGTGCAAGCACGCGAGCCGCTACGGCTCTCGCGCAGCCAAGCCTATATCGGTGTGTTGATCGACGATCTCGTGACCAAGGGTGTCGACGAACCCTATCGCATGTTGACCTCGCGCGCCGAGCATCGCGTGATTCTGCGTCACGATAACGCCGATGCGCGCCTCACGCCGATCGGTCGCGAGATCGGTCTCGTGGATGAAGCCGCGTGGGAGGCGTACGAGGCGCGTCAGGCGTCGTTGCGCGCCGGCATCGCGCGCGCCGAGCGCACGCGTGTCGGCGCAGAACGCATCAAAGATCAGGAGTTCGATGCGGGCGCGACGCTAGCCGACGCGCTGCGGCGTCCGACCTTGGAGTTTGGTGACATAGCGGACCGCTTCGAACCGCCGCTGGACAGCGAAATTGGCGAGCGCCTCACGATCCAGCTCAAAGTTGCAGGCTACGTTCGCCGTCAGGAGATCGCCATCGAGCGCGCGGCGAAAAGCGAGCGGACGATTATCCCGGCCGACTTCGACTATGCCGATATTTCGGCACTCTCACGCGAGGCACGGGAGAAATTGAGCGCGCAGCGCCCGCGTACGCTTGGTTCGGCGAGCCGGATCCCGGGCGTCACGCCGGCGGATATCGCGATCGTAGGGCTTTTTGTTGAGCGCGAGCGAGCTTCGCGCGCTTCTTGAGGCCGGAGGCGCTCCGTCCGAACACCTCGATCGTTTGGTTGCCTACGGTGACGCCGTGCTCGAGGCGAATCGTCAGTTCAATTTGACCGGCGCCAAGACGGCGGCCGACTTTGCCCCCCACATTCTCGACAGCCTCTCCATCGCGGGACAGGTGCGCGAGTCGCTGGTCGACATCGGCTCGGGCGGGGGATTACCGGCGATTCCGCTGGCGATTGTCACCGGCACACCGGTCACGATGATCGAGACCACGTTGAAGAAGGCGCGCTTCCTCGAGCGGATGTTGGACGAACTGGGGCTCGCGGGGGCGGTGGTGGCCGAGCGAGCCGAAGTCGCGGGACATGCGGCGCTCCTGCGCGAGGGCTTCGTGACGGGGACCGCGCGCGCGGTCGCGAGCGCTCCGACCGTCATCGAACTGCTGCTGCCCTTCGTCGCCGTTGGCGGAGAAGCGCTGCTGCAGCGGGGCACGATCGACGAGCGCGAACGCCACGCGCTCAAGCGATGCGGCCGTGATGCTGGGTGGGCTGGTCGCGAGCGAAACGCTGCTCGAGGGCGAGCGGCGCGTCATCGTCGTGCGTAAGACCGGGCCGACGCCTGCGCGCTTCCCGCGCCGCACCGGTGTTCCCGAAAAGCGCCCGCTCTGCTCGGACTAGACGATTCGGCCGGCCTGCGGCCGGACGCACATCCTGTGCTCCGAACCTTCAGCCGCATCGTGCGGCTAAACGCGCGCGAGCGAGACGGCCTGTAAAAAGCCGCGAAAGAGCGCGCCCGAGAACGGCTCGTCGAGGCCCATGCGCTCGGGATGCCACTGCACCGCCGCGAGCCACGGGCGACGCATCGGGCGCGTCCACTCGATCGCTTCGATCGTTCCGTCCGCGTGCCGTGCCGCAATTTGGAGTCCGTGCCCCAACTTCGCGACGGCCTGGTGATGGGTCGAGGTGACCTCGCCGTCGAGCTGCCCGATGAGAATGGCCAATGCCGCGGTCGCCTCACACGTGATGGCGTGCCGGCGGTCGTCTTCGAGTTGGTGATTGTCGACCGTGGCCAGGTCGGGATCGAGCGTTCCGCCGTGATACACGTTGAAGAGCTGCATGCCGCGGCAAATCGCCAGCATCGGCAATCGCCGCGCGAGGGCCGCGTCGAGGATCGACCATTCGATGTCATCCCGCCCGGGGTATGTCGTGCAGACACCGCCGACGTCGCTCAAGCCGTAGCGCGCGGGCTCAAGATCCGCGCCGCCGGTGAGGATGAGCCCGTCCATCGTCTGGATCGCGGTCCAGTCGGTCTCGCGGTCAGCGCCCGCCAGCCAAAAGGGCTGCACGTCGATATTAGCCTGCTCCGCCGCAGCCATAAGCGCCCCGGTATAAAGGCGATACTTGGGCGACCCTTGATCGTAGCTCAGCCCGATCTTCACGTTTGCCACGTTCGACCGAACGGCACCGTGTCATCTCCTAGGAATAGGAATCGGCGAGAGCAGGGGAGCGGAAAGTTTCACGACAAACTCCCCCGGGGAACAACGCGGAGGGATAATGGAACCCGATCTTTCTGGAGACACTTCTAATGGCGACCAACTCTCGGAATTCGAGAAGGGGCTGATCCTCGGGCTTTTGATCGGCGAAGGGCATTTCGGTGGCGACGGCAAGCAGCCGCAAATTACGCTCAAGATGCACGTTCGCCACGAGCGCTTGCTGCGATGGGTCCACAATCGAACACGTTGGACGCACCTTTACGGCCCATATCACCACGCCGACCGTCACTACATGCAGCTCATGATGCGAGGGCCAGCTCTCCGCTTCGGGATCGGGCCAATGCTCTATTCACTTCCCTGGGAGCAAATCGATGATCATTCGTATGGGCGGTTTATTGCGATGCTGAAAAAATATCACTTACTCGATGAGGTTGTTTCACGGGGTAGTTTGCCGTGAAACTTTCCTATCTGCTGCCACTGATACGATAGGAGGCGATGTACCAGCCTCATCCACTCGACGGCCGGCTGGCTGAGGCGCTCGCGCCCGGCCGGCTTTTTGCCGTTGGTGGCCGCGTGCGCGACGAGCTTCGCGCCGAGCTCGAGGGCGTCGACGTTCCGGCCAAGGATCTCGATTACGTCGTCACCGGCCTGACGCTGGGCGAATTGACCGCGCGCCTGCAGGCGCTGGGGCGGGTCGATCTGGTTGGAGCGGCCTTTGCAGTGGCCAAGCTGACGACCGACGGCTTGACCGTTGATCTGGCTTTGCCGCGCCGCGAGCGCTCGACCGGGCATGGTCACCGCGATTTCGAGGTCCAAAGCGGACCGGATATTCCGCTCGAGGACGACCTGGCGCGGCGCGATTTCCGGATGAACATGATCGCTCGGGCGCTGCCCGGCGGCGAATTGGTCGACCCCTACGGCGGCGAGGCCGATATCCGCGCGCGGCGGATCGACATCCTCACCCCGGTCGCCTTCGATGAGGACCCGCTACGCATGCTGCGCGCCGCGCAGTTTGCCGCGCGCTTCGGCTACGAGCCGACGCCGGCCACGATCGAAGCCATGCGCGCGGCTGCGCCGCTGGTTCGAACCGTTGCGCCCGAGCGCATTCACGACGAGCTGCAGAAGCTCTTCGCCTTGGCGCCCAAGCCCTCGGTCGGGCTCCAGCTGCTGGCGGACACCGGGGTGCTGGCCCAGTTTTGGCCCGAGCTCCTCGAGGGCGTCGGCGTCGAGCAGAACGAGTGGCACGCTTACGATGTTTGGCAACACAACCTAGCCACTCTCGACGCCATTCCGGCGGGGGATGCGACGCTACGCTTGGCTGCTTTACTCCACGATATCGGCAAGCCTCGGACGAAGGAAGGCCCGCATTTCTATCGCCACGAGCAGGTCGGCGCGGAAATGGCGGGCGCGATGTTGCATCGGCTGCGCTTTTCCAACGAGACGATCGACACGGTCGAGCACCTCATCCGCCAGCACATGTACGTGCAGGACCCCGAGCTGAGCGACGCGGCGATTCGCCGCTTCATCCGGCGCATCGGCCTGGAACATCTGCAGCGCCAGTTCGCCGTGCGCCACGCCGACATCGTGGGTTCGGGTTTGCCCAAGCGCGACGACACGAACGAGCGTTTTGAAGCACGGGTCTGGGAGGAAGTCGAACGCAAGCCCGCGTTCTCGGTTGCTGACCTTGCAATCAGCGGCAGCGACGTCATTGCGGCAATGGTGCGCCACGGTTTCGCGCCAAGCGAATTCCGCGGCGATGCGCGCGTCGGCGCAGCGCTGCACTGGTTGTTCGAGCAGGTCACGGAGCGCCCCGAGCGTAACGAGCGCGAAGTTCTCCTCACGCTATTGGACGGCTATCTCGCCGTTCTTGACAGAGCCATCGGTTGAGTCGGATTATCGCCCTCGTAAATCAAAAAGGCGGCGTCGGCAAGAGCACGACAGCCGTTAATCTTGGTGCCGCGCTCGCCGTTGAAGGCCGGCGCGTGCTCGTCGTGGATTGCGATCCGCAAGGCAACACGACGACGGGATTCGGTATCGACAAACACGGCATGCAACGCGACATTTACAACGTGTTGATGCAGGAGGCGAGCATCGACGACGTCGCGGTGCGCACCGAGATCGACACGCTCACCCTCGTGCCGGCAACGATCAATCTGGCGGGCGCCGAGATCGAACTGGTGTCGATGCTCTCGCGTGAAACGCGCCTGCGTCAAGCGCTTCAACCCGTCGCCTCGCGCTACGATTTCGTCTTGATCGACTGCCCGCCGTCGCTGGGCCTGCTCACGATCAATGCGCTGACCGCAGCCGAGGAAGCGATCATTCCGGTGCAAGCCGAGTACTACGCGCTCGAAGGACTCTCGCAACTCACCGCGGTTGTGCGCCGCGTGCGCGAAGCGCTCAATCCGTCGTTGCACGTGAGCGGCGTGCTGGTGACGATGTTCGACGGACGCACGCGTCTCGCGATGGAAGTGCTCGACGAGCTCGAAAAATACTTTCCGCAACAGATGTTCAAAACGCAGATCCCACGCAACATCCGGCTCTCCGAGGCGCCGTCGTTCGGCAAGCCGGTAATTCTCTTCGACGTCAAGAGTCGCGGCGCGCAAGCCTACATTTCGCTTGCCAAAGAACTGCTCGGAGCGCACGCATCGGTATGACGCAACCCAAGCGCGGGTTGGGCAAGGGCCTGGGCGCGTTGCTCGGCGATGGGCCGCTGCCGACCTCACCCTCCGCGCAAGAAGCGCTGCGCGAAATTCCGGTCGCGCGGATCACCCCCAATCCATTTCAGCCGCGCAAGCATTTCGATGAAGCCGCGATGGACGATCTGCGCGCGTCGATCAGCGAATACGGCGTGCTCGTGCCGATCATCGTGCGCAAACGGGGTGAGAATTTCGAGCTGGTGGCCGGCGAGCGCCGTTGGCGCGCCTGCGCAACCCTGCAACGTCCGACGATTCCCGCCATCGTGCGCGAATCCGACGATCGGGATTCGCTCGAAGTCGCGATCATCGAAAATCTGCAGCGTGAGAATCTCAATCCGATCGAAGAAGCCGCCGGGTTTTCTAGCCTGATGGATGAGTACGGTTTTACCCAGGAAGATCTCGCCGCGCGCCTGGGGCGCAGCCGTCCGGCGGTGGCAAATTCCTTGCGTTTGCTCGCACTCCCGGATGCGATCAAGGTGATGCTGGTCGACGGACGCCTGTCGGCCGGGCACGGGCGCGCACTGCTCGCGGCACCGGTGAGTGATCGTCTCAAGCTAGCGCACCGCGCCGCAAACGACGGCTTGTCGGTCCGTGCGCTGGAAAAAATTACCGGCGCCGTCAAAACCCCGGCGAGCGGCCGGGTGCGCGAACTCTCGCCCGACGAGGCCGAATTCGAATCGCGCTTGCGCGAGCGGTTCGGCACGCACGTCGCGCTGGTGCGCGGCGGCAAGGGCGGCAAGATCGAATTTCGTTTTGCAAACGAAGACGAACTCATGCGCCTCTCGGATCTTTTGCTCGAACCATGATGCCGTTCACCCGCCTCATCACGATGCTGATGTTCGGCGTACTGTGTTTCGTGTTGATCGTGCCGATCGCGCTGCAACGTCACAACACCGCGATCGCGGTCGGAATCCCGGTCGTCTTTGCGATCTATCTCCTCGCGAACATCGTGTTATGGCGACGGATGAAGCAGCGCTCCTAGCGCGCGCGCGTCGCGCCGAGCGACTGCGCGGCATCTATGTGATCGTGAACGAAGATGCGCGCGTGATCGAGATCGGCCGCGCGGTGCTCGATGCGGGCGTGAAAGTCTTGCAATATCGCGCCAAGGCCGGCGTGAACATCGGGCATTTGCAGCTACTTCGTCAGGCGACGCTCGCGCACGGGGCGCTGTTGATCGTCAACGACGATTGGCGCGCGGCGTTGAAATTCCAATGCGACGGCGTGCATCTCGGTCCCGACGACGAAGGGTTCGCCGGCGTGGCGCCGGTGCGCAAAGCGCTGGCGGACCGTTTGATCGGCCTCTCGTGCGGCACCGTCGACGAAGTCCGCTACGCGAACGTCGAAGATGTGGACTACGTCGGCATCGGCGCAGTGTACGCCACGGCGTCGAAAGAGGATGCGGGCGCGCCGATCGGCATCGACGGGCTGCGTGCGATCGCGGCCGAGAGTTGGTGCCCGGCGGTAGCGATCGGCGGCATCGGCCTTACGCAAATCGATGCGGTGCGCGCGACCGGTGTGAGCATGGCGGCGGTGATTTCTGCGGTCGCAAGCGCATCGGATCCGGGCGTTGCCGCGCGAGCGCTGGTGGAGCGGTGGCATGCCGGCGACGCGTGATTTTGCCGGCACGTTTGCGGTGCTCAAGGGACTGCTCGTGCCGTACGCCGCGCGGCTGCACGCAGCGCAAGATACGGCGACGTTCTACATGCTCGACGGCGAGTACGTGTCGGACTTCAAACGCGCGATGCCGTTCGGCGGCGTGCAGATCCGGCGCGCTTTCGTGAGCTTTCATCTTTCGCCCATCTACTCGCATCCCGAATTGTTGGGCAGCGTGAGCGATGCGCTCAAAAAGCGCTTGCACGGCCGCTCGTGCTTCAACTTCGTGCGTCCCGAGCGCGAGCTGCTGGTGGAGCTTTCGGCATTGGTCGACGCCGGCTTCGGTTTGTACGAGCGTCTCGGATGGGTGAAGTAGCGGTCCTCTCCATTGGGACGACGCACCCGTGGAACATCGCGGGCGTTGGCCTGGATCTACGCATCGGCGCCCAGCTCGGCGTGCGGGTCTTCACGGTGCTCGCGGCGATTAGCGCGCAGGATGCCCACGGGGTGCGCGCGCTCGAACCGCTTTCGCCCGCCACCGTGCAAGCGCAGCTCGAGGCGGTTCCGTGGGAGCTGGTCACGGCCGTTCGCGTGGGCGCCCTCGGTTCGCCGGCTGTCGTGCACGCTGTCGCCATGGCCCTTGCGGCCCGAGATCTTCCGGTGGTCGTCGATCCGGTCGTGTTCGCGACCGGCGGCGGCGCGCTCGCCGGCGAGGGGACACTGCAGGCGATTGGGGCGGAGCTCCTGACCCTGCCGCAGGTGGTGCTGACCCCCAATCTCGATGAAGCGGGCGCTTTGCTCGGACGCGAGATCGGCCGCGCCCAGCTCGTGGAGGCTGCGGTCGCGTTGCGTTCGCGCGGCGCCCGCGCGGTGCTGCTCAAAGGGGGACACCTCGCGGGCGAACCCTGCGACGTGCTGGCCGACCCCGACGGCGTCGAGACATTTTCGGGTCAACGGATCGATGCCGAGATGCGCGGCACGGGCTGTATGCTTGCGATGGCGCTGGCTGTTGCACTGGGACGCGGCGATGAATTGCGCGACGCGGTGCGCTTCGCACGCGGACTTGTCCGCGAAAAGCTCGTATTGAACGCCCGATGACTGCAACCGTTGCCAAACCACGCGTGATGTCGGGCATGCGCCCGACCGGCGGATTACATCTCGGCCACCTTGTGGGCGTGCTGACCCAGTGGGCGAATTATTGCGATACCGCCGACGCGTATTTCGAAATCGCCGATTTGCACGCGTACACGACCGGCTTTGAGGACCCGCAAGCGATTCGCGATGCGCGCAACGAGATGGTTGCAGTCTGGCTCGCCGCCGGTGTCGATCCCAACAAGGCGACGATCTTTTTGCAATCGGCGGTGCCCGAGATCCCTGAACTGTACACCTTGCTCTCGATGATCACGCCGCTCTCGTGGCTCGAGCGCGTTCCGACCTTCAAAAGCCAGATCGAGGCACTTGGCGCGCAGATTGCTACCGCCGGATTCTTGGGCTATCCGCTGCTGCAGCTGTGTGATGTGGCGATCGTGCGGGGCGAACGCGTGCCGGTGGGCCGGGATCAAGTTGCGCACCTCGAGCTCGGGCGCGAGGTCGTGCGCCGCTTCAATTATCTCTACGGCAACGGCGCGGACGTCTTAGTAGAGCCGCACCCGACGCTCACCGAATTTGCCGAAGTGCCGGGCACCGACGGGCGCAAGATGTCGAAGTCGTACGACAACGCGATCCTTATCGCCGACGACGACGAAATGACGACGAAAAAAGTGCGTTCGATGGTCACCGATCCGCAGAAGATTCGGCGCGGGGATCCCGGACGTCCCGAAGTCTGTCCGGTGTTCGCGCTGTGGAAATTCGTCAATCCGCTCAAGGTCGACGGCATTGCTGCGGAGTGCCGCTCAGGGGCGCTTGGATGCGTGGCCGATAAGGGCGACTTTGCCGAGCAGCTCAACGAATATCTGCGTCCGGTCCGCGAGCGCCTGAAACTTTATCGCGCCGATCCAGCGCAGGTCGATCGCATCATCGAGGAAGGGCACCGCACGCACGCGCGAGATTGCAGCCGGGGTGCTGGGCGACGTGAAACGCGCGATGCGCCTGACGTAAGAACCGAAAGGCCCGGTGCTTACTCACACCGGGCCTCGTTTATCGGGTGCATTCTTCGTGTACCCGACAGAATGATACCGCCGTCGCGCGCAGGCTAAACCTCCCAGCGGGGCCGTTCCCGTAGCAACGGAGGCCGGACTAAGGAATTGTCGGGCCGAATGACGCGGGCATGAATCAGCGACTAATCGTGCTGTTGCTTGCCTTTGGTGCACTGGTTGCCGCGGTACAAAGCAGACCGCCGACGATGACCCAGATTCTCGCGACGCCGCTGTTGCACCACGCAATTGTCGCGGGCGAGGTCTACGATCTCGATACGCACCGCGTGCTCTTTGCGCGTAACGCACAGACGTTGATGGAAGCCGCGTCAACGACCAAGCTTCTCACCGAGGGTACGAGCCTTGCGCTGCTCGGTCCAGGGTTTCGCTGGACGACGCCGGTGTACCGTACCGGTCCAGTCGACGCTACGGGGACGCTGCACGGCGATCTGGTGTTCGTTGCGAGCGGCGACCCGAATATTTCGCAGCGCATTCAACCCGACGGTACGCTCGCATTCGAGAACGAAGATCACGCCTACGACGGCTCACCCCACACCAAAGCGGTTCCGGGCGATCCGCTGATCGTGCTGCGCCAACTCGCGGCGCAAGTGGCGAGCAGCGGCATCAAAGCGATCGACGGACGCGTTGTCGTCGATGCATCGCTCTTTGCAAGCCCGGGGCCCGAAGGGGGCACGGGTACGATGGTCTCGCCGATGATCCTCAACGACAACGTGGTCGATATCACAATGGTGCCCGGTGCGCACGCCGGCGATGCGGCAAGCATCACGGTCTCGCCGCAAACGCCATACGTACGTTTCGTCAACAAGGCCACGACCGGCAAAGCCGGCAGCGAACCGAGCATCGACATGAGCAACGACGTGACGCAGCCCGACGGGACGCACGTCGTCACGATCACGGGTGCAACACCGCTTGGACCAACGATTCTCTACGCGTACCGGGTACCCAACCCCGACGTCTTCGCGCAGATGGCTTTTGCCTTCATCTTGCAAGGCATGGGCATTACGATCACCGCACACCCAGGCGCAGCACCGTTCGATCCGGCGACGGCGAAAGCGAATTACACTGCAGCGAACCTCGTCGCTACGCATACGTCGCCACCACTGTCGCAAGACGTGCGCATCACGCTCAAGCTCAGCGATAATCTGCACGCGGCGATGGGACCCTATACCTGGGCGGTCCACCTTGCGCCCGCGCCCCACACCGATCTGCTCGCGCAAGGCTTTGCGCTCGAGCGCGCGATGCTCGTGAAAGCAGGGCTCGACGTCAACAGCGCGTCGATGGAAGACGGTCTCGGCGTTTCAGCCTTCTTCACGCCGGATTTCATGGTGCACTATCTCGCGTGGGTGCGTACGCAGCCGTGGTACGATGATTTCCACAATGGGCTGCCGATCATGGGCGTCGACGGCACGCTGTTCAACATCCAAAATGACTCGCCCGCTGCGGGCAAAGTTTTTGCGAAGACCGGAACGTTCGGTGCCGCCGATGAGCTCAACGCCGGCGAGATCATCACCGCCAAAGGCCTGGCTGGGTACATGACGACGCGCAACGGTCATCACGTCGCGTTCGCGTTCTATATCAACCGCACGTCGGGCAAAGGCAGCATCTACGACGATAAGGACATCGCGCACGCCAACGGCGAACTGCTCGGCGCCATGGCGACCGCGACGTGGCTATCGCTCTAGTGTTTTGTCATCCCGAGCGTAGCGAAGCGTAGTCGAGGGACGCAGTCCCCGGTGTCGCTAAGCGAAGGCTCGAAGTTTTGCGCCATTCGCAGGATGCGAACTTCATTTGGTTGTGGCGCAAAACTCGCGCAGCAGGAGCGGTACAGGACGTGCCGCGACGAGCGTCTTCGCGAGCGATACCGGGGATTCGCTTCCCTCGACTACAGCGCTTCGCGCTTACGCTCGGGATGACAAGGTGAGCGCTACGCTCGGGATGACAAAAGGGCGAGGTTAGCCCTTATACTTCGGGATGTACTCCGCGAGCTGGTGCAGCGCGTAGTCGATGTCTTCCATCGAGGCGGCGTACGAAAAGCGCAAGTAGCCCTTACCGGCCGGACCGAAGCTCGAGCCGCCGCCGCACGCGACGCCGCTTTCTTCTAAGATGAAGCTCGCGAGCGCTTTGTCGTCGGTCGTGATCTGCGACACGTTGGGGAAGGCGTAGAACGCGCCTTCGGGCAGCGTGCAGCTCACGCCGGGGATGGCGTTGAGTCCCTTGACCAGCTTGTCGCGGCGCGCGCGGAAGATCTCGTTCATCTCGCGCACCGGCGCGTCGGTGCCGGTCAAGGCTTCGATGCCTGCTTTTTGCACGAACGACGTGACGCAACTAAACGTGTTGTTGTTGAAGAGCGTGACCGCTTTGCAAATCTCTTCGGGAAGAATCGCATAACCTAAGCGCCAGCCCGTCATCGCGTACGCTTTCGAGAAGCCGTCGACGATGACCGTGCGCTCTTGCATGCCGGGGAGCGAAGCGATCGAGAGGTACTCGCTGTCGAGATAAAAATTGCGGCTGTAGATTTCGTCCGCGATTACCAAAAAGTTGTACTTTTGGGCAAGCTCGGCGATGCGCTCGAGATCGCTTCGCAACAGCACGCCGCCGGTCGGGTTGTGCGGCGAGTTGATCACGACCGCTTTGGTCTTGTCCGACACGCGGCTCGCCAGCTCGTCGAGATCCATACGCCAACCGTGCTCTTCGTGCAACGGAATGCGAATGACGTTGGCTTGCAGATAGCTCGAGGCCGACGCATACGCCGGATACGCAGGATCGAAGTAGACGAAATCATCGCCCGGATCGAGAATCGCCGAGAGAATGTTCCAGATGATCGGCTTCGCACCCGGCGAGATCGTGACGTGCGCGGCCGTATACGGCGTGGACAGCTTGCGAAAGCGCGTCGCATAGTCGGCGATTACTTCGCGCAATTCAAGCGTGCCTTGCGACGGCGTATAGTGCGTGTCGTGCGCCATGAGTGAATCCACTGCGGCGCGTTTGATATTTTCGGGCGTATCGAAGTCCGGCTCGCCGATCTCCATGTGTACAACACGCCGTCCGGTCGCCTCGATCTCTCGCGCGCGCGCAAGAATCGCGAATGCGTTCTCAGAACCGAGGCGCGAAAGGGCACGTGTAACGAACGACTTTTGCGTAGCGAGCATAACGGAATTATCTCCTCAAGGTAGCGACCCGCGCACGGCGAACGTTCACCGCGTCATGCGCACCTTATCTGAAGTTTTTGCGCCGGGAGCACCGACTTTACCGGAGGGACTCCGGACGCTCGTCGTTTCGCCCGACCGCGAGTTGGAACCTGGGATGACGGTACGCGCGACCTTTACGTTCCGCAATCAAGGCGGCGCACCGGCGACCGGTGTGCGTGTGCGCTTCAACCTCCCCGACGGCCTGGTCTACCTGGTCGGGACCGGGCAACTCGACAGCGTCAGCCTCGACGACGAGCAAGGCAACTCGCCGCTTCTTTCGCGCAGCGGCGCCCACATCGGTGATATCGATTCGGGCGAAGAGCGGCGCATCGAGATTTCCTATAGTGTGGCCGGCGCGATCGAGAATGGCACGATGATCGAGTTGCAGGCCGCGGTCGCTTCCTTTGAAGTGCCGCCGGTCGGCTCGAACATCGTCCGCCTGATCGCCCGCAGCCGTCCGCTGCTGCAAAATACCTTGACCGGCATCACGATCGAGGCCCGCTCAGAACCGGTGCCCGGCGCCGAGGCGACGATTACCGTCCGCCTGCACAACGCGGGCGAGTCGAGTGCGCACGACGTGGTCGTCGTGTCGCCGATTCCGGAGCACACGCGTTACGTCCCCAACTCCGCGCGCGTCAACGGGCGCGAAATCGAGCGCGATCTGGGTCAGCCCTTCGACCGGGTGCACGCACCGATCGTCACCGCGGGGCTGGCTGCAAGCGCCAGCTCGACCCTGGTGTACCGGGTGCAGATCGCCTCGCCGCTGCACGACGGCACGGCCATCGTCGCGCACGCCCACATCGCCTCGCAAGAGACCGCGGCGTTCGCGCTCGAGCCGGCTTCGATGGTCGTGCGGTCGACGCCCGACTTTGAAGACGACCGGACGACGTTTTTGGTCGAGCCGGCCTACGACGTGCGTCCCGGGCAGCGCATCACCATGACGCTGTGCGCGTTCAACGCCGGTTCCGCCGCCGCCGAGAACGTCACCGCATCGCTCGAGTTGCCCGACACCGTCGTGCCGGTGCGCGGCGCGACGCTGATCGACGGGCGCCCAATAAAGGAGGCCAAGAAGCGCGAGACGCTGACCTTCGATCTGGGCCGCGTCGATGCCGAAGAGCGCGTCGACCTGCTCTGCGAAGCAATCGTGATCTCGCCGCTCCCGGATGGTTCGACCATCGAGATTGCCGCGACGATCGCGTGGGAGCCGGCCCGCGGCGACGATTCGCAACGCCGCTTCGAGCGCACGGTGGCGATCCACTCCGAACCGTCGCTCCCATCGCGGCGCAACGCGATCGCACGCATGCATGGCGAGGTGGTCAAGCCGGGCGAAGAGATCGAAGCCACGATCACCGTCGCCAACGAAGGCAGCACCAGCGCAACCGACATGGTGCTGCACCTGCGCATCGACCCGGCGCTGGATGAAGTGCGTCTCACCGAAAAGTCGTCGCGCGTGTCACTCGACGGCGACACCGCCGAGATCGGCACGATCGATCCGTACAGTCAGCGCCGCTTCGTGCTGCGTGCGCGCGTTCGCACGCCTTATGCCGATCGCAGCGAATTGCATGTCGGCGCAAGCGTGCACTCACGCGAACTCGGTGAAACGCCGCTCGGCGAAGTCGCCTGGCGGGTCGACTCGCATCCTTCGTTCTCGCCGCAAAGCTCGGATTTGCGTCTGGAAAGCGACGAGGTGCTGCGACCCAATCAACTCGCCGACGTCGCGGTCCACATTACCAACGTCGGGAGCGACGTGGCGCACAACGTGCGCGTGCGGCTTTATATTTCACCCGAGGCGCGGCTGGAAACCGTCGATGGCGCAACGCGCGAGAAGTCCAAGCTCGTCTTCGGTGAGATCGGTCCGGGCGCCACCGCCGAGGCGCGGCTTGGCCTGCGCCTGTTGCGCAGTCTGGCCAAGGAATATCCGGTCACCGTCGACGGTGTGCTCACCGCCGACGCGATGCTGCCCGTTCCACTCGAACGCTTGACCATTGCGACGACCGCCGAACCGGATTTCTCGGTGGGTTCACTGCGCAGCGAGCCGATCGACGTGGTGGACGTCGGCGAAACGATCGAGTGGACGCTGCACGTCCGCAACGGCGGCGACGGTCCGGCGCGACGCGTGCAAATTTACTGCGCGCAGCCGCAGTCGCTGATCTACGTTCCGAATTCGACGACCGTCAACGACGTGCCGATTCGCGACGTGGGCGTGTTCTCGGCGCTCTCGAGCGAACGCGGGATCGTGCTCAACGACGTCGATCCCGGCGTCGAAGCGACGATCCGTTTTCGCGACGTGGTCCACAACGGGTTGCCCGCCGGTGAAGCGATCATGCGCGTTGCGACCGTGCACTATGACGGCGAGCGCCACGACGAAATGCCCTCAAACGAACTCAAGGTGCGCGCGACGCCGGTCTTTGCTAACGCCATTCCCGGCTTGCCGTTTGGTCTGGACGGTATGGTGGGCCCGGCCTTCGGCGGCGGTCAGCGGATGCTCACCGAGGATCGCTTCATGGAATTGCCGCCGGCGACACCGGTGAGCGCAAACGGCGACGTATCCGGCGGACGGATCGCCGGCCCGGACTATCCCGCGCTGGTTGCTGCGACCAACGGGAGCGACGTCGATGGCGGGCTCGCGGGCGACCGCGTCGGCGTTTCGGTGACGTTTACCGCCGAGCGGCACGCGCGCGTGCTGCGCTTCCTCGACGAAGCGCGTTTCGATGGCCTGGTGACGCATCTGTTCGCGATGCGCGCGTTCTTCCCCGAAGCGATCGGCGATACGCACGTCGGCGCGGTCGCGTCGATGCGCGAGATGTTGCGCGACGAAACCGATCGGCTTTTCATCAAACTGCGCTTGCCGAGCTACGTGATCGCGCCGCGGGATATCGAAACGGCCTCGACACGCGCGACGCTCGAGCGGCTTTTGCACGACGTGCACGGCGCGCGGGGCACGCCCGCCGAGACGCCGGGTGCCGCCGTGGTTTTGCGCGGCAGCTACGATCCGGCGGAGATCGCCGACCTCGGCGACCGTCTGGGAGAAATCGAACTGGCCTCGGCGTTTCCGTGGGCGATTCTTGCGCGCTTCTTACCCGACGGCACCGCGCAGTTCGCGCATTACCGCACGATGCTCGTCGCGCGGCTGGATAGCTTTGACGACTCCGACAGCACGGAGTTTCTGGATGCGCTGCAGCGCCGTCGCGATGTGGCACTCGACGCCGCGCTTGACGTGGTACGCACGTCGTTGCACGCAAACGTTGTCTAGCGCATGTCGGTGATCGCGATAGCGGCGCTCCTAGCGCTGCTCGCCGGAATTTTACTAGGCCTCTACGCCTGGCTCGCGCCGCGTCGCGCGGCGGAAGCACGGCGAACGCGCGAAGGTGCGCCGCTTCAGGCGACGACCGCGTGGACCAACGAGGCCGGCGAGGAGTTTGCCGGGCTCTCCGAAGCTGCGCGCTGCGATTTGGTCTTCGCGGTTGCGGCGCTCGACGACGAACGCTCGCAGAAGTTGCTCGAGCACGCGCTGCGCGATCCGGCCGAGGCGGTCTCGCTCGCCGCTGCGCACGCGCTGGCCGGTCACGGACGCCGCCCGGTGGTCGAAGCGTATCTTGCCGGCCAGCCTGGCGCGCGGGCTGACCGGATCGCGCAGGCGTTAGCTCTCTTGGACTAAAAGGAAGGCACGTGGCTTCGACGTCGTTGACCGGGATCTTCGCGCCGGGTTCGCCCGCATTGGTCGAGAGTTTGCGAACGCTCGTCCTCGAGCCCAGCCGCGTGGTCACTCCAGGCGAAACGATTCGCGTGCACTTTTCTTTTTCGAATTTGGGCGGTGCCGCCGCCACCGGCGTTCGCGTGCGCTTCGCGCATCCGCAGGGCGTCGAGCACCTCGCCGGCGGCGACGTCATCGACGACGCGGCGCTCACCCAAGCATCCTTCATCGATCCGAGCGGCGCGCCGATTGGCGACCTTGAGCCCAACGGACAACGACGCGTCACCGCCGTCTTCCGGGTCAACGCGACGATCGAAGACGGCAGCGAGCTGGTCTTTCAAGCCGCACTCGTTACCGATCAAACGCCGCTCGTGGGTTCGAACATCGAGCGGCTCTTCGTACGCAGCCGTCCGGATCTGCAAAATAGCGCGACCTTCGTCACCATTGCTGCGCCGAGCACGCCGCGTCCGGGCGACGCGATTACCGTGCGCGCGGTCGTACGCAACACCGGCAGCTCGAGCGCGCACGATGTGATCGTCGTGCTCCCGGCGCCGGATCACACGACCTACGTTGCGCGCAGCGCGCGCATCGACGGCCGCGTCGTCGCCGGGCTCGAAGGCGAAGCGTTCGACTACGATAGTTCGACGATCGTGAGCGAGCGGCTCGCGCCCGCGCAGTCGGTCGTCGTGGAGTATCAAGCCACGATCGACTCGCCGCTCGGTGACGGAACAAGCGTGAAGGCCTCCGGTACCGTAGGCTCGCGCGAGACCTCGGAGTTTTCGATTCATTCATCCGAGATTTTGGTCGCGTCGCCGGTGGATTTTGAAGGCGAAGACACCGCGCTGACCGTGATCAGCGACGACGTCGTGACGCCCGGTATGCGCGTCCCGATGGTGCTGCGCGCGCTGAACACCGGGACCGGGATCGCCGAACGGGTGCAGATCGCGTTCACCCTACCGCCGGGCGTCGTGTACGCACCGGGCACGGCGCATGTCGACGGCCAACCGGTAAGCGACGACGCGATCACCGATTTGACGTTTTCGCTCGGCTCGCTTGCGGCCGGCCACATGGTCGAAGCCGGCATTTCTGCGACCGTCGCGGTCCCGACCACCGCCGATACTGCGCTGCCAATCGACGCGTCGTTGCGCTGGAAGGGCAACGAGCGCACCTTCTCGCGGCGCTTAGCCGTGCGCGTTGCGCCGCGCTTCAGTCGTGCGCGCAACTTTGTTGAAGCCGATCGCGGCGTGGCACAAGCGCGTGAAGAGCTTGCTTTTACCGTGCACGTCTTCAATGACGGCACGGCGCCCGAATCCGATGTACGGTTGCGCCTGATTCCAGGGCTGTACCTCACCGATCTGCGCATCGGCGAGACCGCGGACGATACCATTCCTTACGATGTGCCGGTTGCGCTGGGCTTCGTGCATCCGCATCAGGAGCGCATCTTCACGGTCCTCACCACGATTGCTTCACGCGTTCCCGACCGCTCGTCGGTCACGCTGGGCGCGGTGCTCGAGCACAGCGGCGGCGCGATCGATCTCGGCACCGCAACGACCGTCATACGTTCGCGCCCGTCAGTCGAAAGCGTGGCGTGGGAACTCGTTTCCCACGAACCGATGCGCCCAGGACGTATGGTCGATGCCATCGTGCGCGTGTTGAACGCGGGCTCCGACGTGTTGCGCGACGCGCGCCTCTCGCTCACCCTTCCACCGGAGCTGACGATCGAGCGCGCCGTCGACGCGCGGCGCGATCGCGATGGGCTGGCGTTCGCGGACATTCCGGCCGAGACGACGCACGAGTCGCGGATCACGCTGCGGCTGACGCGCGCGGTGGAGAACAATCGCACGCTGACGCTCGAAGGCTGGCTGCATGGCAAGGGCATCAGCCCGGTCCAGTTTGCGCCACTCGACGTCACGACGTTCGCGCAAGCGCAGTTCGCGCAGGGTGCGCAGATTCTCGCGATTCCCTCGGAGAGTGTCAACGCGGGCGAGCGGCTCTACTATGAAATTCGTTTGCGCAACGAGGGCGACGGCCCGGCCGATCGGCTGACCGTGCGCGTCGTCGCCACCAATCTCGCGGTCTACATGCCGGCATCGACGACGATCAACGGGATGACGATCGCCGATGATTCGGGTGCTTCGCAGTTGTGGTCGGCCCGCGGCCTCGTCCTCGCCGACGTCAATCCCAGTGTCGATCTGCGTATCCGCTGGGAGATGATGGTGATGGCGCCGCTCGCCGCGGGAACCGCGCTCGACACGCGCGCGATTCTCGAGTGGGGCGAGGGCACGACTTTCGCCGTTGCCGCACCGACCGTACGCGTGCAGGCGCAACCCAGTTTGAGCGAATCGACGGCAGGCACGCCGATCTCGATCGCTCGAATTTTCCCGGTCGACAAAGTTGCCGACCTGCTCCCACCGATTCCCGAACCCGAGCCAATACCCGAGGCGCCGCCGGTACCTGTGGCCGAGCGAGCGCCGCGAGCGATCACTGAGCTGGTCGAATCGATCACGATCGCCGGTGCGCAAGAACTGCCCGTCGAGCCGCCGGTTTCACCGGCGAGCGTCGAACGCGTTCAAGTTCCCGTACTGTATCTCGATTTCTCGCCCGATCGCCTGAGTAATACGCTGCGCATGCTCGAGCGCAGCAATAGCGCGGGCGGACTCGTGCAGCACCTCTTTGCGGTGCGCCTGCTCTTCCCCGAGCATGCGCAAGACGCGCCGGCGTCGGTCGACGAGGCCTTTGCAAATGCAAGCCGGGCGCTGCGCGCGCCGCTCGAGAAACTCTTCGTGCGCTTGCGCATGCCGCGCTTAACGATTACGGGCAAAGACCTCGAAGACCGCGAGAGCCGCGAAGCCTTGCAAGATGTGGTCGAGAGTTTGAGTTTTGCGCCGACGGCATCACCGCGCGCACCGGGCGAGGGCATCGTGCGCGTGTCCGGCGCGATCGAGCTCGATGTCGTGCAATCACTTTTACCGGATCTCGAATCGGCGCCACTCGGCGCGGTTACGCCGTGGCTGCTCAACGCGCAACTGCTGGGTACGGCGATCTATCACGGCAGCGAGCGTTCCGAAGCACTCGAGGCGTATCGCGGCGAACTGCTGCACGTGCTCTCCGTGTTGAGCGAGCTGCCGATCGAAGAGTTCCATCGAGTCCTGACATCGAGCGTGAATCGTACGCTCGATGGTGCGCTAGCAAACGCAATCGATGCGTTGCGCGGCGCGGCACAGATTGCTCTCGAATAATTCAGGCGCCACGATCCTCCTCGTTGTCTTTGTGGTGGGCGCGCTGTTCTTTGCGTTGGGCACCGTCCTGGTTCGACGCGAGCGCCGCGCGGGGCCGGCGCCCGAGCGTGCTCCGGAATCCTTGGAGCGCATCGACCAGCTTCTGACCGCCGGCGATGCAACGAGCGTTGCGGAACTCCGACGCCTGCGCGACTCAGCCCAAAGCGCCGACATCCGCGATGCCGCCGAGGATGCGCTGATCGTTATCTCGTCGCGGGGGTAGAGCTTTCGTTCAGTGATTTCGCCCTAAGATCAATGACGTGGCGGAGAACGCCGCGTTATAGTCGGCCTGCGTTGCGGCGGTGAACGACGGATACTCGGCCGGATCGTCTTTAAATACCCAATCTTGCGGGTAGATCTCGAAGATCTGTGCGTTGTTATCCATTCCGTATTGGAAAATGTGCGCAATCGTGATGTCGTACCCGTCAGGGCTGATCGGTGACACGATGGGCTGAAACTCGAACGGCACGACCCGGTCGTGCCGCATATAGACCTGACACCAGTAGATATCTTCGGACTGCGCCATCTGATCGCACGCAGTCGGAGCCACATTTGCGCCGGCGACCGGAACGCCGTTAAAACTGATGCCGAGGTTCTGTACGCCCATCGCGATCCCGAGCGGCGCGGCGACGTCAGCGACGGCGTCGGCGTAGCTGTACGCATCGTTCGGATTCGACGCATCGTATTCCGAGACGTAGTTGAGCGAGATCATCAACTGTTTGTCCGTGGTCTGCTGGGCGAGATTGTGGACGATGCCGAGAGTGTACTGCAGCCATGCGTTGTAGGAGAACGGCGGCGTTGCCGCGAGCCACGCGTCGAGACACGGTTGCGGAGTCGTGTTCGCCCCTTCGAGATGTCCAGGGTACGCTTCAACGCCGGCGCCGATGCCAAACCGCATGTAGCCGATGCTCGAGGTGTACGGATCGCCGCCACCGCTGCTATAATGCGCGACCATCGCATCGATGAACGCTTTGTAGTCCTTCTCGAACGTCGGGTCGAGCCAGTTGGGGTACGGCGGCTGACCCGGGCACTGGACTTGCCCAACGCCTTCTTGCGTGAAGATCCACGTCGGGGTTTCGGTATTGGTGCAACACTCTTCCGAAGCGTCGGACAGGAGCAGATTGACGCGCAAGCCCGGTCGCGCGTACGGCGCGATCAATGAATCGATAGCGGACCAATCGTAGGTGCCTTTGCTCGTCTCGATATCCGACCAGACGACGACGATGCTGGCGCCGCAAAAATCGGGATCGAGCGGTGCTCCGGTGCCGGGGCCGAGCACGTACTGCTCGATCTGCTTTTCAACCCCGCCCTCGCGGTAGGGAT
The DNA here is from genome assembly GCA_963833045.1 of Vulcanimicrobiota bacterium. GTDB lineage: Bacteria > Vulcanimicrobiota > Vulcanimicrobiia > Vulcanimicrobiales > Vulcanimicrobiaceae > Aquilonibacter. Next base: position 293,674 of record CAWHWL010000001.1, read on the forward strand.
TCCACACGTAGATGCCGTGCGGCGCGTTTGCGGCGGGCGCAAGCGGGGCAGGCCCGCTGCATGACGGCGCGGTCGCGGGGGTGCCGCCGCTTGCGAGTTGCGCATTGACGCGAACGGCGACGGTCTGCGCGCCGCCGTCGCCGATGACGATCTTCTTACAGCTCAGCGTCGGGGTAAGCAACAGACCGTAGAATGAGACCGTCGCTTGCGGTCCCGCGACAGACGACGCATAGCTCCCGTCACCCGTCGACATTTTCAACGGCCCGTTGAAGAGGTTCGCGCACGAGTTCACGAGTGTCGGCCGGTTATTGATCTTGAAGAGCGTCGCGCCGGTCTCGGCAATCGTGACGTTCGGTGTCGTGCACGTCTGCGGCGAGTCCCCTGCGCACGCGAACTGCGCGCTGCTTGGGGTCACCGTGAGTTTGTTCAATGCAGCGGCCGCAAGCGTGACGGTCAACTGCTGCTTGGCCGACGTCGAATCGGTGAAGGTGACAGTGCACGTCCCGGAAAGCGCACCTTGCCCGTACGGTGCAATGGCAACCGTTCCCGAACCGCTGAACGACGACGGAATGACACTGACGCCGACTCCGCGCGCCGTCCCGCTGCACGACACGTGTGATTTGGTTGTACCCGTGAAGCCCGAAGCTTCCACCATCACGACATCGGTCGGGCTATCGATCGTGACCGTCGAGGGGATCACTGCGTTGCGCGTGATCGCGAGGTTTCGCAGCGTCGCCGCATTCATGATGTCCGTCTCGAGCGTCACGACGCTGTACTGCATCCCCACGGTCACTGAAGTGCCGTCGGATCCCGTTACGGTCATCGTGCACGACGACGGTGGTGTTCCCGTCGCAACCGCAATGAAGAGCAATGGTGCGCCAGCGACGTCGAGCTGGGCGACGCCGTCGCCCGCGACGGCAAGACTGCCGGTAGCATTCGTGCACGACGGATCGGCGCTCGGCGTGTATTGCACGCCTGCCGTGTCGCCTTGCGCCGTAATAATGGCGGACGGATCGTCAGAGGTGAGTTCGACCGGCGATGGATTGAGCTCTAAGGCCGACGTCGAGCCGGAGGGAGGCGTAACGAAGCTACCGCCTGCGCAAGCCGATAATAACAAGCAAGCGAGCAACCCTAGGGCACGAGCAGCTTTACGTGATTGCACCTTTAAGGTGCGTACGCCGCGCTCTTGTTGAAATACTTCACTAAGATGTCGCGCGCGATCGGCGCGGCGACGGTCGCGCCGTAACCGCCGCTGCGGTCGACGAAGACGGCCATCGCGATCTTGGGGTGATCCGACGGCGCCCAGGCGATAAACCAGGTCGTGTTCGCGCCCGCGCCGTTGCCGGTTTCGGCCGTACCCGTCTTGCCCGAGAACGGGAGCCCCGCAATCTTCAACCCGTAAGCGGTGCCGCCGGGATCGGTGACTTTCCCCATGCCCTCGCGCACGAGTTTGAGCGCTTCTTGCGTCGCGGGAACCTGGCGGATAACCTCGGGCTCGAACGTTTTGATGATATGCCCCTGCGGTGTGCGAATCTCGCGCACAATCTCCGGACGGTAGAGCGTTCCGCCGTTGATCACCGCCGACGCGATGTCGGCCATCTGCAGGGGTGTCGCTTGCATCGCACCTTGTCCGATGCCGAGCATACAGACTTCACTCGGTTCCATCGGGACACCGAAGACTTTCATCTCCCACGCGTTGGTCGGCCAATTGCCCGCGTTCTCGCCGGGCAGATCGATGCCGGTCTTGCTGCCGACGCCGAAGAGGTGCGCCCACTTGGTCAGGCGGGTGATGCCGAGGCGCCACGCCATCTGATAGAAGAATCCGTCCGACGACGCGGCCAGCGCCGGAACGAAGGTGGTGTTGCCGAGTCCGCCTGACGCGATATCGCGCGCGATGTAGCCACCGCAATTCCATTGTCCGCTGTCGTAGACGACTTCTTTGGGTTTGACCAAACCCTCGGTGAGCACGCCGCTCCCCGTCACCATCTTGAACGTTGAGCCGGTCGGCGTCGCCGCGCCGATCGCGTTGTTGAAGAGCGGGTCGGTTGGATCGAGCAGATACTTGGAGACACGCTTCCAATTGTCGGCCGCGAAATCGTTGGGGTCGAACTCCGGATAGCTTGCCATCGCAAGCACGCCGCCGGTCCACGGATCGAGCGCGACGACCGCGCCCGCAAGTTTGCGCCCGTGCGCCCACTTGGCGATGCCTTCGTCGAGCGCACGTTGCACGATCTGTTCGAGGCGACCGTCAACATTGGTGATCAGCGTATCGCCGGGAACCGCCGCTTTCGAGGGCAGTTTGATGCTCGGAACGACTTGTTCTTGTGCATCGACCACCACGCGCTGTCCGCCGGGTTCACCGCGCAGATACGAATCGTAGACATACTCGAGCCCGTCCTTGCCGATCACGTCGTTGGGCGTGTAGCCCTGATGTTTGAGCTTCTGGTATTCGGTCTCGGTGATCTGCCCTACGTAGCCGAAGATCGACGCGCCGGTTGCACCGAGCGGGTAGTCGCGAATCGGCTGGACCTCTAAATCGACACCGGGCAAATCGCCGACGAGCTCGGAAAGCCGCGCAACTTTTGCCACCGGAAGATCGCTGGCAAGCACCACCGGCCCGTAAGGCTCATAGGTCTGCACTTGGGCGAAGTTCTCGTAGTTCACGCCGCGGTGGTGCAGCAGGCGATAGCGCAGTTTGGTTTGATCGATGCCGAGGGTGCGCGCCAGCGTCGACAATTCACCGTCGATGTCGGTGATCTCCGAGGGAATCAACCCAACGACGAATGACGGACGACTGCGCACCAGAACGTGCCCGTCGCGGTCGTAGATCATTCCACGCGGAGCGGCGACTTCGATCAGTCGCACTTGGTTTTCAAGCGCGGCGGCGCGGTAGCGTTCGCCTTGCACGAGCTGAACTTGCACGAGCTGCACGACCAACGCGATGACGGCAATGCCCAGGATCGCGATGAATCCGGCGATGCGCCAGGGCGAGCGCTCCCAGGAAACGCGCGGTGCGCGCCGCCGATCGATGATCATGCGTAGCGGGTATCGAAGCGCCGGCTGACCAGCATCACGACCATCATCACCGCCGCGTTGAGCAACGCTCCAAAGAGCGCTTCGTGAAAATGCATCATGCCAAGCCCACTGGGGTAGCCTTCAAAGCCCATTGCGACCCAGAAGATCAGCTGGCGCACGAGCGTTGCAACAAACGTGATGGTCGCGACCAGTGGAATCGAGTCGGCGAAGAACCCGCGGGAGATCATGCTTGCAACGATGGCCACCGCGGCGGTCGAGATCGTCCAAGCTCCGCCGGTTCCGTAGGAAAGCACATCTTCACCGATGCCGGCTGCGAGGCCGTAGGCGCCGGCGCGCCATGGCTCGACGCGAATCGCGTACCACACCACCGCAACCAACACCAGGCTGGGCTCAACGTTTCGAATGCCCAGCCGATGCATGATCGTGACTTGCACGAAAAGCGCGAGCACGAGCCATGCCGCGGAAATGTACCACGCCGGTGCGATGATCCGACCGATGTGGATTCTATTGCGGGACGACGACAACGCGATCGAGGGCGCCGAGATTGACGGCGGGACGAAGGACGGCGGTTTGAGAGAGCGCCGCATCACTACGCTCGACGGAGAGAATCGTACCGATGGGAACGCCGGAATGGAATGAACGGCCTTGCCCGGTGACGATGACCTCACCCGGCTTGATCGGCGCATCTTGCGGAATGTATTCGACGCGCACGCTCGAGAGATTCCCGCGCGCAATACCCCAATACCGTCCGCGACGCGTCACCGCCGGTATGCGGCTGGTGTAATCGGTGATCAAGACGACGTCGCTCGAGAACGGGCCGACGGACTCGACTCTTCCGACGACGCCGCCGCTTGCAATCACGCCGTCGTCTTTATGCACGCCGGCGTTGCTACCGCGATCGATGGTGACCGTACGCGAGTCGTTCTCCGGGGGAAAGCCGATCACGCGAGCTTCGATGCCGGACGGATTGACGTCAACCGCGGGACGAACGCTCACTTCGGCGGAGTATTGCGCGGCGAGTTCGTGCAAGCGCGCGTTGTCGGCCGCGAGCGTTTGATTCTCACTGCGTAACGCCGCGTTCTCTTTTTCAAGCGAAGGCAACGCCGTAACTGCGCCGACTCCGCCGCGCGCGCCGTCGATGACGACTGCTGTCGCGCTTTCTCCGAACGATGCAAGCGCAGACGCCAATGCGGTGAGCGGACTCGTTGTGCCCGCGCGTTCGGCGTTGATTTGCACGAGCGCCAGCGTCGCCGCCACGATGATGACGGCAATTAGCGCGAATAATTTGCGCTCGTCGCGATAAGTAAAGATGGCCGGCTCCCGGAAAAGCCCTATTCGTTGAAGCCGTTCTTCGCCACGGGTAACGCAAAACCCAACCGGCGCAACGACCGAACGAAGCGGGCAAGCGGGAAACCCATGACGGTGTAAAAGTCGCCGTCGATCGACTCGACGAGCGCCGCGGCGCGACCCTGAATGCCGTATGCGCCGGCCTTATCCATCGGCTCGCCGGTAGCGACATAGTCCTCGATTTCGTCGTCGCCCAGCGGATAAAAGCGCACCTTGGTGGTCGAGCACTCTTCGATCAGATCGCGACGTCCGGGAAACGCGATCGCAAAGGCGGTGTGGACCGCGTGCCGCCGGCCCGAAAGGGTGCGCAACATCCGGGCGGCATCCGCGCGATCGCGCGGTTTTCCCAGCGCTATCCCATCGACGTCGACCACGGTGTCGGCCGCGACGATCAAATCGTCGGGGAAACGCGCTTGGACGTCGCGCGCCTTGGCCGCGGCATGCCGAGCCGCCAACGCCGCCGGCGTCGCCGAGGGGTCGTCGGGTTCGTCGTACCGGCTTGGTTCTACGTGCACGGCCAGGCCGAGCGAGCGGAGCAGTTCGAGCCGGCGTGGTGAGGCGCTCGCTAAGACGATCGTTTCCAGGATCACGGGTCCTTCTTATTCCCGTGTTACGATGATGCCTAGATGAGGGTCGCTGCTGTCGGACTCGGCTTTGCCGCGCTTGTTTCATGCGCCGCTCCGCGGCCCGGATTCAGTGGAACGGTGCAGACCGAATACGTCTCGGTTGGAAGCCAGGTCGGCGGGCGAGTGATCGCGACCGAAGTCGCTGCTGGGCAAAGCGTCAAGCGGGGAGCCGTTATCGTCCGTCTCGATCCGGCGATGCCGCAGGCGACCTACGATCAAGCCATGGCACAAGAGCTCGCCGCCCAAGCCTCGCTGCGCGTGTTGCAGACCGGCACGCTGCCCAGTCAAATCGAGCAGGCCCGAGGCTCGAGTCTTTCATCGAGCGCCACCTACACGCAGACGATCGGCGGAGCACAGGATCGGATCCGGGCCGCGCGCGCGGCAGTTGCCGACGCCCATGCGAACGAGCGCCTCGCTGAAAAAACCTACGCGCGTACCGCAGCGCTTGCGGCAACGGGCGACGTCTCGCGTCAGAGTTTGGATCAAGCTCGCGCCGCGCGCGATCAAGCGCGCGCGACCGTCCGGCAGACGCAAGCCCAGCTTGCGCAACTCGCCGGCGCGGATCTTCCCGGCGAAAGCGCCGCCGCGCGCGCCAACGCGGTTGCGGCGGGCAGAAACTTTTCGGCAGCGGTCGCGGGATCAACGGCGCAGATCGCGCAAGCGCAATCGCAGGCGCGCAGCGCAGATGCCGCCGCCACCCACGCGCTCGCCGAACTGCGCGAGGCGACGATCTATTCAACCGTAGACGGCGTGGTCGCGAGCTTCAATTTACATCCAGGTGATATGCTCGCGGCGAATCAGACCGCTGCTGTCATCGACACCTTCGCGGATCCGTACGTCTACATCTATGCGTCGCAGAGCGACCTGCAAACGATTCGGCAAGCAAAATCGCTCGCCGTCCATTCCGACGCCGGCGCCAGCACGTTTTTGGGGAAAGTCGAAGCCTACGACCGCACCGCCCAGTTCACACCCCAAAACGTCGAAACCGCCGACCAGCGCGCGGAGCTCGTTTACGGCGTAAAAGTGCGCATTCACGATCCCGATCACAAGTTGCTCGACGGCACGACCGTAACGGTCGAACCGCAATGAGCGACAATGCGATTGAACTCGACGCATTGACCAAGCGATACGGCGAGCGTACGGTCGTCGATCACGTGAGCTTTTCGATTCTCGCCGGCAGCATCTTCGGCTTTCTCGGGCCCAACGGCAGCGGTAAGACGACGACCATCAAAATGCTTTGCGGATTGGTTCACCCTACGTCTGGCGATGCGCACGTCGCGGGCTTCGACGTGGAAACGCAATCCGATCGCGTTCGCCGCTCGATCGGCTACATGGCGCAGGGCTTCTCGATGTACGGCGATTTGACGGTTGACGAAAACCTCGAATTCTATGCGCGCGCCTACGGCCTCTCGGGCAACATTCGCACGCAGCGCAAGGCGCGCGTCGTGGAGATCGTCGGCATCGGCGGGTATCGGAACTATCTCGCGTCGAGTCTTTCGGGCGGATGGCAGCGGCGCCTCGCGCTTGCCTGCGCGCTAATCCACGATCCGCCGGTCGTCTTTCTGGATGAGCCTACCGCGGGCATCGATCCGGTTGCGCGGCGCGATCTTTGGGATCTGCTCTTTACGCTCGCATCGGCAGGCAAGACGTTCTTTGTAACGACGCATTACATGGACGAGGCAGAACGCTGTTCGTCTCTGGCCTACATCTACGAAGGCCATGTGCTTGCGAGCGGATCGCCCGATGAAATCTGCGGGCTGCCCGATGTTACGCCGCCGGGGACGGTGCGCTATGCAGTCGCGACGGACGACGTCATGGCGACCTTTCGGCGCGTCCACGACGTACGCAGCGTGCGCGATGCGACGATCTTCGGACGCGACATTCACGTGGTCGTCGATCGCGACGTTAGCGCAGCCGAGCTAGCCCAAGCACTGGCGATGGACCCGTCACGTGTTTCGGTTATTCGGCCGTCGCTTGAAGACGCGTTTGTTGCGCTCACCCGCAAGACCGAGGCGGCATGAACGGACTCTTCGATTTTTCGGGCATGAGCGCGGTGGTGTACAAAGAGCTGCGCCAGATTCTTCGCAGCCCGGTGACGCTCGCGCTTGCGGTCGGTGTGCCGCTCTTGCAACTCCTGCTGCTCGGCTACGCGATCAATACGACGGTCGAGCATGTGCCGGCGGCAGTCTACCGCGAAGATCGCGGGCCGGCCGCGCAAGCGTTCATCGACAGTCTAGACGGCTCGCGCACCTTCGAAGTGGTGGAGGAGGTATCGAACCGGCAAGGCCTGATCGATGCGATCGTGGCGGGGAAAGTGCGCGCCGCGTTTGACATCCCGCAAAATTTTACGGCCGATCTCTTGGCCGGGCGCCATCCGGCGGTCGGGGCGTTCATCGACGGCTCGGATTCGTCGATTGCGCAAGTTGCGTACGGATCTGCGGTAGCTCTCGGCGGAATTCCGCTGCGCGACCTCACGCCCGATACCGTACCGCCCTTCGAAGTGCGTCCGGTTGTGTTGTTCAATCCGGCGATGCGCAGCGCGAATTTCTTCGTCCCCGGACTCATTGGCCTGGTGATGCAGAACATCACGATCATGCTGACGGCGCTCGCCATCGTGGGCGAGCGCGAAAAGGGCACGCTCGATCAATTGCTGGTGACGCCGATCGGCACGGCGGGTTTGATGCTCGGCAAACTGATCCCTTACGTCCTGGTAGCCGGAATACAGTTCTTAGCAGTCCTCGCGGGATTGGTATTCGTATTTGCCGTGCCGATCGCTGGAAACGTACTTTTGCTGACCGTACTGTCGCTATGCTTTTTGCTGGTCTCGTTGGGACTGGGACTCCTCATCTCGACCATCGCGCAGACGCAAATCCAAGCTCAGCTCATGGCGATCTTCATCTTGCTGCCATCGGTGCTGGTAAGCGGTGCCGTCTTCGAACGCTCGCTGATGCCGTTGCCGATGCAGATCTTCGGCTACGTGATCCCGCTAACGTACTACATTGAGATACTGCGCGGTATCATCATTCGCGGTGCTGGAATCGCGCAGCTCTGGCCCTCGATCCTCCCAATGCTCGGCTACGGCGTCGCCATTTTCGTTTTGGCTAGCGTGCGCTTCGCGCGCAGCACCCGATAGGGCCTATTCGTAGTACTTGCCGCCGGCGAGCACGTAGCCGCCGGCGTGACGGCCCGACGGATCGTGGTGCGTCCAGTGGATGACGCCGCCGCTTGCATCATCCTCGAACTGCCCCTTGACCGTTACCGTCTCGCCCGGGCGCAGCGGCACCGGTCCCGTGATATCGACATTGGTCTCGACGCGCAGCATCAAATCGCATTGCTGGGTGAGTTTGAGAAGAAAGCCTTCATGGTCGCCGCTCGGTCCGTTTCGCGTGCCGAGGACGGTAAGCACGGTGCCCTGGGCCACGACTTCGGCATCGCTCGAGCCGCTGGCGTAGAGGGCGCAGATGTGCGCATTGTCGGGTTGTTCTGAATGCCCACCCCCGCAGCCACCGAGTGGAAGCAGGCCGAAGGCGAGCGCTAGCGCTCGATACCGTAGAGATTGTGGGCGACGATGTACTGCCATACCGCCTCGGGTACGAGATAGCGTACGCTGCGTCCCTGCGAGAGGAGCGTGCGCACCAGCGTTGCCGACTCGGTCAGCTCGGGCATGTTCAGCGTTGCGATGCGCTCGCGCAGTTCTTTGGGAACGGCCGCGATCACACGCTGCAACGCCTCGGGGCGAACGCCGATGCGCGGCGCGATCACGAAGCGTTCGAGTTGTTCGAGCACTTCATCGAAGCGCTCCCAGGGCGAGTTTGCGAGCGAGTCCGCGCCGATGATGAACGTGAACGTCGACTTGGGATATTTCTTCTTGAGCAAGGGCAGCAGGTCGGCGGTGTAGCCGGTGGCGTCGTCGCGCAAATCACTCTCGTCGATCGCGAAGCCCGCGTTGCCGTCGATTCCCGCGAGGATCATCGCGCAACGATGCGCCGCATCGGCCTGCGCGGTGTCGCGGTAGTGTTTTTTCTCTTTGGTCGGCACGAACAGCACGCGATCGAGATTTTCGAGCAGACGCGCCGACTCGGCTAAAAACAGATGCGCGTTATGGATTGGATCAAACGTGCCGCCGAAAATACCAAGTCTCATGAATAGGTGAACTCGTACTGCCCGATGCGAACGGTATCCCCTTCGACCGCGCCAAGTTCGCGTAATTTTTTCTCGACGCCCATCTTTGCAAGCGTGCGCTCAAAACGCGCCAGCGCTTCATCGGAATCAAAGTTCGTCACTGCGGCGAGACGCTCGATGCGCGGGCCGGTGAGGATAAACGCGCCTTCGGCGTCGCGTTCGATTGCAAAGGCTTCGTCGGGCACGAGCTCGATCAACGCCGGCGGAGGCGCGACGACTTGCGGCGGCGGCGCGTTTTTGATCGTCTGCCAAATCGCGTAGACGAGTTCTTGTACGCCTTCGCGCGTGGCCGAGCTGATGCCCCGCGCGTCGGGAAATTGCTCGCGCAAATCGTTCAAGCGCTCTTGCGCATCGGGCAGATCGAGCTTGCTGATGACCAGCAGCGTCGGCCGGTCGAGCAGCGCCGGATTCCACGCGCGCAGTTCGCCCTCGATCGTCGTCTTGTCGTGCAAGATCTCGTCGAGCGGCTTTGCGCCGTCGAGCAGATGCACGAGCGCACGCGTGCGCTCGACGTGTTTGAGAAATTGATCGCCGAGGCCGGCGCCTTCGTGCGCGCCCTCGATCAAGCCGGGAACGTCGACCATGACGAACGATTCTTCGTCCGATACGCGCACGACGCCAAGCTGCGGTTCGATTGTGGTAAAGGGATAGTCGGCGATCTTCGGGCGCGCAGCCGACACAACCGAAAGCAGTGTCGACTTGCCGGCGTTGGGGACGCCGATCACGCCGCAATCCGCGAGCAGCTTGAGCTCGAGCCGCAGCGCGCAACGTTCGCCTGGTTCGCCGTTGTATGCAATGCGCGGTGCTTGACGCGTGCTCGTCGCGAAGTGCTGATTCCCAAGACCGCCTTTACCGCCGCGCGCGACCTGCACGCGATCGCCCTCTTGCGCAAGGTCAGTAAGAAACGTTTCGGCTTTGCCTTCGAACGCGCGATAGACGAGCGTGCCGACCGGCACGGGAATCGTTAAATCCGGACCGCTGCGCCCGGATTTATTCGATTGGCCTCCGGCGTTACCGGATTCAGCGCTGAACTGACGCTTATAGCGAAATTCGACGAGCGTCGAAAGCTCCGCCGTCGCCTGAAGAAAGATGCTGCCGCCGCCGCCGCCGTCGCCGCCGGCCGGGCCGCCTTTGGGAACATATTTCTCTCGACGCCATGCAACAATACCGTCGCCGCCGTTTCCGGCTGCTACGGTGATCGTCGCTTCGTCAATAAATTGCAGGAATGTGTTTCGGCGCGGTTTATGCCGCGGACGGCGGCCGCACGTTGATGTGCTGGCGATTGCGGCGCGACGAGAACTCGACGGTGCCTTCAATCAGCGCGAAGAGCGTGTGATCCTTGCCCATCCCGACGTTCTCGCCCGGATAGAACTTGGTGCCGCGCTGACGCACGAGGATATTGCCCGCGAGCACGCGCTCGCCGCCGAAGCGCTTAACGCCCAGACGTTGGGCATTGGAATCGCGCCCGTTGCGGGTGGAGCCGGCGCCCTTTTTGGACGCAAAAAGCTGCAGGTCGAACTGGAACATAGCCTGGGGAGTATAGCAAAGGGCTCGGCGGATTGGCAAGGACCGTTCTGCGGGTACAATGGACCAGCCATGCTCGTCGCCCCAATCGCCGCCGCCCCCACCCAGGTTACCGACCTCGTTCCCGTTCGTCCGGCGGTGGCACCGGTCGCTGCGGTCGCGGCTGCTCCGCGCGAGCCTGCGGCCTCGGCTTCGCAAAATCTCAGCCAGACTGCCTACCCAACCTACCAAGCGTTGCAATCGGTCACGGCGATCCCGCCCTCGAGCGATCCCACGTTCGTGCCGCCGCCGAACGGCAACGCACTGCGGCTCTACGCTGCAGTCCAAGCGATCGCCGCCGAGCGGGTCTACCCGGCCCCGATCTTCTCGTTTAGCGTGTAGGCCCCGGCGCCGGCGGTTTGGGGGTCCGGTTCCCGTTGCACGGATTGCCGTGGTTATGGTTATTGTAGTGGCCGCCCTGAGCGGAACCGCGCCGGCTGTTGCTTGAGAAGCGGTTATTGCACGTGAAGGGATACGGGTAGTAGTAGCCGTCGTAGTAGAGCGGCTGTGGCGTGATGATCGGCACGGGACCGGTCGGTCCGGCGTGCGCGGTATAAAAGGTTTGCTGCTGCGCGCCGGCGCCGGCAGTGAGCGCGGCGACCAGGGCCGCGAGCGCAAAAATCGATGCGACGCGTTTCACCTGGGTCATCTTCGGAAAAGGGTGACCGCCCTCCCGGCCGTAACTCTGAGGCGTTTTGAGCAAGAGACGAGTCGTCGTCACAGGCATGGGCGCTGTGACCCCCCTAGGAAATTCCTATCCCGAATTTTGGCGCCGGTTGGTCGCTGGTGAGTCGGGCGTCGGACCCATCACCGTCTTCGACGCAAGCGCCTTCACCACGCGGATCGCCGCCGAAGTCAAGGATTTCAACGCCGATGAGCTGGTCGGGCGCAAGCTCTCGCGCCGGTTGGACCGTTTTGCGCAATATGCGTTCGTCGCCGCCAAAGAGGCGATCGCGGATGCTGCACTTCCCGAGGACCAAGATTTCAAAGATCAGGTCGGGGCGATCATCGGTAGCGGTATCGGCGGCATCCAGACGTTCTGGTATGAATCGCTCAAGGCATCACAGGTCGGCAATTGGACCAAGACCTCGCCGTTCTTCATTCCGATGTTGATGGCCAACGCCGCGCCGGCGCACGTTTCGATGGCCTATGGATTTCGCGGTCCGGTCTTTTCCGTGGCAAGCGCGTGCGCCTCGGCCAACGACGCCATCTGCACGGCCTATAACGCCGTTGCGCACGGCGATGCGCTGGCGATGATCACCGGCGGCAGCGAAGCCTGTATCTCGCCGCTCGCGGTCGGCGGCTTCTGCTCGATGAAGGCGATGTCGACACGCAACGACGAGCCCACCAAAGCCTCGCGCCCATTCGATAAAGAGCGTGACGGTTTCGTGCTCGGCGAAGGCTCCGGCATTCTGATTTTCGAGGAATACGAGCACGCAAAGAAACGCGGCGCGAAGATCTACGCCGAAGTGCTCGGCTACGGCCAGTCCGCCGACGCGTACGATCTGGTGGCGGTCGATCCCAGTGGTGACGGCGTGGCGCTCGCGTTCGCTCGCGCCTTTAAATCTGCGGGCATTTCGCCGGGCGACGTCGATCACATCAACGCGCACGGCACCTCGACGCCGATCGGCGATCCGGCCGAATCCAAGGCGATCGAAAAAGCCTTCGGTGCGCATGCAAACAAGATCGGTGTCAGCTCGACCAAATCGATGCACGGCCACGCCCTCGGTGGCGCAGGCGGGCTCGAGGGCGTGGCGACCGTGATGGCCGTTGCGACCGATATCATGCCGCCCACGATTAACTACGAATTCCCCGATCCTGAATGTACGCTCGACTACGTTCCCAACGTTGCGCGCAAGGCGCCGGTGAACGTTGCGCTCTCGAACTCATTCGGTTTCGGCGGCCACAACAGCGTCATCGTCTTCGGAAAGGTACGCTAACGCGTTACCGTCATGGCGGGTGAGAATCGCAGGCGCCGCTTGCGGGCGTTGCTCGCGCATGCGGGCGTGCGCGTCGCCGGCGATGTGACGCTGATCGAGCAGGCGTTCGTCCACGAAAGTCACGCCAAAGAGGGCGGCGGCATCTCGAACGAACGGATGGAATTCCTTGGCGATTCGGTGCTCGGTTTTGTGACCGCGGGTTGGCTCTACGAGCACTTCCCGGATGAGCCCGAGGGCCGGCTGACGGTACGCAAGGCCGCGATCGTGAACGATGCGCAGCTCGCGCAATCAGCGCGCCGCTTGGGATTTGCCGAGCTGGTCGAGCTGGGTGTCGGCATGCGTAATGCCGGCGGCGCCGACAATACCTCCATTTTGGCCGACGCATTCGAAGCCTTCGTGGCGGCGCTCGCGCTGCGCTACGGCATCGAAAAGGCGCGAACGTTCGTGGTTGACGAGCACATCAAGCAGCTCGATCACGCGCCCGACGCGCTGCTCGACCCCAAAACACGGCTGCAGCATTACGCGCAGGAGCACCTCTCGGCGACGCCCGTCTACCGCGACCGTAGCGCGGGCACGCCGCAGGCGCCTCGCTTCCACTCCAGCGTGCAGGTCAAGGGCAAGACGTTGGGAACCGGGAGCGGGCCATCGAAGAAAGCCGCACAGCAGGCTGCGGCGCAAGCAGCGCTAGGCTCCCTTTTGCCGGAATAGACGGACGGATGCATTTAAAGAGGATCAAGGCCTTCGGTTTCAAGACGTTTGCCGAGGCGACCGCGCTCGATTTTGCCAGCGGCATCACCGCTATCGTCGGGCCCAACGGCTCGGGGAAATCGAACATGGTCGACGCGTTTCGCTGGGTGCTGGGCGAAACGTCGAACCGGAGCCTGCGCTCGGGCAAGCTCGAGGACGTGATCTTCGCGGGCAACGACAAGCGCAAACCGCTGGGCATGGCCGAGGTCTCGCTGACCTTTGACAACACGAGCGGCAAGCTGCCGATCGAATTCAGCGAGGTCGAGATCACGCGCCGCGCCTATCGCGCCGGCGAGAGCGAGTACTTCATCAATCGCAATCAAGTGCGTCTGCGCGACATCGTAGAGCTTCTCATGGGCACCGGTCTCGGTCCGGGCTCGTATTCGATCGTTTCGCAGGGGCAGATCGATTCGATCCTCACCAGCAAGCCGACCGAACGCCGCGCGCTTTTTGAAGAGACCGCCGGCATCAACAAATTTCTCGCGCGCAAGCACGAGTCGATGCGTCGCCTCGAGCAGACTGAAAACAACGCGATCCGGATCAACGACCTTATCAGCGAACTCGAGCGGCGCATTCCCGAGCTCGATACGCAAGTGCGTCGCGCCAAGCGCTACCGTAAGGTAAGCGCGCGCGTTCGCGACCTTGAAATACTTTCGTACATGCGCGCGAGCGCATCGCGCCGTTCCGAACGCGAAACGCTGCGCAGCGAACTCGAGAAGCAAGAAGACGTGCGCGGTGCGGCGGCCGCGAAGGTCGCGCAGTTGGGCGCAAATTTGGCCGAGCTGCGCACGCGCGCGTATCAGCAAGAGCTGCAGCTCGAAGAGATTCGCGGGCAGGCGCAGAGCAAACGCGCCGAGCTCGCGCGCATCGAGGCTGATTACGCAGCGGCGCTCGCGCGACGCGAGACGCTCGAATCGCAATCGACGCAGACGCACGAAGACGCGGCACGCACGCAAGCCGAGCGTGAAACGCTCGCCGTGACCATCGAACGGCTCGAAGCGCGCCTGGCGCCGCTCACGAGCGAACTGGAAGCCGCACGCGAAGCCGAACTGCAGGCGCAGACCGCGCTCGCGCAAGCGCGCGCCCAACTCGATGCGATCTTCACCCGCTTACGCGAAGTAGAAACCCACGTGGCCCAAGGCGCGGCCAAACGCGCCGAGCGGCGCGTGCAGGGTGAGAACCTGCGCGCCGAGGCCGAGCGCCTCGAGGGAGAGGCGCACGCCGCGCGCGAGCACGTCGCGCAACTCGAACTTACCGCCGGGAGCGCAACCCAGAAATACGCCGAACGTGAAGCGCAGCTCGGCGCGCTCGAAGCGCAGTTTACCGCGGGCCGCGAACGCAGTGATGCGGCCGAGGCCGCACTATCGCGCGCGCAGAGCGATTTGGGCGAAGCACTGGCTGCGCATCGCGATCAAACCGGCGAAGTCAAGGGCGCGGAATCACGCCTGCACACGATCGAGGAGCTGGAAAATTCGCTCGAGGGACACGTGCCGGGCACGCGCGCGGTAGTTGAAGCGTGGCAACGCGGCGATCTGCGCGGGATCGAAGGCATTGTCTCGAACGTCATCACGACCGAGGAGCGCTACGCCCGCGCCATGGACGTCGCGTTCGGGGCGCGTCTCTCGAACATCATTACCACCACCTCAGAAGACGCCGAGCATGCGATCGAGTTCCTCAATCGTAGCGAACAGGGGCGCGCAACCTTCTTGCCGCTCGATACGCTGGGCAATCGCGATGCGAAGACGATAACGCCGGAACTCGCGCAACAACCGGGCGTGATCGGCTACGCGCACACGCTGCTGCGCACGCAGCCCGCGTACGAAGGCGTGGTCCGTTTCTTGGTCGGCAACGTGCTGGTGGTCGATACGTTGCAGACCGGCATCCATTTGGTGCGCGAGCGCGGCTTGCGCGACACGATCGTGACCCTCTCGGGCGAGCAAATCGCGGGCGGCGGCGCGATCACCGGCGGCCGCTTCAAACGCGAACGCTCGATTCTTTCGCGCCGCGTGCAAGCGCAATCGCTGCGCGAAGCCCTCACCGGCATGCGCACGAAATTGGAAACTCTCGAGCAGGCGGCGGCGACGGCCGGCGTGCGCGTTGAGAACGCGGTGGCCGAGCGCGACGCAGCGCGTGAAGCGGTCGGGCGCATCGAACTGCAGAGCGCCGAGCTACGGACCGAGATGGCTGCGCTCGGCACCGACTTAGAGCGCATGCACGCCGAGGTCGCGCGCGCCCACGCGACCGTGCAAGACGTGCTGGTACGCGCCCGCGATTCGCGCGAACGCGAACGGGTGCTCGAAGCGCCCGAGGCCGACGCCGTGCACAGCGACGAAGAGCGCACGGCGCTCGAGGCGGAGCTTGCGCGAGCGCGCGAAGAGATTGCGAACGCCGAGGAGGCCCAGCTCGAAGCGAGCCGTCGCGCGGGCGATTTGCGCGAACGCTCGGCGGCGCTCACCGCGGAGCGGGATGCTTCGCGCGGGCGGCTGGGCATGCTCGATCAAAACAGCGAACGCGCGCGCCTCGCACGCGAGCAGATGCTGGCCGAGATCGGCGGCTTGGCGGAGCAGACGCGCAATGCGCACGCCCACGTTGAAGGCTTGCGTCACGGCGTCAGCGATCTCGATGCCAAGCTTGACGTTGCTCGGCGCGAGCGCGAAACGATGGCGAATGGGCTGCTGCAGCTCGAAGCCGATCTGCGCACGGCCGAAAACGATGAGCGCGACGCGGTCGCCGGCGGCGAGCGTCATCGCACGCGCCTCGCGGAGATCGAGGCCGAGTTGGGCATGCTCGTTTCTCAGTTCGCGCAGAATCCCGCAACCGAGGATGAGTGCCACGACGTCGAGGCCCGCTACGTCGACGAGACCGATACGGTGATCGACGATCTGCCGCGTCTGCGCGAAGAGCTTGCTCGGCTCTCGGCCAATGTCAATCTCAACGCCGAGGCGGAACGCGAAGAAGTTGGAGAACGCGAGACGTTTCTGCGCACGCAGATGGAAGATCTGGCCAAAGCCCGCGAGACGCTGCTCGAGTCGATCAAAGAGATCGAGGCGCAATCCCAAGCGCTCTTCAACGCGACCTTCGAGAAAGTCGCGACCGCGTTCACCGAGATGTACGCCAAACTCTTCCCCGGCGGCGACGCCAAGATGTGGCAGACCAATCCCGAGAACCTTTCCGAAACGGGCATTGAGATCTCGGTGCAACCTCCGGGCAAGAAGCTGATGGCGCTCACCGCGCTCTCTGGTGGCGAACGCGCGATGACGGCTGCGGCGCTCATCTTTGCGCTCATTGCGGTCAAGCCGTCACCGTTCTATCTGCTCGACGAAGTCGACGCGGCGCTCGACGACGCCAACGTCGAACGCTTCTCCGACATGGTGCGCGAGCTTGCGGGCGATTCGCAGATGATCATCGTCACGCATAACAAGAAGACGATGGAACTTGCCGACCGGATGTACGGCGTGACGATGAAAGAGCCCGGCGTGAGCACGATCATTGCCGCCGAGCTCTCAGCGGAGCGCCATCCGGAGCTGGCACTTGCCTGATCGAACCAAACCGGCGGCCCTCTTTTCACTGTCGGACAAAAGCGGATCGGTGGAACTCGCACGTGCGCTGCACGAGCGCGGGACCGTCATCTACGCCACCGGCGGGACGAAGAAGTATCTGCAAGACCACGGGATTCCCGCGCAGGACGTGGGCGAGATGACCGGTTTTCCGCCGCTCTTCGACGGACGCGTGAAGACGCTGCACCCCAAAGTGTTCGGGGCGATTCTCTACGATCGCGACAACCCCGAGCATCAAGCCCAAGCCGAAAAATACGCGATCGCACCGATCACGACGGTCGCGGCGAATCTCTATCCGTTTGAAGCCACCGTAGCCAAGGGCGGAACGACGCACGCCGAAGCGATCGAGCAGATCGATATCGGCGGCGTCTCGCTGCTGCGCGCGGCCGCCAAGAACTTCGATCACGTCGCGGTGCTCACGCATCCCTCGCAGTATGAGAAGTTCATTGCGGCACTGGAAGCAGGCACCGTACCGACGCAAATGCGTCGCGAGTTAGCCATTTCCGCGTTCGAGCGGACCGCCGAATACGACGCGGCGATCGCCCACTATCTCGCGACCGAAGGTTCGGTGCTGCCTAGCGATCTGCCCGGCGCCTTGACCGTGACGCTGCCGCTCGCGCAACGCTTGCGCTATGGAACCAACCCGCAAAACCGCGCGGCGTTCTACCTCGATCGCCCCGACCGTTTGCCCGAACAATTGCACGGCAAAGCTCTTTCGTACAATAATCTGCTCGATCTCGACGCGACCCTGCGGTTGCTCTCGCGCGCGCCGCTCGGGGCGACCTTCGGAAGCGAACACGAGCGCTTCGTGCGCGCCGCGGTGGTCAAGCATACGGTGCCGTGCGGTGTCGCGCAGCGTTCGAGCGTGGGCAAAGCGGTGCACGATTCGCTCGAAGCCGACGCGGTCTCCGCATATGGCGGCATCGTTGCAACCGATACGACGATCGACGTCGAAGCGGCGCAGTCGCTTTCGAAATTCTTTCTCGAGATCGTCGCCGCACCGGACTTCGATCCGGCCGCGCTCGAGCTGCTCAAGAAGAAGAAAAATCTGCGGATCATGCGCTTCGTCCCGTCGCTTCCCGACGAGCTTGCGCGCGAGCTGCGCGTGCGTAGTGCGCTCGGGGGCGTGCTCGCCGAAGACGACAACCCGGCGGCACCGCCCGAAGAATGGCACGTTGTTTCCAAGCGTCAACCGAGCGCCCAAGAATGGCACGACCTGGCGCTCGCCTGGGACGTCGTGCGCCACGTCAAGTCGAACGGGATCGTGATCGTCAACGGCGGAACGACGCGCGGCATCTGCGCCGGTCAAACCAATCGCGTCAGCGCGGTGGTGATCGCGGCGCATCGCGCGGGTGAAGGCGCCCGCGGTGCCGCGTGCGCAAGCGACGGTTTCTTTCCCTTCGCCGACGGGCTCGAGGCGGCGGTTGCCGGCGGCTGCACGGCGATCATCGCCCCCAGCGGCTCGGTGCGCGATGACGAAGTGATTGCGGCTGCCGACAAGCACGGGGTATCGCTGGTGTTTTCGTCGTACCGCTACTTCCTTCATTAAAGGAGAGCAAACATGCCACGCTTTCTACATACATCGATCTTCGTCAACAATATGGACGAGTCGATCGACTTCTACACCAAGAAGCTCGGGCTCAAATTACTCGACGGGCCGTTTCATTATCCGGGTAATGCCGACATGGCGTTCGTCGGCTCGGATTGGAATGCGTATATCGAGCTGGTCTACGATTTGGAAGAGCATCCGCCGTATACGATCGGCAACCGCTACGAGCATTTGGCGATCGAAGCCGACGGCGAACTCGAACCGTACATCGCCCAGCTGCGCGAACGCGGCGTGAAGATTCTCAAAGACGCCTACAAGTCGCCGAGCGGCACGCGCGCGATCGCCTTTATCGAAGACCCTAACGGAATTCCGGTCGAGGTGCTCGAGCCGCGTAAGGCGGCAGTGCTTTCGTAAACGTGTCGTCGGGAATCGTCGAGGGCAGCACGATTTCACTGAGCGTAAAATGCCAGATACCGTGATGCGTCGAGATTCCAAGCGCGCGTAGCGTTCCGTCGATAAGGCCGCCGGTCTCGATCCAGTAACCGTTGACGTCCGAAAAGTCTTGCTCCACGACCCCGGCAAACCCCATCGCTTCGCTGATGCCGAAACGCATCATGCAGAAACGATGCGACGCTTCGTCGACGATGACGCCGTTGAGTTGGTGACGCCAATCGTGATCGCGGGAATCGAGCCGCAACGCGCGGCCGGGCGCGCCGTTCGGGCACGCCGCCGGCCCGGCATCGGTAACGCGGTAGATGTTCGTTCCCATCACCGACGTGATCGCGATTGTTTTGAGCGTGAGATCCGCCGGCGCCGCTGACGGTGCGGGCGATGGGCGTGGTGGGGCGGGATCTTGCGAATTGAGCATGCCTTCGTGCAACGCGCGGTACGTGCCGTACCACGTAGGATCGAAAAACGAGCGGTGGGTCAGATAGGTTTTCCCATCGGACAGATTGACCACCGCGCTTGCATAGTCGAAGGTTCGGTGTTTGATGAACCACTGCGACGTGCCCGAACCGCCCTGCATATTCAACCAGAGATTGCCGCCGCGGACGACCAGCCCGATATTCAGCCCATTGCCGGTGCCGTTGACGCGGTAACTGAGATACGGCGGTTGTTGCAGGCCGCTCATCGCCGCGATGGCTTGCTGGTACAACGCTGTTGCGTCGGGTGTTTGAGCCAAGCATCGCGTGGTCGAGAGTGCGACGGCGACGGCGAAGGCGATCAAGACCCGCATGTTCGTCGGCATTAGCGATAGATGAACGGATCCCCCGGTGGCGTAACCGGATCGAGACGGTCGACGTGCAGGCGGAGCTGCGAGCCATCGTGTTGGAGCGTTCCTTGTGCGCGCAGCCATTTGCCGTTGAGGGACTCGAGATTGCGGTCAAGCGCGAGTGCGACCGGCGCGGCGTCGGCGCGGCAACAGGTGATCGCGTAGCGCACCAATGCCGATGCGCCGTGGTCGCTCACGACAACGCCGGTGAAGTCGATCCGCTCGCCCGGAAAACTATCGGCCAGCGTCGTTTCGGTCGCGTGATACGCCGGCGCGGGCGCGCCGATGACGACCGCGGCAAGTGCGGCGAACGCGAGCCAACGCGGCGCGCGCGCACGTTGCGCGCGAAAGTGCCGCGCAAGAAACAGACACACGAGCGCGGTGAGAGTGAGCGGAATCGTCATCCGCGGATGCACGAGCGCCCCGCCATGCCGCGCGGCGACCAGCACGCAGGCGAGCGCGAGCGCACCGTACGCCCATGGATCGTGCAGCACGCCGTGCGCGTGACGCCGCCACACGTTCGGCACGATGCCGGCGGTGCAGAGCACGCCGGTGGCGGCGAGCGGCGCGGTTGCGTGCAGAGATGCGGCGAGTGCAACGCCGCCGAGCGCACAGGGTGACGCCACGACGCCGAGAAGCGCGCCGCCAACGAACAGCAACGGCTCCGGCAGATTGCGTAGCGACAGCAACGGAAGCATCAGCATGATCGTGGCGGAGAGTAGCGCGGCCGGTATGAGCGATACGATTTCGCCGAGGACGTCGGCCTGCGCATCATGCTCGTGTACGCGGATGAAGCGCGACATCAGGCTGGCTGCCGCGACGCGTGCAACCGCGGCCGGCGCGCCGAAGATCGCCGCCGCCGCCACCGCAGCCGGGATCGATCGCGCACTCGAGCCCGTTGCGCAGCCGCACCCGGCGTAGGCGACGAGCGCGCGTGCATAGCGCCCGATCAGCGGCGAACACACGGCTGCGAGGACAAGGTACGGTAGGGATTCGAGGAGCACGCTGACGGCGCCGGCGCCCACGGCCATCGCGCTCTGCGGTTGGATTGCCGTGATTGCGATCGCAAGCAGGATAGCCGACGCAAGGCGCATGTGTTACCATCACGCCGGAGACCCGTGGCGTCTAGGGGATAAGCGTGAGCATGAACGCCTTTGAAATCTTCGAAAAAAAAACGTTCGGTCTGGGCGGCGTGCCATTCGGCAACGAGTTCGCGTACGTCACCGACGAGGTCGCGTACGCGACGATCGAAGCCGCGTGGAACGCCGGAGTGCGCTACTACGACACCTCTCCGTGGTATGGTTTGGGACTCGCGGAGCGGCGACTGGGCACGTTTTTGCGCAACCAAACGCGCAGCGAGTTCGTCCTCTCGTCGAAGGTCGGGAAACTACTTACGGCATCACGCCACAACGACGCGAAAAAGTACTTTCCGCTTACCCCTTCGCCCAACAATCTCCGTTTTGATTACACCGCCGACGGCGTCAAGCGCTCGATCGAAGACAGCCTGCAGCGGTTAGGCGTCGACGCGCTCGACATCGCCTTCGTTCACGATCTCTCGCCGGATAATCCGTGGCTGCCCGGATCGTGGGAAGAGCAGTTCGAAATCGCGCGCAAGGGCGCGTTCCCGGCGCTGAGCCGTTTGCGCGACGAAGGCGTGATCAAAGGCTGGGGGCTCGGCGTCAACTCGCCTGAACCCATTCTCAAGCTGCTCGACGTCGCCGATGCGAACATCTGTCTCTTGGCGCGTCAATATTCGTTGATCGACCATGCGAATGCACTGCACCACGTCTTTCCCAAGGCACGCGAGCGCGGAATGGGCTTTGTCGTGGGCTCGTCGCTCAATGCCGGTTTCATCAGCGGCAGCGCGCGGTTCAATTACGGCGGCGAGAATTATAAGATTCCGGCGCAGGTCATCGAGAAGCGCGCTGCGCTGCGTACGGTCGCGGCGCGGTACGGTGTCGACCTTCGCACGGCCGCATTGCAGTTTTCGATTGCGCCGGACGTCGCGGCCGCCTTGGTCGTTGGCTGCTCGAATCCCGAACAAGTGCTTGCGGATTACACCTCGCTCAAGACCAGAACTCCGCAGGCGTTCTGGTCCGACCTTCGATCGCAAGAGCTGATCGAAAGCGACGCCGCCGTGGCGTCGGACCATTAGGTCATGGTCGACAAGATTTGGGCGATACCGTCGTCGTACGACGTCACGTGCAGATTCGCCAGCAGGCCGCGCAGCGCGCTATCGTCGAGCAGCACCGGATCGCTCTGCAGATAGTTCATCTCAACGAGCTCGCGCATGTTCGGATCGAAGAGTCCGGCGAAGCGCAGCATGAGCGTATTGAACACGATCAGTTTCGGCTTGCGTCCCACCGCAGCAAAGACCTTCGCGGCGAAGTCGCGCTGCGTGATCGTTCCTGAGCCGGCGAAGTTCCACGCGCGGCCGTACGCGCGATCCTCGCGCGCAAGCGCTAGCGCGACCGGACCGATGTCCGGCACGTAGGCGTACTGATGGGGGCGATCGATCGGACCAATGACCATCGCTGGTCGGTTCTTGATCGCCGCCGCGAAGATGTCGCCGACCAAACTTTTCTTGATATCGCCGCCATAGAAGTCCGGGATGCGCAGGATGGTGCCTTGGATGCGCCCCGCTGCATGCGCATCGAGCACGAGATCCTCTTGCTCCTTGCGCATCTTCCCTTTGAACGTGTCGGGGTTGCGCGGATGCGATTCGTCGACCGCCGCTGATTGCGGGCGACCGTAGGAATAGATCGGCGCAAGCACCAGGATACGCCGGACGCCGGCGGCGATCGCACCGTCGAGCGTCGCACGCATGAGCTGCGGATGCAGCTCGAAGTGGTTGTACGGCACGCCGACCAGATAGAAGATCGTGTCGATGCCGGTCGCGGCCGCTTGTACCGACGCGGGATCGTCCGGATTCCAGACCGCGATCTCGGCGAGCGGGCGATGTCCGTATTCGTCCTCGAGCGCCGCGCGATCGCGCCCCACGACGCGGTAGTGCTCTCCGGCGGCCTCGAGTACGGCGGCGATGCTGGCGCCGGTCCAACCCGACGCGCCGAAGAGTGCGAACGTGCTCATACTTCCGTCGTAACACCTGCGCGCGGAAAATGTTTCACCAACGGTGTCGCGAAGTCGCTCCTCATCTATGTCCTCGAAAATAACCGCGCCGCGCGGCACGCAAGACATCCTGCCGCCGGTCTCCCGCGACTGGCTCGACCTGGAATTTCACATCCATGTGCTCGCTGCGCGTTTCGGCTACGGCGAGATTCGCACGCCCATGTTCGAGGCTACCGAGCTCTTCGTGCGCGGCGTCGGCGACACGACGGACATCGTCGAAAAAGAGATGTATACGTTCGTCGACAAGGGCGAGCGAAGCATGACGCTGCGTCCCGAGTGGACCGCGCCGGTGATGCGTGCGGCGCTCGAGCATAATCTCTTTTCGCAAGGCCCGCAGCGGCTGTATTACGTTGGTCCGATCTTTCGTTACGAGCGGCCGCAAAAAGGCCGGTTCCGGCAAGCCCATCAGTTCGGCGTCGAATGTACCGGTTATACCGGCCCGGAAGCCGACTTCGAGGTAATCTCACTCGCCTGGGCGCTCGTGCGTGGCTACGATCTGACCGACGCGCAGTTGCGCCTGAACACGATCGGCGACGAGGTTTGCCGCCCGCGCTATCGCGAGGCGCTGATCGCGCACTTTCGGCCGCATCTCGCAGAGCTCTCGCCTGATTCGCAGCGCCGGCTCGAACGCAATCCGCTGCGCGTGCTCGACAGCAAAGACGAACGTGATATTGCCCTGGTGCGCACCGCGCCGACATTTGAATCGGTCCTGTGCGATGCGTGCCGCGAACACTTCGATGCGCTGCGGGCGTATCTCGACGCGGCGCAGATCCCGTATGTCGTTGATGCCTCCATCGTTCGGGGGCTCGACTATTACACGCGCACCGTGTTTGAGATCACATCAAGCGTGCTCGGCGCGCAGTCGACGGTGTGCGGGGGTGGGCGTTACGACGGACTGGTGCGCTCGCTCGGTGGTCCCGATGTTCCCGCGGTTGGTTTTGCGCTAGGACTCGAGCGGTTCTTGATGATGCTCGAGGCGATGCAACCGCAACGCGAGCGCGCGCGCCGCGGCGTGCAGGCGATTGCTTTAGGCGCGCAGGCCCGCGCGACGCTGCTTCCGCTGGTCGATGTGCTGCGCCGCACGTTCGCGCAGCCGGTATTCATGGATTACGAGGAGCGTAAGCTGCTTGCGCACCTGAAGATCGCCGACCGCAATCACGCGCGGTTCGCGCTGATCCTGGGCAGCGATGAGCTGGCCGCCGGGGAGCTGGTCCTGCGCGACCTCGAGGACCGCACCGACCGGCGGGTCGCGCTTGGCCGCGCGGCAGACGTTGCGGACGCCCTTGCCGAAGTGGCGCAGTAATGGCATTCGAAGACGAATCCGAGACGATCCATTCGCTGCTCGACATTATGCACGAGCATGACCTGGACCGGATCAAAGTCAAGGTCGGCGACGCGGTCTATGAGCTGGTGCGCCGCGAAGCCGGCGCGCAGATCGTAGCACCGGCTTTCGGTTCAAGCGGACCTGCAGTACCTCCGGCCTCGGACGGTGCGAGTGCGCCGATTGCGCCGTCGAATGTCAAGCGGGTGACCGCGCCGTTGACCGGCGTCTTTTATCGCTCGTCATCGCCCGATGCCGAACCGTTCGTGAATCTCGGGGACCGTGTCGAGGATGGCTCGGTGCTCTGCATCTTGGAAGCAATGAAGCTCTTCAACGAAATTCAAAGTGACTATAGTGGAAGCATCGCTCGCATTATTCCGGAGAACGGCGAGCTGGTCTCGCAGGGGGACGAGCTCTTCTGGATCGCGCCATGAAAACCGACTACAAAGCCCAACGCGGCTTCGACGCGTTGCTGGAAGATCGCGCGGTTCTTCGCGACATGACGCACTATGAGCGTGAGGTCGAGGCGATCGTCGATGCAATCGTCGCAGCGCTGCGCGACGGGAAGCGGATCTACTGGTGCGGTAACGGCGGAAGTGCGGCCGAAGCGCAGCACATGGCCGCCGAACTCTCGGGGCGCTACCTGCGTGAACGGCCGGGCCTCAATAGCGAAGCGCTCTCGGTCAATACCTCGACGCTCACGTGCGTCGGCAACGACTACGGCTACGACGACGTTTTTGCGCGCCAAGTGCAAGCCTTCGTACAGCCGGGCGACGTCGTGATCGGGATGACCACCAGCGGCACCTCGCGCAATATTGTGCTCGCGCTCGAAATGGCGCAGAAGAAGGGCGCGCTCACCATCGCCTTTACGGGAAACGGCGGCGGCGCGGTGATGGATTTCGCTGATCTCGCACTCATCGGGCCGGATGGCTACGCTGCGATCGTGCAAGAAGTGCATCAGGTGATGGCGCACATCGTCTGCGATCTCGTCGAACAACGGCTGATCTTCGAGGATCACATCGCGTGAGCGCCACACTCTTGACCAGCGACGCACGTGCGCTGGTCGATCGCATGCGCGGTCGCTCGATCCTCGTCGTAGGCGACCTGATGATCGATGAGTGGATCTGGGGCACCGTTTCGCGCATCTCGCCCGAAGCGCCGGTACCGGTGGTTGCGGTTTCCGATCACTCGTTCACGCTCGGCGGTGCGGGCAACGTCGCGAACAATCTGGTTGCACTTGGTGCGCGCGTCGAATTCGTCGGAACCGTCGGTGAAGACGCCTTTGCGTCTGACGTGCGGCGCATGCTGCGCGAAGAGTCGGTCGACGATCGCGGCGTGTTCACCGTGCGCGATCGCCCGACGACGCGCAAGACGCGCATCGTCGCCCACAATCAGCAGGTCGTGCGTGCCGATTGGGAAGATGCCGCACCGCTGCAGGCGATCGACCGGGCGCACATTGTCGCGCACGTACGCGAGCGCGCGGGATTCTGCGATGCGGTGATCCTGAGCGATTACGCGAAGGGACTACTCGGGCCGGAGGTCGTCGAAGCGGCGCGCACGTGTCCGCTGGTCCTGGCTGACCCCAAGCCGCAGAATCTCGATCTTTTTACCGGAGTCACCTGCGTCGCGCCGAACGAGCACGAAGCGCAAGCCGGCAGCGGCGTCAAGATAACCGATGATGCCTCGCTCGAGCGCGCGGGCGCGAAATTGCTCGAGCGACTGCGCTGCCGTTACGTCGTGATCACGCGAGGCGAACACGGGATGGCGCTTTTCGGTTCGCAGGGCGAGCGCTTCGCGATCCCCTCGGTTGCGCGTACGGTCTTCGACGTCTCGGGCGCGGGCGACACGGTGATCGCGGTGCTCTCGCTCGCGCTCGCGGCCGGCGCTCCGATCGAGCGCGCCATGCAATTAGCAAATTTCGCGGCCGGTGCGGTAGTGGAAAAACTCGGTACCGCGACCGCAAGCGGCGATGAGATCTTAGCGCTGATCGAGCATGGCGGCGCCTGAGCTGTTCGGCGCGCTGCTCGACGCGGATGCGGCGAGCGCGTGGCGTGAGCAACAACGTGCCCGTGGTCGAAGCGTCGTCTTCACCAACGGGGTCTTCGACGTGCTGCATGCAGGACACGTGGAATATTTGGCCTGGGCGCGCTCGCAAGGTGACGCGCTGATCGTCGGGCTCAACGGCGATGCGTCGGTGCGTGCGCTCAAAGGCGAACAGCGGCCGATCGTTCCATTTGCGGATCGCGCAAAGCTGCTGTGCGCCCTGCGCAGCGTCGATGCGGTCGTCGAATTCGGCGAGGGCACGCCCGAAGCGTTATTGGAACGGATACGCCCCGACGTGCACGTCAAGAGCGCGCAATACCGCGAAGAGGATCTTCCCGAACGCGCGGTCGTCGTTGCGCACGGCGGTGAGGTTCGCCTCGCTCCGCACCTTGCCGGACGCAGCACGACCGACCTCATCGGCGAGATCGTCGCGCGATACCGATCGTAACGCTATGAGAATCGCGTTCACGGCGAATGGTCCGGGAGAGGTCGCGGGCTGGTTTCGCCCGCTCGTGCGCCGGCTCTACGAACACGACCCCGATCTCGAAGTGCATCTCTTCTGTGTGCCCGACGACTATGCGACCGGTTACGAGGCGCAGCTCGCACGGCGTTTGTTTCCAAGCGCGCACGTCTATGACCCCAAGACGTATCTGCGCGTAGCGCTGGGCCGTAATGTTCCGGGCCTGCCCGATCGCGTCGATGTGGTGCAGTACCTCGGCGGTGATCTGATGCACGCCCAGCGTTTGCGCGCGCGCTTTGGCGGAACGGCGTCGACCTACAAATTCTCCAAGCGCGCGTATCGCGAGCGTTTCGCGCGCTTTTTTGCCGTCGATGAGAAGAACGTCGAGCAACTTCGGCAGTGGCAGACGCCGGCGGATCGTATCGTGCGCGTCGGCAACCTCGCGATCGACGGCGCGCTGCTCGAAGCGCAGCAGCCGCTCGAGGAGGGTGCGCCGCAGGACGGCATCTTGGTGATGCCCGGCTCGCGCGGCTATGAGGTCGACAATCTCATTCCATTCTTCTTTACGATGGCGCTGCGCATCGCGCGCGAGCGGCCCGAACTGCCGATCGCCTTCGGTCTTTCGCCGTTTACGCCGCTCGCCGATGTGCGCGCGGCGATCGAACGCGGCGGTCACCCCCGCATCTGGGCGCAGCGCGGCCGTCTCATCGAGGGAGAAGACGGACGCGCGTTTCTTGCAAACGAGGACGGTTCGGTATGCTTCCCGATTCTGCGCAACGCGCTTGCCGCTGCCGTGCGCGCGCGGTTGGCCGTAACCATTCCGGGGACGAAGACGATTGAGCTCGCGATCCTGGGCGTGCCGATGATTACGATCACGCCGCTCAATGCCCCCGAGATGATCACGTTTAACGGACCGCTGACCTATCTCGATCGCATTCCGCTCGTCGGCGTGCCGCTCAAGCGGGCGGCTGCGGTCGGCGTTTTCCATCGGTTCAAGTTCCACACGCAACCCAACATGGACGCGGACGAGTCACTGGTCTGCGAGTTGCACGGAACGGTAACCCCGGGCCGGGTAGGCCGCGTCGCTATGGAGCGACTTGACGACGGCGCCTGGCTTTCGCGCAGCCGCGAGCGGCTTGCCGCACTCTACGCGGGCCACGTGGGGGCCGCGGACCGCATGGCCGAATCGCTCATCCAGCTCGCAGGTTCATAGCCGACCCTTAGCTTTAACGATATGCGCATCTCCGTCATCATTGCTACCAAAGATCGATCCGACTACCTCGCGCGTGCGCTCGCGTCGCTCGAGGAACAGATCGGTGCGCCCTCGTTCGAGCTCATCGTGGTCGACAACGGGTCGAGCGACGACACCAAAGACGTCGTCAAATGGCAAACGGAGCGCGGGCGTTACCCGGTAACCTACGTTTTTGAGCCGCAGCCTAATCGCGGCAAAGCGCGCAATCGCGGCATCGCCGTGGCGCAGGGCTATCTGGTGCTCTTTATGGATGACGACGTGCAGTTGCCGCCGGGATTTCTCGCCGCGCACGAAGCCGCGCACGCGACTGGGAATCTCGTCGTCAACGGCCCCATCATCAACGTTCCTTCGTACGACGACCGGCCGAAGCCCGCCCTTGCGAATTACTCGCGCGCGTTCTTATGCACGTGTAACGTCTCATTGCCGAAGCACGCGATCGATGCGGTCGGCGGATTCGATGAGGCTTTTCATCTCTACGGTTGGGAAGATACCGAGCTGGGCGTGCGCTTGCGCGAAGCCGGCGTGCACTGGCGCTTTGCGTGGGATGCTTACCTCTGGCATATTAAATCGCCGGTGGACAATACACTCGAAGTCGAAACGCGCAAAGTCCTCGAGCGGGCGCGCATGGCGCGGCATTTTCTGGAGAAGCAGGCCTCACCGCGAGCGCGCATGGCGACCGGTGCGCACCCGGTCAACTTGCTGCGTGCGCGCTATTTGCTTCCCGACTCATTGCTTGCTGTCTATGCGGGGATTGCCACGAGCGAAAAGGCGCCGGAGTGGATGCGCTCGCTTGCGCGCGGCCAGTTCCTCGACGGGATGTATGCGCGAGAACTCGTGCGGGTCCTCGACGAGCCGCCTTCATGACGCGAGCCCTCCTCTACTGCGCGGGTGGCGGGATCGGTGATTCGCTGGTCGCGTCGGTTGTCGGCCGCGCACTGCACGAGCATTTCGAACAGGTCGACGCGCTTACGCTCCCGGGGCATCGCAGCACGCTCGAACGCGTCCCCGATCTCGACGATGTGCTGGTGGACGACGGTGGCGACGAAAGCGCGCTCGCGGCAGTGCTGCAAGAACGCCGCTATGACGCGTGCGTCGTAACGTGGGCGACGGCGCGTACCGCGCGTATCCCCAAGCTCGCGAAGATCCCGGTGCGCGTCGGTCAGGCGCGTCGGCTCTACTCGCACGACTTTACCAAACGCGTCGTCGTTCGCAGCGAACGCGGCGACGTTACCTCGCATTGGTCGGACATTTTGCTCGACTACGCCCGTGCGATCGGTTGCGACACGAGCGATCGCGTCCCGCGCTTCGTTCCGACCCTGCAAGACGAGCTTGTCATCCCGAGCGTCGTGAGCGAAGCGAACGTAGTCGAGGGACCGTATATCATTCTTCATCCGACGAACGCGATCGCATCGCAGCGTGGCATTTGGCCGACGCAAGGCTGGGCCGCACTCGCGCGGGCCCTGGCCGATCGTTTCGATGCGACGGTGCTGCTGAGTGGAGCGAAAAGTGATGCCGCCATCAACGCGCAGATTGCCGGCGAGAGGGTGGTGAATATTGCGGGGAAGCTTGAAATCGGCGCGTTCGGTGCGCTCGCACAGCGGGCCCGCGCGTTCGTAGGTATCACCACCGGAACGATGCACGTGGCGGCGGCGGTCGGTGCGCCGACCGTCGGTATCTTTCCGTTCCAGAGTGATTTTCCCGAGCGTTGGGCGCCGCTTGGCGCGCACACGTCGGTCGTGCGCGCGACCTTTCCGTGCCACGCAGGCGATACCAAGGAGAACTGCTGCGACTACGCCTGCATCGCAGGTCTCGATGTGGAACGTATCCTGTCCTCGACGCAATCGCTGATCGGAGGCACGCGTGCGCGCCACGATACAACTGTGCACCTATAACCGCGCGACGCTGCTCGAGCGGGTTCTCGACGCCTGTTTCGAGCAGACCGTGGATCCAAACGCGTACGAAGTCGTGCTGGTCAACGACGGATCGACCGACGCGACACCCGAGGTGATTGCCCAGGCCGCGATGCGAGCGACGTGCCGCTTCGAAGTCATCAATCAGGTCAACAGCGGTCTTGCCAAGGGACGCAACGAGGGCATCGGTCGAGCCAGCGGCGAGCGCATCATCTTTATCGACGACGACGTGTTGCCGCTGCCGAACTTCGTGGAGGAGCATCTGCGTTCGCACGACGGCGCGCCAAACGCGATCGTGCGCGGCGGTGCGATCAACGTCGAAAATTTCGACGAACTGCCGGTGCCGATTTGGAGTATCAAGGACTACAGCGGCAACTTCTTTTGGACGACCAACGTCTCGGTACCGCTCGCAACGATGCGCGAGATCGGCGGCTTCAACGAGTCGTTCTGGGAATACGGCTGGGAAGATATCGACGTCGGCCTACGGTTGCGCGCGCGCGGCGTGCGCGCCGTCTTCAATAGCAAGGCGTTGGTCTACCATTACAAGCCGCGCCCGCGAAGCGTCAACGTCGAGAAGATGATCGCGCAGGCGCGCGCTCAAGCGCGCACTGCGGTGCAGCTCGCCGCAATTCACCCGCACTGGCGCACGTACTTGGCGACCGGCAACAACCCGGTGCAACGCACCTGGCACCGCTTGCGCGGAGGCCAAGGCACCCAGCGCGCGCTGCGTGCCCGGGTCGGCGACCTTTCAAGCGATCGCGCGCTGTCGAATCGCGAACTCGGCGCCGCTCGCGCGCTCGCAACCACCGCATACTTCGACGAGCTGGAGAAGACGCTTCGGGGATGAAAATCCTCCTAAGTAGAACGGATCGGATCGGCGACTTGATCCTCTCGACGCCGGCGATCGCGAGCGTGCGCGCGTCCTTTCCGGACGCGCATATAACGATGATCACCAGCCCGTACAATCGCGTCGCGGTCGAGCGCAATACCGATTTCGACGAACTGATCGATCTGCCGCGCGAGATTCGCGGCGATGCGTTCGGCGCGCGTTTCCGTGGCTACGACTTGGCGATCGCGCTCGCGCCGCGATCGACCGATATCCGCCTCGTCGGCGCAACCCACGCGCGGGTTCGCGTCGGGTATACGTACACGCGGCGCTGGCTTGCGCGGCTCACCGCACCGTTCTCGCTCGACCGTGTGATGATCAGTCCGGCCGACCCCGAGCTGTGCGAGCGCGACCCACGCCGGGTCGTACCGCACGAGGTGGATCAGCTCCTCAACTTGGTTACACTGGCCGGAGCGCGCGAGCGGGTCACGACGCTGCGGCTGGACGTTACCGATGAGGATCGCGCGGCGGTCGGGAATTTTCCGGCGAATCCGGTCGTGTTACATTTGGGCCAGCGATGGTTCTCGAGCGGTAGCACGCTCGAGAGCACCCTGCGTCTGGCTAGCGAGCTACGAGACCTGGGCGTCCCACTTGCGGTGAGTTGCGCGGCCGAGTGCGACGACTACGCACACGCGTTCGAGGCGCAGGGACACATGGTTTCGCGGTCGCTGCCGTTTCACCAGTGGGTCGCACTTTTCGAGCGGGCGCGCTGCGTCGTAACGGTGGATACCGGTGCGACCCATGTCGCAAGTGCGGTGCGCAGGCCCACGCTGGTCGCTTTCGAACACCGGTACTTCCGGCTCAACTCGCAAGAATGGGCGCCCTACGGCGTACCGAGCGTGCTAGTGCGCAAGCCGGGATCCGCGGACGACGCAGCGCTTGGGACCTTCCGCGCGCAGATCGTTCGCGGTGTTCGAGAATTGATCGATGCCTGAGATTTCGGTCGTCGTTCCGACCTACAACCGGTTGGAGACGCTCGCACCCGTGCTCCCAACGTTGCTCGCGCAAGATCTTGCGCCGAGCGAGTTCGAAGTGCTCGTTTGCGATTCGAATTCGACCGACGGCACGGCGGAGTTTCTGGCCAAGATGCATGAGGAGCACCCGAACGTTCGTCATCTTCCAGGAGCCTATTCCGGGCGCGCAGCTGCGCGCAACGCGGGTATCGACGCCGCGCGGGGCGAGGTGGTGCTGTTCAACGACTCGGATATCTTTGCATCGCCCGATCTGCTCTCACAGCATCTGCGCCACCATCGCGCGCAGCGCAGCCTCGCCGTTGTGGGCTTGGAAGTGCAGGTCAAAGATTACGCCGACTACCTGCGCAAGCGCGACCATCCAAGCGAGCGCGGATCGTTGCATAAGCCGACGCGCAAGAAACTGCCTTGGCTCTATTTTCTCACCGGCAACGCGTCGGTGCGGCGCGAAGACCTCATGCGCGTCGGGCGCTTCGACGAGAGCTTTACCGGCTACGGTCACGAGGACTTGGAACTCGGGTATCGGCTCGAGCGCGCCGGCGTGACGATCCTCTACGAGCCCAACGCGATCAACTACCACTGTCAGGATGTTCCGCACGACGATCAGAAAGAAAAGATGCGACTTGCCGGGCGCTCGACGGTGCGCTTTTTTCGCAAGCACCCGGATTTTGCCGTGCAACTCAATTTGGGGATGACACCCGTCTCGCTTGGGCTCCACAGCGTGCTCGAACATCTGCCCGGGCTGCTTTCTTATTTCGATGCGCGCTCGGCGCGCTCAAAGTTTGCGCGCGATCTCGTGCAACAATATCACTATGTATCCGGCGTCAAGGATGCCTTGAAGGACCACACCGTTGGCTAAACGATATGGATGCGGCGCGCTGCGCGCGAGCAATGCCGGCGAGACCGTCGAGCTAAACGGGTGGGTGAACCGGCGGCGCGATCACGGTGGCTTGATCTTCGTCGATCTGCGCGACCGCGACGGCGTGACGCAAATCGTCTTTGATCCGCAGCAAACCGATTTTTCCTCGGCCGAGCACTTGCGCAGCGAAGACGTCCTGCGCGTGCGGGGCGTCGTGCGCGCGCGGCCTGCGGGTACCGAAAACGAGAATCTCGCGACGGGTGCCATTGAGGTCGGCGTCGAGTCTCTCGACGTACTCAACCGTTCGCAGGTTCCGCCATTCCAAATCAATATCGATTCCGACGTCGACGAAAACCTGCGCCTGGAATATCGCTATCTCGATTTGCGCCGGCCGCGCATGCAGCACAACATCCGGCTGCGCCACAATATCGTCAAAGCGATGCGCGATTTTTTCGACGAGCGCGAGTTCATCGAGATCGAAACGCCGATGCTGATCAAGAGTACGCCCGAGGGAGCGCGCGACTACCTCGTGCCGTCGCGCCTGCATCCCGGCTCCTTCTATGCGCTCCCGCAATCGCCGCAGTTGCTCAAGCAGATTACGATGATCGCCGGATTTGGCAAGTACATGCAAATTGCGCGCTGCATGCGCGACGAGGATCTGCGCGCCGATCGGCAGCCGGAGTTCACGCAAGTCGATGTTGAGATGTCGTTTGTGACGCAAGAGGACGTGATCGAAACGATGGAGTCGTGCATGCGCTACGTCTGGAAGCGCTGTCTTGACGTCGACCTGGCGCCGTTCCCGCGCCTGCGGCACGAAGAGGCGATTGCGCGTTACGGCGTCGACAAGCCCGACCTACGTTTCGGGCTGGAGCTCGCGCAGGTGAACGAGGTTTTCGCCGGCACCGAATTCGTGGTGTTCAAATCGGTGATCGAGAGCGGCGGCGCGCTCGTGGCGCTGCGCTATCCCGGCGGCGCCGGGCTTTCGCGACGCGATTTCGATGCGCTCACTGACGAGGCCAAACAATTCGGTGGCAGGGGGATGGTGTGGATTGCGCTCGGAACGGACGGCACCAAATCCTCGGCGCAGAAGTTCATTTCCGACGAGCACATCGCCAAGCTTCGCGCGGCGAGCGGGAGCGAAACGGGCGACGCGATCTTGCTCTTCGCCGACGAGCGCGCGCTTGCACTTGCGGTTGCCGGAAAAATGCGCAACGTCGTCGGTGAGCGTTGCGGTCTGCGCGATCCCAAGACCTTCGCGTTCTGCTGGGTGCTCGATTTCCCGTATTTGGAGATCGACGAAGCGACCGGGAAGCCGGTGCCATCGCATCACCCGTTCACTTCGCCGGGTGAGGATCAGTGGCAGTACATTGACACCGACCCGCGCAAGATGCGCGCGCAGCACTACGACATGGTGCTCAACGGATGGGAGCTCGGGTCGGGATCGATCCGCATTCACAAGCCCGAGCTGCAACGGAAGATTTTCCAGATGCTCGGCATGACCGCGGAACAGATCGAGGAGCGTTTCGGATTCTTCGTCCGGGCGCTCGAGTACGGCGCACCCCCGCACGGAGGCATGGCGCTGGGCATTGACCGCATCGTCATGCTCGCATGCGGTGAGGAGAATCTCCGGGAGGTCACGGCCTTCCCCAAGAATCAGGTGGCTCGCGACGTCATGATGGATGCGCCGACACCCGTTCCCGAGGAGCTCTTGCGAGATCTTTACCTACGAAGTGCAGCCCCCCAGCAGCCAAGCGGCCAATAAACGTAGCGTGAACCTTCGACTCGTCACCAGCGTGGCGGCCGCCGGCGCACTTCTCGCGCTGTCCGGTCTGCTGGTGCTGCCTACACGCGCGGCGACTGTGGCGGGACCATCCTGCGGCGAACACCTCTATACCAATGACCTAGGAATCCAAATCCGTGTCCTCTGGGCGAAAAACGGCGCGGTCCAAAAGTTCGAAATCGTTGATGCAAAAGAAAATCCCGAAGAAGTCAACGACATGGAAAAGGACCTGGAGCACACCTTTGGCCCGGAGGGGAGCAATGCACCACCGCTTAAAATCGTGTCATTCAAACCCGGTGGAAGCGGCGGAATGATGATCCCCGATAAAGCGGTCGATTCGTGCGGGCGAACGCTCTCCTTCCAATAGCGCTGATGGCGATAGCCGGCTGTGCCGGCGGTCGCGCGCAAAGTGACGCCTCGCCTTCGCCAGAAACCTCACCGGACGCGCTACGCTCGTGCGAAGTACGCGAGTTGTCACTCGACGGCGCGGAGCTCGTCATTCAGGCAAATGCGGACGGCACACCGGCCTCAATCGTCGTTGTTCGCGCACCCAGTGACGATGTTCGCGTTAAAGCATTTCAAGACGCGCGCAAAGATTTCGGCGATCCTAAACCCGATCCGCGCACGCAAGTGCGCGAATACAAAGATGGGCTGACCCAACTCACCGACCTGTGCGGCCGGCCCGTGATGGCGAGCCCGTCGACTGCAGCAACTGCTTCGCCCTCGTAAAAATCGCATCGAACATGGGCACCGTGAGTTTGCCGGTGTTGGTATTTTGGCGGCTCGGATGATATGAAGCAATGACGGTGATGCGGCGTGTCCCGTTCGCCGCGACGGTTTCGGTGCCATGGCCGAAGACGGGTGGCGATTCGAACGAATAGCCGCGCTCGCGCAGTACTTTGAGGATCGCATCAAATCCGATCGATCCGAGGCCGATCATGACGTGCAAGGTTGGAAGCGCATCGAACTCATCGAGCAGATACGGAAAGCAGTTGCGTAGCTGCTGCGGCGTCGGCTTGTTCTGCGGTGGTGCGCAGCGCCCGGCAGCGGTGATGATGCAATCGTGCAGGGTGAGACCGTCGTGGCGATCGACCGCCTTGGGCTGCGAAGCAAAGCCCGCGCGATACAAAGCCGGGTAGAGAAAATCGCCCGACGCGTCGCCGGTGAACGGACGTCCGGTGCGATTGCTCCCATGCGCGCCGGGCGCGAGCCCGACCAGCATGACGCGCGCTTCGGGATCGCCGAACGACGGCACCGGCTTTCCCCAATACGGTTGGTCGGCGTAAGCGCGGCGCTTCTCGCGCGCAACCTGCGCACAATACGCGCGCAATTCGGGGCAGCGCTCGCACGCAACAACTGCGCGCTCGATGGATTTTAACGTCGGCATTATGCGTCCAGCATCTCAGCGCGGATGAAATCAATGAAGCGGCTCGCGCCTGGTCCGTACGGACTGTTGCGCGTGACGAGCGACATCGTGCGCATGATGCGTTGCGGCACAACGGAGAGGAGTGCAACGTTGGGACCCGGCGTGTTGCCGATCACGCGTGGATAGAGCGCAACACCGAGGCCTTCAGCCACCAGCGAACGCACGGTGAGCGAATCTTCGCTTTCGAACGCGACGCGCGGTTCGAAGCCGGCCGCACGCGCGAGTTGACCCAGGAGGTGCGTGCTCGCCGACCCCGGACGGAAAATCACGAACGGCTCATCGCGAAGCTCTTCCATGCGCACGGTCGAGCGCGACGCAAGGGGATGACGCGCCGCCACTGCGACCACGAGTTCGTCTTCGTACAACGGCTCGGCGCGAAAACCAGCGAAAAGGGTGGCGCCGGCGAGATGACCGATGAAGACGTCGATGGTGCCGCCCGCGAGCCGGGTCAACAGCTCGTCGGCCATCCCCTCGCGCATCGCCACCTCGATGCCGGGCTGTTCTGCGTGAAATCGTCCCAGCAGTTTAGGGAGCAAGTGCTCCGCGAACGACTGATAGGTTCCGACGACGACGCGGCCGCGCAGGCCGCCGGCGAAGGCGGTCATCTCCTGTGCGGCGGCCTCGAGGTCGGCGATGATTCGCTCGGCCCGAGCAACGAAGGCGCGTCCGGCATCGGTCAGCGCGACCCTGCGGTTGGTCCGCTCGAATAGCCGCACCCCCAGTTCCCGCTCGAG
Organism: Vulcanimicrobiota bacterium; assembly: GCA_963833045.1. GTDB lineage: Bacteria > Vulcanimicrobiota > Vulcanimicrobiia > Vulcanimicrobiales > Vulcanimicrobiaceae > Aquilonibacter. The sequence goes on from CAWHWL010000001.1 coordinate 330,265, forward strand.
CGCCGCGATCTGCTGCGAGAGGGCGGGCTGGGCCACGGCGAGCTCCTCGGCCGCACCGGTGAAACTGAGCCGTCGCGCGATGGTAACGGCCGAGCGAAGCTGCCGAAACTCCATAGATGCATTCATCTTATCAAATCAAGTCGAATTATGTATTGGACTTATCATCACTTCACGTGGGACACTGAGCCCATGACCGCTAGCGCGCCCTCGCTCGCCCAGCCATCCGTCATGCCCTCGACGGATCGGGCGGGGCTCCGATTGCTGACCATAGCCCATGCGTTCACCGATCTCAATCAAGGCGTGCTGCCGGTCATGATCCCTTTTCTGGTCACCCAACGCCACCTGACCCTCGCGGTCGCCGCGACCCTGGTCCTGGCTTCGAATCTGCTCGGCTCGGCGGTACAGCTCGGCTTCGGGCACCTCTCGGACAAGTATCCCACCGCCTGGGTGATTCCGGCTGCGGTCGTGGTGGCCGCCGGCGGCACGGCGCTGGTCGGTCTGGCACCGACGCTGCCGCTGATGCTGGGCGGGGCGATGCTTATGGGCTTCGCCGTGGCCGCCTTTCATCCCGAAGGCTCGCGCTTCTCGAATTATTTCGCGGGACGCAAGCGCTCGGCGGGCATGAGCGTCTTCACGGTCGGAGGCTTCGTTGGGTTTGCCGCCGGACCGGTGCTTGCGACGCCATTGATGCTTGCGTTCGGCTTACGCGGCGTTGCGTTCTTGCTCATCCCAGCCTGCATCGTCTCCGTGCTACTGTTGCGCGAACTGCCTCGCTTCAATCAGGTGCGCGCGACCGCGCATCAGGCCAGTCGCGAACGGCCTGGACGGAATGACTGGCGCGGGTTCTCGATCATGTCGATCGTGGTCGCGTTGCGTTCAACGACGTTCCTGGCGGCGGTCACGTTCACGCCGATCTTCGTCCTTCGCGTCGTGCACGTGAATGCGTTCTTGCAGTCGTTCACACTCTTTGCGCTGCTCAGCGGTGGCGCGATCGGTACGATTACCGGCGGGTTGCTCGGCGAACACATTGATCGCCGGCGCGTTGTCACGCTGTCGATGCTGTTGACGGGAATCTGCGGCGCGGCGATCGCGCTCACCGGCGCCTTCCACGTCGTTGCGCTTACCATTCTGCTCGCGGCGTTGTTTGGCGTGTCGCTTGGCCTCTCGGCCGGCGTGCTGGTCGTCCTCGGTCAGGAATATCTGCCGAAGTCGATCGGTATCGCCTCGGGCATGACGCTTGGACTCGCGAATACCGTCGGCGGTATTGCCGCGCCGGCGTTCGGGCACATCGGCGACCTTTACGGTCTTGTCAGCGTCTTCGTGACGATCGCAATCTTCGCGGTTCTCGCGTTGGCCGGCTCGTTGGTGATGCCCAAGCCGCACACGACGGTTTCTCCTGCGTCGGGATAAGCGCCATAACTTGCCGGATGGCTTCGATCACCACGTTGGGCTTGTCGACCTGAATGACGTGACCGGCGCCGGCAATCACGCAGTTCACACCGCGTGATGATTGCGCCGCGAGCTGATCGTGCAAGGCAGTCCACCCGCCCTGCACGATGGCGACCTGCGTGTCGTTTGCACCCATCGACGTCTGGAATGCCTGATCTTCCTGCGTGGACGTGAGCACGATCAGCGGCATCGTCCCGTAACCATGCGAGGCGCCGTCGACTTCGGCGGCGTCGACACCGGTGCTCTCGAGTTCGGATGCGTCGTCCTTCCAGGCCGTCGGCATGCGCGCAATCGTTTGTATCACGGCGTTGAGCGCGGCGCTGAGATGCGGATCGGACGGAAGTTGGCATTGCTTTCGCGCCGTGTCATCCGCGCATTCTTGCAGTTTGGTCAGCTGTTGCTCCCGATATGCCGCGTACTTCGGATATTGGCTCGCGAAGAGTTCCTCTTGCCCGGGCGCGGACGGATCCACGAGGACCATGCCGGCAACCTCGGCCGGATAGCGATCGGCAAAGAGTGGCTCGTACAATCCGGCGATTGCGTGCGCGACGAGGACGTAGGGTGGCGGGACGCCGGCACGTACGAGCAATGCGTGCAGATCGCTGACCACGGCGTCGGAGGTGCGCGGCAGCGGCCCTGGATCGCTGAATCCGTACCCCGCTCGATCGTACGAGCACGCGCGCGTGAACTGCGCCACGTAGGGCTGAACGTGACTCCAGGGCAGCGTGCCGCTGCCCACGCCCAAGCCCGAATCGAAGATCACTGCCGGCGAGCCGGTGCCGATGCAGTAGAGATTCATGTGCCGGCCATCGCCAATATCGACGCGTGACTGCGCATGCGTATACGGCTCGCTGTCAACGCTGGGCGCCGGCGTGGCGTGCAGCGCAGCCAGGAGCAGAAGTGCGATCATTCTCGGACCATCACGATGTCGGAAAACTCTTGCGCGAGAAGGTAGGCAGCGTCTGCCGGCACGAGTTTGCGCCGCCGATCGTCGATGCGTGAAAACATAAACCCCCACGAGCGAAGCGCGTCGAGTTGCGCTGCGGGATCGGTACCAGCTTTGCGCATGAACCGGGGCGCGAATTCCATCATGACCGTCACGCGATAGCTTGGATCGGCGAAGATGCTTCGGCCGCCGGCGATGATGTCGGTCTCCGCGCCCTCGGCATCGATTTTCATAAAGTCGATCTTGCGGCCATACCCGCTGAGAAACTCGTCGAGTGTCACCGCCTGCACGGCAATCGTTTCACGCTCGCTCTCGGTGAGCTCGGGAATTTGCTGCAATCCCGGCACCAACGTCCCGCCGCCGCGATGGCGCGTGGTCGCACGAAATGAAAGCGTGCCCGCCTCCTTGCTCACCGCGCGCTGATCGATCGAACCGATGCGCGAAAAGCCGTTCAACTCTAAATTGTCGCGCGCGATTTGGGCGAGCGTCGGATCGCACTCGAAGGCGTAGACCGAGCCGCCGGAGCCGACCCGGTGGCACATCAGCAGCGTAAAGAGCCCGACATTGGCGCCGATGTCGACGACGTGCATTCCCGGCGCGACGAGGCGCCGCAACACGGCATCGGTGTGTTCTTCGTAGACGCCTTCGAGAATCAAATGCGGAGCGATCGAGACGTCACGCGAGTCGACGAACATCTTGTAGTTGTTCTTAGTCCACAACAAGACGCGATCGTTGCCGACGTAAACGGCGGGGCGTTTCATTATGTACGCACCATGAGGTACTGGCGTTCGACAATGCGCCACCCGCCATCCCGCAAGGCGTCGCTCAAGGGCGAATCGCTGGGCTCGTTGTTGAGCGTGACGTCGTGCGGGACGCGGTCATTGAGGGTCGCCACGAGTTCTCGGGCTCGAACGGCATCGTGCGCTCCCGCGTCGAGCACGTTTGCGAATTCGTCATTGATGCTTATGTATGCGTAAGCGCCGGGCAGCGTGAGCAACGCGAGCGGACCGGCTCGCGCGAGGCTACGTGGTTCTCGCTGCCAGCAGACGGACCGAATCTGCGCGACTGCACGGACCGCGGGCTCGGGATATCGGCGTGCCGGCAACGTCGACGCCGGGCCGGACGAATTGCGCGCCCAAACGAGCAGCTCGCCGCGTTGGGCGAAACCGAAGCTTTCACATAGTGCTTTCGGCGCGGGATTGCGCTGGTTCACCTCGAGCTCGATCGTCCGCACGCCCTGTGCCTGCACAGCCGCGAGGGCGTCGACCATCATCCGCGCGGCTACGCCTTCGCGCCGGTACTGCGGATCGACGCCGATGAGTCCGAACCACGCCCGCGTCCCGCGCACGCCGAACGCGAGCGCTCCGAGCACGGCCGCCCCGTCCTGCGCGACGATCGCTTGACCGAGATTGATGTCATTGCGATGCACGAAATCGGCGAAGGAGCTTTTTGTGAAAATGTCGTGCGAACCGAACGCGCCACCGCGAAAGAATCGATTGAAATCGGCGGCGGATGGGCGAACGCTCACGTCAGGCCGGGAAAATCGAGGGTTGCCAGTGCGGCATAAGCAACGATGCCGACCGCGGTCGAAAGGTTGATGCTGCGGACGCTGCCCTCACGCATCGGAATGCGCAGCGCGCGTTCCGGATCGCGCTCGAGCAGTTCACGCGGAAGGCCTTTGGTCTCGCGGCCAAACAGCAACACATCACCGCGTGCGAACGGCGCTTGCGCATACGGTCGCTGCGCATGCGCAGAGAGCAACCAGCGTGTGCGATCGGCGGTGCATTCGAGAAATGCCTCCAGCGAGGTGTGCACCACAAGGTCGATCGTGTGCCAGTAATCGAGGCCCGCCCGCTTGAGTTCGCGGTCGTCGATCGAGAAGCCGAGCGGCTCGATCAGGTGCAGTGCGCATCCGGTCGCAGCGCAAAGGCGCGCTACGTTCCCGGTGTTCGGCGGAATCTCCGGCTCGACCAATGCGATATGCAGCGGTGCGTTCTCGACGTCCTCGATCGTGCGCACCCGCTCGCGCGGCTGCGTCACGCAAGCACGCTCGCGTAATCGAGGCCGGCCGGCGCAACGACGTAGGCGACGCCGTTATTGCGCTGCCAAATGGCTTCGATTGCGCTGCGGGGATAGACCACCCGCACACTTGGCGCAGCGGGATCGTTCATTGCGCAGTCGCCGTTTTCGGTAAAACCGCTTAGCACGGCCAAATGCCCGTCGGAGTGCGGCAGCGGCGCGCCCGGAAGCTCGCCTTCGCGCCACGAGTACGAAATCACCAGCGGGATGTTCCGCTCGATCAGCCGCGCCGCCTGATCCAGATTTTGGAGATATGCGACCGCAGCGCGCAGTCCCAGGCTGCCGCTGTACGCCGTATTGAATGCCCAATTGCCGGTCCCGTTGTACGCGCGATCGAGCACCGCGCGCGCCGTCTCTTCCACCGGACGATCGATACCGTGATACGCGTTGACCATCGAAAGGCTTGCGGCGCTGCACCAGCCGCGCTCCTCTTCGAGAACATATTGCGTGCGCGCGGGAACGTCCAGAATCATCGCGTCGCCCGCGTACGGAAGCGATGCTTGCGGCCGCTGCGGCGCGGCAAACGCGAGCAAGGAGAAGTCGATCTCTTCGGCAGCCAGTTCAATTCCGTCGAAGGGTTGTTCGGCGCTGAGCACGTCGACGTCGACCGTGATGCCGTCGCGGTCGCTCGTCGGGCTAAATGATTTGCGTCCGCTGCTTTGCCACTGCGCGTAGTCGTACCACGCGCTCGCCGGCATGCCCGCGCGCAACACACGAAAGCGCAGCGTTCCACCCGGAGCGTACGTATTCCAGCTGATGACCCCGCCGCGCACCGGCTCGAATCGCAGGGTTGCTCCGCCTCGCGCGTTCAATGCTTGCGCGAACATTAGTTGATATTCCACTCCCACGCGTTCCACGTGTCGCCGATATACGCGCCGGGTTTGAAACCACGCACGTCGTCGCTTACGCCGTAATACGCGGTCTCCCAGTAGAAGAATACCGCCGGTACGAGCGCACGGATACGCGCTTCTTCCTCTTGATAGAGTCGCTTGCGCGTTGCCTGATCGAAGGTCGCCGCTGCAGCGGCACTGGTGCGGTCGACCACTGGGTCGCGCAGCCACGACGTATTTGCGCCGTTGGGCGGAATGAACGCAGAATTCCAATCGGGGGCGTTGTCGGGATCAGGCCCGTTGGTGTCGATGGACCACTCGAGATCGTAGGTGCCTTTGTAGAGCGGACCGTCTTGCGCGAAGAGGACGCTCCCCGGATAGTTATGGATCGATAGATCGATGCCGAGCGGGTGCAAATCGGATTGCATCACGAGCTCCGCGTCTTGGTTGCTCTTGGCCGAAACCGTGGCGGAGACACTGAGGTGCAGCGGATGCGCCGGGCCGTACCCGGCGGCTGCCAAGAGTGCTCGCGCGCCGCGCGGATCGTGGCGATACGCCGGCAACGACGGCGCGGCCCACGAATCCGGAAAGATGTCGGACACGGCGAGCCGGTTGACGCCGTGATACACGGTATCGTTCAGGCGTTTCCAATCGACGCCCATCGCGATCGCTTGACGCACCCGCAGGTCGGAAAGTGCGGGCTTGCTCATGTTGATCCCGAGATGGCGCCAATTCGCAACCGAGCGGTGCAACACGCGAATGCCGGGAATTTCGGAAAGCGCTGCGACGGCGTTGACGTCGACGGTCGGATAGATATCGATCGCGTGTGTCTGCAGTGCCGCAAGCAGCGAATTGCTGTCCGGAATGAGGGTCCAAACGATCTCCTTGAGTTTCGGTGCGCCGCGCCAATAGCGCGGATTGGGTACGAAAATCAAGGACGAGCCGTGATTCCAGGTTTGGAGCAGATACGGACCGCTCGAAATCGGATGCTCGTTGAACGGCGCGCGATTGATATCCGGAAGTGAGGCGAGCAGATGCGCCGGTAGCGGAGGATATGCATCGCCGCCCATCCCGAGGATGCCGAGCACCGCCACGCTGGGCTTCTTTAAATGAATGATCAGCGTGTACGGATCAGGCGCAGAGGCAGATGCAATTGCGTCCCAGCCGTAGTTCGACTTCGTATTGTTATGCGGATTGAGCACCGCGTGATAAGTGAAGAGCCAATCCGCCGCGGTAAGCGGTGCGCCATCCGACCAGGTGACGCCATGGCGCAAGTGCAGCGTAATCATGCGGCCGTCGGGGCTGATGCCGCCGTTGCGCGTCGTCGGCACCACGAGCGCCAGATCCGGGATCATGGTGCCGTTTGCATCGAAGCGAAACAGATGGGTGAAAAGCAGGGCGTCGATTTCGTCGGTCGCGGCCGAGTGCGCGAACATCAAGTTCAGCGAATCGGGTTCGTTCTGCTCCCCCAAACGCAGGACGCCCGGAATCGACGAGGGCCGCGAACACGCACAGAGCAACGCAAGCATCACGAAGGCGATTAGGCGATGCACGGTTGTCCTTTGCGCATTTCGGGCGCAATCGCGGCAAAGAGCGCATCCGGCCCGTTCCGCACCACGTCATCGGCTGGAAGACTTGTTTCGCGCCGCGCCCGCTCGATCTGCGCGTGCGCCCCAGCGTCGTCGAGACCGCGCGTATTCAGCGCGATGCCGACGACGCGTGCCGGTTTCACCGTTGCCAGCAACGCTTCGTGCAGGCGAATCAGTTCGCGATAGCCCAACGTCGGCGTATCGTAGCCGCCGATGCGTTCGCGGACGGGATCGCAGACCAGCACCAGCGCGTCGGGCGCGGCACCGTACATCAACGCGAGTGTAACCGGCGCATAGGCAGGATGGTTGATCGCGCCTTGGCCTTCGACCACGATCAGATCGGGATTCGACTGCGCTGCGTAGAGCACGAGCGATTCGGTTGCGCCCGGCGCGAAGTCGGCAATGACGCGATCGATCGAAATGCCCCAGCCCGCGATCATGATGCCGGTCTGTCCGGTCGGTACGAAGCTCGCGCGCTTGCCGGCGCGCTGCGCGGCGTCGCACAGTTCGAGTGCGACCGTCATCTTGCCGACCGCGCAATCGTTGCCGACGAGCAGCAGCGTCGGGGCGGTAACGCGATAGACCGCGCCCGAGAAGAGCGGCGTATCGGGTGGCTCGCGCACGTCCCAAATCCGGACGCCGGCGCGCTGCGCGGCGAACTTGAATTCTTGATCCTCGCCGAGCATGTCGTGCAGACCGCTTACGATCGCCATCTTGGCCGCGATCGAAGCGAGAATCTCGGCGCGCCAATCGGCAGGCAGCGCGCCGCCGCGCGGTGCCGTTCCAATCAACAACGCCGTTGGTTCATAGCGCAGTGCTTCGGCCACGCTTGCAACGATCGGCGCGTCGCTGCGCAGATACGGCAGCACGTCGCGCACGCGCTTTCCGGCGTGTTCCGGATCGATCACGGCGACCGTTTCATCGCTGCCATAGGCGATGACGCCGTGCGCCGTCTTTGCGTTGTCGGCGAACTGCCCCGGCGCGAGTATTGCGTAGCGGCGCCTCATGCGGTGACGCGTTCGCGCACGCCGAGACCCGGTTCGCTCGGCAGCACGAGCTTGCCGCGATCGTACTGGACGCCGGTGAATGGATCGTCGACGGTGAGGAATGGTCCATCGATGTCGGCCCAATCAACCAGCGGCGAAAGATGAGCCGCGGCCGTCGACGCGATCGCGCTTTCGACCATGCAGCCAAGCATGACTTTGAACCCAAGGGCACGCGCGGTTGCGATCATCGCCAGTGCGCCGCGAATTCCACCGGTCTTGGCGAGCTTGACGTTGACGCCGTCAACGCATCCGATCAGCGCCGGCAGGTCTCGCGCGTCAAGGGAATCCTCGTCGGTGACGATCGGAATCTTCGAACGCTCACGAATCGCGCGCAATCCATGCGGCGATCCGGCCGGAATCGGCTGCTCGCAAAATTCGATGTCGTAGCGCGCGAGTTCGTTGAGAATGGGAATCGCGCGGTCGACGCTCCAGCCCTCGTTGGCGTCGATGCGAATTGTTCCGGTGTAGCGGTCGCGAATCGCCTCGATCGTTTCGATCTGCTCGCGTGCTGTACCCAAACCCAGTTTGACCTTGAGCACCGGATGATCGCCGATTTCGGCGAGTTTGCGCAACGTCGTTTCAGGATCGGCGATACCGATCGTAAACGAGGTGTGCGGCGTGCGCGACGGGTCGAGACCGAGCAGGGCATAGAGCGGCACGCCAAGGCGTTTGCCCATGAGATCGTGGAGCGCGAGATCCAGGCCCGCGCGGGTGGCCGGCGGGATTCGCCGATCGATGAGTGTTTCGAGCGCGAAGGGATCCTGCGAGGCAAGCGGGTGATGCGCAAAGTAGTACGCCACGCTGTCGGGCGATTCGTGATAGCGCTCGACCGGTGTGGCTTCGCCCAATCCCTCGAGTTCGCCGTCGCGCAGACGGAAGAGCACGCTGTGGGCAACGGTTTCCTCTCCGCGCGCGATCTTAAACGGATGTTTGAGCGCCAGGTCGAGCGGCGCGAGCGAGAGCGAAAGGGCCATTCGGGCGCTTTCTGCGCGCGCGCGTCAATTCCTCAGCGACGGAAAGGCCGCAACGATCGCGCGTTTTATCGCATCGCCCACAAAGCGGACTCGGCGCCCATCAACGATGCCGTGTTCGCCGAAGGCATCGAGATAGATGAGCGCGCGTGTGGACCCTCGTGCGTCGCGCAGGCGAATCGCGTAACGCAGATCGGCGCGGCGTTCATCGCCGTTGGCGGCGGTGTGTTCGATGGCTGCGACGATGGCGGCAACCGTCGCAGGGTCGCGCGATTCAACGCGGATGCGCGCGCGCTCGTCGACCTCGCTCGGCGTGAGCGCGGTGCGATAACTGACGTTGTTCGGCACGTGATCGATTTCGAGTCTCGTGACGCCGGCCGCGGAGATTGCGACGGCCAAGAGCATATCGTTCATAGATTACCTCATCACCGGAGAACCAACGCGGTACGTAGCACCGGCGTGATCGTAGCGGACCGATTCGCCGAGCGTGCGCGCCGCGTGGCGCTCGCTCCCCGTGATCACGCGGCGTTCTTCGGCGTTGTCGTAACGCGGGTCGGGCGTATCGCGCAAGCGATCCGCAATGCGCGGACCTTCGACCGCGTGATCGACTTCGTGTCCGAGTCCAAGCGCCGGCGACTGGCGCCCGCCGTTGGTGGTGTGCAGCGCGCTGTAGGGATCCCACGCGATCTCATTATCGTTGGGATCGAAGTGATCGTCGTTGCGATGATTGATCGTAAGCTCGTATTGCCGCCCATCGGGGGAGTGCTCGAGCTCGGCAAAGAGCTTTGCTTCGACGGGATCGCGCGAAAGATAAGTTTTGGCCTGTTCGTAGAGCGCATCGTCGTCGCGTGGAACGGCCAGCGTCCCGTGGCGGACGAGAGAAGGGGAGAGAAGCATAGTGCCTCTCCATCCCGCGCGGGTCGTGCCGTGTCAAGGGCTTGACGGCCAGTGGTACGTTAGTAAGGCTCGACTGCGCTTAGCGCGCAACATGCTATAGGTGCCGAACCGACTTGGATACCTAGGGAGCACCAGCTCCGGATACGATGGTAGGGCTTGGGCCTCGTGCCTGCCCACCCCAGCGCCCGGGCCGCACCCACCTGCGAGACCGCAGGTTCAGTTGCCTCGCATGGCAGACGCTACGTGCGGTTGAGTTCTGAATTTTGCGCGATCTTCCAAAGGAGGATCGCGCTTTTGATTTCCGCGATCGTTGCATCGCCTGGGACATGATCGAGCACGACGAACCCGCGAAACGCTTCCCAGCCGGCTAGATTCAACCGCTTTTGCGTGTCCCACCAAAGCAAGACGGTTTTTGAAGCGAGTGTTTGGGGATCGCTCGCCGCGTCGAATGCAGCGGGGTCGAGTCCATATCGCAGCCACGCCGAATCGGTTTCTTTGGTGACGCGTTTGCAGTCGTGCGCGCTCGCGGCAAAAGTATGTGCCGCATTGCGCAGCGCGAGGGTGACGTTGGCCGATTTGGCGAGCGCGGACGCGGTGCCCAGTTTGGCGAGCTGTTCGCTCCACGAGATTGCGGTTTCGGCTCCGAGGCGTCCGGCGAGCAGCGGAGCGCCCAGCGCCAGCGCCCGATCGATTGCAGCGCGCATCGCCCCCTCATCGCCGGTGAAAAAGTCGTCGCTTGTGACTGCCGCGATGCTGAGGCCCAGGTCGGTGGCCGTCTTCTTGAGCTGGGCGAGGTAGTCGGCGTCCGTCCGCGGAAAATGGCGGTCGTCCAAAACCACGCCGTCGCAGGCCATTTCGCGTGCGGCAGCATCGAGAAATTCAAGTTGCGTGAGATCGCCGCTTTCGAAAACTCGGTGAAATGCGCCGCTCGTACACGCAAGCTTCATGAGTGTCTAGGATTCAATCTCTATGCGTATAGCCCTCGGGGCCGATCATGCCGGCTACGAATATAAAGATCGCATCGCGCAGATGCTGCGCGACGCCGGCCACACCATCATCGATTTCGGTACGCACGATGCGACGCCGGTCGACTACCCGCAGTATGGCTACGCCGTCGGCGAAGCCGTCGCGAGCGGTCAGGCCGATCGCGGTGTGGTTGTTTGCGGATCGAGTATCGGCATCTCGATCGCAGCCAATAAAGTGCCGGGCGTGCGCTGCGCAATCGTTACCGAACCGCTCTCGGCCGAACTCGCGCGCCGTCACAACAATGCCAATGTCCTCGCGCTTTCGGAGCGCCTCACCGGCTGGGAAATGATCGAGCGGCTCGTCGATGTGTTCATGCACGCGCCCTTCGACGGTGATACGCCGGCCGGTGCGCGGCACAAACATCGCGTCGACCAGCTCTTCGAGTTCGGCGAAGCGCAACGCGAGCGCACGCTCAAAGCAGTCGAGTTCGCGGAAGTCACGGGCGCTGTTACGCCGAAGGAATTGCTCTGACCATGGATATTTTGACCCCGTCGCAGATCGAAGCCCAAGACCCCGAGATTTTTTCGGCGATTCGCCACGAGGAGCGGCGCCAAAAAGAGAACCTCGAGTTGATTGCCTCGGAGAACTACGCCAGCCGCGCCGTTCGCGAAGCCATGGCGAGTGTGCTTACGAATAAATACGCCGAGGGTTATCCGGGGAAACGCTATTATGGCGGCTGCGAATGGGTTGACGTTGCCGAGAATCTTGCGATCGATCGGGTCAAGCAACTCTTCGGCGCCGATCATGCCAACGTGCAACCGCATGCCGGTGCGCAGGCGAACATGGCCGTGTTCATGGCGCAGCTACAGCCCGGCGATACGGTCCTGGGCATGTCGCTTGCGCACGGCGGTCATCTCACGCACGGTACCAAAGTCAGCTTTAGCGGAAAGCTCTACAATGCCGTCGCGTACGGCGTTCGCAAAGACACCGAGCTGATCGATTTCGACGAAGTGCGGGCGATGGCGCGCGAGCATAAACCGAAGATGATCATCGCCGGTGCAAGCGCCTATCCGCGCACGATGGAATATGCGCCGTTTCGCGAGATCGCCGACGAGATTGGCGCCACGCTGATGGTCGACTTCGCGCACATCGCCGGGCTCGTTGCCGCCGGATTACATCCGTCGCCGGTGCCGCTCGCGGAGTTCGTCACCTCGACGACGCACAAGACGTTGCGCGGACCGCGCGGCGGGATCATCCTATGCAAGGCAGCTTACGCGCAAGCGATCGACAAGAGCGTGTTCCCGGGCATTCAAGGTGGGCCGTTGATGCACACGATCGCCGCCAAGGCGGTCGCTTTCAATGAAGCGCTGCAGCCGTCGTTCAAGACCTACCAGCAAAGCGTGATCGCCAATGCGCGCGCGATGGCCGAAGAGTTCGTACGTGGCGGCCTGCGTCTTGTGGCGGGGGGTACGGATACCCATTTAATGCTCGTCGACGTTTCGGTGAAAGGTTTGACCGGAAAAGCGGTCGAGGCATATCTCGATCGGATCGGCATTACCGTCAACAAGAACGCGATCCCCTACGATCAGCAAAAGCCGATGGTTGCTAGCGGAATCCGGATCGGCACGCCCGCGATCACCTCGCGCGGCCTTGGTGAAGACGACTGCCGCGAAGTTGCGCGCATCATGCTGGATGCGTTCGGCGATATCGGTAATGAGACGAACGTCGAAAAGCTACGCGAGCGCGTGCATGAGCTGACCTCGCGGTTCGACGTCCCCTGATCTCAAGCGGGCCCTCAGGTTCGATTTTAACCTAAAAACTCTCAACAAACTTTCAGTTCGCTGGGTATCCTAGCTAGATATAGGTGCAGCGCGAAGCAGCCGAGCGTCAGTTTGCGGAGAGCCGGTGTCAACCAGAGTCGAATACGACGTCCCTTCCCCCAAGCGTTTCTCGCCGGCATGCGATGCGGTGTTCATCCACAGCGGTTGGCGCAGTACGGGAACGTGGATTTGGAGCGAATTTCGCGAAAATCCCCACGTGATGGCTTTCTATGAGCCGTTGCACGAACTGTTCAAGGACATAAACCTCGAGGGGATTCGGCGCGAAAGCCCGGCCGAGTGGGATTCGCATCATCCCGACGGGCGGCCGTACTTTGAGGAGTTCACCCCGCTGCTTGCGCGCCGCGGCATCGCTCGGTACCACCGCTCATTTGCGTTCGATCGCTTCTTCCTCGCAAGGGACGAACGCGAACCACGCTTGCAGGCCTATCTTTCGCAGCTCGTCGATTTCGCACACTGCTCGGGGAAACTTCCCGTCCTGAAGTTCTGCCGTTCGCACGGACGCGTCGCCTGGATGCGCGCGCATTTTCCCAACGCACTGCATGTGGCCGTACTGCGTGATCCCATCGCACACTGGAATTCGGCGTGGCGCCAAGTCACGGGTGGGAATCCGTATTTTCTTGCCGCTCCAATGGCGATTCTCTCCCGGCATCTCTCCGAACCAGTTGTGGCGCAGTTCGCAATGCATCTCGGAGTTCGTCTTCGACCGTTGCGCCGGAGATCGTTTGACCGAACGTACGAGCAATGCGGGCGCTTCGTTCAATCTTCGAGCGCGGCGACGCTCTACCGGAGTTATTTGGCATTCTGGCTGGTGAGCGCGTGGAAATCCCTGCCCCACGTCGATACGACGATCGACGTGGGTGGACTAGGTTCATCCATGATCTATCGCAAGAACGTCCAGGACGTGTTGCTGGCATCGACCGGCGTTGCCGTTGATTTCACGAATGCGCGTGTTGCGGCGTCCGGGGGAATTGGCGACGGCTTGCGCGCCGGCGAGGTCCGCAGCGCCCACGCGGATGCATTGCGTGCCCTCGCCGCGACCGTCGGCGCGTTCGAGGGAGCGGGTGAGGAGGCTGCCGATCTCATTGCTCGCGCATTAAACGCGCCGGCCGCGCCGGTGGTGCAGCGAGGGCTAACGGAGCCGGTTCTCTTCGATTCCCAGCGCGTCGGCCAGCGCGGCGATCCCCGCTAAGGTAGCGCACGCAAGCGCAACGCCGCGGAAGCCCCATTCAAACGCGGCGATCGAATCGCGCTGAAGCGCGGGATCGCCGAAGCGCGCGCCGCCTAAACGATCGCGCTGCGCCGACGCGGCTGCACGTATCGACGGCGAGGCGTGCACAGCATCGAGCGAGCCTTGCATCGACGTCCAGTAGAGGCCAGTGACTAGCACGGTAAGCGCGGCGATTGCGAGCAGCCCAGCGATGCGCGAAACGGCGTTGTTGATACCGGATGCGACGCCGACGTGCCGCGGGTCGGCCGCGTTGATAACCGTGGTGGTGAGCGGTGCAACCGTGATGCCCATGCCGAGACCGGCGACGAAAATGCCGGGAAAGAATCCGAACCAATACGCGGGCAACGGTTCGAGTATGGCGAGTAACACGAATCCGACCGCCACAATTGCCGGCCCGACGGTCAACACGTTGCGCACGCCGAATCGTTTGGCAAATCCCGGAGCAAAGCGCGCGAGCACGATGATGCTGATGCCAAACGGCAGCAGACCGAGCGCCGCTTGCAGTGCGGAATAACCATGGGCTTGGATCATCACGAACGGCAGCTCGTAGAGCACCGCGCTCAACGCACCGTACAGAAAAAGCGTTGCGAGGTTGATCACTGCAAACGTATGTGATCGGAAGATGTCGGGCGGCACGAGCGGTTCAGGCGTGCGACGCTCGTGAACGGCGAACACAACGAGCAATGCGGCGCCGCCAAACACGGATGCATCAACAGCGAACGCGCGCCATCCCACGGTGCTTGCAAGAATCGTGCCGTAGGTCAGTGCGCCCAGTCCCGCCGTTCCCAGTCCTGCGCCAAGCCAGTCGAGATTGCGCGGTGCGTCGTCGTCGCGGCTTTCGCTGATGTGGCGCATCGCGACGACAATCACAGATGCTGCAAGCGGTACGTTGATCCAAAAGACCGAACGCCATCCGAACGCATCGATGAGAACACCGCCCAGCGCCGGCCCGAGCAACGACGTCAACGAACCGAAAGCCGACCACGCGGCGATCGCGCGGCCGCGCGCGTCACCCGTAAAATGATCGCCGAGTATAGCGAGGCTAGCAGGTACGAAAAGCATACCGCCAACGGCTTGGAATGTGCGTGCAGTGAGCATCGAGGGAATCGACCACGCGAACGCGCAGCCGATCGAGCCGACTGCAAAGAGCGCGGTTCCCAGAATAAAGACGCGTTTGCGTCCGTATCGATCGCCGAGCGCGCCGCCAAGTAGCAGCAGCGCGCCAAGCACCAAGGTATAGAGCTCCACGATCCAGGCGACGTCGCCGGCACTGGCGTGAAATTCGTTTTGGATTTCCGGCAATGCAAGCGAAACCACCGCGCCGTCGATGAACGCGAGACTGGAACCGACGATCGTCGCCACGAGTACCCAGGTGTCGCGCCCACGCATACCAAATCGCACTTGCATGCCCGGGAGCCAAAGCCTCCACATCGTTGACCATCCGGCGGTCGCCGATCGTCTCGCGCGACTGCGCGACCGTTCGACACCGACACCCGTGTTTCGCGCGTTGATCGAAGAGCTCGGCGTTTTTCTCGCTTACGAAGCGACACGGTCGCTGCCGCTGCGTGACGAACGGATCACGACGCCGCTGATCGAAACGAACGCGCAACGCATCGCGACGCGACCGGTCGTTGCTCCGGTTCTGCGCGCCGGCCTCGGTCTTTTGCCGGGCTTTCTCAACGTGATCGACGATGCAGTCGTCGCGCACCTCGGATTTTATCGCGATCCCGAGTCGCTGCGCCCCATTCCGTATTACGCCAACGTGCCGCCGCAGCTAGAAGATCGCCACGTATTCGTCCTCGATCCGATGCTCGCGACCGGACATTCGGGCGTCGCGGCGCTCGACGCGCTGGTGGAGCGCGGCGCGCGCCTGCTGACATTCGTCTGCGTGATCGCAGCGCCCGAGGGTGTGCGCTGCATACACGCGGCACATCCCACGGTGTCGATCATAACGGCCGCGCTGGATGCGGGCCTCAACGACCATGCTTATATCGTGCCGGGCTTGGGCGATGCTGGAGATCGCATGTTTGGAAGCCTCACCTCCGTGCCGGCTTCGGTGCGCGCGAGGAACGGATGAGCGCGCGCCCCGGCTGGGATGAGTATTTCATGGAGATCGCACACACGGTGGCGACCCGAGCAACGTGTCCTCGGGCGTCGGTGGGAGCCGTGCTCGTGCGCGAGCATCGCATTCTCACCACCGGCTACAACGGCGCGCCGCGCAGCGTAGCTCATTGTACCGAGGCCGGCTGCATTGTGGTCAACGACCATTGCCAGCGCGCAACGCATGCCGAAGCCAACGCGATCGTGCAAGGCGCGTTACACGGGGTGGGGCTGCAGGGCGCGACCGCGTATTGTACGCACCAGCCGTGCGTCAATTGTTCCAAGCTCCTGATTAGCGCCGGCGTTGTGAAGATCGTCTACGATCAGCCCTATCCTGACCCGGTCGGGAGCGAACTGCTCGCCGAGGCCGGCGTCGCGCTCGTTCCCTTTGCATCCCTCGAGGGCGCACGCTCGTGACGGCCGCGCTGATTTACTTCCTGACGTTTGCGATCGCGGCGACCGTGGCCGCATGCGCGACGCCGCTGGTTATTCGGCTCGCGACGCATCTCCAGATCATCGACGCGACGCATGAGGACCGGCGCGTGCATGACGTCCCTACTCCGCGGATCGGCGGCCTCGCGGTTTTCTTTGGCTTCGCGTTCGCGCTTTTCGCCGTGCTTGGATTCGCCCTGAGCTCACCCTATGCGCTCTACCCGTCGATCGCGCACTTGGACCTCCATCAAAAGGTCAACGCCATCGCGGATCAGTTCGACAACGTGCATCGCCTGGTCGGCCTGCTCTTCGGCGGGATGTTGATTCTAGCGGTGGGCCTCTGGGACGACATCATGCAGATGCGTCCACGCAACAAGTTTCTCGCGCAGATCGTCGTGGCGCTGGTCTCGATGCTTTATGGATTCGTGATTCCGGGCATAACGAATCCGTTCGATCACAACCCGCACACCAACTGGATCGACTTTCCGCTCTGGCTATCGATTCCGCTGACGCTGTTCTGGTACGTCGGCATGATGAATGCGATCAACTTCATCGACGGGCTCGATGGACTGCTCTCCGGATTCACGCTGATCTCGTGCCTGTTTCTCTTCGCGATCTCGGTCGTCCACGCGAATCCGGTGGTCGCGCTGGTGGTCATCGCACTCGCCGGCTCGGCGCTGGGCTTTCTGCCGTACAACTTCAACCCTGCGAAAATCTTCCTCGGCGATGCCGGATCGCTGTTTATCGGATACGTTTTTGCAACCGTGTCGATCATCGGCGCGAGCAAGACGGCAATAGCGATCTCCATCGTTGTCCCAGTCGTCGTGCTGGCGTTGCCGATTCTCGATACGGCTGCTGTCATCTTGCGGCGCGCGCGCGCGGGCAAGGCCATCACCGAGGCCGACCGCGGGCATTTTCATCACCAGCTGATCTTTCGCTTCGGACTGAACGTGCGCCAGGCCGTGCTGCTGATCTATGCGGTCTGCTTCGTGCTGGGCTTCGTCGCGCTCGCGCTTTCGGGCGAGTTTACTCACGTCTTCCGACATACGCTATAGATGGATCACAGCAAGCTGCGCGTCATGACCGTGTTCGGGACTCGCCCCGATACGATCAAGATGGCTCCGGTCGTACACGCGTTGCGCGCTGAGCAAGCCATCGACGATTTGGTATGCGTGACCGCGCAACACCGGCAGATGCTCGACGACTTGCTCGAGCTCTTTGCGATCGAGCCGGACTACGATTTGAATATCATGACCGACGACCAGACGCTCACGCAGATTACGACGCGTGTGCTCGAGGGGATGGAACCCGTCCTCGCGCAGGCGCGGCCCGACGTCGTCTTGGTGCACGGTGACACCACCACCAGCACCTCGGCTGCGCTCGCCGCTTTTTATGCGCAGATTCCGGTGGGTCACGTCGAGGCGGGCCTGCGGACCAACGACCGCTGGTTGCCGTACCCCGAAGAAATGAACCGGCGTTTGACCGGCACGATCGCGTCGTATCATTTCGCGCCCACGCTTCTGGCTCGCGAGCATCTCGTGAACGAGCACGTCGACGCCAACGACATCATCGTGACGGGCAACACGGTGATCGACGCGTTTCTCGAGACGGCAAAGCGCACCGATCTCCCGGAACCGCCCCGTTTGAAGGAGCTCGATCCGTCGCGACCGATCGTGCTCGTCACCGCGCACCGCCGCGAAAATCATCCGTTCATGCGCGAGATGTGCGAAGCGATACGCGACATCGCCCAATTGCCCGCGCGTCCGCAGATTTACTGGCCGGTGCATCCCTCGCCGCACGTGCGCCCGGTCGCCTACGACGTGCTCGGCGATGTTCCGGGCGTTGTGTTGGTCGATCCGATCGATTACGCGCGCATGGTCGTCGCGGTGAAAGCGTCAACTTTTGTTTTGACCGATTCGGGCGGATTGCAAGAAGAAGCACCGACGCTGGGCAAGCCGGTGCTGGTCATGCGCGAGGAAACCGAACGCCCCGAAGGTCTCGAGGCGGGCACCCTCGAGCTGGTCGGACATGAGCGCCCCGCCATCGTCGCCGCAGCGAATCGTTTATTGAGCGATCCCGACGCCTATGCGCGTATGGCGCGCGCCGTCAATCCGTACGGCGACGGGCGCGCGGCGCCGCGCATCGTCGCGTGGTTGTTAGCGCGCCTTCGCGGCGGCAGCTTTCCCGCTGCCTTCGACGCTGCTTTGCTCTGACGTTGGGCGAACGACCAAGACCGGAACGTCGGCGCGGCGTAACACGCCTTCGGCCACGCTGCCCACGAAGAGCCGCGCCAGGCCCTGGCGTCCGTGCGTGCCGATGCAAATAAGACCGGCGCCATGCTCAGTAGCAAGGCGCACGATCTCATCGATCGCATCGCCTTCGCCGATTGCCGTGGCCACCTTCAATCCTTTTTTCTCGCACGCGGCCTTCGTCTCGTCGAGCAACTGGTCTGCCGCCCGGCGCATGATGTCGAGCGTCTCGGCTGGATACGGTGAATCGTATCCGGCGACCGTGATGAGCTTTGCAACGTCGATGACATTGACGAGCACGAGGCTCGCATGATCCTCGAGCGCCAGCTTGATCGCGAGGTCGGCGGCTTCTTTGGCAGCTTGCGATTCGTCGACCGCGACGAGGATGGCGTTAAACATCGGCTCTTCTTTCTTGAGTTATTGGTGCATGCCGCGAACGTCGCGCTCGTGCTGCTTTTCCGCGGAGCGCTCGCCGCTCGCGATATCGTCTGCGATGCGTTGCAAAAACGAACGTAAGCTTCGCTCGGCAGCGTGGCGGAGCACCGTGCGATCGAGCAGTGCACCGATCGGACCGAATGGCGGTTCGTAGCTTCCTTGTAACCATAACTCGCTTTGTGACCCGACCGGCGTAATGCTGAGCGTGCCCTCGAATCGTGGAAAGAAGGCGGTGTCCGATGTGGCGCGGATCGTGATCGCATATTCCCACCGTACCGGCCGGTCGACGACATCGACCGTTACGGGAATGCTGATCTCGCCATGAACGCTCGCGTGCAAATCTCGCAGATAGACGGAAAGTGTCGACCGGTCGGGCGAGGAGCCGTCACCCAGCGCGTGCATGACGCGAAGCAGCGATTCGCGCGCCGCATTGGACGCAAGCGCCATGGGAACGTAGAGTTCAATCGTCCGGCGTGGCACGGTAGCTTCCCGAAGACCTGTCGAAGTCCATAGCCTGATGATACTCGGTGGGATGGACGGCGGCGAGAACAAGCGATGAAGAGCGCGCTCACGGCAGGGTCGACCTTTGCTGTCTGCGTGCTTGCCGGCTTTGCCGGCGGGCTAGCGCTGGCTCGTCGGACCGGCGCGCCTCTGTGGGCGGTCGCCGGCCTGTTCGCAGGTGTCCTGGTCGGAGGTCTGGTCGCGGCCCGGGCGCTTCTCCAGGCGGGAAAATAGGCTACCGTGACGTACGTAGCTCTCGCCCGCGCGATCCCGTTTGCTCTTCTTGCCATGGCCGCAGGCCTGTTCTGCGGTTATCTGAATCTCCGTCTCCTCGGAGCAGCGGGTGAACGGCTGG
Organism: Vulcanimicrobiota bacterium; assembly: GCA_963833045.1. Lineage (GTDB taxonomy): Bacteria > Vulcanimicrobiota > Vulcanimicrobiia > Vulcanimicrobiales > Vulcanimicrobiaceae > Aquilonibacter. The sequence goes on from CAWHWL010000001.1 coordinate 350,179, forward strand.
CGGAATCCGGTGCCTCCAAGCCCTTCGTCTTAAGTAGTTTATCCCGGGTTGGGGTCTTCGCTATAGTCGCGGTGGCGTTTGCGGCAGTCGGACCCTGGTGGTGCTGCCTATTGTATATCGCCGGTCTTTTGACACCCCTTGCGTCCTACGCCGTTCGCGTAGCGCGCGAACGTTAACGTAAGAGAGAAGCATTTAGAAGCCGTGCAAATCGGTGAACACGCGGTCTGGCATCTTTTCCCAGGACCACTGGGTACGGTTCATGCCGACACCATTTTGACGACCTGGGTCGTCATGGCGGTGACGCTTCCTTTCTTTGCCTGGATCGGCGCGTCGTATCATTCGGCCCGCGTGAACAAGCGCCAGACGTTCATCGAGGGCGTGATCAACTATTTCGCCGACCTCGCCTACGGATCGCTCGGCAAGCAGGGCGAGCCGTACGTGCCGTTCTTTATCGCATTGGCGATCTTCATTTTTCTCCTCAACGAGTTCGGCGCGTTCCCGTTCAAGGAACCGTTGCACTTTCCGTTCGGTGGATCGCCCACCGCGGATCTGAACACGACCGCCGCGCTTGCCGTGTTGGTTTTCGTGCTCATTCAGATCAGCGGCATCCGCAAGCGCGGGTTGGGCTTCTACAAGCATCTCGCACAACCGTTCCCGGGCATGTTGCCGCTCAATGTCCTGGAAGAGGTGCTGCGCCCGACGACGTTGGCCGCTCGTCTCTTTTTCAACATCTTCGTCGGCGAACTGCTACTCTTCGTGATCACCCAGATCATCACGGCGCAGGTCAAGATCGGCGGATTCGATCTCTCGCTCGCGGCGGCGATCGGGCCGTTCTTCTTGGAAATCTTCAACTTTTTGGTGGGGCTGCTCCAAGCGTTTGTCTTTGCGCTGCTTTCCATCGTCTATCTATCGTTGGCGCTGGCTGACGACCACTAGTACTCGAGAAAGGACACTACGTTGAGCCCTGAAACTATCATCGCCGCGGTCGGCGTCGTCGCGTTCGCGATCATCGCCGCCGGGTTCGCGGTCGGCACCACGATCGGCGACGGTATGGTGAGCGCGCGCGCGGTCGAGGCGATCGCACGTCAGCCCGAGGCGCGCCCGAATATCCTACAGTTCCTCATCATCGGCGTCGGTTTCGTCGAGGCCAATGCGTTTATCGCCCTTGGGCTTGGTCTGTTCATCCTCTTCGGCGCTTCGAGCATTCCGCTCGTCGCCAAGGCGTTGGCGGGACACTAAGGAACCGCACCGCACCGATGTTTCTTTCGCTCGACGGGACGTTTTGGGTCCAACTCATCAATTTCGCGGTGTTTTACGCGATTTTGTACGTGGTCTTCTTGCGTCCCGTGCAGCGCGCGATCGCCAAACGGCGCGAGTATATCGAAGGCCTCACGCACGAATACGACCGGGCGCAGGCCGAGGCATCGGAACTTCGCGCGCAAGCCGAGCAAGTGCGCGCAGATGCGCGGCGTGAATCGGATCACCTGGTTGCCGCCGCGCGCAATGAGGGCGGCAACGAGGCCGCCAAACTTGCAACTGATTACGCCGAGCAAGTGCGCAAGATCGTCGACGATGCAGACCGCAAGGTTGCAGGCGAAGTCGAGGCCGTGCGTCCCCGCGAACGCGCGCTCGCCCAGGAACTTGCCGAGAGCATCGTGGGGCGTGTGCTGCCGGAGATTCGCGCGTGAACTACGACACAATCGCCTTTTGGAGCCAAATTGCCGGCTTCGTGCTCTTCGTTGTGTTCCTGATTTGGGCGATGATGAAGTGGATTAATCCGGCGCTCGCCTCAGCGCAAAAGGCGAGCAACGAACGCATCGCGCTAGCCGAGCGCCATCGCGACGAGATGAAGGCCGCGCTCGAGTCGCTGCGTCACGAGATCGACGGCGCCAAGCGCGATGCGCAAACGATCCTCGAACGGGCCAAGGAGCGCGCGCAGCACGAACGGGATGCCATCGTCGCCGACGCCCGCGTCTCGGGTGAGCGTCTGGTGCACAACGCTCAAGGCGAGCTCGAACGCGCCCGTAACGCCGCGCGCGCGCGCATGCGTGAGGATCTCGCGTCGAAGGCGCTGGATATCGCGCGGCAAAGCGCGATGCAGCGGATCGATGTTACCGTCAACTCTCGGCTGCTTGCGGAGTTTCTCGAGCAGGTGAGTCGTGGCTAACGAAACACTAGCGCGCCGCTATGCGACCGCGGTCTTTGCACTGGCTTCGGACGCCGGCAGCGTCGAACGCGTCGGATCGGAGTTGGAAGCGATCCTGCATACGATCCACAGCGACCCGGCTATTCTCCAATATTTCACGTCACCGGTCGTCAATCGCGTCGAAAAAGAGCAGACGCTGCTCGAATCGCTGCAGGGCAAAGTCGGCGACGTTCCGTTGCACACGCTCTTGTTGCTGGTGCGCAAGCGCCGTGAATCGCTGCTCGGAGAGCTCGTCACGGAATATGGGAAGATTGCGCGTACCGCTCGCGGTGTCGAGCCGCTCATCGTAACCAGCGCGCGCGAGCTCGGTGCCGCCGAGGTGAGCAAGCTGGTCGAGAGTCTCGAACGCACGTACGGGAAGAAATTTGAAGCCAGCGTAACCGTCGACGGGTCGCTGATTGGCGGCGTGCGCGTCGCGATGGGCGACCGCGTGATCGACGGCTCGGTAGCCGGCCGGTTGGAAGAACTTACACGTACTCTCTTTGGAAGTAACTAGCATGATCAACGCAGACGAAATTGCCGGAATCCTCAAGCAACAGATCGCGAGCTTTAACACGGGCGTCCAAGAGGACGAGGTCGGCACCGTGATCGAGGTCGGCGCGAATCTCGCGCGCGTGTACGGTTTACGCGGGGTGCGCGCGTCGGAGCTGGTGGAGTTCAACGGCGGCCTGCAAGGCGTCGCGCTGAATTTAGAGGAGGACAACGTCGGCGTCGTGCTCATGGGCGACGATGAGGACGTTAAAGAGGGCGACACGGTTCGTCGGACCGGGCGCATCGCCTCGGTTCCAGTGGGCGAAGCGCTACTTGGACGCGTCGTCAATCCGCTCGGGCAGCCGATCGACGGTAAAGGACCGATCGAGACCAAAAAATACCGCACCATTGAAAACGTCGCGCCGGGCGTCGTGCAGCGACAAGCGGTCAAGCAATCGCTGCCGACCGGCATTCGTGCAATCGACGCGCTGATTCCGATCGGCAAAGGACAGCGCGAACTCATCATCGGCGACCGTTCGACCGGCAAGACGGCGATCGCGGTCGACACGATCATCAACCAACGGGGCAAGAACGTCTTCTGCATCTACGTCGCGATCGGTCAGAAGAATTCCACCGTCGCGGCGCTCGCGCAGATCCTCGAGCAAAAAGGCGCGATGGAGTACACTACGATCGTCGCGGTGAGCCCGTCGGAAGCGGCGGCATTGCGCTGGATCGCACCATTTGCCGGCTGTGCGATGGGCGAGGAGCTGATGTACGCGGGCAAAGACGTGCTGATCATTTACGATGATCTCACCAAGCACGCGCAATCGTATCGTGAGATGGCGCTGTTGTTGCGCCGTCCGCCGGGCCGCGAAGCCTACCCGGGCGACGTGTTCTTCCTGCATTCGCGTTTGCTCGAGCGCTCGGCGAAACTCTCCGACGAGCTCGGCGGTGGATCGATGACGGCATTGCCGATCATTGAAACGCAGGCCGGCGACTTCTCCGCCTATATTCCGACCAACGTCATCTCGATCACCGATGGTCAGATCTACCTGACGCCGGAGCTGTTCTTCCAAGGCATTCGTCCCGCCATCAACGTGGGTCTGTCGGTCTCGCGCGTCGGCGGTTCGGCGCAAACCAAGGCGATGAAGTCCGTCGCCGGTCAGCTCAAGCTCGAGCTTGCGCAGTATCGCGACCTTGCCGCATTTGCCAAGCTCGCGAGCGATCTCGACAAGTCAACGCAAAACCAATTGATGCGTGGCGAAAAGCTCACCGAGTTGCTCAAACAGCCGCAGTATCAGCCGATGGCGATGGAAGATCAAGTCGCGATTCTCTACGGTGCTACCAACGGCTACGTGAACGACGTGCCGACGCCGCGCCTCCAGGATTGGGCTAGTGGCTTCATCGACTTCCTGCATCAGAAGTACGCTGCGGTGACCCAGGCGATCGCCTCGAGCGGGCAGCTCGCCGACGAGAACAAGCAGAAATTGAACGAAGCGCTCACGGAGTTCAACAAGAGCTTTTAATGCCCAGCGTCAAGGATCTTCGCGAGCGGATACGCTCGCTCAAGAATACTCAGCAGATCACCAAGGCGATGAAACAAGTCGCTGCGGCGAAGATTCGCCGTGCGGAACAGGCGCAGAAAGAAGCGCGTCCATACGCTGACACGCTTGGTGAAATGCTGCAGGATCTCATGGCGGCGGTTTCGTCGGTGGATCACCCGTTCATGAAACCGGGAAACGCGGGCGCCCCGCCCGGCGTCGTTCTCATGACGGCCGACAAGGGACTTGCAGGCGCGTTCAACTCAAACGTGATTCGCGCAGGCGAGCTGTACGCGCGCGAACATAAAGACGTCGCTTGGTACACGGTGGGCATCAAGGCGCGCAACGCCGTTCGCCGTATGGGCCAAGTCGAGCGCCCGACCTGGGCGATCAACGTGCCCTCGAAACTCGACGTCGCGCGCGAAGTTGCTCAGCGCGTCTCCGACGACTTCGTCGACGGCAAGATCTCCGAGATCGTGCTGATCAGTTCGAAGCTGATCTCGATGCTCTCGCAAAAGCCGGAAGTGCGCCAACTCGTGCCAATTACGCGCGAAGACATCGCCACGACCGACAAGACGACCGCACCTAAGGGTGCGGTGGAGTTCGCACCGTCGCCCGAATTCGTACTCTCGCGTTTGCTGCCGAAATACGTCGAATTCACGATCTTCTCGGCGATCCTCGAGACCGATGCGGCATTCTTTGCCGCACAGTTGGTCGCGATGAACAACGCGACCGAGAACGCCGGTAAATTGATCGACGAGCTCACCATTCAAATGAACAACGCCCGCCAAGCCGCGATTACGAAGGAACTCCTCGAAATCGTCGGCGGCGCGGAAGCACTGGTAAAAGGATAGAAGATGGCTGCCACCGGTAAAGTCGTGCAAGTGCTCGGAAACGTCGTGGACATCGAATTCACGGCGGAGACGCTGCCGAAGATCAACGATGCGCTCACGGTCCGCGTCAACGAAGATGCGCAGGCGGGAAGCAACGGGCACGCCTCGAGCGGCTCGAGCTCGGGCATCGAACTCGGCGGAACGGCGATGCAAACGCGCGACCTCGTGCTCGAAGTGCAGGACGAGCTTGGAAACAACCAAGTGCGGTGTCTGGCGCTTGGATCGACCGACGGTCTGCGTCGTGGCGACGCGGTGACCAACACCGGCGGCCCGATCAAAGTTCCGGTGGGCGAAGGCACGCTTGGACGCATCTTCAACGTGTTGGGCCAGACCATCGATTCGAACGAGCCGATCAAGGCCGCGGCGTATTGGCCGATCCATCGGCCTGCACCCGATTTCAAATCGCAGGATCCGACGCCGAAACTGTTCGAGACCGGGATCAAAGTCATCGACTTGATGGCGCCGTACACGCGCGGTGGTAAGGTCGGACTCTTCGGCGGCGCAGGCGTCGGCAAGACCGTCCTGATCCAAGAATTGATTCGCAACATCGCAAACGTGCACAAAGGCTTCTCGGTGTTCACCGGCGTCGGCGAGCGCACACGCGAAGGCAACGATCTGTGGCTCGAGATGAAAGAGTCGGGCGTGCTCGCGCAGACCACGCTCGTGTTCGGTCAGATGGACGAGCCGCCGGGCGTGCGCTTTCGCGTCGCGCAGACGGGCGTGACGATGGCCGAATATTTCCGTGACGAAGCGGGCGCCGACGTGCTCCTCTTCATGGATAACATCTTCCGCTATCTGCAAGCCGGCTCGGAAGTCTCCGCGCTGATGGGCCGCATGCCGTCGGCGGTGGGTTATCAGCCGACGCTCTCGACCGACATGGGCGCACTCGAAGAGCGTATTACCTCGACCAACAAAGGCTCGATCACCTCGGTGCAAGCCGTGTACGTTCCGGCCGACGACTACACCGATCCGGCCGTCGCGGTGACGTTCGCCCATTTGGATGCGACGACCGCGCTCTCGCGGCCGATTTCGGAATTGGGCATCTATCCGGCCGTCGATCCGCTGGCGTCGACCTCGCGCATCCTCGATCCGCAAATCGTCGGCGACGAACACTACAAGGTCGCGCGCGGCGTGCAAGAGACGCTGCAGCGCTATCGCGATCTCCAGGACATTATCGCGATCCTGGGCATCGAAGAACTCTCCGAAGACGACAAGGTCGCCGTTGGCCGTGCGCGTCGCATGCAGCGCATGTTCTCACAGCCGTTCTTCGTGGCCGAGCAGTTCACCGGAACACCGGGCAAGTACGTCAAGATCCAAGATACGATCGCGTCGTTCCGTGAGATCCTCGACGGCAAAGTGGACAATCTGCCCGAGCAGGCATTCTTCTATAAGGGCGGGATCGACGAAGTCCGCGAGGCTGCGCAAAAGCTGGGAGCGGCCGTCTAGGCGATGGCAAACACCGTCCCGTTCAAGCTCATCACGCCCACGAAGGTCGTCTTCGACGGTGCTGCGGAGCTGGTCATCGCGGTGACCACTGAGGGTGAAGAGGGCATCCTGCCCCAGCACGCGCCGTTTCTCGCCGCCCTCAAGTCAGGTGTCGTCCGGGCCAACGTCGTTGTCGAGGGCAAAACGCAGCGGCTCGAGCTTGCGACCCGTGAAGGCTTCATGCAAGCGCTGCCTGATCGGGTCACCGTCCTGGTCGACGAGGCCGTGCGTTTTGATGATGTCGACGTTGCCAAGACCCGCGATGAGCTGGCGCATGCCACCGACCAGTCCGCCATCGATTTCGCCAACGCCAAGCTGCGTTTGACCGGCCACTAGCGCCGTAGGCGCGTAGTCGAGCGACGGGGAACTAACAACGCAATGCTCGATCGTCTGGAGACCACGCTGCGGGTGCGTGGCGGCGTCCGCTTGGAGGGCTCGGTCGCAACGCACGGCGCGAAGAACGCGGCGCTGCCGATTATGGCTGCCGCCATTCTGTGCAAGGGTAAAGTCACGCTGCATCGCGTGCCTCGTATCACCGACGTGTCGGTGATGTGGTCATTGCTCGAAGCGCTTGGCGCGCGCATCCGCTACGAAGGCGACAACACCGTTACCGTTGACGCAAGCAACGTCGCGTCGTATCGCGCGCCCTACACGCTGGTACGCAAGCTCGCGGCCTCGTTCGATATCGTCGGCCCGCTGCTCGGGCGCTTCGGCAAAGCCGAAGTTCCACTTCCCGGCGGCTGCGTGCTCGGCACGCGCGCGACCGACATGCACGAGCAAGCCTTCATCGCGCTTGGCTGTGAGGTGCGCAGCGCCCACGGCTATCTGATCGCCGAGAGCAAACGCAAGCGTTTGCAGGGTGCGACGATCGAGTTTCGGATGCCCAGCGTCGGCGCGACCAAGAATGCAATGCTCGCTGCCGTACTCGCCGAAGGCACCACCGTCATCAAGAACGCGGCGATGGAACCCGAAGTCGTCGACGTCGGTTACTTCTTGAACAAGATGGGCGCAAAGATTTCCGGTCTTGCGGGCGACACGCTGACGATCGAAGGCGTAAAGGAACTCAGCGGCGGTGAATACGAGATCATTCCCGATCGCATCGTGACCGGCACGCTGTTGCTCGGCGGCGCCGTCACGCGCGGCGACGTGACCGTCACGGGCTGCCGCCCCGAACATCTCGAAGCGTTCATGTTGAAGCTGCAGGAATGCGGCGTGGATCTCACCTACGGCGAAGACTGGATTCGCGTCGACGGCAGCGGGATCACCGGCGGCACCGAAATTCTCACCGCGCCGTACCCGGGTTTCGCGACCGACTTGCAACCGCAGATGGTCTCATTTCTCACCACCGTTCCGGGAACGAGCGTTGTCGAGGAGTCGATCTTCAACGCGCGCTTTTCGTACGTAAACGAGCTTGCGCGCATGGGCGCCGACGTGCGCGTATCGATGGAAAGCAACACCGCCGTTGTCAAAGGCGCAGCACAGCTTTCCGGCGCACCGGTCGAGGCCCCCGACATTCGCGCGGGTGCGGCGCTCGTGATCGCGGGTCTTGCCGCCGCGGGCGAAACCGAGATCATTGGTCTGGAATATATCGACCGCGGCTACGAACGATTGGAAGAATTGCTCTCCGCGCTCGGCGGCCAGGTGCAACGCAGCAGCGGCATTACGCCGCTCGTCGAACCGGCCGGGATTTTCGAAACGCGCGAATATCCGCGCGTGAGTTCCGCGGCCGGATGATCATCGTCACCCTCTCTCACCACAGTACTCTGGAGTTCTAGTTTGGATATCGGCATCGATCTTGGCACGGCCAACGTGCTCGTGCATGTCAAGGGCAAGGGTATCGTTTTGCGCGAGCCCTCCGTCGTCGCAAAAGACATGAACACCGGGAAAATCCTCGCGGTCGGCGAGGAGGCCCGGCAAATGCTCGGCAAAACGCCGGCGCACATTCAAGCGATTCGCCCGCTGCGCGACGGCGTCATCGCCGATTTCGAAGTGACCGAAGCGATGCTTTCGTACTTCATCAAGAAAGTAATGAAGGACCGCTCTTGGTGGTCGACCATCGTCAAGCCGAAGCCGCACGTGACCATTTGCGTTCCGGCCGAGATTACGAGCGTCGAAGAACGCGCCGTCAAAGATGCGGCTAAACTCGCGGGCGCGCGCAATGTCGATATCATTGAAGAGCCAATGGCTGCCGCCATTGGCGCGGGGCTACCGATCGACGGCCCGTCGGGCTCGATGGTCGTCGACATCGGCGGCGGTACCACCGACGTCGCGGTGATTTCACTCGGCGGTGTCGTCGTCTCGCAATCGCTCCGCGTGGCCGGCAACAAGCTCGACGATGCGATCGTGCGCTACATTCGCCGCGTCTACAACTTGATGATCGGCGAGCGCACGGCCGAGGAGATCAAGATCAAAATCGGTTCGGCGTACAAGCTCGAGCAGGAGCTGGCGATGGAGATTCGGGGCCGTGACTTGATCAACGGCTTGCCCAAGACGGTCAAGATCACGAGCGAAGAGATTCGCGAAGCGCTCTCCGAGCCGGTCGGTGCGATCGTCGAAGCGGTCAAAGCCGTGCTCGAAAAAACCCCGCCCGAACTGGCCGCGGACATCATCGACCGCGGCGTCATTCTCACTGGGGGCGGCGCGCTGCTGCGCGGCTTAGATAAGCTGCTCTCTGAAGTGACCGGCGTTCCGGCGATCGTGGCCGACGATCCGCTCTCGTGTGTCGCAATCGGCACCGGCATGAGCATTCACCTGTAACATGTCGATTCTCGACGCGCGCGTCGAGTCGCTTGAGCGCGTTGTTGAGGCATGTACGCGCGCAATTTTTGCGGGCGGCACGATTCTGATCCCGAACGACACGGGCTACTGCCTGGCCTGCGATCCCTATCGTAGCCAGGCCGTAGACCGCGTCTATGCGCTTAAGGCGCGCCCGGATCACAAGCCGTTGACGTTGCTCGTCGCTTCAGCCGCCGAATTCCTGGAATATGCGCCGCAGAACCCCCTTGCGATCCTCGCCTCGAAGCGGCTGTTGCCGGGACCGGTGACGCTGATCGTTCGCAGGCCGTCCTACATGAGCGACGACGTGACCGCAGGGCATATGACGCTCGGAATGCGCGTTCCAGACGTGGCGCTTACGCGTGCAATCTTGGAGCGCGCTGGGCCTCTTGCGGCCGCGAGCGTGCAGGATACGCAAACGCCGGCGGATCTCACCATCGAGAATGGACCAGCGCGCTACGACCGCGAATCAACCATTGTGGATCTAACCGGCCGCTATGCCCGGCTCGTGCGCGAAGGCGCGGTGAGCTACGAACGTCTCGCGGAACTCCTCGGGCCGATCGAACGTCCTATTGTGAAGGTGCGCTCGCAAGCATGAACCGTTTCGCGATTGCTCTGATCGTTACGGCTACGCTGATGGCGGCAACGCCGAGTCCTAAACCTAGTCCTAGTCCGAGCCCACGCCCTTCAGGCTCGGACACGTTCCAGGTGGGCGTTTGGACCGTGCACGCGGCGTTGCTCGACGTGAACTTCAAGTCGGGCGACTTTAGCACGCCGCAGCAGCTGACGATGACGCGCGGCGGCGGCGATATCACCGCCGATCGCGCCAGCGGCAACTATAAGTCCAAGGCTGCAACGCTGTACGGTCACGTGGTCATGCACGACACGGAGGGCAACTTTTCCGGCCTTTCGAGTACGAAACCCGCGAAGTCACATGGACCATCGACCCTGACCGCCGATCAAGTGCACATCGATGGCGTTGGCAAGATCTACACCGCCACCGGCAACGTGCACTACGTCCAGGCCGATACCACGGTCGACGCGGACAACGGCGTGCTCAACGATCTTACGCACGATTTGGATCTGACCGGGAACGTGAAGATCGTACAAGGCGATCGCAACATGGTTGCCAACCACGTGCTCTACAATACGATTTCGGGTCAAGCGCACGCCGAAGGCGACGTCGTCATGCAATTCCCCAGTGCGGTGAATCAGCACGTCGCAACGCCGCGGCCGATTCATATTCCCAACCCGCTGCAGCATCACAGGGGCGCACCGGCTCCTTCGCCCAGCGCCTCGCCGCACTAGCTATGGACTCGCTCTTCGGCGAGCCGGATGCGCCGCTCGCAGCGCGCATGCGTCCGCGCTCGCTCGAAGAGTTCGTCGGTCAAGGCGAGATCGTCGGTGAAGGCCGCGCGCTGCGTCGCGCGATCGAGAGCGATCGTGTCCCATCGATGATTCTCTGGGGTCCGCCCGGCACCGGGAAGACCACGCTGGCTGAAATTGTTGCCCGCTCGACCGGCGCGCACTTCGACAAACTTTCCGCGGTGAGCGCCGGTGTTGCGGATTTGCGCCGCGTCGTCGCCGAGGCCCAAGCGCGGCGGCGCGTGGGCGGACGCAGCGTGCTCTTCATCGACGAGATCCATCGCTTTAACAAAGGGCAGCAAGACGCGATTCTGCCCTATGTCGAGGACGGAACGGTGACGATGATCGGCGCGACCACCGAGAACCCGTCGTTTGAAGTGAACTCGGCGCTCCTCTCGCGCTCGCGCGTCTTCGTGTTGCACCCACTCTCGGATGAAGACGTGGCAACGATTGTGGATCGCGCGCTGCACGATCAGCAGCGCGGACTCGGCGCAGAGACGATCGACCTCGAACCGGACGCGCGCGAAACGCTCATCGGATATGCGAACGGTGACGCTCGCACGGCCCTCTCCGCTCTCGAGTTCGCCGCATCCAGTGCGCCGCAACGCAACGGCGCGAAGATCATCGACCGCGCGCTTGTGCTCGAAGCGTTGCAGAGGCGCGGCTCAACCTACGACAAGGGCGGCGAGCAGCACTACGACATCATTAGCGCCTTCATCAAAAGCATGCGGGCGAGCGATCCGGATGCCGCGGTCTATTGGCTAGCGCGCATGCTCGACGGCGGCGAGGACCCGCTCTTTATTGCGCGCCGGTTGGTGATCTTGGCCTCGGAGGACGTCGGACTTGCCGATCCCCAAGGGATCCAGGTAGCGATCGCCGCGCAGCAAGCGGTGCACTTCATCGGAATGCCCGAAGGCTTTTATCCGCTCGCCCATGCGACGCTCTATCTCGCCCGCGCGAAAAAGAGCAACAGTGTCGGGCGCGCGTACTCGGCGGCGATTCGCGACGTGCAGGAAACTCGCAACGATCCGGTGCCGCTGCATCTACGCAACGCGGCGACGGGTTTGATGAAGGGACTCGGGTATGGGCGCGACTACCACTACGCGCACGACGATTACTCGATCAAACAGGACAACTTACCCGAGAATCTCCGCGATCGGCATTACTATGAGCCCGGTGAGAACGATGCCCCGTGAGCGAGGCAATACAAGAATAACGACCCGGGGGAGAACCCCCGGGCCGCGTTCCCGTTGCTACTTCTCGGAGTGTGCAATGGAGCTTCGCACACGACTTATCCTACGACGAGGCTCTGAGACCGATCTGAGAATCGGATGAAAAACCGCATCTACCTCGACCATGCCGCCACCACGGCCGTCCACCCCGACGTGCTGGCCGAGATGCTCCCATACTTTGGCGAGGTGGGGCACAATCCCAGTTCGCTGCACGCCGAAGGGCGGCGTGCGCGGGCCGGCCTGGACGCGGCGCGAGACCGGGTCGCAGCCGCCCTCGGCGTTGCCCGCAAGGAGATCACATTTGTCGGCAGCGGCTCCGAGGCCGACAACCAGGCGATCCTGAGCGCCGCGCGCACGTATCGCAAGCGGGGGCGGCACGTCGTCTCGACCCAAATCGAACATCACGCGGTCTTGCATACGCTCGATGCCTTGCGCGACGAAGGCTTCGAGATCACGCTGCTCCCGGTCGATGAACGGGGGTTGGTCGATCCGGCCGCGTTTGCGAACGCGTTGCGAGACGACACGGTGCTGGCCAGCGTGATGTTCGCGAACAACGAAATCGGTGTCATGCAACCTATCGCGCAACTCGCGGCCGCCGCGCGCGAGCGCGGCGTGATCTTCCACGCCGATGCGGTTCAGGGCGTGGGATTGGTCGAGTTGCGGCCACGCGACCTCGGTGTCGATCTGCTTTCGATCTCCGCGCATAAGTTCTACGGTCCCAAAGGTGTCGGCGTGCTCTACGTTCGCGACGGTCTCGTGTTGCCGCCGCTCGTTCACGGGGGAGGACAAGAGTTCGGACGTCGCTCCGGGACCGAGAATGTCGCCGGCATCATTGGACTCGCCGCGGCGCTCGAGCGCGCGGTTGCGGGAAGAGCGATGCGCGCCGCGCGCATCGGCCGGTTACGCGATCGCCTCGAAGCGGGCATACGTACGCAAGCCGGCGAGGTTCGTATCAATGGCGAGGGCGCGCCGCGCTTGCCCAACAACAGCAACATCTCGTTTGCGCAGCTCGATTCCGAGGCGTTGCTGATGCGCTTGGATTTGGAGGGCATCGCGGTTTCAGCCGGAAGCGCGTGCACTTCGGGTGCGCTCGAACCCAGCCACGTCATCGCAGGATTGCACATCGATCCGCGCTGGCATCAAGGCGTCATCCGGTTTTCGCTCGGAGAAGCAACGACCGAGGAAGAGATCGACCGGGTTCTGGAACTCGTGCCTCGTATCACCGCGGATCTAAAGGGGAGGGCATCGTGAGTGCATTTGACTGGAGCATCGTCTTGGACGTCGGCGTCGGTCTCGGCGTATTACTGCTGGGCGTCGGCGTGTTCATCGCCGGTATCGCTCTCGCGCGCACGCTCGGCCGGGTCGACCAGACGTTGAATGTGATCGACGGGCAGATCGAAAATCTCGGCCGTCCTATCGGCGAGACCCTCGACCACGTCGGCGGGATCGCCGACACCGCCGACCAGACGCTCGCGCGCCTGGGCGGCGTGGTTGGGTCGCTCGAAGGGGTCGCCGCGTCGGTCTCTGAGACCGCTGACCTGGTCAAGGGAGCGCTTGCTCCGGCCATCGTCAACATCGGTGCAACAATTTCGGGGGTGAGCGCTGGTTTGCGACGCATTGTGACGGGAAGAACATCCAGCGACGGGACGTAAGGAAGGTAGGCCATGAGCAGCGAGAACAGCGGCAACGGGTTCTTCGCCGGATTCGTCCTTGGGGCAATCGCGGGAGGTGCGGTCGCAGTGCTTTTGACCCAAGAAGAAACACGCGATCTCTTGGTTGGGAAGGCCCGTGAAGCGGGTAACCTGGCGATAGACGCCTCGGGCGATCTGCGTGGCCGGTTCGGGGATGCGGCCTCGCAGTGGCAAGACAGTGCTACCGATCTTTATGAACGCGGTCGCACGATTGTCGAGAATGCACGCGCCACCATGGGTGACGCGGCGGACCAACAATAATGGAGAGGACGACGTTGGACATCAAAGTAAACGTGCGCGAGGCGCAAGGTGATTGCTACATCGTCGAACTGAGCGGAGAGATCGACGTCTACACCTCGCCGAAGGTGAAGGATGCGATCGGCGACCTCATCGATCGCGGCGTCTACAATCTGGTCATCGACCTCGAAAAGGTCCGCTACATCGATTCGACCGGTCTGGGCGTGCTGATCGGCGGACTCAAGCGCGTTCGCGAACACGGCGGGTCGGTGAACTTGGTCTGTACGAATCCGCAGATCCGTAAGATATTCGATATCACCGGCCTGGTCAAAATTTTCGGTATCTTCGAAAGTGAAGATGCCGCGATGAAGGCGCTTGCGTGAATCAGCCGATGCCGGCGATCGATGACGTCGACGTTGTCGACCTTCGGATTCCGTGTAAGGCAGAATGGGTCGCGCTCGCGCGTCTCTCCGTCGCGGCAGTCGCAAGCCGTCTGAACTTTTCGATCGATGAGATCGAGGACATCAAGCTCGCCGTCGCCGAGGCGTGCACCAACGCGATCCAGCACGCGCACGGAAGTCCGTATATTGAGATCAAGTGCGAAGCGGCCGGGGGTGGGCTGCGCTTGAGCGTGCGCGACTACGGGCGCGGCACGCACCCCGAACACATTCGCTCGCGCGAACTCAACGACGAGCGTGCAGGTGGCCTAGGTGTATTCTTGATTCGTTCGCTCATGGACGAAGTGGACTACGACGTCCATCCGGATCGCGGTACGCTCCTGGTTATGGTCAAGCGGCTCGAGGCCTAACGTGCAGAACCAGAGTGGCGACGTGCGCTCGGTGCGGGAGCGGACGCGCGAGTTGTTTGCACTGTTTGCGCACGTGCGAGATCGACACGAGAGTTCGCCGGGTGTACATGAGCGCGAGTACGATGGGCTGCGCAATGAACTCGTCATCGCGCACCTAAACCTGGTACGTTTTCTCGCGCTTAAGTTCGCCAATCGCGGTGAGCCGCTCGACGATTTGGTGCAAGTCGGCACGGTCGGGCTGCTCAAGGCAATCGATCGTTTCGAGCGCGATCGCGGCGTGGAGTTCACCACGTATGCGACGCCGACGATCGTGGGCGAGATCAAGCGCTATTTCCGCGACAAAGGCTGGGCGGTGAAAGTGCCGCGCCGCCTGCAAGAGCTCAACCTCGCGGTCAATCGCGCCAACGAGAAGATGTCGGTGGAGTTAGGCCGCAGTCCGACCGTCGGTGAGCTCGCCACGCAGTTGGGCGCATCCGAAGAAGATATTCTCGAAGCGCAGGAGCTCGGCCAGGCGTACAATTTGCTCTCGCTCGATTCAGAGGTGATGGGCGAGGGTGACAAACGTTCGCAGAAGCTCGCCGACACCGTCGGCATCACCGACCCGGGCCTCGAATTGCTCGAAGACCGCGCGAATTTGGAGCGCGCCTTCCACGTGCTGTCCGGGCGCGAGCGGGTGATCATCTACCTGCGCTTTTACGAATCGGTCTCGCAAACCGAGATCGCCCGGCGTCTCAACGTCTCGCAGATGCACGTCTCACGCCTCCAGGCCAAGGCGCTAGAAAAGCTCCGCTCGGCGCTAGGAGAGTAGCGAGACCCCTACGGCGCGAGCGCATCCGCCGGATTGGCAAGCCCGCGCTTGATCTCATCAAGAAGCTCCGGGTCTTTCGCTTTCGGCTGCGCTGCGGTGAGCGCCATCACGTAGGCGCGAGGCAGCGCATCGGCGGCTGAGGTGGCGACATCGGGAGCGATGCCCGTCCCTTCCCAGTTGGTTTTCGTGATCGGGCTGTATGCGCGTCCATTTGGCATGAAGATGCCGAATGCGTTGCCCAACGAGACGAATTCACCGGGATTTGCGCCGCCGCCGGTGGTTTCGCCGACGACGGTGACGCGCTTGAGGTTGTGCAGGTCGTAGGTAAACTGTTCGGCGCACGAAAACGTGCGGCTACTGGTGAGCAGATAGATCGGCTTGCCCAGATAGAGTGGCCCAGGGACGGTGGCGTCGGTGTACTGTTGGGTTTCGGTAACGACGCCGGTTTTTGGATCGCGCAACATGAGCGACGTGATCTGCTGCGGTTTGTCGAAGAAGTACGCTTCGAGGGTTTGCGCTGCGCGCGGGCTGCCGCCGCCGTTCTTGCGCAGGTCGATGATCAGCGCGTCGGTGTGCGACACAAAGGTCATCGCAGCATCGATCACATGCCCGACTTCCTCGTCATCGGAGAACTCGCGAAAATCGATGTAGCCGATATTTCCGCGCAAGCGACGAACCGTAAGGAACCCGGAGTTGATCAACTGATCGAATTGGTGCATCTGCGCTGCATTGGGGTGCGATGCGTCGCCGAACTCACTTGGGTCGAACGGGTACTCGATGTGAACGTGCTTGTCGTGCGTGACGGTAAACAGATCCGCGGTCATCGTCTTGGCCAAGGTTTCGGGATCGGTGATCGTCCGATAGACCGGCGCCTTTTCTTTGAGGACGGCTACGGCCTGAGCGGCGACGTCGGGAAAGATGTAGGAGCTGAACGCCGCCTCGGCACGCGAGACGACGGAATCGACCTTGGCCGGTGTAAGCGCAACGGCGGCAAGAAGCAGTGCATGAAACATCGCCTCTGATTATACGGCAGAGTTCGGCCAAGTTCACACCGATTTATGAGGGAACGCTGCGCTCGTAGCGAAGGTAAACGTGGTGATCGATTCGATTGACCGCGATATTCTCAGCATCCTCGAGCGCGACGCCCGCGTATCCTTTAAGGATCTAGCCGAGCGTGTCGGCTTGAGTGCAAACGCGGTCTCCGAGCGCGTGCGCAAGCTCCAAGACCAGGGCGTGATTGCGGCCTTTAAAGCCGAAGTCGATCCCAGCGCGTTTGGGCTAACCTTGCGGGCCTTCATCGAGGTAAAGCTCGAGGGCTCAACCACGGCAAGCCGCTTTGAGGCGCTCGCGGCTCGGACGGCAGGCGTTGTGCGCGCCCTGGTGACGACCGGCAAGTACGACCTGCTTCTGGAAGTTATTGCGCGCGATCAGACGGATCTTCAACGCATCATCGAGGATCTGCGCGCCGGTGGATTGACCCGCGATACCTACAGTCGCGTGGTCGCGACCGATCGCCGCTTTCCGCTCACGCCCTCTTCTGCTATCATCCACCATTGAACCCATGAAAAGTCAAGAACTCCGCCAGGCTTGGATCGACTTCTTCGTTGCCAAGCAGCACAAGTTGATGCCCTCGGCCAGCCTCATCCCCGACGAACTGAGCACCACGCTCTTTACGATCGCCGGGATGGAGCAGTTCGTTCCGGTGTTCCTCGGCGATCAGCCCGCGCCCGCGCCGCGCGCGGTTACCGTGCAGCGTTGCTTGCGTGTTGCCGGTGCGAAGAGCGATATCGAGAACGTCGGGCGCACGGGACGGCACGGCACGTTCCTCGAGATGCTGGGCAACTTCAGCTTCGGCGACTACTACAAACGCGAGGCGATTGCGTTCGCGTGGGAATTCGTCACCAAAGTCCTCAAGCTCGAGCCGTCGCGCCTGTACGTCACCGTCCACACCGACGACGACGAGGCGGCGCAGATCTGGCGCGACGAGGTCGGACTCGACGCTTCGCGCATCACGCGTTTCGACGAGGACAACTTCTGGACGATGGGTCCCACCGGTCCGTGCGGACCGTGCACTGAAATCTTTTACGACACCGGCGAGCACTATGCAAGCGGTCCGGACGACACCGGTCCCAATCTCGGGAATCGCTACGTCGAGATTTGGAACGTCGTCTTCCAGCAATACAATCGCGGCACCGACGGTAAGCTGACCGAACTCCCGAAGAAATCGATCGATACCGGAGCGGGCCTCGAGCGTATGCTCGCGGTCTGCAACGGCAAAGCCTCGATGTACGAAACCGATCTCTTCACCGATATCATCGAGGCGCAGCCGCCGGTCGCGAATACGTCGATGCATGCGCTGGAGCAGCGCGAGCGACAGAACATCATTGCCGACCACGCGCGCGCCGTAACGTTCTTGATCAACGACGGCATCTACCCGTCGAACACCGATCGCGGCTACGTCTTGCGCTTCTTGATTCGTCGCGCGATTCGCAACGGCAAGCTGCTCGGCTACCCGAATGGATTTCTCACCGAACTCGTACCCGCCGTTGTGCGGTCGCTCGCACCGGGCTATCCCGAGCTGCGCGACAACGTGACGCGGATCGTGCAGACGCTCCGCGGCGAGGAAGAGACGTTCGATCGAACGCTCGAACGCGGCATGGCCATGCTCGACGGACTGATCGTCGACGCGAACGAAAACTGCACGCGCTTGATTTCAGGTCACGATGCGTTCGTGCTGCACGACACCTTTGGTTTTCCGATCGAGCTCACGCGCGAGATCGCGGCCGACGGCGGCGTCGCCGTCGATACGGTCGAGTTCGAGACGGAGATGAACGAACAGCGCCAACGCGCGCGGGCGGACGCAAAATCGAAGCGTGCGGTGGTGTCGCTGGCGGAGTTGCCGGCGGTGCGTTCGGAGTTCACCGGCTACGCCGGTCTCGAGGCCGACGGCGAGGTCGTTGCCATTTTGCGAGATGATAAACCCGTCGAGGCGCTGCGCGCGGGCGAGCACGGCGTCGTGATTCTGGATCGGACGCCATTCTACGCCGAGCGCGGCGGCCAGATCGGGGATCGCGGCCGGCTCACGCTGGAAGACGGTTCGGTCTTTGACGTCGACGACGCGCAGTACTTAGGCGAGGCGGTTGCCCACCACGGGGTCCTCAAAAGCGGTGAGTTTACCGTCGGGGCTCGTGCGCACGGTGCGGTCTACGACTGGTGGCGGCGCGAGATTCGACGCCATCATACATCAGCGCACCTGTTGCAGCGCGCGCTCAAAGACGTCCTCGGCGACGAGGTGACGCAGGCCGGGTCTTGGGTGGGCGTCGATCGCATGCGTTTTGATTTCCGCAACCCGGCCGGCGCGCTTTCGCCCGAACAGAAGCACGCCGTCGCGGCGCGGGTCAACGAAATGATCCGCGACGACTCACCGGTGATTACGCGCGAACTTCCGATCGACGAGGCAAAGCAAAGCGGCGCGATCTGGATGTTCGGCGAAAAGTACGGCGAGACGGTCCGCGTGCTGCAAGCCGGCCCGTCGGTCGAGTTTTGCGGTGGAACGCACGCGCATTCAACCGGTGAACTTGGACTCTTTCTGATCTTGAGCGAGTTCTCGATCGGGAGCGGGATACGCCGCATCGAGAGCTGCGTCTCGCAGTCGTCCGAGCGGTTTGTGGTGCATCAGCAGGACCTGGTGAGTGAACTCGCCACGTCGCTCTCGACTACGCCCGAAGAGCTAGGCGATCGCGTGAACAAATTGCAGCGCGAAATGCGCGACCTGCAGACGGCGGTCGGACAAATGAAGGCGCGGATGGCTGCGTTCGAAGCGCAGAGCTATCTCGAGCGCGCCGAGACCAAAGGCGATCGCACCTTTGTCGGTGCGGTCGTGCCGGAAGCCAACGCCGAAGCGATTCGCCACCTGTCGGGAGCGTTACGCAGTCGCCTTTCGAGCGGCGTCATCGCGCTCGCCGGCGTCGACGACGGCGCGGTGAGCCTGCTCGTGTCCGCCAGCGACGATCTGGTCAAGAGCGGCGTCCACGCCGGCAACTTGGTGAAGCTTGCAGCGCCGCTGGTCGGCGGCAAAGGTGGCGGGGCTGCGACCCAAGCGCAAGGCGGCGGAAAAAACACGGCGGGCGCAGTTGCCGCGGTACAAGCCATTCGCGACGCCGTCCTCGCGTGAAATACGTAGCGCTGCTCGCGATTCTTACGCTGATCGGCGCCGCGCCGCCCGTGACACTGGATTCACAGTTAGTGCTGGCGCGCTACGCGCTCGAACTGAGCGACCTGCAGTCGCCCAAGGCGATGATTTTCAGCTACAGCGTCTCGCAGCTCGGGACGACGGACATCGAACAGCGGCACGTGATCTATCGCAGCGGCCTCCAGGTGCGCGACGAGACGATCGCCGTTGACGGCATTCCGATCAAACCGAAGATCGTGAACTTCGGTCGGCGCGAGGATCGTTATGCGATCGCGCGCCTGGCCCCGCGAAGCGGCACCTACGCGATGCTCTTCGTGCGCACCGTCCTTGACGGATCGCATCTGGACTATCGCTACGAGCTCACGCCGTTGGACGGGACGAGCGGCTTCGTCGTAACCGGTCTCGTGATCGACGGCAGCTCGTATCTTCCGCGCGAAATCGATTTTACGACGGCATCCGGCAGCGCTCATGGACACGGAACGCTGGTGTACGGGAAATCGGATAAGTACTGGGTGCCTCTCTACGTAACGGTCGAAGCCAGCGTCGCGGGGAAGCCCGCGCGCGAACGCATCGCGTGGGGCGACTATCGTTTTCCGCCGGCACTCCCGCCCTCGACGTTTATTCCGCCCAAACCGCTGCCGCACGCGACACTGCCGCCGATTTGAGGCGGATCTGCGGGATCCTCGCGTACGTCGTACCGTTCGCGATCTACCTCGCAAGCGCATATCGATTCGTGATGTACTGGGACGTCGGTGAGATGGATACCGTCCCATACATCCTGGGCATCGCGCATCCGCCGGGCTTTCCGCTCTACACGATGATCGGCTGGGCCTTCACGCACGTTGTTCCGCTCGGATCGGTCGCATTCCGGATGAGCACGCTCAGCGCGCTCGCCGTTGCCGCGACATGTTGGTTCATCTGGCGCATCGTCGTCGACGCGCGCGGCGATGCATTTGCCGGCCTGTGCGCCGCGCTGCTGTTTGCTTTCGGCGAGGATGCCTGGGAGCACGCGACGCGGGCTGAGGCGCATGCGCTGGTCGTGCTCGCGTGCGTGGCACTGCTGTGCTTCTTGCTGCGCTGGCTCGATCGCGGCAGCGCGCGCGATCTGTTTATCTGCGCGGCCATCTTTGGGCTCGGCATAGCCGTGCATCCCGTCGTCGCCTTCACGCTGCCCGGAATTCTCGCGGCCGTCGTGGCGCGCGCACACGAGACCGATCTTCGTTTGTTGCGTCGTGCGACGGCGATCGCATGCGCATGTGCAGCGGTGTGCTTTCCTCTATTTGCCGCTGCGCAGCGCCTACGTGAACGCCGAGCATCTCGATCCCATCGCGGGCTACGGCATCGTTGGGAGCGCCTTCTGGAATTACGACGATCCGGTACTGGTTCAGAATTTCGTAGCGCTTGTGACAGGGCGCGAGATCGGTATCGACGAGGTGCGCTTCGGATACACGGCGCATGCGTACGTGCTCGGCGTCGTTCGGTTCGTCACGCTGGCGGTGCGCGAGCTTACGCCAATCGGGTGCGTGCTTGCGATCGCCGGGCTGATCGTCATGTTCCGCCGCGGGCTCACACGCGCAATCGTCGCCTGCGCGACGCTGTTTGCCGGCACGCTCTTTGCATTCGGCTTCGGAGCGGAATCCGACGTCGACCGCTACTTTCTCCCGGCCTTCGCGCTCTTGGCGATCGCGACTGGGGAGGCGCTGGCGAGTCTGCCTGCGCCGCGCGCGCATCGCGCCGGGCTCGGTTTTGCCGGGCTTGCCGTGCTCTACCTCGTTTTCTCGCAGCCGCACTTCTTCGATCAACCGCGCGACGACCGCGCGGCGCGCGACGCAGCCGAGATTCTTCGCGCGACACCGGATCACGCAATCATCCTCGCGACGTGGGTGATCGCGCCGCCGCTAGCCTATGACGCATACGTGCTGCACCAGACCGGTGCTCGCGCGATCGTGCCGTCGTGGTACGGCGATCAGGCCGAACGCATACCGGTTTGGCTTGCGGCGCAGCCGGTCTTCGTCGCAGGGACGCCGGAGGGAAGCGTTCCGGGATATCACCTCGAACGGATGCCGACGCATACCGAACTCTATCGCGTGGGAGCGGATCGCTAGTTCGTGAAGATCAAACCTTCGATCGTCGCCGGATGTGTTGCACTGATCGTCATCGCGCTCTTCGCGCATGGGCGGTCATCACCGTACAACAACTACGTGCTGCTGGCGCAGGCGTTTCTCCACGGACACACGTGGATTGCCTGGCCCGGCGGCTACATCGACGCGTTGCCCTTCAACGGACAGTACTACGTCATCGAAGCCCCGATGCCGGCCATTCTCTTGCTGCCGTTCGTCGCGATCTTCGGAACGTTCAATCAAACGGTGCTCGCGGTCGTGCTCGGCGCGATAGCGATCGGTGCAGCCTTTGAGCTGGGCGAGCGCTTCGGCGTTCCGCTGCAAACCAACGCGTGGGTCTGCGCGTTTTTGCTGGCGGGCACCGACCTGCTCTGGTGCGCGATGCTCGGCGACGTGTGGTTCATCGCACACGTCAGCGCCGTCTGCTTCACGATGCTCGCCCTGATGGAGCTCGCCGGCCCCAAACGCGGCTGGCTCGTCGCCCTTTGGGCGGGTTGCGCGATCCTCTCGCGCTTCGATCTCGTGCTCGCGCTGCCGATCTACGCGTATTTGCTGGGCGATCGCGAGCGCATGCGCTCGTTCGGCTCGATGCTCGTGCCGATCGCGCTGATCTGGGTTGGCTACAACCTCGCGCGCTGGGGCACGTGGTACGACATCGGCTACACGACGTGGTATCACCAGGATCAGGCCGGCATGCCCACCGGCTCGCCGTTTCGCCCGGAGTATCTTCCTTACGAGTTGTGGTCGTTCTTCATTCAAGCACCGCAGCGTATCGCGAACTACCCGTACCTTGCACCCACGATCAGCGGAGTCGCGCTGACCTGGACGTCGCCTGCACTGGTGCTGGCATTCCTCGCGCGCAAACCGGTGGGTTGGGTCGCGGCGCTCTGGTTAGCAACGCTGTTGTGCGCGGCCCCGAACTTCTTTTACTACGTCAACGGATTTGCGCAGTTCGGCATGCGTCACGCGCTGGATTTCGAGCCGTTCTTGGTCGCGCTGATCTTTCTCGGCGTGAAAGAGCGCCTGCCCCGATGGGGCATGGCGCTCATGGGCTACTCAATGATCGTTGGATTCTGGGGGTGTTGGTACTGGAATAGCTTCGTGCGCGCGAATTAACGCGTCGCGTGCACCGGCATCGGGAGGCCGCCGATGACGGGGCGTTTACCTGAGGGTGCCGGCGGCTGCGGCGGTTGCACGGCTTGCTCCGGCGCAACGTAGCGACTCGCGATGAGCCACGCGACGTAATCGTTGTAGGCTTCACACTCGCCCTGAATCGTGAAGCAGCGCGCGATCCACAGCGGTACGCTGATAAACATGCCGACGCCGCTGAACAGCGCGATCGTCATCCAGAGTCCGCGTTTCCAATTCCCAATGTAATACGCTTCGCCGCCGATGATTCCGAAGAAAATCGTGAGTACGAGTGCAACGCTCGGATCTTTTGCGTACCGGTCGTACTCGTAGGCGTACACGCCTTGCGCCTCGGGGCGAACGTAGGCGAGCAGCATGTGGGCGTACGGCGTCATGATGGAACTCCTCCACCCTTTTCTACGCGGCGGCCGGGGCGATGTTTCAGGCCAGCGCGGCGTAGATTTGGGTCAGCTCGAGGGGCCGGCCCACGGGAGAACCGCAGGTCGTGCCGCGGCAGACATAGGCCAGGGCTTCGAGGCCCGGCTCGCTCGAGACCGTAACGAACGGCGAGGGAAGTTGGCGGGCCGCGCGGCGCAGCTCTGCTGCCGCGCCAAGATCGCCCGTGACCCGCACGGCGACGGGGGTCGCGAGGTAGCGCGCGAGCGCGCGCACGTAGGCAGCCGAGAACGACATCGCTCGGCTGAAGGTCTTGGCGTAGAGCAGCAGCGTGCGCTCTGCGATGTCCCGGTACCGGTCGTCCTGCGCGAGTTCGGCGAGGCGCAACAGGTTCTCGGCCATGAGGCCGTTCTCGACGATGGGGCGATCGGGGACTTCGAGCCGTCCGAGGGTATCGCGCTCGAGCCGGTCGTAAAATCCGCCCTCGTCCGCTCCGAATGCGGCGATCGTGAGGTCGGCATGGAGCCGTGCGCGTTCGAGCATGCGCGGCTCGCCGCTGATTTCATACGCGTCAAGCAGCGCGCGCAGATACGCAACTTGATCGCCGAGCAGTCCGGTAACGCGCGGTGTTTCACCCGGCGCGGCAACGTGAAAGAGTAAGCCGCTGGGATCGCGTAGGCGCTGGTGCATCGAATCGAGGGTAAAGAGCGCGTCATCGATCAGCGAGCGATCGTCGAGCGCAGTGCCGCTCCACGCGAATGCTCCGGCAAGCGCCGCAGTCCAATTGGAATACGAGCGGCGATCGATGAACGGTGGCTGCAATTTGCGGCGCTCCTCGATCGGAAGGGCGTAATACGCTTCATCGGCATCCTGGCTGCCGGCGAAGAATCCGGTCTGCGGGTCGCGCAGCACGGTGCGCACGTAGCCGATCGTGCGCTCGAGGTCACGGCGCACGAGCGCGCTCGGCGCCCAGAGTTCGAGCTGCGCGAGCACGCGCAACAGCCCGGCGTGGTCCTCGGCCATCTTTTCGAAGTGCGGAACGGTCCAATCACGCGTGGTCGAGTAACGAAAGAAGCCACCTTCGACCGCGTCGTACATGCCGCCGTGGGCCATCGCGCGCATTGTGTGCGCCACAATCTCATAGAATCGCGCGTTGTTGGTGAGCCGCCAGTAGGCGAGCAAAAATTCGTGAACCTCGGGCTGCGGAAACTTCGGCTCTTCGTTGAAGCCGCCGAACTCTTCGTCGTACGCATTGCGCAGCGATAGCGCGTAGTCGTCGACGAGCGCTTGCGAAAGTGCGTCGGGCGGTGCGATGTCGTACGTCGTGCGCACGGTGCGAAGCTCGCGCGTCTTCTCGGCGATGTCCGACTTGCGTTCGGCATAAAATGAGGATACTTGCTCGAGCGCGCGACGCATGTGTTCGGGTGGAAGATAGGTCGCGCCGGTCAGCAGCGACCCGTCGGGCGAAAGGAAGGCCGTGGTCGGCCAGCCGCCCATGTTATAGCGCGCGTTGACGTCCGGACGCTCGTCGTTGTCGACGCGAACCGGAACGTAGTGGGCGTTGATTGCCTCGATGACGTCGCCATCCGAATAGCTCGTCTCGTCCATCACGTGGCACCAGTGACACCACACGGCGGAAATCGATAGCAGAATCGGCTTGTCTTCGCGTTGCGCGCGGGCAAAGGTTTCATCGCTCCACGGCTGCCAGGCAATTTCAGCGGCGCGGTTGGGCCGCGGGGAAAAGTGAAATTCAGTCATCGCTCTCGGACGCTCCGCGCAGGTACGAAGTGAGGTAAAACACCGCAAACAACACGAACGCCGCAAATAACCAGATCGTTGCGCCGGTGCGAGGCCACCACCAGCCGACGGCGAAAAATGCGAGGGCAAAAGCCGCGGCGGCGAGCGCATAGCGCCGATGTGTATGGGCGGTCATGCCGTAGACTTCGTTGTCATAAAAGCCCCCCGAACCGCGGCTGCGGACGTAGGCCGCGGCGCCAAGGAGTATCGATGCGATCGCGCCGGCAAGCTCCCAACTCATGGTTTCGGTGATTCGACGACCGGCGGCCGGAATCGGCCTGGCGGCGATCGTTCTGGCGGCATGCGCGATCGCGCTGCTGGCGCATTTTTTTGGGTACGGACGGTAAATCCCGATGGCGCGTTCGCTCGAGACCTACAACAAGAAGCGCGACTTTGCTGCGACCCCCGAGCCCAGCGGCAAGCCGGAGCGCGGCAGCAAGCGCCTGCGCTTCGTCATCCAAAAGCACCGTGCGACGCGACTGCACTACGATTTCCGCCTCGAAGCCGACGGCGCGATGCCGTCGTGGGCGGTTCCCAAGGGGCCGACCATGGTGCCCGGCGAGCGTCGTCTCGCCATGCACGTTGAGGATCATCCGCTGGCATATCGCACCTTCGAAGGCGTCATTCCAAAAGGCCAGTACGGTGCGGGCGAAGTCATCATCTGGGATGAGGGCTGGTACGAGCTGGCCGAAGGCACCGATCCGGCGCACGAGATTGCAAACGGGAAGATCAAGTTCATCCTGCACGGGAAAAAGCTGCACGGCATGTTCACGCTGGTAAAGATCAAGCCCAAAGAAGGTGAGTCCGGCGATCCGTGGTTGCTGATCAAAGATCATGACGGCAACGATCCCACGCACTACGACATCGACGATTACCCGAAGTCGGTCGTAAGCGGTAAGACGATCGAAGACATCAAGAAAGAGAGCAACCCCAAGACCTGGCAGTCGCGGCCCGTCGACCCGCCCAAGAAAACGCGGGCGCGCGCATCCGCGAAGGCCGAACCCCTGCCGAAAATCACCGGGGTCGAACTTGCAACGCTGATCGATGAGCCCTTCGATAACGACGAGTGGCTCTTTGAGATCAAGTGGGATGGCTATCGCGCAATCAGCACGATCGATGCCAAGGGCAAGCTGACGGTGGTGTCGCGCAATGGACTGAATCTGCTCGACCGTTTTCCGGGTATGGAGGATCTCGCCGAGGCATTTGAGAGCATCCCGATCATCGTCGACGGCGAGATTTGCAGCCTGGATGCGAAGGGCCGCTCGGATTTTCAGCGCCTGCAAGATTCGGCAGAAGGCGGACATCCGCTGACCTACGTCGTGTTCGACGTGCTGTATGCCGACGGTCGCGATCAGCGCAAAGAACCGCTTGAAGAACGCAAGGCGTTGCTCGAGCGGCTCATCGGCGACGACAATCTCGTGCTGTATTCAAAACACGTCCTTGGGAAGGGAAAAGCACTCTTTGCGCAAGCCAAGCGCAATCATTTGGAAGGGATCATCGGCAAAAAGCGCAGCTCGACATACGTGGGCCGGCGCACGCGCGATTGGGTGAAGATCAAAGCCCAGCTCGAGCAAGAATTTGTCGTCGGCGGCTGGACCGATCCGCGCGGCAGCCGCAAGGGTTTTGGCTCATTGCTGCTCGGCGCTTACGAGGGTAAGGATCTGCGCTTCGTCGGCGCGGTCGGGACGGGGTTTTCGGTCAAGCGCATCGGTGAAATTTCCAAACAACTCAACGCACTCTCGCGCGTGAAGTCTCCATTCGTGAACGAAGTGATCGCGAACGCGGGCGTGCACTACGTCAAACCACAACTCGTGGCGGAAGTCCGGTTTACCGAGTGGACGCGCGATCGTATCCTGCGGCAACCCGCGTTTCTCGGCTTGCGCGAAGATAAGGACCCCAAAGACGTCAAGATTGAGTTGCCCGAAGACGGAAAACCGGGCTGATGGCCTCGGCGCAACGCACGTCGATCACGATCGGCAAACAACAAATTTCCCTTTCCAATCTCGACAAGGTGCTCTTTCCACGCGACGGCTTCACCAAGGGCGATTTGATTGCGTACTATCGCGCTGTCGCACCGTGGCTGTTGCCGCATCTGCGCGATTGCCCGCTCACGCTGCAACGCTATCCTGACGGGATCGACAAGCAGTCGTTCTTCGAGAAGCATCTTCCCAAAGGTTTGCCGGATTGGGTCGAACGCACGACCCTCACAAGCCCCGAAGGACAGCGCGCGAACACGACCTACATGCTGTGTAACGATGAAGCGACGCTGGCATACGTCGCGAACCTCGCGTCGATCGTGCTACATGTCTGGACGTCGCGCGTCGAAGCGATCGAAGAACCAGATTACATCTTTTTCGATCTCGATCCCGGCGAGCAGTGCACGATCAAGACCTTGGCTGCGGTCGCGCTCGACGTGCGCGACCAGCTCGCCGCGATCGGTCTCACGACTCTGGTCAAGACCTCGGGCGGGATGGGCTTACACGTGGTCGTGCCGCTCGCTGACGGGTATACGTACGATACCGCCAAGATGTTTGCCGAGCTCGTTGCGACGCGCCTCGCTCACGAGGACCCCGAACGCATCTCGGTCGAGCGTTCGCTCGCCAAGCGCGATCAAACGGCGGTCTACTTCGATTATCTCCAAGTCGGACGCGGCAAAACGATCGTGAGCGCGTACTCGGTGCGCGCGCGCGACGGCGCGCCGGTTTCGACGCCGCTTGCGTGGGACGAAGTCGAAGCCTTCGCGCGCAAGCGCAGCGGCGTTCCGGCGGAGATCTTTGCGGCGTTCAATCTCACGACCACGCCCAAGCGCCTCGAACGCGACGGCGACCTCTGGGCCGGGAAGGCCTGGAAAAAGCAGCGATTGGAACCGGCCATTTCCAAGGCACAAAAACAGTGGAAATAGTGGTTCCGTTTGCGGGCCGGCACAATATATTGGGGTAGGAGTAAGCTTCGGCGGCCGTGGTAAACTAATTCGGCTATGGCTCACGCAATTTGGTCCGGCGCAATCAACTTCGGTCTGGTCACCATCCCGGTCAAGCTCTTCACGGCGGTTCGCACCGACGAGCTCTCGTTCAATATGCTCCACGCGAAGGACGAGGGGCGCATCAAGTACGAGCGCATCTGTTCCGTTGACGGTAAACCCGTCCCGTGGGACGAGATCGTCAAGGGCTACGAATACGAGAAGGGCGAGTACGTCGTACTGACCGACGAAGATTTCAAGAAGGTCAATCCTGAGGCGACGCAATCGGTCGACATTCTCGAATTCGTCGACCTCGATACGATCAATCCGATGTTCTTCGATAAGCCGTACTATCTCGAGCCGAGCAAACAGGGCAAACACGCGTACGCGCTTCTGCGCGAGGCGCTCACCGAATCGAATAAGGTCGCGATCGCGCGCGTAGTGATCCGCACGAAGGAATACATCGCCGCGGTCAAGCCGATCGGTGAAGCGCTGGTGCTCGAACTCATGCATTGGGCCAGTGAGATCGTGGAGTCGTCGACGCTCGAACTTCCCGGGAACGAAGCGCTGCCCGAAGGCGAAATGAAAATGGCGCGCATGCTGATCGACACGATGAGCGTTCAAGCGTTCGAGCCCGAGAAATTCAAGAACAAATACCATGACGAGCTGCTGGCGATGATTGAAGCGCGCGCTCAAGGGAAAGAACTTCCCAAGGCCAAGAAGGCCGCGGCGCCGCGCTCGAAGGTGGTCAATCTCATGGACGTCCTGGCACAGTCGCTCGAAGAAAGCAAGCAGCGTCGCGCCGGCAACGGCCGCGCAGCATCCAACGACAAGCCGGAAAAGAAACCGACGACCGCGCGCCGCAAGAAATCCGCTGCTTAGAGGAGTTCTCGCATGCGCATCGCGCTATCCATCATCACCGTTGCAGCCCTCGCGCTCTTCGGTTTCTCCAAACCCGCCCCGGCGCAATCGATGCCAAATTGGCCCGGCGGCAGTTGGCAGGCAAGCTGCCGTCATGCCCGTGTCAGCGGAAATCAGTTCAGCGCCTCGTGTCAAACGACGAGTGGTTCTTGGACGCGCTCGGCGATCGGCTTGAATTCGTGCCCTGGCGGTCAATTCGGTAATAACAACGGCCAGCTTTTCTGCGAGAGCGGAAACAGCTACAGCTCCGATCCGGGCTATGGCCGCTGGCACCAACTTCCTCGGGGTAGCTGGGTGGCCAGCTGCGACAACGCCGCGATGAACGGTTCCGTGTTTAGCGCCGAGTGCAGTACCGGGAACGGCTATCGCTCGAGCTCAATCGACCTGCGCTCGTGTCCGTCGCGGCAAGTCGGCAACAGCAACGGCCGCCTGTTCTGCGAACAATAGACGGCTACGACTCTTCAGCGGCGAGCGGTTCCGTTGTGACGGGTGTTATCGCGCGGGTCAGCAGACTGTTCCGCACGCCGAGGATGAGGCCGATGATGGCCATGACTAGCGATTCGATGCCGGCGAAGCCCGGACCGTAGGTGGTCAAGAGACCGGTGGAAATCGGCGGCGCGATGATGCCCGAGAGTGAATCGAGTGATGAGCCGACGCCAAGCACCGTCCCTTGTTCGCGCTCGGAGGCCGCGTTGGAGAGCATGGCGTTGATGCCGTTGTTCGCATAGGCGCTGCCCATCGCAAAGAGCACCATCACGCCGGCGAAGCTGAGCGGGTTGTGCACGAACGGTGTGCACGCCATTCCGGCGACAAGCAGCCCGAGGCCGAGTGTCGACATCACGCGGTCGCCGAAGCGACTCGACGCCTTCCCCACGCCGACGCCGTTGATCAGCACGTTGATCACCGCAAAAGCCGAAAAATAATACGTCGTCGCGACGAGCCCGAAGTGCAGCTGCCCGGCGAGGTACAACGCGATCACCGAATACCAACCGTACAGGCACAGTGAAAGCGCAAGTTTCTGGATGAGCAGTGGCGAGAAACGGGGATTGGTGAAGGTCGCGGCAATCTCGCGCATTCCGACATGCGCCTGTTCCTCTTCGATTTTCGAGCGTGACTCCGGTAAGAGCACGATCGTGAGGATCAGCGTAAGAAATTGCAACGCTGACGCGGCGAGGAACGGGGCCGAAAAGCCGAATTTGCTATAGAGCAGTCCGCCGCCGGCCGGCCCGAATACCATCGCTGCGGCAAAGGTCGCGCTGATAAATCCAAACGCGCGCGCGCGATCCTTTCCTTCCACTAAGTCGGCAACGTAGGCTTGCGTAACGCCGATGTTTCCACCCGAGACGCCCTCGACGATGCGCGCGAAAAAGACCCACAGAATGTTGGGTGCGAAGGCGAGCATGCACCAGCCGATCGTCGCGCCGATCTGACTGATGATCAGGACGCGTTTACGCCCAATGCGATCCGAGATGTTGCCCCAGATCGGACCCGAGACCAATTGGCAAAAAGAGAACGTCGAGAGCAAGAGGCCGACGACGATCGCACTCATCCCAAAATGGGTCACGAAATACGGCAGCACCGGCAGCAGCATGCTGAAACCGATGATGTCGATGAAGGTGATCCCAAGGATCGGAATGAGCTTACGAATCATTCTGGCGATTCTACGGGCAAGATGATCGGAGCGTGACGTTCGCCTTTGCGCAAAATGTCGAGTTTGTACGGTCGGCTGAGATCGATCGAGGTGAGGCGCTTGTGCAAATCGTCCACACCGACGATACGCTCGCCTTCGATTGCCAGCAG
Source organism: Vulcanimicrobiota bacterium (assembly GCA_963833045.1). Taxonomy (GTDB): domain Bacteria; phylum Vulcanimicrobiota; class Vulcanimicrobiia; order Vulcanimicrobiales; family Vulcanimicrobiaceae; genus Aquilonibacter. The sequence continues at coordinate 381,004 of CAWHWL010000001.1, forward strand.
TACGTCACCCGCGCGCAGCCGCGCGGTATCAGCCGGACTACCTGGTTCGACCGAATCGACTAACACACCGCGCGGATCGGTAAGCACGAAGCGACGTGCCGCGGATGCCGCAAGCGTGACATCTTGCCCGGCGATACCGAAATATCCGCGCCGCACCTTGCCGTGACGGATTAAGAGTCCGGCAATGTGTTTTGCGGTGTTGATTGCAATTGCAAAGCACAAGCCTTGACCCGGCATGATCGCCGTGTTCACGCCGATCACGTCGCCCTTCGACGTGACGAGCGGGCCGCCGGAGTTTCCCGGATTGAGCGCGGCGTCGGTCTGAATGATGTTGTCCATCAGCCGTCCCGATTGCGAACGGAGCGACCGGCCGAGCGCGCTGATGACGCCGGCGGTGACCGTGTAGGCTAGACCCAGCGGATTGCCGACCGCTACCACGAGTTGCCCGGGGCGCAAGCGCGAGGAATCCCCGAGCGCCGCCGGCACAAGCTCGGGCGCATCGACGCGCAGCACCGCAAGATCGGTATGCGGATCCTCGCCGATTAGTGTGGCCGGGAGTTCGCGCCCGTCGAGCAGCCCGACCGAGATGCGATCCGACTCGTGGACCACGTGACTATTAGTCAGCACGAAGCCGTCCGGCGTGAAGATGAAGCCTGAGCCGTTACCGCCGTGGCGGCCGGTTTGGACTTCGATGGCGACGACCGAGGGGCTAACGCGCTCGGCTGCGGTGGTTACTGCCTGCGAATATGGATCAAGGGCGAGGCTATCGTCATTGTACGCAGGTGCGAGCGCGCCCCGAAGGGCGGCTTCGTCGTGCGAGATTAGTCTGAATTGGGGCATTGCCCAATCGCAAACCCCGAGGACAATCCCCCGGTTTCACGAAGCCCGTTCGGCCTTGCCCAGGTGGCGGAATTGGTAGACGCACCAGCTTCAGGTGCTGGCGGTGGCAACATCGTGGGGGTTCGAGTCCCTTCCTGGGCACCACAACACCACAACATGATTATTTCCATTTAATTCCGATTGGCGCTTAATAAAGTGGAAATCGGTCCGCGATTTCTGAATAGGGTTGAAATCGCAGAAATGCAAATACAGTAAGAGCGTACAAAAAGAGACCGACGATCTCGATCTATCTTAAGAAAAAAAAAAAAAAAAAAAAAAGAAAAAAAAAAAGAAAAAAGATAAAATAAAAAAAAAAAAAAATAGAAAGAGAGATCAGATTATCCGAGGGATGTACTCTAGATGCGTCTGTGTCTCAGGAAAAAAAGAGAAATACTGAATAAAGTAACAACATAACAGAATATTAAAAAAAAAAGTACTACAACATCCACGTAGAGAAACAAAATATGAGAAAAAGAAAAAAAGAAAACAATAAAAAAAAAAAATAAACAAATAAAAAGAGAAATAAAAAAAAGAAATAAAAAAACTAGACGATGAACTAAGCAATAAATACGAAGAAAGAGAGCTAAATTTGACCGAAAGATATAGAAAAAAAAGAAAGAATAAGAAAAACGAGAGAAAAGAAAAAAATAGATCTTGCTGACAAAATAGTAGCCCCGTTACCGACGAAGAGATCTTGGATCGAATTCAAAACCCCTGAAGTTTTTAGTAGGCGAACTGGATGCTCCGGAAAATGGCGGCTTGTTGATGAGAGATACGATAAGCTACGACTAGGAGAACGCTCTGGGCAGCTAGGATCGAAGCGTAACTGTGGATGCTGAGATTGGTCCCATATTAGTAGTCGAGCGCACGGCAACACTAACACAGGAAATGACGGCGTGAAGGTGAAATATAGATGAAAAAAAAAAAAAAAAGAAAGAAAGAAAAAGAAGAAAAAGAAAGAAAAAAAAGTTAAATAAAAATATAAAAAGAAGAAAAAAAGAAAAAATAAAAAAAATAAGTACTTCAGATAGAAATATACGATAATAAAAAAAAAAACAAAAAAAGAAGAAAAAGAGGAAACTGTGCGAGAAAAATAGAGTAACTACAAGCAATAAAAGGCGGCCGCTAGTGTCGAGAGCTAGATGCCGAGCCAGCATCGCTGAGCGATAAAAAAATAAACAGTCGTCGAAACCAGATTTAGTCTTACGGTACATCGAGAATAATACGACTAAAGACTAAAGAAAAAGAAAGTGCAGTGAATGCAAGAGAGCAATTACTAGAGCGTTTGAAAACCTAACAAAGCTAAATAAGAAAAAGAAAAAGAAGAAGAAAAAAGAAAAAAAAAATATAAAAGATATAGTAGAAAAGAAAAGAAAAAAGAGATAAGAAAGAAAAAATATAGAGAAGAAACAGAGATAGCTAAGGAACTGTACACCGGGAAAACCGATCGCCTTCATAAATTCACGAAGTTTCGCGAGAACGACACGCCGATTATGAAAAATAAAAAATGATAGTATACGCGACGAAACGATCCATTATACTAATAAATTAAAACGATAACACGCAATGATGCTACGCTGGAACTGATAGTGATGTGCGAGACTGAGATAGAATGACAGCTATAGAAAATAAGAAATATAAAGGAAAAAAAAAAGAAAAATATAGATGCAAGAAAAAAAACTGAAAATACTGCATATAAGAAAAGAAGAAGAAAGAAAATATTGTTAAAGAAGAAATGTGCTGGCGACTTATAGCGGACATTCTTTGTACGAAACACAATACATAATAAATACTACAAATCAGTACTAAAAAAAAACCTTCGCACCTTTTGTGAAGATGCTGCAGGTTACGTGACAGCGTGGAGGAATCGGAGCCGACTTCGCGGCGACAGTGCTGAAGATCAGCGGATTACGATCAGCCGAAGGGTCTGCCAAGCAGAAGCCGCTCGTAGAACACAAGCGCGATAGAAAAAGCGTATACTCAGAGAAAAAAATAACCTAGATACTCTCGATACCTTTAAGAAGAATGAATAAAATACCGACTCGCCACAAAACATTCTCGACATAATAACCTTGCCGAAGGCTAGCTTTAACGTAGTCTCCACCAATTCAATAAACAACAAAATATAGAAAATTACTCTAAAATTCTACACGAAGTTAAACTGAGAAGATAGAACAGAAAATGCAAAGAAGCTAATACCCTACATCGTCGGTGATAAGATTGCGGATAGAGAGTTCTTACGCACGCGGTTGCTTGAAGAGAATGCGTTGTCGGAATCGTGGCGTCCGTGCCGCGAGAATGCGGCTTATCTAAATAATCAGAATACAATAGTCACGATGCTGCTCTTTGGCGACTATGCGTACAACTATCGGTTAACATTCGAGATATCGTCGGATACAGAGCTGCGATATCGTCAGACACTCGGCGAAAACTTTCCTGAATTTCGAGATCACGAGCCGATACCGCAATCGCTCGAGTGGGATAAGCGACCCGGACTCGGCGAAAAGGACGCTTCGGAACGCCCTGTCCATGTGCGACTGGAACGCATCGCGCTTGCAGCGCAAGAAGCCGACAACTGAGCGCGTGCCGCTATGCGTAGGAAGACGCTCACGAAGCTTCGCAAACATTGGCGATACCTCCAAGCGTTATCGAAATCGCTATGCCCTCGAAATATATACATCCGCCGAAATCGAGCAGATCGTGAAGATCGGGCGATGGCTGGACTCGAAAGGTAACGCACTTTGGAAGGTCCACGTTGCTTAGGGGCCCTATGGATAGAAACAGGTAGATTAAATCAGCGTCACAGTTCTTTTTAAAAAATGATAGCAACCGCGTCCTAATAGGCGCATGTACTGTCGAGGTGAGGCATAGATAAAATGGGGGAAGTTAGTCAGGAATTCTTTTCGTATGTGCTGGCCAGACTTGAAGGCGATCTCGTGCTCAGAGGACACGGAAAGATTTACATGGTGATGTTGTTTATAAAGAGCAGTTTAACATGGAAAATAGATAATATATATACTTAGGGCTTGATGGAAGGATGGTGTTTTTCCCTTTTGAACGCATAGTGATATCACCGAGCTAAACGTACAAGTCCCGCGAGAAGTAGTGTTGCAAGTATTCTTTAGTGCTAACGACATGGACTCGCCGCCTACGTGATCGATCGCTGCGCAGATCAGCTATTGTTTTCGGCGTCCATCGCCACAAACGCGTATTACTCCAGAGCCGAGGAATTCGTTGTTATCGACTTAGAGCGGTCTCGCGAGGGGCGACCGATTAGGTGCAACGCCGTGGAGATTTCAAGAGGATCGTCGCATGATAGCCAGCGTCTTCACTACGATGCCTTCAGTGAGACGACTCATGCCGTGTCATGAATCCGTACCACGCGATTGCGACATATGCGGCCCAAAACTACACTCAGGCGCTTACCGCATTGCGCAGCGGCTCAACCATCATGTGTGTCGGCGATGCGTTCATAGCCGTAGACGCGCTCAAAAGCGTTGTCCTTGAGCGGTACATGCACGCTTCAGAAAAATCACTGCAACAAATTCGTGACGCTTAGAACCTCGAGAGACGAGCCAGTGGAACCGGCGTCACGGCTGATGCTGATCTTCCAGGGCGATTAGCAACTTATGCGTGCTCGATAGAGGCAAGCGACGGTTTAGAGCACGGATCTAAGATATAGCAGGACTCGTTTCCACTCGCAGATAGCAGCTATAGGCTATCGCTCGAATACGTGAGAGACGCGCTACAGTCATATGGTGACATCGATGACGCTTGCCGCTCTGTACTCGAAAAATGCAAGACACCTCTCATCGGAAGTCATCCAGCCTCGCACGACTCGTGGTTTGCCGCACCGCCGGAGGACTTCGTTTCTGACCTACACCTCGCGCTCGACTCGCTCAACGAGATACCCTATAGGAGTAACTACGACTACGTATGCATGACTCTCCGATTCGATGTCGCATTGTCCGAGGATGACCCTCTGTGCACGCCGAGGATCCAGGGAAGCGCTAGGCGTTTTCGTAGCCTGCCTAAGTTTCTAGCGTCCGAAAAGTTGAAACACCTTGGGCAAAATTTTCTCAATCAGGTGACTTGAAAGCGAAAGAGCTCAGAGAGCAGGGAGACAAGCGACTTTAGAAGCGCTAAAAATGCGCGTCTGAATAAATTGCAAACGGACAGAGCCAAACCTCAATTTATTAGAAATCGCCGACACTCACCAATAAAAGTGAAATAGCCTATCATCGGATCGTTCACCGTCTATTCCGATTCAAAAGGCCCGCCAATCACTTTGACCGATTGCCGATCGTGGAGATTACAGATGCCTACAACGGTACGCATCCACGAATCCGACGGTAAGAATCACGATAAGACGCGCCTTATCGAATGCGGCTGCTTGGCCGGCTTTTAAAACGCTAATCAATAGTGCCGAAGCCGTATTCGCCAAAGAGTGATAAGGGCGCGCCCGCTTTTGGAAACGTGGAGATGTTGTGCCTCTATCCCTGACGACTGAGTGCTACGCCTTCACGAGGTCGGATTCCTCTGCTGTTCTGACGAGTTTTTCGGACGATGACTTTTTTACATGGACGTGCGTCATGCCGTGGTCTAGCGCGCACTCAAGTTTATGGTGCTGATCAAGCCGCGTACCGAGATCCTCGGTTTCGCCGATGTAGAGTGCAACATATTGCCACGGCTTTTGCGCATCGCGCTTGGCAAATATGTAATTGCCGTGCTGACCCGCGTCAAACGTCTGCGGCCAAGGGTACACGAAATACTCGTACCAGCTTAGCGAGGCGCCTTGCCAACGATGAGATGGCGGAGATGCCATTGCGAGCCTCCGTTCGGTCCTCTGATTGTACCGCTCGCCGCTTCCGCGGCGTATCGTCCAAATGGACTGACGAGCTGCAGCACGGGATAATATCGGCCAAAAGCCTCTGAAGTCTCTGATTCCCTTACACGATCTGAAGAAGGTTGTGGAGCGGATTTTCCACGTTCCAAAGGAGCAGATCGACAAGGCTGAGGTTATCGTCCGAAGCGCTAGCGCAACCGAGATGGAAAAACAGGCTTAAAGAAATCGCCGGAACCAAGTGTGAGACGCTTACAAGTAGAAACGCCCGCAACGTATTGTTGCCCGAGTCGCTCCATCCATCCAGAGACGAACCCATAGAGACGAACCCAAATCATTGCCTTCCTTCCCATTCAGGGAAACCTCATGTGAAGGACTTTTTGTTATACTCTCTTCATCGGTTTCACCGATTCATAATCCTCCGCAGAGTCCTGGCCCGAATTGTTGCTGGAATCCTGCTGGTCATTTGTGTTGGCGGAGCGCTCTCGCTCTGAATTAAGGGCGAAAATCCATCTAGAAGCCAGGTTTTACGCGATCTAGAAAAGCCAATTGGCAAGCACGCTTATGAGGGCCTCGTATTACAGTCTGCGCCAACGGACTGTGCTCAAGCAACGATCTACAACTACTCGATTCTCATCGGTCGCACGATCTGGCGGCAACCCCAAGAGTCGATACCCTTTACAGTGCATTCGGCACACCGCCGTCAGCACTGATTAATACACTCGCAAGTAACGGGCTCAAGGTGCATGAGATCGTTCAAACGGGTCTCCGGAACTCATTACGAGTTCCGAGCATTGCTCTTATACGACGGCATTATGTGTTGCTCACCGGGATCCAAATGGGCGGCGATGCCGTTGCTTTTGACTCTGCAATCTGATTCGTCGTGATCGACTCCAGTCGGGTGAGCGGCGAATCGATTGTTCTTTTTTACTAGTCGAGCATAGTTCTTAAAGCCTACGTGCTACTGATCGAAGATCCTAGAGCGGCGAACAAGGCCTGCTGAGCGACAGGAGAGCGAGACTCTTTTTCACTCGACGGCGCCCTTTTTCCTGACGTAAAATGCTTGCGGCTCTAGGAGAGGATACGTCACAATGCTATCGATCAAGGCAATGCAATATCCGTTGCTGTCGGCGCAGTCTCGGCGGCGTCTTGGGAGCTTCGTGGCAGTTCGCTGATTTTGTCGGCCGTTCTGCTTAAGAGTGTATCAATAACAGCAGGTGGAGATAGTTTTGGTTGCGACTTAGCGTGGATGGGTATCGGCATAAGCGCCGCTACTATGAATTTTGAAATAGCCGCGCCGCTGCTGGCTGGGTTTCTTATTTCCTGCTACTAACAGTTCAGCCGGGCGGCAAATCCCTGCCTTGCATGTCCGGCAAGCATCGCTAAAAACTCTCTCTCACGTGAAGTCGTTTGCTGATGCCGCAACTTGGCATTGAGTCTAATGAAGCGGAGCGACCAGCCCCAAGGGACGGTGCGTGCCGATTCGGCTTGCCGCAGGCGCTGCAGCGATCCGTCTGCTGGCCGCGGTCTTAACCGAGCCATCCCGAGTCTTCGCAGAAATACGAGAGGGGCACGTATCGGCGCCGTTACTTATCATTCTCTGTGGCTTTTTGCTCGGTGTCCTAGGAGCTTCGTTCGAACTTAACGCTTCTCACTCTTTGAGTGGGTTCCGTCCGGCGGCAGTGCACAGCCTGCAAGAAATGGCGGCGATGGCGACCTTCTTCCTAACACCAATCCTATTGGTATTCCGAGTCCTCGTCGTTTCGTTTTTTCTGTTTGTGGGCGTGTCGATGCTTGAGCGGCCGCCGGATTTTCGGTTGCTCTTTACGGCTGTCTCCGCGGTCCAAATAGTTACAGTTCTTCATGTCGCCGCTCAGTTAATCGTCGTAAAGATCTTCGGTGCGCCGACGCACTCGACGGCAGATATAGGCATGAACCTCTTGTTCCATGTGCCCGAGCGACTGGACTACATGCTCGCGATACTAAATCCATTTTCGATTTGGTACGCCTATCTACTGGCTTTATCGATATCTGTGATCGGCGGCATTTCGATGCGCCGCTCCATATTGGCGCTGGTCCCGTATGTAGCGTTCTTCCTGGCAGGTACATTGTTTTTTTCGTCCTATATGTTTCACTGAAAGAATCACGACTTTAGGACTAACCAATGCCGACGCTGGATCTAACTGCCGTTACGGTGAAGTATCCGCAGTTCACTCTCGGACCGCTTGACCTCAAGCTTGAGCCAGGCTTGACGGGCCTTATCGGCCCGAATGGGGCAGGGAAGACAACTTTGCTATCCGCGATCGCCGGCGTCCTCCCGATAGCTGAAGGCTCATTTTTTCTCAATGGGCATCGGACCGATGAGATTCGCCGACGCAAAGTTTTTGCGTTCTTTCCCTCGAGCGACTATTATTATCCGTCGGCGACGTTTGGCGAACATCTAGCCTTTTTGCGACATTTCTATCGGGAGACGTGGTCGAACGACGTCCAAGACGAATTAATAAAACGCTTCAATATCCCCCTCAGCCTTGCGATCGGATCTGCGTCTTCCGGGACTCGCTCGAAATTCACACTGTTACTCTGCTTCGCGCGACAAGCTGAAGCACTGGTCTTGGACGAACCTTGGAATACACTCGACCCTTCCGCTCGCGACGAGTTTGATTCCGAACTGCTTCGCTTGCGTCGAGAGCAAAATCCCGTAATCATAGTGTCCTCGCACGAGCTAGCCCAGATACAGGCCGTGTGTTCAAGCGCCATCTTCCTGGCCAAGGGAGAGATAATTGCGATACGCCCGTTGGACAACGCATCTTCCGCGAGCAACCAGTCTACTCTAAGGGATGAATATAGACTGCTGATGGAGCGAGCCGGTCGTGAGTGATCTTCTCTCCTTCCTGCGCTTTGACGTTCAAATAAATAAGCGATACTTCGCTTTTGCGCTGGCCTTGGCACTTGGATATGCAATTTTCTTAGGCAGACATGGCTCGGGGGTGCTAGCACTAACTGCGGTAATGGCATTTCTTGGCCCGACCCTAATTCCATGGTGGACGATCGGGCATGATCGCGCAAAGGGAACAATCGTGATGCTAACCTTGCTCCCAATAACGCGCTTGCGCCTTACCACGCTAAAGGCGCTCGAAGCCTTTACGATTTCAGTCGTGCTTGGATTCTGCGTCGCGATTTTGTTGGTCGCTATGGGGCAGCCGCGGATAGATTTGGCATCTGCCTTTCTTATCGGAATTCCGTGGTCATTGAGCGCGTGCCTCGTCTCCACAGGCAGCTTCTTGCTTTTGTCATCCAGAGTCGCGTTCTACCTGTTGTTCCCCGCTTATTTCGCAATTATGTATACATTTGGTAGGCTTGTTTATAGCAATCCATTTGCTGCCTTGGAAAAGTTTGCTTGGGTTGTTTGCGTAACCGTGCTTGCGAGTCTCCTGTTTCTCGTTGTTGCGACCAGAATATGGGCTCAGCGCGTTTCCCCGTGCGACTAGGCAGCGCGTAAAAACAGGAGCCGGAGACGGGCCAGCTTAGGTCCATCAGACGGCTGTGAGGAATAACCGGTCACGCATGCAACGTGCGAAAATTATGGTATCAAGAAGCGCAAGCAAAGATCCCGTGAAGCGCATCCATTGCTTACTTCCTTCTGCTTAGAGGACACGCGTTATCTGTTTTTCGCGCTTTGAATGTACCAAAAAGTGGCGATCTGGTCGGAAACCTGGAGCAACGAAGAAGGAGGCGAATGACATGGAGGAACTGCGAAGGGGCGGCCGCACCGCGCTCGACACTGTGGTCGCGCCGAGGCACGCCTTCGAATCAATTCGCAATGAACCCAAATGGTATCTGGCATTTTTGATCCTTATCACCTTGTTCACGATTGGCTATATCTTGCAACGGCCAGCGTCGGAGCATGCATCGCTTCGATCGCTCCGGCATATGTTGGCTACGAATGCGATGCTAGCAAACCTAACGGATTCGCAAAGAAGCGAGATACTGGAGAAAGCGCAGCACCACGATTCAGGTTCCAATATCGCAAGGGCTCTAATGGAAATCGTCGGCGTGGCCGTCGCATTGCTTCTGGACGCGCTGCTACTCTTCGCCGCAGTATCGGTTAGCCATGGATCACCCAGGTTCTCGATCGCTTGGGCGGCGTCCGTAAACATTGGCATAGCGACGATTGGGCTTTCCTCGTTGGTGCTCGGCGCCATAGCGGCGCTCCGAGGACCCGACAGCTTTGCCGCGTCGATTGACCTCGCGCGGGCGATCCCAAGTCTTGGAATGTTCCTCCCGGGCGTCACGGGTGGGGCAGCTGCTTTTTTCACCACACTGAATGTTTTTGTGCTGTGGGGTCTCTTTCTTAATGCACAAGCGTTGCGGTGGGCGTGCAATGTTCGTGGGTCGATTGTGTGGATAGGACCAGTTGCCGTAACGCTATTGCTCGCGCTTATCTCAGCTTGGGGCGCCTCGTTTGCTGGATGATCGCCGAATGCGAGCATGAAGGGACTAGCGGGCCGAACACCGACCGTCGTTCCGGCTTTGAAACGGCAGCGGCCCGATCGGCTTGGCCCGACCAGTCGGGCAGTCCAATTCTCGGCCAACCCGCCAGCTAACGGGCGCATCACGTTCATCGCAAGGTTGGACCCCACCGGTACCCCGGGTTTTCGATCTGCGCAGGGGCACCGGCCGAATCTTCGAACCGGATGCTCGCGGGTCGTCGGCGTTTCTGAATAAACTGGAAACCGTCGGGGCGGATCCTGAATAAATTGGAAACCGTCAGTCGGAACCAATAAAATGGAAACAGCCCCACAACATTATCCGAGGATGTACTCGATGCGTCTGTGTCTTTTTGTTGGTGTGCTGGCCACAGCCGCATTCTTTGTCCCGGTGCCGACTTGCGCGGCGGACATGAAGACCGATCCCGCGGCGTCTGCCGCGAACGCCGCAAATTTTGATCGAATCACGAGCGATATCGCTCAAGTGGGGCGGCAGATCGAGACGACCGGTTCGGAAATCGCCGTTCACCTTCAAGGTGCGGCTGGAACGCAAGTCAACGCTAGCTTGCAGCGCACGAGTGACAACATGCGCGCCGCACTGCACGAACTTCACCAGGCCCTCCAGGCGATATCCGCGTCCTCACAATACAACCCGCCGCATGAGCAGATATTGCCTCAGATGAACATGGGGATGCTGCGAAAAAGCGGAGAGCAGAGTTGGAATTTTGGCGCCATCGAAGCAGGGAGCTCGGCAATGCATTCTTATCAAGCGAGGCTCGCTGCCTTGGCCGATGAGGTGCAAACAGCGCGGGGTGATTTTGGCGTCCATCGCGATCGCGCGGTCACGCGGCTGAGTGAGACGCTCCACTCATTGGCCGAGCTGAATTACCGGATCGGCGAAGCGGCCCAAGCGATGCAGCGCAACGAACAATGTGTTGCCGGGATGTTCTCCGGCGATTCGAAGTGTCGGTAGTGGCGGTTACGGTAGCGTGGTGAGCACGCCGGTTCTTGGGAGGGTCGCGTGAAATACTATAACGTCCTTATCTTTGGCGCATCGTATGGCTCGCTGCTGGGCGCGAAGTTAGCACTTGCCGGCCAGAACGTTACTCTCGTGTGCCTGCCCACCGAAGTAGAAGCGATCAATCGCGACGGCGTCGTGCTCCGGCTTCCCGTCAAAGGGCGCGATACATTGGTCGAGATCGATACGCGCAACGCGCCCGGCACGCTTCGCGCTGCCGGCCCAAACGACGTCGATCCGCGCGAGTACGATCTCGTTGTGCTGGCGATGCAAGAGCCGCAATATGGCTCGCCGGGCGTGCGCGAGCTTTTGGATGCAACCGCTAAAGCCGGCGTCGCGTGCATGGCGATCATGAACATGCCGCCGCTACCGTATTTCAAGCGCGTGCCCGGCGTCGATGCAAGCGGGCTGGAACGCTGCTATACCGACCCGAGCGTCTGGCAGCACTTCGACGCGGCAAACGTCACGGTGTGTAGCCCGGATCCTCAAGCGTTCCGGCCGCCCGGCGAACCTATCAACGTACTGCAAGTAACGCTCCCGACGAACTTCAAAGCGGCGCGATTTGAATCCGAAGCGCGCACGCAGATGCTTCGGGATCTCGAAACGGCCGTGGACGCCGTTGGGCTTCCGGTGAAGTTGAAGGTGTACGACTCGATCTACGTGCCGATGGCGAAATGGGCGATGCTCATGACCGGCAACTATCGCTGCATCCAAAAGGGCGATGCGCGTTCGATCCGCGATGCCGTGCACAGCGATAGCGATGCATCTCGTGCCGTTTACGCTTGGGTAGCCGACCTGTGCGTGGCGCTCGGCGCTTCACGCGACGACCTTGTGCCCTTCGAGAAATACGCAAACGCGGCCGACATTCTCGTGAAACCCGCTTCGGCCGCGCGCGCGCTCTACGCCGGTGCAAAGAACATCGAACGCGTCGATCGCCTCGTGCAGTCGCTGGCCGCGCAAAAAGGCATGCAGTCCGACGTCGTCGACGAAATCGTCGCGCTGGTCGATGAGCGCCTTACGGTCAACCGTGCGGAGACCGAGCCGGCTCGTGAGACGCTTCGATGAGCGCCTGAACGGCGGCTTTGTCCTTCGGCGTCGCGGGATTATACACGATCATGCTGAGGTGTGGTTTCTCATCGACTGCAAAAGCCGAATATTCGAACGTGACCGGTCCGGCAGTCGGATGCGCCATGTACTTCGTTCCCTCGCCGTGCGCGCGGATGTCGTGACTGCGCCACAATGCGCGAAATTCCGAGGACGATTGACTCAACTCATCGATCAACGCCTTAGCGCGCGCGGAGACTCCGCTTCGCGCGGTTTCGGTTCGGAACGTCGCGACCACGAAATGGGCGACGCTTTCCCAGTGCAGCATTCCTGCTCGAGCGCGTGGGTCGAAGACCACGCGCAAGAGATTGCGCCGATCGTCCGGAAGCGCGATCAAGTCGCGAAACACCACGGCGGCCGCGCGATTCCAAGCGACAATGTCCCATTCAGGCGTCTTGATATACGCCGCGCTGTACTCCATCGCGTCGAGAATACGTTGCAATTGCGGCGAAACAGCTTCGATATCGTGATGCCGTACTTCGGGCGGCCGGTTTTGCGCGAGCAAGAAAAGGTGTTCGCGTTCAACGTCCGTCAGCGCGAGCGCATCGGCGAGCCGCTCGAGAACGTCGGACGAAGGCGCTCCGCCTCGACCTTGTTCGAGCCAGGTATACCAGGTGGTGCTCACGCCTGCGCGCTGCGCGACTTCTTCGCGTCGTAAGCCCGAGGTGCGCCGTCTCGTCGTCGCATAACCGAAGCGCGCAGCGTCGAGCTTGGTGCGGCGGTCCTTCAGGAAATTCCCGAGCAGGTTCTCGTCCGGCTCGGTCGCCGCACTCTGCCTGTTAATCATTATACCGGTATACCCTCACGACTTTTCGTTCGTACGATGAGGGTCTAGCATATCGCTCATGAGAGTTTTTGTAACCGGCGCGACCGGATTTATCGGCTCCGCGATTGTGAATGAACTACTGGGAGCGGGGCACCACGTGCTCGGTCTGGCTCGCTCGGATGCTTCCGCAGCGTCGCTTGAAGCCAAGGGAGTCGACGTGCATCGCGGTGACCTCGAGGATCTCGACGGTCTCAAACGTGGCGCGCAGGCATCCGACGGCGTGATCCACACCGGATATAAACACGACTGGCTCTACGCCGCGGATGCCGATTTCTTCTCCCTCTTCATGGCGGCAGCGGAAACGGACCGGCGCGCCATCGAGGCGATGGGAACGGCCCTAGCCGGTTCCGATCGCCCCTTGGTCACCAGCTCGGGGCTGTTGGGGGTAACACCCGGTCGTCTCGGGACCGAAGATGATGCGGGCGATCCGGCATCGCCCCGCAACCCGTCGGAAGTGGTGAATTTGGCGATGGCGGCGACCGGCGTGCGCACGTCGGTTGTCCGGCTTCCGCCGTCGGTCCACGGAGACGGCGATCATGGCTTCGTCCCGGGTCTGATCGGCATTGCCCGCGCAAAGGGCGCAGCAGCCTATGTGGCGGACGGATCGAACCGCTGGCCCGCGGTGCACCGGCTGGACGCGGCGGTGCTCTACCGCTTGGCAGTCGAGAAGGCGCCGGCTGGTTCGCGCCTTCACGCCTCCGCAGAGGAGGGCATACCGTTTCGCGATATCGCCACGGCCATCGGCAAGCAGTTGAACCTGCCGGTGATTTCGATACCAAGTGAAAGTGCTGACGAGCACTTCGGCCGCATGGGCCGCTTTGTCGCGATGGACGCTCCCAATTCGAGCCGCCTCACCCGCGAACGGCTGGGGTGGAATCCGACGCAGCCGACGTTGCTCCAAGACATCGCGCAAGGAACCTATTTCGAGCAACAGGTGAAGGTGTAATCCGGCACTGAACTCCGCGCTGATGCATGCGCTTTTAATTGCCGTTCTCACATACGGCTATCTTGTCGTCAACGGTACGAATCCGCGGGCTACGCCTGCAGTGAATCCGTTCTCGGGCCCCTGCTCTTCGAATTATCAGGGACAGAACATCTGCTCCGGCAGCGGCAGTTGGAGTATCGCGCCGAACGTAAAAGGGGCGAAAGGCTATTGCCAACTTTCGATGTGGCCCAACGGCGGCGTATGGGAAGCGCGGTTCACGGTGAACAAAGACGATGTGTGTACGCTACAGCGAGAAAAGCCGAACATTTTCGGGGTCACGATCAAGAACTGATCGCGCTGCTCATACGGGGAATGCGCATGATGGCTACGACCAAAAAGAGCCGCCACTCATTTGCGGACACGGTGATGCAACTTTCGAAGGCGATCGGCGCCGGCGGCAACACGATCTTTGCCACGATCGATCAAGCCGCAGCGGCACAAGGCGTCGGTATGACGCTGCGGCCGACGACGCTGATCGTCTTTGGAAATCCCAAAGGCGGAACGCCGCTGATGGATGCATTTCCGCTCGTTGCGCTCGATCTTCCGCTGAAATTGCTCGTGTGGGAAGAGGGCGGGAGTGTGAACGTCAGTTATGTGCCGATGTCGGAAATCGCATCGCGCTACGGCGTCTCGGGAATGGATGCGCGTATCGACGCGATGGATCACGCGCTTGACGCGCTCGCAAACGCGATCACGTGACCGATCAACTCGCCAACGAGCGCACCTTTCTCGCTTATCTTCGTACGGCGCTTGCCTGTATCGGCTTCGGTTTCGTCGTCGCGCGCTTCGGCCTTTTCGTACGCGAGCTTGCCGCTACGACTGGTATGCGCGAGTCCACCGCAAACGTATCGGCGCCCCTGGGGATCGTGATGATCGCCGTCGGCATTGCGTTCGCGATCTTCGGCGGCTACCGGTATGTCGTTGTTACCCAGGCGCTCGCGCAGGGGCGCACGTCTTCACTCTCGCTGCGCGCCGCCGTTGTCGCTGTCGTTGTGCTATGCGCTCTCGGGCTCATTACGGCGGTCGTTATCTACCACACGTAACGTGTCGTCGCGCTCCAGCACAAGAGCGGCGATCACGATCGAGAGAGCGATGCAGGCCGTTGCCGCGGCGAACGCGGCACGAAAGCCACCGATCGACGCGATTGTGGCGAGAACGGCGAGGCCGACCGCACCGCCTACTTCCGATGATGTTGCGAGCACGCCCGAAGCAACGCCGGCGTCTTCCTCGGTCGTTCCGGACATGGCGAACATCATTAGCGGCGGGAATGCGGCGCCCATGCCGACACCAACGAGGACCATCGCAGGGAAGGTCGATACGAGGTAACTTGCGCCCGATGGTGTGACGGTGAGCGCGAGCAACCCAGCGAAGGCGAGGACGCTTCCGGTGATGAGCACGCGCCGTGCGCCAAACGTTGTGACCAGTCTCTCCGCCCATCCGAGCGACAACGCGCCGCTGGTTATCGTCAGCGGCAGAAACGCAAGCCCGGTTTCGAGCGCGCCATATCCGAGCGATCGCCGCAACAAAAGTGCATCGAGAAAAAAGAAGCCGAAAAGTCCGGCGCTGAGCAGCATCTCCAACACGTTTGCGCCCGCGACATTGCGCGAGCGAAACAAGCGCAACGGGACCAGCGGCTTCTTCGCCGTGATCTGCCGGGCGAGAAATGCGGCGAAAAGCACGAGCGAGAGCGCGCCGCAGATGAGAACAGTGGACGAAGTGATTCCGGCGAGCGGTACCTGGACGACAGCATAGACACCGAGCATCAGCGATGCCGTAATCGTCAACGCGCCGATCACGTCGGCGCCGTTTCGCCAGCCGATTCCCGGCGGCGCGACGATGACGCGTTGCCCGAGAACGATCGTGACGATCCCAATCGGAACGTTCACCAAAAACGCCCAGTGCCAACCCAACGTTTGCGTGATCGCGCCGCCCAGCAACAATCCAACCGAACCGCCGGCCGATGCAGTGAAGCTGAACACGCCGATCGCTCGCGCGCGTTCGCCCGCTTGCGGGAATGCCGTCACGATCATCGCCAGAATCACGGCCGAGGCCATCGCGCCGCCGATGCCTTGTGCAAACCGCGCCGCGACGAGGGCCGGCGCACTCCACGCAATCCCGCAAAGCAGCGATGATGCCGTGAAAAGACCCAGACCGATGACGAAAATGCGCTTTCCACCGAAGAGATCGCCTAACCGGCCCGAAAGCAACAGCAAACCCGGCGAAACGCGATGAGGTAGGCGTTGATCACCCATGCAAGGCCGGATTGGGAAAACCCAAGATCGTGCTGAATAGACGGCAAAGCGACGTTCGCGACCGTAATATCGAGAACGATCATCAGCATGCCGATGCAAAGCACGTAGAGCGAGAGCCAGCGCTGGTCGAGCGACTTCATAGAGCGCTATTATAGCATCGGGTCAAAAACCTCGGGGGCCGACGGACGCGCGATGAGGTAGCCCTGCATCTGATCGCAGCGCAACAGGCGAAGGAGCCGAGCTTCTTCCTCGGTTTCGACTCCCTCAGCCACGACCTTGAGGCGCAGCGACTGCGCCATCGAAATCATGGTGGAGATCATCGTCGTCTTGTTCGCGTCGTCCGTCATCCCGTTCACAAAGCTGCGATCGATCTTGATGGTGCTAATCGGTAGGCGCTGCAGCCTCGACAGCGACGAATAGCCTGTTCCGAAATCGTCGAGAGCGATCTCAAGGCCAAGCGCGCGCAACTCGTTAAGTTTTGCGGTGCCTTCGTCCGCGTGCTCCATCAAAACGCTTTCAGTAACTTCGAGATCGATGCCGCACAAAACGCCGCAGCTTTCGACCGCGCTGCGCACGTCGTCGATGATATCGGGATGGCTCAACTGACGGGGCGACAGGTTCACGGCGATTCGCGGGGCACCGCGCCCGGCCTTGCTCCAAACGGCGTATTGACGCGCTGCCTCATGCAATGCCCAGCGCCCTACCGCGACAATCAAGCCGGTCTGCTCGAGGACGGGGATGAACTCGACCGGTCCTACGAGCGCGTCCGGTCGTTCGGGATCACGCCAACGGATCAACGCCTCGAGGCCTGTGATTTCGCGGGTTTTCGCGTCCACCTTTGGCTGATAATGCAAGACGAATTGGGATTGTTCTAGCGCTCGCTGCAGGCGCGCTTCGAGGTCGACACGAGCCTCCATCTGCCAGTCGAGATCCTTCGAATAGAAGCGATACTGCGCGCCGGTTTGACGTGCGTTTTGAAGCGCGACTTCGGCGTGCCGAGTTAGCATGTCTGCATCCGTGCCGTCCTCAGGGAATACCGCGCATCCAGCCCTTACCGCAATGTTCACTTCGCGCCCGTCGCTCGTGAAAGGATCACTGAAGAAACGAATTCCGTCCTCGCCTAATGTGCCGATTACGGGCTGCAGGTCGCGAGTCGGTGGGAACGATAGCGCGAAGCGGTCGCCGGGAAAGCGCGCGACGCGATCCGAGCCGAGAGCCGTTCGAAGCCTGTCGGCAATCTGACGCAGCAACTCGTCACCGAGAGCCGCACCTAGCCGCGCGTTCAGCTGAGCGAACTGATGGATATCGATGAGCATCACCGCGACCCTTTCGTCTTCACGCGTAGCAGCGAGTGTTTGATGCAAGCGATCGATGAAAAGCGTGCGGTTGGCTAATTCGGTGAGTGGATCGTAATAAGAGAGATAATCAAGCCGGGCCTGTTTATCCATCAAATCGAGGGCAAACGTTAGATTGTTGGTGAGACTGGAGAGCAGTGCCACTTCTTCCGCGTTAAAAAAATCTGCCCGGTACGAGGCGAAGAACATCCCTCCGGTCATCCGATCGCCCTGGAGGAATGGAAAACACGCGATGGAGTGCGCGCCCGACTGGAGCAAGGTCGGCTGGCTTTTCAGCTCGGAATGCACGGGCACGTCGTTGACGATGCCCGGGCCCAGCGTTCGCATCGACTGCGCGATGGCTCCGTCTCCCGTCTCATAGGTGTCGACGAGGTGCTGCACCAGCGGGAGCATCTGCTCCGTCGGATGCAGACGCAATCCCAGATGTGCAGGCAGTTGGGCACGATTGTCGCGGTCGATCGTAAAGATGAAGCTAAATGCGAAGCGGCCCTCCTCGACGGCGATGCGGCACGCTTCATGAAAGAGCTCGTTTCTCTCGCGCCGCCGAACGATCGCTGAGTTGACGGCGGAGAGCATCTCCTTCGTGCGATTGAGTTGGTGTACGCGCCGCTCGGCTTCGATGCGCCGGCGTTCTTCGCGGCCCCGTTCAACGGCGCGCGTCACGGCGCCGGGCAGACGAACTAGGCTCGACTTGAGCACGTAGTCGGCGGCCCCGCGTTGCACGGCAATGGCTGCGCGTTCCTCGCTTACCGTGCCCGAGACGAAGATCAGCGGCGTCGCAGGAGAGATTTCTTTGAGAATCTCCAGCGCCAGCGGCCCGTCGAAGTCCGGGAACTGAAAGTCACAAAGTACGACGTCGGGGACGAAGTCGTCGATGGCCTTGCGAAAAGTATCTTCAGTCCAAACGACCTTGTGTTCCAACTCGATGCCGGCCTCGCGGAGCGCACGAAGCTCGAGATCGGCATCGATCTTGCTATCGTCTGCGACGAGGACACGAATCAAAGCGGTGTCTCCGACGCTGGACTATGATTGACTAAAAGCCAATAGCGCACAATATGATCGACCACGTCGTCGAGGTCCAACATGTCCATGGGCTTTACCGCGAAGCCGTTTGCGCCCAGACGATAGCACTCGACGATGTCGCGCTCTTCGGTCGACGAGGTGAGCACGACGACCGGAACGGCGAAGCCGCGCTCATTCGAACGGAGCTCACGCAGAAGGTCGAAGCCGTTCATCTTGGGCATCTTGAGGTCGAGTAGGATGAGCCTCGGCAGGACGGACCGGCGTAGAAATTCCATCGCCTCCTCTCCGTCGTGAACCCAAGCGATTCGCTTCGACTCGTCGTAACGGGCTAGTGCGCGCATCACCATGTCGGCATCGAGTGCGTTGTCCTCGACGAGGAGAACGTCAGCCGCAATGTTGACGACGCTCACTTGGTCTCCAGCATCGGTAGTGCAAACGTGAAGCTCGCGCCTTCGCCTTGCGTGCTCTGCGCCCAAATGCGACCGCTGTGGTGCGTAAGAATACGTTGCACGATCGCGAGGCCAACGCCCGTTCCGGGAAATTCGTCAGCATGATGGAGGCGTGCAAAGACACCAAAGAGTTTGTCGTAGTACTTCATGTTGAAACCGGCGCCGTTGTCTTGCACACGGTAGATCGCGTTTGCACCTTCGACCCAGCCTGTGATGCGCACGATCGCGGGGTCCGCTTTCGACGAGTACTTTACCGCGTTCGAGATGAGATTCTCCCAGACTTGGCGCAGGAGCGTGCGGTCGCCCAGAACGGGAGGCAGTGCATCGATGTGAATCTCGAGCGCTCGATCGGCTTGTCTTGCGGCGACGCTGGGTTCTTCGGCGACGTCGCGCGCTAGCTCAGTCATGTCGACGAGCACCTTGTCGAGCGTTTTACGGCCGAGTGCGGAAAATTTCAAAAGATCGTCGATGAGGAACCCGAGACGGGTGGATTCCTCGCGCACAATCCTGAGGAGACGCTTCGCCTCGTCGTCGAGCGTCGCGCCGAACTCGCGGTCCAGAGCGTCCGCGTATCCTTTAATCGCTCGAACGGGCGCGCGCAAATCGTGTGAGATCGAGTAGCTAAAGCTTTCGAGCTCCTTGTTCGCCGCTTCGAGTTGCGCGTTGTGCTGATGGATACCGGCGTTGATCAGGCGCAGTTCCTCGGCACGCTTGCGTTCGGTGATGTCGATTATTGCGGCCAGCACAAACTTACCACGCGGCGTGCTCAGCGGATTGAGCCCGATCTCAATAGGAAACTCGCTGCCATCTTTGCGCACGCCGAAGAGTTCTCGCCCGGCGCCCATCGCGCGAGTCGTAGGCGCGGCAAGGTAGTTTGCGCGTAGCACGTTGTGGCCGTCGCGCAGACGTTCGGGTACCAATCGTTCGACGGACTGGTCAAGGAGCTCGGCGCGTACATAGCCGAAGAGCCGCTCGGCCTGCGCGTTCATCAATGAGATGCGCCCCGCGTCATCCACCGCGATCATGGCGTTTGGTGCCGCCTCCATCACGAGGCGCAAGTGCTCTTCGGCCGCTTTGCGCGCGGTTATATCGATGATCGCGGCGAGGATGTACTCCTCGTCTGAAATCGAAACCGGATTCAACCCGATCTCGATCGGAACTTCGGAGCCGTTGCTGCGCAAGCCGTAGAGATCGCGTCCGGCGCCCATCGGCCGGCGCGACGAGCTTGCAAGTATCAAGTCACGCAGATTTGGATGCGCGCCGCGGAATCGCTCAGGGATCAGTATTTCGACGTCTGCGCCGAGCAGCTCGGCACGAGGGCGACCGAATAGTTGTTCGGCCTCGGTGTTTACCAGGACGATTTTGCCGCTTCGCGCGACAATGACTATGGCGACAGGAGCGGCCTCAATAATGAGTCGTAGGTCGCTGACGTCTTGGTGACTGGACGAATGCTCGGTGCCGGGTCTCGCGATAGCGATTACCTCCGCAATATTGTACCCACGCCAACCCTGACAGCGCAATGAAAATGGGCCATTTGCATCACGTGCATTGCGCACCACGCGCATGCAACAGTCTGGTAGTTTGCTGTGTTATCAACCGCAATGAGCAGAATTAGCTCGCGTTACTACCCGTTGTTAGTAGCCGGGGTCACGTTCGTACTTTTGGTTGCCGCAGCGGGCGTACGCTCGGTTCCCACGATGTACGTGCGCCCCTTCGAAAACGAGTTCGGCTGGAGTGACGGCGTCATTTCGAACGCCCTTGCCTTACAAATCGCACTCTACGGGCTCACGGGACCGTTTGCGGCGGCCGCGATGGAGCGTTACGGCGTTCGCAAAACCGTCAGTCGTGGCGATTGCGCTGTTGGCAGCTGCAATGCTTGCGCTCACACGAATCGACAGCGCCTGGCAGCTTCTGCTGTGGGCGGCAGCGGCCGGCATCGGCGTCGGTTGCCTTGCGCTTGCAATGGGCGCTACCATCGCCAATCGTTGGTTCGTAACCCAGCGCGGCCTGGTCATCGGCATGTTCAGCGCCGGTAACGCGACTGGCCAACTCGTCTTCTTCCCAATGTTCGGCGTCCTGATCGATCACGGTGGCTGGCGCAATTCCGCAATCGTTCTGGCTGCAGTTGCCCTGGCACTGATTCCGCTTCGCATGGTTTTTGTTACGCGAGCGTCCGGTCGACGTCGGAATTCCGCCCTGGGGCGGCGACGCAATCGAGCCCGCACCGACGCACAAACGCAATCCACTGCGCGAAGCATTTCAGTGTGCTCGAGCAGCGCCACGCGCTCGCGAACTTTTTGGCTGCTGGCCGGATCGTTCTTCATTTGCGGTGCAAGCACCAACGGGTTGATCGGAACGCATCTCGTGCCGGCATGTGGTGACCACGGCATTCCGGAAACGCACGCAGCGGGTTTGCTTGCGGCCATGGGCCTCTTCGATCTCTCGGCACGACTGCATCCGGCTGGCTTTCGGATCGTTTTGACCCGCGCTGGCTGCTCTTTTGGTATTACGGACTGCGCGGACTCTCGTTGATCTTCTTACCGTACGCTTTCGGCATCGCCGCGATCGGCTTGCCGGCATTTCGCAGTCTTTTACGGTCTCGACTGGATCGCGACGGTACCGCCGACATTGCGCTTGACCACCGTAGCGTTCGGTCGCGAGCGCGCTCCGGTCGTCTTCGGCTGGATCGCTGCGTCGCATCAACTCGGTGCTGGTGCGGTTGCGCTTGGTGCCGGCTGGGCGCGCACGTTGACGGGCACCTACGATCAAGCCTTTATTACAAGCGGCCTACTCTGTTTAATCGCAAGCACCATCGTCCTCGCGATCGCGCGCCGTCCACGCGTGGAACCCGCTTTCGCGTGAGAACCGCCCTCGTTGCGATCGCCGGCGTGCTGGCGAGCTTCGGGGTGATGTACGCGGTCTGCTTACGTATCTGGCGCGAATTCGACGCCGGCGATTCTTGCGGCGGCACTTGCGGTTGGACTCTCGCGTCGCCCCGAGCGCCTTGATGCGCGCGCGCTCGCCCGCGGATTGGTCGTGTTGCCCTTGGTTGCGCTCGCCGCAGGGCTCGTCGGTTTAGCGTTCCGTGTCGCGCCGGCCCTCGGTGCTGCCCTGTTTTGTATCGGCATCGCAGTCTCGATTTGGTTGCGAAATTTCGGCGAACGCGGCAGCGCAATCGGACGAACGATTGCGCTTCCCTTTATCGCGATGCTCGTCGTGCCGGTGCACGTCGATAGCAGCCGGCCCGGGCTCGGCGCGTTGCTCGTACTACTTGCCGGTGCCATCGCCTTCGTGTGCACGTCGGCAGTGCAGCGCGTGCTATGACAGTCCCTACGCGGATGGCGCTACAGATGCTGGTGGCACTGGCGCTGGCGTTTGCGATCGGAATGCTCGCCTTTCCGCAGCATTGGTCGTGGGTCGTGTTGACGGCGTTCATCGTCTGCAGCGGTGCCGTTGGGCGCGGCGATGCAATCTACAAAGGTCTGCTCCGCGTTGGCGGTGCGATCGGCGGAACGCTGATCGCCGCCGTGCTGTCGCGCATCGCGATGCCAAACGGTACCGTCAGCGCAACGGTCATCTTCGTCGTACTCTTCTTCGGCATCTGGCTGCGTACAGTTAACTACGCCTATTGGGCGGCGTGCGCGACGCTGATCTTTGCGCTCTTGCAAGGGTCGCAAGGCGCGAATCCGGGCCCCCTCTTTGCCGAGCGCGTGCTGTGCATTGTCATCGGCGCCCTGTGCGCGATCGGCGCGACGTGGTTCGTGTACCCGATTCGCACCGAGCTTCTGGTGCGACGGCGTGTCGCCGACGCGCGAGCCGCCTTACGCGACGTCGTCCGCGGCACCGGCGATCACGATCTGCACCATCATCTGGCCCAGCTCGAGCGCATTGCGCCACCGGTTCGCCTGCACCGCGCGGTGTTCGGCGCCAGGGGCGACGCCCCGCATCCGGCGACGGTCATCGACCAAACGCAGGCGCAGCTACGTACCGTCATCGAACGGCCGAAGGTGCGCGTTCACATATCGGTCGCGGTCTCGCTCGACGGCTACATCGACGATCGTTCGCCCCAACGCCTCGTACTCTCAAGTTCCGAGGATCTCGCCGAGATGCGCCTTGCGCGTGACGAAAGCGATGCGATTCTCGTCGGGGCCGAGACCGTCCGGCGCGACAATCCGTCGCTGCGGTGCGGATCCGCGGCGCGAGTCACCGTCACCGCATCGGGCGACTTCGATCCGTCGCTAAAATTTTTCGACGGAAGCGCGCGCACGATCGTCTTGACCGCGCGCGATCGCGTCGAGAAGCTGCGCACGCGGTTCGGCAGTCATGCCGAAATCATCGGCATCGACAGCTTCGAACCGCCTTCGATCATTGCGGCCTTGGCGGACTGCGGTGTGCGCTCGCTCTTCGTCGAGGGCGGCACGACCATTCTTACCGCATTTCTCGCCGGCGGAACGTTCGATCGCCTGCGTCTGGCGATTGCGCCGTTCTTTGTGGGCGATGCCGGCGCTCCGCGTCTGGTCAACGCGGCATCCTTCCTCAACGACGCCCACCACCGGCTCGCGCTGCAACGCGTGCGTGCGCTCGGCGATACGGCGGTCCTCGAGTACGAGCATCCCGCCTCATGAACGACGCGCGCGACCAGCGGCTGCTCCGCGAAGCGATCGCACTGTCGCGGAACGCGCCGGCGTCGAACACGGCATTCTCGGTTGGCTCGATTATCGCAGCCGCCGACGGCACGATCTTGACCACCGGTTACAGTCGCGAACGCGGCGCGCAATGGCACGCCGAGCACGTCGCGATCGAAAAGGCGCTCGAGCTGGCGACCGATCTGCACGGCAGCACGTTGTACACGTCGCTCGAACCATGCAGCGTACGCGGTTCGGGGCTGCGCGCGTGCACGGCAAGGATTCTCGCGGCCGGAATCCCACGGGTGGTCTTTGCGATGCGCGAGCCGTCGGTGTTTGTAGAAGGCCGCGGTGCCGAGGTCTTAGCCGAAGCCGGCGTCGAGGTGATCGAACTCGCCGGCGAAGCGCCGCTCGTTGCGCAGATCAACGCCCACTTGGTCGGCTAACCGCTCAACGATGCGTGCGCAACTTGTGATCAATATGCGTTCGGGGCGCGCCCGCGCGTTGGCCGATGCAACCCGCGAGGCACTGCGTGAAGCCAACATCGAGTTCGTTGAAGTGGGATGGCCGAGCGACATCGTCGCCGGCGCGGATTGCATCATCTGCGCGGGCGGCGACGGCACGCTGCTCGGTGCAATCGAGTCGGCAATTACCCGCGGCCTTCCGCTGGGCATCGTGCCGCTGGGCACGTTCAACGACCTTGCCCGCACGCTCGGCATTCCGCTCGACGTGCGGGGTGCGGTCCACACTATCGCGGCACACCACGAGCGGGCGATCGACGCCGCGCGCGTCAACGGCCAATATTACGTCAACGAAGCGAGCATTGGGATTTCCAGCCGCATCACCCGCTTGCAGACCACGGAGCTCAAGCAGCGCTTCGGCTTTTGGGGCGTAATCGCGACCGCGTTTTCTGCGCTGCGTTATGCGCGGCCGATTCGAGCCGAGGTTCGTCTCGACGGTAAAAGCGAGCGGCTGCGGACGATTCAACTCACGGTCGCGAACAGCCCACATTTCGGCGGGTTTCTTCACGTCGATGGCGCGGCAATCGACGATGGATGTCTCGAGCTCTACAGCGTCGACATTCGGCATCTCTATCAGGCGTTCACGATCGCACACGCGATGCTGACTAGGCGTCCCTTCGACGTGCCGGGTTTGCGCGTATTGCGTTCGCAGTGTTTTGAGGTGGTCACGAGGCGGCCGCATCATATCACGGCCGACGGCGAGCCGGCCGGAACGACACCCGCGGTCTTCGAGGTTTTCCCGAAGGCGCTGCGCGTATTTGCGCCGCAGTAGGACGCATGCAATATCGTACGCTCGGACACAGCGGGCTTAAGCTTTCCGTCATCGGTATCGGATCGTGGTTGACCTTCGGCAATAGTGTCGATCGCGATACGTCGCGCGCCTGTATCCTGCAAGCCTGGGAGGCCGGCGTCAATTTCATCGACACGGCTAACGTGTATGCGAAAGGCGCTGCCGAAGAAGTGCTTGCGCCAATCGTGCGCGAGCTCAATCGCGATGCGCTGGTCTTGGCAACCAAGGTCTACTTTCCCATGGGGGAGAGCGTCAACGAGCGCGGCCTCTCGCGCAAGCACATCCGCGATCAAGTGCATCACTCGCTGCGCCGTTTAGACGTTGACTACATCGACCTGTATCAGTGCCATCGCTTCGATCGAACGACACCGCTCGAGGAGACGTGCGAGATGATGAACGACTTGGTGCGCTCGGGTACCGTCTTGTATTGGGGCGTTTCGGAATGGAACGCCGATGAGCTGGTTGCAGCGGTCACCTTGTGCCGCGCCCGTGGCTGGGCCGTGCCGGTCAGCAATCAGCCTCAATACAGCGCGCTGTGGCGTAGAATCGAAGAGCGAGTGCTGCCGGTCTGCGAAGAGTACGGTCTGGGCAACGTCGTGTGGTCGCCGCTCGCCATGGGGATTCTAAGCGGAAAGTATACCGACGCGGCGCATCCGCCCGCCGGCACGCGCGCCGCCGGTCCCTACCGCGACATGATGGCAGAGTATTTTACGCAACGCGTGCTCGACGCTGTGCAGCAGCTCAAACCCCTGGCGGCGCAAACCGGCCTGAGCATGTCGCAAATGGCGCTGGCCTGGGTGCTGCGACAGCGTGCTGTGACCAGCGCCATCGTCGGTGCGACCAATCCCACACACGTGGCCGATAACGTCCGCGCGGGCGAGGCCAACCTGGGAGCGGATCTGGTCGCGCAGATCGATCGCATCCTCGGCCCGGTGGCGCCGAATGAACCCTATCTCGCCTAGGCGAAACCTCTTGTGACGCGGGACTGTACACGACAACAGACGAGTTCGCCCGCCACAGGAAACGATGACATGAGCACCTATGAGTTCGGATCATTCCGGCTCGACGTCGAGCGTTTATTGTTGCTGCATCGGAACGAACCGGTGCCGCTTGGGCCCAAGGTCGTGGAAACGTTGCTCGCCCTCATCGAGCATCCCGGCGAGGTCCTCCCCAAAAACGAACTGATCGAGCGGATTTGGCCTGAAGGCTACGTTGAGGAGGCCAACCTCGCGCAGAACATCTACGTGCTGCGCAAGACGCTTCGCTCGCTTGCCTCGCTTGACGCGATCGAGACCGTCCCGCGCCGCGGCTACCGCTTCGCGGTCGGGGTCCGCCGCTCCGAGAGGGCGGCAGCGCTTCCTCCGGCCACGAGCCGGCGACGTTGGATCGGCGCCACGGCTGCTGCCGCATTCGTAGTTGTCTGCGCGGTACTCTTCACGCTGGCCGCCGCGCATCGCAGCACGAGCGCAGGCCTTTCGTCCGAAGGCGCGCGTGTCTACGAGATCGGGCGGTACTATTGGAATCTGCGCACGCTTGCCGGTGTCGAGCATAGCCTCGACTATTTCGCGCAGGTGATCCGGACCGATCCGCGCGATGCACGTGGTTACGCGGCGCTCGCCGATGCAAACGCGATCATGGGCGACTACAAGTACGGAAATCAGAGGCCGCGCGTGTATTTCTCGCGCGCGCGCGGGTATGCAAAACTCGCTCTGACGCTTGACCCGAACTCCTCCGAAGCGCATGCCGCACTCGGTTTGATCAACATGGACGCGCACGACCTTGGGTCAGCCATCGGCGAATTGCAGCGTGCGATCGCGCTGGATCCGGCCAACGGGCCGGCGCATGAGTGGTACGGCGTGGCCCTGATCCAGCAAGGGAATCTGCGCTCGGCCTTCGCGCAGTTGCAGATCGCGGGCGCACTCGATCCACTTTCGGTTTCGACCAGCGCGTGGCTCGGAAACGCCGCCTACCTCGATCGGCACTTTAACGAGGCGATCGCGTATTCGCGGCAGGCGCTCGACCTTTCGCCGCAGCGCACCGATGTACTGACCACCATCGGCGAAGCGTACGAAGCCGAGGGCAACTTCAGCCGCGCGATCGACTCGTACCAGCAGTACGCTGCAACGTGTACGAGCTGCCGCGCGGAAGCGTCAGCGCTGCTCGCGCATGCCTATGCCAATCAGCATCGCGTGCAGGAAGCGCGCACGCAGCTGGCTTTTGCGATGCTGCATGCACAAGACGTCCAACCCGCCGACCTCGTAGCCGCGGCGGCTGCGCTTGGCGATCGTACGATCGCACTCGAGTTGTTGCGCCGCATGCGTGGACACATGTCGTTGATTTCGATCGAGAACGATCCGCGCTTCGACATGCTGCGTGGCGACGCGGGGTTCCGCCAACTGACGCAGGCAGGCTAACGGCGTAGCAGTGGCGGGGCTCTTCGACGCGCTTTCGGCGCGGCCGCAATTGGCGCGTTCGCTCGCCGCGCACCTACGCGATTTGGAGTCCGGTACGCTCCCGGCCCGCACGCTGGAATTGATCGCGCTGATGGTGGCGTGGCTCAATGCGTGTGAGTATTGTACGTGCGTGCATGAAGAAGTCGCGCGCGGCCTGGGTGTCGACGAAGCGACGCTGACTGCGCTTGGCGATTTCGCGCGCAGCCCGCATTTTTCGGAAGCCGAGCGAGCCGCACTGAGCGCGACCGTAGCGCTGACGCGCGAACCGCGGGCGCTGCCGCCTGCGGTGTGGGAGGCGCTTCGCGCGTATTACGACGAGGGCGGTTGCGTGGAAATCATCGCGGCGATCGGCCTGAACAACTATTTGAGCCGCGCGATCAATGCGTTGCAGCTCCAGCCGCACGCGCCATAATCGTCTCCGCGCGAATGAGGCGCGTCCCGCTCCAGCGATCGTGCAACATGATCCGTCGCGAAAATGGCGCCCAGAGCAGGATCAACCACCACAAAAAAAAGACGATCAAGTAACGCCAGAGTGAACGTAGGAGGCCGGGTGACCGAAAGTCGGTCGTCACCACGCGCAGGCCGGTAATCATCATGCCGAAACTTTGGCCTGCGATGCCGACCAGCAGCCACAGGTAGAGCGCGGTGAAGAAAAAGGGCGGACTGGAGCTGTAGCGTCCGAAGACCGAGAGAACTTCGCCGAAAAATTTGGAATGGGTGAGGTTGTGGATGTCTTCGTCGGTGAGATAGCCGCCCAACGCCGAATGCGCATGTGCTCCCGCGAACACGAGCACAGCGGCTGCAACAACACCGCTGTCGATGGCGATCGACCAAAACCGGCGAAAAATTCCGGCGCAATCGGCGCGCGTCACGTTGGCGCTGCCGGCCGCGAGCTTTGGCGGCTCTGCGGGAATTTCACGCATGAGCCATGCACGCGCCGTTTCGTACTGTGGCGTGCCGATGAATTCACCCAAGTCTGCGATGCGCCGCGTCGCGTACGGCTCGCCGCCCATCCATTCGCCCAGCCGTAGCACGCCATCGCTTGCGATCTCACGCCCCTGCTGAGTGAATTGTTCCGTGCTGATGTGGCGTCCGAAGCTGTGAAATGACGCGATCACAATCGACCGCGTCGCTGCATCGAGCGAACCGCAGATGAGGAGGCCCACCTTGTCGCAGGTGTGACTGCAGGTGCGCAGCCATCCTCCGAAGATCAGCGAGATGATCGGATTCTCGTTGCCGTTGACGCTGAGCAGCGAGAGAAAACGGGTGTGTCCCGCGGCGATGTGCCCCAGCTCACGTCCGACGGCAAAAGCCAGCTCGTCGTCTTCGAAGTGCTCGATCCAGTGGGTCGAGAGCACGAGCGAATACGGCTCGCCGAATCCAAGCGCCGCAACCGGGACGTAGTTGTCTTCGCGTACGAAGATCAGCGGCATCGCGATGTCGAGCTGGGCGCAGGCCGTTTTAACGATCTCAAAGACGCGCGGATATTGTTCTTGGTGAATCATGACCGACGAACCGATTAGACGTCCGCGCGCGAGCGTCACGTACAACATGGCGACGACGATAAATAGCGCCACTTCGGGGATTCCGACGCTTTCATGAATCACGAACCCGATCAGCGTCGCGATCGGAAATGCAAAGAGCAGGGTGAGGACGAAGGCTAGGCGCTCTCGCGGTTCTCGAATAGAGGCCGGGCCGGTGAAGAGTGGGCTTGCCATGCAGGGGCAAGTTTGATACCGTTGCCGCCGTTCCGCTTTACTGCGTACATTTCGCGATCGGCGGCGGCGAGCAGCGCCGGCACCGTGCTGCATGAGCCCGGATAGGTTGCAACCCCGATACTGGCGCCAACGCGAATGGTGCCCTGGCCAATGGTGAGCGGATCGTCGAGGCTATGCAGGATCTTGCGGGCCGCATCGGCAGCCGCCTCATCAGTATAGAGATCATCGATGAAGACGACGAACTCGTCGCCGCCGATGCGCGCGACCGTATCGGAAGCCCGCACGTGGCGCGTGAGACGATCGGCGACGGCAACGAGCACGCGATCGCCGTAAGCATGACCGTGCACGTCATTAATGTCTTTGAAGTCGTCGAGGTCAATGAAAAACACGGCGCAGCGGCGACCGTTGCGTTCGCAGCGGGCAAGTGAGGCGCGCAGGCGCTCTTCTAAGGCGTGCCGATTTGGCAGGTGCGTTAGCGCATCGTGTAGGGCGAGTTCGCAGAGCTCGGCCTCGCGCTCTTTGAGATCGGTAATATCCATGAGCGAACCGACACGTGCGATCGCCACGCCGCGCTCGTCAAACATGGTGCGCAAGCGCTCGCGGACGCTCCGTACGCGCCCACCTTGGCAAAGAATGCGATGATCGCACGTATAGCTGAATTCGTTTTCACGCTCCGCGAGCGTGCGCATAATCTGCTCGCGTTCGGCGGGATGATCGAAACTGCGTAGCGCGAGATGGGTGGTTTCGTACGGGAGTCCGAGCAGATTCGCCAGGCCTTCGGAAATGGCGAGGGCGCCCGTGCGCAGATCTTCGTGCCAGGTGCCAAGGCCGGCAGCGCGTTCGGCGTGCGGATAGGCGGCTGCAAGCGAGCTGCTCGGATCGGCGATCTCGGCCGCGCGACCGGTGACGCCGGCAATGGCGCCATGTGTGTCGAGCAGCGGCTCGACGTCAAAAGCCAGATGCGTTCCGTGCACACGTGCTTCAAAAGCGAGCGTTTCGCCCGCGAGCGCCCACTGATGGGCCAGAATCGGGAAGGGGTCTGGACCGTCCCAGAGATCGCTCACGTGGAGGATGGTCTTGCGCTCGCCGATCCCCGCGAAGCCGCGCAGCCGAGCCGTTAGCGACGTGACCCGCAGTGAGGTATCGGTGTTCCAGATCAGCGCCTGGTTGCGCATCGTCGTCCTCTCCCCGTAAGCGTCTCTGGGTGAGCTCATCCTAGCCGGTACGGCGTCCTCGGATCATCCGTAGAAACCCCTGACCTCCAAAA
>CAWHWL010000002.1:0-4658 GCA_963833045.1 Vulcanimicrobiota bacterium
AGACCACCGGCTAAAATGATTCAGTACGGAGCCCATGACGAATCGGAAGAAAGAAACGACGCGGCTTGACGCGCGAAAGCGTCGTGGAACTGGAACAGCGAGCCGTGCCCTGAGTCCGGAAAGGTCATCAACACCGCATTCGGGAGATTGGCGCTGAGCCAATAGGAATTCCGTACGGGGATCATCTCGTCAAAAATGCCGTTGACGACCAGCGTTGGTTGTGTGATGCCCTTGAGATCGGCGAATCGCTCGCCGGTGTACTGCTCCCACTCACGAAAGGCAGCGATCTGCGCCTGCGCGACGGCCGGCCCCGAAGGCGTGTCACGATCGTCCTTGCGCTGCCCAAGCCGCTCAGCGAATTCCGCGCCGGCGGCCTGGCTGGAGGCCGTCGGCGCGAAAAAGATCTTCTGCAGCACGGCGTAGCCCGTTAGCGACGGATCGTTCAGGTACTTCGAGAGGCTTGGCTTCTCGAGATGCATGATATCTTCGCCGCCGCGCGGAGCCGTACCGACGAGGACCATCCGCCGAAACACCGCAGGAACGTCTTGCACCATCTGCTGGGCCACCATACCGCCAAGGGAAAAACCCAGCACATCGCACGTATCGAGTTTGAGCGCACCGAGAAATGCGCACGCATGTTGCGCCATCCCGGCGATGGTTTTTGGTACCGTGCCGCTCGAGCGTCCGATGCCGGCGTTATCGAAGAGAATCAGCTCTCGCTCGATCGCAAGCCGATCGGTTAGGGCCGGGTCCCAATTATCCAGCGTTCCGGTGAAGTGCTGCAACAGCAGCAATGGGTATCCACTGACTTTTCCAAAACGGCGATAGGCATACCGCTCGTTGTTGGCGTCGATGAACTGCGTCGGCGCGGTAATGTTGCTTGCGACTTGCATCACGGGAAGGAACCTCCGAACATCGGCAGACCGCTCTTGGATTCTTCCCGCGTAGCCTCGTCTTGAATGACATCCCAGTGTTCGGCGAGGACGCCGTTCTCCAGCCGAACGATGTCGACCACAATCCAGTTCGCCGGTTGTCCGATGCCCGAGTAGCGCCCGTGCACCATCACGATGTCGCCCTCCGCCAGCATCACGCCGGATTCATAGTGCTCTTCCGGGGGCGCGCTTCTGACCAAGTTGAATAGTCCGTCGCGACCCGGTGGGATGTGCGCGCTGTGTTGAATATAGTTCGGCGACCAGTAACGCTCTGCAGCGGCGTAGTCACGCTTGTTGAAGAGCGTGTCGAAAGCCTCGCGAACGATCGCCTTGTTCTTCTCTGACACGGTTCACCGGCTCGCCAGAACGGGCGCAGCTTTCGCCGCCGTCTCGATCAGTTTCGCAACCTCGTCGGGATGCGAGACCATCGCGACGTGACTCGACGCTACCTCAACGGTCGTGGCATTCATCCGCTTGGCAAATGCGCGCTCCGCGTCAGGCGGAATCGCCTGATCCTTCGTTGCGACCAGATACCACGAGGGCAGTGATTTCCAGGCCGGCACGCCCATCGCGGTTCCAAATGCCGACGCTGCCAGCGGCTGCTGCGTCGCATACATCACCTTGGCCTTGACCGGATCGACGTCGAACGCAAAGTGGCCAACATAGTCGTCCTCGGGAATCCACGCCATGCCCTGTTTGTCGATCATCAGGTGCGCGATCGCTGGTAGCGGCGGCCCAGGTGCCGCGCCGAGCGACTCACCTTGGTCGATGCCGAACGCCGCAATGTAGACCAGGCCGCACACATTGGGTGCGTCGGTCCCGAGTGCGGTCATGATCTGACCGCCGTAGGAATGGCCGGCGACGATCGTCGGACCGTTCTGCAGTGCGAGCACTTCGCGCAGCCGGGCGACGTCGTTTTCCAGCGAGGTCAGTGGGAACTGCGGCGCCGTGACGTTGTAGCCCGATTTCTGCAAGCGTTCGATGACGCCGCTCCAGCTCGAGCCGTCGGCCCAGGCGCCGTGAACGAGAACGGTGTTTGTCATAGGACGATTCTGTCACCACATTACGCGCTTCACCTCACCCGATTAGGTGAGACCTCATTGTCCTCGCGCAGGGCGTCGAACTCGAAGATGGCGAGAATGCGATCGGGCCGGTAGCGCCCGGGTCAAGCAGCCTTGGCGTGTGGTTCCAAGACCCCGACGGCTATCGGTGGGAACTCTTCGTCCGTTAGCCCAAGGGAACGGGCATGAGGGCCCAGATTCCCGATCTCGTCCCTACCGCGGCGCCGCTCCGAGGGCGACTACCCGAACTGGAGCGAGCGCGCGATGTGCTGGAAGAAACAGCGCGAACCGGGGAGGCGTCCGCGATTCTGATTTCCGGTTCGCCGGGAATCGGCAAGAGCGCCGTGCTCGATCGAATCGTTCAAAGCGCGCAACGCCGGGGCTTTGCGATTGGACGCAACAAAGCCGATGAGGCCGATCAGATCGCACCGATGGCGCTGCTGTTACTCGCCTTGCGGTACGGATCAAATCCGCTCGTTTCCCGTCAGGCATTTAGCGATCTCGCGCCGTTGCGCGATCAACCGCTTTGGCTCATCGACGAGCTGATGGCCATTCTCGAAGAGCGCTCGATGACGACGCCGGTGCTCATCGCGCTCGACGACATCCAATGGGCCGATCGCCTGACACTCTCATGCCTCCGATTGATGCCGCTGCGACTTGCAGGCTCGCCTATCGTGTGGGTACTCTCGGTACGCGCCGGCGACCGATCGTTGGTCGAAGCTCGCGAAACTCTAACGCGCGATCTCGTACGCGTCGAAGAGCTCGCTTTGGGGCCACTCGATGAGCGGAGCATCGAGGAGATCGCGAACTTTCAGCTTGGCGCGCCGCCGGACGCGCAGACACGGAACCTGCTCAAGAACGCAGGCGGCAATCCGTTCCTCGCGGTACAGTTGTTGTATGGCCCCGCGCGACTTCGCGCAAGCGTACAGCAACGTGTCGAAGCTTTGGGACCAAACACGGTGGCACTGGTTCGATTCGCCGCCGTTTTAGGTCGCCCGTTTTCCATCGCTGACGCGGTGACCGTCCTCGAAGACGCTTCTTCTAAAGAGATGCTCGACGCGCTCGATGCCGCCGTACGAGGCGGTATTTTCGTCGAGAGTGAAACGGCGATCGCGTTCAAGCACGACCTGCTACGTCAAGCAATATACGAAGAGACACCGCCATCGCAGCGTCTGGCGCTGCACCGCGCGATCGCCGCGCACCTTCTGGAAACCGCTGGCCCGGTCGACGCGACCTCGCATGTCTTGGCGAGTGCGAGCATCGCCGACCGTGGTGCAGCCGATGTCGTTACGCGCGCGGCGACGGCGGTGCTTTCAGCGACGCCGGCGGTCGCTGCCGAACTGGTGATGAAGGCCTTCGCCTTGATTCTTCCGTCCGATCCGCACTGGCTCGATGTTGGTCTCACGGCGCTTTCGATTCTTGTTCAAGCGCGGCGCCTCCGCGAGGCCGTTGCGCTCGCGGATCGGCTGCTTGCCGAAGAACCCAGCAATGCCTTGCGCGCCGAGATCCAAAGCCATGCGGCACGCGCGCTGTGGGAGATGGGCTACGCGAAACAAATCGTCGCGCGCACCGACGCGACGCTCGCCCTCGACGGTCTATCCGGCTCGGCGCGTTCCAACTTGCTTGCACTTCGCGCGATCGGATTAGCCCGCGCCGGAAGCTACGAAACGGCGATAACGGCGGGACAAGTTGCGCTCGAAGCGAGCCGTCTCGAAGGCAATGCCGAGGCAAAGTCGCTCGCCCTGCGCGCCCTGGCTGACGCATCGACCAATGACGGGCGTTACGTGGATGCACTGAGCTACGTTCGAGAA
Source organism: Vulcanimicrobiota bacterium (assembly GCA_963833045.1). Taxonomy (GTDB): domain Bacteria; phylum Vulcanimicrobiota; class Vulcanimicrobiia; order Vulcanimicrobiales; family Vulcanimicrobiaceae; genus Aquilonibacter. Next base: position 3,805 of record CAWHWL010000002.1, read on the forward strand.
GTCGACTCCGCCGAAGATAACGTCCGCACGATCTGCCAGGAAGTAATGCTGCTTCAACAGCTCGATCGCTACGACAAGGGTCGCGCGTTGCTCGCGCGCGGCTACGCTCTCGCTGAGGGAAGCGCCCCCGTTTCAGACCTCGTACTCGCGCAGCTATGGCTCGAGTACACCACGGCAAATTTTCACGACGCCGAAGCCTTGGCGCTGACGCTGGTTCGCGAGTGTGATGAAGTTCACGAAAAAACGTACGAGGTAGAAGGCCGCCTACTGCTCGCGCGGCTGGCACAAGTGCGCGGCGACTATGCGGCCGCACATCGCCACCTCGATCTCGCCGCCGAAGACAAGACGACGTCCGATGACACGCGCCGGATGCTACGATTGGTCGCCAACGCTTGGCTGTGCGAAGCCGAAGAGGATCTGCCGGGCGCGCTCGCGTGCGTGCGTGAAGTCGTCCATTCCGAACGCGGCGTGCGTCACCGGTGGCGCTGGCAGAGCGGCTGGCTCGCATTAGCGGCGCGTTGCGCTGCCAGAAGCGGCGACCGCGAGCTCGGTCGCGAACTCGCGGCTTCGGCGACTGCGCTCGGTGAACGGAATCCGAATGTTGCTTCGATCGTCGGACTCGGCCACTACGCGCGCGGGCTTGTGCTTTCGGATCTCGCGGCGCTCGAGCAAGCGATGGAGACGTTTCAAGCGAGTCCCCGACCAACGATGCTCGCCGATGCGCAGGCAGATTACGGACGCGAACTCTTGCGTCGCGGTCAGCGTCGTCTTGGCGTAACCGCGCTACGCCAGGCGCTTCGACGATTTGAAGCAGTGGGTGCCTTCAGCGATGCGGAACGAGCGCAGCGCTCGCT
>CAWHWL010000003.1:0-23782 GCA_963833045.1 Vulcanimicrobiota bacterium
TGCTGCTCGCGCCCCGAAAACGTGGCGCGAAGCGGGAGGGCATACACCATGATGGGCCGTCTTGACCGCAGCCACGAGAAGTGGCGGCGGGTTGGAACCGGCGCAGCCCGCCGCACACAATAGCACTCCCCGCAGCATGTAGCAGCGAAGCGTCGACAAGCACGATCGAAGTCCCATGAACGCGACTTCGACGCTAGATCAGCGGAAGCTGCACGCATCGCGTTAGACGCGGCCCTTCGACTACGGCGCTTCGCGCCCACGCTCAGGGTGACAAAAGAAAGCTACGCTCAGGGTGACAAGAAGAAGCTACGCTCAAGCGGTGACAAGAGCTAAATCAGCGAGAGTTGGACGGCAGCCGCGCTTTGGATGCGGGGGACGGTTGCGCGCGCTGGATTGCGTGAGGTCGCCTCGTGCACGTTCGCACTGACGCGATCGGCGATCGCGCGCGGGGCGTAGGTCCCGCGATACTCGTGCGCATATTGCGCGATGAGCTCGGGTTTATATTCGCGCAGATAGGCGAAGAACGAATCGCGGGTGATGTCGTGCAAATAGAGCGTGTTGTGCCACACCTTCGCGGCGCCGGCCTCGCGGGCGGCGCGTACGACCGCTTCGATCGACTCGGGCGAATCGGTGATATGCGGAAGGACTGGCGCGAGCGCGACGCTGACGGCGATGCCGGCGTCGGCGAGCATCCGCACCGCGCGTAGGCGCTGGTGCGGCGGCGCGACGGTGGGTTCGATTTCGCGCGCGAGTTGCGTATCGAGGGTGGAGATGCTGATCGAGATATGCGTGCCGGCGGCGCGCGCGAGGTCTTGCAGCACGTCGATGTCGCGCACGACCAGCGGCGAGCGGGTGATCAGATTCGCGGGTGACTGATAGTCGCGCATCGCCTCGAGGATGCCGCGGGTAATCCGATAGCGCCCCTCGAGCGGCTGATACGGATCGGTCACCGTTCCGATTGCCACCGTCTCGCGCTTCCAGCTGCGTTTGGCGAGCTCGGTGCGCACGACGGCGGCGGCGTTGACCTTCACGTAGATCTTGGAGCCCCAAGCATTGACCCCGTCCTCTTCGAGATACGTGTGGGTCCGGCGGGCGTAGCAGAAGCGGCACTGGTGGTAGCAGCCACGATACGGGTTGATGGACCAGCTGAACGGCATGCCGGCCACCTTGTTGATGATGCTCTTGGCTTGCTGCTCGACGACCTCTACTCCGCGCATCGTCTCTGGAGTATAATACGAACATACGTTCGTATCAAGGGGTAGCAGGCCTTCGGTGTAACCCCGAGGGCGCAAGGGGGTTATCTACAAGAGCCATGGCTTATCGATATCAACCGGCACCGTACGGCTCCGCCGTTGCGGTCAAGCCTCAATCGCTGCTTGCGCAAGTGCTTGGGATCACCGCGCTCGGCTGGTGCATCAGCGCGCTTGCCGTCTACCTCTTTCCAAATGTCGGAACCGGTCCAAGCTGGATCGCGTTCTTCGGATCGTTCATTTTGCTCTTCGTGATGAATGCGACCAAGGCCAACGGTGCGCTTTCGCTTGCGATCTTTTATCTGTTCGCGTTTCTCGAAGGCATCTTTATCTCGCCGATCGTGACCTACTACCTGCACGTCGCGGGCAGTGCGATCGTGTTCAATGCGGCGCTCACGACGGGTCTGGGGATGTTCGCGCTTGGAGCGATCGTGTATGCGACGGGCCTGGATCTGCGACGTTTCTCCGGGATCATCTTCGGTGCGTTGCTCGCCTTGGTGGTCGTCGGGATCATCTCGCTCTTCGTGCACTTCCTCTCGCCGACGATCTACTCGTGGGCGATCCTGGTCATCTTTACCGCGATCGTGCTTGTCGACTTTGCTCGCATTCGTGCCGGCGGCGACGGGCTGACTCCGGTGCAGATAGCCGTCTCGATCTACCTGGATTCGATCAACATCTTTCTGGCTTTGCTGTCGATCATGGGTGGGGGCAGCCGTCGTAGCGAATAGCTAGGCTCAACCATGTGCGGGATTACGGGGATACTGGCGCCGGGGCGTGAAGCGGCACGCCTGGCGTACTTTGGGCTTTACGCCCTTCAGCACCGGGGACAAGAGTCCGCCGGTATCGCTGCCGCCGACGGCGGCACGATTCGCTCGCACAAAGACATGGGGCTGATCGGCGCGATCTTCGACGAGGAGTCGCTCGCCGAGCTGACCGGATACATTTCCGTCGGCCACACGCGCTACTCGACCACCGGATCCTCGATCGTGGTCAACGCGCAACCGTTGCTGGAATCAACCGAGATCGGCGATTTCGCCTTTGCGCACAACGGCAACCTCACCAACACCGACGAGTTGCGCGAATCGCTCTCGCCCAGCACCACGTTACAAGCCACCTCGGATTCCGAAGTGATGGCGAAGACGATCGTCGAGGCTCCCGGCACGATGCTGGATCGGATCAAGCACGTGTTGTCGGTCGCGCGCGGCGCGTATTCGATCGTGCTCTGCACCAAAGATGAACTCTATGCGTTCCGCGATCCGTGGGGCGTGCGTCCGCTGTGCCTGGGCGTCTTTGATGAAGGCGGCTACGCCGTCGCATCGGAGTCGGTGGCTATGACGACCATCGGCGCAAGGTATCTGCGCGAAATCGAGCCTGGCGAAGTCATCCGCATCACGCCTGAGGGCATCGAATCCACCATCATGGTCAACGAGAGCGCGCATCCGGCGCTGTGCATGTTCGAATACATCTACTTTGCGCGCCCCGATTCCGTCCTCAACGGCCGCCAGATTTACATGGCACGGCACGCGATGGGCCGGGCGCTCGCCAAAGAGCATCCGGTCGAGGCCGACGTGGTGATGGCGATCCCGGACTCGGCCGTCCCCGGCGGCATCGGCTACGCCGACGAAAGCGGCCTGCCGTATATTGAAGGCATGATCAAGAACCGCTACATCGGGCGAACGTTCATCAGTCCCGATCAGGGCCTGCGCTCGCGCGGCGTGCAATTGAAGTTCAATCCGATTGTCGAAAATCTGCGCGGACAACGCGTGGTCGTGGTCGACGATTCGATCGTGCGTGGGACGACGACGCCGCGCATCGTCAAGTTGTTGCGCGATGCGGGTGCAAAAGAAGTGCACTTGCGCATCACCTCGCCGCCGATCAAGCATCCCTGTTACCTTGGCGTCGACATGGCGACCTACGATGAATTGATCGCGGCCAACTATACGATCGAAGAGATTCGCGAGAAGACCGGTGCCGATTCGCTGGGCTATCTCTCGCTTGACGGCCTCGTGACGGCGACCGGACGCAATCGCGACGAGATGTGCCTGGGCTGTTTGACCGGCGTGTATCCGAATGTCCCCGCCGCGCACGATGCGCGGGCTATGGTCGGATAACGCTTCCCGAGTGATCGAGTACGTCCTCAAAGACGGGCGATCCCAACTGCGCGTCGGACGCGTAACTGTATCCCAGACGACCTTTTTGATGGTGACCGCGGTCATCGTCGGCCTCGGTGGCGGCTTCGGCGCCGTCGCCTTTCGCGCGCTCATCACCGGCGAAACGTTCCTCGCTTTCAACGTCATCGGCGCCTCGCTGGGCAAAGTCATCGGCGTGTTTGCAATCGTGGTGCAGCTCGCGCTGGGCGGCATCATCGCTGCCTGGATCGCGTCGACGTTTGCCCCCGAAGCCAAAGGACATGGCGTGCCCGAAGTGATGGAAGCCGTGGCGCTTCGTGGCGGAAAGATGCGCCCGCGCGTGATCGCCATCAAAGCGCTGGCTTCGGCGACCTCGATCGGCTTTGGCGGAAGCTGCGGGCGCGAAGGGCCGATCGTGCAAATCGGCTCGACCATCGGCTCGGTCCTTGGACAAGTGGTGCGCGCGCCGGCGCCCATCGTGCGAACACTGGTTGCGTGCGGTGCCGCAGCGGGAATCTCGGCGACGTTCAATGCTCCGATCGGCGGCGTGTTCTTCGCCGCCGAAGTCATTCTCGGAGAGTTCGCACCGCGTTCGTTTGCCGCGATCGTGGTTTCCTCGGTGATTTCAGCCGTGATCGGGCGCGCGTATTTCGGCGATCATGCGTCGTTCTCGGCGGGGGGATTCGAACTCGTTTCTCCCTATGAGTTGTTCTTCTATGCGCTGTTGGGCGTGATCGCCGCCGTCTGGGCCACGGGGTTCGTGCGCATGCTGTATTTCTTCGAAGACCGCTTCGAAGAATTCAAGATTCCGGCGTGGGTCAAAGGCGGCATCGGCTTCGGCTTGGTCGGAGTGATCGGCATCTGGATTCCGCAGATCTTCGGCGTCGGCTACGTATCGATGCAGCAGGTGCTCGATCAACACGTCGGTGCCGATCGCGCGCTCGCGCTTGCAATCGCGAAGCCGCTCGCGACATCGCTCACGCTGGGCTCGGGCGGATCGGGCGGCGTCTTTGCGCCCTCGTTATTTACCGGCGCATTTGTGGGCGATGCGTTTGGACGCATCGTGCATCAGCTCTTCCCGCTGTGGACGGCGCCGGGCGCTGCGTATGGCCTCGTTGGTATGGCCGCGCTTTTTGCCGCGGCATCCGAAGCGCCGATGACGGCGATTATCATCGTCTTCGAGATGTCAAACGATTACCGGATCATTTTGCCGCTCATGGTGTGCGTGGTTATCGCAACCGTGCTCGGCCGGCGCATGCTGGGCTCGACGGTGTATGAGATGAAATTGATTCGACGCGGCATCGACTGGCAACGCGTCCGGCGACCGCGCTTTCTCAGCCGCGTTAACATTGACACGATACGGCGCGATCCACCGGTGGTCGCGCAGTTGAACGACGAGATCGCAAGCGTTGCGCTGCGCGAGGGAGAGGCGGGAGAGCTGGCCGTTCCGGTCTGCAGTGGGCGGCGCTTCATCGGCATCGTGACGTCGGCCGATTTGGCGCGCGCCGTCGCCGAAGGTCGCGGACGCGAGCGCATCTCGAGCCTGGTGCAACCGATGACCCACGTGCTGCACGCCGACGACACGGTGGAGCGTGCGGCCACGCTGATGGCCGATGCGCCGGTGCCGCTCTTACCGGTGGTGGATCCGAACGACGGGCATCTGCTCGGCATCGTCACACGTCGCGACGTGCTGCAGGCGTATCGTAGTCTGGCTGATGTCTAGGTGGTTAGCCAAGAACCATGTCCATGAGCCGCGGGTAGACCAGGTGTACGCCTTGGGGAAAAGTGGTCGGATCGATGATATCGTGTCGCGGCGGACCGAGTCCGCTCAACACGATCTCGGAGACGTCTGCACCGCTGCTTTTCCATTGCGCGAGCAGGTCGCGCGAAACCGAGTTGTTCACCGCGCTCTCGTTCGCGTTGGTCACGAGGATGCAAGCCTTCCCCAGTGGCTTGCCGCCGGAGTACGCGAAGAGCCTGTCGCCGAAAAAGGTCACTTCAGCAAGGCCGTGCGTCGGATATCCGGGGTAGGCATAGGTGGGCAGACAGTTTTGTTTTACGCGCGGATCCCACCACCAGTACATGCTCGGGATCGTGTAGAGTGTGTGCATCGCCACGGTTCCAACGCCGCGCGGAATCCCGATCGGCATGAGAAACGGCGATACGGCGACGGCGAGATCGATCGGCATCGCTTGAGCCAGCCACAGCGACATCGACCCGCCAAGCGATAAACCGACTGAACTCACGCGGCGGCCAAGGCCCCGCGCATATGCAAACGCGTCGAGCGTGCTCTTTCCCAACTCTTCGATCGTCAGGTCAGCAAGCGTTGTCGTGAGACGGTCGCTCTGGCCGTGGCGCGGGATACGCGGCACGTAGACGTTGCAGCCCCGCGCATAAAACTGTCGCGCGAGCACGTCGAACTGTTGCGGGCAATTCGTGAAACCGTGGAAGAGGATAACGGCGTTTTCGACCGGTGCGCCATGCGCGTAGAGCCGCGGCAAAGCGTCGTGAATAAGGGTTGTATCGGCTGCATCGTGGGCGATAACGGCGCGAATCGCGCGCACCGAATCATCATAGGAGAGGCGTGGTGGCTCACCCGGCAGTGCGCGCGGCGTTGCCGGTGAACAAGCGCCGAGCATACTCCCGGCAACCGAGGCTCCGACGCCTGCGGCAAATGCACGCCGGTTCATGCTAGCGCTCGTACACGGTCGTCGCGCGTTCGTCGCGGGATTCCCAGCCGGCGCGTTCGAGTTCGGGTGAGTCGGCTTCATCGGCCGGATACCCGACGCACAGATAGGCGATGAGTTTCCATTCGGGCGGAACCTCGAGCGTCTGCGTTACCGTTTCCGGATCGAGAATCGACACCCAGCCGGCGCCGATCCCGCGTGCGCGCGCCGCCAGCCAAAATGTGTACACGGCATTAGCTGCGGAATAGGCGAGCATCTCGGGCATCGTCGCGCGGCCAAGGCCTTTGCCCGTCGTGGTCGACGCATCGCAAAACACCGCGAGGTGCACGGGCGCGTTGCGCAATCCCGAGAGTTTGAGCGTCGCGTATTTCAGCGCGTCATCGCCCGAGTACCCGGCGAGCGCGTCGGCGTTGGCCCGTTCGAACGACGCGGTGACCGCTTGGCGCCGCTGCGGTGCATCGACGCGCACGAAACGCCAGGGCTGCGAAAAGCCGACCGAGGGCGAAAGCGCGGTTTCACGGACCAATGCTTCGATCGTCTCATTTGAAACAGGATCGCCGCGAAAATGCCGCACGTCGCGGCGCCACCGGAAGAGGTCGTGCAGCCGCGCGCGAAACGCGTCGTCGAACTGCGGACCGTTCACTTGGCGGGGAAGTCGCCTTCCTTCACCGCGCTTGCATATTCGCGCAGGGCGTTCGTGATGTCGATGCCGACTTCGGCAAAGCGTTTGACGAACGGCGGCGAGTGTGGGTACATGCCGAGCACATCGTGCATGACCAGCACCTGCGAATCGCAGTGCGGGCCCGCGCCGATGCCGACCGTTAGGATCGAAAGTTTTTCCGTGAGTTCGCGCGCGATCTCGAAATCGACCACTTCGAGCACGATCGCGTAGGCGCCGGCGGCTTCGACCGCGAGCGCATCTTCCATCAGCCGATCGCGATGCGTGCGCATACGATAGCCCGGACCAAGGCCGGCCGTTTGCGGAGTGATTCCGATGTGTCCGACGACGGGAATGCCGGCGCGCGCGATCGCACGAATGCGCGCGGCTTCGTTGCTGCCGCCTTCGAGTTTGACAGACATAGCGCCGCCCTCTTTGACCAGGCGAATCGCGTTACGCAGCGCCTCTTCGTCGCTGACTTGGTACGAGCCGAAGGGCATGTCGGCGATGATGTGCGCGCGCGACGTTCCGCGCACAACGGCGGCGGTGTGATGCACCATGTCGTCCATCGTCACCGGCGTCGTTTCGTCGAAGCCGAGGACCACGTTGCCGAGACTATCCCCGACGAGAATCCAATCGATGCCCGCCTCTTCGGCGTAACGCCCGAACGGCGCATCGTAGGCGGTGATCATCGGAACGACGGTTGTGCCTTTGCGCCGTTTGATTGCACCGGCGGTGACGCGTCGTAGTGCCGGACCCTTGGCCGGCTCGTATGGGCGAGCGTCGTCTTTGAGTTGGCGGGTCTGTGCCATAGCCGTTCGTGCTTCTGCGGCCGTCCCTTGAGGGCCCCTTGTTATCGGCGCTTTGGGTGGGATAGGATGGCGAGAAGGAGACCGCTTTGAGCGCACAGCCCTTGGAAATACAGATGGCACGTCTGGAAGGCGCCTATCTGCAGATCGCCGATCGACTGAACGGGATTGACCATCGGCTCGAGAGCTTCGAGCAGCGCGTCGATACTCGCTTCGCTCAGGTTGATTCGCGTTTCGAGCGGCTTGAGAGAAGACTGATTCGAATCTAAAAACAATCATCGGCTGGATGCTCGGGCAAACGGCAGTCCTGCTGGCTGCGCTTGCGGCCTTCGCGCTGCACAAATAGGTAACGCTCCCTCGACTACGCTTCGCTACGCTCGGGATGACAAGTCTAAATAGTCGAATTTGCGAAGGGCGGGGAAGAGGCCGACCCACAACACGACGACGGCGATCGTGGCGCAGCCGCCGAGCACGACGGACGGAACGGCGCCCAGCCACGCCGCGACCGCGCCGGATTCAAACGTGCCGAGTTGATTCGATGCGCCGATGAAGATGTTTTCAAACGCCGAGACGCGTCCGCGCATTAGCTCGGGAACACCGAGCTGGGTGAGCGCAATGCGGATCACCACGCTGACCATATCGAAGCCGCCGGTTCCCGCCAGCGCTACCAGCGAGAGCGGCATGTTGCGCGAGAGCCCGAAGACGATCGTCGCAACGCCAAATCCCGCGATGCACCAGAAGAGCCAGCGACCGCCGTTGCGCTGGATGGGATGACGAATCAGCCAGAGGCCGACCACGGCGGCGCCGATCGCGGGCGCAGCGCGCAGCATCCCGTAGCCGGTTGCACCAACGTGGAGTATCTGCGTGGCATAGATTGGTAGGAGCGCGGTTGCGCCGCCGAAGAGCACAGCGAAGAGATCGAGTGAGATCGCCCCAAGGATGATCTTGCGATCGATGACGAAGCGAAATCCGCCGACGGAAGATTGCCAGAGTGACTCTACATGCGGTTCCTCCGGCACGCGCGACTCGAGAAAGAAGAAGGCCACGATGGCGACGAGTTGCAGCACTACCGCGACCGCAAATGCGGATGCGGCTGAAAAGGCGATCAACACACCCGCGACCGCGGGCCCGGCGATAGTTCCGAATTGCGAGACGGACGAGATCAGCGCGGTGGCGCGCAAGTAGCGCTCGCCGCTCACGAGCGACGGCAGCATCGCGCGCATGGCGGGAACACCGAGCGCATCGGCGGTTGAATACAGCAGCAGCGCACCGAAATAGTCCGCAATCGACTGTGAGTGTTGTAGTGCAAGCACGAAGAAGAGCAGCGAGCCGACCAAGGCCCCGATGCTCGTGATGATGACGACCGCGCGGCGGTCGAGGCGATCGGCGATCAGACCCGCCGGCACCGCCAGCAGCAATTGGGGAAGAAAACCGATCAGGCCCACGAGTCCAAGATCGAGGGCCTGATGACGGACAGCGTAGATTTGCCAGGCAATCGCGGTGGTGGCAATGCCTTCGGCAAACCAGCCGCTCTGACGAGCGACGAAATAGGCGCGGAAAGGTGAGATGCGTCCCTCGACTACGCTCGGGATGACACCGTAACGTGTCCGTTCGAGTGAATCACGGGTGAGCCGGCGAGCGTTTCGACCATTGAAACAAACGCACGCACCGGGGTGCCGGTTGGGCCCTTGGCTTGCCAGGCCGACTCGTTATCGAGATACGCGGTGCCGGCGATATCGAGGTGCAGCCACGGCGTCTCGTCGACGAAGGCTTTGAGAAACGCGGCTGCGGTTAACGTGCCGGCTGGACGGCCGCCGGTGTTTTTGAGATCGGCGATGTCGCTCTTCATGGCGCTGGCATATTCATCGTAGAGCGGCATCTGCCAATACCGTTCGCCGGTTGGTTTCGCGGCCGCGAGAAACTCGTTGGTGAACGCGTCGTTGGTGCCGACCGCAGCGCTGGCGGCATGACCGAGCGCGATCACGCACGCGCCGGTCAGCGTCGCGGCGTCGATGATCTTGGTTGCGCCGAGTTTGTTGGCATAGACCAGCGCGTCGGCCAGAATCAACCGGCCTTCGGCATCGGTGTTGATCACTTCGATCGTCTTGCCGTTCATGGCTTTGACGATGTCGCCCGGCTTCGTCGCCTTGCCACCGGGCATATTTTCCGTTGCGGGAACCAAGCCGACGACGTTGAGTTTGGGCTTGAGTTTGCCGAGGGCAGCCATCGTCGCGATGACCGCTGCGCCGCCGGACATATCGTACTTCATCTCTTCCATGCGCTCGGGGGGCTTGAGCGAGATGCCGCCGGTATCGAACGTGATGCCCTTGCCGACGAGCGCGAGCAGTTCTTTACTCCCCGGATCGCCGTTGTAGCGCATGACGATGAACTTCGGCGGTTGCACGCTGCCCTGCGCGACGGAAAGAAACGAACCCATGCCTTCCTTACGAATACGTTCTTCGTCGAAGACCTCGATCTCGATCCCGGCGGCTTTTGCGCCCTTTTGCGCCTCATCGGCAAGAATGGTCGGCGTCATTTCGTTGGCCGGCGTGATCGCAAGGCGGCGCGCGAAGTTCACCGCTTCACCCAGGATCGTGCCGCGTTCGACGCCCGCTTTGACCGCCTTACTATCGAAGCCGTTGGCGAGAATCGTGGCCGATTCGATCGCCATACGTTTCTCGGGCTTCTCTTGGTAGATTGTCGTTTCGAAGGTGCCGCTGACCGCGCCCTCGGCGACAAATGACGCGCAGGCTGTTTCGTTGCCTTTGGCTTCATCGGGCAGCGCAAGAGCGATCGCGTCGACATTGCGGCGTCCGAGATAACGCACCGCTGCGCCCGCGTAACGCGCGAGATGTGTTGCTTCGAACTTTTCGCGTTCGCCCAATCCGACGATGAGCACGCGGTGAAACGGTTGATTGCCGGCGTGCACCAGCGCGCACTCGGCGAGTTTACCTTTGATCTCTTCGGATGAAAGCACATCGGTAATCGCGCCGCCCAGCGCCGTGTCGACGGCTTTTGCAGCCCCGCTCAATTCGCCGTTCGTGAAGACGGGCACGACTAGGGCACCCGTGCGCACGGAGACCGGCGCATCTTGCGCAATGAGAACTTGCATGGGCTACCTTTCGATTGGGTGAAGTATGACCGCCGAATGGCTATCGTTTGGACCACAATTCGGCCGGTGCGCAGCTTTGGCCCTGCGGCGGGGGCCCGATGAGCGACCAAAGTCGCACAAAAGACGCCTACGCGCGCGCCGGCGTCGATATTGCCTCGGGCAACGAGGCGGTCGCGCGGTATCAGCAGGTCCTGGGCGCATGGCGGCATCCGGATCAGCTCGACGCGATCGGCGGCTTCGGCGGCATTTTTCGCTTGCCCGGCGGAGGCGATCGCGCGCTGGTCGCATCGGCCGACGGTGTGGGCACAAAGATTCTCATCGCCGCCGAGCTGCAACGCTACGACGGTGTCGGGCGCGATCTGGTCAATCACTGCGTCAACGACATTCTCGTGGTGAACGCGACGCCGATGTTCTTTCTCGACTATTTTGCGACCGGAAAATTGGACCCAGCGGTTGCTGCCGACGTGGTCGAGGGTTGTGCGCAAGCCTGTCGCGCCCACAACTGCGCACTGCTCGGCGGTGAAACCGCCGAGATGCCGGGGCTCTACGCGCCGGGACATTTCGATTTAGCCGGAACGATCGTCGGGATCGTCGATGTGAACGAGGTTCCAAAGCCGCAGAGCGTTGAGCCGGGCGATGCGATCATCGGTTTACCTTCGATCGGACTGCACACCAACGGCTACTCCCTCGCGCGCGCGTTGATTCCGCGCGACGAGTGGACCAAGCCGTTCAACGGAACGACGTTTGCCGATGCGCTGCTGGCAGCGCACCCCTCGTACTACGATGACGTGCGCGCGATTCAAAAGGTCGCGAAGGTCAAGACGATGTCGCATATTACCGGTGGCGGGCTGCTCGAGAACGTCCCGCGCACGCTGCCCGACGGCGTGAAAGCCATCTTCGAGGCGTCGCGTTGGAGCGTGCCCCCGATCATGCAGGAGCTCGTGCGCCGCGGCAATCTGACCTACGAGGAAAAGTATCGCACGCTGAACATGGGCGTCGGCTACACGTTGATCGTGCCGTTCATCGACGCAGTCAAAGCCACGGCGGCGGTGCCGGGCGCGAAGGTCGTCGGTTGGATCGAAGCGCGCGAGGGCAGCGAGCCGCAAGTTGTCATCCACGAAGCTCGTTAATCTCCTCGTCGATCTCGACGAACGTTTTGCGGGAGACGGCGCTGCGCGCGAACAGATTGAACGCGCGGGATTCGCCCTCGACGTTGCGGGCGGGGCAAGCGATCCGGTGCTGGCGTGGATCGATGAGGTCTTCGGGGGCGCGTGGAGCAGCGAAGTCGCCGTGGCGCAGTGCGCGCTTGCGACACGCGACGGAAAACCCGCGGGCTTCGCGGCGTTCGATCCCACGGGCCTACGTTATGCGTGGCTGCGCGGAATCGCGCGCGAACCGGGCGTCGGCATCTTTGGCCCGTTTGGTGTTGAACACAAGGGTTTGGGTTCGTTGTTGCTCGAGGTTGCGTTGTGTGGGCTGCGAGCGCGCGGATACACACGCGCGCTGATCGCTGCGACGTCGGAAGGTTTGGTGCCGTACTACGAGCGGCACGCGGGCGCACGCGTTGTCGAGCGCTACGATCCCCTTAGCTTTACGCCGGTTCCGATTCGCACCGTCGTCCTTGCGTCGGGAAGCGGGACGAACTTTCAAGCGGTCATCGATCGCGTCGCGCGCGGCTTGCCGCTGGATCTCGCGGCGCTGATCAGCGACAAGCCCGGCGCCTATGCAATCGAACGGGCCAAGGCTGCGGGCATCCCGGCGATCATGCTGCCCTGGCAGCGCAGCGACCAATCGCGCGCGCAATACGATGCGCTCTTGCGCGATGCGGTCGCGCAGTTCGAACCGCAACTCGTATTGCTGCTCGGGTGGATGCATCTACTCGAGCCGGCGTTCGTCGATGCGTTTCCGGAAATGCTCAACGTGCATCCGTCGTTCTTGCCGCTCGATCCGTCGCGAGATCTTGTCGGCATGCCCGACGGAACGGTCATTCCGGCCTATCGCGGTCCGCGCGCGGTGCGCGACGCACTTGCGGATGGAAGCAGCTGGGTGGGAGCAAGCGTGCACGAGGTGACGACACAAGCCGATCGTGGCCGCGTGCTGGCACGCAAACCGCTGCACGTGATCGCCGGAGAAGATGAAGACGCAACCTTAACGCGATTGCATCCAATCGAGCACGTCCTTGTTGAGGCCGCAATCAAGCGCTGGCTCTACGAGCGCTAGGCTGGTTTACGGTGTATAAGTGGGTAGAACGCGAGTATGAAACGAGAAATCACAGCAACGATTCTATCGCTAGCACTTGGGGCGGCACTCGCAGCGCCCGCGTTTGCGCAAACGCAGCCCGTGCAGCAGACCCAACAAACCACGACCACGACGACCACCACCGTTGACAACGATCCGAACGCGGACATCAACGACACGTCGGCGTTCGGTCCGAACAAGCAATACGGCGATCCGATCTGCGGCACATGGGTTAGCGGCGTGTGGACGCCAAACGGCCATTGCCCGGGTTACACCGTCGGTCCGCGCCGCGCGCGCGTCGCGGGCACCATCACGATCGTGCGAGGGCATCTCGTAACGGTACAAATGGCTGACCGTACCCTGGTGATCAACGACCAGCCGGCGCTCAACCGCGAGACCAGCGGTCGCGTGGCGGTCGGCCGTCAGATCATTGCCTACGGGTACTGGCGCGACGGAAGCTTCTACGCGACGGCGATGGAGTAGCCGCGGCTAGTATTCCCGCTTGAACTCCTGCGCGAGCGCACGCAGCGAGTTTGCAGCCCCAACACCCGGCGGGGCGAGGAGACTACCTCGCCCCGTTATCACTACCCGCGTTCGCGGTAGTTTTTCAACGAGGCGCAGCGCGGCTTGCATGTGTTCGAACGACTCGACGGCGGAGTAGATCACGATCGCGACGGCTTCTAAGTCGAGCGCGAGCGTCTCAACATCGGCGGGCTCGATCTGCGTGCCCGCGTACATTCCGCAAAAGCCGTTCTCGGACGCGACGAGCGCCGCAAGCAGCGCGGGGATCGCGTGCGCTTCGCCCGGAAAGGTCAGCGAAATGACGTTCGGGCCGCGCGCACCGGGACATCGATCGAACAACTTCGACGAGATGGAAACGAGCGCGCTTGCCAACAGAAGTTCGCCGGTATGACGTGCTTCGGCGTTGCGTTCGAGTTCGGCGAGCACGGCAGCCAGAATGTCGTCGCCGAACTCCGCGGCGCTGCGCACCATCGCGACCTTGAGCAATTCGTCGCACAGCTGGGAAACATCGTGGCTACGGATGACCCGCAGGAGACGCACGACGTCGGCGTCATCGGACTCGCCGCGATCCACGGCCATCCGCACCATGCCGCGCAATTCGACGGTCGAACAGTGGGCAACACGGGAAATTGCGGTACCGGCGGACACGATCTCACGCAGAAGCACGAGCCGTTCGACATCGCCCCGGCTGAACTGGCGGCGGCCGCCCTGGGCACGCTGCGGAACGACGGCCCGATAACGCTTTTCCCACGCGCGAATCGTGTCGATCGAGAGATTGGCCATCTGCGCTACAGTCTTAATACTGAGCGTCGGTAGAAGGCCGTCGTAGGCTGCTAGGGCTCCACTCATAACACACCTGACCAGGTTGTCCTGGACTTGGAGCATAGGCGATAACCGGGATCAAGATCGGTGCGTGTCTAGGACAACAACGGCCGCGCTGAGGGTCTTGCAGGTAGCATGGACTTCCGCATGCTCGTCATCGTTATGGCCTTTCTCCTCACGAATATCGACGGCTTTAGCTGCTTGGCCGCTGAGGCGGCAACCGGTTCGCCTGCACTCTGGCGGCGCGCGAGCGCGGAAGCGTCGATCGCATTCGCACTTTTGGTAATCGCTTGCCTTATCGCGTCGTTTGCGGTGGATACGATTTCGGCCGGCAACGTGGCCTGGCTTGGAATCGTACCCGCGGCGATCGGCCTGGGCAAAGTCATCACCGCGTTTGGAAAGCAGACCGCGAATGCGCGATCGGCGTCGATCGCGGCGATCGTCTTTGCGACCGGAATGGACAACGTCGCGATGTACGTGCCGCTCTTTGCGTTACTGGGCGCGCTGCGTGCAAGCGGTGTCGGCCTTGTCTACGCGCTCGTCTTTGGGGTTCTGGCGACGGCCATTATGTCCGTGGCGCCCAACGTCGCGCACTTAGCGCGTTACCGCCGCTACGTCGACGTTGCGCTCGGCGTGTTTTTCATTTTTGTCGGCGTCGAGATCTTCCGCCACGGATTATCGTAGCTCGGCGGGTTCTGACGGCTCCCATTCTTCCCAGCCCAGGTGTAGCGAGAGCATCCGGAAGGCGAACCCGCACAGCACGGCAATGGCAGTCGAAATAACGATGTCGATGCCGAGCGTGAAGCGCAGGATGACGTAGAGCAGCGCCGTGGCGGCCGCGGTGAAGACGAAGAACCCGCCGCGCACTAGTTGCTTTGGGATCCGCATACAGGAGACATCGATGATCCAGCGCCCGCCGGTGGTGCCGATGACGCCGATAAGAATCGCCGCGCCGTAGCCCAGGTGGTGCGTCATCGTCTTGTCGGCGCCGACGATCGCGTACCACGGCAACGTAAACGCGGTCATGTACGAGAGGAGTCCCGCGCGAAATTTTTCCCCTGCGTTGTAGGCGATGAACAGCGCGAGAATAATTGCGGCGATGCAAAAGAAAAGGTACCACGGGTTCACGAGTGGGGCCGGGACTTCGTTGAGCAGAATATCGCGCAGCGTTCCGCCGCCAATGCCGCCCGCGAGTCCGAGCAACGCGACGCCGATAATGGTGAAGTGCTTGTAGTGACTGGACGCGCGCGCCAGCAGCGTGCCGTTGAACGCATTGGTCGTGGCCGCGATGAGATCGATGATCCCGAGCGTGCCAAGGGTGAGCAATCCGAATTGTGGACTGAAGATCAACGGGGTCATTTGGCCTCTCTTCGTTTATAGTACATGCCGATAAGGTTCGCAAAGATGAATTGCATCACGAAATAGGCCAGCACGACCGCGCCTGCGACCGTGTCGTGGAAGTTCTCTGTCG
The DNA here is from genome assembly GCA_963833045.1 of Vulcanimicrobiota bacterium. Classification (GTDB taxonomy): domain Bacteria; phylum Vulcanimicrobiota; class Vulcanimicrobiia; order Vulcanimicrobiales; family Vulcanimicrobiaceae; genus Aquilonibacter. The sequence goes on from CAWHWL010000003.1 coordinate 15,699, forward strand.
CGATGAGTGTTGCAAGACCGACATTGCGCATGATCGTGGAAATGGAGAGCGTAACCCGGTACTCCGCGGTCTTTCCGCCGAGCAGCCAACCGACGAAGGCGCAGAGCACAATGATGAGTAGCGAGGCCATGAGGCCGCGCGATCCGTAGACGGCTGCGAAGGCTTTGCCCATTTGCGGAACGAGGAAGAACAGCACCGCGATCCCCGCGACGACGAGCACGGCCACAACGAGCTTGGTGAGCATCGGTGCGACTTTGTCGGAGCGTGCGCGGATGAAAAGTCCGACAACGAGGGGCAGCAATTGGAACAGCAGCAGGCTGACGATGAATGACGCGAACGGGATATGTGCCTGCGCGTCGGCGGGGAGCACGAGTGGCGCGGTGATGGGAACGGTGATGATTGAGACGGCGGGCAAAATCACGGCCAGGCCGGTTGCAAGGCCGGCGCTTCCGCCCTTCTTTGTCCCCGCGATGAGCGGAAGAAACGGTACGCCCGGGGAGATCGCCATGAGCAGAATGCCGGTGGCCACATAGGTATCGAGTTGAAACAACCGGACAACGATCACGCCGAGGATCGGAACGACAACAAAATTCGCAGCGAAGATTCGCAGCAACCGCATAGGACTTTGGAAGGCTTCGCGCAGCTCGGCAAAGTCGCATTGCAAGCCCGCAAGCAACATGAAACAGGCAAGAAAGACGACGACCGCGAGTTTTTCCGGGGTCACTATCGCACGAGTCCGTCGATCGTCCCGCTCATCGACACGAAGGTGCCGTTGGTCGCGCGGATGGAGAGCAGAATGCCGTGCGGCGGCAACTGGGTCGAGGAGTGCGAAAGTTGTTGCGTATGGCGGGTTGGATTGATGTAGATCGTTCCGCCGGTAAAATCGATCGATCGGATGGTGCTGCCTCGTTCGAGGCTCATCTTGATCGGCGTGCAGCGCTCGAGATAGCCATCGTAGGCACAGGCTGCGTGATTGATCACGAACGTGGCTTGGCCGTCGGCAGAGGTCACGCGCAGCGTTTGGTGGACGATGTTGATCGAAACGTCCTTATAGACGCGCTCGGTGCCGCCGCTCTCCTGAACGCGAAAAGTTCCCGTGGCGAGGGATGGGATTGTCGTGGCGAGGCAAAAGAGAACGACTGCGAGGCAACCTACTGTACGCATGCATTTTAGAATAGCCGGAGCGGAGCGCGCGCGGCGGCGGCCGTCTAGGACAGTTGTGCCCGACCAAGGGTCGGCTGCTCAAGTTATGGAGCTAAGACCATGGGTGTAACGGTTGTCACCGATAGTGGTACCGATCTCTCGCGTGCCGAGGCGACGAGTCTAGGCATCGAGATTGTGCCGGTTTCGATCTTGCTTGGAGAGGACCGCTTCCGCGACGGCATCGACATCGATCGCGCTACGTTCTTTGCCCGGGTTGCGGCGGGTGAGATTCCTAAGACCGAATCGCCGTCTCAGGCGCAATTTCAGGAGGTTTTCGCTCGAGCGAGCGGAGCCGGGAACGACGTCGTGGCGATCGTGCTGTCTTCGAAGATCTCGCAGAGCTATGCGAACGCGCTCGCCGCAGCAAAAGAGTTCGGCGCCCACGTGCACGTGGTCGATTCGCTCGGTTCGGCGGGCGCCGAGACGCTGCTCGCGCTCTACGCGTTGGAGCTTGCCAAGAAGGGTACGCCCCTCGCGGAGATCGCCAAGCGCGTGGATCCGAAGGCAGTCAAGAGCGCGGCGTACTTCGCAATGCACGATGTTGCGACACTCGGGCGCAGTGGCCGGTTGCCTGCAGCGGTGGTCGCGCTCGGCTCGTTGACCAACGTGCGGCTGGTGCTCAAGTTTAATGAAGAGGGCGTGATCGTGCCCGCAGGCCAAAGCTTCTCGTTCGACAAGACCTGCGAGTTGATGGTCGAGGCGGTCGTGCGTGCGATCGAACACGCGCCCAACGTGCGCGTGTCGTTCGGTCACACGCAAGCCGAAGACGCGGCAGCGGCGCTCAAGAAAATGTTCCAAGCCAAACTGGGCCACGCGCCGGCCCAGGAGTACACGCGCGAAGCCTCCCTCACGATTGCCACCCATCAAGGCGTGGGCGCGCTCGGTATTTACGCCATCGTAGCGTGACCCGCGCCGAGCGATCTCGTTTAATCCACCGGTTTTGGGGTCGGTGGACTGCACGCGGCCTGGCTGGCTGGGTAGACGCCCCCGACTACTGGATCGAACCAAACTTGGCATTCTTCGCCAATGACGTGGCCGCCACGATGGATACCGCCCAGCAGCGGGCGATCGATATAGACAACTATCGGCGTCTTAATCCCATGTACGAGGGCAAATAGTAGCGGGAGCTTACGATAGTTTCGAGATCGTGAAACCTTTAAGATCCAAGTCCGCTGCTGCGAAGTGAGGTGCGGCCCATTGCGGGAATAGGCCGCGCTCACCGGATAAGTCCTGACGGAGTTGGTCGGCTGTGGAATTGCGGTGACACTCATTCCCTTGTACGACTGAGGAACTTGCACACGCGTACATCCCGCAGCGAGCAATAGCAGAGCTGTTAGTAGTGCCCGTATCTCAGTGCCATTAGGACCAAATCGAACCATCGTGCACCTTCAATTGCATTACGGACACACTCTATTGCTGCTTACGGTAGCGAGGAATCGGAATACGTCGTTGCAGGGTTCGCTGGAGACCAGGTGACAGAGGGCGTCGAACATTGGGTGTTTGTTTCCGTCGCCGTTTCCTGCAATTCCAACAGCTTAACCATCTTGAATATTTGGTAAGGCGTCTTTGTGATATGGCCTGTAATTGGCTTGCCACCTACAGTTCCTAGGTTGCACGAGCCGGCCGCGACTGCCGCCCCCGCGACGGCACAATATCCATCTGCATCGGTCGTACATTCGTACGAAGGCGCCCGGGGAAGAGGACTGGCGAACTGTCCCACCTCGGCCGTGTCTGTTGTATACCCGCTCGCGTTTGTGTTGATTCCCTCGAGTCCCGACTGTTGACTGAACTCGGACGTGACTTCCCCGTTGTTGGAAGTAACCAGTCCACCTTGCCAGCTTGATTGATAGGCGATCGTACATATGAACGGAGAGACACTGTTGTCGCACGGGCTAATCAGATTGCCGGCGACCACTTCGTCCCAGCGTCCATTCGGAGCCCCGTTGCACCAACCGAAGCACGACCCGTCGTCTCCGGGCGAGTTCTGAGCAAGTGTGAACATCCGAGCTACCGAACATTGTGCGCAGTTGGTCGTGTCGCTGCCCCAAGCGACGACCCCGGTCTGGAGCGACGACGGCGTGGGGTAGAATGTCCAAGCCGGAGCGATCCAAACTGTTGAAGACGGCGGAAGCGACATCTGCGTCGGATCATATGCTGCCCCTCCTACCCCGAGGAAGGAATAGCCCTCGCCATAGGTTCCGCCCGCCGCAAGCGTTCCGTACATGATGCCCATCGGGATTCCGCAGTTGTAGTTATCGTTCTCGTTCGTCCAACCCGAATACACCGCGCCACCGCTGGCAAGACGAACGAATGCATTCTCCCACTGCGGTCCATACCCGCCGACAAAATTCTGCGCAAGTCCGTTATCGACAACGTCGTTTCCGTTGACATCGTACGCGTTGAAGTACATCAAACCCGAGTCGCCGTTAGCATACGATGAGTCGCACGGAAACGTTGCGTAGCCGTACATAGCGTTCATGCCCTGTTGCGAATACCATCTGATAAACGCGCCACCCGCTCCGCCCGTCGGTGGATATGACATCGGCCGTACATTGCTGCTCTGTCGATTAATCGATGGGATTGTGCGGCTTACGCTGGGGGTCATGAAATGAATCCCGCCGTCCAGTGACGTTTGGTTCGCAACGACGCTCCCAGACGGAGTTACGATGTAGACGTTCCCGCGCATGCCTTGTGGGATGATCTTCATGAATGCTACCAGCAGCTTTCTTTGGGCTCCGCCAACCGCGGGATCGATGAATCGCTCGAAATCAGCGTCAGTCTGAAGCGGGAGTTTTGGGCATCAGCGAAGCTCTTGAGCGTCCCGCCGTTAGATATGAGCTTGTCGCTCGAAGTTAATGCTGGCAATGAGGTTGCGAGTGTTCCTGGCGCGGTATACTGCGCCGACGCTCCGCCATTAGGATTCGGCTGCATGCTGTTGCCCGAACAGGCGGACGCGATTGTGGTGACCATCAGCATTCCTAGCAGGTCACCGCGTCGAGTGAAGTTGAGTCTCATTTGTAATAAAACTCCTTCGATAGCAAAAGGCTGCTGGAAGCCGCACAGACGCAAGAACCTAGGCCGAATGGACTATAAATCGCACCATGGCCTAGAGGCACTAGCATGCGGTTGCGAAGGCCTACGCACGCCACTCTCCCGCGCGGACCCTCGATATAGTGAGTGCCCAAGTTTGTGGGCAAAGGACTTTATGAGACCATGCCGGCGGGTGCTACCCGGTGTTACGGAGATTGCGCGTCACTGGGATCGCGGATGGTCAGCGAATTGCTTGGCGTTTTATCGCGTGTCGTGCACGTGATCCCGTCGACGGCCGGCATCGCCATGCACAAGGCCTTACGCCGTAGTTTTTCTTCGGTCTTCAGCGGCACAAGGCACGTACCGAACCGGCCCTTGCCTTCGGTCGTGTAGCACGTCACGATCCAGCGGCCGTCCTGGCGGATGAGTTGATTCTCGTCACAAGCACCGGGCCCGCAGCCGTCAAACGCGACAGCGTCCGATCCATCGACCGCGATGTACCAGTCGATCGAGTCTGGATCGTGGCGAAACTGTATGACCGCCGCCTTGATCGCACGCACGTCAGACGCGCTGGCTCCGATCGAACGCGTCAGTCCTGCGCCGGTAGCCGGACCTATCGTAAGAACCATGCTGACAGCAGCCAACGTCACGAAGCGGGCGTTACGCATGAACTTTCAGCTCCAGGATTGCCGAAACAAGGTCATCGACGTTGGTTTCGAGCGCAAAGTGGCCGGTGTCTAAAAATCGGACATCCGCATCGGGCACGTCGCGTTTGAACGCCTCGGCGCCGGGCGGGATGAAGAAGGTGTCGTTCTTTCCCCACATGGCGAGCACGGCGGCCGGTGCGTTCGCAGGTACTGCTGATATAGCGGAGAGCGCGCGATATCGAGTTGTAGTCGAGCTACGGCCTGAAGATCCATCATCCCCGGTCGCGGAAGCAGCGCTGCATCCAGCCAATACGCCTCGGGCTCGATCCTCGTGGGATCGCTCACGCCTTGAAAATACGACGCGCGGACGCCGTCGAACGACATACGCTCTTTGATGCTCTCACGAATGGCTGCTGACGGCTGCTTCCAATACGCACGCAACGGCGCCCACGGGCCAGCGCCCAAGCCTTCCTCGTAGGCATTGCCGTTCTGCGAGACGATCGCGGTGATGCGCTCGGGGTTCGCGACCGCCAGATTGAAGCCGACGGGTGCGCCGTAATCGAACACGTACATCGCAGAGTGCCGCAGCGAAAGCGCGTCTACAAAACCTTGCATCGTCGCGGTCAGACCGGCGAACGTATAGTGATAGTCCGCTCCCGCGTCGATCGTCGTAAATCCAAACGACGGCAGATCGGGTGCAATCAGGTGAAATCGATCGGCGAGTTTGGGCATCAGGTGGCGGAAATAGTGCGATGAATTTGCAAAGCCGGGGAGGACGTTCGTGGGCGGCCCGTATCGCGGCTGGCTCTATGTCTCTCGGCCGGACGGCGTGTGGGCGTTAAAGTCGGAATCAAATGAAATTCACGCTCGCCTCGTTGCGCCGGTGAATGCGTTACACATGTCGGTTGTCAGCGACGTCGTCTACCTCACGACCGCCGATCAGGAGGTCATCGGCGTCGATTCGGTCGACGGCCGCACCGTGTTCGACGCGAGGCCGTGTGGAAAATCTGGTACGGAATCCGGTATCGGCGGATCGGGGAAGACCGTGTACGTGGCCTGCGTCGGCGCGGCCCAAAGCAGTGTCACTGCCTTTCCGGATCCTTCTCGAACGTAAGGACGATGCTCACGGCGGCCAACGTCGTGAAGCGTGTGACGCGTTTCATAAGCGTGGGCCGCTGACGAACGTGCTGCCGCGCTCGTAGAAGCGCCACGGCTGGTGTTGCTCGCGGCTGAGGCCGATTCGCGTCGTCGCCGACACGACGCCGTGATATTCGGCATCGGACACGCCAAGCCACAGTCCGGCATCGGTGCACAGATCCAGCCCGTCATAATGCAAATCGATCGCCATCGCGAGCGTGAGACGTCCTGGGCCGCGCGCGAGATCGCGCAGTGACGAAGACTTACGGCGCTCTTTCATATGGTCGATTCCGTCGATCGGCTCCAGCGCGCGAATCAGAACGCCGGCACCAACGCCGGCTCGTTCGCTCGAAACGTTCATACAATAATACATTCCATAAACAAAATACACGTAGGCGTGACCGCGCGCTAGATAGAGCGACGCGTTTCTTTTCGTTTTTCCGCCAAACGCATGCCCTGCAGCGTCGCCGACCGGATAGGCTTCGGTCTCGACGATGCGGCCGCTGGTTCGCTGTCCGCGAAGATCGTGCACCAACATTTTCCCGACCAGGAAGCGGGCAAGCTTAATGGTGTCGCTGGGCAAGTCGCGCCTGCGAAGCGGCCGGATCGACGGGGTGCCATGCTCTCGGCCCATAAGCTCCAAAATAGCACACTTTGAGTGACTATTGTGCTCGTCAATCGTAGTGCTACGATTGGGGCATGGACGAAGTACAAGTCGATCAGAAGAACTATCAGATGCCGCCGGTCGAGGGGATTACCATCGCGCATTTTCTCACCGTGACCGACCTCAAGCGGTCCGCAGAATTCTACAAAACGGTCTTCGGTGGAGAAATTGTGAGCATGGGCGACGGGGACGCACCGCCGTACATCAAGATCGCCAACACGTGGTTGATTCTCAACGTTGGCGGCGGTCCAACCCCGGACAAGCCGACCGTGACGCTGCGAACCCCGCCCGACCCCAACGAGTTCAGTAGTTTCATGAATATCCGCGTCGCCGACATTCAAGCATGCTACAAGCTCTGGAAGAGTCGGGGAGCAACGTTTCTCACCGAACCGCTCGACAAGTACGGCGAGACGCGCTGCTACATCCGCGATCCCGACGGCTACATCATCGAAGTCGGGCAAAGCAAACCCGGGTTCAAGTATGGATGAAGTCCAGGTCGAGCAGACGGACTATCACATGCCGCCCCAACAGGGGTTTACCGCCGCGCTTTTTCTCACCGTCACCGACATCGAGCGATCGGTTCGATTCTACCAAACGGTCTTCGGAGCAAAAGTCACGCGCAGAAGCCTGCAAGGGCCCGACGATCCGGCCTACGTGCAAATTGCGAACACGTGGCTCATCTTCAATCCGGGCGGTGGGCCGACGCCGGACAAACCGGGCGTAACGCTCAAGACGCCCGACCCCAACGTGATCAACAGCTTCATGAATCTTCGCGTCGCCGATATTGCGGCGTGCTACGACCTGTGGCGAAGTCGCGGAGCGACGTTCCTCACCGAACCGAAAGAGAAGTATGGCGAGACGCGATGCTATATCCGCGATCCTGACGGTTACATCATCGAAGTTGGGCAAAGCAAACCGGGCTTCTTTGATCAGTAGCGCACCGAGGGCGATCGAAGCGCGGGCCACTGGTGAGCGGGAGGACGGAAGAGCGAATGGCTTCCGTTTCATGGACGCTGGCTGTCTCACATGCTAATGGGCCAATAGGCGCGCGTGGTCGAAGGCCATACGTGTGGCACGCGCACACGGGATTATTGAGTTAGGCCGCGGGGCACTAGCTCAAAGGTAGAGCGCCGAGTTGTCACCTCGTGAGATGCAGGTTCGACCCCCGCGTGCTCCACCCGGCCTAGACCCACCTGTGACAGGTGGGTCGCTTTTCTTGAATGGCTGGAAGCATGTGGAATTACGCGGTATAATATCGGCGAGGTGACAACTCGGGCGGCGGTGTCGGCTACGATTCCGCCGTCGCTTTCTTAGTTGGCGGTCCCTCGACTACGATGGGTAACGCTTCGCGTTACCCGTTCTACGCTCGGGATGACAAGGTGGGCGATGCGACGACGGGGACG
>CAWHWL010000004.1:0-7206 GCA_963833045.1 Vulcanimicrobiota bacterium
GAGGTGGTGTAATTCTGTAAAGTAAAGCACCGCAGCGCAAAATGCGCGTAAATGCTGTATTTCGCGAGAAAATTGGGCCTGGTACTGCGGTGCCGGGCTTAATTTTTGTCGCTCTCCCAAAAGCATGAGGTGGGTCGAAAGGGCGAAGTGTTGCAAGCAAGAGCCAGTTGGCGAACGAATTGCTGATAGTGGAGGTTCGAAGAATGTGCCAAGCGCGTTGCGCCATTGTTGCGGCTATCTGCCTGCTGCTCGTGAGTGCGTGTTCACGCCCGGCTGCGGAGCAGGCCTCTACCAAGATGCCGGCGACGCCTGGCCCGTACGAGTTAGCGCTGAGAAGAGCGGCGGTAAACAGCGCACTGCGAACCGGCGACCTTCAGGGCATCAACGTTAACTTTTGTTATCTCGACGTAGGAATGTGCTCAGCACGTTACACAATGAACGTCGCCCTTACCGGCACGGCTCAAATCACCGTCGCTGGACCGTGTCAGCGTCGAACGCACGCCCGTGCCACATTCAATCTCGGCGCGATCGCGCCCATCGTCAACCTGTTGCCCTACTTCGGGGCAAATTATCCCGATCTGGAGATGAACAACCCAGGCGATGAAGTCGACATCATCACGAAACATCAGATATTCAGGACGGTCGGTTATCACGTCGGCCCGCTGGCAGATTTGTACGCGCGACTCGACCAGTTCGCGCGCGATATCCGCTGGTCGCCACCGATTAACTTTGGCATTTGGCGAGGACACTGCGGGTCTCGTTGGTCGCTAGGTCTGACCCATCCCTACTGACGGTGAATCGACCGGCCTTTCGTCTCTAATTGGAACGGCACGAAAAATGTAAAGTTGACAAAATTACACCGCGGAACCGTTCTGACGTTCTGATGCTGTTTCACCCTATCTGACCGAAAAATGACAGTTAGGTGGAAATGGCTCTAAAATTGGAAATTGCCTCGCGACATCAATAAACACAGGCAAAAAACGTCCCGGTCCGACGGGTCGTTTTTTTGTTTGATTTTGACATCGCCTCGTGCGACAACCGTACCACGATTCTCTGTGGCGGCGCCCAATGCTACCTGGTTCGCTTCGGAATTAGGGTAGAAAGTACATCGGGTTGGGGAGCTTGTAGAGTTGATCGGCGTAACCGCCGCGTAAGTCGCTCCACTGATCACCGATGCTGGCCAAGACGTCGTAGCCTTGGTGTTCGATTGCCGCGCGCGTGCGCGATTTGTACGGGATGACCGACGTCGCCCTATCCGACATCGGCCGCAGATAGAGCCCTACCGGCGTGGGATATCCGGCCACCGCAAGCTCATGCTGGGTGATCGCGCGTTCCGGCACACGGCGGCCGGTGACGTAAAAGACGGCAACGTGTTCGTGTGCAAGACGACGCGCGAGTTGCAGCGTCGGTGCGATCGGTGAAAAGCGATCGGCGCGTTCCCACTGCGACCACGATCGCTGCGTGTAGGCAAAATCGTAGGCTCGCTCGTACGCGTACGACGAGAGCATTGTGTCGTCAATGTCGAAAACTACCGCGGGTTTTTGTACGCCCTGCTTCAGCCGGGCATCGACGTAGGATTGCAGGTGCGCGTCGACGTCGGAAACATCGCGTTCGTAATGACCGGACTGATAATAGGCGATGATTTCGGTTTTGAGGATGTCGAGATTCGGGATTCCGCCGTTGTGCGCGTAGACGGTGGAGAGCACCACCGCGAGGATCGAAGCGAGCAGCATCATGCACCGATTCCGCGGCGCGGACGCGTACCAAGCTCTTGCACCGCCATATGCTGCTGTGCTGGGACGTCGGGCCGCGGCAAGCGCGCGACGTTCTGTTCTGCTTGCGCAAGCGCCGCTACCGTTTCAGGAAGAGCTGGCGTATCGAGCCGCGAGGGTTCTCCAAAACCGAACGCGGCGGTGAGATCGCCGGTGTTCGCGCGTCGCCACGCGCTCAGGTTCGGCACTTCGACGCCGTAGCGTGCCTCGAGCAAACGAAGCACCGAGGTATGATCGAAGGTGTTGTTGCAGACGTATCCGCCGCGCGAGAACGGCGAGGCGACGATGCACGGCACGCGAAAGCCGAGACCAATCGGACGGCCGTCGACGAACTCGCCGGGTGTTCCAGGCGGCGGCGTGGGAGGAACGACGTGATCGAATTGTCCGTCGTTCTCGTCGTAATTAATGATGAACGCAGTTTTTGCCCAGACGGTCGGATTGCTCCAGAGTGCCTGGAGCATCTGGTTGACGAAGTCGGCGCCTTCTGCCGGGAGATAACTCGGGTGTTCACACTGCTTCGCATGGCCCATGACCCACGTAACTTGCGGTAAATTTCCAGTGCGCAAGTCCTCAAGAAATGTTGCAAAGGGACGGCCCGTGAGTGCCTGCTGATAGAGCGGCGACGAAGGCGCTGCGTCGCGATACGGCTTGAAATACTTGAGGATGTTGAGCGCGTAGTCATCTTCCATATCGAAGTAGACTTGCCACGAGATGCCGGCGCGCTGCAGTCGCTCGGGATAGGTCTCCCACGTGTACAGGATCTTGCCGTCGTACGCGTTGTTGTTGAGCACCGGGCCACCGTAACGGCCGTCGGCGTCGATCGAGCCGGTCATGTGATACAGGCGGTTCGGATAGGTCGGCCCAAGCACCGAGCAATAGTATCCGTCGCAAACTGTGAATGCGTCGGCGAGCGCGTAATGAAACGGTAGATCCTCGCGCGTGTAGTAGCCCATCGTAAGCGGACCCGCCGCGCCGTTCTTTTGGCGGTGCGTTGCAACCCAGCCGTCCATGTTTCCGCCGGCAAGCGAGGCGTGTTGCGCGTCCCACTCGTGGCTGAGGTCGTGCAAGCGCTGCGCGCTCGTCGTAGTCGTGTCGAGACGGAAGGGCAGCACGTATCCGGCCGGATTCACCACGTCAGGCTGATAAAAGACGCTGCGGCCGTTCGCTAGGCGCAGCGGATGCGAATCGTCGTAGCCGCGGACGCCGGCGAGGGTGCCGAAGTAGTGATCGAACGAGCGGTTCTCTTGCATCAGGATGATAAAGTGATCGATGTCATTCAACCGCGAGCCTGAGAGTTGCGCGCCTGCGATTGCCGGAGCGGCGAGCGCCGCCGCCGCGGAGAGGCCGGCCGATTGCAGAAAGCGGCCGCGTGAGATCTTTGCCATGGCGCTCCATTACGTCTGCGGCGCGGCACGGCCTTTTGGCTTGAACGGCGAATGTAGCTAGCGCTGTCCGCATCGGAGGGCCCATGACTAGACATCGTTATACCGTTGTTTTGCTGATGTTTTTAGCCGTCTTCATCAATTACATGGATCGGGTGAACTTCGCCGTGGCGATTCCCGCGATCCGCCATGACTACGATTTCTCGCTCAACCAGATCGGCGCGATTTCGTTCGCATGGGCGATCATCTACGCGCTCTGCAACTTCCCGGGCGGATGGCTTGCTGATCGGCTCGGATTGCGCCTAGCTTTGCCGCTTTTGCTCGGATGGTGGTCGGCGTTTACTATCGCGACGCCGTTCGCGCGAACGCTCAGCGGCTGGTTCGTCATCCGAGGGTTGATGGGGGCGGGCGAGGCGCCGATCTGGCCCATCAATGCGAAGACCACGAACACGTGGGCTGCGCCAAGCGAGCGATCGACGCTCTTCACGCTGGCGGGATGTGGGCAATACGTAGGACCCGCGGTCGGCACACTTCTCGCTGGCTGGATTGTGATAACGATGGGCTGGCAGTGGGCGTTCATTCTCTTTGGTGTTGCCGGATTTGCGATCATTCCGTTTTGGCTGATCTTTGTTCGCAATCGGCCGGACGAAGATCCGCGAACGAACGCGCAAGAGCGCGCGTGGATCGGCAATAACTCGCCCGCGAACGAACGGGTGGATTGGGCCGGGATTCGCGCCGCGCTGCTCAGCCGCACGGGGCTCGGGATGCTGCTCATCTATTTGACCTTCGGCTACATCCTCTTCACGTTCATCAACTGGGTCCCGAGCTACATGTTCTACACGTTCCACATGAGCATTCTCAAGAGCGCGGCGTGGGCCAGCTTTGGCGCGCTCTTTGGGCTCGCGGGATACGTGATCTCCGGGCCGTTCAACGACCGGCTGGTGGCGCGCTTCGATCGCCTGACCGCGCGGCGCATCGGCGCGACCGTGCCGATGCTCGGTATGATCGTGTGCGTGCTGCTGTCGCTCGCGACGGCGCGCGCGCAACTGGGCGAGGTGACGGCGGTATTGATCGGCGTCGCGCAGTTGCTGATGAATATGACGGTTGGGGCCTGGGCGGTAACCGTGGTTGAGATTTCGCCCAACCAGGCGTCGACTGGGATGGTCTACAGCATCTATAACGGCGTGCTGAACATCATGGGCGCGTTCAATTCCCTGATTTTGACCGCGCTCGCAACGGCCTACGGATTTCCGCTGGCCTTTGGCAGCGCGCTGTTCTTCATGCTGGTATTTCTGTCCGGCATGTTGCTGGTGGTGGATCGCAAGAGTTATACACGACTGATTGCCCACGCGGAAGCCGCCCGCGCAGCGTGACCATCGCGATTCGCGGGCTGGAACCTCTTACGACGTCGCGTCCGACGCGGAGTGAATCACCGCACGCACTTCGAGTACGCCGTCGCGATCTGCCAGCGCAGACGCCATGCGCGCGAGTTGGGCCTCGGTGAGACCCCTAGCGACGACGTCGATTCGCGTTTTCGCGGGGTCCCTCGAATAACGAACCTCGAGCTGCTCCGAGCCAACGCCGTTGTGCCTAAGCGTTTCGTTTATTTCTGCGACCGAAATGAGACTGCGGTCGACCAAGAGGCGGACGATATCGCGGCGCCGGTGCCTGAACAGTCTCACTTCGATGGGCTTCATGATGGCAAGGATTGCAAGGGCCAGGATCGTACCGCCGAGTGCCGCGACATAGAGGCCACCACCGACCGCCATCCCGATCGCGGCGACGAGCCAGACGCTCGCGGCGGTGGTCAAGCCTGCGTTAGGGTGAAATGCCCCGGAGACGCGGCAGTTAGGACGAAAGGAGCCCAAAACGCGAGACAACGCCCTTCTGACGTTTTTCATGGCATGTTGAACTTTGGAGTTCGCAGTCTTCGAGTATTCGTATTTACGCGAAACGTTCGATTTTGATGAAAGGGGACCGTGATAAGCGGAGGCTCTCGGTTCAGGAAGAATCGTAGGTTGTCGGATCTCCGATCTGAGGGTTTGGTTTTATGCGCGTGCGAGATTGTTTTGGCCTACTCTTCGTAACTGTGCTAGCGGCTTGCGGAGGGGGAGGAGCATCGGCACCGAGTCTCCCGCTTTCCAGCCCAACGCCGACCATCGCACCGGCAGCACAAGCGAGCGTGACCGTTCACCTCGGCGCATCGCCGGTGTTTGTGACCCTCCCGAACGTCGGTGCATTCGGCGGCAGCATGCTGTTGCCGGCCGACCCCGCGGCCGCTGGAACCGCGGTCGTTATCACCATTAGCACCGTCGTGCCGAGCTACGTTTCAGCACGCCTTCGCGCGTGGCATCCAATGGATGCGGCAACATACACTCCGATTCTTTATTTCACCGTGACCGCACAAGGCGCAGCTGTGCTGGCGAATTCGCCAGGCTTTTCAATCGCGGGTGTCACGCCGGCCGCGAATATGGAGTATTTTCTCTCCATCTTCGATCCCGCAAATCCGGCCAGCAACGTGCTTGTCGGTCCGGGCGTCGCGAACGGAAGTTCACTCAACTTCCAACTCGGATCGAACGCGCTCACATTCACCGACAGTGAAACGTACGAATTTGCGCTCTTTGGGTTACCGGTGACAACGCCTACTCCGACACCGCCCCCGGCAGTACCGTTTCAGCAGTTTCCGTTGCCCGGGAATGCGGATCCGGAGACTATCACCACTGGCCCCGACGGAAACCTGTGGTTCGTGGCGGGCAACGTGAATAACGCAGATCCGTCGTACGTCGGCCGCATGACGACCTCGGGTGTGCTGTCGACCTTTCCGATCAGCTACGCACCAAACGGCGCTTCCGACGGTATCGCCACCGGACCTGACGGTAATTTGTGGTTTACCGAAGGGCCCAACGTCGCGCGTATAACGCCGGGCGGAACGGTGACGGAGTTTAGCATGGGCGGCCGGGCCCTCCCGGCCGGCATCACGGTTGGGCCGGACGATAATCTTTGGGTTGCCGACTACAACGCTGGAGGCGCGGTGCATCAAATCAGCACGGCCGGAGCCGTTCTGCAGACGTTTACGCCCTTTGGTGCCACGAATTCAGTTCCGTTTGGGATTACAACCGGACCTGACGGCGCACTTTGGATGACGCAGTTTGCTCTGGCGCAGGGCGGCCCGAACTACATCGGTCGTATGACGACATCCGGTTCGTACACCAATTTCAGCATCCCGGCGCAGCCCGATGACATCGTACAGGGCAGCGATGGCAACCTTTGGTTTGGGGAATCTTTTGGCAGCAACCTCGATCGAATGACGACAAGCGGCGTCGACACCCCATTCTTCATCGCCGAGGATGCCAGCGTGTACGGCATTGCGGTCGCCCCCGATGGATCGTTTTGGGTTGCAGAATTAGCCGGAACGCTGGCGCATATAAGCATCTCCGGGACCATCATCGCTACGTATTACATCGGCGCCACGCAAGGCGTGACGTCGGTTTGCGTCGGGCCTGACGGCAATATTTGGTTTACCGAACAGTCTGGGGAAATCGGCAAACTCACACCTTAGTAATCGCAGAGGTCCTTGATGAAGTCGAGTAGGAGCGTGCTGAGCCGAACCGGCTGCTCCTGTTGGATCCAGTGACCAGCGCCGTCAATCAGCTCGATGTCACCCATCCTCGTCGCCGCCTTCGTCTGCATAAGATCGACCGCGCCCGGCGCCGAGTAGGTGCCCCAATCACTCTTCCCGCCGATAAAGAGCGACGGCACATCGATCGTCTTGCCGGAAAACAGGCGCAACTCAGCGTTTAGGTCAGGATCGGAATAGACGCGATAAGCCTGCAGGACGCCTTGAAACCCAGTGCGGCCATACTCGTCCGTGTACACCCCAAGTTCCGAGTCGGTGAGCCATTTGCTGGCAAGGACCTCGGCGGCGGAAGGTTCGAATGGCACGACGGTCTGGGGCATCGTCTTGCCGAGATCCATGACGTAATAGGTGGGCATCTGTGCAAGTTCTGCGGCGGTTCGCGCCTTCAACGGATGATCGCCTGGCTTTTGGACGC
>CAWHWL010000005.1:0-428011 GCA_963833045.1 Vulcanimicrobiota bacterium
CGCTCCGTTGTTCGCCGGCATCCTGGCGCGGAGCAAAGAGCTCGTGCAGTCGAAGCGCGGGCCGAGCGTCCTTCAGCCATACCGCGACCTGCGAAAATTGTTCGGTAAGGATGAACGCATCTCCGAGGACAGCAGCTGGATCTTTCGTACGGCTCCGTATTTCGTATTCATCGTTCCCCTGATCGTCACGCTGCTGGTTCCGGTTTTGACGGATTTCCCGCTGTTCTTTGCGTTTGCCGGCGACATGGTCGGCGCGGGCTTCATCCTTGCGATCTCAGGAATGTTCTTTACGCTCGCCGCGATCGATGGCGGAAATCCTTATGGAGCAATGGGCGCGAGCCGCACGCGCATGGTCGGCTTCCTCGCCGAGCCGGTGATTATCATCGTCCTGTTCACGGTGTCGTTTGTCGCGAACTCGACGATTCCGTACATCGTGCAGCAACACTGGGTCCATCCTATAGCAAACTTCTTTGCGCCTTCGCACGTGCTGTTGCTCATTGCCTTCTTCATGGTACTTCTCGCGGAGACGGGGCGGCTGCCGGTTGACAACCCGAGTGGCCACTTCGAACTCGCGATGATCGACGAATCAAAGGCACTCGAGTTTTCCGGCCGATCCGCAGCGCTCATCAAGTACGGCGGTTACATGAAGTTCGTCGTCCTCGCGATTGTGTTTCTCAACGTGTTAACGACGCCATGGGGTCTTGCGACCAGCGCCTCACCGCCGGACGTCGCACTTGCGATCGTGCTCGTAGCGCTCAAGATTCTCGTGCTAATTGCCATTATTGTCGCGGTAGAATCATCGTACGCGAAACTCCGCCTCTTTCGGATCTCGGACTTCCTGGCTGCGGCATTTGTCGTCTCGGTCACGGCAATGATCACAGAAATGCTGCATCTATGATGCTACTGATCGAACTCAACGGGCTCGTACTCGGACTCTTCATCATCAGCACGATCGCGATGACGGTGACGCGCCAGATCGGCAGGTGTATGCAGATTTTCATCGCGCAGTCCCTGCTGCTCGCGGCGTCGGCTTTTTTGCTCGGCGCTATTCCATTCTCGTGGCACCTGTTCGCGCTCGGTTGCGTGACCGTTGCGTCAAAGGCGATCGTCATTCCCTGGTTACTGCGTGTCATGGTGCCTGGCGAAATCAACCGTCGGCGCGAGCTCTCGCAGGCGCTCGACGCTCCGACCACGCTGCTCATCGCACTTGGCCTCACGTTCGCCGGCTATGCGTTCGCCCAGCACCTTGTCCACGCCGCTTCGAATCTTTCGGCGGGCAACATTTCGATGGGATTTGCCGCCTTGCTCGTGGGACTTCTCTTGCTCGCAGTGCGAATCGAAGCCGTGCCGCAGTTGCTTGGCCTCCTCGCCATGGAAAACGCTGCATTCCTAGCCGGGATCGCCATCGCGCCCGACTTCCCGCTGATCGCCGAACTCGCGATCGCGTTCGACGTTCCGCTGCTCGCATTCATCGTCGCGTTGCTTGCGCGGATCGCATATCGCAGCATGGGAACAACCGAAGTAGGCGGTCTTGCTGCACTTAAGGAACGCCAATGACGCTCCTTGCCATCCCGGCAATCGCGCTCGTCGCCGCGCTGTGGTGTGCGATTCCCCACAGCGGTCGCGCCGCCCCAGCGATCACGTTCATCGCTGCAACCATGGTGTTCGCATTGTCGGCGGGTGTGCTCTGGATGCTGCGTCTCGGGGCGACACTCAGCGTCGCCCGCGGCTGGGTCGAAACAGATCCGCTGGGTGCGTTTTTGCTTGTGTTGATCGCGTTCGTCTATATGACGGCTGCGCTCTATTCGTGGGGCTACCTGAGTGCCGAGGAGACCACGGAGCGCCGGGTGCGCCTCTACCACGCGAACTTCAACCTGTTTGCGTTCTCGATGCTGTGCATCCCGCTCGTGAGCGAACTTGGACTCGTGTGGATCTTCGTCGAACTAACGACGCTGCTTTCGGTTCTACTCGTGAGCTACGCGCTCACGCCAGAAGCCGTGGAGGCCGCGTGGAAGTACATGATTCTGACCCTGCTCGGCGCAACGACCGCCGTACTCGGGATACTCGTGCTGTTCTGGGCACTGCACTCGACCGGCAGCACTGACTTCACTTGGAACGGCTTGCGGGCCGCAGCACCACACATGCCCCACGCGTTGCTCGGTGCCGCCTTCGTCCTCTTGCTGGTTGGATACGGTGCGAAGATCGGTCTTGTGCCGCTGCATACATGGCTGCCCGACGCGCACAGTCAGGCGCCGTCGCCGGTCTGTGCGATGCTCTCCGGCATCGAAACGAGCGCGGTGCTCTACGTGTTGCTGCGACTTCGCAGCGTTTTCACCGGCGATCCGTCACTGCACGTCGGCACTTGGTTCGCGGTTGCGGGTTTGATTTCGGTCGGGGTCGCTGCCCTCCTGATCGTTCAGGCGCACGACTACAAGCGATTGTTCGCGTTTTCGACGGTGGAACATATGGGGATCATGCTCGCGGCGGCGAGCATACTCACGCCGTTCGGAGATACGGCAACACTGTGGCAAATGTTTGCGCATGCCGTCACCAAGTCATTCTGTTTCTATGCCGCCGGAATCGCGCTCATTGTCACCGGTACGCGCGAAATCGCCGACGTGCGCGGGTTGCTCGGAATGAGCCGCATCGCGAGCGCGGGACTGCTCGTCGGAGGCCTCGCGATCGGCGGCGCTCCTCCGATGGCCGTCTTTCCGAGCGAGCTGGCGATTCTTCGCGCAGCGTTGCAAACGCATGGCTACATCGTGGCGGCGCTGCTCGTGCTGTTCATCGTTATCGCGTTCTTCGGTGTCATGTGGCACGTCACGTCGATGCTCAGCGGATCGCCGAGCATAACGACCCGCCGTCGCGTGCCGCTGACCTGCGCGCTGACCCTCGCCGTGGCAGCGCTCCCGGTCTTCGTCTTCGGCGTTTGGCTTCCGAGCGGTCTGTCGCAGGCGCTCGAGAGCGCAGCGAAAGTTTTGGGGACGTAGGCCGTGCTAAACGAATTCGTCGAACTGATACGTTCCGTCTGGCCGGCGATCGAATGGCGCGCCGTCGATCAAACGATGTTCGCGGACGTCGACGCCCGCGATCTTCGCGCGTTGGTGAAGTTCTTCCGCGCGCAACACTGGCGAATTGGGACCATCGTCGCTCGGGAGAACGGACACGGGTTAGACGTGCGTTACTGTCTCTACGCAAGGCAGCACCCTGGGTGGGCGGAACTACGGGTCGCCGTCGACCCGGTAGAGCGGACGCTTCCGAGCCTTACCAACGTCGTCATCGCATCCGACTGGTTCGAACGAGAAATCGAGGACCTGTTCTCGATTCGCTTTCTCGAGCATCCACGTCTTGGCGACTTTGTGCTACACCACAACGGGCGCGAGTGGCATCCGAAACGTGTTCTCGAAGAGGAAGGGGCGTTCGTGATGACGGTTGGTCCCGTGTATTCGGGCGAAGCGGAATCGGCGCTGTTTCTTCTCGAGACGGTAGGTGAAGACGTCGTGCGTGCAGTGCCGCGCTTATTCTTCAAGTACCGCGCGATCGAAAAGATTGCCGAGGGGCGCACCATGCACGACGTACTGCTGCTTGCCGAGCGTTGCAACGGGACGTCGGCGATCGGCAACGGCCTCGCCTACTGTCACGCCGTCGAACGCGCCCTCGGCCTGTCGGTCCCCGCGCGTGCGTCGTCGCTACGCGCCTTCTTCGCTGAGTTGGAACGGCTGCGTCACCATATGGCGTCCATCCGCGAGATATGCGCCTCCACGGCGCTGACGGTCGCCGAAAGCCAGGCGATATGGATCGAGGAGCAGCTCTTGCGCATCAGCGGCTGGCTCGCCGAGCACCGCTACCTCTTCGGCGTGCTCGCAATCGGCGGGGTGATGCGCAACTACGATGGGGATGCGTTGAAGTCGACCCTGATAGCGGCCGAAGCGCTCGAACAAAAGATCGAGTCGCTCCGGGCCGCGCTGGAGGCGTCAAGTAGTTTTCTCGATCGCATTGAGCAAGTCGGCATCGTGTCCGAGAGCAAGGCGCAAACGTTCGAGATCGTCGGGCCCTTTGCGCGTGCGAGCGGCGTCGCTTTGGACATGCGAACGGCGCAGCCGTACGGTGCGTACGGCACCGTTGCGTTCGATGTGCCGATCGAGCACGACGGCGACGGCTACGCGCGATTGCGTGTGCTCTTCCTCGAGATGACGCAATCGCTGCGTATCATGCGGGCGCTCCTGGAAGGTCTTCCCGACGGTCCGGTGCTCGGAGAGGTTCGCGCGCGCGACGGCCACGCCATCGGTTGGACCGAGGCACCGCGCGGCGCGTCGGTGCAATGGGTCGAGCTCAACGGCGATGGAATCGTTGTGCGCTATCGGCTGACGCCGCCGTCATTTAGAAATTGGCACGGATTCCACGTTGCGACCGAAGACTTCGCGTTCCAAGATTTCCCGATCGTGCTGGCCACGCTCGACCTTTCCGTCGCGGAGAACGATCGATGAAGAATTGGTTCTTGCGAGGGCTGCTTGCGGGCATACGTACTGAACGACCGCCGACCGGCGACGTCAGCACTTCCCTCTCGCCCGGTTTGCCGAAGACGACCTCCCACAGTACGCAAGAACGCGCGCTAGCGCTGACGGCGGCCTGTCCCACCAGAGCAATCGAAGCCGCAGAGGCGACCGCGCGCGTCAATGAAGATCGCTGCGTTCTCTGCATGCGCTGCAAAGGCGACGACGGCCAAGACTGGCGCCAGGACGTGATATGGGCGCATCCGCCCGATTTGAACGCGCGGGGTGCGCTAGCCGGCCGCTTTGCACGCTCGCTGCATGTGCGCATCGTCGATGCCGGCGATTGCGGTTCGTGCTTGAGCGAACTCGCGCAGATGAACGGGCCGTCGTACAATCTCCATCGGTTCGGCATCTTCATTACGCCGACGCCGCGCCAGGCCGACGTGCTGCTCGTCGTGGGGCCCGGGACGCGCCAGATGCACGATGCGCTGCGGGCAGCGTACCAGGCGATGCCGGAACCGAAGCGCGTTGTCGCCGTCGGCGCGTGCGCCGCAAGCGGAGGTGTGTTTGGCCCTTCGCCGATGTCGTCGGGAGGCATCGCCGAGGTGATACCGGTCGACCTCGTCGTTCCCGGCTGTCCGCCGCCGCCGCTCGCGATTGTCGATGCACTACGGTTTATTTGCGGCCAGTCGCAGCGGGTTTCACGGCCATGACCCCGCTCATTGTGACGACCGTAGCAATAGCGCTGTGTCCTATCGGCGCCATCGCTGCGCTGATATTCCAAGAGCGCTACGCGTCGCGTGTCCTCGCGATCACCTGCTGTGCCGCCGCGGCCCTCTCATTCGTCGCGGGCGCGATGTGTCTCGCTACGGGGCCGAGCGGCGATGTCGTCCTGTGGACACTCCCGATCGTCGGTTCACTGACGGTAGGCACGACGACGCTCGGTGCATGGTTCGAATGCGTTGCGTCACTCGTGTACGTTCCGACATCGCTCTTCACCGTTCGCTATCTCCAACGCTACGCCGGAGAATACTCGCTGCGCGCTTTCACGGTGTGGTATTGCGTGCTGCTCGCCGGGATCATCGGGCTGTTTGTCTGCCGCGACGTGACATCGTTCTTTATCGTCTGGGAAATCATCGCAATTGCAAGTGCCCTGCTCGTCGCATTCGAATGGCGCCGCGCCGCCAACGCGCGCGCGGCGTTCATGATGCTGGGTATGAGCGAAGCCGGTACCATGGCCGCGTTGCTTGGCGTACTGCTCGCACGCAGCGGTTCGCTTTCCTTCGCCGCGCCGGCGGAAGCGCTCAGCGCTCCCTTGTCGTGGACTGTCTTTCTGCTCGTGTTCTTCGGATTCGGCGTGAAGGCAGGGCTTCTGCCCATTAACTCCTGGTTGCCACGCGCGCACCCCCTCGCACCGGGCAACGTGTCCGCGCTGCTATCGGGCGTGATCCTCAATGTAGGCGTCTACGGAATCGTGCTGGTTGAGATGGTGCTTGCCCCCTTGCACATTCCGGCTCAGGGCCTTGTGGTCATGATCGTCGGCGCGGCGTCGGCTCTGGTCGGTATTCTCTACGCCACTATCGAGGACGATCTCAAAGCGATGCTCGCTTACAGTTCGATCGAGAACATCGGGATCGTGCTGATCGCGTTCGGAGCAGCCTTCGTGTTCGCTGCTGTACATCAGCCACTCTTCGCCGGGATCGGCTTCGCTGCGGGAATGTACCATCTCGCGAATCACTCAACGTACAAAGGGCTGCTCTTCTTAGGCGCAGCGACGCTCGACGCAAAGCTCGGCACACGGTCCATGAACGCGCTGGGCGGCATCATCCGCGTGCTTCCAATGACGACGGCGCTCTTCTGCGTCGGCGTCTTCGCAATATCGGCTATTCCGCCACTGAACGGTTTCGTCAGCGAGTGGATGACGTTCCAGGCTTTGCTGCGCAGCGCAGAACTCGGGCCCTTGACGTTCCGAGTAATCTTTGCGCTCTGCGGCGCGACGCTGGCGCTCACAGCGGCGCTCACGGTAACCTGTTTCGTCAAGGCGTTCGGCATGTCGTTTCTTGGAATGCAACGCGCGTCACGGCCGAAAACTTCTGAAGCCTCGCGCAGCATGCTGCTAGGCATGGGACTGCTCGCCGTCGAGTGCGTCTTGCTCGGCGTTTTGCCAACGTACGTGCTACCCGTCATCGGTAGCGCGTCAACGACCGCGTTCGGTTCGGACGTGGTCACCGGCACGCTCGTTCCGCCGTTCTTCAAACCGGATGCCCCGCCGAGCCCGCTGCCGGCGGACTTCGTCGCGACGTTTCACGCGCTCGGGGCACAGATCGGAGCGTGGCTACCGGGACGAGGTCTCGTCGTGATGCTGCGCGGAGGCGAGGCGAACCCAGTCGTTTTCGCAATGTCGACGACCTACCTGTGCGTGATCATAATCGTCTTGCTGCTCACTACTTACGGCGTAGTTCGGTTCATCACGCGCACCCGACGCGCCGAACGCTCAGAGGTGTGGGCCGGCGGACAAAAATCACTGCCCGCAGAGATGACCTACACGGCGACGGGCTTCTCGAATCCGGTCCGCGTCATCTTTAACGCGATCTTCAACCCGACCGAGGTGGAGAATCGGCGCGAGACGATTCACGATCATTTTCGGACGGCCATTCTCCGCGAACGCGAGGATGTGTTCCTCGCCGACCGTCTGCTAAGCGCGCCGATCGCGGCGGCCGTGCGCGGCACTGCGTCGTTTCTGGCGCGGATGCATCACGGAAGGCTCTCGGCCTACGTCGGTTACGCGCTAGCGACGCTACTCGTTGTCGGCGCTATCGTCTTAGCGACGAACTGAGGCGTCGGGCTTCGAAAGGCGGAGGTATTGCGCGGCCTCGATGGTGAGCAAGCCCTCGCCCATCATCGTCTCGAGCTCGCCGATCAGCGGTTCAAGCACGGACCAGTCGTCCACGACCTCGATGAGGATCGGCAGGTTCGGCAGCCACGAAAAAACTTTGGCCATGTGCACCTGGCCGTGCCCGCCGAAGCCTTCGATGCCGCGGAAGACCGTTGCGCCGGCGACCCCGCGCTTGCGCAAGAATTCGACGATCGCCGTATAGGTGGGCTGCACGCCGCGCCGATCCGCTTCGTCGACGAAGATCCGCAGCAGCTTACCATCCCGAAAATCCTGGGCGCTCTGCATCCACGCGCCTCCGATCACGAACAAATATTCTAAGGAGAGGGAGAGATTCGAACTCTCGGAACGCTTTCGCGTCCTGCGGTTTTCAAGACCGCTGCATTAAACCGCTCTGCCACCTCTCCGGGCGCAGACCCGTATTTGTTGAGAACCATGGTCCGACCTTGCTTCGCCCAGCGGTGTCCTGGACAGTCGCGGCCCGAACGTCATATTTTGGGATGCCTCTCCCCCTCGTTACGGCGCTACGATGAGTGGACCACTTCGAAGGGGAGACGACACAACAATGCCAGCGAAAAAACCCAACATTCTGATACTCTGGGGCGACGATGTCGGCATCTGGAATATCAGCAAATTCAGCAACGGGATGATGGGCTACCGGACCCCCAACATCGACCGCGTCGCTAATGAAGGCGGCCTCTTCACCGACTACTACGCACAGCAGAGCTGCACCGCAGGACGCGCCTGCTTCATTACCGGACAAAATCCGATCCGCACCGGCCTGACCAAGGTTGGCATGCCCGGTGCCACCGTTGGCCTTCAGAAAGAGGATCCAACCATCGCGGAGGCCTTGAAGCCGCTCGGCTACGCGACCGGCCAGTTCGGCAAGAACCACCTCGGCGATCGCAACGAGTTTCTGCCGACGGTCCACGGCTTTGATGAATTCTTCGGCAACCTGTATCACCTCAATGCCGAAGAAGAACCCGAATTGCCGGACTATCCCAAGGATCCAAGGTTCAAAGCGATGTTTGGACCGCGCGGCGTGCTGCATTGCGTCGCGACCGACAAGGACGATCCGACCGTCGACCCTCGCTTTGGCAAAGTCGGTAAGCAAACGATCGTCGACACGGGTCCGCTCACCAAGAAGCGCATGGAGACGGTGGACGACGAGATCACTGACGCTGCGATGGCATGGATGGAGAAACAGGCGAAAAGCGATACGCCATTCTTCCTCTGGTACAACACGACGGCGATGCATTTCCGCTCGCACGTTGCAGCATCGGATATCGGCAAGAGCGGTCAGGATCCGTATAGCGACCGCATGGTCAGGCACGATGAACACATCGGCATGATGCTCGATAAGCTCAAAGCACTTGGGCTCGACGACAATACGATTGTTATGTACTCGACCGACAACGGCCCGGAGAATGATACCTGGCCGGACGGCGCCACTACTCCGTTCCGCGGGCAAAAAGACTCCAACTGGGAAGGCGGCTGGCGCGTCCCGTGCTTCATCAAGTGGCCCGGTACGATCAAGCCCGGATCGGTCTACAACGGCATCGTCTCGCACATCGATATGTTCCCGACGCTGCTTGCCGCTGCCGGCAATCCGGACATAACCGAGCAGTTGCTTAAGGGTACGACGATCAACGGACAAAAGTACAACGTCCATCTCGACGGGTACAACCAGATACCGTATTTCAGCGGCCAAACGAAAGAGAGCGCGCGAAATGCGCTCGTTTACTTCAGCGATGACGGCGACGTTATCGCAGTGCGCGTCGGCGATTGGAAGTTCAACTTGTCGGTGCAACGGGCAAACCAGATGCAGCAGTGGGCCGAGCCGTTCATTAAGCTACGTTTGCCGCATATCATGAGCATGCGCCGCGATCCGTTCGAACGAGCCGACTTTAATTCCAACACCTACTTTGATTGGATGGTCGACCACGTGCCGCAACTATACATGATGCAGGCGGTCATCGCGGGACAGATCGAGGACTTCAAGAAGTTCCCGCCGCGACAACACCCCGCTTCGTTCAACCTGGACTCCGTGATGGAACAGGTCAAGACACCACACGGCTAGCATGATCAGTGCACTCATGCACGACGAAGTGAGTGCCTTCTACGAGATGCATCCGTACCCGCCGGCGGTAGACGACCTGGTCGCCTACCGCCGGCTTTGGGATGACGTGCGCCGGCGCGTCGACGCGCATCTCTTCTGGCACAACGAGCCGTACCGCGACAACCGCAGCGTCCTCGTTGCCGGGTGCGGTACGGTGCAAGCCGCGCACTACGCCGTACGTTGGCCCAATGCGCGCGTCGTCGGCATCGACGTCAGCGCCATCAGCGTGGAGTTCACCCAAACGCTCAAGCGCGACCACGCGCTGCAAAATCTCGAGGTCTATCAGCTTCCCGTCGAGCGCGCGACCGAACTCGGGCAAACCTTCGACCACGTCGTCTGCACCGGGGTGCTGCATCACCTTGCCGATCCCGATGCCGGCCTGCGCGCACTGCATGACGTTCTCGCGCGTGACGGCGCGCTGCATCTGATGGTCTACGCGCCGTACGGCCGCGCCGGCGTGTACATGCTTCAAGACTATTGCCGGCGGCTGGGAATCGCTCCAAGTGATGCAGCGATTCACGAGCTCGCTGCGGCTCTGCGCGCCCTCCCGCCGGATCATCCGCTCGTGCCGCTGCTGCGGAACTCACTCGATTTTGCCGACACCGGCGCGATGGCCGATGCGCTGCTGCATCCACGGGATCGTGCCTACTCGGTTCCGCAACTCTACGAATTTCTCGCCGGCGCAGATCTCGAGTTCGGGCGGTGGATTCGGCAAGCGCCGTATCTGCCCCAGTGCGGGGCCATCGCAACGACGCCGCACGCCGCGAAGATAGCGGCGCTAGCGCCGCGCGAGCAACACGCCGCGATCGAACTCTTTCGCGGCACGATGGTGCGCCACAGCGCCGTCGCGTACCGAAGCGATCGGTCAACACAAGCCCGCGTCAACTTTGAGGGGACGGAATGGCGCAACTACGTCCCGATTCGGGTGCGGGAGGCGATCGCGGTACGCGAGCGGCTCCCGGCCGGGGCGAGTGCTGTGTTGATCAACCGCAATCACCGCTACACCGATCTCTATCTGCCCATCGACGCGCTGCAAGAGGCGTGGCTGAACGGCATCGACGCGCAGCGCACGATCGCTGCGATCGTCGGCGAGCAGCGCGACGCCGATCGCGCCCGGGACTTCTTCGAAACGCTCTGGCGCTGGGACCAGATCGTGCTCGACAGCTCGGGGGCTCAAGGAGCGGGCTGACCGACGCGAAAGCGTGGCTCATGAGCGCAACAACAACCCCAGCTGCCGGCGTGCGCGACCGCGTCTCGGCGCAAGAGTGGGAACAGCGGGTCGCCCTTGCCGCAGCTTACCGGCTGGTCGCATATTTCCACTGGGACGACCTGATCTTCACCCACCTCTCGGCGCGCGTGCCCGGACCCGAGCATCACTTTCTGATCAATCCCTACGGCATGATGTTCGATGAGATCACCGCCTCGAGTCTGGTCAAGGTCGACCTCGCCGGCAATAAAGTGATGGAATCGCCCTACGAGATCAATCCAGCCGGTTTCACCATTCATAGTGCGATTCACGAAGCGCGCGACGACGCCAAGGCCATTTTTCACGTGCACAGTTTGAACGGCATCGCGGTCTCCGCGCAAGAGCACGGGGTACTGCCGATTTCCCAACAGTCGACCTTCGTGCTCTCGTCGCTTGCCTATCACGATTACGAGGGCGTGGCGTTGCGTGATGACGAGAAGCCGCGTTTAGTTGCAGACCTGGGCGATAAAGGCTTTCTGATGCTGCGCAACCACGGTTTGCTCACTGTTGCCGAAAGTATCGCTGAAGCGTTTCTCGCACTCTATATCTTTGAAACGACCTGCGCGATCCAAGTGCGCGCGCAGGGCATGGGCGACAAACTCATTCCGGTCGACCCCCGGATCATCGCCGGCGCGCAAGCGAATTCCAAGGCGGTCACGCGCGGCGCCGGCGGTACCCTTGCCTGGCCCGGTCTCATTCGCAAACTCGACCGGATTGATCCCTCGTACACACAGTAGTAAAGGAGGCTCCATGAACTACGATCGTCGCGCGTTTCTCTTGCAAGCGGGCGCTGGTCTCGCGCTTGCCGCAGGCACGCCCGCAGCAGCCGTCGCGGCCGCGGGTACGCCGCTCGATGCAAACGCTGCACTTGCAGAACTGGTGGCTGGAAACGCCCGCTTCGTCGCGGACAAAGCCGCCTGTCCGCCGCTTACCGCGCGGCGTCTCGAACTTGCCGAAGGGCAAAGCCCCTTCGCCATCATCGTAAGTTGTTCGGATTCGCGCGTGCCCGTCGAAACCGTTTTCGACCAGATTCCGGGCAATATTTTCGGCATCCGGATCGCCGGAAATTTCATGGACCGCGGCGGGGTTGGGTCGATCGAATATGCGATCGCCGTATTGAAATCACCGCTCATTCTCGTTCTCGGCCATAGCGAATGCGGCGCGGTCAAGGCAGCGCTCGCGTACGCTAAAGACGCTTCGGCGACACAGCCGGGCGACATTCAGTACCTCGTGGAGAGCATCGCTCCCGGCATCAAAAACGCCACCAGCTCGCTGCACGATGCAATCCTGGCAAACGTGCACGTCGAGATGCGTCGCATTCAAACCATGTCGAAAATCGTCAGCGATGCTGTCACCGCCGGCAAAGTAAAAGTCGCCGGCGGCGTGTACGACCTTCATTCCGGCCACGTAACCCTCGTTTAACTTCTCGACTTACGGAGTAAGAACAATGGCTATTCGCGCATCCTTCGGGTTGGCTGCCGCTGCGTTCTTCATGCTTTCCGCCTGCGGCGGAGGCGGCAACTCCTCCAACTCGATCCCCATGACCACTATGGCGCAAGGCGGTCTGGCGAACTCGCCCGCTGCCACGCAGTCGTACGCTTACCCTAACAGCGCGCCCGCCGGCGTGCGCATCTACGTCCACCTGCCGCTGCGCAACAGCGCCGAGTTGGACCAATTGATCTCGCAACAAAGCACCAAGGACTCCCCGCAATATCATCAGTTTCTGACGCCGGCGCAATTTCGCGCGCAATACGGACCGACGGCAAGCAGCCTTGCGACGGTTGCCGGCGCGCTCACCGCACAAGGCTTCAAAACCGCAATCACCTCCCAAGGCATTGTTGCCGATGCGCCGCAAGCGACGGTCGAACGAGTGTTCAACGTCCACCTCACGAACCGGACGGCCGCGCTTTCTCGCGGGACCGCGGTGACGCTGCTCCAAGCCGATAAGGCGCCAACGATTCCCGCCGCGCTTGCGAGCGTGGGCGCGCAAGTCGCCGCCTTCGCTCCGCTCCCCGCGGCACGGCCGAGCTTCGCGAAGGTCAGCACCGCGTCGTTTGCGGACAACCGCTACAGCAACGCCGGGCCGTATTGGTTCGACGACCTCAAACAGGCATATCAGTACCCGTCCTACGCGACGGCGAAAGGCAGCGGACGCACGATCGGCATCGTCGCCGCGTGTGATTACCTCGACAGCGACGTATCGCTCTACTTCGGCCACGAGAACCTCACCCCGCCGAACGTCGTACGCCGCGCGGTTGACGGCGGAAGCCCGCCGTTCGACATCAATAACGGCGATTGCGACGAGGTTTCCCTCGACGTGCAGCAATCCGGCGGCTCGGCGCCCGGCGCAACGATCATGGTCTACGAAGCGCCGGACGCTTCCATCGTGCCGTCGTTCCTGGATATGGACACGGCAATCGTCGAGGATAACAAAGCCGACGTGGTCAGCACGTCGTTCGGCCTATGTGAGCTCTACTTCACGGCCGCGTACAACGGCGGCGAAGACTTCACGTACCTGCTCAGCACGTTCCACGACCTGTATCGACAGGGCAACGCGCAGGGCATCACGTTCGTGCAATCTTCCGGCGACAACGGCGCGCTGAACTGCACCGACGTAACCGGCGCGGTCGCAACCCTTGGCGTCAATTGGGCATCCGATGACACCGACGTCACCGGTGTCGGCGGCACGAACCTCGTGACGAGCTTCAATAGCGGCTCGTTGCGCTCGGCTTATGTCTCCGAAAATGCCTACGACGATCTCTTCTCCCCGAGCTCGGGTGAACCGGCCGGCGAGGTTTGGGGATCGGGCGGCGGCAAGAGCCTCTACTTCCAAAAACCGCTCTATCAATATCTGGTCAATACCGGCGCGTCGACGCGAACGGTCCCCGACGTTTCCATGCACATGGGAGGCTGTCCGTATGGTTCGGTTCAGCCGTGCGGAGCCGATCGCAGTTCCGACGTCACCGCGCTCGGCGGCGAGTTCTATCTCCTCATCGGAACGAGTGCGTCGTCACCGGAGTTTGCCGGTCTGCAGGCGGTGCAGGACCAGCTGCTCGGGAGCCGCACCGGAAACGTCAACTACCTCCTCTACGCGCTCGCAGCGCTCGGCTCGGTCGGAAATGGGCCGATCTTCCACAACAACATCCCGGGTAACGACGGATATTATCCGTCACATGCCGGATACAACTACGTTGTGGGCAACGGAACGCCGCGCGGCGCTCAATACGCGTTCGATCCGTTTGGACCAGAAGCGGGGAACCCGCAAACCCCGAGTAACCCCTAGGGGATTCTGCGCGGGCGCTGTCCTCGGACAGCGCCCGCTTTCTTGGCCGTCCTGGATTCGGACTGTCGCATTTCTGGGCGTTTGCTACCATTGCGCGCATGAAGCCCGAACCCGCTGCTGCGCAAGCGTACCTCTATGGCTTTCCGCTGCTCCTGATGGATGCAGCGGCTCGGCGGGGGACGGGGAGTGAGGGGGCGATCTTCAATCGTTTTGCCCACTGCTTCGATCTTGCGGAAACCTCGTTGCGCGGCATCGTGCTCCCCAACCGAGATCTGGCGTGCTCCGTCGCCTGGCTCGACTTGCGCCCGGCACCGGTAATACTCACGTCGCTTCCCACGGATAGCTACTACGTGATGACGTTGATCGATGCGTGGAGCAATGTCTTTGCGACCCTTGGAACGCGTGCGTCGGGCAACGCCGAACATCGTTTCGCAATCGTCGGCCCAAATTGGACCGGATCGATCCCATCGAATTGTACGCGCGTTAACGCGCCGACGAATCTTGTTTGTTTGGTCGTGCAAACGTCGATTGAGGAGCTATCCCCAGCGCTCGATCTGGCCACACTTGATCAGCGCTACCGGCTCGAGCCAACCGGGAGTGAAACGCCGCGCCGCGAGCCGGCGCCGGTCCTAAGCGACGTTGACGCGCTGAGCGCGGAGGAGGCGTTCTCCCGAATCCGCGACCTGATGATCGACAATCCAGCCACTCGCGCTGACGGATCCGCCGTTGAAGCATTGGACGCATTGCGCGGTCACGAGGCGCGCGAAGCCACCGCGAATGCCGTCGCACACGCGCGCAGACAAATCGATGACGTCGCCGATACGCAGCAGGACGGATGGGCGATTAATGCAGATCCCGGGAATTACGGGACCGACTATTTGCTGCGAGCGCGCGGCGCTCGCTATAATTTTCTTGCAAGCGCAGTACACGACGTTCTCTGCGCCCAAGCGCGGTTTGATACGGATCAGCTCCGGCTCACCGGACGCAACAACTACCTGCTGCACTTCGATCCCTGGGACGAACCGCCGGCGCGCGCGTTCTGGTCGCTGTGCGCCTTCGACGATGAGCACCGCTTTACGGTGGAAGCCTCGGCGCCGGCGACGATCGACAGCCGCGAACCGCTCGCGCGGCGATCGAATCGATCGCTCGATCTCCATCTGGCATACGGCGAACCAATCGGCGATTGCGTACAGAATTGGCTCGGCTGCCCAAAATCCGAGTTTACGCTGGCGCTACGTCTCTACTGGCCCCGGCCCTCGGCCTTGAGCGGGGTTTGGATGCCGCCGAACATTGCCGCGCTATCGCGCTAAGAATTTCATAAACGCGGCACGCGCTTCGTCGGATTGGAGCGCCGTCGCGAAGGTCGTGAGCTCTTCGCTCATCGCGCGGTCGACGAGATCTGCAAATCGCGCCTTGAGCAACCGTTTGGTGTTCGCAAGCGCCTTCGGTGGAAGTTCGGCCAGCGCTCCGCACATCATCGCGACCGCGCCGTCGACATCGACGTCGTCCGTCACTCGGTTCACCAGGCCCATCTCTTTGGCTTCGTCCGCACCGAACTGCTCGCCGGAGAGCATCAACCAGGATGCCCGTGTCCTTCCCGCAATCAACGGAAAGAGGACGCTCGAGGCGGCCTCCGGGACGAGGCCGAGGCGCACAAACGGCAACGCGAAGCGCGCCGATCGCCCAGCAACGACCGCGTCGCAGTGCATGAGCAACGTAGTGCCGATTCCAATAGCGGGACCTTTGACACCCGCTAGCAACGGTTTCGCAAACGCAACCAGCGCGCGCAGAAGCTTGATGACCGGCAACTCACCGTCAGTCGCCGCGCCTCCGGCAGCCAAAAAATCTCCGAGATCATTTCCTGCGGTGAACACGTCGCTGCCGAAGATCCCGACCGCGCGCACGGCATCATCGCGCGCCGCGTCGTCGAGCGCGTCGACGAGCGCCTGGTACATCGCGACCGTGATCGCGTTCTTCTTCTCGGGCCGATTGAACCGGATCGACGCTACGGCGCCGTCTTTGCTGTAAATAATCTGTTCGCTCATCATCTCAAACCGGGAGTGGAAGTAGCTTGGTCTTGGAGCGCGCGATCACTGCGTCGGGAACGAAAAAGTCCGGCATCAGCGGCGAGTTCGGGTCGTAGGCATACGCAGAGAAATCAGCGATGCCCTGCGCAACCAGCACCTCTTCGTCGATGAAGAAGTTTCCCGTGCATTCTCTGGAGGGCCGGTGCAAAATGGCAATCGCCGCGTCGCCCATGATCTCGGGCTTACGCGACACGCGCGCCATCGAATCGCCGCCGAGCAGGTTGCGAACCGCGGCAGTGTCGATGGTCGTAAGCGGCCATAACGAGTTCACGGCGATGCCTTGGCCGGCCAGTTCCGCCGACATGCCGAGCGTACACATCGACATCCCGAACTTCGCCATGGTGTAGGCGACGTGGTTCTTGAACCAGCGCGCTTGCATATCCAACGGCGGAGCAAGGTTGAGGATATGCGGATTCTCGGCTTTGGCGAGATGCGGAATCGCCGTTTTGGAGCACACGAACGTTCCGCGTGCGTTGATTTGGTTCATCAAGTCGTAGCGCTTCATGTCGGTCTGCACCGTCGGCGTGATGGAAATGGCGCTTGCATTGTTGATGCAGACGTCGATCCCGCCGAACCGGGCAACGGTTTTTGCGACCGCCTCCTGCACTTGCTCCTCGAAGCGAATGTCACATTGCAACGGCAAGGCTGCCCCACCCGCCGCCTCGATCTCTTGGGCTGCGGTATAAATCGTCCCGGGAAGCTTGGGGTTGGGCTCAACGGTCTTCGCTGCGATCGCAACGTTCGCGCCCTCGCGCGCGGCACGCAACGCGATGGCTAAGCCGATTCCGCGGCTCGCTCCGGTAATGAATAAGGTTTTCCCCTTAAGCGAAAAGGTCTTCACCAACACTCCCCAAAGGCTGCATGCAACATGGCCCAGGCCGAGATGACGGTTTCCACGCCCATCGGCGCAGTACTGCATATAGAGGCGCAGCAGGGCCGGATCGTCGCCTGCGCGTTTCGGCCACGCGCTCGCGCCCGCGCGTCGACGCCGAGCGATCCGCTTCTGCGCGAGGCGCGCCGCCAGATCGATGCGTATTTTCGCAAAAAGTTGAACCGTTTCGACTTACCGCTGTTGCTGGAAGGCACGGCCTTTCAATGTGCTGTGTGGGAGCTCGTCGCGAGCCTCGAAGTCGGTGAATTGATTTCATATGGTGATGTAGCGCGAGCTATCGGCGCACCGCTTGCGCACCGCGGCGTTGCTGCAGCAATGCGCCGCACGCCTTACGATCTGCTGATTCCCGCGCACCGCGTGATCGGCGCTGACGGCAGGGTCAAAGGTGCCGGACCGAACTCGCTTCGCCGCCGCCTCCTGGCCTTTGAAGGTATCAAGTTGAGATAATTACAGTCTTGTTCTCCACTCAAGAATGGGGCCGAAGCCAACGTTACGATCGGCGGCTTCTCCCGTGAGTGGATAACGCGCAGTGAAATTCAGCGTGCGTAAGCCAATCAACCATTGCGAACGGCGATGCGTGTATCCAAAGGTGAGCGACGCATCGACCTCCGATGCGCGCTCGGGTCTGATCGAGTTCGGCGCGCCGTCAAGAAAGACGTAGACATCGGAGCCGGTCAGGTACGGCGCCGTTCCGACGAAGGCTTCGAGGAAATGTGATTGTCCCAAGGTGCGATGGAGGCGCAGCGTATAGCGCGCGCCGGCCAGCCGCGAGGAGACCGTCTGTGCCTGCGCGGGCAAGGGTGTGCGTTGGTTGTACACCGTTTCGCCCAGGCCGACCCATATTTGCCCTCCCCGATCGAGCGCATATTCCGCCTGGCCGTTGAAGATGCCCAGCGCCGGTGTCGCCTGTCCGTAGGCGGCCGACGGGCGCGTGCCGGGAATGCTCACGACCGGAATGCCTTCGAGGTGAATGCCGAAGCGCGGTCCGCCAACTTGCAATTCTAGTAACGCTCCGGCACCGATGCCGTATTGGCTGCCCGCGACGTCGCGATGCACGCCGACGAGTGCGAGTCCTTGCACTCCGATGTATGAATATGGCGGGGTTGCGGCGGTTGCGCAAAAGACGGCGAGCGCCGCGAGAACGCGGCGCTTAGACTTTAGCGGCATCGACCAACACCACGCCGCGTTCTCCGGAATCGCGCAACGCTTTCGCTGCCGCGAGCGCCGCACCGATCGGTTGCGACGGGTCGAGCGCTTGGCTCACGGTAAAACCGGTTCGCGCCTTGGCCTGCTGGTCGATGGGGTCACGGAAGCTTTGCGGCAGCATCGAGTACTTGTCGATCAGGCCGAGCACCGGTCCGGCCTTGGACTCAAACGTCTTTGGGTCGAGTACCACCACCACCAACTCGTGCGTCTTGCCGCCCTCCGTGTGTGAGAATACCTGAAACTGCAAGCCCATCGCTTCCGCGTGACGGTGCGCCGTGTCGACACTCGAGCCGCTCACCGCCACGCTATAGCCCGGTGGAGGATTTGCGCTGACGTCGTGAAGCCAGCCTTCGAGCGCCCCGAGCGTCGCATCTGACTGCGCGATGACTTCGCGCCCGGAAACAGCCACGTTCGATCCGGTCGTCCCGCGCCAGTCGCGTGCGGTAAGCACCGTACTCCCAGCATATAAAGGAAAGTCGATGGGATTGGTCGCCGCAGCAGTGGGCGAGGAGGACGACGTGGATTGGGCAGACTGCTGCGAGCAGCCGGCAACCAGCAGGATGAGCGCCACCGCACCAAGGGCTCGTTTCATGCGCGTCGCTTCGAGGAGAAGCTGCCCGAGCCCCGTATCCCGGGGATGTTATGAATTTCGAAGAGTTTTGGCCGCGCTATCTGCGAGCGCACAGCGATTCGCGTACGCGCGCTCTCCATGTCGCCGGAACGATTGCCGCAACGACGATCGTCCTGGGAGCGATCGCGCTGCGCAAACCATGGCTTGCCGGCGTGGGCCTTGTGGCCGGGTATGGTCCGGCGTGGTTCTCGCACGCGTTCATCGAGCATAATAAGCCCGAAACATTCCGGGCGCCCTTGGCCTCGCTACGTGGTGACTACTTAATGGCATGGCACGTCTTACGCGGATCGATCGACGAGGAGATCGCGCGCACGCAGGGAGCGGCAGCATGAAGCGTTTTCTGCTGATGCTTCTCGCGGTGATGCTCGCCGCGGCGCCCGCCTCCGCACTCAGCCCCCATTCCCCGGTCTTTATCGAGAGCGATGCGGCATCGGGCATCACGGTCACGGCGGGCGAGGACTTCTTCATCGCGCTTGCCTCAAACGCGTCGACCGGGTATAGCTGGGGGCAGACGCTGCCCGGCGGCGATCTGATCGTCGCGTATGAGGGCAACGTACGCCAGCCCGCGGCGCAAGCCGTGCCGGGTGCGCCGGGCCAGCAAATCTTCATCTATCACGCCAACCGTACGGGAACCGCAACCATCGTGCTCACCTACAGCCGCGCGTTCGAACCCGACGCGCCGCCCGCGAAAACGCTGACCTACACCGTCACCGTTCAATAACGACGTGGACGATCGTCTGTCGTACGGCTCGTACCTCAAGGTCAACGAGCTGCTCGACCTGCAAGCCCCGCTCTCTCGCCCCGAGCATCACGACGAGATGCTCTTTATCATCATCCATCAGGTCTACGAATTGTGGTTCAAGCAACTGCGGCACGAACTGGAAGCCACAATCGAGGCGCTGGACCGCGACGAACTCCTTCGCGTCTCCAAATACTTCCGCCGCGTGCACACGATTCAACGTCTGCTCGAATCGCAAGTCGACGTGCTCGAGACGATGACGCCGCAAGAGTTCAACGCTTTTCGCGATAACCTCAATCCGGCTAGCGGATTCCAGTCGATCCAGTTTCGCGAGATCGAGTTTCTCTGCGGGCTCCGGCGGACCGAGACGCTAGCGCACATTGTGATGACCGACGCTCAGCGCGCACAACTCCACGCGCTTGCGGAGGCGCCGTCGCTCTACGATCACGTCAAAGCGTTGCTCGCGCGGCGCGGTTTCGCAAGCGAGGCGGGCGCCGCGCTCATCGAGAGCCTACGCCAGATCTACACGAACGCCGAAGCCAACTACGATCTGTATCTCCTGCTCGAGGATCTGATCGAATTCGACGAACGCTTTCTGCTCTGGCGCGGGCGCCACGTGAGGATGGTCGAGCGCATGATCGGCCAGCGCACCGGCACGGGCGGTTCTTCGGGCGCGCAATATCTGCAAGGCACGCTCGTCCATCGCTTCTTTCCCGAGCTGTGGGACGTGCGCAGTTATCTCGGCAAAGGTTCCTACGCATGAGCGCGACGACGACGCAACCGCAGCATCGCGATCAGTTTCCGATTCTGGCCAACTCCGCGTATCTGGTCAGCCACTCGATGGGCGCAGCGCCGCTCGGCGCCAAAGCCGCGCTTGAGGCCTACTGGGACGAGTGGGCGGCAAGCGGACCGGAAGCCTGGGAAGCGTGGCTGCCGCGGATCGGTGCGATCGCCGACGGCATCGGCGCGCTGATCGGCGCGCCCAGCGGCAGTGTCTTTCTCGGGCCGAATGTTTCGGTGCTGCAGGCGGCGCTTGCGAGTAGCCTCGACTTCAACGACGCGCGAAACGAGGTGGTCTACGAAGCGCTTCAGTTCCCATCGCTCACCTATGTGTGGCGCGCCTGGGAGCGTTACGGCGCCCGCGTCCACGTCGTCGATTCACCCGACGGGCGCACGATCCCGACGCAGCACATCATCGGCGCGATTACCGAGCGCACCGCGATCGCGGTGCTCTCGCACGCCTACTACGTCTCCGGAGCGATCGCCGACGTGCGCGCAATTCAAGCTCACTGTTGCAAGGTCGGCGCCCTGCTCTGCGTCGACGCGTATCAGACCACCGGCGTCTATCCCTATGATGTGACCGCATGGGATCTCGACGTCGTCACCGGCGGTTCACACAAGTGGCTGCTCGGGGGTCCCGGCTGCGGCTGGATCTACGTCAAACCCGAATTACGCAAACACCTCAATCCGGCGGTAACCGGCTGGATGGCGCACGCGCGCCCGTTCAATTTTGAAGAGGCACCGATTCATTACGCCGACTCCATGTATCGATTCGGGCACGGAACGCCGACGATTCCCGGCTACGTCGTGGCACAGGCCGGCCATCAGTTGATCGCGCAGATCGGCATCCCGCGCATTCGCGAACACAACGTGCGGCTCACGACGAGGATCGCGCACATGGCGCTCGAACGCGGGCTGCGCGTTAACACGCCTCTCGAACCGGAGCAGCGCACCGGATGGATTGGGATCGACTTCGAGGGTTCGGATCGCGCGTATCGCGAGTTGATCGCGCGGCGCGTCTTCATCGATCACCGGCCCGGCTGCGGTTTGCGCGTGAGCCCGCACTTCTACACCAGCGACGACGAAATCGAACGCTTCTTCCGCGAGCTGGATGCCATTCGAAAATGACCGACGCGCAATCCATGATCGTCGATCACACCAAGATAGGCGCCGCACTGCGGCGCCTATCGCTGCCTCTTGCCGTGCAGATGCTTGGAGATCAACTGCTCGGCACCGTCGACACGATTGCGATCGGCTACATCAGCGTCGGGGCGCTGGCCGGCGTCACCGCGGCGACGACCGTCTTCTTCACGCTGATCATGCTGCTCGGCGGTTTGTGGAGTGGGCTTGGCATCATCGCCGCGCAGCGGATCGGCGCACACGACGTCGATGGCTTCGCGCGTACGGTTCGCGCCGGGTTTGTCGTGCCTGCGGTCGCCGCCATCCTCATGACGCTGGCAAGCTTCCTTGGTGCGCAGCCGCTGCTTCACTCCATGCTCGGCAACCTGGGCAGCGTCCACGCCAGCGCGACCTACCTCATCTTACGCTGCGCTTCGCTCATTCCGATCAACGTGTCAGCGACGCTGATCGTCGGGCTCGGTTCGGCCGGCAATCGGAAGCTCGGGGTGTATTTGCTCGGCGTCATCAATTTGATCCATATCCCGCTGCTCGCGGTCCTTGCGCTTGGATGGCTGACCCACCGTCCCTTTGGAATCACCGGCGCGGGCATCTCGACGCTCGCCTCCGAAACGATCGCCGCCGTCTTCGCGCTGATCTACGTTGCGCGCAAACCGGTCTATCGAATCTTTGCCCAGCGTGGCGTCGATCTGGCGCTCGCGCTGCGCTGCGCGTGGCTCGGCTTGCCCGAAAGCGTCTTCGGTTTTGCAATCGTCGCTCCCGACGTCGCGATCGTCGCGATGCTCGCGCCGCTCGGTTCGACGCTCGTCGCGGCATTCCGCGCGCTCAACGTCGTCTCGGATCTCACCTTCGTGGTGCCGAGCCCGCTGCAAAGCGCAACGCAAACGGTGATCGGCCAGCGGATCGGCGCGCACGATCCACAAGGCGCGCAGGCTTTTCTGCGCCGAGCGCTGCGCACGACGCTCGTGGTAACCACGGTTGCGGGCGCACTGGTCGCACTTGCAGCGTGGCCGCTCGCCTTTCTCTTCACGATGAACGCTGCGGTTGCGTCGGTCGCGGCGCTGCCGCTCGCGCTGCACATGGTCACGATGCCGATCAAGGGATGGGCGATGGTCGCGCTCGCGCCGATTCGCGCGGCGGGCGACACGCAGTTCTCGATGGCCGTCGGCTTGGCATGCGGCGTCTTGGTTTTACCGATTGCGTGGTTCTGCATCGAACGCGCGCACATCGGGCTCTTTGCCGTGCCGGTGGCCTGGATCATCGCGTGGAGCGTTCGCGCCGCCCTCACCGCAATCAAGTTACATTACGCCGCGGGCGCTTGGGCAACGTCCTCGATCGAACCGCGTCCGTAACCGCCGTACGCGGCGATCAATACAATGAGTAGATGCAGCGCGACATCCCAGCCGTAGACCGGGGCGACACCGAAGAGCGTGTTCGTGATCGGGATGATCCCCAAGATCACAATAAGCAGGTAGATCCAGACAACGCTGCGGCAGTAGAGGACCGATGATTTGAAGCGCAGGCTCGCAACCACGCCCCAGATGCCAAAGAGCAGATGCAAGACATCGTGCGCCACGTTAACCGGAAAAACCCAAAAGAGCATGCGATAGGCGATATCCAGCGTCACAACCGGCGCGTCGAGCGGTGCGGCCGGCGCAATCCACGGCAAGAGCCCGGCCACGCCGGCAACGAGAAAGAGCAGACCGATAACGCGAGCAATGAGCGGCGCCTTCATGGCGCGTCCTTATCTTCGGATGCAAGGACGCCCTGCAACTCGGCATGGATTCGCCCGTTACTTGCAAGGATGCTGCGCGCGTCGACCTCTGCCGGGCCGCCGTCGACGCGCGTGACCGTTCCTCCGGCCTCGCGCACCAAGAGTGTCCCCGCTGCAACATCCCACGCGTGCAGATCGAATTCCCAAAAGCCGTCGAACCGTCCACACGCGGTAAACGCGAGATCCAGCGCCGCCGAGCCGTCGCGCCGCACGGCCTGCGCGCGCCCCGACGCGCGTGCAAAATATGGCGCGTTGCGTTCGAAGTCGGCGGGGTGAAAGCCGGTGCACACCATCGCATCGGCGACGCGATCGATGCCCGAAACGTAAAGCGCGTCGTCGCCCAAGCGCGCACCCGCACCGCAGCTCCGCGGCAAAGCATTCCAGCAGCGCCGGCGCGTAGACGACACCCGCGATCAATTCGCCCGCACGCTCGAAGGCGATCGAAACACAATACAGCGGATAGCCGTGCGCGTAGTTGGTGGTTCCGTCGAGCGGGTCGATGATCCAGCGCTCGTCGCTCGTCCCCGGTGCGCTACCGCTCTCCTCGGCCAGAATCGCCGCTGCAGGGAAATCCGCGCGCAGGCGTGCGATCACCGCGCGCTCGCTCGCGCGGTCGGCAACGGTCACGATGTCTGCGCGCCGGCCCTTCTCCTGGATTTCGAGCGGGCGATGGGCATGTTCAAGCAGCACCGCCGCCCCCTCGCGCGCCGCCGCCAGCGCGGTCGTTAACGGATCGGGAGCGGGCACGATGGAATGAAACCTCGCATGTGGTTTAGCTTACGGACGATCATTCTTGGTCTCTGGGTTGGCGCGATGGCGGGGTTCGCCTTCGTCTTCGCGCCGATCGCGTTCACGCATATCGGCGCGACGCCGGCTTTTGCAGCAACGATCGCGGCCTGCGTGCAGGCGATCGCGCGCAGCGGCGGTTGGATCGCCGTCGTGGCCGCGGCTATCACCGTCTTCGCGCGACTGGAGTCTCGCCGCGCCGCGGCGGTCATCGTGGGATTGCTCGCGCTCGCCATTGGTTGCGGCGCGTACGAGACGTCGGTCATCATCCCGCAGATGCAACAAACGCCGCTTCTTACCCCGGGCTACGAAGCCTTGCATCGGCAAAGTAGCAGCGTCTACGGCGTTGCATTGCTCGCCGCGCTCATTGCACTGGGCGTGAGCTCGCGACGAGATGCACGAAGTTAATTGAAGAGCGTATAGACGGCGTTCGTGACGTAGGTGCCGTCGGTAACCGTCAACGGAACCGTGACCGTGAGGTCGACGCAATAGGTGGTTATGGCGGTTCCACTGCCCAGGCCAGACCAAACGCTGCCGTCGTCGGCGTACACGATGTACGGCGTGGAGGTCGGCAGCGGCGTAGCCGAATTCTTGTAGGTGTCGTTGGCAAGGTCTTTGCCCGGGAAGCCCGAGGAGAAGTCGCTCGTGACCCCTTCCTCCAGGGACCACGCTGTGGTCATGTTGACCGTGACCGTCAAAGAGCACGCCGGCGTGACCCTCACGGTCTGGCCTGGCGCGGCCGTGACCGTAACGTTCGGCACATTGGTGACAAGTATCGTTCCCTTAGGATTGGGTGTCACCTCAGCCTGCACGAGCACCGAGTGCTGTACTTGTGCCTGGGCGACGAGCGTCGACGAATCGCCCTCGAAATGAAGCCCCTCGGCGTTAAACGCGCGCTGGACTGAAGGCACCGCGCGTCGCAGCGCTGATGCAATCGTCAAACCGCCCTGCGCCGGTGCCTGATGCGGAACGTATCCGATGGGAGTTCCGACGACTTGCACGACCACGTTCACGACAATTTGGGCCTGCTGCGTTTGGATCGTCGCCTTCACCGGCTGAGTCAGCACGATCCCAAGGATTGCAATCCCGAGGGCGACGAGCACGAGTTGCGCGCGTTTCATTCTCCGACCACCGTATAGACGATCCAAAGGTAGTAGTTGCCGCCCGTGGCTGCACCCGGCACTCGAAACTGGTAATCGTAGTAGAAGTCGCCGTTCGCGCTAGCCGAGATCGCGACCGGACTTGGATAGGTCATATAGGTTATCGTTGCCGGATTCGTAATCGAATCAGTCCCGCCCGAAACGAGGCCCGTTGTCGTCGCAAACGGCAGTCCCGGCGTGAAGCCGGTATTGGAGTCTGAACTTGCGCCACTGTTGAGATAGTAGAGAGTGGGTCCGGCGTAGGTGTCACCGTTGCTGTTATTCGTGAGCACTGCGGCCGCCTCGCCGTAGACGAGGAAGCCGGCCGTATCGTTGGTGGTGACATGCAAATGCGCGGCGTACTTATACAGGTACGTGTCGCCCGAAAGCGTTGTTCCGAAGTCGACAGTCCCCGTCCCGACGCCGGTTGCGCCCGGGCCGTGCGTGGGCGCGGGCTGCGTCCCGAAGGTCGCGAGGACCGCACCGTAGCCGGCGTTATAGTTCGGCGTCAAAGAAAAGTTGATCATCGGGAGTGCGTGCCACTCGACCCTAACGGTACCGGTCGCGGTTGCCGCGCCGGCTGGGGACAAGACGACGATCATCGCCATCGCGGCGAAGACCCCGCCCATCAATCCCAATAGATACCGTTTCATCGAAGTGACCTACACGCTCCCTGTGCTCGTTTTGATTCGGCTAGTGGACGTCGAAATTGATCTCGCCGCCCGTTTCCGTTTTTCCACCGTAGTCGATGGTCGCGATCGCTTGATACGTCCCGGGTTCCAGTGCCTTACCGGTCAGTTCGATCAATCGTTCGCCGCCGCGCTCGACCAGCATGTTGTCGGGCATCGGCACCTGATATAAAACCGTTCCGCCCTTTTGCACGGTCACCTGACCGCGTAAGTACTCATGGGCGTTACCGACGTTTTTGAAGAGCACTCGGTAGACTTGACGACCGGGCGCCTTCGCACTCGTCATCTTGGTAATCGCGCCGTTGACTTGCACCGTGTTCGGTATGGTGATGTAGAACTTCGACGCGACTCGGGCCGAGAAGGCGACGCCGCCTTGGCGCCGCTCAGGCCTGGTTTGGAAGAAGACCACTCCGGCATATTCACCGGCGAGCTGCTGGTCCGATGGTACCGCGATCGTGAGCTGCACTTGTTGCGCCGTCCCTTGCGGGATGTCGAACTCGCGCGGCCGGATCGATGCCCAGCGGAGCAGCGAATAGTGGCTGGTTCCAATTTTCTCAAACTCGTAATTACCACTTTGCGAGAGCGAGAAGTCCGATAGCGCCGCCAGGATGTGGACCGAACTCGAGGTTGTGTTGGCGACCGTTATCGGGACGTTATAGGTGGTTCCGAGCGGGATAGCGGCTTCGTATTTCCCCGGGGTTACCGTAATACCGAGTCCGATGGTATCCCCGGTGGTCGTGGCCGCGCCGAAGAGGATGACGAGGCCGACGAGTAACGTGGTCAGGCGATTCAACTGCAGCATATCCCAACTCCCTTCGCCGCGGAGCGTTGTCCGGTCCCGCGACGAAGGGCGCTCTTCCTCTATCCTAGTTGCTCGTGATCGTGTAGGTCAGGGTCACTGTTTGGGCGCCGCTCTGCATTTGCGGTCCCATGTTGAGCTGGATGTCGTGGTTGAGGTCCGAACCCGTGGTGGCCTTGGTCAGCGCCAGGATGTTGGCGGCCGAGGCAGACGGAACGAGGGTACCGCTCGAGCACGCGGTCGTGCTGTTCATCGAGACGGCAGCCACGCGGGCTGAGGCGGTCCACGCCGTGTTACCGGCCGTGTTCCACGCGCCATCGGGCAGGATGCAGAGGAGCGAGCCATTC
Organism: Vulcanimicrobiota bacterium; assembly: GCA_963833045.1. Taxonomy (GTDB): domain Bacteria; phylum Vulcanimicrobiota; class Vulcanimicrobiia; order Vulcanimicrobiales; family Vulcanimicrobiaceae; genus Aquilonibacter. The sequence continues at coordinate 27,041 of CAWHWL010000005.1, forward strand.
GAAGCCGTGTCGTAGGCGGAGGGCACGCCGGCTGTGGCCTGCACGGTCACGTTAGCGCCAAGGCTGTCATTCGTGACGATATAGGCGTCGACGGCGTTCGTTTCGAGGCAGTTGGTATAGTCGGTGCTGTCGGCCACGACGAGGCCGAAGTTGACAACGCCGCTAGCCCAAGCGCCGTTGCCGCCGCTGCCGTCTTTGCCGGCAGATGCCGTGGCAGTCGTGCCGTTGCAACCGCTAACGAGGCTTCCGGCCGGGCTGCTGGCCCAGTAGATGTCGTTAGCTGCAGGCGTGACCGAGGTCTTCGAAGCCGTGGTCTGGGTATACATTGCGATGGTCGCCGTAATGGCGTAGTTCCATTCGACGTTGACGGTACCGGTTTGGGTGACGGCCAAAGCCGGAGCCGCGGTTGAGAGAAGAGCGCCCAATGTGAGCAGCGCTGCGATGCGTTTAATGTTCATGATCCTTTCACCGTATGCGCGAGAGTTGCCATCCATGGCGAGGATTAGTAGGTACATAGAACTTATCGGCAGCCTTGAGTCCCTGGTTAGTAGCTGTGCGTGCAGGGGGCGTTAAGAAATGCATAGAGGTTCGGTAAAGAAGAGCGGGACAGCCATTTCGCCGTATTTCACCGCATAAAAGTCGCATAAGAAAAGGGGCGCCGCGAAATAATTGCGGCGCCCCTTTTGATGGAGAGACGGAAAACTTTAGTTTAATTGCCGATCAAAGTGTAAAGAATTGTCACTTGGTGGCCGGAGATATCGGCACCGTTCTGAACCTCGAAGTTCTGGAGCACGTCGAAGTCCGAGTTGGCCGTGTAATTCCCGCAAGCAAGGGTGGTCGTGCTCGAGGTCGGGCTAAAGTATGTGGCGACACCCGCCGCATAGGTGAGGCCGCTGGTCGAGTTCGTCTCGTCCTCTGACGTCAGCAGCTCGGTCGTTGCATTGGCTGACGCCGAGACTTGCAGTTGCCATGTGTTGGCCACCGTACCGGCCCCAGCCGGGCAGGTCGCCACGACCGTCGACCCTTCGTACACGACCGTGGCGCGAACTACGTCCGTGCCCGTAATCGTAGTGTTGGCTGCGAACTCGCCGAAGTTCACCGTCTCACCCGAGAAGGTGCATTGCGCGGGGTTGCAGACCACGTTCGGATGCGAGTTGCCCGGGCCCGGGTTCGACGGATCGACGCTGATCGCGAGGCCGAGCGAGAACGCCACCGACACCTCATCCGAACCGGTCCAGGCTAACCCGGACGTCACGCCGTCGATCGTCGCCGGCAGCAGGTAGCTGTCGCTCTCGGTGCTCGGTGTGTTGGCAACGAACTCCACGGCGATGTTATCGGTCGGCGCCAATCCGGTGCACCCACTCACTTGGATCTGACCGTTCGTGCTTCCCGGCGTCGGATCGAATGTGTTCGCAACGTTGATCGCACAGCCGGCGGGAATGCCCGTCGTCACAAAGGCGCCGGCATTAATTCTTCCGAGCACAACGTATTGCGTGACCGGGCTCCCAACGAGGGACCAATCGGTACCGCTCGTCGCCAGTCCGTTGATGTCGAATGCAGGCAGCGAAATGTTGACCGTTCCGATGCTCTGACCGCTCGAGCTCGTGTTGGTGACTTCGTAGATAAAGCAGTTCGGCGACTTCGAGACTGAGGCAACCGTATTGGTGGACACGTTTGAAGCCGTGTCGCAACTCGCGTCGGTCGCCCCCGACGCAACCGAGTAGAATTTCGCACTCGCCGTCTTGCTCGACGACGTCACCGTCATGGTCTTGGGCGACGACCAGCCGCCGCCGTTCGCGCCGTGCGCGTACAGGTAGAACGTCTGCGTACCCGGTCGTGACATTGGCCAACGTGAAGTTGATCGTGAGCGCACCGCCCGGTGCAATCGCGTCTTGCTCTTGCGCCGCCGTACACGCGGCGCCGAGCGCAGTTTGCGCCGCCGTTGGATTCGTCGGAGCCGTTGGAGGCTGCGGCGGACCTGCGGTGGTGTTATTCGTATACTGGTTGGCGCAAACACCGAACCAGTATTCCAAGTCGTTGCCGGCGACGTTATAGCCGGTCGTCGAGAGATTCGCCCAGCCGGCCGAGCCCGTGCCCGAGAACGTCGGTGCCGTCAGGTTCCAAGCGTTGCTCGTTGCCTGCTCGATCACGATTGCATCGACCGGATCAGGATTCGGGTCCGCCGCTAGCGTCGTATTGTCAAAGGTGAGCGAATAGGTCGTAGTCGTCGCGCCCGGCGACACCGTTGATGGATTGAACTGCGCTGCCATCAGGTTGCTGTTGAGCGAGAGACCCTGAATCGAGAGGGCGTCCACGGCGCTGCCCGCGACCGCTCCGCCCGCAACCGGAGTCTCGGTGTGGCCGTCGGCGGTCAGCGTCACCCACGTGTACTCGCTTTGCGACCAGCCCTGTACTTGCAGTTCTTGCGATATATATGCAGCCTGTGACGCGGGCACGTCGAGCCAAATCTGCGCAAAACCGCCCGCCGCGATGGGTGAGGTGGCCTTGTTGCCGTTCGTCGCGTTGTACGCGGAGCCGCCGGCATTGAGGCAGATCGCATTGGTTCCAATGGTGGTATTGCACCCGTTGGTGCCGGTCGTCGCAAGGACGTAGTAGTTGCCGGCAGTATACGCCGGTTCACTCGGATCAACCGTGATCTCCGCGGCATCGATGTTGGTCGGGAAGCTGATCGCGACCTCGCCCAGGTCTTGAGCGCTAGCGGCCGTACAACCCGGTGCCGGAGCTCCGGCTGCGCTGCAATTCGCAATTTGAACGACCATGATGTCTTCGCGGCCGGCGGCAATCGCAAACGGCGTACTGTTCTGATACTCGCCTTGCGCGAAGTTGGCCGGATAGAAGTGCGTGTTGATCCACGGCGTCGTCGGCGGATTGGTCGCCTGAGCGACGGCATTGCGCGATGTGTTGCCGGGGAACGTGGCCGAGCCGATGTAATGCGCGTTTGCGGTACCCGCAAGCGTTGAGCCTGAACTGCCGTAATAAACCGGCGTCCATGCCGGCGACGTAGCGCCGGTGTTCGACCACGACAGGCCGTCCGCCGGTAGGATCGAGGTCGCGGTTGAGCAGGGGACGAGGTAGCACGGCCACGTGTTGGTACCGCCCTCGGCATAGAACGTCAGTCCGGAAACGGTAATCGACTTGCCCGGGAGCAGCGTCACTTGATTGGACGGAGAAAACTTGAGCACGCACTGACCCGTCGTACCCGGCGCTGTCGGTGTCGCAGTACTGCAATGATCGGCCAGCGTCCAGCTATTTCCGCTGCTGTCAGTGACGGTCTCCGTGCAACCGCCTGCACTGTTGTAGGCGCCCGTGCAGCCGGCGACGGCAATCGTGACGCCGTATCCGGTCGTGCCGCTCGGCGGCGTGAAGGCGGTCGCCAGCCCCGAGGCGGGGCCCGTCGTGTACTCGATACCCGCGATCGGATCCGGGGCGTTGGGATAATTGAAGTTCGCGGTATTGTTGAACACCATGCTGGCTGCGACGTTATACACGTTCCCAGTCGTACAACACCCGAAGATCATCGTATCGCCGGTGACGCCGCCAATCGTGAACTGCGTCTGCATGCTGTAGCCCATGATCTGGAACGCCTGCGAAGCTTCGAGCGCTTTCGTCGCCGGATTATAGAGCTGCATGGTCCAGATATTGTTGGGATACGTGCCCGGCGGATTCAGCGTCGGACTTGCGGCCGAAAACTGGAAGGTGCCGGTCGCCGTACACGTCGGCGAGGTGTTACTCGTGAGCGTACACGTGCCCGGGATCGTGTTGGTCGTCGCAACGTAGACGACTTGGCCGTCCGGGATCGGTCGCGGTCATGCGGTACGTGCCGCCGACTTGGTTGGGAACGTCCGCGACGATGCCTCCGGTCGACTGATCGTTCGCGCTGTCCCAGGCGAATTGAATCGCCGAGGGCGTAGCCGGTGCGGCCGGCGACGGCCCAGGCGCCGGCGTCCCATAGAGAAGGAATCCGTACTGTTGGAAACCGGTCAGCGAAACCTGAACCTGGCCGACCGTCTGCCCTGCCGTCTTGTCGTAAACAACGACCGAATACGTTCCGGCCTGATAGTTATTGCTCAGCGACCACGTCAGCGAAAGCTGACCGCTCGGCGCTTGAATACCCGGCGAGTTCGCCGGATTACAAAGGAGTGAGCTGACCGCTCCACTCGGCATCGGGCTTGGCGCCCCTGGTGCGGGCGTGGAATTCGGGGTGACATACACGCAGTACGTGTTCACCGACGTCGACATGACGTATACGACATAGACGTCGTTGGTCGAGACATCGGGAAGATAAATATACGCAGCGGAGCTCGTGTTGACGTTGAATTGATACGAGGCCTGCGTGTGGTACGGATCCTGATAGACGCCGATCGAGAACGACTGTCCGGCATTGACGTAGACGATCGAGACGATGACTTGCGCCGTCACGTCGTAGACAAAGAACGCATAGGTTCCCTGCGTCGTCAGCGTCGTCACGTGCGCGGTCGCCGCGTTGTATGCATAGCCATTGGTGCCGACTAACGTCGCCGTGGTCGAATTCGGCAGTACCTGGTAGTCGGCGTATGAATCAGTCTGACTCCAGTCGCCGTTGTTGGTCGCTTCCCACGTCAGCGAACAGCCGATGGCATAGAGCGCACCGGTCGACCCGCAGTTAGCAGCGGCCGTAAGGTCGACAGTCGCGCCGGTCGCCGCCAGCGGATGAAATCGGCCACCTTTCGCCGTCGCTTTCGGGGTTGCGGTATTCGACCGTACTCCGCAGCGGAAGCACTGGCAAACACGAAAGGGGCACCTTCTCGCCCGACTTGATCGCCTTGAGGTTGATTCCCGGACAGTGACCGGGCACGAGACGCCGCGCGCCACCCGCCGACGGCGGAAGCACGGTGGCCACCGGTCGCGCCGAAATGGCCGGCAGCGGTGCGATAGGCACACGTGGCTGGGCAACGTTTCCACCGGCGAAAGCAACGGTCGCAATCGCCATCGATGCGACGACGGCCCCTGCGGCGGCGGCCCAACGGCGAAGGCCTTGAGGGTTTCGCATCATTACGGTACGTCCCGATTAGGCGCAAGTCCACGCGAGAGAGGGTTTCACGTTGCGATGTCCTTGTCACCATGCGCGAGGGTGCCATCCGTTGCTGAGCGAGGAAGCGAGTTACAACAGTTCTATCGGTATCGGTCCCCTGGGAGTTAATAACAGTCCGTGTAGGGGAAGTAAAGTTAGCTGTTTTTGGAACGTAAAGACGCGTCCGCTCACGGGCTTGCCAAGCACGGTTTGCGTCCCGTCCTCCCACGTGATTTTGTCGCCTTCGTGCACGTCGACGAGGAAGCGCGCCCGGATCGTAGCCGTCTGACCGAGGGCGTTGGTGTGCGACAAAAACTGCACCATAACCAGCGGCAACTTCGGATCGACGGTAAGGATTGCGTTCGGTGAAATGGCCGTCCCATGAACGCTGCCCTCGACCGGATACGGACCCGCAACCGCATGAACCGGTACCTCGATCTCGCCTAGCCACTTCTCGACCTCCTTGTCATACGCAAGGGTAACCCGCTTGCCGAAGGCCGTGGCCGAAACGTCCTGCGCATCAGCCGGCGCGCTAATTGTAACCGTGGTCGTCCCGCGCTGGGGCAGACGCATCTCGCTCAAACGCATCGTTGGTACCGTCGGAGGCGATGCGGCGCCGCCGCCTCCGGATAGCAGCGAGAAGACCACCTTCTTTTCAAAACGGCCGACGAGGAACTGGACTCCGCTGTAATGTTCCCCGGGTCCCAAATGTACGGTTACCGTTTCCGGCGCGGCACCTAGACCCGCCTTGATCGTTTCGGGATCGACCGAAAGCGTGTAGTCTCCCGCCGGCAAGTTGTCCATGATGAAACTGCCGTCGTCCTCATCGATCGATGCGTGTTCACCCGGCTCGGCTACGACATAGGCGTTGAGCACCCCGCCTCCAGCTTGTTGATCCATGTCCTTCGCGTACACAATCGTGCCCGCGATCGAGCCCAACAACTGAGCGCGAAAATCGAGCGTGGCGTAGCGTCCGTCGCTAACGGAAACTTTCCGCACGAGCGTCTCGGGCGCGAAGTCGGCGCTGGCCGGAATGGTTTGCGGAATGACGGTGACCGTATGTTCTCCTGCGCTGAGGCCACCAAAGCCGTAGGCTCCGCTATTGTCGGTTTGCGCATAGTTTCCACCGTCGACCCGCAATTGAACGTTTGAGAGCGGCATCGGGTTGCCGGACGAATCGGTTCCGTACACGTGGCCGAGAATGCCGCCATACGTGCCGATGTAGAACGATGCCGTTGCTGCCTGACCGCCTTGCACCGTGATGGTCTGCACCGGATTGCTCGCGGTGAACCCGCGTGGGATCGACGAATTGTCGATGGTGATCTGATGTTGCCCGGGCGGAACAAATGCAAACTGGAAACTGCCGCTCACATCCGTGCGCTGGACGAATTTATTGTCGAGCGTGACGAGGACGTTGCCAACTCCGCCGCCGGAGTTCCCAAACGTCGCAAAGTTCGAATTTGCACCCGACCCGGTAGCGTTCGAACCGGAAAGCAAGACCTTTCCCGCGATCGTTGCCGGAAGGCGCGGGTCGATGCGTCCGCTCACACTGGTATTGCCGTATGTGAACGGGGCGTTGAGCGCGATGGAGAACACGCGACTGCGTCCGTTAGCCGCGGGGTTGAGTTGGTCGCGTAATGTCTGGTAACCCAGTGAGGTCGTTACCGAGATCACCGGCGAGATTCGCTGCGTCACGTTGATCAGCGGGGTTCGCTGAAGCGCGTTACTCGTATCCGAGATCGTACGGGTGATCGTTTCGCCGACTTGCACCGACGTTTTTCTCCACTGCTGCGCGATGCTAAAGGCAATACCTTTTTGCAAACCGACTACGGGAACGAGGCTGCCGAACGGGGTTGCGGTTGCGTCCGGCGAGGGCGGCGCCGAGATTTGCGTCGACTTTTGGATCTGCCCACTTAAGCCGAGGCTGAGATGAGCGCCGAGCGGCCGCCGCAGACTCGCTAAGATGGATTGCGTTTCGTTCACCGCACCGTCATCCACCGAGTGTTGAAATTGCCCGCCGATCAGCGCGCTGGTGTGAAGGAACTGCGTTGCTAGTGAGACGGTACCCGTATTCGACCATAGCTCCTCACCCTCGCTGTTCCCGTCTTGGCGGGTAAACGAAAATGCGAGCCCACCGAATTTCGGTGTCGGTGAATAGCTAATCGTTGAGACACGTTGTGTCGTCACGCCGAAGATGGCATCGCCGCTCTTCTCGTAGTTCGTGTCGACGAAGATCGGCACACGCGACGAGTGGCAATTTAAATCGGCATACTTATCGCTGTAGATCTCGCCGGAGCTAAAGGTAACGAATTGATCGGGGACGCCGCGCAGACTCGTTGAGCACTCGCCGTTCTTTCCGAGATCGTCTAAGCGCAATTGCGCGGCTAGCCCGTGGGGCGAGCCGTCGCCATCCGATCGCGATTGCCACGCGCCTTCGGCGATCAGGCTCAGCGTATGCAGCGTTGTCGCAGTGCCGAATTCGAACATTTTCAGTTTTCCGGCCGCCGGCCCCGTGGCGTAGGTGAACCCGCCCTCGTAGAGAGCATTACCGCGTGCCTCCTGCATCAGCACGCCCGTGAGCTTGTCCGTTTCCTGATTGGGGCCGAGTGCCGGGCCCTCGTAATAAATCGCCTGCCCGTAGCGCTGCGGTAAGACCAGCTCGAAGCCGCGCAGCGTCGCGCCCAACTGGAGCTGGCCAAGCGCGAGCAGTTGCTGAGCGCCGTAACCGAGCGAATATTTGGGGGTGGAGTACAGAAACTGCGGCACGCCGGCCACCGATGCGCCGTTGGCCGAGATCCCAAAGGGGAACTTGAAGTCGGTGCTGGTGGTCGCGGTGCGTCGCGAGATGTCCGCGGTAAAGCCGGCGCCCACCTCAGCGGTGTTCTGCGAGCTGGTCGAGGCTTGCTGAAACGGAAAGGGGCCCGGCGAGGGCGTGCCGTTCGGGCCGGGGGTCGGCGTGAAAAATCCGGTCTGCCCAAAGCTGGTCGCCGTCGAAGACTCGCCCAGCGAGAGACTGCCCGAGACGTTGAACATGAGCGGCCCGCCACGGCTCTCCCTCACGGCGGGCTTGGGGGTCGGCGTTGGGCTGGGCGCCGCGGTCGCGATGCCGGATGCGCTCATAGCGGCCTGGATCGCCCGGCCGAGGGGTGCCAAAATCTCGGCATCCGCCCGGCTGCCGCCCGCGGCGGCGCCGGCTGCGGCAAGCATCAGCACACAACCGAGTATCTGAAGAAGGCGGCCCATGGTTCTCCTTGGGTTTCGGAAAACCGGGACCCGGCTCTTAATCAACCTGAGAGCCCTTGGCCCAAACTTTTCCGGCCCCCCTGCCGATAGAAGTACTACAGGGAAGTTTCAGGGAGGAAACGACTCCGTTCATGGATGTGCTGGGGGGCAGCGATTTCGTTCTTCGGAGCGGCTCGCAAGCTCGAATATTACACGGACTGTTGACACGCGCGAAAGACCGAGTCTCTCGTGCAGTTTTCGTTTGTGTGCCCAGCACCGGTTCTCAATCCGCTTCCGTCACGGCCGCCTGCACGTTGCACCGCATCGAGCGTCAGCACATCCGCTCGATCGGTTTTGCACGTCCGCGCGGCCGTTGCCGATTTGCGATTCATGGCGCACTCCATAGGATGGGAGCGCGCGAATGAACGTACAGATCGGAGCGGATGACGTCCTGCTGAACCTCGACCGCAATCAGCTTGCGTTTGAGAAGACGGTTCAGCAACTCTCATCGGGGCTGCGCATCAACAGCGCAGCCGATGATCCCAGCGGCAACGCGATCGCGACCAATCTCACGAGCAAAGTCGGCGGCCTCCAGCAATCCGTCAACAACGTGCAGAACGGCATCAACGCGCTCAACGTTGCCAACGGCGCGCTCGAGACGGCTCAGAACATCCTCGTGCGCATCAACAACCTGCTCGTCGAAGCCAACAGCGACATCAACTCGACGTCGGACCTCGAGAATATCCAAGCTGAGATCGGTCAGTTGCTGACTGAGATCAACACGATCGGTGAAAAGACAAACTTCAACGGATTGAATCTGCTCAACGGTCAGTTCGACACGTCGCAGGGATCAAATCCGACGCTTACGCAAGTCGCATCACCAAACGGCGGAACGCCGACGGTCGTCAACTCTAGCGGCGCTACGAACAGCGCCGGCAATCCGGGTCCGCTCATCACGAGTGCCGCCATACCCTCAATCGGCGGCTTCAACATTCCGGCACTGGTCGTCTTTAGCGTCATATCCCAAGGTGATAATCTCGTGGACCCAGACTCCGGCACGGTGCAGGTCGGTCCAGGCGTTCTGGTACGAATCGACGTGTACAGTTTGGCCGGCTCGTCATTCGGAAGCGCGCCACTCTTTTCAGACGTTTCGGCGTATCCGGCTGGTATCGGTCCGACGCCGAGTGCCACGCCCAACGCGCTCTTCTCGCCGTCAGGTGCGATCAACATCCTGACCTACACCTTTGGAAACATCACCCAGCAAGACGTGGGCGCGTCGCAGGCCTACCTCATAACGGGCGCAGTCGGAGCCTCGACCGGGACAGCACTCACGATCAACGACGGCGGCGATGAGGGCCAAACGCTCGGCATCAGCTTGCCGACCGTGAACACTAACGCGCTGGGCATCTCGGACATCTCGTGCACGTTACCGCAAGAGATCACCATCGTTCCCGGATCAAATGGTACGCAAGTCGTTGGAACGGCTTCGAGCAACAATATCGTCGCGTCGAATTCGCAACTTCTCGTGCAGAATGCGCTCACCGCAATTACGACCAACGAAGCGCAGATCGGCGCGCAAATCGTCGCGATGAACGACGACAACAGCGTCGACAATACGACGATCGTCAACTTGCAATCATCGGTCAGCAACATCACCGACCTCAACGTCGGGCAAGCGACCACCGACTACACGCGCGAGCAAATCTTGACCAGCGTCGGCACCGAGGTGCTTTCGCAGATCCAGAGCAACGGCAAGATCATGACCGCCCTGCTCATCCAAGCGCTGATCGCTTAGCGGAGGGCCGGCCCCGTAGGGTTGACCCACAACCTATACTTAGAGATGAGGATACCTCGCTAGGTGAGGCGTCCACGTGATACACATGCCGCTGCCCCGAAACGTCGAGAGACGCCAAGTGAGGTAGAACAGACTGCGCCGACTTAAGGCGGTGTCTAACGCGGCTGGGGCGTGCCCCTAAGATCCGTGGTGCCAAAGCTCTGTCGCGATTGAGGTGGGTTATGGCGTTTACGGAGGGGTTCATCTCCGAGCTTGTCGGCCGCAAGGCGACCGTCAACGAGATTCCGATCGGCCGGGTCACCGATTTTCTCGTCAATAAACCCGACGACGTCTTTCCCCGCATCGACGGCTTGGTGATCAAGACCTCGCAAGGTCTGCGCTTCGCGCCGATCGAGAGCGTCGCGACGATCGACCCCGACGGCAAGACCGTCGCACTGACGATGACACCCAAAGAGCCGGCGCCTCCCGAGGAGAGCGCGCTCTTCCTGATAGCCGACCTTCTGGACAAGCAGATCGTCGACGTAGATGGCCGCAAGGTCGTGCGGATCAACGACCTCGAGATCGCGCGCGCCGGGGATGGACTACGAGTGGTCGCTGCCGACGTCGGCGTCGCCGGCCTGCTCCGCCGGCTTGGCCTCAAGTCGTTCGGGAAGCGCTTTACGCCGGGAATCTACCGCGCGATTCCTCGTTCGATGATCGCCTGGGATTCCGTTGCCCCGATTCGCGACGCCAATCCGACGCAAGTCAACCTTTCGGTCACCGAGAGCAAGCTTTCGCGCATGCATCCCTCGGAGCTCGCCGAGATCATCAGCGATCTCTCCGCTCGCGAAGCCGCTGCTGTCGTCAGCCAACTCGACGACGAGACCGCCGCCGACGCGTTCGAGCATCTCGACCCTGAAAAGCAGCGCTCGCTAATCGAAGATATCGGCACCGAACGCGCCGCCGACATCATCGAGGAGATGGACGCCGACGACGCGGCCGACCTCCTCTCTGAACTCGACGAAGAGCAGCAACACGAGTTGCTCTCGGAGATGAACGAGTACACGGCGAGTGAATTGCGCGCGCTGGTCAAATATGCCGAAGACATCGCGGGTGGTCTGATGACGACCGACTACACCTGGATCTATCCGCATCGCAGCGCCGAAGCGACCATACGCAAGATTCGCGAGATCGCCCCAACGTCCGAATTTATTTACTACCTTTACGTGGTCGACAAGGAGGACACATTGCTCGGCGCGCTCTCGCTGCGGACATTGCTCTTGGCTGATCCTGCGGAGTCGATCGACACGATCATGGAGACGGACCTCGTCGCGATTCATCCCGACATGTCGTCCGAGGAAGTCGCGGCCACGATCGCGCGCTACGATCTCCTCGCCGTTCCGGTCGTCGATGACCGCGGCAAGATGCTCGGGATCGTCACCGTCGATGATGCAATCGACGCCATCATGCCCGAAGACATGGTGCGCAAACTCCCCAAGTTTACCGCTCGTCATCGTTCGCGTCATCCGAGTGCAAACGTCGCCGGATAGCCTCGCGGCGGCGCCCGAGGCGCCCCGACGCCGCCCTCCCTGGCGTTCGTTGGTGCTGCTCTTTGCCGTGCTCGGACCCGGCTTTGTCACGGCGTCAGCGGGCAACGACGTCGGCGGCATCGCCACCTATTCATCAGCCGGTGCTCAGTTCGGCTACAACATTCTGTGGTTGATGATTCCGCTCGCGGTCGCGCTGATCGTAGTGCAAGAGATGTCGGCCCGCATGGGATGCGTCACCGGCAAGGGCCTGGCGGCATTGATCCGCGAGGGCTTCGGCGTCCGCACCTCGGTCTTTGCGATGATCGTATTGTTTCTGATCAACACGCTCATTACGTCGACCGAGTTCGCCGGAATCGCCGCCGCGGCCGAGCATTTCGACGTCTCGCGATACATCGCCGTACCCGTCGCGCTGCTCGCCGTTTTCTTCTTTGTTCTGCGCTTCAATAGCAAGATCGTCGAACGAGTCTTTGTCACGTTTTCGCTGATCTATCTGACCTACATCGTCTCAGCAGTGCTGGCCAAACCCGACTGGCACGCCGTAGCCGTCGGCACGTTCATCCCACACTTTGAGTTCCGCGAAGCCGGGTGGCTCGCGATGGTCGTCACTGTGATCGGCACAACGATCTCGCCGTACATGCAGTTCTTTCTACAGTCGCAGGTCGTCGAAAAAGGCTCACGCACCGAGGATTTGACCTTCACGCGCGTCGACGTGACCAATGGGTCGATCCTCGCGATCGCGCTGGCCGGATTCATGATCATCGCAAACGCTGCGACGATCTTTATCGCCAACGAACACGGCGCCAAACTCAATCCCCAAACCGCTATGGATTTTGCGGTCGCCCTCAAACCGCTCGCCGGCGACGCGGCGGCGCTGATCTTTGCGATCGGTATCCTGAACGCCGGCCTCTTTACCGCGACGGTCTTGCCGCTCTCGACCAGCTACATCATTTGCGAGGCGTTGGGCTTCGAAGCCGCGATCGATCGCCGTTTCTCGGAGGCCCCGGTATTCTTTATTCTGTTCGCGGCGGGATTGTTGCTGGGTGCAGGATTCGTGCTCATCCCGGGGCTGCCGCTGCTGCAGCTCATCCTCTTCGCCCAATTGCTGCAAGGCGTGTTGCTTCCCGCGGAACTCGTCCTGATGCTCATCATCATCAACCGCAAGTCGGTTATGGGCGAGCACACGAACGGTCCGCTTGCAAACACGATTGCGTGGACCACGGCTATCGTGATCGGGTTGCTCTCGCTACTTTACGTGGTGGGGCAGTTTATTCCGCAGCTTCTCGGCGCATGACGCGCGGCTTGTTGAGCGTGCGGCGCGCCGACTCGGCATCGGCGAAGCACCAGCGGTTGCGGCCTTCCTTCTTTGCCCGGTAGAGGGCGCGATCGGCGGCCTCCATCAACTCTTCGATCCGTGCACCGTCGCTCGGATAGAGCGCGATGCCGATGCTCAAGCGCACCTTGTGCGGGACGCCGTCGATGACGACCGGCTCCTGCATCGCGACATTCAGCTTACGGGCAAGATCGGCGGCATCGCTTGGGCCGTCGACGATCGGCTGTAAGATCACGAACTCGTCGCCGCCGAAGCGCGAAATCGTGTCGCTCTCACGCGTCGCTAGACGCAGGCGGTGTGCGACTTCCTGCAAGGCCGCATCGCCGACCGCATGGCCGTGCTTGTCGTTGATCGTTTTGAAATGGTCGATGTCGAGGTACATCACCGCAAAACCGCGATCGTAACGGCGCGCCGTCGCGATCGTCTGCTCGATGCGGTCGGTGAAGAGCACGCGGTTCGGCAAGCCGGTCAGCGCATCGTTAAAAGCAAGCTGCTCGATCCGCTCGTTTTGCGCCGCGCGTTCGAGCGCAGCCGACACGAACAGCCCGATCAGTTGCACCATATCGCGCTCGCTCGGATCGATATTTTCGCGAGGAGCGCGACCGGCGAAGACCAGCGCGCCGTAAAACTCGTTGAACACCGTCAGCGGTACGCCAAAATACGAGCGCCACGGCGTGGTGACGCGGATCGGATCCTCGCGGTGTTCGGGCGCGTCCATATCGGCGACGAAACACGGCCCGTTGCGTTCCATGACGTGATGCGCGAACGACGCCCGCGCCGGATAAATCGTACCTTTCGTTATGAGCGCTTCACCCGAAGCGCTCCGCAGCAGCACGCGATCGCGACCTTGGTACTGCGCGACGTAACCGATATCCCAACCGAAGAGTTCGACGCCCAAGCTCAGCGCCTCGTCGATTTGATTTTCCAGCGATTCGTGCCCCGAGGCGGCTACCATCACCAGACGGCGCAAGCGCTCGCTCTGCGCCTCGATCGCGCGTTCCGCCGCGCGTTGCGCGGCAACGTTCTTAAAGATGGCATAGGCGCCGGTGATCGCGCCCGATGCGTGGAGCGGCACAAGTTTGAGTTGGACGTCGATGCGATTGCCGAGCCGGTCGAGCAACAGCGAGTCGGCTTCGACCGCCTCACCGCGCATTGCGCTGCGAAGCAGCTCGAGCGCGGGCTCGCGTCGCTCCGGCGCGATCAATTCCGTCCACGGTTTGCCGACGATCCGCTCGCCGAAGAAGCCGGTTTCGCCTTCGAGGGCGACGTTGACGCGCGAGATCGCTCCGGTGCTCTTGAGCTCCATGATCCCATCGGGGTGATACTCGAAGAGCGAACGAAACTTTTCTTGGTTGATCGTGAGTGACGATTCGGCCGAACGCAGCGCGACGATGTCGCGTGCCTGGGCAAAGACCCCGACGATTTCGCCGTTAAAGCGGGCCGGAAAGATGTAACACTCGACCGGGATCACCGTGCCGTCGCGATGCTTGGCGAACGTGTCGAAGTGATCGGTGCCGCCGGCGAGCGCGGTCTTCATCGCCACATCGACCCGCGAGAGATCGGAATCGTCGGAAACGTGCATGCGATAGGGGGATCCGACGAATTCGGCGGGATTGTAGCCGGTCAGCGCCTGTGCCGCATCGTTCGCCGCAATGGTATGCCCGGTCGTGTCGTAAAGCACGACCGCATCGGGCGTATCCTGATACATCGAGGCGACGGCCTCGCGCAAAACCTTCGGATCCATCTCCAAGAATATCGACATATTCGCCGAAGGAACTGCGGATGACCCCCGACCGGATCGTGGAGTTTGCGGAAGAATTAACCCGCGTGGCCGCTGCAGGCGGGGGTGCGAAAGCGCTTGCCGCGCACCTTTCCGACGCCACGGGAGCCGGGGTCCTGGTTGAGGACGCCGAGTGGCGCCACGTGGCGACCGCCGGCAAAGGCAGCCTCCCGGCCACCGCCCGCGGGCAAAAAAACGGCCGGGCGCACACCGTCCCGATCGCCGCCGGGACCAACCAACTCGGCTTTTTGTCGGTCTTCCCGGGCCCCGACGGGGTGGACGACGACCTCGCTAGGATCGTGCGATTGGCCGCGGCGGCCATAGCCCTCGAACTATCGCGAGAAGCAGACGGCGGCCGAAGCCGCCGTCGCACGTTTTGGGAGCGCCTGATCGGGGGCGCCTATCACGAACATAGCTCCGCGCGTGAAGATGCGAGCGCGCGCGGTATTGCGCTCGCTTCGCACTACGTTTGCGTCGCGCTTGAAGCTGAAGCGGGCACGGACGAAGATCACGCGCCGGCACTCGCCGAACTGCGCGTGCTCGCCGCCGACACGTTTCGCTCGGGCGAAGCCGATGTCGGTATCATCGAACGCGGGGTTACGCTGCTGGTGCTGATGCCGGCGGCGCGCGAGGTCGATGCCGAGAACGCCAAGACCGCAGCGCTCCTGCTGCCCAAGAGTGCCGCGAAACGCAAACCGGGATTGCGGATCGCGGGCGGCGTCGCAGCCAGCGTTGCAGCGCTCGAGGCCAAGCGCGGCGTGGCCGGCGCCGAGGCTGCGCTCGCAATCGCCCGCCGCATCTACGGCGTCGGGCGCGTCGCCGCATTCGACGAGCTCGGCGCATATCCGTTGCTCTACACCGGTGCAAGCGTCGACCATCTCCAGCGCCTCTCGGAAAGCGTACTCGCGCCGCTGCGCGCCTACGACGAGAAGCACCAAACCGAACTCGAGCGCACGCTCGCGCTCTACTTTTCGACGGGACAAAACGTGAAGACGACCGCTTCTGCGCTCAACGTCCACCGTCATACGGTGTTCTATCGGCTGCGACAGATCAACGATATCTCGGGCCGCTCGCTCGAGAGCGCGCACGACCAACTCACCCTTCGCCTAGCGATTGCGATCGATGCACTCCACAACCAACACTAAGCGCGACGTCATCAAACTCGCCAAGGAGCGCAACGTGCGCTTCGTGCGACTGGTCTTCGCCGACATCTTCGGTGTGAGCAAGAACGTTTCGATTCCGGCGAGCGAGCTCGAGGCTGCGCTTGACGGCCGTGTGACCTTCGACGGTGGATCGATCGACGGCTTCGTGCGCGGCGAAGAGCTGGATATGGTGTTGCGCCCGGATCCCGCCACCTTCGCGATTTACCCGTGGTCGAACCCCGAGGGCGCCGAGGCGCGGCTGCTCTGCGATATCGCAATGCCGGATGGAGCGCCGTTCGAGGGATGCCCGCGCACAACGCTTGCGCGCGCGGTTGAAAGCGCGCGCGCTGTCTTACCGGGCCTGGAGATCGGGCTCGAGGTCGAATTTTATCTCTTCGAAGGCGGTACCAGCACCTCGGACGTCGGGAGCTACTTCGATTTCTCGGCCAACGATCGCGGTGAAGATGCGCGTAGCGCCATTGTCGCGGCGCTGCAAAGCATGGGCATCGCGGTCGCGTCGGCCCATCACGAGATCGGTGCGGGACAGCACGAGATCGACCTCGCCTTCGTCGATCCGCTCGCCGCCGCGGACAACGTGCTCACTTTGCGCACGATCGCCAAGCACGTGGCCACGGGATTCGGTCTCGATGCGACCTTCATGCCCAAACCACTCGAGGAAAGCGCCGGAAGCGGACTGCACGTCGAGTTGATGCTCGGTGACGGAGCCGACGAAGAGACGATGCTGTATGTCATCGGGGGATTGCTCGAACATGCGGCAGCGACGACGGCCATCTGTAACTCCACGGTCAATTCCTACAAACGATTGGTGGCGGCGTGGGACGCACCGATCTACACGGTCTGGTCCGAGCGCAGCGTCAACGCGTTGGTGCGCGTGCCGCCCGCGAGCCGCCCGCGGCATATCGAAATGCGCAGTCCGGATCCCGCCTGCAATCCCTATCTCGCGCTCGCGGTTCTGCTCGGCGCGGCAACCGACGGCATCTCGCGCAGCGTGCTCCCCGGCAGCGCGCTGGCCGGTTCAACCTACGATCTGGGCGAACGCCAACGACACGAACGCGGGATCGGCACGCTTCCGAAGTCGCTGCGTCAAGCGATCACCGAACTCGACAAAGACGCAATCGTGCGTGCCGCGCTGGGCGATCATTTATATCACGCCTTCCGCGACGCGAAGTTGGCTGAGTACGAAAGCTATCGCAGAGCCGTCCATCCGTGGGAACACAAAGCCTACTTCAAACTGTATTAGCCCTTCGCGGTGGCGCTATTGCGGCCAAGCGAAGGCTCGAAGTTTTGCGCCATTCGCAGGATGCGAACTTCCTTTGGTCGTGGCGCAAAACTCGCGCAGCAGGAGCGGCACAGGATGTGCCGCGAGGAGCGTCTTCGCGGGTCGCAATAGTGCCACCGCGAAGGGTTAATGCGGGCCCCTACTTTCTGGCGACGCAATCGATTTCGACGCGCGCCCCGCGGGGGAGGCCGGCCACGGCGACGGTGGAGCGGGCGGGTTTGCCTGCGTCGAAATACTTTCCGTAGACCGCATTGACCGCGGCGAAGTCACTCATGTCGATGAGAAAGATCGTCGTTTTGACGACGTCGCCGTAGTCGCAGTTCGCCGCGGCGAGGACCGCGCCGAGGTTCTTCATCACCTGCTCGGCTTGCGCGGATACGTCGCCGTCGATCAGATTGCCGCTGGTTGGATCGAGCGCGATTTGCCCCGAGCAATAGATCGTTTTGCCGCTGCGGACGGCTTGGCTGTACGGCCCGATCGGCGCGGGCGCCGCGTCGCTCGCGATGCTTTCGTGCCCCATTAGGCCGAGACCGATTCGCGCGTCATCGTACCTTTGAACTTCATCGGCTCTTCCTCGAGCCCGAAGTTGCTGCGGTAGAGCCCATCGATCTTCGCAAGCTCTTCTGCGCTAAGCGCGGGCGATTCCGTCGCGGCAGCAAATTCGCGCAACTGATCGAGATCGTAGATGTTGGGAAGCACCGTCATCACGCGCGGCTCGTGCAGCAGCCACTGGATTGCCGCTTGGCCCAGCGTGCGACCAGGCTGTTCGAGAAAGCGCAGCTGATCGACTTTCTGGATGCCGTTGATCAGCCACGAGCGCGGACGGTGGCGGCGATGATCGTTCTCGGGAAACACCGTGTCCTGCGTGTAGTGCCCTTCCAGCATTCCGCTGGCATGCGGCACGCGAATCATGAATCCCGTATCGGCACCACGGTCATACGCAGCCTTGATCTGTGGCGTGCCGGGGTACTGCTCGAGCATATTCCAAATGATCTGCAGCGACGCGACATTGTGCTTCTCGATGGCGTCGACGCCCTCGTACAGAAAGCCGATCGCAGGGCCGAGCGCGATGCCGTACATGCGAATCTTCCCGGCGGCTTTGAGCTCTTCGAGCGTCGCCCACATCTGGGCGTCGTCGATGTGTTCCATTTTGGCGTTGTGCAGCTGATAGACATCGATATAGTCGGTCTGCAGCCGGCGCAGCGATGCGTCGAGCGCCTTACGAATGAAGTCCGGGGATACGTCTTGCGGTAACTCCATTTGTCCGCGCCGCTCGGTCTGCGTCGAGATGTCGTATCCGAACTTCGTCGCGATAACAACCTCGTCGCGCCGCCCGGAAAAGGCTTTCGCTAACTGTTCTTCGCTGCGGCCGTTGCCATAGGTGTCGGCGGCATCGAAAAGCGTGACGCCCAGATCGCGCGCTTCGTGCAGCATGCGCACCGCCTCGTCGTCGGTTTTTTCGCCCCACCATCCGGTCGAAGTGGTCCACATGCCGAACCCGACCTCACTTACCGTGACCTCAGAGTTCGGGTACGTACGATATTTCATAGTAAGCGGGCTTCTCTGGGGCCCGGCGCCAACCCTCACCCTTGTGGTTGGAGAGCGCACTTTTGAAGAAGACTTTGCGCGGGTAGGGCGCTGGATCGAAGAGTATCTCAGCGAGCCCAGCCGCTATCCGGTGCTCCCGGCAATTCGACCCGGCGAGGTCGCCGCAGCCCTTCCGGATCACGCTCCGGAAGAGGGCGAGCCCTTCGAGCAAATCATGGCGGATTTCGAGCGGATCATCATCCCTGGAATCACGCATTGGAATCATCCCCGCTTCTTTGCCTACTTCGCGACCAGCGCCGCGCCGGCAGCGATCGCCGCCGAAGCGCTCGCCGCGACGCTCGACGTCAAGGTCATGCTCTGGCGCACGTCGCCCTCGGCGGCGGAACTGGAATCGGTCGTCATGCGCTGGCTCGGCCGCCTCATGGGCGTGCCCGAAACATGGACCGGAGTCATTTATGACACGGCGTCGGTCGCCGGATTCACCGCACTCGGCGCAGCCCGCGAGTCGCTGGGTCTGCAAATTCGCGAAGACGGCATGAGCGGGCGCGATCTTCCGCCGCTTCGCATTTATGCCACGTCGCAGACGCACTCGCACATTGAAAAGGCTGCAATTGCGTTGGGAATCGGTCAGCGCAACGTCGTCGCGGTGCCCTGTGATGAGGCCTACCGTATGGACCCCATGGCGTTGCAGCGCGCGATCGATGAGGATCGCCGATCCGGCAGGCTGCCGATGGCGATTGTCGCGACCGTCGGCACGACCTCAACGACGGCGATCGATCCCGTCCCGGCGATCGCCGAGATCGCCCAGCGCGAGCGCATTTGGCTTCACGTTGACGCAGCCTACGCGGGCGTGGCGTCGATTCTTCCCGAATTCGCCTATCTGATGGACGGCGTGGCGCGCGCCGATTCATTGGTCGTCAATCCGCACAAGTGGCTTTTCATCCCGATGGATCTCTCGGTCTTGTTCTTGCGCGACGAAGCAACGGTTCGCCGCGCCTTTACCCTCGTGCCCGAATTTCTCACAACCACGGATGGTGACGTGCGCAATTACATGGACTACGGTATTCAACTTGGGCGGCGTTTTCGCGCGCTTAAACTCTGGTTCGTGCTCCGCCACATGGGCGCGGCGCAGATTCGCGAACGCCTGCGTGGACATATCGCGCTCGCCCAGCGGTTCGCGCAGTGGGTCGACGAGGATCCCAACTGGGAGACGATGGCCCCGCATCCACTCTCACTGGTCTGTTTTCGCTACCACCCGGCCGGCATCGATGACGAAGCCAAACTCGAACGGATCAACGCGCAGCTGCTCGAAGCGGTCAACGCCACAGGCGAGATGTTTATCTCCCACACGAAGTTGGACGAACGCTATGCGCTGCGACTTGCCATCGGGAACCTGCGCACCACGCGCAGCGACGTCGAAGCCGCATGGGCGATCCTGCAGCGAGAAGCCGCGGGAGTGATTGTATGACGCCGCTACGCGTGCTCGTCGTCGGAAGCGACAGCGTCGCAAGCGGCCTGCGTACCTTGCCCGAGGGTGATGTGCTGCAGGTGGAGACGGCGAGCTCGCTTGACGACGTGCTTGCCGGACCGGTCTCGGCCGACGTCGTGGTCGCCGACCGGCGTGGGGTCAACGGTGGAACGGAACGCCTCGCGCAGCTTGCGCGCTCGCTCGCTCCCGTGCCGCTCGTCGTCGTCGGCGACGACGAATCGCTCGCCCGGACGATTTTCGCCGCGGCGGATCGCGCCTGGCTGCGCGGATCGCTTGCTGCGGCGCTCGACGAACTCGAATTGCAGCGTTCGGCTGTCATGCAGATTAGCCAACTCAAACACGATCTCGTGGCCACCCTCGCGCACGACATCAAAGGGCCGCTCACCTCGATCATCGGCTTTGCCGAGTTGCTCGAAGAGGGCTTTCTCGAGGGCGACGAGGCTACCGATGCCGCGCGCACGATTCGCTCGAACGCGCAACGGTTGGCTACGCTTGCCAACGATATGCTCGCTCTTTCCCGCGTGGAGCACGGCGAGCTCGAGATTGCCGACGATCGCGTCGATCTGGTCGACGTTCTGCGTTCGACCGTAGAGGCGGTTGCGGCTGAGCGCGCGATCGATCTGGTAATCGACGTCAAAACGGCGCTCGTGCGCGGCGACGCCGAACGCTTGCGGCAAGTCTTCGACAACCTGGTCAGAAACGCGATCAAGTTTTCGCCCGGAGGCGAGCCCGTACGGGTGCACGTGAGCGAACAGGGGACCGGATTTTCTATCACCGTGCAAGATCAGGGCATCGGCATTCCGCCCGACGAGGTGAGCAAGCTTTTCAATCGGTTCGCGCGCGCGTCCAACGCGCGCAAGGCAAAAATCGCCGGAACGGGTGTGGGGCTTTTCATCGTCAAAACCATCGTCGAGCGGCACGGCGGCAGCGTCGGGTTGAGCAGTACCATTGGGAGCGGGAGCACGTTCAACGTGAACTTACCGGCGATCGAGCGTGCGCAGGGAGACGGGCCCGGCCGCGTTGCGATAGTGACGCTCGATCGCCGGCTCTCACGCTTCACCGCGTTCGAGTTGCGCGCGCGCGGATTTCGCGTGCGCGAAGTGAGCGCCCCTGCCGAGGCCGCAAAAGATGCTCGGGCGGGTGACGTGATCGTCGTGGACGCGCAGTGCGCCGGCGCGAGTGAAACGCGCGATGCGCTAGGTCAGGTTCCGGTGCGCATTATCGGCGTGGGTTCAGCGCTTACCGATGGATGGGACGCGACGCTTCCCAAGCCGTTTTTGATCAGCGACCTGCTTATCGCCGTCAGCGGTCACGCGGAGTCGATGTAGCCGATGCGCTTAGCAGACTTACCCGCTGTGTGGCAATGCTGACCGCATCCGGATCGGTGCCCTTCTGGCCTAACTCAAACTGCATGAGCGCATCGGATCGATCGCCTTGCGCTTCGTAAGCATCGCCCAACAGCACATGTAAGCGTCCGTCGTCGTGTACCGACGCGATGCCCTTGATCAGCACCGCTTGCTCGAGCACGTACAGTTGATGCCTTTGGTAGTCCAAAGCCAGATCGATGTAGGCTTCGCGCAAGTAGGGATACAGCTCGATCGCCCTCGCGTACTGCGCGACGGCGTGTTGCCAATCGTCCTGCACGTCCGCAAGGTATCCGTAGTTAACGAACGTCTCGGCACGTTCGGGCGCTAGCTTGTACGCGACGTCGAGGGTTTGCTTCGCCAACTCCAGCCGCTGCGAGACAAGATACGTCGCCGCCATATTGTCCTCGCATTGGTACGACGAAGGCATGATTCCTAAGCACGTCTTGAACGTCAGAACGGCCTCGTCGTAGCGGTGCAGGTCGAATAACGCGAGGCCGAGCCCGTTGAGCGCCGTAAGGTCGTGCGGGTCCTGATCCAGCGCACGCTTGTAGTAAACCTCTGCCTGCGCGGGCTGGTGGATCGCGTAAAGCACTTGGCCGAGTTCGCCTTGAATCCCAGGGTCGCTAGGATTCTCAAGCGCTAACTTCTGAATCGTGACCTCGTAGGCGGCGAGGTCGCCCTTACGCACGTGCAGATCGACCAAATCGTCGACTGAGTCGGTGCCCGGCAGCGCAGCATTAAACTGCGCGATTGCATCGTCGACGCGATTCTCTTCGGCGTAGACGGTGCCCAGACGGTTATGCGTCTCTTTGTCGGAGGGCGCGAACTTCAAGATCTCTTCGTAGGCGAATTGGGCGCGCCGGATCTGTCCCGTGCGAAAGTAGAGGTCACCGAGAAAGCGGCGTGGACCGACCTCGCCCGGGTGAAGGGCAGTGTACCGGGCCAGGTGCTCGATCGCGCCGGACATATCACCCGCGGCAATCAGCTCACGCGTGGCACGAATCGCGCCCTCGGGATCTGAAGGAAATCCGTTGAGGATGCCCTCGCCATTCGTAATTGCCGGGCCGTAGTATATCGTCGGCCCGTTCTGATCGGCCGCAGACACGAGCAGAGGCGCGCCGGCACACGCACCCGCGATAACGAGCGCGATACCGAGCGCAACAGCGCGGTGGTTCATCCCGGCCCTCCTGATAGTGACCCTATTCTACTCCTCTTTCACGCGCTGAGTGACGCTCGTGTGACAAGACTCTATCCGTCGTCTTTACAATTCTCGGCGATGCGGTCGAGCATCTCCGCGAACTCGGCTCGCTCGCCAGGCGAGAAGCCCCGCAGTGCATGCTCGGTCTGCTCGGCGATAATTTCGGAAAGGGTGGGGCGCAGGTCAGTGCCGCGCTTGGTGAGGTAGATGCGGACCGAACGGGCGTCGTCGGGATGCGCCCGGCGCGCAACCAAGGCGTCGCGCACCATGCGCTGCACCGTGCGCGTGACGGTCGGCATCTCCACGCCAAGCCGGTCGGCAATCTCGCGCGGGGTGAGCCCGTCCTCCTCCCAGAGGTGCCGCAACACTTGATATTGTCCCAGGCGCAAACCGGAATTTTGCAACGTGCGATCGACGCGCGCACGAAGTGTTCGAACCGCATTCCCCAGAGCGCGAAAGGCGTCGCTCTTCGGGTTCATCGCACGAGCGGAAGCACGTTACTCGGCGTGAGCGGATAGAACGTCATCACCAGGACAAGGACGAAACAGGCGACCGCGCTGATCCAGGCTAGCGGCACGAACGGATGCGCATCGTGCGCTTGGCTGTGCGAATCGCCCGTGTACATCGCGTAGATGACCTTCGCGTACGCATAGAGCGAGATCGCGGTGCCGGCGATGAGGAAACCGCCAAGCCACGCGTAGCCGGTGTTCACGCTGGTCGAAAGGATAAGAATCTTTCCAAGAAAGCCCGCGGTCGGCGGCAGCCCTGCCATTGCCAGCAAGAAGAACGTCATCAGCGCGGCCGCGATCGGGCGGCGATAGCCCAGTCCCCGATAGTTGGCCAAGCGCGAACCTTGCTCGCCGTCGTCGGAAAGAAGCGCGGCGACCGCAAACGCGCCGAGGTTCATGAACGCATATGCCGCGAGATAGAAAATCGCATAGCGCAGGCCCAGTGCCGTACCCCCGGCGAGCGCGGTTAAGATGTAGCCGACCTGCGCGATACCGGAATACGCAATCAATCGCTTGAGATCGTGCTGCGCGAGCATGCCGACGTTGCCGGCAATCATCGAGATCGCCGCGATAATCCACACCGGAAGCAACAGACGCTCATTGACGCCGGGCGGTAAGGCCGCATAGATGAACCGTGCAAAAACGGCGAGCGTCCCGGCTTTGGTTGCTACGCTCATGAACGCCGTGATGGGCAATGGTGCGCCCTCGTACACGTCGGGCGACCAGGTGTGAAACGGCACCAGGCTGAGCTTGAACGCTATGCCGATCAAGAACAATCCCGCGCCGAGCCAGAGCAACGGGTTGCTCGCGAGCGCCGGCGATACGAGATCGGCGAGCGCGACACTTCCGCTTGCCCCAAAGAGCAACGCCATGCCGTAGAGCAGAAACGCCGATGCGGTGGAGCTGAGGATCAAATATTTGAGCGCAGCCTCGCGAGCCGTGCGCCGCTCGGCGAGCCCGCACAGACAGTACAGCGCAAGCGAGAGCAACTCGAGCCCGAGGAAGATCGTCATGAGGTTGCCGGCGCCCGCCATCAGCATGGCACCGCACGTCGACCACAGCAGCAACGCGATCGCACCGGGAGTGCGCGCACCGACGCCGATCGCGCCGTAGAGCACGACCGATCCCACCGCACTGATCAGGATGATCTCTTGAAAAACGACGCTAAAGCCGCCGACGATGAAGGCTCCTCCGAAGGCGGCGTAATCGTGCCCGTACGCGGCCGCGCAATCGATCGCTGCGACGATCAAACCGGCCAGCGCGATGCCGATCGGGACGTAGCGGTTGACGTTCTTGGGTGCGAACAAGTCCGCAAGCAGCGCCACGAGCGCCGTGACAGCGACGATCGTCAGCGGAGCAACCGCATACCAGTCGGCGTTGGTAACGGGAATGATCATTGAACGGTTCCTTGCGCGGTCGAAGCGATCGCATTATAGACGCTCGTATCAAAGGTCGTCAGTGCATGCGGATTAATGCCGATGAGCACGAGCGCGAGCACCAGCGGCGCAAGCGCGAGACCTTCCATCCATGAAAGATCGGGGCGAACCGGAAGATCGGCAACTTGCGGTCCGTTCATGATGCCCTGGTACAGGCGCAGCGTGTAGGCTGAAGCAAGGACGATCGAGACGAGCGCTACGATCACGGCCCAGGTCCACCCGGCTTGGAACACGCCGGTGAGAATAATAATCTCTCCGACGAAGCCGGCGAGCCCGGGCAGGCCCAGCATGGCGAGGCCTGCGATGCACAGCGCACCGGCGAGGCGAGGATTCTGCGCGCCCAGACCTCCCAGACGCGTAAGCGAACGGGTCTCCTCACGCGATTCGACATAGCCCAAGATCAGGAACATCGCAGCCGAGAAGAGCCCATGTCCGATCATGTAGATCAAAGCGCCTTGGAGCGCGATCGGATTGAACGAGGCGATGGCGATCACGATCAACCCGAGGTGCGAGAGCGATGAGTAGGCCACGACACGTTTAGTATCGCTCTGCACAAGCGCCGTGAACGCGCCATAGAGCAGCGAAATCGAACCAAGCACTACGAACAGCATCGCCGATTCGCGCAGATAGTCGGGCATGAACGCCATGCCGATGGCGATCAAGCCGTACAGACCGGCTTTGGATTGCACCGCGCTGACGACCGCGACCATCGGCCCGGGCGTATCCGCGTAGGTAAGCGGCATCCAGGTATGCAGCGGCCATACCGGCGTCTTCACCAAGAAGGCGAACGCAAAGCCGGCAAAGATCCACGGAACCCACGAACCGACGAGGTGCACGCCGCTGCGCCCGATCACGTCGGTCGATCCGAACAATACACCGAATGCAGCGGTGGCGAGCAGCAGCGTCAGGCCGCCGGCGAAGTTGTAGAGCAGATAGCGCCACGCCGTCGCGTGATGCTGTCCCCAGCCGACCAGCGTAAAGAAGACCGGCAGCAGCATCAGATCCCAGAAGAGCGCGAAGACGAGCAGGTCGCGCGCGAGGAATAGACCGAGCATCGCGCCTTCGAGCAACAGTAGTTGAGCGATGAAGGCGCGCGCGCGTGGGACGTTCGACGCCAGGATCGCGCAGAACGTACAGAGCGCGAGCAGCAGAACGAGCCAGATCGAAAACGGGGTCGATCCAAAATGGAACGCGGACTCGAACGGGCGTGCGAGCCAGCGAAAACTCCACTCCTGGCCCTGCGCCGCGATTGCGGCGACGAACGTGAACGCGGCGACGAGCGCTCCAATGGTCTTGTACGCAGTCGCGTTCTCCACCCGAAGGCCGAGCATCACGAGGCCGGCGAGAATTGGGACAAGGATGAGCGAGAGGACCAGCATCTAGCGAACACCTCCCGCGACAATCGCGTAGTATGCGACGAAGCACGCCGCACCAAACACCAGGATGAATGCATACGCGCGTACGAGGCCGGTCTGGAACGAGCGCGTCAGCGTGCCCAACCACTGCGCCGAGATCGCCGTCTCGCGCACGGCACCGTCGAGCACGTGCGGATCGAGGTACCGGCCGAAGAACCGTCCGAGGAGTTCGGACGAGCGAACGAAGAGCAGATCGAGCGCCGCATCGAAATAGAACGCGTTGCTGAGGATGGCGGGCATATGGATCGACTCGTTGCGCAACCGCACCACCGCGTCCGATTGCGCGCTCGCGGTTGCGTAACGCACGTACGCAATACCGATGCCGGCCAGCACCACCACAAACGTGATGACCGCCGTCAGACCCTCGCTAATCGACGTAGCGGCCAGCGCCGGATGCGGAAATTGCTCGGCAAAGAATCGCGCCCACGGCGAATTTTCCCCACCGAACATGATCCATCCAATCAATACCGTGAACGGAATCAGAATCGCTACCGGCACCGTCATGAACCACTCCGCGTTGGCGTTGTGCTCTTCGAGCGAGTCATGGCCTCCAGCACCGGCGGGGTGTGGCGTACCGGCGAGTTCGGGGTGGCGAATACCAAGATCTGATGGATCGATCTGTCCGCGATACGAGCCCAAGAACGTAACGAACAGCAACCGGCACATGTAGTACGCGGTGATGCCGGCCGTTAGGATGCCGAGCACGTAGAGCCACGGGTAACCGTGGGCGAGCGCACCGTAGATCACTTGATCTTTGCTGAAGAAACCGCTGAATCCGGGGATGCCGCTGATCGCAAGTACGCCGGTCGCGATGGCGACGAACGCAAACGGCAGCTTTTTGAGCAAGCCGCCCATGCGGCGCACATCCTGCTCGTCGTGGAGTGCGTGAATGATGATGCCCGAAGCCAGGAAGAGCTGCGCTTTAAAGAAGGCGTGCGTGAAGAAGTGCGCTACACCGCCCTCGTAGGCACCAACCCCGACGCCCATGATCATGTACCCGATCTGCGACATCGTCGAATAGGCGAGAATGCGTTTGATATCCCACTGCGCGCAACCGAGGATCGCGCCGAGCAACGCGGTGAGTCCGCCGATCGTGCCGACCAGTACCTGCGCATCCTGGTTCTGGCTCCACAACGGCGCGCAGCGCGCCACAAGATACACGCCGGCGGTCACCATCGTCGCGGCGTGGATCAACGCCGAGACCGGGGTCGGACCCTCCATGGCGTCGGGAAGCCAGGTGTGCAGCGGAATCTGCGCCGACTTTGCGGCCGCCCCGATGAACAGACATAAGCAAATAATGAATAGCCAGGTCGTGCTGTACGAGCCCGCATACGCAAACGCATCGGCGAACGAAAGCGAGTGCACTGACGTGAAGATGGCGAAGATCGCGAACATGATGCCGACGTCGCCGGCGACGTTGATCACGAAGGCCTTGCGCGCTGCGGCAACGGCCGACGGTTTGAAGAACCAAAAGCCGATGAGGAAATACGACGCGAGGCCCACCAGCCCCCAACCAACCAGCAGTCCGACAAAGTTGTCGGAGAGCACCAGCGTCAGCATCGCAAAGACGAAGAAATTCATGTAGGCAAAGAAGCGCGCGAAGGCGTTGTCGCCGTCCATGTAGCCGATCGAGTAGACATGGATCAAGAACCCGACGCCGGTAATGATCAGCGTCCACAGCAGCGCCAGCGGATCCATCAGCAAACCGAAGTCGAAGCCCGGGATCCAGCTCATCAGCGTCTGATGCGCCCCGACCAGGTCGACGCCGCCGCTCGAAAGATGATAGGTGGCGTCATGCCAGAGCAACAGCGTCGCGATGAACGACGCGCCGACCGCTGCTGAAGCGAGTGGACCCGCTGTACGCCGCAGCTGTGGGCCGAAGGTCCAATTGACGATTGCGCCCGCAAGCGGCAAAAGCCAGAGCGCAATTAGCGTCGGATAGCTTCCTTCGACACCCATCACGTGGTGCACCATGCGCTGCGACTACCCTTTCAGAAGCGCGACGTCGTCGACGTCGACGGTCTTGGCACTACGGAACACGGTCACCACGATGGCAAGGCCAATCGCGGCCTCGGCGGCAGCCACCGTGATCACGAGAAACACGAAAATGTGGCCGGCATTGTTCAGCCACGCGCGCGCAAACGCGGCAAAGAGCAGGTTGGCCGCGTTGAACATCAGCTCGATCGACATCAGCATGATCAGCGGATTGCGCCGCACGATCACGCCGGCGACACCGATGAAAAAGATCACGGCCGAGAGCGCGACGTAGTTTGCCAGCGGCACGGCCATTACGTTCACTGATCGCCTCCGCGCAGAATCGCCTCGCGCATCTCACGCCGGACTTCTTCTGCTCGCTTCTTGCTCGCCTGATAGGGGGTCTCATCGCCCGCGAGCAGCACAACGCCGATAACCGCGACCATCAGGATCAGCGCGGTGATTTCGAAGGGAAGCAAGTACGTGGTGAACAGCGCCGTGCCAAAATCGGCAACCGAACCGAAGACGCCGGCTGTGCCCACCGGGCCCAGCGTCGACGTGGGCGACGTCGCCGGCGTTGCGACCGTCGTTCGCGCAAGCGCCCACGTCAAAAAACCGAGCGCGATAAGCACGAGCGGAATGGCCGGATAGGCGATCCTCGGCAAACGGTCCGGCCCCGTTGCAAATGCGGCCACCCCGCTCGAGAGCAGCGCGATGACGAACACGAACAAGATCAAAATCGCGCCCGAATACACGATGATTTGGATGACCGCCAAGAACTCCGCATTGAGCGTGAGATACATGGCGGCAAGCGCGGCGAAATGCAAGAGCAGCGCCACGACGCTGTAGACCGGGCGTTTGGCGGTAACGCACCAGATCGCCGACGCGAGCAACACGACCGCCAAAATCCAGAACGCAATCATCCAGCCAGACCCCTGCGCTGCGTTTTGAGAATGATCCCGCGATGTGTGGCTTCGTACCCCGCGGTGATGTCGACCGTCGACTTCACATCGGCAACCTGACCCAGATCGGCGGGAATCCCGTTGGGGCGTTCGTCGGGCGCCGCGCCGACGCCGGCGTCCGCGGGCACCAGCAAACGGTCTTTGCTATAGATCAGCGCGCCGCGGCGGTAGTCCGACATCTCAAACCGCGGCGTCAGCACGATCGCGTCGGTCGGGCACGCTTCCTCGCACATGCCGCAAAAGATGCAACGCAATTCGTCGATCTCGTAACGGGCGGCGTAGCGCTCGGCCGGGGAGACCCGGTTCTCAGGCGAGTTTTCCGCACCGATCACCGTAATCGCATTGGCCGGACACGCGCTCGAACACAGCTCGCACCCGATGCACCGCTCTTTACCGTCTTCGTAGCGACGCAGTTCGTGCAAGCCATGAAAGCGCGGCGCGTGCTGCTTCTTCACCGTCGGGTATTCGATCGTCGGGCGTTTCGCGAACATGAACTTGAACGTAATCCCAAGCCCCTGCAGAATCGCCCCGACGTTATAGAGTTGTTTGCGCATGATGGGTTAGCCCTTAAACGCGACGACGATCGCGGTGATGATGAGGTTGAGCGTGGCGATCGGCAAGAGCACCTTCCATCCAAATGCCATCAGCCGATCGTAACGAAAGCGCGGCAACGTGGCGCGCAGCCACATATAGAAGAACATGAAGGCTGCAACCTTGATGATGAACCAGACGATGCCCGGAATCGGCAACCCGGCAAGACCGAACGGTGCATTCCAGCCACCCAAGAAGAGGAGCGACGCAATGCACGAGACGGTAAGCATGTTCACGTACTCAGCGATGAAAAACAGGCCGAAACGCAGACCCGAGTACTCGGTGTGAAATCCGGCGACCAGCTCCGTCTCGGCCTCGACCAAGTCGAAGGGAACGCGATTGGTCTCAGCGACCGCGGTGATGACGTAGATGATGAAGCCGACGAATTGCGGACCGATGAACCACCAGGTCGCCTGCGCGTTGACGATACCGTCGAGCTGGGTCGTTCCCGCCAAGATCAGCACCCCGATCAACGAGAGCGACATCCCCAACTCATAGCTAATCATTTGGGCCGTTGAGCGCACGCTGCCGAGCAACGGATACTTTGATCCCGAGGCCCAGCCGCCGAGCGAGATGCCGTACACGCCGAGTGACGTGATCGCGAGCAGAAACAGGATACCGGCGTTGACGTTGCCGATGGCCCACGTTCCCGCCGAGCTTGCACCAAACGGAATGATCGCGTAGACCGAAAATGCGGTGAGCAGCGAGATGAAGGGCGCGAGACGGTAGATCAATGGATCGGCCGTCTTGGGCGTGAGGTCTTCCTTTAAGATCAGTTTGGCGGCGTCAGCGGCCGGCTGCATCAATCCCCACGGACCGACGCGGTTAGGACCTGGGCGAAGCTGCATCCAGCCCAGAACTTTGCGCTCCGCGAGCATTGCATAAGCAAAGGTGGTGACGACGACCAGCAACAGAATCGCGGACTTGATCAGAATCACCACCCAATCGGGTATCGCAGCGACGCTCACGCCGTCACCATGTCATCCTGAGTTACGCCGGAGGCGCCTCGAAGGGGCGCAACGCGTTCATCATGCGCGGCGGTCCCGCCGCCGTCCCAGAGCGTACGCGGCTCGAGCGAATGCCCGTCTTGCGCATGGCGCGATGCACCGCTGTGGTAGAGCGCGTCACCGAACGTACCCGTGAACGCATTTTGTGAGCGCGAAACGACCGCCGCGTCGAGTTCTTCGATCGTCGGCAGCGCCAGATCGAACTGCTGCGCTAACCCGATGAGCATCTCGAGATCGGAGAGCGGACCGGTTGGCGACTCGAGCGAGGCGTTGACCGGCAACAGATCGCCGGTGAGATTGATGGTCGTGCCGCTCTTCTCGAATGCGCCCTTTGCGGGCAAAACGAGGTGCGCGAGCTGCGCCGTCTGCGTCATGAAGAGCTCACTCACCATCACAAAGTTCGTGGCGCCAAGCGCCGCGCGGACCGCATCGGGGTCGGCTGCGTTCCGCACCGGGTTCACGCCGAAGAGCGAGAGCGCAGCAAGCTTGCCGCCCCGCGCAGCATCGAACATCATCGCCCCGTCCATGCCGCCGTCGATCGGCAGCACGCCCATGGCTTCGGCGCCGCGCGCGTTGGGCTGCTCGCTCGCGATATACGCGACGACGCTGCGTCCACTCGCTGCATCAGCCAGGCTCTTACCCAGCACGAGGTCGACGCCGTCCCACACGATCGCGATGCGCGCATCCGAGGGAATCGAGGCGATGGTCTTCGCCGCGTCGCTTTCGGTTACGTGATAGATCTTCGCGCCGTTGCGCTTGGCTTTGATCGCGCGTAGCCACATGACGGGCGCAAGCTCCGCCGGCGACGAGCTGCCCGCTACCACGATCGCGTTTGCACGCTCGAGCGAAGCGTAGTCGCCGCCGTTCTTCCCGGGCGAGGCTTGGCGCTGCCGTCCACCGCGCCAGTCCAGATTACGCACGCCGATCGCGCGAAAGACGTGTTGCAGCAGATATGCCTCTTCGTTCAAGAGGCGGCCGCCACCGATCGCGCCGGCGTTCGCTCCGGCTGCGCGCAGCTCACGTGCCCAGATCAGGAACGCGTCGTCCCAACCGATCTGCATGAAAGTGCCGTCCCTGCGGTAGAGCGGCTGCGTGATCCGCTCGGGCGACGTATAGAAACCGATGTTGTAACGTCCGCGATCGCACAACCAGCTGTCGGAATAGCGATCGTCGTGCTCGACCGACATCGTGCGCAGCACCGTGCCCAAGCGCACGTCCGAGAACTGCTGGCAGCCGACCGCGCACTGCGTGCACGTGGTCTGCGTACGATTGAGGTCCCACGGCCGCGATTTGAAGCGGTAGGTCTTGGAAGTAAGCGCGCCCACCGGACAAATTTCGGTGACGTTCCCGGTAAAGTGATGCTGGTAGGGTGCGTCGGTCGCGGTTGCAATAATGTCATGATGGCCGCGATCCTTGACGATGAGCTGGCGCTCGTCGGCGATGATATCGTCAAAGCGCACGCAGCGCTGACAGACGACGCAACGCTCTTCGTCGAGCACGATCGTCGGTCCAAGATCGACGCCCTTGGGTTTACTTTGCTTGGGATCGGCGACGTCGGAGCTGCCGCGCCCATACGCCATGGCATAGTCCTGAAGATCGCATTCGCCGCCCTTGTCGCAGATCGGACAATCGAGCGGGTGATTCACGAGCAAGAGCTCGAGGATCATGCCACGACCCGCATCGACCTTCTCGTTACGCGTATGCACGACCATGCCCTCGGCGACCGTCGTATTGCATGCGATTTGCAGCTTGGGCTGGCCTTCGATTTCGACCAAACACACGCGGCAGAGTCCGGCCGGTCCAAGTTTGGTGTGATAGCAGTAAACCGGGATCTCTTGCTTGACCGTCTTGGCAGCCTCAACCAAGAGCGTGCCCTTGGGCACCTCGACCGGCACGCCGTCAATGGTGAGTTTGACCAGTTGCTCGGCGGTGGTGCTCATGCTTCGACGGTTTCCTTTAAGAGACGAGCTTCGAATTGGTCGGGGAAGCGGTTGAAAACCGAAAGCAAGAACGGTTCGATCGAATCGCCAAGCGCGCACAGGTTCAAGCCGGTGATTGCGTGACCGACGCGCCGGATCATCTCGAGATCGCTGCGCAAGCCACGCCCCTCGACGAAGCGGTGCAGCACGCGTTCGAGCCAAGTCCCGCCCTCGCGGCACGGCGTGCATTGGCCACACGATTCGTGCGTGTAAAAGCGAATCAGATTGAACGCCGCTTTGACGAAGTCGGTCGTATCGTCGAAGACCGTGAACGCACCCGAACCCATCATCGAGCCGGCTTTGGCCATCGATTCGTAATCGTATGGATAGTCGAGATGCTCTTCAAAAATGCACGCCGACGAACCACCGCCCGGCTGCACCGCCATGAACGTGCGTCCCGGCCGAAGGCCTCCCGCGATCTCGATCAGTTCACGAATCGTCGTGCCCACCGGCACTTCGTAGTTGCCCGGCTTTTGCACGTGGCCCGAGATCGAGACGATTTTGTAGCCTTTGCTGCGCTCGGTGCCGGCTGCGGCAAACCATTCTGGGCCGCGCTCGAGAATCGGCACGAGATAGGCCAGCGTCTCCACGTTGTTCACTACGGTCGGAGCGCCGTACAAACCGGCGATCGCCGGGAACGGCGGCTTGAGGCGCGGCTCGCCACGTTTGCCTTCGAGCGAGTTGAGCAGCCCCGTCTCCTCGCCGCAAATGTACGCGCCGGCTCCGCGATGGACGGTCACTTCGAGATCGTAGCCCTTGTCGAAAAGATTCTTGCCGATCAGGCCGGCGGCGCGCGCTTCCTCGAGCGCCTGCATAAAGATTTCGTAGCCGCGCTTGAACTCTCCGCGTATATAAATGAACGCGTGATGGCAGTTGATCCCATACGCGCCGAGGAGAATGCCCTCGAGGACCAAGTGCGGCGTCTCTTCGAGCAGCATGTGATCTTTGAACGTGCCGGGCTCCGCCTCATCGCAGTTACACACCAGGTAACGAGGTAGGACGTCTTTGGGGAGAAAGCTCCACTTTCGCCCGGTTGGAAATCCGGCGCCGCCACGTCCGCGCAAGCCCGACTTGTCGCACGCTTCGAACACATCGTTGGGCGTGAGCTCGCGCACCGCGCGCTCCCACTGCTTGTAGCCACCGCGCTCGCGATAGACGTTGATGTCGCGCAGGTTGGCTTCGCCGATGCCGGCCGTCAAAATCTTAGTGACCGGCATGCGCACCGTTCCCTTGAGAGCTTTCTTCTTCGATGATCTCGGCGACGCCGCGCGCGTCGCGAACGAAGCGTTCGCGCGAACGGCCGGTGAACGAGATGTCCTTGGTCACAAAGCTGTCGAGCATGATGATGCCGCTCGAATCGCCCACGCCGCCGGCATTATTGGGCTCGCTCGACGTCCGCGTGCCCGGTGATTTCCCGCCGGTACCGACTTCACCATCTTGCCGAACGCTCCACGTGCGCCCGGGCTGGGCGCTCTGCACCAACGGCTTGACCGGATAACTCCCCGCGCGCATCGCGGCGATCATATCGTCGATCATCGACGGGGTGAGATCGTAGACGAATTCCAGATTGACCTGCATACACGTTGCGCGATCGCACGCCGCCAAACACTCGACTTCCTCGTACGAGAACACGCCGTCGCCGGTCGTCTCGAGGTGCCCGACGCCGAGCTTCTCGCGGAAATACGCCAAAATCGATTCCGAGCCGCGCAGCTCGCACATCAGGCCGCGACAGACCTGCAACATATACTTGCCGACCGGCTTGCGGAAGAACAGCGAATAGAACGAGACCGTCGATTCTACCTCAGCCGTCGTGATGCTGAGCATCTCGGCTGCAAATCGCATCGCGTCCTGCGAAACGTAGCCTTGCTCGTCTTGAAAAAGGTGCATCATCGGCAAGAGCGCCGAGCGCGGCTGCTCGTACTGCGCGATCAACGCTTCACACTTCGGCTTCAGCTGCGCCGCCAATGCACCGAAGTCAAACGCCGCTTCGACCATCTTATCCATTGGATGCTCCTACGCTGTCCTCTCGCGAGGACGCTCCTCGCGTCACATCCTGTGCCGCTCCTGCTGCGCGAGTTTTGCGCCACTTCCAAAGGAAGTTCGCATCCTGCGAATGGCGCAAAACTTCGAGCCCTCGCTTAGCGAACAGCGTAGGAACATCCAATACAAAGCGTGGATCGCGTTTGACTTCGCGATTCGCGTCTTGTGTTTGGCGAGGGAGGCTCTGTACGAGCGCCGGAGCCAGGATGGCGGGAGGCGCGAGAAAGGCAGCAGCGATTTTTCCACGGATGGGAAAATCGTGAGCGGCTCCCGCGACAAATACAAGGCGCGATCGCGCGGTCATTAGCGATCCACCTCACCAAAGACCGGATCGAGTGAGCCGATCATCACCACCAGGTCGGCGATGAGATTGCCCGGCGCGATGCCCTTGAGTGCTTGCAGATTGTAGAGACTCGCGGGACGCGTGCGCACGCGATAGGGGCGGTTCTCGCCGTTGCTCACCAGATAGTAGCCGAGTTCGCCGCGCGGACCTTCGACCGACTGATACACGTCGCCCGGCGGCACGCGAAAGCCTTCGCTGACGATCTTGAAGTGGTGGATCAGCGCTTCCATGGAGAGCGCGATCGTCTCTTTGGGCACGGGAAAAATCTTGGGATCGTCGATCGCGTATGGCCCCGGCGTCCGCAATTTCTCGCGTGCTTGCGCGATGATCTTGATCGACTCTTCCATCTCGTCTAAGCGCACGAGAAAGCGCGCATAGGCGTCGCCCTCCGTGCGCGTCGGCACGTTGAATTCGTACTGTTCGTAACCCGAGTACGGGAATGCTTTGCGCACGTCGTAGGCGACGCCGGAGCCGCGCAACGCCGGACCGGTCACGCTCCAGGCCACGGCTTCTTCGGCGCTCAAAATCCCGACGTCGATCGTGCGATCTTGGAAGATTGGATTCGCCTGAAGGAGACCGCGCAACTCTTTGAGGCGGCCGGGGAACTTGGCGATCAGCGCATCGACGCGCTCGAGATAACCCGCCGGCAAATCGCCGTTGACGCCGCCGACGCGCAGGTAGTTCGGATGCATGCGCGCGCCGCCGGCGGCCTCTTGCAGATCCAAAATATTCTCGCGCAGGTCGAAACAGTAGAAAAAGACCGAGATTGCGCCGAGATCGATGCCGTGCGTGCCGAGCCACACGCAGTGCGACGCGATACGCGTCAGCTCGGCGTTGAGCACGCGAATATGTTTGGCGCGATCGGGAATTTGCTCAGTGATGCCTAGGAGCTGCTCGACGCCCAACACGTAGCACAGGGCATTTGAAGAGGGGGCGAGATAGTCCATGCGTTCGGCATTGGTCTGTCCGTGCGACCAGAACAGGTTCTCCATGTTCTTTTCGATGCCGGTGTGCAGGTAGCCGATCTCGCACTCCGCTTTGATCACCGATTCGCCTTCGATTTCGAGCATGATCTGCAACACGCCGTGCGTCGACGGGTGCTGCGGCCCCATCGAAAGCACCATCGCGTTGCCTTCTTGCGAAACGATCTCGGGCGTGAGTGGCGTCGTCGACAAACTCACTGCTCGCGCGCCTTTTTCACTTGTTCTTGTAGGGCTTCGAGCGTGCGTCCGGTCGGCGGGATGCCGGCCTGGACGTTGCTTTTCAGGCCGAAGGACGGGCGCGGCGAACGCTCGCGCGCCGGACCGCGCAGCGGGTAATCTTTGCGTAGCGGGTGGCCTTCCCAATCGTGCGGCATTTGAATGCGCCGCAGATCCGGGTGGCCGTCGAAGATGATGCCGAAAAGGTCGAAGACTTCGCGCTCGGCCCAATCCGCGGATTTCCAAATATCGCTGACCGTGGGCAGATGCTCGCCGTCGCCGAGACCGCAACGCACGCGCAGACGCGCCGGCGTCCCCACTTCGGCCACGCTCGCGGCGGCGACCGGCATCTTTAGAAGATGATAGACGACCTCGAAGCGCGGGGCGCGTTCGAGATAGTCGACCGCGCCGAGATCGAGCAGCATCGTGTAGCCCTCGCTGCGCAGCGCCTCAAGGCGCGCGTGCAAAGCTTTCGGGTCGACGACTTCGATCGACGCATCGTCGATCGGCGGGCGCATACCCGGCGGATCGATCGCGGTTCCCGCAATCGGCGGAGTTTGAGTACTAGGCACGAGTGCTCCTTAGGACCGCGCGAGGATGCCGCCGCGGCCCCCCTCACGAATTTGTTGTTGGATCAGGTTGACGGCGTAGAGTAAGCCGTCGGGGGTCGGCGGGCAACCCGGAACGTAGACGTCGACTGGAATAATCGTATCGACGCCCTGCACCACCGCGTAATTGTCGAACACGCCGCCGGAACTGGCGCACGCTCCCATCGAGATCACCCACTTCGGATCGGCCATCTGATCGAAGAGCCGTTTTACGACCGGAGCCATCTTTTGCGCAACGCGGCCGGAGACGATCATCAGGTCGGCCTGGCGCGGCGAACTGCGGAAGACTTCCGAACCTAGGCGCGCGATGTCGTACTCGGCCGAGGTCACGGTCATCATCTCGATCGCGCAGCAGGCCAAGCCCATGGTGAGCGGCCACACCGACGAGCTCTGCGCCCAGCGGGCGACGTCATCGAGGCGCGCGAGGAAGAATTGGCCCGGACCTATCTCCACGCGAAGCCCCCTTTCTTCCATACATAGGCGTAGCCGATCGCAAGGACGATCACGAAGACGATCATCTCAAGCAGACCAAACTTAAGCAACGAATGCATTTTCACGGCCCACGGGTAAAACGACGCCGCCTCGACGTCAAAGATCACGAACAGCATCGCAATGAGGTAAAACCGCACCGGGAAACGGCCGGCGACCGCCGAGGTCGGCTCGACCCCGCATTCGTACGCCTCTTGCTTCTGCGGGTTGGGCTTAGCCCGGCCCAAGAGGCCGGGTAAGAAGGTAAAGAGCAGTGCGGCGGCTAGTGCGACGCACAGGTAGATCGCAACCGGTCCATACGGGTTCATGGCTTGTGATTTTTTTCACAAAGTCACGATGTTACCTGGGCAACGGTTAAAAAATACCCCGCCAATCGGCGCCATTGGCTCAGCCTGGGTGATCCAATGGATCGTTCGGAACCCTACCGAAGGCTCAGCCGTTCCCGCAAGCGTAGGAGGTAGCATGGGAAGTAGCATGCGCAAAGTGGTTCTCGGCCTCGTCGTTCTGCTCGCCATGGGAGACAGCTGTAACAACGGCGTGGTGGGCAATCAGGATTATGGCAGCGTTGCCGGGCGCGTGCTCGACGCGACCACCAACAAGCCGATCGCCGACGCGATTGTTTCCGTCGGTTCGCTCTTCGTTATTACGACCGACGCGCAAGGGGGATTCATGCTTCCGCACGTGCCGATCGGATTACAAACCGTGACCGCGCGCATGCCGGGCTTTACCACCGATGCGTCGTCACTGCGGGTGAGAAAAGACACGACCGCGCAAGCCGGATATCTTCGCCTCGTGCCGCTGAGCAAACCCGACGCGGTGCCGACTCTTGCGCCGCCGGCGACGCCGACGCCACAGGTGACCATCGTACCGACCTACGTACCGCCTGGGGCGGTGTCGCCGTCGCCGTCGCTAACGCCTTCGGCGACTCCCAGCGGTTCAATGCAACCGCAGTCCGGCCAAATCTAAGTCGTACTCGATCGTTTGATAGATATCGTCGGGGATTTCGCCGCCGCGGCGTAGTCGCGCGATCTCGCGGCGTTCGGCGTCGAGCGCCGCGAGCTCGAGGCGTCGATCCGATTCGCGGTCGTCTCGCGCGTCGCGCGCATCGTCCTTATCATCATCGTCGAGATGCCCTTGCAGATGCTCGATGCGCCGCTGGTACTCGCCGAGCAGGCGACCGGACGCCTCCAACTCGCCCGGGGTCTTGAGCGACGGTTCAACCGACCGTAGGTAGTTCAGGCCTTCTTGGAGCGCTTGCACGCGAATCGCCATTTCTTGTTTGCGGCGCGTGCTCGTCTCGCCGATGCCGAGCCACCAGATCAACGGCCCGAGCGTCAGCCCGTGCACAAGCAACGTGACGACGATGACGCAGAGCGTGATAAAGATGACCTCGGAGCGGCCCCCAAGCGGCGCGCCCGCCGCGTTGCGATACGGTAATGCCAGCGCGGCCGCGAGCGAGACGATCCCGCGCATGCCGCTCGAGTCAACCACGAGCGTCTGTCGGAACGACGGCATCGGATCGCGTTTTGCAACGCCGGGAATCAAGCGCCGCAGCCATCCGACCGGATAGACCCACGCGAAACGCACGACGATGACCGCGATGCTCACGGCGGCGGCCAACCAAAGATACGTGTCGATAGATGACCCGAGCGACCGTACGATGCGCGGCAGGATGATCCCGATCTGCAAAAACACGACGCCGTTGAGGAGCAAGAGTATCACGCTCCACACCGCGCTCCCAATAACGCGTCCCTCGGCCGAGAAGATCGTTTGCGAGCGACGGCTGACGTAGATACCGGCCGTCACCGCGGAAAGCACGCCCGAAGCGCCCAGCGCATCGGCCGGGAGATAGGCCGCGTAAGGCGCCAGCAGTACCACGACATTTGACACCGCGGGGTCAACGACGTCGAAACGCGCGAGCAGCCGCATGACGAACTCGATGATCACGCCGACCACGAGTCCAAAGACGATGCCCAGCACGACATTGAACACAAATGCGATCGATGCGTGCACGAACGAGAAAACGCCCGATACCGCCGCTGCAACCGCGAAGCGATAGAGTACGAGCGCCGTGCCGTCGTTGACCAGCGCCTCGCCGGTCACGATTGCGACGATGCGCCGCGGCACCGCCATGCGTTCGAAGATCGCTTCTGCGGCAACCGCATCCGGCGGCGAGACGATCGCACCCAAAACAAAGGCCGTGGCCCAATCGAATCCAGCGAGTTTGCGCGCAAGCACGGCTACGACCACCGTCGTAAAGATGACGAGGCCGACCGCCAGCGTAGAAATCGCGCCGAAGTTGCGCTTGAACTCATACCAGTCGGTCGTCCAACCACCGGCGAAGAGCAGCGGCGGCAGCACAACCAAGAAGAGTAACTGGGGGTTCAATTCCCGGACGGGGAAGCCGGGCACCAGCGCAAAGACGAGGCCGATAGCGACAAACGCGATCGGATTCGGGATGCGCAAGCGCCGCGCCACGATCGCCGAAACGATCACGCCGCCGAATAGCGCAACGAGCAACAACGCCTGGTTCACGCGCGAGCGCCTTGCACTAAATCGTCGTGCCCAAAGCGCGCAGATCGAGCGCGAAGCCGCAAACCACTAAAAATACCGCGTCCGCGTCGGCGGCAATCCGCTGCTTCATGCGCCCGAGCACGTCGCGAAAGAGCCGCGCCGATGCGGCTACCGGAACGATGTCCCAGCCAACCTCCTCGGCGACCACGACCACCTGCGCGCGCGAATCGTGCATGGCCTGCGCGAGCTCGGTCGCCTCTTCATCCATCCGGGTCTCGAAGGCTGCGAAATCGCGCTCGAGCGCGTCGATGTGCGTGGCGATCCGTGCCGCGAGCCATGTTCCCACGGCATCCACCACGATGCACTGATCAGGCACACCATCGCGAAAAAGCGCAATCAACGCGTCGTGCCCGAGCGAGGCGCTTTCGATCGAATCCCATGTCGACGGGCGATCGTGTACGTGCCGGGTCAGGCGCGAATCCCACTCGCCGTCGCTCGCATCGCGTATCGCGGTCGCAACATAGCTCACACGGCGGCCGGATCGCTGCGCGATTTCGACCACATAGCGGCTCTTGCCCGAACGCACCGGGCCGGTCACGAGCGTCACGCCCATGGGCAAGCCTTCTCCGTGCCCGCATTGAATCACTCGCAGATGCTGGTTCGCACGGCGATCGTCGCCCTCGGAATACTGCTGATCTTGGCCGCACTCAACGATGTCTTCCAGTCCGTCATTGTCCCGCGTGCGGTCGGACGACGACTGCGGCCGAGCTATTACCAGTCACGAACGCTCTGGACGATCTGGCCGATTCTGGCCCACCGCCTCTACCCAAAGAACGAAGATCGACGCGAGGATTTCCTCGCCGCCTTCGCACCGTTCAATCTCATCGCCAATTTGATGGTGTGGTCACTGCTGCTGCTCGTCGGCTACGCCTCGATCTTCTTCGCGCTGCGCGACCAGGTCCACCCGGCGCTGGCCTCATTTGGCGAAGCGTTCTACTTCGCGGGGACGTCGTTTTTCACCATCGGCTATGGAGACTTCGTCGGGAATACCGGGCTAACGCGCCTGGCCTCCCTCGCTGCCGGGGCTTCCGGCTTCGGGATCATTTCAACCACCACGGCCTATTTGTTCGCAATCTTCGGCGCGTTTCAAACGCGCGAGCAATTCGTCGTAACGGTCGGTGCGCGCGCCGGTGCACCCCCAAGCGGCGTCGGGTTGCTCACGATCGCCGCGCACGCCGGCATCATCAAAGATTTGCCCGCGCTGATGCGAAGCGCCGAAACGTGGTGCGCGTTCCTGATGGAGACGCACCTCGCGTATCCAATTCTGGCCTACTTTCGCTCCAGCCACGACTACGAGTCGTGGGTCGCCACCCTCGGCACGATACTGGACACCGCGGTCTTGATGATGACAACGGTGCAGTGCGACGCGGGCGAGTCGCGCATCCTCTACAACATCGGCCGCCATGCCACGCACGATCTCTCCAAGTATTTTCGGCTCGACGGTAAAGAGCACGATCCGGGCATCACCCGCGAGCAGTTCGATGCAGCCTGCACACGACTCGAATCAGCCGGTCTCACCCTCAACAACCGGGATCGCGCCTGGGAGCATTTTGCCTCCCTCCGGCGCGCCTACGCGGGCCATCTCAACGCGCTCGCGGGATTCTTCCAGGTGCCCACGTTGCACTGGGTTGGCCCGCAGTCGTTCATCGAAAGCGAACACATGCGCGAACAGATTGCGCCGGAGATCCTCGAACGAATCGACCAAGCTCAAAAGCCGTGATCGCGGTCGATCTTGTGCAAGAAGTGCAACACATCGCCAAGCGGGACGGCAAATCCGATCGAACGTTCGTCGTCGAAGCGTGAGTCGGCCAAGCCGATGATCTTCCCGGTGTCGATGAGGAAGATCGGACCCCCGCTCTCTCCAGGAACGATTTGCAGCGTCACCTCCAGCGCGTCGTTGCGGATGGACGAGAGCCGTCCCGTGCCAAGCGACGTGGCTAAACCCAGTTGCTCGCTTTGAAACTCGTCGGGAATCGGATAGCCGAGTAAACCGACGTCGCGCCCGACTTGATCGTGCAAGTCGGTTGCTGCGCCAAGACGAAGCGCCGGAAGATTTGCGCGCCTGGTGCGTAGGAGGGCAACGTCGGTGTCGTTATTGACGGCGATCACGCGCGCCGCCACCTTCTCGCGGTTGCCGATGGTTGCGTGCAAATCCCAAGCACCATCGACCACGTGCGCCACGGTGAGAATGTCGCTCCCCCATCCGCCGCTCGCGATGACCAGACCGGTGCCATACGCATCGTCGTAGCCGTCCTTCTTCTTCTCGGGCGGCACACGCATCGTCAGGAGCACCACCGACGGCCGCATACTACGCACCAGCGCAACGAAACGATCGTCGGGATAGTCGGGGGCGCATGAACAGAACAGTAGCGCCAGAAGAGCCGCGGCGATCAGGCGCATTGGGCAATTGCGTTCCGTAGCGCGTCGAGTCCAAAGCCCGTTCTTGCACTGATTCGAATCGCTTCCCTCGACTGCG
Organism: Vulcanimicrobiota bacterium; assembly: GCA_963833045.1. GTDB lineage: Bacteria > Vulcanimicrobiota > Vulcanimicrobiia > Vulcanimicrobiales > Vulcanimicrobiaceae > Aquilonibacter. The sequence goes on from CAWHWL010000005.1 coordinate 69,414, forward strand.
CGTCTTCGACGCTACGCTCGGGATGACAATCTGTTTTGTTAAAGACCAGCAGACGCGGTTTTGCGTCGAGTTCGAGATCGTGCAGTTGCGTCTCTACCGCGACTTGCTGTCGCGGCCAATCGGGATTCGAGGCATCCAGCACGTGCACCAGCAGATCCGCCTCGCGCAACTCTTCGAGCGTGGCGCGAAAGGCGTTGACGAGATCTTTGGGCAGATCGGTGATGAATCCGACGGTATCCGCAACGCGCACGTATTCACCCGGACCCAAGTAGACGCGGCGAATCGTCGGATCGAGCGTCGCAAAGGGTTGATCTGCGACGAAGACGTCGCTACGCGCAAGCGCGTTGAGCAGCGATGATTTGCCGACATTGGTGTAGCCGACCAGCGCGACCAACGGTTCGCGGTGCGGCGCGCTGCGCCGCGTCCCGCGCTGACGTTTGACGTCCTCGAGGTGGCGGCGCAAGACCGTGATGCGGCTCTGGATGCGCCGGCGATCGACCTCGAGCTTGGTTTCGCCGGGACCGCGGGTGCCGATACCACCGCCGAGGCGCGAGAGATCCGCGCCGACACCGATCAGATTCGACTGGCGATAGCGCAGCTGCGCGAGCTCGACTTGAAGCTTGCCCTCGCGGCTGCGCGCGTGGCGCGCAAAGACGTCCAGAATCAGCATCGTGCGATCGACGATCGGCACGGGGATCACCTTTTCGAGGTTCTTTCGCTGACGCGGGCGCAGATCGTTGAGCACGAGGACGAGATCCGCTTCGTGTTCTTTCACCAGATCGGCGATCTCGCGCGCCTTGCCGGTGCCGACCAGCGTCGCCGGGTCGACGTGATCGCGCCGTTGAACGACGCGCGCGACGATCTGCGCACCGGCTGCTTGCGCGAGCGCTTCGAGTTCTACGAGTTCGGGTTCGAGTGGTCGGTCGGGGTTGTCGGTGTCGACAGCGACGACAAGCGTTCGATTAGCCAGCGGAGTCCCTCGTTGTAATGTGGTCCTGGACGCATGAGCGCGTTTTCCACGCGCGGGTCGGTAATAGCGAACACGTGTCCTTCGTGCACGGCGCGTAAGCTCCGCCACGGCTCCCGCGTCTGCACCGACGTAAGATCCGTATCGTGTCCGGCGACAATCGCATCGGGTTGTGCCCGTATCAAGGCCTCATCGCTGTATTCGCCCCAAGGCGAGGGCAAATCGGCGGCTGCATCGCGCCCGCCGGCCAACTCGATCAGGTGCCCGATATACGACGACGGACCGACGGTCCATATCGGCCCGGTGCCGAGCGCAATGAACACCGAAGGCCGATACGCGCGGTGCGCGACGGTCGCGCGAAGCCGCGCGGTTTCGCTCTTGAGCGCAGCGATCTCGGCGCGCGCTTGCGCGACGTGTCCGGTCAGTTGCCCGAGCGTACGGAGGTCGGTGAAGATGTCGTCGTAGGAGTCGTCGGGGATGAACACGACGCGAATTCCCGCGCGCTGCAGCGGAGCAACCAAGCGCATTTGCGACGCAATCCCGACAACGACGTCCGGATGCAGCGCGAGGATCCGTTCGGAATCGACGCTCGCAAAATCGCCGACGACCACCTTGGCGCTCGCGCCGGGCACGTCGCCCGAGAACTTCGAGATACCGACGAGCTGGGGGCACGCGCCGATCGCGCACACGTCTTCCGCGAGCGACGGTGCGAGCGTGACGATGCGTAGCGCGAGTACGAGATGCAAAAGCATGGGGCGTCCCTTTCGCGGCAGGTGATGACGCGCGCCTCTCTAAAAGCGCCGTTCAGGTTTGCCGCGCGGGAAGCCGGTGAGATGCCGGCACGGTCGCGCCACTGTATGCGGGGAGCCGTTCCGCTGCCACTACTCGAGATTCGGGTGGGAAGGCACGGAACGCGAGGCTACGATCCGCGAGTCAGGATACCGCTGCAAGCCTCGTGCACTCTCCATTCCTCGCGTAAAGGAAGGCTTGCTATGGTTTCATTGGCCGCGCTGCGCGTGCTCGCCGCAGCCGTCGTCTCATTCTCCCCCTCTCCTTCACCATCACCCGCACCGTCGGCGCTGCCGCAAATCGCGCACGTCGTGACCTCGGATCGCTCCGACGAAACGCTGCGCAACAGCGTGCGCACAACCTATGTCGTCAGCGCCGACGAGATCGCGCGCAACGGTTATCGAACCGTGGCCGACGCACTGGAAAACATTCCCGGCGTCGAGATCGCGAACTACGGGCCGATCGGTACGCAGGTCGACTACGGCATTCGCGGTACGAGCTCCGCGCAGGTGCTCGTGCTCGTCGATGGTCAACCCGCGCCCGGCGGTCTCGCCGATTCAGTGGAACTTGGCACGCTTTCCACTGCCGGGGTCGCGCGGATCGAAGTCGTCGAAGGCGGCGGCTCGACGCTCTACGGCACCGGCGCGATCGGCGGCATCATCAACATCATCACGAATGGCGCGACGCCGGCGAATGCGACGCTGCGCTACGGCACCTTTGAGGATACCGAGCTGCATGCGCAGGGCGGCGGCTTTACCTTCGATCGCGTGGTCGCGGCGAACAATTTTGCGCTGCCGCCGGACTCCATCGGCGGCATTCCCGGTCCGACGACGCGTAATAGTCCGTATCAAGGCACGACGGCGCGCTACGGCTTCGATCACGCGCTCGGCGCGATTGACGTTTCCTTCCGCGCTTCGCTCGAAAGCGACAACGTCGGGGTTGACGGACCTTATCCCGACTTCTCTTCGACGAGCTACGAAGATGACGTCAACGAGGACGGCGTGTTGACGCTCGCGCTTCGGCGCGCGAGGTCCAATGCGACCCTCTCGCTCGATGGCGGACGTCAGCAGATCGTGTTCGATTGCGATATGGCGAACGACCCAAACTGCTATCAAAGCACGGCCTCGCTCGACACCGAGGTACGCACCGGCCTGAGCCTGCGCGACGTGATTAGCGCAAACAACGAGCGCACGATCTACGGCGTCGATCTCTCGCGCGGCACGGTGCGTGGCGACGACGGCGAGGGCGACATTTCCACCAATGCGCTTGCGCAGAGCGCCGCCTACGTGCAGCAGACCTGGACCTTGGCCCACGACGAATTCTATGCCGGACTGCGCGGCGAACGCGACGGCGCGCTCGGCGGCGAGTTCTCGCCCTCGATCGGCGCGCGCCTCGACCTCTCGAACGCGCTGACACTGCGAGCCAACGCCGCAACCGCGTTTCGCGCCCCGAACGCGAGCGAACTCTACTTTCCGTTCTACGGAAATCCCGATCTGGTTCCCGAGCGGGCCAAAGTCGGTGATCTGACGTTGAGCGATGACCGCGTTCTCGGCGGCGTGGCGCTCGGATGGTTCGACAACGACACCCGCGAGCTGATCGTCGCCGATCCGGCCAACAACTATTTGCCGGAAAACGTCGATCATGCGCACATGGAGGGCCTAACCTTCAACGCGCAGACGTTGCCGCGCAACGGCATAAGCGCCACGCTCAACGCGACCGATCTCTATCTAGCGCAGGATCTCGACACACAAACGCGCCTGCCCAACGATCCGGTGTTCAGCGTCAACCTCGGACTTGTGTATCGCGGCAGCGCCCGTGCGTGGCTGAGCGAGGCCGGAATCAGCGAGCGCGCCGTCGGAGCGCGCGGCGCGGTCGATCCGACTCAACCGCTCTTCTATCAGCCGGCAGCCTACAGCGATCTGACCGCCTACACAGGTTTTCGCCTCGCGCCGAAGTTGCTTTTGACGATTCGCGGCTACAATCTGGGCAACGAACGGTACGCCGAGGTGAGCGGATATCCGATGCCCGGACGCACCTTCGCGGTCGAGCTGACCGCGAAATAATCGTGAACGGATGGCGTCTGCCGGCGATTCTCGCGCTCACGCTGCTCGCGTGCGCCGCGAGCCTGCTCGCCGGCGGAAGCGCCATTGCTCCGAGCGCCATCATGCGCGCGCTCGCGCATCCGCACGCTTCCGATGACGTCACGACGATCGTATGGCAGCTGCGGATGCCGCGTGTCGCGATCGCCGCCGCAGTTGGTGCAGCCCTCGCGGTCGGGGGCGCGTTGCTTCAAGGCATGCTGCGCAATCCGCTGGTCGATCCGTATCTTACCGGTGTGAGCGCCGGTGCGGCAGCAGCGATTGCGCTCGCCGTACTCTCCGGCATCGCGGTGCCGTTCCTCCCCGCGCTTGGCTTCGTCGCGGGGCTGCTCACCGCCGTGCTGGTTGCTGCGCTCGCGCGACGCGGAAGCGGCGTCGATCCCAACCGCTTGATTCTGGCGGGCATCTCGATTTCGGCGCTCTTCTCGGCAATCGTCGCCTTTGCGATCGCGCGCTCGAACTCGCTCGATGCAGCGCAGTCGATACTCGCGTGGCTCGCAGGATCGATGGCCGGACACGGCTGGCGCGATTTACTCTTCACTGCGCCCTATCTCGCCGCCGGAGCGATTTTAGCATTGCTCGCGGCACCCGCGCTCGACGCGCTGCGCGTGGGTGACGTGCGCGCGCGCGCCGTCGGCCTCGACGTGGACCGCGCGCAATGGTTGATCCTCGCGTCAACCTCGCTCTTGGCCGCTGCCGGTGTGGCTCTGGCGGGGATGGTGGGATTCATCGGGCTCATCGTGCCGCACGTCGCGCGCCGGATCGTAGGCTCGGGCGCGCGAGCACTGCTCCCTGCATGCGCGCTCTGCGGCGCTGCGCTCTGCACCCTCGCCGATGCGATCGCCCGCAGCGTCGTGGCGCCTTCGGAATTGCCGATCGGGGTGCTGCTCGCATTCATCGGCGTTCCGGCCTTCCTTTATCTTTATTTGCAGCAGGATCGCCCCGCGTGATTTCGCTCGAATCGGTCGCGATCGGTGTCGCCCAACGCACGCTCCTGCGCGACATCGACGCGCGCTTTCGAGCCGGCGAGTTCGTCGCCGTGCTCGGTCCCAACGGCGTCGGCAAAACGACGCTCCTGCGCGCGATCTGTGGAATCCGCCCGACGCTCGCCGGGCAGATTGTGCTCGACGGCACGCCTCTGCGTACGCTCTCGCCGAGCGAGCGCGCGCGAGCGATCGCCTTTGTTACCAGCGACGATGCGATGATCGAAACGTTGCGCGTGCGCGACGTCGTCGCGATCGGCCGTTTCCCCCATCACCCGTGGTGGGAATGGAGCCCGAGCGCTCACGATGACGTCGCAATCGAGCGCGCGCTACTCGCGGTAAGCATGCATCACGAGCAACACCGCCTCCTCAGCACGCTCTCGAGCGGCGAACGCCAACGCGTGTGGATTGCGATGGGACTTGCTCAAGAAACGCCGGTACTTGTGCTCGACGAGCCGACGAGCCATCTCGACGTGCGCGTGGCGCACGAAATTCTCGCGCTGCTGCGCAGACTTGCCCGCGAAGGCCGCACGATCGTCTGCGTGCTCCACGATCTCAACGACGCAGCCGCCTATGCCGATCGGCTGATGCTCTTGGGGTGCGAGCGGATGTTGGCATTCGATGTTCCGAGCCGCGTGCTCGCGCCCGAGCTTATCGAACGCGCGTACGGAATTGCGGTGACTCGGGTCGAGACCCCGGAGGGACCCCGGGTTTTTGCGGCTGTCCGTGCTTGAGCTCGCGAATTGCCGAGCCGAGTACCCAACCACGCTGACCGCGCAACGGCCCCGCAGTGATGACGATGCCGATCGCGTCTTCGGGTTGCGCGACGTACTTCGATTGCACGAAATCCGAGACGCACGTCTCAACCACCGCGCGGGTCCCCGGCCGAACCAGCGTTGCGTGCGGCAAGAGCGCTTTCATCTGATCGAAGGTTCCGCCCTCATAGTCCCGCAGGCGGAAACGCGAATCCCAGACGAAGACGTCGGGATCGTCGCTGGTGCCGAAAAGCACGACACGATCGTTCACGTACGTGCGACAATCCGCCAGCGCCGCATTCGGCACGAGCAGCAACAGCAGGACGGCGAGCGCGCTAATCGATCGCATCCGGCCCTCCCGGTTCGTGAACGCGAATGGCCAGCACCGCAACGTCGTCGCGCGTACGGTTTCCGCCGAGCGCTTTGACCTGCGCAACCAACTCGTCGGCCAGAAGCTGCGGCTGAGGATTGCTCGCGGCAATCAACGCCATTGCGCCCAGCTCGTACAGCGGCTCGCCGGCGCGGTTGCGCGCCTCAGTCAAGCCATCCGTTACGAGAACGAGCGTATCGCCGTCTTCAAGGTAGAGCGTCTTGGTTTCGAAGGGCTCCTCCATCACGCCGAGGACGGGGCCGGTCACCAGGAGCTGCTGCACGTCGTCCGCTCGGCGAACGAACGCCGAATCGTGCCCGGCACTCGCGTAGCGGAACTGCAGCGTTTGCGTATCGAGCACGCCGACGAACATCGAGACAAAGAGATACGGGTTCTCGACGGTCTGCGAAAAGGCGGTGTTGAACTCCGCCAACATCGCTCCCGGATCGCGGCGGCGCAGCGCAATGCCGCGGATCGTGAACTTGATGAACGCGGTCAACACGGCGGCGTCGACGCCCTTGCCGCTGACGTCAGCGATAAACGCCATCGCAAGCGTATCGGAAAGACGGTACACGTCGAAAACATCGCCGCCCACCGCCAGATGGCTGCTGGCCGAGAGATAGGCGCTTCCCACTTCGCAGTTGGGCAGCGGGACGTGCTCGCTGCGAAAGGCTCGCTGCAGGATCTCCGTTGTCGTTCGCTCTTCTTCGAGTTCGCTTACCAGGCGAGAACGAAACCCATTGAAAAGAATGGCGAGAAGGCCGAAGAGCGCAAGCCAAAACGTACGCGTCCACGTATCCCGATTGATCTGCTCTTGCGTCGAGCGCGCCAGCTCCGCATTACGTTGCGCGAGCGCGTCGCGAATGAAACTTCCCGTTCGATTTTCGTAGTCCGAGAAGGCCTTGTTCTCTTTGTCGATCTCGGGGACGGCCCGCCCGGGCGATGCAAGCAGCGGCTGGGCGATCTTCCTGCGCCAATTGTTTTGCAGCGAAACATAGTCTTCCAGCGTGCGCGCAGCCGGGAGGAGATGCTGCTCGGCCAGTACCGATGCGACGTCTGCTACCTTCTGGTCGAAGTCTTGCGCCGTGGCGGCGTACTGTTGTTCATAAAATGGATCGCGCGTGAGGACGTAGCCGCGAACCGAGTTTTCTTCGTCGATCTGCAGACGCAAGAGTTCTTCGAGGCCCAGCTGAGCCTGCACGATACGGGATTGTGCGTCAAAAGTCTGCGCGATATTCGCTCGCGTCGCGAAGGCGCCCTGAACCGCGATTCCGAGGACGAGGACCAAAAAAGCGGTCCACACCAGAGCCCCCGGCACGTGCAGGAATGACGTGCGGGACTTCACCGTGCGGCGAAACCGCCGGGGGGTAGGAGCATTGGACGTTCCGAAATTGTATCAGTCATGCAGATGCAGATAGCGCCTGGCCTCTTTAAGTCGTACGACGTTCGCGGAATTTATCCGTCAGAGATCAATGACGAGATCGCCTACGGCATCGGGCGCGCGTTCGTGCCGCTCGTCGGCGCCAAGCGCATCGTGGTCGGCCGCGATATGCGCCCAACCGGAGAGCGCCTTTTTGACGCGTTCGCGCGCGGCGCCACCGAATCCGGCGCCGACGTGACCTCGATCGGCATGGTCTCGACCGACGCGCTCTATTTTGCCGTCGGCAAATATGGCTTTGACGGCGGCGTGATGATCACCGCATCGCACAATCCGGCACAGTACAACGGGATGAAATTTACGCGCGCCGCGGCCGAAGCGATCTCGCTCGATACCGGGCTTTCGCAGATTCGCGATGCAATCGCATCAGGCAACCTGCCGCCCGCCGCGGAGCGGCCCGGCGTCATTACCGAGCGCGACATTCTCGACGAGTTCGCCCAGCACTGCCTCTCCTTCATCGACCGTACCGTCGTCAAGCCCTTTAAGATCGCGATCGACGCGGGCAACGGAATGGCTGGCGCAACCGTTCCGCACGTGTTCAAACACCTGTCCTGTGAAGTCGTTCCGCTCTACTTCGAACTCGACGGAACGTTTCCGAACCACCCGGCGAGCCCGATCGAGCCTGAGAACATGATCGATCTCCAAGCCGCGGTGCGAAGAGCAAACTGCGACCTCGGCGTCGCGTTTGACGGCGACGCCGACCGGATGTTCATCGTCGACGAGAAGGGCGATCTGATCGACGGGAGTACCGTCACGGCGCTGGTGGCGCTCAACACGCTCAAGAAGCATCCCGGCGCAAAGATCCTCTACAACTTGATTTGCTCGCGCAGCGTGCCCGAGCTCGTGCAGCGCGCCGGCGGTATTCCGATCCGCTCGAGAGTCGGACACTCGATGATCAAAGCGACGATGCGCGAACAAGACATCGTCTTCGGCGGCGAGCATTCCGGACATTTTTACTTCAAAGACAATTGGTATGCCGACTCAGGCATGATCGCGCTGATGCAATGCCTCGAACTCTTTAGCGAAGCGGGCAAACCGGTAAGCGAAGTGATCGCGCCGATCGATACGCGCTTTCGTTCGGGCGAGATCAATAGCCAGGTCAAGGACGCGCCGGCGAAGCTCGAGGAGCTCCAGAATCACTTCAAAGATGCGCAAATCGATCATCTCGACGGCATAACGATCTCCTATCCGCATTGGTGGATGAACGTGCGCCCTTCCAACACCGAGCCGCTGTTGCGCCTCAACGTCGAGGGTGACAGCAAGGATCTGATGGAGCAGCACCGCGACGAAGCTCTTGCGATCATCAAGGACAAATAGCTTTGAGTCGGGTTGACGCCGATGCCATGCGACGCTATGAACAGACGCGCGACGACCTCGTCGCGCGTTTGCTCGTCATCGAAGGATCGATCGGCGAGAACCGCCGCAAGGCGGTCGCCGGCGTACGCGCGCGACTCGAGCGCAGCAAATTCATCCTCGCCGTTGTGGGCGAGTTCTCGAGCGGAAAGTCGTTTCTGCTCAACGCGCTCCTCGGGAAATTTCGTTACGAAGAGGGTCCGGCCGGCCCGCGCCTGGTCGGACTACTCGCAGTCGACATCAACCCGTCGACGGCAACGATAACCGAGCTCGAAGCCGGCAAGGCCGACGAGGCGACCGCGATCTTCGAAGACGGCCGCCGGGAACGCATTCCATTGGACCGGCTCAACCGCTTTATCGCGGTCGGAACCGACAGCCCCGGCGCGCTCCACGACGCAACCAAAGAGGTAGCGCGACGCGCCGACGCGGGTGATCGTCAAGACGAACTCGCCCTTTCTCGAGCGAGGATTCGTGGTCGCCGATACGCCTGGTCTGGCGTCGATCAACCCCGCGCACCGGCGTGCCACGCTGCAGTTTTTGCCGACCGCCGATGCCGTGCTCTATCTAATCGACACGCAGCAGCCTTTTACCGAAGGTGACGCGTCGTTTCTGGGCATCATCCGGCAACATATCGATTCGATCTTCATCGTTCAAACGAAGATCGACCTTTGGCAGCAACCGCAGAGCGATGGGCGAGCAGACTGGGAGCACGCGAACGAGAGGATCGCGGCGCTCGCCGCCGTGCATGCTCCCGGAACCTACGTCTACGCGCTGTCGGCTCGCGAATACGTGGACGGCATACTGGAAGGCGACCCAGCAAAAGTCGAGGCAAGCCGATTCCCGAAATTCCTGGGTGCGCTCGATGCCCAACTGATCCGCCGCACCGGCCGAGCTCGTCTGGCGCGCGCGCGCGATCGCGTGACAGCTTTGATTGCCGACGAGAACGCGCAAATCGAACACGACGTCACGATGCTCGCGCTGGACCGCGAGGCGCTCGACGCGCGCCGGGCGCAGGTATTGCCCGCGCTGCAATCGCTCGACGAGCGTGCCCGGGCGCAGCGTGAATCCCTCCTCGCCGAGGGCCTAGCGACACGCGCGGCAATGTCGGATCGGGGCCGCGAACTCAGTGCCGATCTGGAACGCGCGCTCGCGCAAGCCTTCGATACCGCCGACATCAGCCGCTTGCGCGATCGCGAGCGGTTGCACATCATCGTCGATCGCGTGGTCGCGCAAGTCGCGCAAGAGTTCGCCGGTCACGCGGCTAGCGCGGTCTCGGGCGAACTCGACGCGGCGATCGCACGCGCAGAGGCGATCGTTCCGCTGCGCTTTGCACAGAACGATGCGGCCGCACGCGCCTTTGGAGCCGAGCCGGGAACGAGCCTGTGGAGCGGAAGCGCGCGCGACGCCATCGCCGCCACGATCGTACTCGAGGCGATCGGCGGCCCGGCGATCGGCCTGGTACACGAGATCGCGACGCGCTTTGCTATCCAGCAAAGCGGTAGCTACATGAAACGCGAACTCATCGCCGACCTGCGCGCCGAGATCTTTCCGCGCTTCGCCACCGACGTGCTGGCCTTCGCCGATCGTGTCGGCGCACGATTGCAACATATCTACGACGAGCTTGCCCAAGCGATCGCAAGTGCGCTGCTCGAGCAGCGCGACGCTGATCTAGGCAGCATCGATCGCTCCTTGGCCGCGCACCGCGACAATCGCGTCGAGCAGACGCGCAGCGAGCTCGAAGCACGGCGCGCGACCCTCGCGCGCGAGCGCGACGCGATGCGCGAGTTGGTCGGTGGGTTCATGGAGCGTGAAGAGGAGATCGCGCCGGCGGACCCAGGATCGGAGATCGTGCGCCGCTCGCACGTCGAGGCTTCCTTCGATTCGGAAAGCTACGATCGCGGGCTGCGCCCGTCGCGCTGGCGCGTCGCCGTGCTCGGCGCGCTGCGCCGCGGAAAGACCAGTTTGATCAACGCATTCGCCGGAGCGAACGTCCTCACCGATGATATTGCGGGAAGCGCGCGCTTTCCGATTCACGTGCGCTACGGCGAGCAGGAGCAGGCGTTCACCCTTGGAGACGATGCCCAGTGGCACGATATCCCGTTCGAGAACGCGGCGCAAGCGGCGGAGTATGCTCCGGTTCTCGTCCTCGTGCCATGGTCGCTTCCGCGCGAACTCGTGCTGGTGCACGCGCCCGCCTTTGACTCAGGCGAGCCGGACGCCGAGGACGTCAACGTGGTGGTCGCCTCTCACGCAAGCGAGATCTTGTGCCTCTTCTCGCGCCAGCTCTCGGATCGCGAACTCGCACTGTACGAGCGGGTCGCCGAGTTCAATAAACCGATGCTCTTCGCGCACACGATCGCCGACAACGAGGCGCCGAGCGAACGCCGTCACGTGGTCGAGTTGGCGCAGTCCTATCTGCGCGAGCGCAACATTCCGGCCGAGCGCATTTTCGTCGTCTCAGCGCATGAGTACGATCGTGCCCGCCGTGAAAAGCGCGCGCCTGCCGGTTGGAACGAGATGGAGGCGTTGCGCGCGACCCTTGAAGCGCACGCCGAGAGCCACATGGCCCGGCTCGAGCGCTTGGCGCGGGTGACGACGCCCGCGCAGGCCGCCGCGCCGCAGGCACAAATACCCGCGGAGCGACCGGCGGGCTTCTTCGCACGTATGTTCGGCAAGGGGCACTGACCGGGCACGCGTCGAACCCGCTTCTTCCGGTTATGACCACCACGCTAGGTCCGGCTTTTCTCGCCATCGGAGACGGAACATCGACCGTCGGCCGCATTGTCATAGAGAACGGTCGCATCGCGGCGATCCTGGGCGCCGACGGCCCCTCGGATTATCCGCTTCCCGCGGGCAGCAGCATCGCTCCTGGCCTGATCGACGTTCATACCAACGGCGCGGGCGACATGCTCTTCAATCGCGATCAAGGCAACGCCGTGCCGGTGGCGTCGTCCGAGTACGCGCGCATGGGCGCGACCGGCTTCGTCGCAAGCGTGATGACGGCGCCTTTTGAATCGATGCTGCACATCGCATCCGAAGTGGTCGACGCCGCACACGATCTCGAAGAGGATGAGCCCCACGGCGCACGCTGTCTCGGCGTCCACTTCGAAGGTCCGTTTCTCAATCCGAAATTCCGCGGCGTGCATCGCGGCGAGTGGCTGATGCCGGCATCCGCGGCGCGCGCGAAAGAAATGGTCGACGCGTGCAAAGGCGCGTGCTTGCTGGTGACCATGGCCCCGGAAGTGGAAGGCGCCGCCGACGCGATGCGGGTCTTCTTACAGCATGGCGTGGTCTGTTCGGCTGGGCACACCAGCTCGCGTTACGCCGACGGCATGCTCGCCATTGGCCTCGGTTTTCGTTCGCTGACCCACGCGTTCAACGGAATGCCGCCGCTCATCCACCGCGATCCGTCGATTCTCGCTGCGTTCATCCAGGATCGCCGAACGATGGTGCAGATCATCGGCGACGGCTATCACGTCGCGCCGGTGATGGTCGACATCCTCTATCGTACGGTCGGCGGACGCATCGTGCTTGCAACCGATCTGATGCCGCCCCCGGACGCGACCTATCATATCGACGGCGGCGTGATGCGCGCGGGCGACGGTACGATTGCGGGCAGTGCTCTGCGCATCGACCGTGCCGTCCGCAACTTCATGTCCTACGCCGACATCTCGTTCGAGGAAGCGGTTATGGCCGCGACGCACGCGCCCGCAAAGCTGATCGGGCTCGAAGGCGAGATGGGACGCATCGCGCCCGGCATGCGGGCCGATCTCTCATTTTGGGATTCGCAGTACGCGATCATCGGCACGATGGTCGGTGGAACCATGGTCTACGGACCTCGCGCGGGAACCAAAACACTCGCCTCATGATAACTGCGGCTACGACGCTTCTCGAGGCAATTTTCGGAGCGTCGTTCCGCCGCGACTTCGACGTTCGCCTGTGGGACGGCACGACGCTACCCAGCCGCACCGACCGTCGCGATTTCACGTTTATCGTCAATTCGCCCGGCGCGCTGCGAAGCGCCTTCACCCCGCCACTCGAGCGCAACGCAGGCGCCGCGTTCATCTCCGGCATCATCGATGTCGACGGCAATCTCACCGCAACCATTGCGCGCCTTAACGCCGCGAACGACCAGCACTCGGCGCTGCAAAAGGCGCGTCTTGCGCTGCTTCTGCTGCGTCTTCCGCGTGAGGCGCGTCCGGCACCGCAGGGCGCCGACTTGCACGGCAAGCGTCACTCGCGCGAGCGCGACCGCGCGGCGATCTCCTATCACTACGATCACCCGGTTGCGTTCTATCGCGCCTTTCTCGATTCGGACATGGTCTACTCGTGCGCATACTACGACGACGGCGTCGACGATCTCGACACCGCCCAACGCGCGAAACTCGACTATGTGCTTGACAAACTGCGGCTCGAACCCGGAATGTCGTTTCTCGATATCGGCTGCGGCTGGGGATCGCTGGTTATCGCAGCGGCGAGGCGCGGCGCCCAGGCGCTCGGCATCACGCTGAGCCGCGTGCAGCACGACGAAGCCAATCGCCGCATCGCCGAGCTCGGTCTGGGCGATCGCGCGCGTGTGGAGTTGCGCGACTATCGCGATCTTCGCGACCTCACGTTCGATCGTATCGCGAGCGTCGGCATGGTCGAGCACGTCGGCCGCAAGATGCTGCCGCGCTATTTTGCTGCGGCCTACGCAGCGCTGCGCCCGGGCGGGCTCTTTCTGAATCACGGCATTGCCGAACAAAGCCCTGGGCGCAAAGCGCCGGCCAACCCGTTCATCGAGCGCTATGTCTTCCCCGACGGCGACCTGGTAGCGATTGCGGACAGCCTTTCGATCGCCGAGCGCAACGGCTTTGAGGTTCGCGACGTCGAGAATCTGCGCGAGCACTACGCGCGCACGCTGCGTGCCTGGGTCGAAAACCTCGAGCGCAACCGCGACACCGCGATCGCCCAAGCCGGCGAAGCGGCCTATCGCGTCTGGCGGCTGTACATGGCCGCCAGCGCCGTTTCGTTCGATAACGCCTCGATCGGCGTGTACCAATCGCTTCTCGCGCGTCCCGACTCCGGCGGAAAGGTTACGATTCCCGCGACGCGTCGGGATCTATACGCTCCTTTGTCATCTCGAGCGTAGTGTCCCACCTTGTCATCCCGAGCGTAAGCGCGTAGCGCTGTAGTCGAGGGACGCTCCACGTGGTCGTTGCTCACGAAGACGCTCGTCGCGGCGCGTCGTGCGCCGCTCCTGCTGCGCGAGTTTTGCGCCACAAACAAAGGAAGTTCGCATCCTGCGAATGGCGCAAAACTTCGAGGCCTTCGCTTAGCAACGACCCTCGTGCCGCGTCCCCGACTATGCTTCGTATGACAATGGGGCGTCAGGCTTCGCGCGCTCGATATAGGCGGAGCGGAGCATGGTGAAGGCGGCGTAGGCGACGATCGCGATCACCAGCCACTTCACTGCTTCGAGCGGCATCGATTTGACGATGTATGCAGCGATGATGACACCCGGGATGCCGCCGATCGTGAGGCCGATTGCGGCTTTGAATGCATAGGCGTCGAATTTCACAAAGCGCACGCTCGCGATCGGCATCAAGAACGCGCACGAGCCCATCATGATGGGAAACGCACCGCGCGGGTTCATGCCGAGCAGACTGATCATGATAATTGCCGGCGCGTACAGGCCGATACCGATCGTCATCAGTGCACCCAGACAGAAATTGATCACGACACCGGTGACCAGTAGCCAACCGGACAGCCCGAGTGCATTGCCGCCGGCGGGAAGAATCTTGAGATTCTGCATCAAGAAGATGACGGCTGCAACCGCAAGCGCGCCGCCCATGCCGATTTGCACGTTCCGTCGCGGCCAACGCGCCACCATCCCGGCGCCAAGCCATGCGCCAACGACCGACGCCGCGATCAGCAGCACCAGCGTGATCGGGTCGACGCCGATGACCGTGATGTAGATCAACGCTTCAGTGATCGTCGGCAAGGCATGCCCGACGTTGAGCGTGCCGGGAATTTTTTCGTCGGGCGCCATGCGGAAAAACTTGAAGAGCGAGGTCGTCGGCGCAAACGAGCCGATGCCCAGCGTGTCGAAAAAATTCGTCACGAATCCGACGGCGGCGCTCAGAAACGTCGGCCAGGCGAACTCGTGCCGGCGCGCCACCTCGATGCCCCAAAATATCGCAAAGCCGATGCCGATAATCCACAGCAGGGCAAGAAGAATCGCGATGATGCTCATGAGGAAGCCGCCTTCGCCCTCACGGCGAAGCGGTCCTCATCGTACGGCTGCGGCGTTGAAGTACGAAGCGCGTGGGTGGTGGATCACGATCGCTGCGGTCGACTGCTCCGGCACGATTTGGAATGCCTCGGTCAGCTCCACACCGATGCGCTCTTGGGCGCCCAGCACTGCAAAGGCAATCGCGTGTTGCGAGACGTCGGGACACGCGCCGTAACCCCACGAATAGCGTTTGCCGCGGTCGTGGTCGAGACGAAGCTCGGTGCGAATGCGACGATGGGACCATTCCGCCAGCGCCTCGGCCGACTGCACGGTAAAGCCATGTAAGAAATAGGATTCGCTGTAGTCGCCACGCGCTTGAAGTGCGTCGATACGCTCGGTCGCAACGCGTCCGACGGTGACGACCTGAAGCGCGACGACATCAATGCCGCGACCGCCCTGCGGTTCGCGTAGATAATCGGCGAGACAGAGATGGTCGCCGCCGACTTGCCGCGCGAACGGGAAGCGCGCGATCTCACGCGACGCATCGGCGGGATCATAGAGAATCACGTCGTTGCCGGCGCCGGCGGCCGGATAGTAACCGTACGCGATTTTCGGATGGAGTAAGCCGCCTTGCTGCGCCTCATGCTGATATGCGCGCAAGCGCGGATCGAATTCGTCGCGCACGAGCGCGTCGAACGCCTCGCCCTTCGTATTGCTCGCGCCCCACGAAAGCCGGTAGAGACTCTTGAGGTCAAAGCACGGCCACAGCTCGCGCAGATCGACGTCTTGGATCGTCGTCGCTCCCAAAAACGGAGGCAGGGGAATGTCGACGTGCTCGCTCTTGACCGCCGAAATCGTTGCCGCCGATGGGTGCGTGGTCGCGCCGTCACGCGCCTTATCACGCTGTGCGAACGCCTCGACCCTCATACGATTGATGAACGCTTCGCGCGCGTCGCTGCCGCTCATGAGGCGATCCATGATCTCGAGCCCCTCAAAGGCATCCTTCGCGTAGAACAGCCCGGGCTCAAAATACCGCTGACCGTCATCGAGGAGCGCGATACGCCGCCCGAAATCGCGGTTGATCGCGGCCCCGCCGACGATTACGGGAAATTCGAGACCACGCGTATCCTGTTCGTGCACGCAGATCGGCATCTGCTTGCTGGTCGAGACCAGCAGCGCCGAAAGCCCGATTGCATCGGCCTTGACTTCAACCGCCTTCTCGAGAATGGAGTTCATCGGCACCTGTTTGCCGAGATCGAACACCGTGTAGCCGTTATTGGTCAGAATCGTGTTGACCAGGTTCTTGCCGATGTCGTGCACGTCGCCAAAAACCGTGGCAAGTACGACCGTCCCTTTGGTCGAGCCCTCTTTCTTTTCCAAGAATTGCTCGAGGTGCGCGACGGCCTTCTTCATTACCTCGGCCGACTGGAGGACGAAGGGTAGAATCAACTCGCCCGAACCGAATTTATCGCCGACCTCTTTCATCGCCGGCAGCAAGATCTCGTTGAGGACGGCGACCGGGTCGCGCTCTTCGAGCGCGAGGTCGATCTTGGCCTCGATACCGTCTTTACGGCGGCGTAGAATCGCGTTGTGAATCTGTTGTGCAATAGGAAGATCGGCCTCGATGTTGTCAGCCGCAGGAGCGTCGCCTTGCGACGCGCTCGCGGATTCAAAGTGTTCGATAAACCGGGCCAGCGCGTCGGGGCGACGATTGAACACCAGGTCGTCGCACATCGCGCGCAGGTCCGGTTCGATCTCGGCGTAGGGCGTGATCTCCTTGGCGTGCACCAGCGCTGCGTCCAAACCGGCTTCAACGCAATGATGCAAGAAGACCGAATTGAGCGCCGCGCGGGCAGGCGGCTTGAGACCGAAGGAGACGTTCGAGACGCCAAGTGACGTGAGCACGCCAGGCAGCTCGCGTTTAATGAGACGAATGCCCTCGATCGTTTCCACTGCCGACGTCGAGAACTCGGGATCGCCGGTGGCCAGCGTGAACGTCAAATCGTCGAAGATCAGCGCGCCGGGCGGCAAGCCGTACTCATCGACGACGATGCCGTAGATGCGCTGCGCGACTTCGAGTTTGCGCGCAGCGGTCTTGGCCATGCCGACTTCATCGATCGTGAGGGCCACCACCGCCGCGCCATGTTCTTTGGCCAGCGGCAGCACCACGTCCATCTTCGCGCGTCCGGCTTCCAAGTGCACCGAATTCAAAATCGCGCGGCCCGGATAGTTCTCGAGCGCAACCTGCATGACTTTTGGCTCGGTCGAATCGATCATCACCGGCGCTTCGACCGACTGTGCGAGGCGGCGCACGAGTTCGCGCATTTGCACGTCTTCGTCGGTTCGCTCGGTCAGCGCGCAGCACACGTCGAGCACGTGCGCGCCGCCTTCAACCTGCTCGCGTGCGACGAGCATGATACCGTCGTAGTCGTCCTCGAGCAGCAACCGTTTGATCTTGCGCGAGCCCTGTGAATTTATGCGCTCGCCGACTAAGAGCGGGCGCGGCTCCTGCTCTAGTGCCGTTGCGGTCATTGCGGAAGCAACATCTTGCGGGACGGCTTCGCTGCGCTCGCTTTTCTTGTTTATGCTCGCTGCGCGAAGCCGCGCCCGCGATGTCGCCTCCGCATCGATCGCGTTTCTTAGCGCGGTGATATGCTCGGGTGTTGAGCCGCAGCAGCCGCCGACGATGTTGACGCCGAATTCTTTGACGAAATCGCTGAGTTCTCGTGCAAGTTCGTCGGGGGTTTCGGGATAGATGGTTTCGCCTTTGGGACCCATGAGCGGGAGACCGGCGTTGGGGATGACGCTCACGAAACAGCGTGAGTTCTCCGCGAGGTAGCGCACCGCGTCACGCATCTGCGACGGGCCGGTCGAGCAGTTGAGTCCGATCACGTCGATCGGCAGCGCATCGAGTGTGGCGGTGATCGCGCGGATGTCGGTACCCAACAGCATCCGGCCTTCGGTGATCAACGTGGGCTGGGCTTGAATGGGCACCCGGCGCACGCCGCGATCGAATTCCCGCGTGATGCCGGCGATCGCGGCTTTGAGCTCGAGCAGATCTTGCATCGTCTCGAGCAAGAGCAGATCGGCGCCGCCCTCAACCAGCGCACGGGCTTGCTCACCGTAGATATCGACGAGCTGTTCGAAGGTGATCTTGGAGAGCGAAGGGTCGGATGAGGAGATCAGCATCCCGGTTGGGCCCATCGCGCCCGCGACGAAGCGCGGGCGGTCGGGGGTCGCGATGGCGTCGCACGCTTCGCGCGCGAGCTGGGCCGCTCGCAGGTTGATCTCGAGCGTCTTTTCGCCCAGCCCGAATTCGTCGAGCTTGAGGCGCGATGCGGTGAACGAATCGGTCTCGACCACGTCGGCGCCGGCCTGCAAATAGGCGGTGTGAATCGCGCGAATCGCGTCGGGGCGCGTCAAGACGAGCGCCTCGTAGCAGCCCAAGTACCGGTCCCCGCCGAAATCGGCGGCGGATAATTCGAGCGCCATGAGCTGCGTGCCCATGGCGCCGTCGTAAATCAATACCCGCTCTTGGAGCAGGCGGAGATAATCACGCAATTTGTTGTTTACGTACTCGCTTGTTCGACGGCGAAGTCGACGTGCGCGCGGATCGTTCCGACGGCGCGTCCTGCCCGATTATACACGATTGGCCCGGCAAAGCCCGCCAAATCCGTCGCATCGGCCACCGGACTACCGAGCGCTCGCAGTGCCGCCATGGTTATTGGGCCTCGCCCGCGCGAACTTCCATCAAGGACCTTACTGGCCAGGCCGATGCCCTCCGGAATCAACGCGAGGCCGTGCACTCCCTCGGCTCCGGACTTACAGGCAATCGCGCCGCCCCCGGCCGCCATCAGGCGCGTGTCGAATTCGACCGTTCCGCTGACATATTCGGGATGCGAGACCATGGCGTCGCGCACCACCAGCAGGGCCATCGCATCGCGCGGCTCGAGCTGCGTGAGTGAGGCGAAGCGTGCAAACGCCATTGCGGCCTTCCGCAACGAGGTGGCGTAGACTGGAATACCACAACCGTCGACGCCTAGCGGCCAGGTCGCCGGATCGTCGTCCGAAAGGCGTGCACAAAAGCCGAGAATGTGACGTTGCGCCGGATTGCTTGCATCCATGTAGGTGGCAACATCGCTTCCGAGAACGCGACACAGCGCGAGAATACCGGCGTGTTTCCCGGAGCAGTTGTTATACAGTGGGCTCGGCCCGCGGCCTTCCTGGGCGCCGCATTGCAGCGCCGATTCATCCAGCCCGATCTTCTCCAGAATGGAGCGCACCGCGTCGATGTGAAACGGCTGCGCAACGTGGGAAGCGCTCATCACGGCGATTTCGCGCATGTCGAGATCGAAGGCGTCACGCACACCCGCTTCGATCGCAGCAGCGGCAATGAACGGCTTGGCGGTTGAACGCAGAAAGACCGGCGATTCGATATCGCCGGTCTGCAGAATCACCTCGCCGCGCGGAGTCGCCGCGCAGGCGGCGACGTGATGCACCGATTCTACGAGATCGCCGCGCGTAACTTCGACGATCATCCAGGCAGTAATGCGGGTTCGACGATGACCGCTTCCTGATCCGCAAAGACCGGATTGCTCAAGTAGCGCTCGCCGGTATCGCAGCCGATCGTCACGATGAGTTTGCCCTTGTTCTCATCGCGCGCAGCAACTTGCAACGCGGCCCAGATATTCGCCCCGGAAGAGATGCCGACCAGCATGCCCTCTTCGCGCGCGAGCAGCCGCGCCATTGCGATCGCCTCGGCGTCGGTTACACGAATCACTTCGTCGTAGACGTTTTGGTCGAGAACCTTCGGAATAAAACCCGTGCCGGTCCCCTGGATCTTGTGCGGCCCGGGCGCGCCGCCGCTCAGAACCGGCGACGCGTCGGGTTCACCGGCTATGATCTGGATGTTTTTCTTGCGCTGTTTGAGAACTTCGCCGACGCCGGTAATGGTGCCGCCGGTGCCGACCATCGAGATGAAGATGTCGACGGCGCCTTCGGTGTCGCGCCAAATCTCTTCTGCGGTGGTGCGGCGGTGAATCTCCGGATTTGCCGGGTTCTCAAATTGCTGCGGCATGAAATACTTGTTGGGCGTATCGCTATAGATCTGCGTTGCGAGCGCGATTGCGCCCTTCATGCCGTCGGCGCCCGGCGTCAGAATCACTTGCGCACCGTACGCCTTGAGCAAATTGCGGCGCTCGATCGTCATCGTGTCGGGCATCACCAGGATACATTTATAACCCTTTGCCGCCGCGACGAAGGCAAGCGCGATGCCGGTATTACCGCTGGTGGGCTCGAGGATCGTCATGCCGGGCAGCAGGCGGCCGTCGCGTTCGGCCGCTTCGATCATCGAAACGCCGATACGATCCTTGACCGATCCAGCTGGGTTGAAGGACTCCATTTTGACCAGCACCGTGCCGGCGAGACCTTTGTTGAGCCGCGGGATCTTGACCAGCGGCGTGTTGCCGAACGTGTCGGCCAGATTCTCATAGATGCGTGCCATAGTTCCTCTTCTAACACCGTCAGTGCGCCGTTATGTTGCGGCGCGAGGTGATTCCCGCTTTCTCGAACGAATGTTCGGGATGTGTTCTCCCTTTCCCAGAAGACGCTGTACGTCGAGGCGCTCGATCTCTGGGTCGACAGCATGCGCCGGCAAGAGCGCTCGTATGTGTCCCACGGCCACAGCGATCACGCGCGCGAGCATGGTGTCGTCGTAGCGACACCCAACACCGCGCGAATCTGCCGTGCCCGCTTCGCGCGCCGCGAAGCACTGCACCCGAGGCCCGTGTTCGAAGAGCATGCGTTCAACCAGCCTTGGGAAGAGCGGGATCATCGCTTGACGCTGTTTTCCGCGGGCCACGTGCTCGGCAGCGCGCAGCTCATGATCGAAGGCGAACGCGGGAGCTTCGTCTACACCGGAGACTTCAAGCTGCGCAACTCGCTCACGGTTGAGCCGCCCGAAGTCAAACGCTGCGATGTCGTGCTGATGGAATGCACCTACGGTCGCCCGCATTACGTCTTTCCGCCCCAGGAGGAAGTCGCGGCGCACATGGTCGCATTCGCGCGCGAGACGCTCGAGGGCGATGCCGTTCCGGTGTTCTTTGCCTATTCGCTGGGCAAAGCGCAGGAGGCGATGGCGATCCTCGGCCGCGCGGGGTTGCCCCTGACGGTGCACAGCACGGTCGATAATCTGGCACAGGTCTACATGGAGTGCGGCGTGACGCTGCCGGCATATGCCCGGTACCATGTCGACAGTTTCGACACACGCAGCGTGCTGATATGGCCGCCCGGCGGAAAGGCGCTGCCGAAAACCTTGCGCAACAAGCCGGTGCGCACAGCCGTGCTGACCGGATGGTCGCTCGACCGCGGCGCGCTCCTTCGTTATGGAACGCAGCGTGGTTTCGCGCTCTCGGATCACGCCGATTACCCCGCGCTGCTGCAGTACGTTGAACGGGCGCAGCCGCGTAAGGTCCTCTTGAACCACGGCCGGCGCGATTTCGTCTATCGCCTTCGTGCCCTCGGTGTGGATGCCGAGTACTTGGAGGACCACGCACAACTATCGCTCTTCTAGGCAAAGCCAGACTCACGCCAAAATCTTGGCGCCCAGCGGAGAATTTTGTCGCGCGGCGTACTGGCCCTGGATGAAACTATCGCGCCTTCTAGGTCTGATCTTAACCGCTGTATTGGCGTTGGACGGTCCCGCCTTCGCACAAACGACGTCACCGTCGGGTGCACCGACGATGGACGATGCGATCGCCGCGATCAAGGCCTACGCACCGACCGCGCTCGCGCAACAGGGTGCTCCGGGCATGTCGGTTGCAATCACCGATCAGCACGCACACGATCGCGATCGTCACCGCGGGTATGGCCGACATCGCGAGCAAGACGCCGGTCAGCGCCGATACGCGCTTCCCGATCGGGTCGATCTCGAAGTCGATGAGCGCGCTTGCGCTCTTACAGTTGCACGATCAGGGCCTCGTCGACCTGAACGCTCGCGTGCAGACCTATTTGCCGTCGTGGTCGATTAACAGCAAGGGTGCGCCAATTCTCGTACATCAGCTTCTCTCGCACACCGGCGGCGTTCCCGATGACTTTTCTTTCCAGGAGTACGGTTTTGCCCTAGCCGCACTGCGGGGCGCGCACACGCTCTTCCCGCCAGGCACGGCGTGGTCGTATTCGAATGACGGGTTTGCGACGGTCGGTGCAATCGTCGCGGCAGTTTCTCACAACAGCTGGCAGAGCAACATCGAAAATCACGTGTTCGCGCCGCTCGGCATGAGCAACAGCTTCGCGGTCTTCAACGATCGCACGCTCTCCGGTGCGACGGCGACCGGCTATCAATTCCGCGACGCTGATTACGTTGCGTCGGGGCCGCATCCGGCGCTCCTGCCTTCGCCCTACGTCGACTTCGTTGACCCCGCGGGTTCGGTGATCTCGACGCCGGAAGACATGGCATCATACATCCGTTTCTATCTCAACGGCGGAAAGGCGGCGAACGGCGCGCAGCTCCTCAAACCAGCGACTTTTGCCGCGATGACCGAAGCGGATCACTTCAACAACGGGAAGCCGGATACGGCCAAACACGTGGAACTGGCCGAATGGCCGGCGTTCTACCACGAATACGGCTACGGACTCTCGGTCTTTCACACCGACGGCGATCATCTCGTCGGGCATACCGGCGGCGTCTCGGGATACACGGCGTGCTTTCAAGCAAACCTTACCCGCGGATTCGGCGTCATCGCGCTTTCGAATCTGGTCGAAGCGCCACTGCATCCGTGCGCAATCGTGAAATACGCCATGGAAGTGCTGCGCGCGCAGAGCTTGGGGCACGCCCTTCCGCCACCCCCGGCTGGTCCGCCGATCGCGCCGCCGAAAATCGCCGCGAGTGATTACGTCGGCACCTATCGAAGCGCCGACGGCACCGGCGTCGTCGTTGCCAACGACAATGGCACGCTGGCAATCCACGACGGCGCGAAGAGCTACCAGCTCGTCGCGCAAGATAAAGACATCTTCTGGACCGACGATCCGCGCTTCACGATCTTTTACGTCGCCTTCGAGCGCAACGCGGCAAAGACGGTGGACGGATTCACTAACGCTGGCGCCTACTACGTCAACGGTAAGCACACCGGCGCGACGACGTTCTCGCACCCTGCCGCGTGGGATCGCCTGGTCGGCCGGTACGAAACCTCAATCTTTGGTTCGCCGATCGTTATTCGCGTCGTGATCGTGAAAGGCAAATTGACGACCGACGGGATCAATCCGCTCAAAGCCAACGCCAACGGCACGTATTCCCTCGGCGATTCGACCGTGCGCTTCGACACGCTGTTCGAGGGCAAGATGCAGCGCATCTGGCTCGACGGCGCCGATCTGTATAGAACCGAGCTACCGTAGAGAGGCTTCGCTCGCGCTAATCGACGCCGATGTCCCAGAGTAGGCCGAGATCTTTTTTGGCGAAGGTCTTGAACGCGATCAGCGTTTCGGTGTTTTCTATCCCTTCGAGGGCGGCGACGTGCTCGGTGACCAGATCGTTGAGTTCGTCGTGCCGGCGAACGCGGGCGACGGCGATGATGTCAAAGGGGCCGGCAACCGAGTAGACCTCAGCGATGCCGTCGATGGCCAACAGGTCGTCGGCGATCGATTTGAGGTGCATGCGCGAGACGTTCATCAGGATGAAGGCCGTAACCATGCGAAAAGGGGTTCTGTGATCGCCTTCGCCCGCACCTGCGCGGCAGTCGCCGCCACCAGCAGCAAGCTCGAGAAGATCGCAATTCTCGCAGCCTATCTGCGTGAGCTCGACGACGAGAATCTCGCTGCGGCGGCGCGCTTCTTCACCGGAAACCCGTTTGCCGCGCGCGAGCAAAAGCAACTTTCCGTCGGCGGCCGCACCATCATCGAGGCGGCACAGCGCGTATGGGGTGTCACCAGCGTCCAGTTGAGAGCAGGCTATCGCGAACACGGCGACTTGGGTGACGCGCTCGGACCGTTCGTGCGCGAACCGGTCAATCTCGGACTCTTCCGCGCCGAGCGCCTCACGCCGGCGTCACTGGCCGCCAAGTTCGAAGAGATCGCCGCTGCCGCGGGACGCTCGGCGGGAAAGCGCCGGCTTGACCTTTGCGAGCGCATCTTGAGCGCGTGCACCGATCCGCTCGAAGCGACGTACGTCATCAAGATCATGACCGGTGACCTGCGCATCGGCTTACGCGAAGGCCTCGTGCATGACGCCGTCGCGTCGGCCTTCGAGCAAACGCCGGAGCGAATTCGACGCGCGGTCATGGTCGCAGGCGACGTGGGAGCGGTAGCGCGCGCCGCCAAGCACGGCGAGCTCGACACGCTGCGCATGCACTTGGGTTCACCGATCGGATTCATGCTCGCCTCGCCGATAGCGTACGGCGAGGCGTATGCCGATCTCGAAACGCACCGCTGGTTCGCCGAGGATAAGTACGACGGCATTCGGGCGCAGGCGCACATCGACGGCGCTCACGTCACGCTCTTCTCCCGCACGCTCAACGACGTCACGCATTCGTATCCCGAGATCGCGGCAGCGCTACGTAGGCAGAACCGAACGATGCTGCTCGACGGCGAAATCATCGCCGTGCGTGACGATAAGGTATTGCCCTTTCGCACATTGCAAGCGCGCCTGCAACGCAAGGAGATCGATGCGCAGTTGCTCGCCGACGTCCCGCTGCAATACGCCGTCTTCGACGCGATGGCGATCGACAACGACGTTCTCCTCGATGTCCCGCTGCACGAACGGCGCGAGCGTTTGGCGCAAGCGCTTGTTCCAAACGAGCATCTTCTTCTTGCGCCGTTCGAGATCGTCGAACCGGGGACGAGCGCCGAGGCGATCAACGCCCGTTTCGAGGCGGCGCGCAGCCGTGGTCACGAGGGGGCGATGTTCAAGCGCGCTGACGCGCCCTATGCGCCGGGACGTCGCGGCAAGTGGTGGCTCAAACTCAAGCGCGAACTTTCCACGCTCGACGTCGTCGTCGTCGGTGTCGAGTGGGGACACGGCAAACGCGCAAAGGTGCTCTCGGATTACACCTTCGCCGTTCGCGGCCCCGATGACGACCTGCTGACCATCGGCAAGGCCTACTCCGGATTGACCGACGCGGAGATCGCCACACTGACGCCGTGGTTTCTCGAACACCGCGTCGACGACCGTAGTTTTGGTCGCGCCTTTGCCGTCGAGCCGAGGATCGTGCTCGAAGTGGCGTTTGACATCGTGCAGAAAAGCACGCTCCATCAGAGCGGCTACTCGTTACGTTTCCCTCGGATCGTTCGCATTCGCGACGACAAACCCGTCGCCGAGATCGACACGCTCGCGAACGTCGACGCGATCTATGAAGCGATGCTCGAGCGCGAGCGCGGCGGCTAACGGCGGTTGCGCTGGTCGCGAATGCGGCGCGCAATCTCCTCGGGCGACGGCCCGGTCCTCGTTTCCCGCGAGCCGGTAAGCGAGCGATGCAACTGCGCCGCACCGACGAGCGCCAGCAGCACGATTGCGACGCCGGCAAGCCAGAGCCGCCCGGGGATCGGCAGCGCCGACGCGCTCGCGAGAATCACGGCAACCAGCGCGATCAGCGTTTCCCAGCGGTGCATGCTCGGCGCTTCTCACGGCAGGGCAACCGAGCCTCTTTTCCTGGGCGCGGCCTCAGAGGGCCGCTGCCGCACAGGCGTCGAAGCTCCCGCGCCATGCCCAAACGGATCCTGATGTTAGCGTTCGCCGCTACGGCGCTCGTCCTCGTGGCGTGCAACTCCGGCTATAACCCCAACGACCTCTACGGGACGGCAGCGCCGACCGCGACGACCGCGCCTGAAACGCCGAACCCGACCGCTAGTTCGGCCGTCGTCCAGGTGTTAGTGTCGAATTCGCCGCTACCCAACCAGCCGGTGAGTCTCTGGACCGATACGAATGGGAATACGGGCACGTTGATCTCCACGCAGAACACCGATTCGACCGGCGTCACAACCTTCTCGAACCTCACGCCCGCGGCCAACTACTGCTTCACGAGCACCTACTCGCCGCCCACCGGTCTGAAGCCCGTCACCGACTCGCAGTGCGGATTCTACTGGTTCTCCGGAATCACGTTTACGTTCTAGTCGCGCCTCGTCGCGTGCTCAACTAGTCTTCGTCTTCGTGCAGATGTAAATGACAGCCGTCTTCAGCGTCTGAAAGCACGTCGCGCGCTTCACTGAGCACGTTGCCCGAGATCGGCTCCTGCGGCGGTGTTATAGAGCCCTCCGCGGCGAGAAAATCGGCTTCGCTCCAATCCTCCCACGTCTCGAGCGGTTCATCGTCGATCTCGGCGGGAAAGCGCACGCAAAATCCCTGCTCGATGTGCACGCCGACGACCATAACGCGCGTGCCGCGCGGAAAGTACGTACCGTCTTTCCATAGCGTGCCGTAGGTCGTATCGTAGTGGTGGCCGACTTTCAGTTGCTCGATCGCTCTTTCCTCAGTATAGCGTGTTCATGGGCCCCGGGCCCACCTCCTCGATGCCCTCCGCGCGCTCGTCCGCTTCGTCGAGCACCCACAGCGAACGATGCGGTGCGAACTCCTCTCCCTCGCTATCGGCAAGGCGCTTGAGAATTCGCGCGATCCGCTTGCCGCCGATCTGCCGCCCCCACGCGATCGGACCGCGCGGATAGTTGACGCCGTATTCCATGGCGCGATCGACGTCGTCGGGCAACGCGACCTCCTGCGCAACGGCAATCATCGCTTCATTCACGATCGAGCCCACAACACGACCGAGAAAAAGTCCGGGCCGGTCTTCGAGCAGCACCACGGCTTTACCGATCGCCTCGAAGACCTCTTGCGCAAGCGCTAACGCTTCATCGCCGGTCGCTTGCGCGTCGACCACTTCGACGGCGCTCTGCTCGTCGAACGAACCGAGAATGCCGTACCCGACGACGCGCTCGGCATGTTGCAAACGTGGCGCAAGCGCAGCCAGATCCGTTGCATAGGCATCGACGAAGATCATCCTCGCCGGATCGAGTCGCCGATCGAGCTCGGCGACGATCTCCCCGCGATCGTCGAAGCCGTTCCCAACGTCGATGACGAGCGTCGCCTCGGGGTCGAGATGATCGAGCAGGTCGTCGTTCTCGATGCGCTGCACGCGCTCGACCCGCGCGTCGAGCGCTTGCGCGAACGCATCGGCCGTGGCGCCGAAACCAATCACGGCGACGAACTCCTCCAGCACGTCGTCGCCCTCGCGCGCCGGAAGCGAAAGATCGAGGCGCGCGTACTTGCCGCTCTCGTAGGTGTAGAATCCTGATCCGGTCTTGCGACCGAGTCGCCCTTGCGCAACGAGTTCGCGCTGCATTGCCTGTGGTGCGAAGCGCTCGCTCTCGAGACGCTCGTAGACCGATTCGCTGACCGCGAGATTCACGTCGAGCCCGATCAAGTCCATGAGTTCGAACGGGCCCATGCGAAAGCCGACGCCGCGCGTGAGCGCGTCGAGTTCTTCGATCGAAGCGACGCCGCGATCGAGAGCGCGCATGGCTTGCAGATAGAACGGGCGCGCGACGCGGTTCACGATGAAGCCGGGTGTATCAGCACACTCCGCGCCGATCTTGCCGATTCGTTCGACAAATTCGCGCGCGCGAGCAAGCGCCTCGTCCGACGTATGCTCCGCAGCCACGATTTCGACCAGCTTCATTGCAGCCGGCGGATTAAAGAAATGCAGGCCTAGAACGCGCTGCGGATATTCGCAATCTTGGGCGAGCTCACCAACGTTCAAGGACGATGTGTTCGTTGCCAGCAACGCCTCCGGCGCCAGTGCCGCTTCGAGCGCGGCAAAGACAGTGCGTTTGAGATCGAGCCGCTCGGGAACCGCTTCGATCGCAATTGCTGCCGGGGTCTGCGCTGGAATTGCTTCACGAATCGTAACGCGCGCAGCGATCGAGTCGTCGCCCGCCCGCTGGGCGTCGCTTGCCATGCGCGCGAGCGCGCGCTCGCGCGATGCCGGGTCCGGCTCTACCAGATCGACGCGATACCCGCCACGCGCCGCCACGAAGGCGATCCCTGCGCCCATCGTACCGCCGCCCACGACTAAGATGAGATCTTGCACCAGTGGTGTACTTCGCGAAGACATGGAAAAACCGCTCTGGCGCGTCCTGTCTTCGAAGTGCGTCATTGAATCCGAGCATATGCGCATCCGCAGCGATGAACTCGAACTGCCCGGCGGCGTCGTGATCCCGAACTACTACGTGCGCGAATCATTCGGATTCGTGATGGTCTTCGCGCTGACGCCGGCCCGCGAGGTCGTGCTGGTGCGACAATACCGCTACGGTATCGACGATGTGATCGTAGAACTGCCCGCCGGGAGCATCGACCGCGGCGAGGATGCGCTCGCGTGCGGGCAACGCGAACTGGCCGAGGAGACCGGGTACACGGCCTCGCGCTGGGAACATCTCGCCACGATTCCGGCCGAGCCGGTGCGCTCAAACAGCCTCTTGCACGCGTTCTTAGCCTTCGACGCAACGCCGACCGGAGCGCAAGCCCTCGACCCGACGGAAGCGATCGAGCCGTTTACCGTGCCGCTCGAGGAGCTTCGGCCGATGTTACGGGCAAACGCGATCGGTGCGGTCAGCTGCGTCGCCGTCGCCTACGCGGCCCTCGACCGCCTCAACATGTAACGACTAGTGCGTCGCCGCTGTCGACGCCATTGAATCGGTGATCAGCGTCGCGTCCACCGTCACCGTGGTATCAGCGTCGTTCGAGCCGGGATGCGCGCCGTGATCGGTCGTAATCTCCGCGATCGACGTTGGGACCTGCCGATTGAAATCGTATCCGATCGTGTTGGTAACACTCGAGCTGCCGGTACGCGAGCCCTGATAGGTCAGCTTGGTGCTCTCGTCGATCTGCATGAGCCCGCCGGTGTTCTTGACGATCGTGTAGTCGCTGATGGTATTGAACTGCGACCCCCGGGTCGAGATTTGCCAATGCGACTTCGCGTCGAGCACCGAGGGGTTGACGAAGTGCGCTCCGAGCAGACGAATGACCGTGTACTCCTCGGGGTTGATGACTGCGTTGGGATCGCAGATGGGGGTTCCCGTGCTGTAAGCCACGCATTCCGCCGGCTTGGCGTCGCGCGCCGTGTTGCTGCCGCTCTCGGACACGGTAAGAACGAGACCGGTGTCCTGTTCTTCGCGCATCACGTCGACGGTGATCGTCCCGTTGTCGCCGGACCGGTCGGTGTAGCTCTCCCTCCCGTTTCCGGCGCTAGCGCCATTGGCGTCGTTGAAGCCCGAGTCGCGCGTCGTGACACTGCTGGTGGACCCATAGGTGAACGAATAGACCAGATGGCGCATCGGCGCCGGGCTGGTCTGAGCCGGGGCGGGCGCACATAAACTCGCCGCCAAGGCAAGCGCGGCGCCGGAAATCGCAATTTTCATGCCGTGAAACCTCTCCAGGCGGGTATCAGTACTCTTAAGGAGAGCCTGCTACCACAGAGAATGGGAACCACCGATGCTAAACACCTTCGTCCGTTTGACCCTCATCATCGCCCTGGCGATCGTCGGGATCGTCCTCGCCTTCGTGGTTCTCAAGGTGGTGCTGGTCGCCGCCGTGATTGCCGCGGTCGTGGTCGGCGCGCTCTTCCTCTATAACATGATCCGGCGCCGGTCTCGCGCCCCCGTCATTCGCTAGTAAGCCACCCTAGTAGGCGCTCGCTTAGTTCGTCCGGCTTTTCAAGCATCGGGACGTGGCCGCTGGCGTCGAGGGTCACCAGCTTTCCGGATGAGAAGGCGGCCGCCGTCGCCGCCGCCTCTTCGGGCGAAATCCCCGGATCCTCCGCCCCCGCGACGACCAATACCGGCATCGTTAGATCGCCGGTGATGTCTTGCGCGCTGTCGCGCAGCGCCATACCGCGCAGCATTGCGGCAAGTCCGCGCGGATCGTTTTTTTCCGCAATTTTCCTGAATCTTTCGCTAATTTCGGGACGTTCGCGGCGCGTCGTAATGCCCAGCGTCGCGTCGTGCATTTCGGCGATGATGCGATCGCTCGAGCCGCGGCGCTCGGCATCATCGGCGAGTTCGCGCCGATGCATCGCGCGATCCGGCGAGTCGGCCGTGATGCGGGAACAAACCAGCGCGAGACGATCGAGACGCTCGACGTACATGCGCGCGAACGCGAGCGCGACGTAACCGCCGAGCGAGTGTCCGACCAGCGACGCGCGCTCGACGGCAAGCGCATCGAGGACCGCCGCCACGTCGCCGGCGAGTGACTCCATCAAGTACGGACCGTCGGCGACACTCGATCCGCCCATGCCGCGCAGGTCCATTGCGACCACGCGAACGCGTCCCGATAGCGCGCGCACCTGCGTGTTCCAGATCTCGCGCGAGAGCGGGAATCCGTGGATCAACACCACCGTGTCGCCGCCGTTCCCGCTCACCTCGACGTCGATGCGGACGTCACCGTTGCTCACCAACACGCGCTGTTACGCTCCGTTCCAACTTATCAAAACTTGCATTGCAGCCGAGAATACTGTATAAGGTAGGCAACTACCCTTGGCTACATCGTGTAGCCAGAGAAAGGATGACTCCACGCACATGGCAGTCAAACGTAAGAAGAAAGCGGCGCCGAAACGCGCTGCGAAGAAGGCCGCGCCGAAGCGCAAGGCCACCCGGAAGAAAGCCGCGGGCCGCAAGAAGACGACCCGCAAGAAGGCTACTCGTAAGAAGGCTACGCGCAAGAAAGCATCGCGCAAGAAGAAAGCCACTCGCAAGAAAGCCACGCGGAAGAAAGCCACTCGCAAGAAGGCCGTTCGCAAGGCATCCGCTCGCAAAAAGACCCGCCGCAAGACGCGCCGGAAGAAAGCCGCTCCCGTAGCAGCATAACTTCCCGGCTCTTTTTATGGCCATTTTAGCGAGTCGCACAAAGCGGCTCGCCTTTTTTTGCGTTGCGAACGCCCTGCGGTGTCGTTGCCTCGGGACTCGTGTGCCACTGCACACCACGTCCCGAGTCGCCTAACCGCAGAACGCTCGCGACGCAAAAACCCAGGCGCCTTTACACAGTCCTAATAATCGGGTTGAGCGCATAGGCCGTGGCGATGCAAATCAGGCATAACGCACCGGCGAGCGCGAACGCCAGGTGCAGTCCGATGACGGAAGCGATGGCGCCGAGGATCAGCGATCCGAGCGGAACGACGCCGATCGCAACCATCGTGTAGACGGCGATCGCGCGACCACGGACGGCATCGGGCGAGAGCATCTGTATCAGCGTATTCGTTGCACCCAAAAAGGCCAGCGTGCCGACGCCGATTACAAAAAATGCCGGGAGCGACCCCGCTACCGAGTGGATCGTCGCAAGCGCGATCAAGCCGAGCGCCGTGACCACGCCGGCCAGCAGCCACTGCAGCGAGCGTGGTTCGCGTCCGGCAAACGCGGCCGACATAGGCCGGTATCAGCTGCGCGTAGGGACGCGCAAAGATCGCCATCACGACGAAGACCCCCACGATCCAGCGCAGGATGGGGTGCGACATCAAGAACGTAATGCCGCCGCGCATTGCGGAGAACATCGGTTCGCGCTGCGCGCTCGAGGGTGGCGAAGGGCCCATCATCGCGACCGCCACGACCACCGCCATCGTCGCGACCGCGTTGACGTAGAACGATCCGGCAACGCCCACCCACACGATCAAGAGACCCGCGATTGCCGGGCCGATCACTGCCGGCGCATTGAACGCAACCGAGTTGAGCCCGATGGCGTTGCCGACGAAGGCGCGATCCACGAGCAGCGGCATCCAACTCTGACGCACGGGTGAGTCAAACGCGTTCGCGGCGGCGTTGCATGCCGTGATCACGACGAGCCACACGAGATCGAGCCGGCCAAAACTTGAAAGAATCGCAAGCGCCAGTGCGGCGAGCGCCATCGTCGTGTTCGTTGCAAGGAGCACGCGGCGGCGCGGAAGCGTATCCGCTACGACGCCGGCAACCGGCGAAAGC
Source organism: Vulcanimicrobiota bacterium (assembly GCA_963833045.1). Classification (GTDB taxonomy): domain Bacteria; phylum Vulcanimicrobiota; class Vulcanimicrobiia; order Vulcanimicrobiales; family Vulcanimicrobiaceae; genus Aquilonibacter. The sequence goes on from CAWHWL010000005.1 coordinate 101,326, forward strand.
AGCAACACCGGAATCGCACGCGCGGCCCCCAGGATGCCGAGGTCAAGCGCGGCGCGGTGCGGCGATCCGGCGAGCTGCGCAACGAAATATCCTTGCGCGGTAAACTGCATCCAACTCCCGAGGTTGGAAACGAGCAAACCGATCCAGAGCAGGCGATAGTCGCGAAAACGGAGCGCCGCGAAAATGCCCGCGTTAGCGAGCATGCACGGCGTCGATCACGAGTTTGGCGGAGCCTTGCGTTCCGAAGGTCGAGGTATCGATCGCCAGGTCGACGATTGCGGACGAGCCCATCTCCACGTTGTACCAATCACGCAAATGCGCGCGACGCGCCCGGTCGATGCGATCGACCTCGCTTGCGGCGGCTTTTTGTTCGAGCCCAAGTTCGGCCATAATCCGTTCAACGCGCCAATCGCGCGGCGCGTACATAAAGACGCGCACGACGTCCTGGCGCCGCCCGAGAATTGCGCCCGCAGCGCGTCCAACGATGACCACGTTTCCGCGCGCGGCGAACTCACGCACCGCCTCTTGCACCTCGCGCACGTACTCCTCGTCGAACGTTTCCCCAAATCCGGAAACGGCGACCTCGGGCGTGGCGAGTTCGAGGCTCGAGAGGAGCCGCGCCCCCAGCGACCGGCCTGTTTCGTCGACGGCTTGCGCTTGGACCGGCGAAATCTGCATCCGCTTGGCCACGACGACGGGAAGCTGCCCGTCGATCAGCTCATACTCGAGCTCGGCCGCGACGCGCTGTGCGACGGCAACCGCTCCGCATCCATACAGGTTGGAGATCGTGACGACCACGCCGAAGAAAATACGCGATGCCCATCATCGAAACCCGCGACCTTCGCAAGGTCTTTCGAAGCGTCAAACGCATCCCGGGCCCGCTCGGAGCCGTGCGCACGCTCTTTTCGCGCTCGTACGAGGATCGCGTCGCCGTGGGCGGCGTCACCATGGCGCTCGAGCCCGGCGAGCTCGTCGGCTACATCGGGCCGAACGGCGCCGGCAAATCCACGACCATCAAAATGCTGACCGGCATCCTCGTCCCCACCTCGGGAGAGGTTCGCGTGGCCGGCGTCGTTCCGTACGAGTCGCGGCGCGCGAATGCCCGTAACATCGGGGTCGTTTTCGGCCAACGCAGCCAGTTGTACTGGGATCTCCCGCTGGTCGAGTCGTTCGAGCTGCTGCGCGCGATTTACGGCATCCCGCAAGCTACGTACCGCCGCAATTTGGACGAATTCATCGCACTGCTGCAAATGGATGAGTTCCTGCGCACCCCGGTTCGCCAGCTCTCGCTGGGTCAGCGCATGCGCGGAGATTTCGCCGCCGCCATGCTGCACGATCCAAGGATCGTCTATCTCGACGAGCCGACGATCGGGCTGGATGTCGTTGCTAAGGAGGCGATCCGCGGGTTCATCGCGCGCATCAATTCCGAGCGCGGCACGACGATCATTCTCACGACCCACGATCTGGCCGACGTGGAACGGCTGTGCCGCCGCATTGTCCTGATCGATCGCGGTTTGATCATTTACGACGGCGATATCGAACGCATCAAAGGCGAATACGGACGGTACCGCACGTTGGTCGTGCGCTTCGACCACCATACGCCGTCACCGCATCTCGACGGCGCGGAGCTCGAGAGCAGCGACGGCCTGTGTGCACGGTTTCGTTTCGACCGTAATCTCGAGCGCGCGGACCTGCTCATCCGTCAGGCGAGCGAACGATACAACCTTGAGGACGTTACCCTCGAAGAGCCGGACCTCGAATCGATCATCCGGCGCATTTATGTCGAAGGATACGACGCACGTACGGCGGAGAGCTTACTATGATTCTTTCGAGCGGAACAAAGAAACCGAAGATCCATCCCAGCGCCTACGTCGCGCCCACCGCAACGATCAGCGGCGACGTGACCGTTGGGGCGGGCTGCGCAATCTTGCACGGCGCCGTGATTACCGCCGAGGGTGCCCCAGTAACCATCGGTAGCGATATCGTGGTGATGGAGCATGCAGTAATCAAAGCCAGCGGCGGCAGCGCGACGCAGTTTCCCATAAAGATCGGCGATCGATGCATCATCGGACCGCACGCGTATGTGGTCGGCGCAACGATCGAGGCCGGGTGCATGATCGGAAACGGAGCGTCGGTGTATAACGGCGTCGTGCTCAAAGCGCACACGCGCGTGGCCGACGGCGAGGCCCGTCTGCCCGCCGGAGACTTCATCGAGGCGGTGTTCAATATCGAACGGAGTCCCGACGCTGCAGCGAAGGCTGCGCAAGCCTACGCGCAGTTCTTGCGCAAGTCGCACGCGCAGGATGCCGTCCTCGATGCGCATGCAAATAAGGCGCCCGTGCGCCGGAGTTCGGGCGAAGAGCCGCCCAAGCAGCAGACAACCGAAGTCGATACCGTCGTCGATGCAATGATGCTCGAACTCCAAGAGATGGAACATCGCCGCCAAGAGGGGCTCAAGAAAAAGCCTAAGTGAATCTCGAGCCGTACATCGAATTCGCGAAAAAAGCTTTTGCGCGTGAGTCGACCTATCGTCTTGAGGTGCTGACGGAGGTTGGTTCGCTGGTCCTGCGCGTCTATTTGCTGCGCTCGCTGTGGACGGCGCTCTACTCGCAAAACGCGATACCGCTGAACCTGCCGTTGCACAGCATGATTACCTACGCGACGGTAGCGCTTCTGATGTCCTTGGTGCTGGAGGTCGACGGCACACGCCTGATCCGGGAGAAGTTGCGCGAGGGCACGATCGCAACCGATCTCATGAAGCCGATTAGCCTGCCGTTCTACTTCTTCGCCGACGGCGTCGGCCAGACGCTGCTGCACGCTCTGCTCGTGATCCCGTCGCTGCTCTTCGCGCTGTTGCTCGTGCACATCGACGTCCCGGCCCCGGCAACGCTCGCCGTCTTTCTGCTTGCGTTTTTGCTCGGATATTGCGTGAATTTTTTCATCAATTTTCTGATGAATTCCGTAGCTTTTTGGACCCTCGAAACCTTCGCGATTCAACTAATCGTGCGCTGGGTTTCGGATCTGCTTTCGGGACAAATCATTCCGCTGACGTTCTTTCCGGGGATTTTCGGAACGATCGTCTTTTCGCTGCCGTTCGCAGCGGTGTACTCGACACCGCTGCTCATTTACGTTGGGGTCATTACGCCGTCACAGTGGCCGCTCGCGCTCGGCGTCCAAGCCGCGTGGCTGCTACTCTTTAGCGGGCTCTCGGCGCTGGTGTGGCAAGCCGCCGAACGCCGCGTCGTCATTCAAGGGGGCTAGTCGATCCCGGGGACATCCCACAGGACGAGTTCGCCGCGGCCCTTGACCGCCAGACGCGCCACGTCGTAGAACCGAATCGCATCGCCTTTTTGCAGCGTCTCGCCGTTGGCTTCGATCTTGCCGTCGGCGACGAAGAGAAAGCCGTAGCGCTGCGGCAAGAATTCATAGACAGCGGTCTCGCCTTCGATCCGTGACACGGCCAACGTCGCATCCTGCGTGATGTGAATCGGCGCATCGACGCCGGCCTGACCGCTTACCATGCGCAGCCAGGTATTCGTGCGATCCTCGGGGGCGAAATCCATCTGCCCATACGACGGTTTTTCGCCGGTTTTGCCCGGTACGACCCACATTTGCACGAAATGCAACGGGGCCGTGGGATCGGCATTATACTCGCTGTGGCGCACGCCCGTGCCCGCGCTCATGAACTGCACACCGCCCGGACCGACAACACCCTCGTTGCCGAGCGAGTCCTTGTGCGCGAGCTTTCCCTCGAGCACATAGGTCACAATCTCCATGTCGCGATGTGGATGTGTCGGAAATCCCGCACCACCCGCAACCGTATCGTCGTTGAAGACACGCAACGCGCCCCAGTTCTGATTGTTTGGATCGAAATAATCGGCAAAGCTGAACGAGTGGTACGTCTTCAGCCAGCCGTGATCGAAAAACGCGCGGTCCTTCGCGTGCTGAATCGAAAAGGCGGGGGCGGTGAGAGTCTTCATAGTGTGTGCTTCAATCCTTCCGTGCGGGGGTAAGGTTGCGCAGCCGTCCAAGCAGCAGGTGATAATAGAGCATACCGCGCGTCGGCCCCAGTCTCTCCAGCACAGTATTAAGATTTACGTCTGGATTCCCAGACAGAAGGGCCGCCGTGCGGGCGACGCCCGAATCGCGCATCGGGAAGGTATCGAGGCGCCCAAAGCCGCGCAGGAGCACGACCGAGGCGCTCCAGGGTCCGATGCCGCGCAATTGCACAAGTCGCTCGGCCGCTTGCGATGTTGGGAGCGCTTCGATCTCCTCGCCTGTGACCTCGCCGGCCTCGAGCGCGCGCGCGACCGCGTGAAGATGCGCAACTTTGTTCGCGGAAAGTCCCGCGCTACGTAACTGTGTCTCATTCGCGCGCAGGAGTGCGCCTGCGGACGGAAACGGAAGCAGCTCCATGCCGTCCACGTGCACCGGGATCCCGATGAGGCCGATGAGCCGGCGCATGATCGAGGCTGCGGCGTGAATGCTGATCTGCTGAAAGACGATCGCGTGCGCGCACGCCTCCCACAGTGAGGGATAGCGCGGCGGCTTGACTCCGCGCAACGCGCGCGCGATCGGCGCAAGCCACGGCACGGACGCCGCGCGCCGCATCCACGGGCGCAGGTCAACCTCGGTACCAAGCATCCGCGCGACAAGCGCAAGCACCTCCTGCGCCGGGGCTTCGCTGCTGCTTTCAACGCATAGGATCGAGGGCTCCGGCTGCGTCACGCGCACCGCAACGACCCCCGTGCCCGTCTCGAAGGCGCGGTAGTATGCCCCGTTGTCGCTCACCACATCGACCGTGTTGGTCGCCAGGCGGCGCAGCGCATCCACGGTGAGATCGAGACGGAACGGCTCGCGGACGGGGAGACGTTCGAAATGTGGGAATACACGTTTCAATGGTTGGAGCCTACTTGCAGTATTGGCGCGTGAACTTCCTGACGATGCTCGAGTACCGAGCCAACTTCATCATGTGGTTCGTTTTCACCATCGTCTATCACGGCGTGGCATTGGCGGCCCTCTACGTGACGATGCAACAGTTTCCGTCGATGAACGGCTGGGACTTTCGCCAGATGTTCTTTCTGTATGCACTCTGGATGACCGGACACGAACTCCACAACGTGCTCTTCTTCAATGTGGTTGCCGTGCCGGACTACGTGCGCGAAGGCCGCTTCGACCGCTTTCTGGTTCGCCCGCTCGACACGCTCTTTCAGGTGCTCACCGTCCCGGCGCAGCTCTCGCCCGATGGGATCGTGATCGCCATCGTGACCTTGGGCGTTGCTACCGCGACGGCGCACGTCCACATCGACTGGATTTTCGTGGTCTTCGTGCCGCTGGTTGTTATCGGCGGATCGTTGATCGATCTGGGTATCTCACTGGTCGTCGCGACGATTTCGTTCTGGTTTGTGCGCGTGGATACGCTGCGCTGGGTCGTGATGTCGCTCGAGCAAGACTTCACCCGCTATCCGATCAGCATCTATACGCGCGGCGTGCAGATCGTGCTGGCGTTTCTCCTCCCCTTTGCCTTCATGAACTACTTTCCGGCCACGTACTTCTTGCAGAAGGCCGAAACCGGACTCCATCTCAATCCCGCAGTCGGCCTGCTGACGCCCGCGATCGGCGTCGTGTGGGTCTCGATTGCCTATCTGTTTTGGCAGACGGGTCTACGTCACTATCAAGGAACGGGATCGTGAATCGGCAAGCCTTTCTCCTGGCCGGCGGTGCATTTGCCGCATTTCCGCTGGGCGCGGGCGCATCTCAGTACACGAGGGTCGAGGCAATCGCGCACGCGGTTCCGGGCGTGGTCGGCGCGTATTGCCGCACGCTGGCCGGCGGCCCGCCGCTCTTTGCGTTCAACGAGCACGTGGTGTTCCCAGCCGCGTCGACGATCAAGGCGCTGATCATGGTGACCGCTTTCACGCAAGAGGAGCGCCGTCCCGGAACGCTCGACGAGCACATCACGACGCACCGCGGCGAGGTCATCGGCGGCTCGGACTTCATGTCGCAACAGCCCGATGGTGCGCGCTTTACCGTGCGCGAGCTGATCGTACCGATGATCACGCTCAGCGACAATACCGCGAGCAATTACCTGATCAGCTTTTTCGGAATGCCGGCCATCAATGCTGTCGGTGCGCGACTCGGCATGATGCACACCCGCCTCGCGCGCCACTTTCTCGACTTCGCGGCGATCGTGCACCACAACGACAACGTCACGACGCCGGCCGATATGTCGAAGCTGCTCTTCGCGATTGCCAGCGGCGCACGCGAGGAACGCGCCACGATCTGCTCTCCCGAACACTGCAAAATGATGATCCAGATCATGTTGCGCCAGACGGACCGCGACAAGATCCCAGCCGGCTTGCCGGCCGGCGTTCCGGTGGCGAACAAGACCGGCGAACTCGACGGCAGCCGCAGTGACATCGCAATTGTGGAACCGTTCGGCGATTCGCCCTATATCTTAACGGTTTACAGTAAATGGTTGCAGGAATATCCACCGGTCTATGATGCGTTCCACCGGTTTGCGCGTCTGTCATACGGATTAGTGGGAAAAACGGACCTATAAGACGCTGCGCTCGCGCAGGACTTCGCTACCCGTAGCGAGGTAATGCCCCGCATGAGACGGGCGCTTTGCATTGCCCCTGCGTTGCTATTAGCGGCGTGTGGTGGAAGTGGTGGTGGTCCAGCGGCGTTGCCGCAGCCGCGTAGCAGTTCTGCTGCGAAGGACGTCACGGTCACGGCGAAGATCACAATTCCCGGCGCCGGCTCGACGAGCAACCGCGCCCTCAAGAAGATTTACGACTCCGCGTCGACGACGCAAGGCATTCTGCTCACGGTCTACCCGGTGAGCGGAACACCCGCGCAAGCGGTGACCATTACCGGCGGCGACATCTCGGCTGCCTCCTCAAACTGCACGGCGAGCGGCAGCGGCCGATCGTGCACAATCGCCTTTGCGGCTCCTCCGGGTAGCAGCAACCAATTGCTGGCGCAAACCTACACGCAGATCATCCCCGCGAGCGGCACGGTCCCGGTCGGTGCGAGCGTACTCGCGGCGGGAACGACGCCGATCTCAATCTCGGTCACCCCGGCGAGCGGCGTCAATAACGTCAGTCTCACGCTCAATCCGGTGCTCGCGAGTGTCAACCTCACGCCGATTCCCTCGACGCTGCATGCGCTCTTGCCCTCGACCTTCGCTGTTTCGGTGGTGGGACTCGATGCGAGTGGCAGCATCATCCTTGCTGGTCAATACGTCGATAGCAGCGGGAATCCGGTATCGACTGCGCTCTCGCTCGGGTCGAATCCAAACAACTCCTTGGCGCTTTCGGCGACCAGCATCACCGCGCCGGGAGCGTTCGTCACCGGCACGTACAACGGCAATGACGACGTCGCCGGAAATGCGAGCGCGTCTATCAACATCGCGAGCGGCTCGCCTTTTGCCGCCAGCGCGACGCTGACGATGCGCGGGCCGACCGTAACGCCGATGGCCTCGGCGCAGCCCTACCTCGCGGGCACGCCACCGCCCTATGCCAACGCGCTCTACGTCAACGTCAACGGCAGCGATCCGCAGATCTGGTACACCGCCGCGAACAGCGGCTCAACATGCCTGGCAAATTACGACATCGCCAGCGCGAACGGCGCGTGCGCAACCGCTTCCCCGGGGCCGGCCGGCCTGAGTACCGACGGTTCCACCTACGTGTACGCCGCAGGCGCGACCGCGCCGTTCTACTACCAATTCAATATGCTCGGATTCCTCGGACAAGACAATTCGTGCAGTAACTACTGCGCATCGGCCAGCGGCTCGGCGTACTCGCCGACGACGAATTCGCTCTACTACCTCGATAGCAGCGGCGATATCGTGGTGTTGGGGAATCCAACGGGTGGTGGCAACGGCGCACAGCCCGCGGCGGTGACGCTGACTGGAACACCCGAGGCCGTCCAGGTCGTAAACACTGCGGGAATTGACAGCGTGTGGTACCTGTCGTCAACCCGATTGTTCGTCGAGAGCGGGGGCTCAGGGATCCTCGCATCAGGTGCGCCCAGCGGGATGCTCGACATGTACCTCGCCAACGGCGGTAACGACGCATACGTGACGGTGCCGGCGAGCAATGTAATTCCCGTCTTTTCCGGCTCGGGGCCGCTCTCCATCAGCCAATCATATTCCACCACGCAAGGTGCGCCGCAATATCTCGTCGGCTCGTCGGACGGAAACTCGGTCTGGTTTAGCGAGACGACGGCGAGCGGCATAGGGATCGGCCGCATCAACGTGGCGAGCCAATTCCTCAATGAGTCGCAGGTCGCAACCGGCGGTGGAATCGCCGGCGGCATCGCGCTCAATCCCAACAGCGATGCAATATACATCTTGGAATGGTCGGGCACGGCGTCGCCGGGCCACATCTACCAGGTGACGCCGTGAAGCGTCGCATCGCTGCGCTGCTCGCGCTATCGTTGCTCTCCGCGTGCGGCGGAGGCGGTGGCGGTTCGGTGCTTCCGTCAGCGCCGTCGCATCAATCAACCGGGACCACTAAGGGCGTGAAGATGACGCTCGTGATCCCCGCGCCCTCATCGTCATCGTCATCGGCGAGACGCCCCGCCTACATCTCGCCCTCGGCGCTCGGCGCGCAGGTGACGGTCACGGGTGCCGGTGGTGGCAGCGCGCAGACCGTCCTCGATCTGTCGTCGAGTTCCACGATCTGCGCCACGACCGGTGGCGGTCAACGCAGTTGCAGCGCAAACGTCACCGCGCCAATTGATAACGACACGTTCGTCATAGCGATCTACGATACGGCTCCGGTGAATGGTGTGATCCCTTCGACCGCGCACGCGCTCGGACTCGCCGCCGTGACGCAGACGATCACCCTCGCCTTCACCGGCACGCTGGTGATTGCGGTCGGCGGCGTGATCTCCAACATCGGACTGCAATCGACGTTCCTGTCGGTGCCGGCAAATGGGCAACCGCAATCGGTAGGGATCGCCGCGAATCCGACGGACTTCGGGAACAATCCGATTGCCACCGGAAGCACGAGTCCATACGCGAATCCGATCACCGCGACGTTGACGGAAACCGGCGGCAGTGGGCACATGTCACTCGTGCTCAACGGTGCGAACGTCGGCGCGACGGCGACGCTCAAACAGTCGACCGACACGCTTGCGATCGCCTACGACGGAGGTGGAAGCGCGGGCTACGGCGGCACGATCGCGCTTACGGCGTCCAACGCAACCTCGGAAAACTTCGTGCTCGCGCCGATGTATCTCACCAGCACCTCGCCGTATTACGCGAGCGGTTCACTCGGGCTACTCGGACCGGCGCTGGGCGTGCCCTTCACGATTACCGAGTCAAATGCTCCCCTCGCCAATGCGTACACCGCAACCGCGACCGGCTGCAGCAACATCGCGACCGTTTCGGGCATGAACATGTCGCTCTCGAATCCCAATGGCAGCGTGAAGATCGGTACGTTTACTGCGACCGGCGGCTCGAGCGGCGGCACGGGTTGCAGCATCACCGTGAGCGACGGCATCACCAGCATCGCGATCCCGACGACAAATACACTGAGTCAGGGCAGCGTCGGACTTTCTGGTCAGTCGATTGCGGAGTACACGCTGCCGTGGACCTCGCCGCCGCCCTCGGGCGCACCTTCACCCTCGCCGATGCCGTGGGCCGTGGTTGCCGGTCCTGATGGACGCATGTGGTACTCCGACTTCAACAGCGGCGGCGTCGGCGCGATAACGACGAGCGGTGCGATTACACCCTATGTGTTGCCAAGCGCTACATATGGTGCGCTGACGGTCGGAAGTGACGGCAACATCTGGGGTGCAGACGCAAACATGGTCACGATCGACAAGATCCTCGCGTCGAACGGCGCACTTGGCGCGCAATACCACACGACCTATGGTCCGGTTGGGATCACCAACGGGCCCGACGGCAACGTCTGGTTTACCGAATCGAGCGGCGGCAGCGGCAAGGTCGGCTACGTCACGCCCGGCGGCACGCTCACGGAGTTTGGGGTCTACGTCGATTCAAGCCCGAGTCCCGCCGGCATTGCGACCGTCGGAAGCAACCTCTGGTTTTGTGACGATGCGGCTATCACCGGCACGGTGATCGATCAAGTGACAACAAGCGGTACGATAACGCGGGTCACGACCTCGCCGGCTACGCTTCCGCAACCGTGCAACACGCTTGCCGTTGAACCGGATGGCCAATACGTCTGGGCGACGACGGGTTCCAGAGCGCGACGTTGCCAAGCATCATGCGTATCAACGTCTCAACCGGCGCGGTGGATCAATACACTCTCACCGGAAAGTCGCAATATGTCACCGCCGGCGCTGACGGTGTCATGTACGTCACCGAGGTTACAGCTTCGGGCGCAATGATCGCGGAGATTCCGCAAAGCGCACCCGCGAATTTCAAAGAGATCGCCGTACCGACGAGCGGGGCGACAGCGTATGGCATCGCCGCGGGTCCCGACGGGCGTATCTGGTTCACGGAATATAACGAGAGCAAGATCGGCGCGCTCAGTCCATAGGGAATATTGGACGAAGGAGGCGGCCCCTAAACTGCTAACAGCTTAGGGACGCTGGTCGCTTTGCGGCTGGTGCGGAGGCATCTCATGTCGCGTTGGCTGGGGATCGTCCTTTCGAGCGCGCTGCTCGCCGCTTGCGGTGGGGGCAATTCAAGCGTGCTTCCGAAAGCCGGCGGCGCAAGTTCGGCCAAAACGAAGGTGCAAGTTTCGATCACCATGCACGTGCCGGGCGCGGCCAGCGCGCACAATGCCGCACTGCGGCGCCGCTTCACGATCGCGCAAAACACCGCCGGTGCGCAAGTCAACGTCTACGCCGCGGGCAATGACACCGGAACGCCGCTCGCCACGACCGCTGTAAACGTCGAGCCTTCACCCTCAGCCGGATCGACCTGCGCCGCGTCCGACGCGTACGGCAATCGCTCGTGTACATTCGATATTTCGGCGCCGGTCGGGACCGACGACTTCGCGATCACCACTTGGGATCAAGCTCCCACGGGCAGCGCGATTCCCGCCACCGCGAATGAACTTGGCTGGGGCCTCGATCCGGCGGTATCAATCGTCGCCGGCACAGCTACAAGCGTCGGCCTAAGCGTGACGCTCTCAAGCGTACTCGCATCGGTCTCGCTCGATCTCACACCGAGCACGATTCATCAAATCATTCCGACGACCGGCACGGTCGGGGTCTACGCCCTTGACGCCGATAACGACGTGATCGTGAGCAACGGCTTCGTGGATCCCAACGGCAATCCGATCACGCTCAGCTTCAACATGGACAACTACCTCAACGGTACGCTGTACTTCGCCGAAGGCAGCATCAGCGCGCCAAGTCCAAGCGGCGTCCAGTACATTTACGCGCCGCAAAACGGCGTGCTCCAAGCTTCCGGCAATCAAACCGTGAACGTCTCGGTGAGCTCATCCTACAGCGCCGTAACAACGACCGGCGCTACATTGAACGCGATCTACCCCGCATTCACGTCGATTAATGATCCCAATTTGAGCACCAACAACCCGCATCACGGCGGCATCGTCTTCGACACAAGCGGCGGCGTCGATTACACAACGCCGAACAACTACGGTGGTATTTCATATTACAACGGAAGCGGGTCGGGCGTGACGAGCGCGTATTCCGCAATGGCGACCGCGCCGATTCTCGGCAGCATCGTGAGCGTCACCGGCGCGTTCGTTGCGATCGCGGGCAATCAAGAACAGACCTTCAGTCAACCGCCGGCCAGCACCATCGGTGCCGGACCAAATTCAACCTTGATGCCGGTACCCAACGGCAGCGCGGTCGCCTTCAACAACGGTGGAGCAATCTGGTACACGAGCGGCTCGTCGCTAATCTCTTACCCGCTCTCCAGCGGGTCAGCAAGTGCTTATTCGCTCGGCGTGAATACCTCGGCCGGCGTCGCGGTGGATTCGTCATCGAACGTGTGGGTCGTCGACAACGTCGACGACCGCATCATCGAGTATCCCGGACCCAACAACCCGCTGCAGCCGGGCGGAGCCCCCTGGGACGTCCTTACCAGTAGCAATGGAGTCTTCGTCACCGATCACGGGCCAAACCCCGCGATCATTCAACTCGACAGTAACGGCAACATCGTCAATACGATCTCGGTTCCGGACGGTGCGGTGCCATGGTACATGATGCAGGACAACGCACAACCGGGCATCGTATGGTTCGACTATCTCCAATACGGCCAGATCGGCATCGGCCGGATGGACACGAATACCTCACCGGCCACGTTTGTGATGGCGACCGATGTGAACGGCCCGTACGGGTCTCAAGCCGGTGCCATCGGCGCAGCCTCGAACGGCCTGGTGTACATGGTGTTCGACAACACGTCGACGCTGGTGCAGGTACAACGATGAAGACGACGCTCTTGGTCGCCACATTGCTGCTCGCAGCGTGCGGCGGCGGCGGCGGCAGTGTCGGCGCTCCACCGGTCCCGACGAACGCGCCAACGACAACACCGAATGCGAGAATGCAGAGTGTCACGATTTCGCTGGTCGTTCCGGTGAATAGCGGCACGAGCGGCGCGAAACGACCCGCATACATCTCGGCCTCGGCGCAAGGCGCGGGCATCGTCGTGACGCAGGGCTCGACCACGGTCAACGCCACGCTCGACCTTTCGTCGGGCTCCGCCGCGTGCACCGGCAGCGGCAGTTCGCGCACGTGTACGACAACGGTGACGGTACCGTTCGGCAACGACGTCTTTGCGGTAACGATCTACAACCAAGCACCAGCGAACAACGCGATTCCGGCAGGGGCCGCCATTCTCGGCATCGGCACGAGTACGGTCGATGTGATCGCCGGATCGACGACCAGCGTCTCGGTCTATATCGGCGGAGAGATCGCGCACTTCGGCGCAACAGTGCCGTCGGGCTCGCTACCGGCAAACGGTCAGGCGCAGAGCGCGGTGGTCGTCATCGCGCCGACCGACTTCGGCGACAACCCGATCACCGCCGGAACCAACGACCCATACGCCAATCCGATCACCGTTGCGGTCACCGAAAGCGGCGGCAGCGGCTACGCGAGCCTGTCGCTCAACGGCGGAGCGCCGAGCAGTAGCGTGCAGGTGACGAAATCGACCGATTCGGTGACGCTCAATTACACCGGCGGCGGCACGCCGGGCTATGCGTTTACGATTACGCTGAGCGCAAGTGGCGTCGCATCGCAAGCCTCGACGATCGCGCCACTCATCGCATCGATCGGTGGTTCGACCGTCACGAGCGTTGGTCTCAACGGTACGATTTCGAACCTCAGCCTAACGATGGGCGAAGCGGGAAGCTCACGCACCTACACGCCGACGCTTTCGACGTGCACCGGTATCGCAACGATCGGCGCACTAGCCGGCAGCGGCGCCTCGGCGACACTTCCGGTCAGCGGCGGCTCAACGGCGAGCGCGTCGGGTTGCACGCTAACGATCACCGACTCGGGCAACGTTGCGCTGGTCTTGCCGGTCACCAATACGCCGGTATCGAGCGGTGTCTCCGTCAACGGCACAACGATCTACGAGATGGCGGGGTTCAGCCACCCCTACGGCATCACGAGCGGACCCGACGGAAATATCTACTTTACCGATTCCGGCACCGTCGAAGTCATCCAGCCGAACAACAATGTGCCGTTGGCGCAATACGTCGTCTCCGGTAACCTCTTCGATATTACGACCGGTTCCGACGGAGCACTCTGGATAACCGATCAATCGATCGGCGGCGTCGATCGTATGACGACGACCGGAATCGTCGCGCGCTATCCGTTTACGGGCACGCCGCAGGGCATCGCGCCGGGGCCAAATGGCCTCATGCTGATCGCCGACAACACCAGCGGCGGCGTGTGGACCCTCGACACCGGCGGACTCTTCACGATTCTTCCGTTTTCACCGTCGGGCACACCCTCAGAAGTAACGTGGGTTCCCGGCGGCACGAACGGCGATGCGTGGTTCACCGAGAGCGGTTTCGTCGGCGACTTCAGTTTAACGAACAACGCGATCAACGCGCAGATTCCCCTATCCAATGGCGGCACGGCAAACTACATCGCGTACGGAACGGACGGCAACATCTGGGTAACAGCGTCGGGCGGCACCGGACCGGCGGTCGAAGTGATCAGCCCGTCAACCGACACGCCCGTGGCGACAATCAGCCTGAGCGGCAGCTCGAATCCACAGGGCATCGTTGCCGGTGCCGATCACGCAATGTGGTTCGTCGATCCGGGCACCAACAGCATCGGCGAGATCAACATCACGACTCACGCCGTTACGGAGTTTCCGCTCGTGACCAGCGGCGCGGGGCTGCAAGAGATCGCAAAGGGTGCCGATGGCCGGCTTTGGTTCACCGAAAACAGCGCGGGAAAGATCGGCTGGGTTATTCCTTGATCGGTTCGACCGTCACCAGATTCATTTTGTCGCCGCGCTTGATTGCATCGAGCGTCTCGAAGCCCTCGCTCATCTGCCCGAACACCGTGTAGTTGTTGTCGAGAAAGCGCGCATCCCCGAGACAAATGTAGAACTGCGAGCCGGCAGAATCGGGATTTGACGAGCGAGCCATCGCTACGGTGCCGCGCACATGCGGTTGCTTGTTGAATTCGGCTTTGAGGCGATAGCCCGGGCCACCCGTGCCGTCGCCGTCGGGATCGCCGCCCTGGATCACAAACCCCGGCTCAACGCGGTGGAAGGCGAGCCCATCGTAGAAGCCTTCTTCGGCAAGCTTCATAAAAGCGGCCGTGTGCACCGGAGCGTCGTCCGGGAAAAACGTGAAGACGATGTCACCTTTGTCGGTGGCAATACGCACGCGGGATTCACGAGCGCGCTCGGTGTAGGTTTTGACTTCTTCGGGAGTTGGAGCAGCAGTCGGCATGTTGCTCTCTTGCACCGCCCGTGTTTCGTGCCCTCCGCGTTGCGGTACATCTCGACCGAAATGCCCGAGAAACCCACCCTTCACGTCCAAATCCCACCCGACCCACAGTACGCTCGCACGGTGCGCGGGGCGCTCGCCGCATTTGCGTCGCTCCACGGTGTGGTCGAGCTGGACCTGGCAGCCGTCGTGCTCGCAGTCGGCGAGGCCCTGGCTAACGCCATCGAGCACGCAGCACCCCAGGGTGACATCAAAGTGACCGTAGAGATCGATCGGGACGTTATCTCGGCCCGAATCGTGGACAGCGGACGCGGATTCGACCAAACGCCGTTGGCCTTGGAGCCGTTGCCCGACGATGATGAAGAGGGCGGCCGGGGGATTCCGATCATGCAACGCTGCGTCGATCAGTGGAACGTCGAGAGTTCTCCGGGTCTGGGGACGATCGTGACGCTGCGACGCTTGCGTCGCGATGCTGCGCCGACCGATCAGGAACGAGCCGCCTTCTCGTAAAATGGTGCAGGCATGAATCTTCATGCCTGCTTTGCGGCCGTGCTCGCAGCCGTGCTCTCCTACGTTGCGCCGAGCCCCGCTCCGCTCGATCCGCAGATCGCTGCGATGGTCGCACAGGTCAGCGCCGATCGCCTGCGCGCGACTGACACCAAGCTCGTCGGATTCTTTACGCGCAATGATTTTTCCGAAACGAGCTCGACCCCGGCGCGCGGCGTCTTTGGCGCGCGCGACTGGATTCGCGCGCAGTTCGAAGCGATTGCGAAAACGAGCGGCGGTCGAATGACCGTGGCGCTCGACGACTACACGCAGCCCAAGACGGCTCGCACGCCGCGAGCGGTCGCCGAGTCGAGTATCATTGCGACGCTCCACGGCGACGAGCCCGGGCTCATTTACGTGATGTCGAGCCACTACGACGACTGCAACGGCGACTGCACCAACGGCACGCGTGAGGCGCCCGGAGCCGATGACAACGGATCAGGAACATCGGCCGTCCTCGAAGCCGCGCGGATCATGGCCCCACACCATTTCCGCGGCACGATCATCTTCGCGGTATTCGACGGTGAAGAGTTGGGGTTATGGGGATCTTCGCACTACGCCGACGAGCTCAAGGCCAAAGGTGTCCCCGTCGCGGCCAATTTGAACAACGACATCATCGGCAATTCGACTGGTGGCAACGGCGTGCATGAGCCGGGCGTCATCCGCGTTTTCAGTCAGGCGGTTCCCGTCGACGCCAAGCTCGCGAGCGTGAATCTGATCGGATCCGAGAACGATTCACCTTCGCGCGAACTGGCACGATTCGTAGGCGAAACGATTCCCGCGTACATGGACGGATTCACGGTGCGGCAAATCTGGCGCGCCGATCGTTTCCTGCGCGGCGGCGACCAGGAATCGTTCCAAGCTGACGGCTATCCGGCAATCCGGTTCGTCGAAGCGAACGAAAATTTCACGCACCAGCACCAAGACGTGCGCGTCGAAAACGGCGTGCAATACGGCGATCTCCTGCAATACATCGACTTCGACTACATGGCCAAGGCAACGCAAGCCAACATCGCCGCGCTTGCCGCGCTCGCACTTGGTCCGCAAGCGCCGCCAAACGCGCAGATGGTGCTCAAGCATCTGGGTTACGATTCCACCCTGCGTTGGAAGCCGGCGATCGGCGCCGCATCCTACGAGATTGTGTGGCGCTCGACCAACGCGCCGGACTGGCAGTACGGGCAAAACGTCGGCAATGTCACCGAGGCAACGGTCCCGGTTAGCAAAGACGATTTCATTCTGGGCGTGCGTGCAATCGACGCGCACGGACATCGGAGCGTCGCGAGCTATCCGACGCCCGTACGCGACCAGCCCTAGATCCTAGGTATCCGGGGCAAGATCCGAACCGAGCAGCAACGTTGACGTCGTGCCCGGGCGCAACGTCGTCGAGAAGACTTGGGCGAGCGCCTGAGCTGCCGGCGAACTGCCGACCACGATGCTGGTGGCCTTAGCCGGTTGATCGATCGACGTTTGGACGTTCCAGCCGCCACCCCGCAGCGCGCCGACGATCGTGCGATCGAAATCGCTATCGCCCGTTGCATTTGCCACAAGAACTTGATCTTGCGGCGGCTCCGCCTTCGTGAAGAGGAGCTTTCCGATGAGTTTTGCCCACCGATCGTCGACGAAGACCACCGACGCATCGCCGACCCAGCCGGCTTTGCTCGGGAGCGTAAACGCGCGGATGTTTTCGTCCGGTACGTCACGATACACTTCGAGCAGCGCGACGAGCTGCTGATCGCTCAGCGTCGAGTTCATGTCCTTGCGCGCGAATTGGAGGATGCGCGGGAGCTTGGCCCAGTTCTGCGGTTGACTCAGTTGGTTCATCATCAGCTTGAGCACTTGTTGCTGGCGCTTCATTCGCCCATAGTCCGAGGCAGCGTCGTGGCGAAAGCGCAGATACCCGGCCACTTGTCCGCCGGTTAAGTATTGCTCGCCCTTTTTCAAGTGAATATGCAGGGCGCCGTTGTTGTCGTCGTAGTCCATCGACTCGTCGACGTCGACGTTGAGCCCGCCCATCGCGTCGACGATCTGGGCCGCGCCCTCGGGCTGCAGCGCGATGACGGCATCGACCGGAGCGCCGCCGAGCAACGCGCTCACCACGCGCGCACTCATCTTCGAGCCGCCGTAGGCGTAAGCGGCATTGATCTTATCGTGGCCGTGATTGGGAATTGCGACCCAACTGTCGCGCGGAATCGAGACCAGGGTGGCCGTACGACGATCGACGTCGAGATGGGCGAGAATGATCGTATCGGTTGTGGCCTCGTCATCTTGGTATCCCAGGACGAGCAGATTGAGTTTGCTCGCACCGAAAGCTCGGTGCGAGGTCTGCACGGCCACTTCGTGGCGCACGTGGTCACCGAAGATGAAATAGCCGGCGGCGATCGCCGCGATGCCGGTAGCCGCTACAAGCGCGACGCGCCTCCAGCGAATGGTCGAAAACATGAAAACTCCTCACAAAGTAATGTTCGCGGGTGCGGATGCTACGCGAACGGAATCGGAGGAGCGCGATTGCCGATTCGGCAGAGAACCGGTGCGCTGCAGCGTACCCACGCCATGCCGCGCCCGCGCAGCGCCAGCGGCGGCGGAGCGTGGAGTGCACGCGTGGCAAGGGCACGCAACCGGCGAATGACACGGATTGTGGTGTGCGCGCACGCGCTGGCAAGGCGCGCGATGCCATAGGCGATCGCGGTGCCGACGAGCGCGTGCACCGTCAGGCTAAACCAGAGGGGGCCGCCGAGCCAAATCGTGCCGCCGAGCGAGTGGCCCGCGACAATGACTTGCTCGGTCGTCTCCATGGCGTACAGCACGACGAGCTGCAGGGCCAGAATGAAAGGAAGTAAGCGCCCAACGCGTGCTCGCAGCGCTTGGCCTGAGGCGCGCACCAGTTCCCGACGGACGCGCAGCGCGAGATAACACGTGACCAGGAGCGCACCGCAAAGAAGCGTCGGGAGCACGTCCAAGCTCGAGTGATCGGTGAACGTCCCGTGCCCGAACCAGCCCGCATTCGAGGCCGACTCGACCAGCGGGTCGGCGATCGCGGCGGCGATCACCGCCGACGCAACGCAGAACCAGAACCGGATGGAGCCGTGCTTCACAGGGGCGATTATACCCCTGGATCCTGAAAATCCGCGCATACCTATCCAGGACTCGCGAAACGTGAGAACGTTGCTGGGGATACCTGGTAGACCGCCCTGGGGAGGAAGATCGCCAACGCTCCTACACCGGAGCCGACGACCCGAAACACGGATTTTCAGCAAGGCAAGATTGCATTGTTCATCACGTGCGAAACGCAAGCCGTCGTCGACGACCTTTGGGACAAACTTTCTGCCGGGGGCGAAAAGGGCCAATGCGGCTGGCTTATCGACAAATATGGCTTCTCGTGGAACATCGTCCCCGAAGGGCTCGCAAGCGTGCTCGGTGGTCCCGATCCGCAGCGAGCGCAACGCGCAATGCACGCCATGCTGCAAATGCAGAAACTCGACATCAACGAATTACGGAGGGTTTACGCGCAATGACGACCTCGACGTCGAGATGTAACGAAAAAAGCCGGCTAGATCTCTAGCCGGCCTCTTCCTTCCTAGAATCGTCCGAGAACTAGAACCGCGGCGGACGGCCGTTCGAACGCTGTTGGCCGTGCGGATAGTACCCGCCGCGCGCCGCCGGCGCGACGTACGTGCGCCCATGATAGGTGCCACCGCGATACAGGGTGTTCACGTGCACGTTGTTGTACACGCGCGCATTACCCACGTAATGGTAGCCGCCGGTCGCGAAGTAGCCGCCATGCCACCAGCCGGTGTTACCGAAGAAAAAGCCCAGGCTGATCGACGGCCCGTAATAGCTCCACGGATGGCCCGCGTAATACGGAACGCCCGCATAGAACGAGTAGGGTGTGTCGACTTCGTTGGCGGCGAAGTACGGCCCGGCGTTGTAACCGAGAATACTGACCACCATGCCCGGTGCGAGGGTCAAACCGGTTGGATTGATGATCGTGCCATCGTGCAACTGCACGTTGTCGGCGTATCCACGATCGTCTTGAACGATGAGGTTGTAACCGCCGTCGAAGCTCGAGATGCGGCCTTGAATCTGTCCGTCCTCGGCAACCGGCTGCCCGGCCGGCTGGGCATACGACGGCGCATCCTGCGCGAGCGCAACGGTCGGTGTTATGAAGGCAAGTGCCGCAAGCGCGGCGAGCAATTTAATGTGCATACAGTCATGAAACGTACCCCAGTTTCCCAACGATGCCACATTGCCCCGCTCTCGCCGAATTCTAATCTCTTAACCAAGCTATGGCATACTGCGTTGGAGCTACTACGAAAAGAAGAGCGCCCGCATTGCGGCTAGGGTCTCGTCGATATCCTCGGCGCTGTGCGCGGTGGAGACGAACATCACTTCGTTTTGACTGGGTGGCAATAAGATCCCGCGATCGTGCATGGCGTGCCAGTATTCCGCGTACTTCTCCTTATCCGCGGCGAGCGCATCATCGTAGTCGCGGTTCGGTGGCCCAGGCCGGAATTTGAAATCGACGATCGACTCGTGTTGCACCACTGCGTAGGGAAGATCGCACTCGCGGAAGATCGCGCGAATGCCGCCGGCAAGCCGCTCGGCAAGCCTACGCATCTGATCGTAGTACTCCGGATGCGCTTCCAGAAGATCGAGCACACGATGGGCCATTCCGACGCAAAACGGGTTGCCGCCATGCGTTCCGCCGGTAAACGTGCCGCCGGTTGGCGCCAGCACCGCCATGACCTCTTCGTTTCCCCCGAATGCGGCGATCGGAGCGCCGCCGCCCATGATCTTTCCAACGACCGTCATGTCGGGCAGCACCTGCACTTGCGCCTGCGCACCGCGAAGGCCAAAGCGTAGCCACGTGATCACTTCATCAAAGACCAATAAGGCGCCGCAACGCGTCGTGCGCTCCCGCAGTCCTTCGAGGAAACCCGCGACCGGCGTGACGTAGCCCATGTTGCCGACGATCGGCTCGACGATGATCGCGGCCAACTGCTGTTCGCGGCCCTTGAGCAGCGCGTCGACGCTCGCCAGATCGTTGTAGCGCGCCACCACAACGTCGCGCATGACGCCGTCTGGAATACCGCTCGCCTGTGGGTCCGAGGTGTGCGCCGACGCGCCCGCGTCGAGCAACGCAAAATCGGAATGACCGTGGTAGTTACCGGCAAACTTCAACACGAGCGAGCGCTTCGTATACGCCCGCGCGACGCGGATCGCGCTCATCACTGCTTCGGTTCCGGTCGTTACGAAGCGCATGCGCTGCATCGAGGGCAGGTATTCCCGGATCCGCTCGGCGAGACGCATCTCTTCGGGGTGGGTCGTGCCCCACACGAACCCGCGTTGCGCGAGCTCGTCGAGCCCGGTCACCAGCGCCGGATGGGTGTGCCCGAAGAGTAGCGGACCGTACGCCATGACGTAGTCGATGTAGCGGCGGCCGTCTTCATCAAAAGCGTACGCGCCGTCGGCCCGCGACTGAACGAACATCGGACCCCCGACTGCCCAGCCGGAACGCACCGGCGAATCGCATCCGCCGGCCAGCACGGCCTGCGCCCGCTCGATCGATGATAGCGCTTGCTTCACGAGGCGCCCTTCGCGGGCTGCTGTGGCGGTGCCTCGCCGGGGTGCAACCCTTGGCCTGCGCCTGCGGTTATAGGGAGCGTTCCAGGTTTTCGTATTCCGTAGTCGAGCTTTATCCAAGTCCACGCACGAGTCAGAGCCTAAGACAAATAGAAAAGATAGGAGACTCGTTCATGTACAGAGATGAAACGCTCGGTTGTGTTGATTGCGGACGCCAGTTCGCATTTACGACCGGCGAACAAGAATTCTTCGCGATGAAGGGCTTTACCAATAAGCCCACCCGTTGCCCGGATTGCCGAGCGGTGCGCAAAGCGCGCCAGCCGCAGACCGCAAGCAGCAGCAGCCGTCGCGAGATGTTCCAGGCAACGTGCAGTCAATGCGGGCAACGGGCGGAGCTTCCGTTCCAGCCGCGCAATGACCGCCCGGTTTACTGCCGGGACTGCTTTACGTCGCGCCAAACAGCGCGGTACTAAGCCGGAGAGGCGTCCCCACGGGGGCGCCTTTTTGTTATCAGCGAATAGGAGCAATCGTATGCCGCATATCGAGATCGAGATCGCCCCGCAGACCAACATCAAAGAGCTGGTCACCGCGCTGCCCATTGCCGCCGACGTGTTGACCCAGTTTGGTCTGGGCTGCTCGGGCTGCGGCGTGAGCAAATACGAAACGATCGAGCAAGGTGCAAAGGCCCACGGCCTGCGCGTCGAGCCTATCGTCGCGGCACTCGGTCAAGCGCGCCTTTCCGGCTTCGTGCCCTTGATCTCGAACGAAGATCGCACGCCGGCGCGCCGCGCGCCGGGCGCGTTTAGCGGTCGCGCAAAGATCGCGCACGTCGTACCGGTCATGTCGGGCAAAGGCGGCGTCGGCAAATCGCTCGTCACCGCGATGCTCGCGCTCGGTCTGCGCCGTAAGCACCTCGCCGTCGGCATTCTCGATGCCGACATCACCGGGCCATCGATTCCCAAACTCTTTGGTTTGCACACACCGCTTGCAATCGAGGCCGATCCTAACGCCCCCAAAACGCCGCAAGGCAACCCGCAGCCGCTTATGGTGCCCGCGGTCTCACGCAGCGCAATCGAAGTCGTAAGTTCAAACCTGTTGACCGACAAAGAAGACACCGCGATGATCTGGCGCGGACCGATCCTCTCCGGCGTAATCCGCCAGTTCTACGAGCAAGTCATGTGGAGCGATCTCGACGTATTGCTGATCGATCTTCCACCCGGCACGTCGGACGCGCCGCTGACCGTGCTCCAGTCGCTCTCCGTCGACGGCGTCGTGCTGGTCACGATGCCGCAGGCACTCGCGACCATGATCGTGCGCAAGGCTGCGAACCTCGTGCATCAGCTCAAGAAACCGATCCTGGGCGTCGTCGAGAATATGTCGTACTTCGTTGCGCCGGACACCGGGACGAAATACGAGGTCTTCGGTCCGTCGTATGCCGAGCGCGTCGCAGAGCTATCCCAAGCCCCCGTTTTTGCGCGCATTCCGATCGATCCGCGCAAGGCGAAACTCGCCGACGAAGGCCGCGTAGAAGAGATCGACGATCCGATCTGCGATCAGCTCGCCGATGCGCTACTCGCCTCACTTGCCGCGCACCCGAAACCAAAAGAGATGATCTCCCTGGTATGATGTGCTACTTTCTGCGGCACGGGCCCGCCGGAGATCCTGGCACATGGCAAGGATCCGATCACGACCGGCCGCTGACCGGGGACGGGAAGAAACGCATCGCGCGCGAGGCCAAAGCGATCGCCGACCTGGATTTAGGGATACAACTCGTTGTCACTAGCCCACTCGTGCGTGCGCGGCAAACGGCGAAAATCGTCGTCGACGAACTCGATCTTCGCGACGCACTCGTCGAGGACGGTCGCGTAGGACTGGGCTTTTCACCGGAGCGGCTCGGAGATATTCTGCGCGATCATCCGAAAGTTCGTGCACTCATGCTCGTGGGACACGAACCATCGATGAGTCAGACTATTGGAACATTGATCGGTGGAGCCGAGATCGATTTCAAAAAGGGGAGCCTCGCCTGCGTCGAGCTCACCAGCGACTCGGAGCTACGCGGCCGCCTCGTCTGGCTTGCGCCACCGAAGCTGCTCACGCGCTAAGTTAGCAGTGTAAACGTTCCGTGGTCGCGCATCTCGGTCGCGACCTTCAGCGCCGCGTTGTGCGCGGCACTCGAAAGAGCGCTTCCAACGCTCACGCGTTTAACGCCCAGCGCGCTTAGATCGGCAAGATTCAGTTGCATGCCGCGCAGTCCCATGAGCACGTTGACCGGGCGATCGACGCTGCGGACGACGGTCGCGATATCTTCTTTGGTGCGAAGACCCGGCGCGTAGAGAACGTCGGCGCCGGCCTCTTGGAAGGCTTGTAATCGCGCAATGGTGTCGGCGAGGTCCGGATGCCCTGCAATAAAATTCTCGGCCCGTGCCGTCAGCGTGAACGGAAAGGGCAACGCGTGCGCCGCCTCGGCGGCGGCACGGATGCGTTCGGCGGCATATGCGATCTCGTACGGCCCGCCGGCTCGTCCCAGCGGTAAGTCCTCAATCGAACATCCGCAAAGTCCGGCGGCCGCCGCTAATCGCACGGTCTCGGCTACACCGGCCGGCTCGTCCGCGTAGCCGTTCTCGAGGTCCGCGCTCATCGGCAAATCGGTCGCAGCGGCGAGTTGCGTGACGTGAGCGAGCATCGTGTCGCGATCGACCGCACCGTCGATCTTACCGATCGATTGCGCAAAACCCGCGCTCGTGCTCGCGAGCGCTTCGAATCCCAGCGCTTCGAGCATTTTCGCCGTGCCGACGTCCCATGGATTCGGAATGATAAAAGCGCGGGCGCGCTCGTGCAGCGCGCGAAAGCCGGCCGCCTTTTCGGATTGATTCTTCATCGGTTAGGGCGACGCGGCGGTTACGACGACCGTGTTACGGGCCTGAATGATGCCGTTTGAAAAAATCTGATGAAATATTCCAGCGACGGTCAGCGACTGGCCAACGTAGAAGTTCGGCTTAGAAAACTCCACGACATTGATGCAGCGACTGTCGCACAGCGCAAACTGCGTGATCACACCCCCGGGAATAGCGCGCATTGCGACAGCCTGCACGACACCGAGTACCGTGACGCTCTTGCGTTCGTACTTCGCAGGTGACGCGAGGAGAGCCGACGGTGCGAGAAGGGCTGACGGCGCGAGCGCGTTCGCGGCGAGGAGTACGGCGAGCACGAGCTTCATCGCCCAGAGCGTAGCAGCAATCCGGCTGCCGACGCAAGCATCAGCACGATAAACAAACTGCGCAGCACGCGCTCGGGCAGCCGTTTCGCCAGATTCACGCCGTGAGGCACGGCGAACGCTCCGCCAAGCGCAAGCGCTATGCCCGGAATCCAGTCCACGTCGCGCGCGCCCGCGTAGGTCAGGATGCTTACGATCGTCCCCGGAGCAACGAGCGCCAGACCCATGCCCTGCGCCGCGACGTGCGAGAGATCGAAGAGCGCCGACATGGCCGGAACGGAAAACACCGCGCCGCCGACGCTGAAGAATCCCGAAAGCGTGCCGCCGATCGCCCCGATAATACCGGCCAGCGGCCAGGGCGCCGGCCGAGGTGCTTGTAAGCCTCGAGGACCAAACGTGCGCCATGCCATCATGGCGGCAATCGCTACGATGAAGATGGCAAAGGCGATGCGGAGCGGCGTACTCGGCACGTGGGTCGCGACGCGCGCTCCGAGATAGGTGAACGGCACGGCGGTAATCGCAAGCGTCAACGCCAAGCGTGCATCCATCCCCACTTTTCTAATATAGTGCCACAGTCCAAGCAACACGTTGGGCACGATCATGACGAGCGCCGTGCCCTGTGCGACTTGTTCTGAGTACCCAAAGAAGACGCCAAGCACCGGAATGGCGATGAGTCCGCCACCGATGCCGAATAAACCACCCAGGTACCCAAAGACGAGACCTAACAAGAGATAGATAAGTACGCTTTGCAGCATGAGCGTCATTATAGAGCAATTGAGAAGCTGTTGATTACGATTTGAGCGACATTTGGTCGCCGGCTGCCGGGAAAGTCGCACTCCGCGTTATGGTGCAGGCGCACGCTGGAATCGCTATGCAAAACCTACAATTCCTGCGTCCTCTGGGACCGATTGCACTGTGCGGCGCGCTTGGCCTCGCGTTGCTCGGCGCGTCCGGCGGCGATGCCGCAAACTCGGCAGACACGCAGTTCACTCATCAGGCCATGCAGACGCTACTGCAAAGCGTTTCCAACGCGGATGTCGCCGAGTCGGGCGGGGACGCGCACATTAAATCACTCGCCTCGACTATTCAGTCTGACGAGATCGCAATCGGGAACCAGCTTGGCTCGCTCGCAGGCTTCTACGGCATCAACGTTTCGACGAACGCCCCCAAAGCGTCGACCGATGCCGCGGGGTATACGGCCACCCAAACACAGGAGCTCCAGTCCTTGATCGCCCTCTTCCAGAGTGAAGAGCAAAACGGCGGCGGTGAACAGTTGCGGGCATTTGCCAACCAGGAGCTCCCCGTGCTCCAAAAAGACCTGCAAGCGCTTCAACAGAGCTAGTAAGGTCACGGATCGCCTCGGTCGGGCGTCGAAACCCTCGATACGGAGGGGGGTTTCGACGCGATGCGACGCTTGGCGCTCTTGGGACTTTCGTTGCTTGTATGCGGATTTGCCGTCGGAGCGCCGATGGCAAGCTTCGACGGTGCCACGCGATGGGTCAATAGCCCGCCCCTGACGCCCGCGGATCTGCACGGGAAAGTCGTTCTCGTCGACTTCTGGGAATACACGTGCCTGAACTGCTTGCGCACGTTGCCGTACTTGCGCGAATGGTATAAGCGTTACCACGACGACGGCTTGGTGATCGTTGGCGTGCACACACCCGAGTTTTCGTTCTCGGGGGAACCGGCCGAGGTTGAAAGCGCAGCCAAACGTCTCGATGTTGCCTGGCCCGTCGCCGTTGATAGTAGCCGCGCGATCTGGAATCACTTCGGGGTCAACGCGTGGCCGACGGAACTTTTGTACGATCAAAGCGGCCGTTTGGTCGATGTGCAGGTCGGCGAAGGCAGCTATCCTCAGACCGAAACCAAGATTCAAGATCTCTTGCGCGCCGCAAATCCCTCGCTAAAACTTCCAGCCGTGATGGCGCTGCTCCCACAGGATAGCTATGACAAACCGGGGGCGGTGTGTTATCCGCACACGCCCGAGATCTTGGTCGAAGCCGTTCCGATCGCCAACGCACCGAGATTCGGCAATCCGCAAACCGACATTGCCTATCGCGATGCGGGCACGCATCGAGATGGGGCAATCTACCTTGATGGATTCTGGCACGCGACGCCGCAAGCGGTGGTGTACGGCGGAGGAGGCGGCTATTTTGACATGAGCTACCACGCGATCGAGGTAACGGTCGTAATGACACCCGTCGCCAAAAGCAGTCGCGTTGATGTGACGCAAGACGGTAAGCCACTCGCGCATGAGGACGCCGGGACCGATGTACGCTATGACCCGAACGGCACGTCGTATGTTGACGTCGACGCGTCGCGCGCGTACCAGGTTATTGAGAACAAGAATTACGGCGCGCACGATCTGCGTCTCTCGCCGGAAGGCTACGGCATTGCAGTCTACGATCTGGCTTTTGAGTCGTGCGAGGTGCCCGGCACACGCTAACTCGAAGTCCCGCCAAGTGCGCAAATTCTTCTTAGGGCTTCTTGCCGGTGCGAGCGTCGGCTACGTAGCGACCCGCGCGGTGCAGGCGCTCGCGCTGCAGCGTAAGCATCTCGAGCCGATCTCGAAGGATCCGGCAGCCTACGGGCGTACGCGGCGCGCACTCGCGCTGACCGGGACGCTTCGCTCGACGCTGTCCACCCTCGCCTTTGCCTATGGTCCGCTCGCCCCGCGCGCGTTGCGAGCCCTGGAGCCATTGCCGCGTTGGCTGCGTCCCGGCGCGTTCTTCGGAGGGCTAGCATTGCTCTCGAGCGTCATCGAGTTGCCGGTCACCTTTGTCGAAGACTACGCGATCGAGCGACAGTACGGCCTGAGCGATCAGCCGGCCGAAGCGTTCTTGGCCGACTGGGCAAAAGGCTCGGCAATCTCCGCCGTCTTGGTAACGGCGCTTGCACTATTAGGCGGCGTCGCGGTGCGACGTTTCCGTATAACCTGGCCGATCGTCGCTGCTATCGGAATGCTTCCGCTTTTTGTTCTCGCGAATCTGGTCGTACCGATCTACATTCTTCCGCTCTTCAATCGCTTCGAGCCGCTGCGGGGATCGCTCGAAGTACGGTTGCGCGCGCTTGCGTCACGCTTTGGCGTGGGTAACGCGGAGATCTTGCGCATGGATATGAGCAAGCAAACGAAAAAAGCCAATGCGTTTGTCGCGGGCATCGGTTCGACCCACCGCATCGTACTCGGTGACACGCTCATCGATGCGTTCGAGCCCGCTGAAATCGAGTTCGTCGTCGCGCACGAACTCGGACACTACGTTACGCGCGATACCTGGCGTATGATCGCGCTCGCGGAAACCGTCACCGCCGGCTTGCTCGGACTCGTCGCGCTCGGACTGCACGACGATGATTCGCAAGACAGCCTCCTCTTACTGCGCATTGCCGCGTGGCTGGGCGCCGGCATGTTTGCGGTGCGCCCGGCCGTCAACGCCTTCTCGCGTTCGCGCGAATGGGCCGCCGATCGCTTTGCGCTTGCGACGACCGGCGACGCTCCCAGTGGCGCGGCGGCATTCCGCCGTCTGCGCGACCAAAACTTGGCCGAAGAGGAACCGCCCGCGTGGTACGAGTTCCTCTTCGCCTCCCATCCAAGTTTAGGCAAGCGCATCGAAGCGCTGGATGGCGCTACCTCTTAGTTCGCGTGGACCGGCTTCTTGACCGAGGTGGTAACGAACTCGAGCAAGTCGGTGTTGAGACGATCCTTCATCGTTGAAGGAAGACCGTGCGGTCCGCCTTCGTAGACCTTGAGAATTGAGCCCTTCACCAGCTTGGCGCTGGCAAGTCCGGCGGCTTTGATCGGCACAATCTGGTCGTCGTCGCCGTGCACGATCAGGGTCGGCATTTCGAGTTGGCTCATCTTCTTGAGGTCTTCGGTGAAATCGGTCTCGGAGAAGGCTTTGATGCAATCGTAGCTTGCCGGCATTCCGGCAAGCATACCGGCCAACCAGAACGAATCGCGCAGCCCTTGCGAAACCTTCGAACCTTCGCGGTTTGCCCCGTAGAACGGCGCCGAGAGGTCTTTCCAGAACTGCGAACGATCGGCATGCACGCTTGCGCGAATCTGATCGAAAACGTCGATCGGCAGTCCATCGGGATTGTTCGCCGTCTTGAGCATTAATGGCGGCACGCCGTCGACGATTACTGCGCCGGCTACACGAGCGTTATGGCGCGCAACGTAACGAGCGACTTCGCCGCCGCCCGTGGAATGACCGACGTGAATCGCGCTCTTCAGATCGAGCTTTTCAGTGAGTTGGGCTAGGTCGTCGACATACGTGTCCATGTCGTTGCCGTCAAACGGTTGGCTCGACCTTCCGTGGCCGCGGCGGTCGTGCGCGATGCAACGATAGCCCTTGGATGATAGAAAGAACATTTGATCTTCCCACGCATCCGCATTGAGCGGCCAACCGTGACTAAAGACGATCGGCTGGCCCTTTCCCCAATCTTTGTAATAGAGCTCGGTTCCATCGCGTAAGGTGATCGTCGGCATGATCTATTCTCCGTTTTCAAGAGGGGGCCACCAGCGTACCGCGCCGACAAAGTAGACGCAAGCACCCAAGATAAGACTCAGCAAACCAAAGATAATGGGCCACGCGCCGGCGGAACAGAATATGTAGATCCATCCCACGAGCGCAATAAGGGCAGGCAACGGAAACATCCACATGCGGTAGGGAGCGCGCACGCCGCGCGCCCGCATGATGAAGAGTGCGACGATCTGCGCGACCGATTGTACCAGCACGATCCCAGCAGTAAGCGCGTTGATCACTTGGTCGAGGGTAAAGAAGCAAGCGACCAGCGCGATTCCGCCGATCACGACGAGCGAGACGTCGGGGAATCGATGGTGCCCGTGCACGTGGGCGAAGGGCCGCAAAAAGATCCCGTCCTGTGCGGCCGCGTACGGAATCCTTGAAGCCCCCAGCAGGTTGCCGTAGACCGAGGCGAACGCCGTAATCAAGATCAACAACGTGATGCCGATCGCGGCTGGTACGCCGAGTACCCGTTCAACGATTGCCGAGGCGAGGTGCTGTCCGAGCGGCGGGAGCGATCCGTCGGCAAGCGGGACGAACTGTTGCCACGGTATCGCGCCGAGAACGCCGGTCTGCAGCGTGATGTACAGCGCCGCAACCAGCGCAATCGCGATTCCGATCGCGCGCGGCAGCGTGCGCGCCGGCGTCACGACTTCGTCCGCGATCGTGTTGGCGGCGTTGTACCCGAGGTAGTCATACATCGCGATGATCAGCGCCGAGCCAAGGCCGGCGCGCAGCCCGGCCCAAAACGAATCGTGGGGAGCCATCGTAGACGCGAGCTGCGGGGACCAATGTATGAACGACGCACCGGCAACGCACAGCAGCGTCAGCACGGCGATTGCACCGAGCAGCACGCTCACCCGCTCGATCGTCTTTATGCCGCGATAGAGCGCGATCAGTGTCACCACGCCCACGCCAACAGCCAGCGCTTTGAGTGCGAGCGGCGAGCCGGTCAGCGCGGGAAAGAGGTAGCCGGCGTAATTTGCAAAGCCGATGTATCCGCTGGCAAGTAAGAGCGGCGCGGAAAAAATCGTTTGCCACACAAAAAGAAACGCGGGAAGCGGCCCGATGCCCACGCGCCCGAAGATGGCGAGGAGATACCCGTACGTTCCGCCCGAACGCGGATATGCCGAGCCGAGCTCGGCCCAAACTAAGCCGTCGCAGAGTGCGAGCACGGCGCCGAGCACCCAGCCAATCAGCGAGAGCGGCCCGTGCAGCGCGCCGAGCACCAGCGGAATCGTAATCAGCGGACCGATACCGATCATCGTGATAACGTTGACGGCCACCGCACCGAGCAAACCGACACCGCGAACCAGCGCGGGGCGGCTCGCACTCATTCGCTAACGATCGCTTTGGTGAGGCCGCGTGGGGCGTCGCTATTGATGCCGCGCGCACGCGCAGCGTAGAGCGCAAGGAGTTGCACGGTCACGAGCCACGCCAGCGTGTTGTAGGGATCGTCGACTTGCGGCCCCAGTCGCGCTATGCCGTCAGCAGTTACCGCTCCGACGACGTAGCGCAGCGCGCCGCTCTTCTTTGCCTCGCGCAACGGACGGCCGACCACCTGGAGCGCATCGCGATCCATGATGCCGAGCACGACGCTCGACGCATCAATCATCGCGGCGCTCCCGTGCCGGAATTCGCCCGCTTCAAAACCCTCTGCGTGAAGGTACGCCGCCTCCTTGAACTTGAGCGCCGCTTCGCGAGCGATCGGTGCGCCGTAGTCGGTGCCCAGCACCATAATGTCGTGACGGGCCGAGATAGCAACGCCGGCGCGCACGACCGGCTCGACCTCCGCACCGTTCAGCCAGCTATCGACCGTCTGCGCGGTGCGTACGAGTACATCGGCATCGCGCGTGTGCGCGTGTGCAATCAACGATGCCGCAGAGAGAAGGATCGCAATCGTGCACGAGACGCTCTTCGTTGCCGGAATCGCAAGCTCAGGGCCCGCTCCGATATCAATGGTCAGGTCCGCGCGAGCGCCCAGCGGCGAATCGGCGGTATTCGTGAGGGCGATGGTGCGACGCGGCTGCAAAGCATCGAGCGCCTGGAGCACGTCACTGGAGCGGCCGCTCTGCGAGATCGCAACAACGACGCGGTGTTGATAGGCTTTTGCATCACCCTGCGCTTCGGTCGCCGCCACGGCGTGCGCGGTGATCCCGCGACGGCGCAGCGCAATTGCGCCGAGCTGCGCGGCAAAGAGTGAACTCCCGCTTCCGACCAGCAGCACTTCTCCTTCGAGCGCCTCCGCGAGACGCGCGGCGGCGTCCGAGCCCGCGACGCGCTCCCACGCTTGCGGCTGTTCGCGAATCTCGCGCTCGAATTGTACGCCCGGGTCCACGGATGGCTCGTTGCGACGAGCGGGCCGCCCACTCATGCTCTTGGCTGGAAATGTCCGTTATGCGACCGAGCCTTTCCGCGAACGGAGCACTTTATGCCCTATAATCGACGCGTAGGCTGATTTTTTTCTGAGGTGATTCTGTGGCCGGTTCAGACCATATCCGAAACGCCCTGTTGGTTATCGACATCCAAGATTCGTTTAAGGTGATGCCACGCTGGCAGCATCGCAATAACCCCGGCTTCGAAGCCAACGTCCTACGGCTCATCGACGCGTTCCGCGCGGCCGGCGAACCGGTCATCTATTTTCTGCACAGCGACGAGGACGAACACTTCAAAGTCGACTGTCCTGATTACCGGTTGATGGATTTTCTCGCGCCGTGCGCGGACGAGCCGATCCTTCATAAGACGTCGCGCAACTGTTTCACCAGCACCAACTTGCTTCAACATCTTCTTCGTCTCCACGTCGGACGTGTGACCATCGCCGGCATTCAAACCGAGCAGTGTTGCGAGACGACCGCGCGGATCGCAGCTGATCTGGGCTATGAGGTTGACTTTGTGACGTCAGCCACACTCACGTTTCCGATTCCGAAGACGTTAGAGCTCGGCAGCGAGAGCCTGCCGGCTGACGACGTGGTGGAGCGCACCGAGTACGCGCTACGGCGCCGCTTCGCGCGCATCTGTACGGTCGACGACGTCTGTGCTGACCTGCCCACTCCCGCGAACGCATGAAGCGCGTCGTATTCGTCGTTCCGTCCGGCGTTGAGCTTTTCGACCTCGCGGGCCCGGTGCAGGTGTTTCACGAAGCCGCCGCAGCCGGAGCTCCGTACCGTCTGGTCTATGCGGCGGAATCGGAACGCCTTTCGACCGAGCAGAAGCTCGGATTGTGTGGGCTCGTATCGCTTCCACATGATCTCGCAAGCCACGATCTGGTCATCGTGCCGGGCAGCTCTGCGCTGCGTCGCGGGATTTTGGCTCGCGACGGATCGATGCGAACGCTGACACAATGGCTGCGCGCAAGCTATGAAGCCGGCGCGACCGTCGCGTCGGTATGCGTAGGTGCCTTCGCGCTCGCGGGGGCCGGATTGCTCGACGGGCGCAATGCGACGACGCACTGGAAGCGCGTCGACGAGTTGCAGCGCGCCTTTCCCCGCGTGCTCGTGCAGCCGAACCGGCTCTTCGTTTTCGACGGGCGAATCGCGACCAGCGCGGGCATTGCCTCGGGCGTCGACCTCGCGCTAGCGCTGCTAGAACGCGAGGCCGGCTCGCGCGTCGCAGCCGGCGTCGCGCGCGAGATGGTCGTCACCGCGCGCCGTCCCGGAGCGCACGAACAGCTCAGTCCGTTCTTTGCACTCCGCGACCACACGTTCGCGGAGGTTCACCTCGCGCAGGATTGGCTGGTTGAACACGCGGGTGAACCCTTTACGCTCGCTTCATTGGCGCAGATTGCCGGCGTGAGCGAACGGACGTTGACCCGGCAATTTCGCGTCGCGACCGGCAATAGCGTCAAATCGTATGCTACCGTGTTGCGACTCGAACAGGCGCGGTCGCTGCTACAGGATCGCACGCTAACGGTTCAATCGGTCGCCGAGCGTTGCGGCTTCGCCGACGCGCGGCAGCTACGCCGCTTGTGGCGCACGCATTTCGCCAACTCCCCCTCGGCGGAGCGCTGATTACGTTTCAAATGCGGCTGCGTTGGGAACCAAGCATCCATGCTCGCAGCCGCTACAACGTTTGCGCCGCCCGCAATCTTCCATCTCGAACGCCTATGTGCCGAGCACGGGATCGTCCAATTCGCGTGCGGCGACGTGCCCGACTTCGAATCGGGCTTCTGCCTTGACGACAACGCGCGTCTGCTCGTGCTTGCGCTCACGATCCGCCGCGAAAATCCGACCAGCGCCTTTGCGATCCAAGCGGGCAACACCGTTTTTAACTTCATCGCCGACGCGTCGCGCGACGCACCCGTCTATCACAACATGATGGACCGCAACGGCGTCTTTATCGATCGCTTCGCATCTCCCGAATCGATTGGCCGATTGATTCAGGCCCTGGGTATGGTTTTACGCGACAGCGAGGACTCGAGGTGGTGCGCGCTTGCGACACTCGAGATGCGTCGTGCGATGGTTGCGCTACCGGCGCTTTCGTCAGAGCACGCGCGCGCATTTGCTGCCCTCGGTTTTGCCGCAGCAGTTGAGGGCGGTTTTCCGATGTATCTTGCACCGCTACGCGCCGTCGCCGAGGGGATGCTCTTCGAACTCGAACGCAACGCACGCGGAAATTGGATCTGGCCGCTTGGGGAGATGAGCTACGACAACGGCCGTCTTCCCGAAGCGCTACTGCGCGCGGGAACGGTGCTCAAGGACGAGACGCTCTACGACGCAGGGCGCCGTGCGCTTGAATTCCTTGCGTCGGTCGTTCAATCGAACGATTTTTTCGAGCCGATCGGTGCGCCCGGATGGTATCCACGCAGCGGCGAGCGCCCCCACTACGCCGAACAGCCCCTCGAGGCGCTCGCAATGATGGATGCATGGCTTGCATTCGGCGACACCGAGAGCGCGCGCGTCGCATACGAATGGTACCTCGGGCGAAATCGCAACGGGGTGATGGTTGCCGACATCGCCACCGGCGGATGTCACGACGGAATCGACGGACCGCGGCGCCTCAACGACTGCATGGGTGCGGAGAGCACGCTTGCGTATCAGCAAGCCTCCTGGACGATGCGGGAACTCACGTAGAGAAACAACAGCGATCGCTAATCGAGCTGGAACCTCGCGACCGCGTCTTTGTTCCAGCGCAGGCCATTGCCGGGACCGGTCGACGGGATCGCCATGCCGTCGACGATTTGAAGGGGCTTCTCGAGAATCGGCTCGGCCCAATCGACGTACTCCAGCCAATGACGCGTTGGCGTGGCCGATAGGAGATGCGCGCTGACCTCGGGGAAGAGGTGTGAAGACAGTTCACGATTGTGCGCGGCGGCCAAGCCTGCTGCTTGCTGCCAACCAGAGACGCCGCCGATGCGATCGAGATCGACCATCACGTAATCGGAAGCCGCTGCCTCCAATGCAGCGACCATCGGCGGAAGACCCATGAAATTCTCACCGATTTGGATCGGCGCTGCGGTAGCTTGCGCCAGGAGCGCGGTGTGTCGATAGTCGTCGTGGCGAATCGGCTCTTCGATCCAATAAATGCCTTCGCCATCGAGTGCCGCACAGCGGCGCAGCGCTTCTGCGTAACTCAATGCTTGGTTGAAGTCGATCATCAACGCAACGTGCTCCGGCAAACGTCGGCGCACGGCGCGGACGGTCACGAGATCGTCGGCGAAATCCGGACGACCTAAGCGCAACTTTATCGCGCGAAAGCCGCGATCGAGCAGAACTTCGGCTTCCTCGGCTGCGGCCTCGGGCGACATCAGGCCGAGACCATTGCTGTTGTATGCCGGTATCCGCTTAGGCTCTGTTCCGAGGTATTCGCAAAGCGATGTATCAGCGGCGATCGCGCACGCGTCCCACATTGCGGTATCGACGGCCGACGCGAGCATCGCAAGCGGCCCGACCAGACCCGGCAAACGGAAATGCCGTGCGACCCGCGCGCTAATATCGAGCGGCGCGAGCGGCACGCTGCGAAGCACGACCTCGAGCTCGCTAGCCAGCGGGACGAGCGCGAGCGCAATCGACGGCAGATAGCAGAACGCGTACCCGCGTCCGCTTATCCCCTCTTGCGTTTCGATCTCGATAAGCAGCAGCGCCGCGCTCGAGATCGTAGCTGCGCTCGTACCGAGCGGACGCGCCATTGGTACGAGAACCGGCGTCGCCTTGAGCGAGCGAAATGTCAACACGCTGCGGTAAGGGCTCCTACGATCTGCGCGTTGATCGGCGTGGGAATGCCGACCTCGCGCCCCATGTCGGCAACGGCGCCGCTCAACCACGGAAGCTCAAGGCGATTTCCGCGAATCAGATCGGTGTACATAGACGAGGTCATCGCCTCCGGAAGCGTATCGCAAAAGGCGAGTCGATCGTCGGCGTAGCTCGCATCGAGCGCAACGCCGCGCGCACGTCCGACCGCCACGGTCTCTTTCATTGCGTCATACAGGAACGCTCGCTTCTCGGGATCGATGCGAATCTCACCAATCGGAAGGTGAAAGAACGCCGTTGAGCCCGAGAGCCCGACGAGGAAGACGAACTTCTCCCACGTGACCCGGTCGATCCGCGTGCTGAGTTCTGCGCCAATCTTTGCTGCCTCGCACGCCTGCAGGAAGGCTACTGCGCGCGGCGAGCGGCTGCCATCGAATTCGCCGAAGACTAAGCGCTGCATCGTCCCAGTATGCTCGATGACCCCGGGCTCAGCGATACGCGCGGCAATGTAGCTGACGCCGCCCATAACGGCATCGGCGCCCACGTGCGCGCGCAGAATATCGTCCTTTGTCACGCCGTTCTGAAACGAGACGACCGCGGCGCCGCGATCGACGAGCGGCTTCAGCGTCGTCGCGACGTTTTCCGTATCCCACAACTTCACCGCCACGATTATCAAGTCGACCGAATCGACCTTCGCGATGTCGTCAACGGCTTTAACGTCGATGGTCGAGTCGCCGAGCGCGCTGACGATCCGCAAGCCGTTTGCCCTCATCGCGGCTAGATGCGCGCCTCGCGCGACGAAGGTCACATCCGAACCGGCTGCAGCGAGACGCCCGCCGAAATATCCGCCGACCCCGCCGGCGCCCAGAACTGCAATCCGCATGAATAAACTCCTAACGTTCCTCTCTATGACGTAGGCGAAAGGTTTCGCCCTTTGCACGGCTACCGCAACGGTCCATGGAGCACCATCGCCGTCGAGCGCTGCGCGACGTATCGAGAAACAGCACCCGGCAATCATCTTGCTCGCACGCCTTGATGCGATCGCGAAGCGGGCCGGTGACGAGATCGATTGCATCGCGCGCGATCGCCGCAAGCGCCGCCTCGAATGGATCGCTTGCGACAACTTTGGATTGGCCCGATTTCGCGTCGAGTTGCGGCACCGCGATGGGATACGACGCG
This sequence comes from Vulcanimicrobiota bacterium, assembly GCA_963833045.1. Lineage (GTDB taxonomy): Bacteria > Vulcanimicrobiota > Vulcanimicrobiia > Vulcanimicrobiales > Vulcanimicrobiaceae > Aquilonibacter. The sequence goes on from CAWHWL010000005.1 coordinate 137,414, forward strand.
GCCTTGTTGAGCACGCCCACCTCCCTATGCGGCAACGGCTGACTACCGACCAGGGCGTCGGCAATCAACTGAATCGCCTTGCGCAGCTTCACGAGCTCACGCTCCTGGGCCACCGAGAGGTCGAGCAGCTCTTTCACCAGACCCGCCTCACGCAGCCAGCGCGCAGGCGCACCCGCGCGCGAGAGCACGTCCTGCGCTAGCGACGCCCTGCGGCGCACGGTAGCGGGAAGCGCCAGTGCGAGCCGTCCGGTGTTGAAGCGAAATTCAGCAGCCATTGTCGTACGCAAACCATATAAACCGGTTTATGCGGTTCTGTCAAGCGCCCTCCCTGGGCCAGCTCAGGGTGACAAAACCGGCGAGGGGCGCGTACCGAGCCACGACGCGAGGTCGGTTTTCGTCGTCACGTAGGTCCCGCTGTTGAGCTCTTCGCGGAACTCACCGAAGAGTCCGAACGCTTCGGCGAACGCATCATGCTTGTGGATCGATTCGTAGTTGACTTGGCTTGCAAAGACAAACGTGTCGTCGGGCAGATCGGCGTACATGTCGAGTGATCGCGCAAGTATCCCGCGCACCACGTCCTCGACGAACTTCGGATTGTGATGCGCCTTATTGACGATGAAGAACTCGTCGGGCCGCTTGAGCAAGTCGTAGGTCTCACTAGACATCGAACCCTCGACGATCTCGACCAGATCTTCGGCACGTACCGCATCGGCAAAACGCTCATCGACGCCGAGCAGAATCGCGCCGCGGCCTCGCTGGTTGTGCGTGGCCACCGGCAGCGCATCCAGCGCGCGCTCCGCATCGGCTTCGGAGAACCCGGTTTCGATGAGCTGATGCAGCGAGTGTTCGCGCACCATTTGTTGCGCGCAGGGGCAGGCGGTCATGCCCTCGGCTTCAACGCCGACCACGCGACGCGTACCGCGTTCGTCGGCATGCGCGATGCCCACCAAGGTGTAGATCTCTTCGCCGCGCTTGCCCGAGACCGGCGTCCAACGTTCGAGGCCGAAGTCGGCGCGCAAGCGCACATCGGCACGAATCGCGCGCTGGCTGCGCACGATCTCACGCGCGATTGATTCGACCAGCCCTTCGATGCGAGCCGGTCCCGGCGAAGCCGCCAAAACGTCGAGGGTTGCTTCTTCTAAGATCTCGGAGAAGCGCGACATATGCACGCCGGCTTTGTCGGGCGCAAGATCGGCGACCATCGTGAATTCACCGTTGAAGACCCTCGGTTGCCCATCGATCTCGAGCTGCACGATGCGCCGCACGTGCGAAACACCGACCCGATTCAGGGAGAGGCGCACGTCGGGCAACTCTTCCTGACGGTTGGAAAGAAAGTGCAGGCTGCGCGCACGACGGCGCGGTGCAGTGCTGCCGTTACTCTGGACGAAGTGCGCAAACTGGGGTGCAATCTCGGCGAGCGGCACGGCGTTGTATGGGCGGTGCGCGAGTTTGGGATGGACCCAATCACCGAAGACGAGTAAGTCGATGTCGATGGGGCGCGCATGCAGGCGCGCATTGGAGATGCGACCGACTGCAAGTTCGACCTCGCGCGCGAGTCGTTCGAATTCGGTGCGATCGAGCTGCGTGTCGATTTGCGCGGCAACGTTTAGAAAGGACGGCCCGCCGGCTCCATCAGCCGGGTCACTTTCATAGAACGATGAAACGCGTTCGATGCGCGCGTAGGCGCGCAGGCGCTGCAGCGCAGCGAGGATGTTCGCTTGCCGATCGCCGAGGTTCGAACCGATTCCAATATAGACGTGCACGCTTACCGTTCTTGCAGCAGGGCCTCCACCGTCGCACGCACCTGGTCGTCTTGCGAGTCACCGACGATGACCTTCCGTAAGCGACCGTGGCGATCGAAGAAGAGTTGCGTCGGCCAGGCGTTGACGCCATACGCGTCCCACAGCGAGAACCCGTTATCGACGGCGACCGGCCAAACGATGCCCTGTTGCCGAAGGTTCTCCGTGACGTAGGCCCGTTGCTTCTCGGCCGGGGTCTCGGGCGCGTGAATGCCGACGATCTGGAGTCCCTTGGCGCGGTCGCTGGTGTAGAGCGAGCGCAGCGTGGGTACGACGTTGCGACAATTGAAGCAGTCGACGGTAAAGACGTCGAGGATCACAACCTTGCCGGCAAGCTCCGCGGCGTTGACGCGAGCGCCGATCCAGTCCTTCGCGGCCAAAACCGGCTGAAGTGACGTTGTGGCAAGGAGCACGAGTGCAGCAAGTTTGAACATACTCTAGGTACGCCGCAATCGCGGCGCCGGATCAACATGGAGCCCTGCGTGAGCAACGACTCGATCTACCCCTTTGCCATCGAACCCAAGGAGACCCCCGCTATTTGGGGTGGCGACGCGCTGGTCAAACGCTTTGGGAAAGAGGCCGATCCGAACGCGAAGATCGGCGAGTCGTGGGAGTGTTGGGACGAAAATCGTGTGCTCAATGGTCCGCTGGCCCGCAAAACGATCGCCGATCTGCGTGCACAGCTCGGCGCGACCTTGCTCGGCGATCTCGATCCGCAGCAGCTCTTTCCGATTCTCACCAAGATCATCGACGCGCGCGACGCGCTTTCGGTGCAGGTGCATCCCGACGACGCCTACGCGCAGCGCGTCGAACACCAACACAACGGCAAAACCGAGTGCTGGTACATTCTCTCCGCGAACGAGGGTGCGGAACTGGTCTATGGCTGGAAGCAGGACACCACGCGCGAGGAGTACGAGCGGCGCGTGGCCGACGGCACGCTGGGCGACATCCTGCGCCGCGTGCCTGTCAAGGCCGGCGAGACGTATTACCTTCCGGCCGGAACGCTGCATGCGATCGGCGCCGGCATCATCCTCTTTGAAACGCAACAAGCGAGCGACTTAACCTATCGCATCTTCGATTGGAACCGCGTCGGCGCTGACGGCAAACCGCGCGAACTGAACGTTACGAAAGCCGCCGACGTGCTGGACTACCATCAAGGCGCGCGCGGCGCCGCCGAAACAATTGCCTATCACTATGAGGGTTTGGATCGCACAGCATTGGTGGCGAGCAGCCGATTTATCGTCGAACGCGTCGTCGCGACGGACGAAGCCGCCTCACTGGAAACCGACGGGCGCCCGGCGATCGTGATGACGCTCGAGCATCCGATGACGCTACGGGCGGGTGATGTGGCGCTCGACCTCGAGCACTATCAAACCGCGCTCGTGCCCGCGGCCGCACCGTGGTACACGGTCTCCGCCCAGGGCGGACGTGAAGCGCCGTTTATGCTCGTCGCACCGCCGAAGAGCACCGAGACCATGACCGTGCGGCTGCTCGCAGCCGGCATCGAGCAAGATCGCATCGACCGTTTCATGGCGCAATTCACGTGATGACGATCGGTGGTGAGCGCGTCGACGCGCTGGCCGAACGCTTCGGCACGCCCATGCTGGCGATCGATCTCGGCGTGCTCGATGGCGCGCTCGATGCATCATGTTCGCTGCGGCTGCACCGCACAACATCGCGATTTCCTATGCAGCGAAGGCGCTGCTGCTGCCGGATCTCGTGCGCCACTTGCACCCGCGCCCAATCGGCATCGACGTCTGTTCGATCGGCGAACTGGTGGTCGCGGAACAGGGCGGCTTCGAAGCCTCGCGCGTGACGCTGCACGGCGCCGGCAAGACACCCGAAGAGCACGACGCCGCGCTCGACGGTCGCGTCGGGCGGATCGTGATCGACGGTATGGACGAATTGCACCGGTTCGTGGCGCGCGTGAACGGCCGCGGCGCCGACGTGCTGCTGCGCTTCAATACAGGCATCGAGGCCCACACTCACGATTTTATTCGCACCGCCGGCGACCGCAGCAAATTCGGCTTCGCCCCAAGCGAAGCCGACGAAGCCTTTGCACTGCTGCGCGAGCAGCCGACGCTACGCGTGCGCGGCGTGCACGCGCACATGGGCTCACAGATCTACGATGCGATGCCGTACGTCGAAAATGCGCGGCGCTTGCGCGAGCTGCTCGAGCGCATGCGCGCGGCCGGATTCGACGCGGCGGATACGATCATCATCGGCGGCGGTTTCGGCGTGCAGATGCGCCCCGACGCCAAGGACGAAACGATCGATATCGTGGGCACGCTGGATGCGGTGGCAAGAATTGTTCCATCGGATATTCACGTGGAGATCGAACCCGGGCGCGCGTTAATCGCAGCTGCCGGGACATCGATCTATCGCGTGATGGCGGTCAAGCGCTTCGAAGGGAGGCGGTTCGTCATCGTAGACGGCAGCATGGCCGACAATCCGCGACCCGCGCTGTACGGCGCCTACCACCATTTCGAGGCCGCCGACCCACGCACGCCGCTTGCACCTGCGATGGTCTGCGGCCGATCGTGCGAAGCCGACGAACTCGGCGAAGCGATGTTGCCCGAAGATCTACGCGCGGGCGACCTCGTCGCGATGCGCACGACCGGCGCCTACACCTACAGCATGTCGAGCAACTATAATTGGTTCCCACGTCCGCCGGTGATCGCCATCGGCGCAGGCGAACCGCAAGTATGGACAGACCGCGAAACCCTCTAGCTCTCACGGCGACTTCCAGGAGGTGCCGTCGGCAAAGGCGACACTCGTGACCTGCGCGGAAAGCGCTGACGCTACACCTTTGTAGAGATACACCGGCGGTTCGAGCCCTGGTCCTTCCTGAGACATTTGAGCGTAGGCCAGAGGCATCGGTTCCATCGTCGCATAGAAGCCGAGGCAGTTGGATTTTCGTGTTGCCTGCGGCGGAATGTTGGCGTGCACGTCCAGCTGATCGTCGCCGATGTCCGTACCATCCGTAGCGAGGTGCCGGTACACGATGCGCACATCTGATACAGTCTTCGCAGTTTGGTTCTCGATCGTCGAACATGCGAGTGGGATAGGATAGGTTCGCTCGGCTCTTAGGTCGATAACCATCGGCGCGGAGTAACCATACGTGTTGACCGACGACAAGGTCACAGGCGATCCGGGCACATTGGCCTCCGACCCGGCGACCGGCGGGACCAGACTCCACGATGCACCATTTTGATAGACGACACTAGCAACGAAGGCCTGAACCTGCGCGTCGGGCGCGTAGTTCAAGATGCCGTGAAAGGTAGGTCCACACACGCTGAGCGTTCCCCCCGGCGCGAGCGGTTGATTGGCCGAGATCAACGTTGATGAAGCGGTGAGCGGGTCGTCAAAGAGGCGCGTTTCGTCGACGATCGCAGCGCCGTATGGCCGGGTCCAAGCGAAGTCGAGCAGTATTTGCATCATCGGAGAGCTGCCCAAATTAGTAATGGCGGCGCACTCGGCGCCCCAAATGCCATTGTCCCCTCTGTCTGCATAAAAATAAACGCGATTAATTCGAATTCCCGAGGACGGCAAAGGTAAGAAGATCGGACCGTCGCTCGGTGTCGGTGCCGGGGAATTCACCGGCGCTGCGTGATCCGATGGCATCTGCCACGATGTGCCGTCTGCATACGCCACGCCGGTAACCTCTACAGAGACGACAGACGGAGACCCCTTGTAAAGAGACACCGGCGGTTGAAGGGCGAGGCCGTTTGCGGCGTTTTGAGCGTACGTGAGAAGCCCTGGTTGCACCGTAGCGACAAAGGCGCGGCAGTTAGCACCCTGCCCGTGAGAGAGAATAGTTGAATGCACGTTCAGCACATCGTCGCCGAGGTCTGCGCCCGCGAGGGCCAGGTGGTGGTAGACGATGCGCACGTCTGTTATGGTTTTCTCGCTCTGACTCGTAATGGTTGAACAAGCCAGGGGCAAAAGATCCGCCGGGACGTGCCACGCCGTCAGCACCCTCGGCGCGGCGTAGTCGTATGTGTTAACCGCGGATAGCGTTGCGGGGGAGCCCTGCAGGTTGACCGTGAGCCCGGCGACCGGAGGAACCAGACTCCATGTCGTCCCGTTCTCGTAGACGACACTGGTAGCGAATACGTGCGCTTGCGCGTTGAGCGAACCTGCCGCCGTACCGTGACTGGTCGGCCGACACACATCGACCGACTGCACGGTGCCTGTTAATGAGCCCATCGTCGCCCCTGACGCGAGCGGTCCGTTCAACACTTCGATTTCGTCGGATTCATTCGCACCGTTTGGTTGCGTCCATGCGAAGTCTAACGTGACTTGACTTACGGCGAGGGTGCCGACGTTGGTGACCGCGACGCACTCGCTGCCCCACCAAAGCGAACCACCACCACTGGCGTGGAGGTCGACCCGGTCGATCCGGATTCCCGACGACGATGCCTGAAAAAGCGCCGTGCCGTCGTTCTGCGCTTCGCCGAGCGAGTGCAGCGGTGCGACAAGCACGAACACTACGCCCAGCGACGCAGCTACGAACCAAAAACGCCTGTTCACCAGCCCATGATGGTAAGGCGACTTGACAGCTGCTTGAGAGGAAGCACCGAAGAGCTGCGTGCCGGATAATGCCTACGCGTAGTAGTCCGCTCCTGCAGGTGGCGGCGCGCCGGGACCTTCCGGATTATCGTACGCGTTCTTTGGGGATTGACCGTTACTGACCGATGTTGCATAGCCCGCTTCGAACGCGTTAAACGCCGCGTCGATTTGCGTGTACTGATAAACCTGTCCGCTCGTATCAGCGGCGCCGACAATTTGCTGGTTGTTGCAATCCTCACCCGTGCCATCCAGACCAATCGACAGCGTTCCTGCACCACCCTCGCTTATACCAAAGATTGGTTCGACCTGGTTCCAAATCGCGGCAAGCCATGCCGGCGTGCCTGCCTTCATCGTCCCATTGGGATTTGCGTAATGATACAGAGTCTCTTCGATCGTTGCAATTCCGCCTTGGCCGCCAAACAGCGCACTGTACTGCGGCTTCCACGTATCGCCATCAGCACTGAAATTCTTTCCTTCGAGATTGGCGACTCCATCACCGTACCTCGGCTCGTCATACTTGTCCGGCATGTCGGCCGGGTTGTCGTGGCTTCCTCCGAAAAACAGGACCGCGAGGCCGACAACAACGCCGATAATTATTGCCGTCGAGACGATTCCGGCCGTGATTAGCGGAACGGTTTGGCCGGCAGCATTCACGGTCGTTAGCGTCAGTGAATCGACCGTCTGGACAAGAGCGTCGGCATCATAACCGGCTTCGATACCACCAAAAACACCGCCCTCGTCCCAGCCCTGTACGATTCCGGAAAGGTCACCAACTATCGAAACGATTCCCTTCATTGCTGCGAGAGCTGCCTTGCTGTGTCGCCGTCAGTCCCGCGACCTGTGCCTGACTAAGATATCCAATCTGCGTCGTACTGAAATATGGAATCTGCGCGGCCGTGAAATAGCCGATTTGCGTTGCGCTAAAGTCTTCGATGTCAGCCTGTGTGAGCGATTGGATATCGCTCTGCGCCAGCGCCTGAATTTGGGCCTCGGTCCAGGTCGAGGGGCTACCCGATGGCAACGTATCGGGCTGTACGGTCAGCCGCGTCCCCGCTGTCGATTCGCTAGTTGAACTTCCAGCGCTTTCGAGCAATGTGCGGGAGATAATCACAGCTCACATCCTTATCAGCTGAAAATAACAAAAACCAACGCGACCGACTGGCCCGTCTGCATTTTGCAATAAGAACAACTAGGGGTCGCCTAGACGTTCCCGCTCAAAGCTGATGAAGTTTGCGTCTGATCACGTCCATGTGACAAACACCCGTTCGTGAACCCGCTCACCGGCATCCATTGCCATGCAAACCAACTGGGTGATATTCCCGGCAATAGGAATATGCATGAGCGTATCAGACCATCAAGGGAGTGTAAAGTAGTCTCTTTGTACCATGCACCGCGCAGGCGAGGATACGATCTACTCCCACATCACTTCATCGACGTAGCAGTATTTCCAATCTTCGCCGCGTTCGATCGAGCGCATAATCGGGTGGTGGCTGGCGTGGAAATGTTTGGTGGCGTGCTTGTGTTGCGACGAGTCGCAGCAGCCGACGTGACCGCATTCCAGGCACTCGCGCAGATGGACCCAGGACGAGCCGATCTTGAGGCAATCCTCGCAGCCGTTGGCGCTAGGTTTGACGTCGCGGACGGTCTGGGGATTCGCGTGCGAACAGGGGCCTTGGTCCATGGTATCCTCTCATTATGCCAAACTCGTTGCTCGCGCCACTTCCTTATGAAGAGTGGACGCCTACGCTAACGACGCTGCACCTCTGGTGTCAGATCGTGGGCAAGCTTCGCCTCGGACATGTTCCGTACCGCTCGCACTGGTGGAACGTGACCCTCCTCCCAACCGCGCGGGGACTCTCCACCGGGCGCATGCGGGCGGGTACGACCTTCTTTCAGATCGACTTCGATTTCGTCGATCACGAGGTGGTCGTGCAATCGAATCGCGCGCATGAGCCGGCCTCGATCCCGCTGCGCGACGGCCTGAGCGTCGCTGAATTCTACGCGACCCTCTTCCAAACGCTCGCGGCGTTTGGGATCCAGACCCGCATCGTCGATAAGCCGTATGGCATGGGTGTCGACATCCCGTTCAGCGTCGATCGCGACCACGCATCGTACGACCGTGTAATGGTCCGCCGCTGGTGGGAAATCATTTTGTGGACCGCCGACGTCTTCGACCAATATGCCAGCGAATTCATCGGCAAAGAGAGCCCCGCGCATGTGTTCTGGCACAGTTTCGACCTCGCGATCGCGCGCTATTCCGGACGTCAGGCGAACAAACCGCCGAGCGAGAATCCAGTCGAGCAAGAAGCTTATTCGCAAGAAGTGATCTCAGTCGGCTTTTGGGCCGGCGATCCCAACACGCCCGCGCCGACCTACTACACGTACACCGCGCCCGAGCCGGCATCGCTGACCTCGATGCCACTTGCGCCGGTGCAGGCGGCGTGGTCTGCGTCAGGCTCGGGACACCTCGGCGTGCTGCCCTACGACGCCGTGCGCACCGCTGCCGATCCGCGCGCGACGTTGCTCGAGTTCATGCACGCCGGATTCAACGCCGGAACGAAGGCCGCAAATTGGCCCGACTTCCCGAAACACCTGGCGTCTTGCGACGCCCTCTATCGCGCCGACGCTAAATAACGCCGCGTTGCCGGTCCTCGAAAGCGCCGATCTGCTGGGGTGCGATCGCCACGAAGTTGGTGTATTCGAAATATTCCTCGTAGCGCAGGTAATCGAGCGTATACAGGCCGTCGCGCTTGAGCACAAAGACGCGATAGCCGCTTGATTCGAGAAGCATGTAGGCCGCGCGCAGCGTATCGCCGGCGAGTTGCCAGGCCCGATTGTACTCAAACTGGATCACGCCGATCGAGCGCGACGCGATCGACTCGCGGGCGCCGCGCATTACCTGCAGATCGTATCCTTCGGCGTCGATCTTGAGCAGATCAACGTGGCTCCAGCCGGCATCGCGCAGCGCGGCGTCGAGCGTTGCGACCGTTACGGTCCGCGTCGTTCCTCGCGTTCGCATGAACTCCGCAACCAGCGTACTGCCGCGACCGGCATCGGGCTCTTCGAAAAATGCGAGCGAGCCGGCTTCGCTGCCGAGCGCGATATTTGAAAGCACGATACCTGAATCAGCACCGTAACGGCGCTGCAACTCTTCGAACGCGCTGACCGATGGTTCAAACGCCAGCGCCGCAAAGGGGCGGCCCGTCAAACTCGCGCGCACCATGCCAAGCCAGTCGCCGACGTTCGCGCCGACGTCGACGAAGCGACCGCCGTAGCTAGCCACGCGTTGCACGAGCCAGCGTTCTCCCGTATCCAACGCGTCGGGACTCTCGGCAAGATGATATTTGATCACGCAACGGCATTGATTGCGCAGCGCGACGGCAAACCGCACCGCTGCCGGCGATTTTGCCGCGATACGCTGGAGGCGATCCAAAAGATTCAGCGGCGGCACCGCGCGCGCAGCTCCTCCCCCGTGCGGCGGGCATCGTCTTCGGTCAGCGGTAACGGCGAAGCTGCCAGGCGCGCGATGTCCCAGCGTTCATCGTCGCTGCTCGCGCCGAAGTAGCCGTCCACGATCGCTGCCTCCGCGTGCGTCATCACATGCGCCGCGTCGAGCGGAATGCCATAGGCGTCAGCAATGGTCGCGGCAACGGCACATAATGCGTCGACGGTCTGAGGCGTCAGCGGAAATTCACCGAAATCATCCGGCTGCGCATCGCGCATCGCCATCACGGCGATTCCCGCCGCATAGCTGTTTCGTCCGGCGGTGTGCGCAGCATATGGATCGGCGCTCTGGCCAACGTCATGCATGTTCGCGCGCAGGTCGTTCGTTTCCACCACCAGCGGAACGCCGCCGGCGAAGGCGACGCAGTAGTGATACGACGGATAGACCGTTTCGTAGTCACCGGCTGACCAATGCAAATAGATGCGTTCGAGCCGGCCCGCCGCAAACTGCGGGCGCCATGCATCCAGCGCCGTGTGGGGGAAGCGATCGAAGCGGGCGAAAGGAGCGGCCATGCTCGCGCTTTTCGCGCTTCTTCTTCCCGCCCCGCTTTTCGAGGCGCCGACGTTACGCGGTGCGCAAGTGAGCGCGTACGTGGTCGCGGCGCAAACCGGCACAGTACTCTACCAGCGCAATCCGGATGCGTCGATGATTCCCGCCTCGACCCTGAAGTTGCTGATCGGTTCGGCCGCGCTCGATGACCTCGGCACTGCGTTTGCATTCACGACGAAGCTTGCGAGTGACGGTACCACCCTCTATTTACAAGGCGGGGGCGATCCGCTGCTGGAGGCCGGCGACTTCGACGACGCGGCTCGAGCGCTCAGTGCGCTTCGACAAACGCATTTTGACGCACTCGCCGGTGACCTCGGCGACGCGCCCGCGACACGCTATCCCGACGGATGGCAAGTCGACGATCTCGCGTACTACTACGCGGCGCCGCCGAGCGCGCTCTCGATCGGCGAAAACACCGTGCGCATTGCGGTGCATCCGAGCGCGCTCGGACTCGCGCCGACGCTCTCGATCTCTCCCGCAACCACCGCGGTCACGGTCATCAACGCCGCAACGACCGGTCCTGCGCAGTCCGTCGACACGAGCGACGTGCGCGTGTCGTGGGACGAACCCAACACGCTGATCGTGACCGGCAGCGTTCCCGCGGATGACACCAACGATGAACTCGACGCCGCCATGCTCGATCCCGCGCATGTGACGCTCGCCCTTGCCGGCGAAGCGCTCAATCACGGAGGCGTAACGTTCGCGAATCCGCCACGGCTGGCGACGACGCCACCCGGCGCACGCGTGCTGTGGTTCCATCACTCGGTCGCGCTTGCGCAGCTGTTGCGCGCGATGTGGGTGCCCAGCGACAATCTTCTGGCCGAGTCGCTGCTCGGCGCACTCGCCCCAACGCGAGACGCCGCAATCGCGCGCGAGCGCACCTGGCTGCAATCCATTGGGATCGATCCCGCAACGACCACGCTCGCCGACGGCAGCGGGCTCTCTGCTTACGACCGCATCAGCGCGCGCGACCTCGTCACTATCCTCGCGCACGACTGGAACGGTCCGAATCGCGCCATCGTGCTCGGCGCGCTTCCCGTCTCGGGCCAAAGCGGGACGTTGCAAAAAGTCTTCGCTGCTCCGCCGCTTGCCGGCGCCGTGATCGCGAAGACCGGCACGGTCAATCACGCCCGCACGCTTGCCGGCTATTTGCAGACACCGCACGGCACGCTGATCTTCGCCCTGATGATCAACAACTGGATGGACGACGGTCCGCACGCAACCGCGGATCTCCGCGCCTTTGAATCAACCCTTTTGGAGGCATTTTTTGAATGAGCTCATCGCTGCGTAAGGCAACTTCGATCGACGATTTGCGCACGCTTGCGCAGCGCCGCGTGCCGCGCGCGTTCTTCCAGTATGCCGATCATGGCTCGTACACCCAATCGACCCTGCGTGCCAATCGCGCCGATCTCGAAGCGCTGCATCTTCGTCAACGCATCGGCATCGCGATGGAGACACGCGATCTCTCGACCACGATCGCGGGCGAGGAATCATCGCTGCCCTTCGCCTTTGCGCCGATAGGCTTGTGCGGCATGCAGCATGGCGACGGCGAGATTCTCGCCTGCCGCGCGGCGCAAACCGCCGGAATTCCGTTCTGTCTGAGCACGATGTCGATTTGTTCGATTGAAGACGTGGCGCAAGCCGTCGCGAAGCCGTTTTGGTTTCAGCTCTACGTGATGCGCGATCGCGGCTTCGTGCGCGACCTCATCGCGCGTGCCGTCGCCGCAAAGTGCAGCGCGCTGATGGTCACGATGGATTTGACCATGCTCGGGCAACGCCACTGCGACGTCAAGAACGGCCTCTCCGTCCCGCTCGAGATTACGTTGCCAAATCTCCTCGATGTGGCGACCAAACCCGCCTGGGCACTCTCGGTGGCGCGCGGCAAGCGCAAAACCTTCGGAAATCTTGCCGGGCATATTCGCGGCATGGAGAGCATCAGCTCGCTTGCCACATGGGTTTCAAAACAATTCGATCCGACGCTAAGCTGGCACGATCTCGAATGGATCCGCGACGCGTGGCCGGGCCGCATCATCATCAAAGGTGTGCTCGATGCACAAGATGCGCGAATTGCCGCAAAAACCGGCGCGAGCGCCATCGTCGTTTCGAATCACGGTGGGCGCCAACTCGACGGGGCCCCGTCGAGCATTTCGGTCCTGCGCGAGATCGTCGACGCCGTCGGCGGCGAGATCGAGGTGATGTTCGACGGCGGCGTGCGAACCGGGATGGATGTGCTACGCGCGCTCGCACTCGGCGCGAAATCGTGCTTGCTCGGACGCGCTTACATCTATGGCCTGGGCGCAGCCGGTGAGGCCGGCGTGACGCGCGCGATCGAGATCATCCGTAGCGAACTGGATATCGCGATGGGATTGACCGCAACGCCCAGCGTCCGCCACGTCGACCCGTCGGTCATCGCCTAAACAACGAGCACGATCTTTCCGCTGGTGGTACGCGACTCGAGCAGCCGGTGCGCCTCCGCCGCCTGCGCGAGCGGAAGCGTCCGGTCGATACGCAAATCGAGCTTCTCGCTTTGGATCGCTCCGAGCACCTCGTTCGAGCGGTGCACCAACTCTTCACGCGTAGCGATGAAATTCGGGAGCGTACCGCCTGCAAGCGTGAGCGAGCGGGCTTGGAGTGTGCCCGGCACGACCGGGTCGGCCGGACCACTCGACGAACCGAAAATCACGACGGTGCCGCGCGTGCGCACCGATTCGAGACTGCCGGGAAGCGTCGATTTGCCGACGCCGTCCAACACCAGATCGACGCCGGCGCCATTGGTCAGCGCCTTCACCGCATCGGTGCAATTTGTCTGCGTGTAGAGAATGACGTCGTCGGCGCCGGCCGCGCGAACGATCGCCGCTTTTTCCGGCGTCGACGTCGTGCCGATCACGCGCGCGCCGATCGTTTTGAGCATCTGCACGAGGAGCAGACCGACTCCACCCGCGGCAGCATGGACAAGGACGGTCGTCTGCGGCGTCACGTGATAGTACTCATGGACGAGATAATGCGCGGTCAGGCCTTGGAGCGGAAACGCCGCTCCTTCGATCATCGACAGTCCGTCGGGCAACGGAATGAGGCGCTCGGCCGGAGCGACGACGTACTCCGCGTACGCGCGTGGAATGCCGGTAAACGCGACACGGTCTCCCACGCGCACGTCGCGCACGCCGTCGCCCAGCGCTTCCACGGTGCCCGCGCCTTCAACGCCCGCGATGATCGGCGGCGTGCCGCCGTAACGTCCCATCCGCTCGTAGACATCGCGATAATTGACACCGACTGCAGCGATGCGCACGAGTGCCTCGCCGGCCGCCGGCGCCGGCGTTGGGACATCTTGGAATTGCAGCACGTCGGGGCCGCCGAAGGCAGGAATGACGATTGCTTTCATGCTCTCTTTAACGCATCCGGGATGGCTTGGGCGGCGTTCATAGGGGTGTATGGGTACTCAAACTCGCGGGCGTTTCCTTGCTAACCTTGCCGGAGCAATCGTTCTTGTGCCGGCTTTTGCCCAGGCTGCAGCAACGAAGTATGCGGTCACGCATACGGAGGCGCAGTGGAAAGATCTCCTCGGTCCGGATCGCTACGTGATCCTGCGCGAGAACGGTACCGAGCCCGCCTTCTCCAGTCCGCTGATCGCCGAGGCACGTGCGGGCGTCTACAACTGCGCCGGTTGCAATCTCGAACTCTTCACCTCGAAGATGAAGTACAACAGCGGCGACGGTTGGCCGTCCTTTTGGACCGTGCTCCCGAGCTCCACGCTGACCCAATCCGACTATGACATTCCCGGCGAGGAGCGCACTGAAGTGCATTGCCGGCGCTGCGGCAGCCACTTGGGTCACATCTTTAATGACGGGCCCGAACCAACGCATCTTCGTTACTGCATCGACGGTCTGGCGCTAACGTTCGTTCCTAACAGCGCTTAGGCTTCGGCGATCAAACGCCGTGACAGCGGGTGGGTCATGCGTAGGCCAGACTGAACGGCAGGACCCGCGCGCGCTTGCCGTTGATTGCAAAGACGGCGCTGGCGACCGCCGGTGCGATCGTAACCGTGGCCGGCTCACCGATGCCGGTGGGATTTTCGGAGCTCGGTACGATCTCGGCGTGTATTTCCGGGGCTTGATTCATGCGCATGACGAGGTAGTCGTAGAAATTGTGCTGCTGTACGGCGCCGTCCTTGATCGTGATGATGCTTGCGAGTGCCATCGAAAGCCCATAGTTCGTCGCACCTTCGAGCTGCTGCAGCACGATGTTCGGGTTGACCGCGCGCCCGACATCGGCCACCACGAAGGCGCGCTGCACGACCGGCGTGTTGCCGTTCATTGAGACTTCGGCGACCGTTGCCACCGAGGTGCCGTTCCAAAAACCAAACGCGATGCCTTGCTTCGTTCCGGGCGCGGGCGAACCCCACGACGCGTTCTTGGCGACGGTGCGTAACACGGTTTGGGCGCGCGGATTCTTCTGCAAAAGGGCCAGACGGAACTCGAGCGGATCCTTGCGGGCTGCATGCGCAAGCTCGTCCATGAACGTCTCCACCACGAAGGTGTTCCAGTTGGCGCCGGGCGCGCGCAGGCTGCCGGGGGGAACGCCGCTGTTCGGGTTGATGTAATAGGCGTGGTAATTGGGAATCTCGTACTGCGAATTCACGACCGTATCCATCGAAACCGAATCCATTCCGTTCGATGCTAACGGAAATCCTAGCCCCTTTAAGATCGAATCCATCACGACCGTATGCTGCATCGCGACCAGATTGCCGTTCGCGTCGAGCACGCCGCTCACCCGATTCGCGGCCATCGGTTTATACCAGTCGTGTTGCGTGTCGTCTTCGCGCTGCCAAATGACTTGGACCGGCGCCTTGATCGCTTTGCTCACCCAGACTGCGTCGTTGGTGAAGTCGGCGTACAGCCGTCGACCAAATCCGCCGCCGAGATAGGTCGTGTGAATCTGCACTTCGTCTGGGGTCACGCCGGCGATCTTGGCGGCCGAGGCCTGAGCGATCGTCTGCACTTGGGTCGGCGCCCAAATCTCGACGCCGTCGCTCGTCACTGACGCCGTCGCGTTCATCGGCTCCATCGCCGCGTGCGCGGCGAGGTTTCCGAAGTAGGTCGCTTCCAACGTCTTTCCGGCTACGCTCTTCGAACCGCGCTCGACCGCGGGAATTGCACCGGTTCCGTCGCCGGCAAGTTTGAGGTAACGCGCCTTGAGCGTATCGGTGCTTTGGCTTGCAAACGGACCGTTGTCGTACACGACGGTGAGCGCAGCCTTGCCCTGAAACGCTGCCCACGAATTGTCGGCCACAACCGCAACGCCGCTGGGAATCTGGACAACGTCGATTACGCCTTTGACCTGTTTGGCCTTGGTTGCGTCGAACGACGTTACTTTTGCGCCGAAGACCGGCGGATAGAGCACCGAGGCGAACTTCATGCCCGGCACGCGGACATCGATCCCGTACTTCGCCGTGCCGTTGACCTTCAGCGGCGTGTCGATGCGCCTATTCACTTTGCCGATCAGCGTGAATTGGTCGGGAGTTTTCAGCGTCGGTTTGGCCGGAGCCGGAATCGACGCGGCTGCGCCGACGAGGCTGCCATACGTCGCAGTGCGATTGTTCTTGGCATCCACCACGGTGCCGCTCTTGGTAGTGAGCGTCGAAGGGTCGACGCCCCACTGCTTCGCGGCCGCGGCAACCAGCATCGCGCGCGCACTTGCGCCGGCAGTGCGCAGCGGCATCCACATCGATGCGGTGCTTGTGCTGCCGCCGGTGATTTGCAGATGGAAACCCGGATCAGCATACACGGCCGCAGCGGGAGCAAATTCGATGAGGACATTTTCCATCGGAATGTCGAGCTCGTCTGCAACGATCGTCGGCATGCCGGTTGCGACGCCTTGACCCATCTCGGATTTATTGACGAAGATCGTCACCTTCTCGTCGGGATGTACGATCAGCCACGCATTGGGTTTGAATCCAGCCGTCTCCGGCGCGCCCTGACTCTGATTCGAACAGCCGCTTGCGCCCACGCCGAGCACGAGGCTGCCGGCAAACATCGATCCGAGACGAACGAAATCCGCGCGATTAATCGTGGTCATGACGTTTGCCCTCCGGTCGCTTGCGCAACCGCTTTGCGAATCCGCCCGTACGTTCCGCATCGGCAGATGTTGGTAATCGACGAGGCAAGGTCGGCGTCGGTCGGATGCGGGTTGGTCTTAAGCAAGCCGGAGATCGCCATCAATTGGCCTGACTGACAGTACCCGCACTGCGGCACTTGTTCGGCAATCCAAGCTTGTTGCAACGCGTGCGGCTGCTCCGGCGTGCCGAGCGCTTCGATCGTCGTGATCGACTTGCCGACGGCAGCGCTGACCGGAGTGACGCACGAGCGCACCGCTGCATCGTCAAGATGGACGGTGCAGCATCCACATTGCGCAACGCCGCACCCAAACTTCGTTCCGGTTAATCCGACGACGTCACGAATCGCCCAGAGCAGGGGCATTTCGCCGGGGATATCGAGATCGTGCTTCTCGCCGTTAATCGTTAGAGAGACCACCTGGCAACCTCCAATCGGGAGTGGCGATGCTCCCAAAACGGAGGGGAGCTTGCCGAGGGTTGCGGGCGCTAGTGCGGAGACCACACCTCGTCGTCCGCGTTGATGATATCGAGGAGCTTCGAGAGCTCCGGCCGCTGATCCAGGACAGGGTGCCGATCGCGGACCAATTGCTGATCTTCCACGCTCATACGCTCGAGGATAAAGCTGTCCAACTTGGCGTTGAGCGCCGCGGCGCCGGCCGGGTCAATACAGCTTGCCAGCCATGCGACAACGGCGGCTTCGTCCGGCGCCGCAGCAACCACGTCGCGAAACTCGTTCATGTCCAGGCCCAGACGGCGCACGGTGTATGCGCTGAAGCCGGTGTCGTGATTGAGAAAGGGACCCAAGTTGCCCCCGGGCAACTCCGCGCGCAGTTTATCGATTGTGCGCGGCAAGAAGTAGTACCCGAGGATCGTCTCGCGAACGCCCCGGGGCGGATTTTCACGCAGATCCAGTGGAGTCATAGGATCGTTTTATGATCGACATTCATACGCACCTTCATCCCCCGCGCCTCTTCGCCGCGATCCGCCGGTGGTTCGCCACGAATAGCTCGTGGGACGTTGCCGCGCAGCCGCAAGAGCCGGCCGAGGTAGCGGCCGTACTACGCGGCGCGGGTGTCGAGCGCTTCGTCTTCTGCAGCTACGCGCATCGCTCGGGCATGGCGCGCGAATTGAATGCGTGGCTAGTACAGACGGCTCGATTGCTTGGTGGCTACGGCGTTCCGCTGGCGACGATCCATCCCGACGATCCGGCGTATCTCGACGATCTCCGCATCGCTCTCGATGCGGGTTGCGCCGGCCTCAAGCTTCACGAGGACGTCCAAAAGATCGCCTGCGATGACGAACGTCTCGATCCCGTCTACGACGAACTCGCGGCGCGCAACGGCTTCCTCCTCGTGCACGTCGGACCGATACCGTGGGAGTATCGGAAGCGCGAAGGTCGCGACCGCGTCGCACGCGTGCTCGAACGGCATCCGAACCTCACCGTCGTCGTGGCACATTTCGGCGTGCCTGACACGCTCGACTACTTCGAGCTGATGTCGACGCATCGCAACCTCTACCTCGATACGACGATGGTGTTTGCGCCCTCGTCGCCGATGCGCGAAAACGTGATCTCCGTCGATGCAATCGAACGACACGCCGAGCGCGTATTATACGGAACGGACTTTCCGAACATTCCCCACGACTATCTTGCCGAGTCGCGCGGCCTCGAATCGCTCGGGTTGACTGCGTCAACGCTTCGCGCGGTGTTGCACGATAATGCGGAACGGCTACTGAAAGCCGCCGGCGCGTGACCCGCCTGTTGCCTCATACGAACTCTTTAAATACCTGGCGCGCCGGCCGGGACTCCCATTTCCTTTGTTGCAATTTCCGAACGTTTCCGTCAGGGCATGATGGTTAGGACACAGATAGCGCAGATTACTCTCAGTATTGTTTCGAGCGTTGCCGTCGATGTGGTCTAGGTGAATTGGTATTCGGCCAGTCCGCGGATTTCGTTCAGCCCATCCGCAGATTTGACAGCGCTCGCCGTACTTTTCAATGAAGTATCGACGAATATGAAAGGAGGGTACGTCGAGGCCGGTCGTTGTGCCGTCGACCTCCCCGGATAACCACCGGCGCACAAACGCGCGATATTGATCGTCCTTTTGGCACTTCAGCGAACAATATTTGGCGACGTTGCTTTTGACTCGGTTTCCACAGCCGGCAAGACACTCAGGCCGAAGCGCTACTCCCATGCAATATATGAAACGCCGCGACGGAGCCATATGTATGGCATCTAACATCGCGGCGAGGGAGAAAGATGGAGCCGACGCGGGGACTTGAACCCCGGGCCTATTGTTTACGAAACAATTGCTCTACCACTGAGCTACGTCGGCAAAAATGGGTGACACGCCGCCACCGCCGGGGAGCCTGGTTCTGCGGCCTGACCGCTCCCCCTGCTCCCGATTGTACGACTTTAGTTCGAATAGCCCCGGCCGGCGCCAACCGTCTCGGCGCCCTCGAGCGTCCCGAGGAATTCATCGTGCTTCATGGGGCGAGAGAACATCGGGTAGTTCTTCTCGACGGCCAGGCGCTGTTCGTCCTCGCTGAGCGTTGCGGTGCAGTCGGTCAGCGTGACCACGTTGTAGCCCTTCTCATAGGCCGTGCGCATCGTCGACTCGACGCAGCAGTTGGTAAGGAATCCACCGAGCACAATATTGGTGATGCCGCGGCTGCGCAGGATGAAGTCGAGGTTCGTGCTGGCAAAAGCATCCAGACCACGCTTGCCCTCGACCACGATATCGCTTTCCGCGGGCGTCAGCGTGTCGACGATCGCTGCACCCCAGGTGCCTTGGCGGAACGACTTGCTGTCGACCACCCCCTTGAGGATGCCGTACGGCTCGCTGGTGAGTTCGTGGTAGTCCGGCGTAAAGGTGATCGGCGCGTGCACGATCGTGGCGCCGAGTTCGCGCGCGCGTTCGACGGTCTCGAGCGTGTTGGGGAGCATGTTGGTGCTCTCCATGATCGGCTTCACCGCGTCGTGAAGCGTTCCGCCCGGTGAGGTGAAATCGTTCTGGTATTCGATCAGGACGACCGCCGTTGTCTTCGGGTTCATGCTGTCCTCGCTTTCCCCGTGGGGGCGGGAGACTTGCACGCACGCAGAAACGACGCCTGCATGGACTACGATGTCGCGGTTCTTGGCCTCGGCGGCATGGGAAGCGCCGTCGCCGCCCATGCCGCACGGCGCGGTCTGCGTGTTGCGGGGTTCGAACGCTTCGCGCTCGCACACAATCTCGGGTCATCGGTCGGCCGGACGCGCATCATTCGCAAGGCCTATTTTGAGGACGCGGCCTACGTGCCGTTACTCGACCGCGCCTACATGCTCTGGCGCGAGCTCGAAGAGGCCTCGCAGACCGCCCTGCTCGACCTTTTCGGCGTGCTGATGGTCGGGCAACCGGGGTCGGCAACGATTCAGGGCACGGCCAATGCAGCAATGCTCTACGATATTCCCGGCGAGCAGCTGGACGCCGGACAGCTGCGCGCTCGCTTTCCACGCCTCGCCTTCGATTCAGGCGAGGTCGGCCTGTATGAACCCTACGCGGGCGTCGTTTTTCCCGAGCGCGCGATTGCGGCGCAATTGACCGTCGCGCGAAATCACGGCGCGCACCTATTCGATCGGGCGCGCGTTCGTAGCTTCGAAACGACGAGCGCAGGCGTTCGCGTCACATTCGAAGGAGGCGAAGCTGTCGAGGCCGCGCGTGTCGCTGTCTGCGCCGGCCCATGGTCGAGCGAGCTGCTGGCGCAACTGCAACTTCCGCTTCGCGTGCAACGCAACGTCCAGTATTGGTTCACGCTGCAAGGCGGCGCCGGCGGGCCCGGCGAGCTTCCCGCGTTCTTTCTGGAGCGCGATGACTTGCCGGCGCCGCTCTACGGCATTCCCGATCTCGGCGACGGACTCAAGGTCGCGTTTCACGCCTACGGCGAGACCACGCAGGCCGACCAGCTCGATCGCGAGGTCCACGCCGGCGAAGCCGCGCTGATGCGCGAGACGCTCGCCGCGCTGATGCCCGGTTGCGAGCCGGTCTTACGCTCGTCTAAAGCGTGCATGTATACGATGACGCCGGACGGGAATTTTGCGATCGGTCGCGATCCGCGCAATCACAACGTGGTCATTGCTTGCGGGTTTTCGGGTCACGGTTTCAAATTCGTGCCGGTGATCGGCGAAATCGTTACGCGAATGCTTCTCGACGAGGATCCGCAGCTCGACGTCAGCTTTCTGCGCCTCGATCGCTTCATCACCGATACGTAAACCCTTGGATAAACGCATCGCCGGCCGTGCGATCGCTCCACACTACCCAAATGGTTCCGGTTTTTGGATCGATGGCGGTGGTGTGCACGCCGGCCGCGATTTTCGAATCGTCGAGGAGTTTCGGCGCGCTCGTGCCGTCAAATGAATAGAGCGTAATGCCGCCGCCCGCGCACGCCAGCCACTGGCGCGTCGGCTCCCAATTGCACTGATCAACCTGCTCGGGGAGGTTCACTTGGTGCAGCAGCTTGCCTGAGCGGTCGTAGACGGCCAGCACATTGTTCTCGCCGCCGTCGATGAGCGCGTGATGATCGGCGTCATACTGCAGTGGATGATCATCCTTGAGCTGCGGGGTGGGGATGAGCCGCTTGACCTTGAGCGTCTTGGGATCGATCACCGCGATCTCGTTGTCGGTCGCGATGTTTTGATAGACGTCGTGCGTCTGCGGATCGACCTGGATATATTCTGGTTTGTGACCCGGGAGCTTGACGACGGCAATCTGCTTGAAGGTCTTCGTGTCGACCACGAAGATCCGCGTTCCGTCATCTTCATCGGCGTAGATCCGTCCCAGATCAGGGTCGTAGGCAATCGCATCGACCGGACCGTCGACGATCGCGGTGCGCAAAATCTGCTGCGACTCAGGATCGACCTCGCTGACGCTTCGCGAGTCACCGTTCCCGGTAAACACGTGCCCCGTCGCCGGATCGACGGCGAGCCCGTGCATCGGGCCGACCGGAACGATGCCGATCACATTACCCGTATCGGCGTCAGCGATCAGCAATCCGCCGCCGCCGGCGTGCGCGGCATACACGCGGCCGCGTTGTGAATCGACGGTAACGTAGTCGAATCCGCCACCTGGATCGACTGGAACAGGCTGGGTGACGGCAACGATCGGCACGCTTTATTCCTTTCTCTCGAGATCTTGATCGTGAAACGTTCCGCGTTTGGCGGAGTTGTCGAGCTCCAGGTCTTCCAAATAGTAATAAACGATCTTTCGGTCGTCAAAACCCACCTTCGCCAGGGATCTTCCATCGATCTCAACCACCTCATGGATGTGCCCTTCACGACCGGCGTAGCGGTAGTTCACATCGGAGTAGCCGGGGTCGCCCGCCTTGGGGTGGGGAATTGCCTTGACGCCGCGTAGCGGGGTGTTATGGCGATGCATAGCGTACTACTTCGCCCCATGATCATCACGTACCGTGGTAAGACCCCCAAAATCCACCCGACCGCATTCGTCGCCCCCACCGCCGTCCTCATTGGCGATGTTGAAGTGGGCGAGGAGTCGAGCATTTGGTTCGGCACGGTGCTGCGCGGCGATAACGGTCCGATCCGCGTCGGCGCTCGCACCTCGGTGCAAGACAACGCCGTTCTCCATGTCACGACCCTGACACAGATTGACGATGACGTGACCATCGGCCATTGTGCTGTGATGGAAGACTGTCACGTCAAATCGCATGCCCTGATCGGTAGCAACGCAGTGCTGCTCAACGGCTGCGTGATCGGCGAAGGCGCGCTGGTCGCTGCAGGCAGCGTCGTGGGAGAGCGCGTCGAGATTCCCGATCGCACGCTTGCTGCCGGCGTTCCGGCAAAGGTCAAGAAAGCAATCGAAGGCGAGGCTGCGCACTGGATCGAGATCGCCGCCGAAGAGTACGTGCATCTCTCGCGATCCTATATGGCCGAAGGTATCGATGCCCAGCGCACGTGAGGTCATCAAACACTTCATCGAGAGCGAGGGGCACCGCGTCGACGCCGCGCCGGTCGATCCGGAAACCGGCGTGAGCGAATTGCTCTTTCGCACGCGCGGACAGGTGTTTTCGGTGACGACGAGCGAGGACGACGAAAACATCCTGAGCATCTCGACGGCGTATGAGATTCCCGACTGGGCGCGCGACGCGCATCAGAACACCGAAGCGCTCGATCGCGTCCACAAGGAGCACCCCACGGTGGTCTTCACACTCGCGCACGACGGCGGCTTGTTCGTCGCCACGCTCGACGAGCGGGCCACATCCTCCCAAGAGCTGATGAATACATTCTGGGCGCTTGTCGCTCGCTTGCGCGATGCGGGCGCGGAGGCCATCGAAGACATCGTCGACCGCACCGAAAGCAAAGTAGCGGCGGAGAAATTCATCAACTCCCTGCTGACGGACTTTCAGTGACCGATCCGCTTCGACCGATCGAAGTCGCGCTTGGCGACGAGGGCCTGTTTTTTACCCGCGACGACGACGAAGATGCCTACCGCGTCGCGTTCAAAAGCGAGGGCGACCGCTATTTCGTCGTTTCCTATCGGGATGATCCGACGTTCGTGATGATCGGCTCAGGATGGGCGCTGCCCGGCGGCGTCGATCCGGTGGAAGCGGTCGATGTTGCCAACCGTTTGAACGTGCGCAAGAAATTCGTCAAGACCGCGCTGTGGCAAGAGGAGAGCGATGTGCTCTTCACCGTTGAACTGTGCGTCGGAAACGCCAGCGAGATTCGGCCGCACTTCGGTCGCCTCCTCAACGTTCTACGCGACACCGCTGCCGAATTCTTCGAACAGCTCCGCCCTGAGACTCCCGAGCCCTAAGGCCTAAGGCGCTGGAAAATGGGATTCGTCCGCGTAGGGGACAAACAGCGTGTACTCTTTTTGGAAGCGTAAGCGCACGGTACCGGTGGGACCGTTGCGGTGCTTTGCGATGATGAACTCGGTCACATCGGGCTCGGGACCCTCGGGATTGTAGTAACCGTCACGGAACAGGAAAGCCACCAGGTCCGATTCTTGTTCGAGCGACCCTGAATCGCGCAGATCGGCGAGCATCGGACGCTTGTCATTACGCGTTTCGACGCCGCGGTTGAGCTGCGCTAGCGCGATGATCGGCACACCGAGGTCCTTGGCCGTCACCTTCATCGTACGGCAAATCTCGGAGAGCTCTTCGTTGCGATTCATGTTCTTCTGCATTACGCCCGGCCGCAGGAGCTGCAAGTAGTCGATGAAGACGGCGCCGAGCCCAGTGGTCGATTTCAGACGCCGGCAGCGACTGCGTACCTCGCTTATCGAAAGGCCGCCGGTGTCGTCGAGATAGATCGGTAGTTCGTTGAGGCTGCCCATCGCGCGAGAAATCTCTTCCCACTGGTGCGATTTGATGTTGCCGCGACGCAGGTCGTGCATCGAAAGCTGCGCCTCGGCGCAGATCAAGCGCTGGATCAGTTCATTGTTCGACATTTCCAGCGAGAAAAACGCGATCGGCTCTTTTGCCTCGCGTGCCGCGGCCACCGCCATATTGAGCGCAAACGAGGTCTTGCCCATACCCGGGCGCGCCGCTACGATCACGAAGTTGCCGGGCTGAAAGCCCGTCGTCATGTTGTCGATGTCGCGAAAGCCGGAGGTCACTCCCGTGCGATCGCCGCGCGCGTGGAACAGACGGTCGATATGCTCGAACGCATCTTTCATCAGGCTGTTGACGGCGACGAAGTCGCCATGCATGGAACGTTCGCCGATCGAGTAGACCATCTGCTCGGACTGATCCAGCGCGGCGTCGACGTCTTCTTCGGCATCGTAGCCGAGCTGTGTGATCTGCGTGCCGGCGTGGATCAGCGAACGCAGCGTCGCCTTCTCGCGAACGATCTTGGCATAGTAGGTTGCCGAGGCCGCAGTCTGCACCGTGTCCATCAGCGAGCTCAAATAGGAGAGACCGCCCACCTTCTCGAGCTGGTCGCGGTTGCGCAGCGCTTCTGCCACTGCGATCTTATCGAGCGGCTCGCCGCGATAAAACAGATCGTAGAGCACGGCGAAAATCGTCTCGTGCACGTGCGCGTAGAAATCCGCCGCACGCACGATCTCGCCTACGGCGCTCATGATCTCGCGATCGACGAGCACCGAACCGAGGAGCGCCATTTCGGCTTCGAGGTTGTGCGGCGGGATGCGGTCGATGGAACCGCCATGCAGATGCGAAACGCTCATCTGGTGATTCTCACGCCCGAGTCTTGCGACGCGTGCTCTGTGAGCGACCTTGCGAACGACGGGTGGATAACTTGTGTACTCGCAGCTCGCGCAGCGCTTGATCGACGGTCGCGACCGGCGCGACCTGGACGCCGGAGAGCGTGACGTCGACCTCGCGAGCGTTCTCCTTGGGCAAGAGCATGGCACGCATGCCGGCCTGACGCGCGGCATAGAGTTTTTCCACCACGCCTCCTACTGCGCGAATCTTCCCCTGTATCGAGAGCTCTCCGGTAATTGCGACGTCTTGCGGCAGCGGAGTCTTGGTCGTAGCCGAGTAGAGGGCAAGAAAGATTGCAAGACCGGCCGAGGGTCCGTCGATGTTGCCGCCGCCGACGATGTTGATATGCAGATCGAAGTCCGAGACGTCGATGCCGGCTTGTGCTCGCAGCACGCTGGTCGCATTGAAGACCGAGTCTTTGGCCATTGAACCGGCCGTATCGTTGAAACGGATCGTACCTTTGCCTGCTTGCGCGGCGGGAAATGCGACCGCTTCGATCTCGATGATGCTGCCGAGATAGTTGTGGACGCCCAGGCCAAACGTCTTGCCGATTTCGCGCGACGCCCGCGCACGCACCAGCGTGTGCGGCACGAGCCGGCTGGTTTGCACCACTACGCGCACGTCATCTTCGGTGAGCGTAACCGCCGCATTGTTCTTCTTGGGATCGACCCGGTAGAGCGCTTGACTGTAGGCATCGGCGACGATTTGTACAGCTTTGCGGCCTTCGATCGTGTACGAAGCAATGAGCTGCGGCACGCCGCGCGCGGCTTTCGCACCGAGCCGCTTGATCGCGCCTTGCACGATCGAGACGACTTGATGTTGCGTGAGCGGTGCGAAGAAAATCTCCGACGCGCGCGAGCGAATCGCCGGATCGATCTCTTCGGGGTCGCGCGTCGTCGCGCCGATCAGCACAAAATCCGCCGGTGCCCCCTCTTTGAAGAGGCGCTTGATGTACGCCGGCACGTTGGTCGCGTTCTCGTCGTAGTACGATGACTCGAAGGTCACGCGTTTGTCTTCGAGGACTTTGAGGAGACGAGTCTGCAAGAGCGGATCCAGCTCGCCGATCTCATCGATGAAGAGCACGCCGCCGTGCGCCCGCGTCACCAGGCCAAGTTTAGGCTCGGGAACGCCGCCTTCGGCGAACTCGCGCCGGCTGCCCTGATAGATCGGATCGTGAACGCTGCCCAAGAGCGGATTGGTCGTTTCGCGCGGATCCCAGCGCAACGTCGTGCCGCTCGTTTCAACGAACGGGGCGTCTTTTGCAAACGGTGTATAGGCGCGCGACTTCGCCAGCTCGAGCACCAGGCGCGCGGCGGTGGTCTTGCCGACGCCGGGCGGACCGTAAAGGATGACGTGCGCGGGGTAGGGCGAGCTGATCTTGGCCACCAGCGCTTTGATCGCGCTCTCTTGACCGACGATCTCTGCAAGGCGCTGGGGTCGCAGTTGCTGCAGCGCCGACGCCGCAAGGCTGCGTTGCGAGAGTGCTTCGAGTTCTTCGAGTTTGGCTTGGGTCGCCGGCGTTTCGGGACCCGAATCGTCGCGCAGCGCTTCGAGCTTGAGATCCTTGAGGTACTCCTGGTGGCGCGCGTTCATCTTTTCGGAGACCTTTTTGTCGATTGCGTCGCCCACGCTCTTATGAGCGAGCAGATCGGCCATCGCCTCTTCGATCTCCGCGATCGTCTTGCGCTGCTGCGCGCGCGTCGTCGCTCGCTCGAGCGTCGGGTCTTCAAAGACCAAACGCGCGAGCGCGCACAAACGATCCGGGAGATTTTGCGAGCGCATCATCTTGAGTGCGCTCACTTTGCCGGCGCGGAGCACGAGCTTCTCTTGCCCGATGGCTCCGGCCAGCATTTCGTAGAGCGCCGAGACGTAACGGTTTAGCTCGTCTTCAACGCCGTACTTGCGTCGTAGGCGCGAAGCGTATTCACCATTCGTCGCGGCGGCCATGGTCGAGCGTCCTACGCCGAGACGACGTTGATCGTCGCCTTGGCAACGACATTGCGATGGAGTTTGATCTCCACCGGATACGTGCCAAGCGCCTTGATTTGGCTCTTGATTTCAATCTTGTGCTTATCGACGTCGACCGCAAGCGTGGTTGCGATCGCGCTGGCAACATCGGCGTTGGTCACCGCGCCGAACAGTTTTCCGTTGCCGCCGGCTTTGGCTTTAACGGCGAGCTGGGTGCTCTCGATTTTGCTCGCGAGCTCTTTGGCCTCGGCGAGCGTTTGTGCTTCGCGCTTCTCTATCGCGCGCTTTTGATCGGCGTGGACGGCGAGTGCGCCTTTGTTCGCTTCGGAAACGAGATTACGCGGCAGCAAAAAGTTGCGCGCATACCCCTCGGCGACGTCGACGACATCACCCTTCTTCCCGAGCGCTTTTACGTCGCTCAGAAGAATGACTTTCATGCTAAAACCCCGTGGTTATTCGGAAACGTAAGGAAGAAATGCGATAACGCGCGCGCGCTTGACCGCGGTCGTGAGCAGACGTTGATGTTTGGCGCAATTGCCCGAGATGCGTCGCGGGACGATCTTGCCGCGCTCCGACACATACTTCTTGAGGCGGTTGACATCGCGATAGCTGATGTCGAGCGCCTTATCGGCGCAGAAATTACACGATTTGCGCTTGGGACGGCGATCTTTCACCGCGCGCTTCGTCTTGAGCTTGGTGGCCACTAGAGTTGTCCTTTCGACTAGGTGGTTGAAACGCGCCGGAAGGGCGGCGTTCTAGCCAAGTGACCCGGCAGATCCGAGTCACTACCGGTCGCCGCGTGCGGGACCGGACGGCACATCTTACCATGCCGGCCCCGCGCGTCAAAGCGCCTTTTTCGGGCACGAACGTATGTTCGTTGTGGCCTCCAGGACTCCTCTCGTCTCCCTACTTCATCGCCCCAAGCTCGAACGCGAAGCGGTTCTGATACGTGGTCAGGCCGCCTGGGCCAAACAAGGCCCCGCCAAAGCCGTTATGGACCGTCACGTGCCCCCACTCGAACCGGATGATGCCGTTCCCGGCAAACTTGTAGGTTGGCGTGAGGGTGTAGGTCCACGCCCCGCTTCCCGGGCCGTAGAGCAAGAACGCGTTGGGGCTGAAGTCATTGGTCGCGGCCAGATTCTCCGCATCCTCAACCCGGAAGCCGACTGAAATCGAGCTCGAGAACGCGTATGAGCCGAGCAGCGAGATCGCGTAATCCCCTTCTGTTGTTGTGTAGCCGTTCGCTGCCGAAGCCGGTGACGACAGGTACAACGCATAGGGTGAGAACGTCCACCTGCCTGCCGTGTGCGAGTACATCAGGTTGTACTCCGACTGGTTGGCGATGAACGACGTCGCATTGCCGGGGACGTTCGCGCCGGGATTCATCCCGACGAAGGTCCACGACGTCGTGCTCGATGGCGCCCATGCAACTTCGTATTCGATCGTGCGCCACGTCCCGCTGTAAAAGCCGTCATTGTATTCCGCGGCAACGGTCCAGGGGCCGTTGGTGTAGCCCACGTGCACGCCTCGGCTGAAGACCGGTTCGAGTGCCCAACCGAGACCGCGCTCGATGTTGACGTTTTGATACGTGAACGCGCCTTCGGCGCCCAGAAGCGTACCGATCTGTCCTCCGTAAATGTTTATATGTTGGTCGGGCGAGGTGTAGCCCACTTGCCAGAGTGGAGCGAGTGTATAACAACTCGTGTTGGCGCAGGTGGTATTACCACTGACCGATTTGTAGTTATTGAACGTAGAATTGATTGCAGTTCCAAGAACCGGGAAGTTATATCCGCCCAGCGTGGCAGAGACTTTGTAATATCCCGAAGTGAGGCTCCCGTTGACGAGCATGTCGCTCACATCCGCCCGCGACTGATTGTCGGCCCCGGTCGGCGTGTCGAGCGCGCCGGTCGCGTTGACGTTGTTGGTCGAAACGCCAAAGACCATCAAGTCGCCCCCGATCGTGCCCGACGCATACGGCGTCGCGGTCGGCGTCGGTGTCGGCGCGGGCGTCGCGGTCTTGCTTGCAGCGGGGCTTGAGGTGGCAGGCGGCGTCTGCTGAGCAGACGCCGCCTTCTCTCCCCCTACCATGATCGCCACGGCTGCCACCGCGACGATTGCTATGCTCGCGGCCTTCATGCGGTTGAACCCGCGCCACTTGGCATACCGATACCGGGAATCGGGTCAACGCCGTGGATCGCGAGGTCGCCCGAGACCATGATGTCTTCGGTGACGCGCAACGGCACGATCAGACTGATCACCTTGAGGATGATGAACGTGCCGATGATGTTGGTTACGATGATGAAGCCCGCGGCTTCAGCTTGGTGGATGAACTGCGTTGGACCGCCGCCATAGAGCCAACCCG
The DNA here is from genome assembly GCA_963833045.1 of Vulcanimicrobiota bacterium. Lineage (GTDB taxonomy): Bacteria > Vulcanimicrobiota > Vulcanimicrobiia > Vulcanimicrobiales > Vulcanimicrobiaceae > Aquilonibacter. Next base: position 166,495 of record CAWHWL010000005.1, read on the forward strand.
AAACGCTCACCGTCGCCGCGTTCTTCCCGGCTGCGGCATTGGCAACGTACTCGATCATGGCCGGATCGGCGACCAGGCCCGCCATCAGTCCGCCGACCAGACCCGCCACACCGTGCGTATGCAGGACCGAGAACGTGTCGTCGACTTTTTTCATGAACGAAAGCCGGCTGAGATACCGCAGCGTGAGCCACGGGATGATCGTCACCAAGCCGACGGCGATCGCGCCGTAGCCGTTGACATAACCGGCGCAGGGTGTAATCGCGACGAGGCCCGCGATCATGCCGTTGATCATCGAGACCGCGTTTGGTTTTCCGGTCGCAAACATGTCGGCAATCAGCCACACCAGCAGCGCGGTCGCGGTTGCGATGTTGGTGTTGAGCACCGCGGCTCCCGCGTCGGCGTTCGCAAAGTACGGATCGCCGCCGTTGAAGCCGTTCCAGCCCAACCAGAGAATACCGGCGCCGGCAAACGCCATGATGAGATTGTTTGGTTCGAAGTCACGCTGATCGGCCAGCAAACGCGGGCCGACGACCGCTGCTGCGACGAAGCCTGAAACGCCCGCCGCCAAGTGGATGACATAACCGCCGGAGTAATCGACCGCGCCGAGTTGCGCGAGCCAGCCGCCGCCCCACAGCGAGAACGCGCCGATCGAATACACGAACACGCTCCACAGCGGAACGAAGAGCATCCACGCCTTGAAATTCATGCGCCCGAAGACCGATCCCGCGATGAGGATCGGCGTAATTGCGGCGAACACGAATTGGAAATAGATCATCGCAGAGCCGGGGAAGTGCAGATCCGGCATGCCGCTCGCCGCGAGCGGAACGACCGATTGCCCGATCTCGTAAAACGGTCCGAGGGCCGGGCCCGGAATGCCGACAAGCGCCGAAAGTATGCCCGGACCGAGCTTGGCCGGATTGCCGAAACTCATGTTGTAACTGATGAGCGTCCAGGTCAGCAACACGATCGAGAACGCATAAAAGACCATGACTGCCGAGTTGAGCGCCCACTTCTTCTTGACCAGGCCTGCGTATAAAATCGCAAGCCCCGGGATGCTCTGCATACCGACAAACGTTGCGGCGGTAAGTTGCCACGCGGTGTCGCCGGAGTTCAGCCATTTCGGGGCTTCCAAATACGGATTAACGTCAGCTAATAGAAACACTAGCGAACCCCTTGCGCAGTGAGGTGGAGAGATTGTTGTATTTTAGGTGCACAAGAGGGGCGACGCATTGGACAATGCGTTAACGGTAGACCCTACCGTTAACGCATTGTATAAGAAAGTCTTAAAAGAGGTTCCAGAGATACTGGTTGTAGACTTCGTGGTGGAATTGCACCTCGGGCGCCTTCACGAACGTGCCCAGCGTACGCGGACAACGGTCGGCCGCGACCTGCTTGAGTTCGGCGTAGCGCTCCTTCACGTCGTCGCCGAGCATCGCGCTAGTCCAGGCTGATTTGCGGAACGCGTCGAGCGCGTCGTAGATATTGTCGGGCAGATAACGCTCGGCTTGACGCAGATTGGGCGTATTCGCGATCGCGCCCTCAAGGCCGGTCTTAAAGACCGCCAGCATCACCATATACGGATTCGCGTCCGGCGCAACGGAACGAACCTCGACGCGTACGCTACGCTCGTTTCCGATTGGGAAGCGAATCATCGAGCCGCGATCGACGGCCGAGGCCTTGATCTGGTTGGGCGCCTCGAAGTGCGGGTCGAGCCGACGGTACGCGTTCACCGACGAGTTGAGCATGAGGCAGATGTCGAGACCCGAGCTCAAGATGCGGTCGGTGAACTGCATCGCGAGCGGGCTGAGGTTCTCGTCGCCCTTGGGATCCCAGAAGAGGTTCTTGCCGTCCTTGCTCACCGAGACGTTGGTGTGCATGCCGTTGCCGTTGACGCCGACGACGGGCTTGGGCAGGAAACTTGCCGTCATGTCCATCTGGGTTGCGACTTGTCTGCAGATCAACTTGTAGAGCGCGATCTGATCGGCCGCGGCGACCACTTCGCCGTAGTTGTAGTTGATCTCAAACTGCGAAGGCGCAACTTCGGGATGGTCCTTCTCGTTCTCGAAGCCCATCGAGCGCTGGACTTCGGCGACCGTATCAATGAAGGTCCGTAGCGGATCCCCCGGCAGCGACCGGTAGTAGCCGCCGGTGTTGACGTACTCGAAGCCGCCGGTTTGATGAAAGCGCTGCTCGGCATCGACGCCGTCGAAAAGGAACCCCTCGATCTCGTTGGCCGCATTGAGTGTGTAGCCGTTCTTGGCAAACTGGTCGTTCGAGAGCTTTTTGAGCACGCCGCGGATGTCAGCCGAGAAAGGCGAGCCGTCGCGATTGAGCACGTCGCCGAAGACCAGCACCTTGCCGGGGCCGAACACGTCGGCGGGCGCCCAATAAAATGCGGCCCAGTCGATCGTTAAGCGCAGATCGCTCTCTCGCTGCGGAGTGAAGCCGCGGATCGAGGAGCCGTCGAAGGTCAGGTTCTCGTACGACTTAAGCAAAAATTTCTTGTCGTAGTCGAGCATGTGCAGCCGGCCCTCGAGGTCGGAGAAGAGCACCGTGACCGCCTTGATCCGGTTCTCCTTGCCCAGGTAGTTCAGCCGCTCTGCCTGGATCTTCTCTATCGGCACGCGGCTTTTGCGAAGCTCCTTGGCCGCTAGGTTGAGTTCCTCGAGCTCACCGTAGGACAGCTCAAGAAAATCACGCAACTCGGGCATTCTTCATACTCCTTAAACGTTTTCACGTCGATCGCACGCGGGGTGGGGGATTGCTGGCTCGACGGTTACACAATTCGGAATGGGGACCTTTGTCCATTTGGTTAAAGCGGCCGCGGGAAGCCGACCCCTAAGCCTGAGAATCCGGCCGGTCGATAAAAATCCCGAGTGGATTCCGTTATAAACAGCCGTCCGGCGCTCGAGTTTATGCTCGCGCCGCGCAATACCGCCGACTTCTTCGCGCAGCATTTCGAGAAGCTCCCCTTGCACGTGGAGCGGAACGACCCGGCCTATTTCGCTGACGTCTATAGCGTCGCCGACGTGGAGGACTCGCTGGTCGTCGGGGCGCGCGAGCCGGAGAACTTTGCGTTGGTCAAGGCCGGCAGCCCGGAGGTCGCCGAAGACGACTTCACCTACGAGCGCCCGAGCGTGCGCTGGCGCCTCACCGGCAAGGGGCCACGCCGCTGGATCGACGCGCGCAAGGTCGTCAACTACTTCGCCGACGGCCATACCCTCATCATTAAGGACGCCGCGCTCTTTAGCGCGCGCCTGCAGCGCTTCTGCAACTACCTGCAGCGCGACCTGATGGCCTTTGCGCAGCCCAACGTCTATATCACACCGCCCGCCGCGCAGGGCTTTCAGGTCCATCACGACACGCACGACACGCTCACCGCACAGATCTCCGGTGAAAAGACCTGGCGTATCTACGAGCCGATCATCGCCCTACCGCTCGAGTCGCAGCCCTTCCACAGCGGCACAAAGGTCGAAGGCCTCAAGCTTCTCGACGAAGTCCGCCTGCTGCCCGGCGACACGCTTTATATCCCTCGCGGCTTCCCACACGAAGCAAAGACCTCGCAGACGATGTCGCTGCACTGTACCTTTGCGCTCGCGCCGGTGCGCGTCACCGACGTTTTGGATCTGGCCTTGCGCATCGCGGGCGATCAGGACGTCGAACTGCGCCACGCGCTGCCGCCGGCCGTCCTCGCAAAGGAAGACCTCGCGACGCGTCTGGGCGAGTTCTTCGAATCGCGCCTCGCGCAGACGTTCGAAACGCCGCGCATGCAAGTGGCGGTCGACATTGCGCTTAACGAGCTCTTTCGCCTGACCCGCCCGAACGTCAACGGCGCGTTCGCGCAAGCCCTAGACACATTTGACATCAAGCCGGCCACGCGCGTGCGGATCGACGAGACGGTGCCCTACATGGTGCGTCAGCGCGGCGAAGGTATCGAGTTGCTCATTGCGGGCAAGGTTGTCGCGTTTCCGCCGATCTGCCGCGCGGCATTCGAGCATCTCCAACGTGAGCCGACGACCGTCGCCGAGATGGATCCTTCGCTTTCGCCCGAGCATCAGGCCTTGCTCGTCAAACTGCTCGTACTCGAAGGTCTGGTCGTCATCGAGTAAACATCTCTCTTAGCTTGTATTTTTGAACCTTGCCGGTGACGGTCATCGGGAAGGCATCCGTGAAGCGCACGTAGTGCGGAACCTTGAAGTGCGCGATCTTTCCTTGGCAATAGGCCTTGACAGCGTCCTCGTTCACGCTCGCCTGCTCATGGAGGATGATCCAGGCGCAGAGCTGCTCGCCGAAGCGCTCGTCGGGCACGCCCACCACGCTCACGTCCCGGATCGCCGGATGGGTGAAAAGAAACTCCTCGATCTCGCGCGGATAGATGTTCTCACCGCCGCGGATCACCATATCCTTGACCCGGCCCGAGATCATCACGTATCCGTCATCGTCCATGATCGCGATGTCGCCGGTGTGCATGTATCGCGCCGGATCGATTGAAGCCGCCGTGTTTTCGGGATCGCTCCAATAGCCAAGCATGACGCTGTAGCCTCGTGTGCAGAGTTCGCCCGGTACGTTGCGCGGTACGATGCGGCCCTGCTCGTCGACGATCTTCACCTCGATGTGCGGATGTACGCGCCCGACCGTTCCGACGCGTTTCTCGACGGGGTCGTCGACCGCGGTTTGAAACGAAACCGGCGAGGTTTCGGTCATGCCGTAGCAGATCGTTACCTCGTCCATGTGCATCTCGCTGCGCACGCGCTTCATGACTTCGACCGGACAAGGCGCGCCGGCCATGATCCCGGTTCGCAGCGACGACAGATCGAAATCCGCGAAGTTCGGCAATGCAAGTTCCGCGATGAACATCGTGGGCACACCGTAGAGCGAGGTACAGTGCTCCGATTCGACGGCCGCGAGCGACGACTGCGGATCGAAGGCGGGTGCGGGAATCACGATCGCCGCGCCATGCGTGACGCAGGCGAGGTTACCCAGTACCATCCCGAAGCAGTGATAGAACGGAACCGGTATGCAGACGCGATCGTCCGGGGTATACCGGCATATTTCCCCGATGAAGAATCCGTTGTTGAGAATATTGTGGTGCGAAAGGGTCGCGCCTTTTGGAAATCCGGTGGTACCGGACGTATATTGAATGTTGATCGCTTCGTCGAATTGCGTAGCACGCTGCCTAATCTCGAGCTGTTCGGCGGTCACGCCGGCGGACGCGGCGCGCAGATCGTCCCAGCGCAAATCGCCAACACGGCGCGGATCTCCATCGCCGATCGCTACAACTTCGGACAGCTCAGGAAGCCGATCGCGCACCTCTTCAACCATGGCGAGGTAGTCGCTCGTTTTGTACTGCGATTGCACCAAAAGCGTGCGTACGCCGCTTTGACGCAGTGCATATTCGAGCTCGACCGTGCGGTAGGCCGGATTGATATTGACGAGGATGGCGCCGATTTTCGCGGTAGCGAATTGGGCAATCGTCCACTCTACGTTGTTTGTCGACCAAATGCCCACGCGCTCGCCGTGTTGCACGCCCAGTGCAAGCAGCCCGCACGCGATCTCATTGCAGGCCTGTGCGAACTCCGCGTAGCGCAGGCGAACCTCTTGGTGCACGCTGACGACGGCGTCGCGATTGGGATGCCGGCGCGAAACGCGATCGAGGAGATCGCCGATCGTTTCACCGATCAGCGGAACGTCGCTCGCTCCATGCGTGTAGCTGATCATTCTTCGCCGTCCCAGTAGTCAAGCGGCTCTCCGCGGATGAAGGCGCGTTCCGGTGTGCCAACGCCATGCTTCTTGCTGTCGGGATAGTACCAAGACTCACCGATAGGATTGTCGGCGATGCACATCACGACCAGTTCCTCCGCGTCGCCGCCGAAGAGCTGATGCGCCTCGCCCGGCTTGAAGAGAAACGCGTCGCCCGGTCCCACCGGTGTTTTGCCGTGGGCGTCGCGCACTATGCCGCTCCCCGAGAGCACGTAGTAAAACTCCCATTGCGCACTGTGGGAGTGATATGGATTCGAGGGCGTGCGCGCGGGAATTCGTTGAATCTCGACGTCGAACGGATGACGATCGAGCAGGTCGGTCGCGTTAGGTTTGCGCCCCAAGGCTTCGGAGATTGCTCGCCCGTAGCCACCTATCGTCCGCTTGGGCGACCAATACTCTTCTTCGTGGACGTCGTCGGCATTGATTTTGCGCACGCGAATCTCTTCGCTAGCGCAAGAACGTGAACCCCGCTCCGCGCCTATAGGCGGCCGGTAATATAGGCAAACTTCGAGCCGTCGACGTCGTCGATCGTTGCAATGTCGTTAAAGCCCCGGCGCTTGACCGGATCGTTGGCATCCACCGCGAGCATGGTGCCGGGCAAGAAGCACGTTGGGTCGCTGATCCCGTCGATCCACTGCAGATTGTCGCCGATCAGATAAAACCGCGAATAGGAATCGGCATCATACCATTGCGGCAAGACCGAGAAGCAGACGCGTTGGTAGCGGCTGCTCTCTGCGATGATCCGCTCGAACATCGCGCGCGTTCCCGAATCCCACGCATTTGAATTTTGGTGCACGTATTTCGTGAAGTAGAACCAGGAGAATTGCACGACGGAGAGCGTTGCCACAACGGTAAAAGCCGCGACAACCACGAAACGCGCGAGGCCCGCGACGCGAGGCCACTTGATGAGTCGAGCCCAATCGAGCAAGAGCGTCAGGCCCATCGCCGCAAGAAGGCAAAATACCGGCGCGCCTGCGAGCGTCCGTGGCGCGTTTGGCGCGCCCTCGTTGGTTAGCGCACCTCCCAGCGGGTAGACCAAAAGCCAGAACCAGACCCATAACGCAAGCGCGCGGTTGCGCACGTATTTGAAGGTGCAGAGCACGCCCAGGGCAGCAAGCGGGATCAACCACCAGTAGAACGCGCCGAAGCCGTTAAGGTAACGCCACGTGAGACCAGGGTGCGGGTCGCCGTTGACCGCGAGATACGACCAACGAAATTGGGCGGCGTAATTCGATGCAAACGCCTTGAGCGCGTCGACCGAGAAGCCGTGAGCAAAGATCACCAAGCGCTGCGTACGCGCGCTGGTCTGCGGCTCGAAAAAGAGCATCCAGTATGCCGGAACGGACGCGAGGAACCACAGCGCTGCCGCCGCATAGACCCGGCTCGTCGTCCGCCACGAACGATACGCGGCAAGGTACAGTGCGAAGAGCGGGCCACCCAGGACAAGCGCGTAGAACCATCCCGCGAGGTACGTGTATGCCGTCGCTCCCAAGAGCAATGCTGCCCATCCTAAGAACGCCGGCGCGTGCCGGCGCAGCGCGAGCAGAAGTAGGTAGATGCCGCCTAGTAAGAAGGGAAGTTCCGATGCCGGTTCCCATGCGATGCGCGAAAATTGAACGAAGATCGGCGCGGTCGCCTGCAGCAATGCGGCGAGCAAAGCGATATCGCGGCGCTTGGTCAGTTCAAGCGCGATCGTGTAGATCAAGAGCACCGTCACCAAGCCAAAGATCGCAGCGGGCAAACGCAGCCCAAGCGGTGTTTTGCCGAAGACTAGCGTCGAGGCGAAACCCGCAACCGCGTACGCCGGCGGGTTTCGCGTGAACCGCGCGTAGAGAAACGGCAGGAGCGTCCCATCGACGTCGTGCCCGGTCGTCACGATGTTATGCGCGGAATTGTAGAGATCGATTTCGTCGACGATCAGTTCGCTTGGAATCGCCGAGAGTTGATAGAGCCGCAGGAACGCGCCGAGCAATAGGATCAGGACGAGAGCGACGGACGCTCTCGTGATGCGCGCCTGCACGTGCGGCTAGTGCTGTGCGAAGCGCAGCCTCGAGCGCTCCTTTGCCTTATGCGCTTCCGTTTCCCGATTGCGCGGCGGCGCGTTGGTGACGAGCGAGGCGAGCAGCTCGCGAGCGGCATCGGTGACGTGAGCGACCGCGTGGTCGAAAGCGGCTTCATTCGCCTTCGACGGATGGGTGAAGCCGCTCAGCTTGCGCACGAACTGAATCGCCGAAGCGCGAATCTCGTCGTCGGTCGCCGGCGGCGCAAAATTGTGAAGCGTTTTAATGTTCCGGCACATGCACGACAATTTCGCAATCCAATCCCGCCAATCCGCCTGGGGCAGCAAGGGAAAGCCGTTCCAAGGTCCAACGACATTCGCCCGAGGAGGCTTGTTACTCACGATGACTTCATATCGCGCGGCGTGTTTTGCGGTCAGCTTTGCGCTCAGCGTGCTGCTCGTCAGCGCGCCTGCGGGCGCTACGTTACAAACGGTGATCGCCCAACGCAGCGTCGTTCCGGACAAGCCCTTTAGCGACTGCAGTGCCCGGGCCAAGAACGCATTGACCAGCGTGATGCAAGACGCCACGGAAGCGGGAGACGGATCGGGCGACTGGTTCGGCTCCACCAGCATCGACGCATCGATCTCGGCCATAGGCGTAGTCGAGTGTCACCAACTTGACAACGGCTACGCCGTCACCTTCACGTGCAGCGCTCAGGTGCCGCCCAATGCCGACACGGCGGCTGCGTTGTGCACCAAACTCGTTGCGGCTTTCGGCGCAACGACGGCCTCGACGACCGGCGGTGCTTCGTGGCGCTGATCGCTCCGCGCGGACGCCTGTTCGCGATATTCTTTGCGCTCGCAATTCTCGTAACCGGTGCGTTGTCGCCCGCGGCCGTGGATCTGTCCACGGGATTACGCTACGCGATTCCGATCGGGACGATGGACGAGTGCGGAGCCAAAGCCAAAGCCGCGCTTGACGCGTACCTGCAAAATGCAAACGAGTCGGCGCCGGGCGAATGGATCGCCACCGGGCCGGTCGTACAAGTCGGGCGACCGGATACAACGGCCGCCGCGACCGTGCATTGCTATCCGAACGGCAAAGGCTACGTCGTGACCTTCACGTGCACGGTCGAAACGCCGAACAATCCGTACGATGCGAACTCACTGTGCCTGGACGTCGCCCACAACTTCCATGGCGGCGCGCAAACAGCGCTAGCTACTCCGACACCGATGCCGACGGGCTGCACGACGGCAAACCTGATCGGTACGTGGCAAAAGGACGACGATCCAAAGATGAGCTTGAAGATGGACGAGAGCGGAGAGCTCACCGACAGTGAAGACGTCATCGGAAGCTGGGTGCTCAGCGGCAACAAAGCCATCATTACCTATTACGGGAACCACAACATGACGCTATCGGCCGACGGCAAGCACCTCACCGGCGGCGGCTACAGCTTCACGCGCAAGTGTTAGCATTCGGCTAGTCGCATGAAGATCGGCACGCTCGAAATGAAGATCGCGCGGGTTGAGGGCTTTGCGGTTCGCGTCAAAACGCCCGACGGCCGCAACATCCGCTCGGATCGTGAAGGCATGCCGCCGTGGAACTGGGAGAAGGCCGCGCGCGACAGTTGGTCGGTGGCTCGCTGGAAGCAAGAGCGCTTTCGTAATGTCTATCCCGGTTTTGAGGTCGAAATTCTCGACGGCGACGGAGAGATTGTGGAATACGGCCAGACGCTGCTCGAAACGGTTCGCGACAGTTACGATTAATGGACGCGACCCTCTTTCGCTCGACGCACGAGACACCGTTCGGGCAACTCAAACTGGCCGTCGATGCCGAGGGCGTATTGGTGGAACTTTGGCTGCCCAATCGCGGAAGGTCGATCGAGTCGCACGAGCCGTTTCCGCGCGCCGCAAGCGACGGTATGCGGGCGGTGCAAGTCCAGCTGAACGAATACTTCTTGGGCAAGCGCCGCACGTTCGACGTACCCTTCGAGCCGCGCGGCACGCCGTTCGAGCAACGAGTGTGGGCACGGTTGCTGGAGATTCCGTACGGGGCCACGACCTCGTACGGTGAGATCGCAAACGAGTTCGGACTCACCAACGGAGCGCGCGCCGTCGGACGCGCCAACGGTGCGAATCCCATTCCGATCGTCATTCCGTGCCATCGCGTCATCGGCGCAGACGGAACGCTCACTGGTTTCGGTGGAGGTCTGCCGCTCAAACAGGCGCTGCTCGAATTGGAAGGCGCTATTAGCGCACCGAAATCTGATCTACGACTTTTTTGACCCCGGGCACGGCGCGTACCGTTTGAACGATCACCCGGTCGACTTCATGGCTTGGAGCCGTACCGGTTAACGTCACGACACCATTGTGCGCCACGGGCGCAACGTGAAATGTGTTGACGCCGGCTTGCGTAGCAATTGCCGCCGTCACGCGGACATCGAGCGCCGCGTCGAGCGACTGCTTTTGCGCAATATGGTAGTCTTGCGTGGCCGCGTTCGAGGCGGACTGCTGTTGCTGTGGCGAGCAGGCGGCCAGGGCACAGCCGACGACTACCAGGAAGAGCCACATCGTTGTCTTCATGCTGCCTAGCTTACCCAGCTGGGGACGTAGCCATGTACGATCGCGCGAATCGAGCTCCACGTACGCGCCGGCGGGGACTTCGTGCCACGCCACTCCCCATCCACGCACCGCGAAGCGACGAAACCACGATCTCTCCGTGCGGGGTTACACGGTTGCGTTCAGGCATGCGGGTGACGCAGAAAGCTGGTTGTTATGGCGAGCGACCTCCCAACGACGATGAAAGCGGCCGTGCTCGATAAAGCGGGCCCACCGCAAGCAATCCATATTACATCCGTGCCTGTTCCTCATCTAACCCGCGGTCACGTGATCATCAAATTGGATTACGCGAGCGTCGGCATTTGGGATGCGAAGCAACGTTCCGGCGAATGGGGAGCGGTGAAGCCAGGCACGATTTTGGGCGCGGACGGCGCTGGAACTGTTGTGGCGGCTTCCTCGGATGTCACACGTTTGCGCGTTGGTGAGCGCGTGTATTCATATAGCTACGGAAATCCGCAAGGCGGCTTCTATGCAGAATATGTGGGCGTCTCGGCCGATCGAGTTGAGCACGTCCCCGACCAGCTCGATCAAAGAGTTGCAGGCGCAATGCCCTGCGTTGCCGTGACGGCGCACGCGGGCCTCCGAGCGCTGAAGATCAAGCGAGGCAAAACGTTGCTCGTCTTCGGCGCCACCGGCGGTGTCGGTTCCTTTGTCGTCTGGCTCGGGGCGCAGGTGGAGGGAGCAACGATCATCGGCACAGCACGTCCCGATGCAGTCGACTACCTTCGCGCGCTGGGTGGGAGAGCGGCGGACGATTCATCCACAGGATTCGACGCGGTCCTCGCCACGGCAAATGGCGACGCCCTCGCGGGATTGGTTGCGCGCGCGCGGGCGAACGCGCCATTAGCCTATCCAAACGGCGTCGAGCCGGAGCCGAAGGTCGCGGGGCATCCGTCGGTGACGTTTGACGGTGAGATGTCGCGCGAAGCCTTCGAGCTCCTCAACGCCGCGATCGGGAAGCGTGCCATTCCGCTCCACGTCGAAGAGTTTCCGCTCGACCGCGTGGTCGATGCGCATCAGCGGATCGAGCAAGGTCATGTGGAAGGCAAAATCGTCTTGCGCCTTACTTGACCGTCGCAGCGACCTGGTGCAGGGTCGTGCTTAGAACTTCAAATGTCTTGACCTGCGGATTGCCGTCAATCACGTTCGTCAGCGACTGGAGCACTTGCGGATACGCCTTCGTATTATACGACTCGGCGCTTTCCTTGCGGTCCCATAGGCTGATCGAGATGGCTTCCGCTCCGCCATTGTTGGCAAAGAACACTGCATCCTTAAAACCTTCTTGTTTGCGGAGCAGCGGGAGCACTTTTTCGTCAATGGTCTTGGTTAAATCGGCGATATGGTTCGGCTTGAGTTTCATGGTTACTACACGTGAGAACATTTTATCCTTAGATACATCGACTCGACCGACCGTTGAGAATCAACCAATAAAAAACTGCCGGCACCGTGAGACCGCCTTTGTGAAGCGGCAGTAACGGAGGGCAGTTTTTTTCGTTGTCGCCTAGAGTCGCTGTATGTTTAGTATAGCACACTTGGCATTAAAACGGTGTGTTTACTTGGTCCGGAACGTCCATCCGGTAGAGAACGCGTTGCCGGCTTGCGTCGTGCCTGTCACCGTAACCTGATGCATCCCAGAATTGAGCGCATAGGAGGTCACGTCAAAGCCCGTTGCGTTGGCGGAGACGTTTCTCGTGACGTCGCGTCCGTCGATTGAAACGCGCAGTGAATCGCGGCTTACCGGTTCGCTGTACGTAGCATGAATCGCCGGATTCTGCGTGCGAATCGAGTCGGTCGGGGTCTCGTTTGAAAGGTAGAACGACTGATTCTGCGGAGCCTGATAGCTATTGTCGTGGCCCATATTGTTGCCACGGTTGTTGCCGTTGTCGCGGTTGCTGCCGTTGTCATTGCCGTTGCCGGCGATCGTTACGGTCGAGTTGTTGTTGTTCCAATTGACTGACGCCCCAAGTGCCTGTGCGATGAAGCGCAGTGGAACCAGCGTGGTCGAGCCAAGGATGAACGGCGCGTTGTCGAGCGTCTGCGTCCGACCATTAACGGTCGCCTGGTTCGAGCCGATGCGCAGCGAAACGTTTCGCCCGTTTCCGGTGGCGTTGATGGTTCCGCCGTCATAAACCACGGTGGCGCCAAGTCGCTCGAACACGCCACGAAGGGGCACGAACACGCGGCCGGCGCGCTCGACCGGTGGCTGGTCGAACTGCATCTGCTGGCCGTTGACGACGACCGCGACGGTAGTTTGTCCGATGGCCGGCTGCGCAACGGCAAACACGGCACAAAGTGAGATCGACGCTGCAACGGCGAGAGCCGTGCGACTGACAATCGTGTTATTTGACATAGAGACTTCTTTCAGAGAAAACGCGAGAGCGGCCACTCGGCCGCTCTCTGTAAAAGGTGCTAGGCGCGTCGCGCTTAGACCGGCGTCGGAATCTTGTTGAGGGTCGAACTGATCACGTCAAGTGACTTCACGTTCGGACTGCCGTCAAGCAACGCCGTCAGCGACTGGAGCACCTGCGGATAGGTATTTTGATTGTATGACTCCGCGTTTTCCTTACGATCCCACACGGTGACGGAGATCGCTTCGGTTCCATTGGGGCTCGCGCAGAACACAGCGTTCTTAAAGCCTGCTTGCTTCTGAAGCAACGGTAGGACCTTTTCGTCGATGGTCTTCGTTAAATCAGACACGCTATTTTGATTCTGTTTGAGCTTCATGGTTACAATTCGAGAGAACATTTTATCCTTAAAGACACCGACCCGGTCGACGGCTGAAAATCAACCAATAAAAAACTGCCCGGCACCGAGAAAACCGCGTTTGGAGCGGCAGAAACGGTGGGCAGCTTTTTTTATTGTCGCCTAGAGTCGCTGTAAAGTCAGTATACCACACTCCGCGCTACTTGACGCCGAGGGCTTGCTGCGCTAAAGTACTATTACATTCATAATAGTACGGAGGCTGCATGTCCCGTAAGAAGTCGCTCATTCTCACCGACCACGAATTGCGCCTGATGGAAGTTCTCTGGCGCAGCGGTAGCGCGACCGTCGCCGATGTCGTCGAAGTGCTGCCTCCACCGCCGCTTGCATACAGCACCGTACTTACCACGCTGCGCACGCTCGAGCAAAAGGGCTATATCACGCACAAAGAGGACGGGCGAACCTACGTATACCGCCCGTTGGTCGCGCGCGACGAGGCAGCCAAGTCCGCCATGCGTCATCTGCTCGATCGCTTTTTCGGAAGCTCACCCGGCGCGCTTGCGGTCACTCTGCTTGATGATACGCGCTTGAGTGACGATGACGTCGCAAAAATCAAACGGATGCTCGCTCGAAATCGGAAGGGCTCGCAATGATCGATACCGTTTTGCTCAACGGCCTCTGGCAAGGCGCGCTCGTTGTGGCGATTGCGGCGCTCACAACGATGTTCGTCCCCAAACAACACGCGGCCACGCGCTACGCCGTATGGTTCACCGCGTTGATTGCGCTAGCAGTCCTCCCCGTGGCGAGCGTACTGCATCCCGCTACTGGGATGGGCGCGCTGCCCCTTCCGGTTGAACACACCGCTGCGGCGCCCTCGTTTGTCACCGCGAAAGCGGCATCGGCAGGCGGTTCGTGGCTGCTGTTTTTTTGGTTAACGGGTGTTGCCTTGGCGCTGATTCGTTTGGGGCTGAGCTTCTTGCGAATCAACGGGATTGTCCGTAGCGCGTCGCCTGCGCCGGAGCTTGGCGCCGGCGTGATGACCTCGACTCGCGTGGATCTCCCGATCGCGGCCCGGCTTGCTTCCCCGCGCATCATCATTCCGGCGCACCTCGCGGCGACACTGGATCGCGATGAGCTCGACGACATCGTGCGCCATGAGCGCGCGCACATCGAGCGCCATGACATTTTCGCAAATCTTATCCAGCGCGTGATCGAGGCTCTACTCTTCTTCAATCCGTGGGCCTACGTCATCGGGCGCCGCCTGGTCGCCGAGCGGGAGGCTGCCTGCGACGATCGGGCCGTCTACGCGACGGGCCAAGCCGATCGCTACGCGTCATGCCTCGCGCGATTGGCCCAAAGCCCACGTGCCTCGCGCCCACCGCTGCTTACACCCAGCGCCATCGGTTCGCGACGGATGCTCGTCGACCGCATCGCGCGGCTTCTTGATGGAAAGGGGATCGAGTTGAACATCAATTATCGCGCCCTTGGTACAAGCGTTCTCGCGTTCGCACTGCTTGCAGTGCTGCTGCAAACGTTAACCGGGTTAGCAGCCGACGGCGCTGCGCCAAGCGTGAGCAACGTCGCAGTCGCCGCGAGCGCGTGTACAGCAACGGGTAAGGAAGTCAAAATCCTCAACGCAGCGCCCCCCGAAATCCCAAAATCAGCCTTCCGCTCGAACGCAACGGCGAACGCACTTGTCACTGTCGGGCCCGACGGTCGCCCCGTCAGCGCGAAGATCGTTAGGTCCAGCGGAAGCGCCGGAATGGATCGCGCGGTCGTTAGCGCGGCGATGGCCTCCACCTACTCGCCGGCGATGCACGACTGCAAGCTTGTCACCGGTCAGTATCTCTTCCAAATGGCCACTGGACCAAGGTAGACACTAGCCCATACAATGGCAGCATGGCTCGGCACATCGAAGGGATCGATCCGGAAGCTCCGCCCTCGGGAACCGGCTGCGTTGAATGCCTCGCCGATGGCGGGTGGTGGTTTCATCTGCGCCGATGCGCGCAATGCGGCCACATTGGATGCTGCGACAGTTCACCGCAGCGCCATGCGACCGCGCATTTTCACGCGACGCGCCACCCGATCATCGCCAGTTTCGAGCCGAGCGAAGCGTGGTTCTATAGTTACGTTACCGAGGATTTCATTCCGGGAGAGCGCTTAGCACCGCCGCGTTGGCATCCCGAGAATCAACCCGTTCCCGGCCCCGCCGGCCGCGTTCCGCCGGATTGGCAAACGCTGCTTCACTAAGCGTCAAACGTCTTCCAATCGTATGGGGTAAAGCCGACGAGCGCGTCCTCCCAACCGATCCGGTACGCCTCACCGATACCCTTCTCATCTTCGAACGCGCCCGCGCCGAGCGGCAACGTGTCCTTCGGACGCATGAAAAAAAGATCCGTCGCCAACGACGAGGCCATAAACGCATCGAGCAGCTGTTGGTGCTCGCCGCCGAGTATCGCACGCGCCGGCGGCATCCGAGCGAATGCACGCTTCGCAACCGATTGAAAGTACACGCTGCGCATGTCGGTAGCAAGAATTTTTCGCTGCATCGTTCCGAAAACCCCGAACCCGATCGCTATGGCATCCGTGTAATCGCTCACCGGCTCAAATGGCGGGTCCATCAGGACGACGTCGGCTGCCGACGCCACGGCGTGCGCAAACGATACCGGAGAATTGCTCGCGACACCGCCGTCACAATACTGGTTGATCGCCCCGTCCGGGCCCGGGAGCGCGACGGGATCCCACGCAAGCGGAACGGCCGCCGAAGCGAAGAGCTCTCGATGAAGCAGGCCGGGCGTTGCCTCGCGCACGATGCTATTTGGCCCGAGCGTCAATTGCAACGATGTCACGAGTTTCCTAGGGACGTCCGCGGGTGCACCCCGCGGTCTCAAATAGAAATGCTCGGCTCGCTGCATCGTTAAGTTCGTGGCAACCCAGATCAGCGGCATTAAGAGCGGCCGCTCGGGGTCGACGTGCCGTGCAATCCAATCCAGGACGGGTTGCTCATCCAAGAGTGCGACTTGGTTTTTTGCCAACGAACCCAAGTTGACGGCAGATACGAGCCTATCTCCGACGCCGCTCTGAGAGTCGCGCAACGCGGCAAACTTGGGCTTGAGTCGAATCAGCTTCTCGGCGCTGATGCCATACCAGAGGTCGCGCAGCTTTGTGTACTGGCCGGTTGCCACGAACCAACCGTTCAGCGCTCCAATCGACGTGCCGCAGACGATTCCGTACGGCGAAAGCGGGGTTCCATCGCTGACTCCCGCCTTGGCAGCCAAACCGGCTATAACGCCGGCCTCATATGCTCCGCGCGCGCCGCCCCCGCTTAAGACCAGCGCGCGCGCAAGGGGTTCGAGCACGGGTCCGCTCTGTGCCGCTGCCGTAAGCCCGGGCGTGAGCCCCGTCGCTCCGAGCGCAATCAAGAAGTCGCGGCGATCGAGCATTACCCCACATGCTACCTCGCTCATGCCGTAGGCTCAATCCAAATTGCGCAAGAAGGTTGAACCATTGGTGTTGGGCTACTGGGACACGGTGAACGGCTGGAAGCGTGAATGCGAACGTGGAAAAGTGAATTCGTATGAATAGCGCACGAGGTTGGCTCATCGGCGTAGCGATCGTTGGAGGAGCGTTCGTGGTGTGGAACGTGCTCGCGGGCGCGCTCTCCGCACTGCTTCTACTCTTCACCGCCGTGTTATTCGCCGCCGGCCTGCGACCCATCGTCGACCGCATGAGCAAACGAATGCCGTACGGTGTCGCCGTCATGCTCGCGTTCGGCATCGTCATCATCCTGTCGGTCGTGATCGGGATCGTGCTCGTCCAGCCGGTCGGTGCAGAGCTCGTCCGACTGGTTCAGTCCCTTCCCGACTATGTGAACTCGCTGCAACATCAACTTGCTTCTGCGCAGCGCTATTTCGAAAACGACCAGACGGCGCGCCAGCTCGCAGCCGCGTTGTCCGGGAGCGCCGGCAGCGTCGCCAGCTCGATCGGCCTTCATATTCTCAGTGGAACGGCGTCCGTTGCCACGGCGATCGGCGACCTCGTTATCATTCTCTTGCTCGCGATCGGCTGGATGCTCTCGTCGGCCGAGCTCGAGAAATTCGTACTCAGTCTCATGCCGGCCCATATGCGCTCGAATTGGCATGACTGCTTCGCCGAAATTGAGGTCCGCCTGAGTGCGTACGTGCAAGGCGTGGTGATCAACGCCTTGGCCGTCGGCATCCCCATGGGGGCTTCGCTTGCCTTTCTCGGCGTTCCGTATGCTCTGCTCCTCGGATTCATTGCCGCAATCTTTCAGGGCATTCCGATGGTCGGCGCCGTGATTTCGGGACCGATCATTCTTGCCGTGGTGCTCGCAGCCAGCGGCTGGGCCAAGATGCTGATCGTGCTGCTGATCTTCACGATCATCCAGACCATCGATCAAAACGTGCTCTCGCCGATCATCTTCGGACAACGAGTCCAGTTGAGTTTCCTGTTAATCATTCTATCGACCATCGTCGGCGGCACGCTGCTTGGCATCGCCGGCGCATTCCTTGCAGTACCGGTAGCGGCGACACTTCAAGTGCTGCTGGTGCGGATTCTAGCACCGGCGGTCCGGCCCAAGTGATCCGGCAAGGTTCATCCCTCGGCCTGTACGCGTTGACGCTTGGTGCTTTTGCGATCGGCACGACGGAATTCGTCCCGGTCGGGCTGCTACCGGAGATCGCGCAGGATCTGCATGTCTCGATTCCCGCCGCAGGCTTTTTGGTTACCGGCTACGCGCTTGGTGTCGCGATCGGCGGACCGGCATTCACCCTTGCGCTCAGTCGCGTGAACCGTAAGACGGTGCTAATGCTCATGCTGCTGTTCTTCATTGCCGGTAACGGCATCGCAGCAATTGCGAACAACTACGGTGTGCTCTTGCTCGCGCGCATCATCACCGCGTTCAACCATGGAACCTTCTTCGGCGTCGGCGCGGTCGTGGCCGGGTCGCTGGTTCCCAAGGAGCGCAGCGCATCGGCGATCGCGACGATGTTCTTGGGGTTGACGGTTGCCATGGTCATGGGCGTTCCGTTTGGCGCATTCGTCGGCCAACGATTTGGGTGGCACGCGCCTTTTGCGTTCATCGCGCTCATCGGCGTGCTCGCACTTTTGGGCGTGTGGCTCCTGGTGCCAAGCATTCCGTCGCAGCGGCCGCGTCTCGTAACCGAACTGCGCACCTTGGCGAGCGGGCCGGTCGTGCTTTCGCTGATCACGACGCTGCTTGGCTTCGGCGGCGTGTTCGTACTGTTCACCTACATTTCGCCGTTGCTGCGACAAGTTAGCGGATTCTCGCCGCCCGCGGTTGCAGCCATCCTGGTGTTGTTCGGTGTCGGCACGCTCGCCGGTAATATCGCGGCGGGTAAGGCCGCGGATCGATCGCTGCGAAAAACGTTGCTTACAACGATCGGCGGGTTGGCGCTCGTCCTTGCGCTTTCGAGTTTTATGTGGCCCGACCGGCCGCTTGCGGTCATCGCGACATTCGCAATCGGCTTCTTCGGTTTCGCCACGGCGACGCCGCTACAATTGCTTGTCATTCGCACCGCCACCAACGCACCAAACCTTGCTTCATCGGCGAATATCAGCGCCTTCAATATCGGCAATGCTTTAGGCGCTGCGCTCGGCGCGATCGTCATCGCTGAGGGACTGCCGCTGCAGTGGCTCGGATTATGCGCGGCGAGCGTCAGCTTTGCCGGCGCACTCGTTGCGATTCCCGCACTCAAATTCGAAAGGAGTACACAATCTTGAAGGACGTCTCTCTCATCACCTATCCGGCAGCAGATCTGGCCAAAGCCAAGCAATTCTTTCGCGAGCTTACCGGGACGCAAGCCTATGCCGATAGCCCATACTACGTCGGCTACAAGTGCGATAACGTGGAAATCGGTCTGGTTCCAAGCCAACAAGGGGGCGCGATTGCGTTCTGGACGGTCGACGATATCGCGGCGAGCGTAAAGGCACTCGTTGACGCGGGCGGTACAGTCGTGCAAGATCCCACCGACGTCGCCAACGGACTGCTCGTCGCGAGCATCAAAGACCCAAGCGGTACCGTCGTAGGCTTACGACAGTTTCCGAAAGGCTAGGCGAAGAGGCGGTCGATGTCGGCAAGATCCAGGTCGACCGTCGGCCCAGCGGCCTCGTCGAACAACGTCGCGGCGAGCGCGGCTTTGCGATCTTGGAGCTCGAGGATGCGTTCTTCCACGGTATCTTCAGCGATGAGCTTGTAGACGAAGACGTGTTGGTCTTGGCCGATGCGATGCGCGCGGTCCGTGGCCTGGCGTTCGACGGCAGGGTTCCACCATGGATCGTAATGGATCACCGTATCGGCGGCGGTGAGATTGAGGCCGGTACCCCCGGCTTTGAGGCTGATCAGAAAAATCGGCACCTCGCGGTTTTGGAAGCGCGCGACCGGCGTGACGCGGTCGCGCGTGTCGCCGCGTAGCTCAACGAAGGGCATATTGCGCTTGGCAAGCTCCGGCACGATCAAATCAAGCATCGAGGTGAACTGTGAGAAGAGCAAGATGCGGCGCCCGTCGTCGACCAGGCTCTCCAGCATCTCCATGAGTGCGTCGAGCTTTTGCGATTCGTCGATTCCCGCCGCCGCGTCGAGCTTGAGCAGGCGCGGATCGCAGCAGACTTGGCGCAGCTTGAGCAGCGCGTCGAGCACGACGATGCGACTGCGCGCGAGCCCGCGGCGTTCGACTTCGTCCCGTACGCGCTTGTGCATGGTGAGGCGAATCGTTTCGTAAAGGTCCCGCTGGCGGCCGCTGAGCGGTACGCGTTGCACGATCTCGGTCTTCTCCGGAAGTTCCTGCGCAACGCCGTCTTTTGTGCGGCGAAGCAGAAAGGGCTTGATGCGCGCGCCCAGCGCCGCGCGGCGATCCGCGTCGCCATGCTTTTCAATGGGCGTGCGGAAGAGTCGCGCAAAGCGCGAGCGTTCGGGGAGCAAACCCGGCGCCGCATACGCAAAGATCGACCACAGCTCTTCGAGATGGTTTTCGATCGGCGTGCCGGTGAGCGCGAGACGCTGGGCGGCGCGCAGTCGCGACGCGGCAAGCGCGGCTTTCGAGCGCGGGTTCTTGATCGCTTGAGCCTCGTCAAGTACGGCGATCGACCACTCGAACGCGGTCAGCGCCTCGATGTCGCGCAGCAGCAACGCGTAGGTGGTGAGCACAAACGTCGCCTCGTTGATCTGCGCGTAGAGATCGGCGCGATCGGCACCGGTGAGCGAGAGCACGCGCGCATCGGGCAAAAAGCGCGCGATCTCGTCGCGCCAGTTCGGCGCGACGCTCGTGGGTGAGACGACCAGCACCGGATGGATCACGCGGCCGGCGGCTCGTTCTACGGCGACGTGTGCGAGTACCTCAACCGTTTTGCCCAGGCCCATATCGTCGGCGAGAATGCCGCCCGCGCGATGTTCGCGCAGTGTTTGCAACCACGCGACGCCGTCGCGTTGATAAGGCCGCAACTCGCCCGCGAACGCAGCGGGTATCTCAATGCGCCGGTCGGCGTACGCCGCGAGATCGTCGAGCATGGCACGAATCGACGGCGCGTTGTTCCAGCGCGTGGCGATCCCGCCTGCTGCCGCGAGCGAAGCGGCTTGTAACATCGGGACGCGCACGCGCGTTTTCGGGTCGCTGCGGCGATCGCCGAACAGTCCGCCAAGCGTCGCCAGCACGCGCGCAACGCGATCGACCGGCAGCGCAACGTATCCGCCGCCGGGCACCCGTCCGACAAAGGGCGTCTGCCGCCGCGCGAGTGTCGCGGGATCCGCATCCAGGTCGAGGCCACTGCGTCCCAACGCATCGATCAGCACCGGCAAAAGCGAGACGCGCGTGCCATCCACGTCGACGCCGAGTTCGAGCTCGAACCATTGCGCGGCACCGTTCTCGTAGACTTCCGCACTCCACTCGTCGCCTGCCTCAACGATGCGAAATGGAAACGACGGTAGCGTTTCGATCCGCCATCCCTCGAAACGCAGCTGCGGTGCATCGCGCTCGAGAAATTGCAGCCATGCGTCTTCGCCATAGGGAGGGAAATCGAGCTGCCCAAGACGTTCCTGCGCCGCGCGCTCGAACACGCGATCGCGGGGCCACACCTTAATACTCTCGCCGTTCGCGACGCGAATCGTATCGCGCGGATCGCTCGCCGGCACGAGCTGATCGCCGTAAGCGAACAACAGACCGCCGCCCGCACGTCCGCCTTCGACGGCCGAAAGACGCAGGACCGGCTGCGGCTCGCGTTCGTCGATGTGCACGGCGAGATCGTGCGCCGGACCGACGATGCCGGTGCGACGCAAGACGCGATGCAGCGCGATCTGCGCGCGCTGCGCCTGCGCGGGCGAAAACGCCGGTGCGCGCGCGATCGTGGCGGCAAGATCCGGCGCAACGTCGAGCGCAACCGGGCCGGCGCGGTTCCCAGCCGGATCGACATACCACAGCGGTGCCGTTGGCAACAGTACGGCCTGTTCGTGCGCAACGAGATGCACGCGCACGAGGCCATCGTCATCGGTTCGCCAGGCGAATGCGCTCTCGGCGATCGGTGCAAGGTCGAGCGGCGGCGACAACGGGTCGCGCCAACGCAGCAGCCCGCGCGTTGCGAGCAACTCAACCAGCATCGCGAGAATTGCCGGCGAAAGGTCTTGTCCGCGTCCAAGCAATCCGCTCGCGCTTGCAAGGCGTCCGGCGACCAGATCGATGCCGCTGATGAACCGCGCGCGCGAACTCGTTACATTGTAGAACGAGAACTCCCGCGGTTTCGCACTGCCTCCCGCCGGCGGCACCACATACGGCACGAGGCGCACCGTACGCAGTCCGTGCGATTCGGGAACGTCGATCACATAGAGCAGCCGCTCGATGCCCGGGAACGCGGGGCCTTCGGCGAACGCCTCGATCGTTCGCCGCATCCACGCGTCGACCGCACCGTCAGACGCGCCACTCGCGCCTTCGCTCCGTTCCGAGAGCATGAGCGCGAGGGCCGCACCGTGCTTGCACGCATGGCCGCCGGGACACGAACAATCGCTTTCAATCGTGCGCATGCCGTCGCCGTCGCGCGCGGTAATACGTACGGCGTAGGGGCGCGTGGAAGAGCCCTGCACGTTCGCGCTCGCGGCGTCGCCCTGTTCGGACAGATGCACGTTCGTAACGCGATTACCCGCAAGATAGCCGCGCGCACGCACAAGCGTCTGCGGATCGAAGGACCGCTCGAGGTCGGCAAAATCGAAAAACATCGGAACCGATCGGACTTACCGGCACGGTCGGTGAGACCCTCTGAAATGAGGGAAGTTAGCGCGAGCGCGCCGCCGCAATGAGCGCATGGGAGGCCGCGAGCAGTGCGGGCACGGCTTCTTCGGCCGAAACCACCCCTGAGCTAACAAAGGCGCCGTTGACGAGCAAAAGCAACTGCGCGGCAAGATCGTCGGGACGGTGCACGCTCAACCGTTCCGCGATGCCTTCGAGCCGGCGCCGAAGCTCTTGTTTGTGCGCAGCAGCCACGCGTCGCGCCGGGTGTTCTGCGTCCGCGAACTCCGCCGCGATGTTCAACTGCGGGCAGCCGCGATAGTTTTTCCGGCCGACCCGCTCGCCGATCCAGCGCATGTGCGCATCGAGTTCCGCCTGAGGGTCACTGCGATGATGCTGTGCGACACCATCCCACTGCTGCCAGAATTGATCGTCCTCACGCTCGAGAAACGCTCCAATGAGATCGTCCTTGGTGCGGAAATGCCGGTACAGGCTCGTCTTGGCCACGCTGGCGCGCTCAACCACCAGATCGACCCCGACCGCGTGCGCGCCCTCACGATAGAACAGGTCCGAGGCAGTCCGCAGGATGCGCTCCCTCACGTCATCGGCGCTTTTGGTCGTCGTCATACTTGACATGATACAGACCTGTCTGTTCTAATGCAAGCACATGGGGGAACATCTATGAAAATCGCAGTTTATGGCGCCTCGGGCCACACGGCGCGTTTCGTCCTGGCGGAGCTGCTGCAACGCGGCCATATTCCGATCGCGATCGGAAGGGACGAATCCCGGATTGCGGGGGCCGTTGCCCTCCACGACGCGGAGATCGAGGGGCGAATCGCGAGTCTCGACGCGCCGGAGTCGCTCGATCGCGCGCTCATGGGCGCCGATGCGGTCATCAACTGTGCGGGGCCGTTCCTCGATACCGCTGCGCCGTTGATCGAAGCCGCTCTGCGCGCCCGGATGCATTACTTCGACGTGACCGCCGAACAAGCAAGCGCGCTTTCGACCTTTGAGCTGTTCGACGCGCCGGCGCGCGAGCGCGGCATTTGTGTCGTCCCCGCTGCCGGCTTTTATGGCGGGCTGGGCGATCTCTTGGCAACGTGCGCTATGCGCGATTGGCCGCAAGCAGAGCGCATCGATATCGCCATTGCGCTGGATAGTTGGTGGCCGACAACCGGCACGCGCCGCACCGGAGCGCGCAATACCGCGCCGCGACTCGTCCTTTCCGGCGGAACGCTCCAAACGATTCAGCCGTCGGCAGCGCAGCTATGGAGCTTCCCCGAACCCTTCGGAACCCAAGAGATCGTTGAAGTGCCACTCACCGAGACGATTCTGATGGCGCGCCACTTGCGTGTCGGCGAGATTCGCAACTACCTGAATCAAGCACCGCTGCGGGATCTGCGCGATCCCGCGACGCCGGGACCGGTTGCGGCGGACGAGCACGGCCGCTCGAATCAACGCTTTCTCGTCGAGGTCGTCGTTCGCAACGGCGACGAGGAGCGCCGCGTCACGGTGACCGGCCGCGACATTTATGCGATCACCGCGCCGATCGTCGTCGAAGCCGTCGAACGCGTCTGCGAACGTGGGCACCAAGATGCAGGAGCGTTTGCACTCGGTCAGTTGCTCGACGCCTCGGCGGTCCTGCAAACCCTTCCAGTCACATCTCCCGACGGCTGGACGCTAGCTTCCGTATGAAGGCAGCGTTCTACGGGCGTGCTCTCTTTGGCGCGTCGGCGGTCGTGTTCGGTGTCGCCTCATTGATCGGGCACGGTTCCGAATTGTGGCAGCGCCTGCACCCGTTAGGGCCGGCCTTGGCTTCGGTCATCGCTTGGGGTATGACGGTCGCTCTCGTCGTCGGAGGCGCAGCGATGCCGTTTGCGCGAACCGCGCGCTTTGCGTCGGTGGTTCTCGGTGTCGTCTATGGGCTGTTCACGCTCGCGTGCATTCAGGATATCGCACCCGCACCGTTAAACTTCGCATCATACATCGACTTCTTCGAACAACTTTCCGTCGTCTGCGGCGCGATTGCGGTGTACGCGGCAACCGACCCGCATACGCCTGAGTCGGCAACGCTCGGCCGAGTTGCCCGGCTCGTGCTTGGCGTCTGCACGATTTCGTTTGGGTGGGCTCAGCTTGCCTATCTCCACTATACGGCGAGTTTGGTCCCGACCTGGATCCCTCCGAATCAAATGTTTTGGACGATCCTCACCACGGTTGCGTTCGGACTTGCAGCGATCGCGATCCTCATCAATCTTCAGGCACGTCTTGCGATGCGCCTGATGGCGCTGATGTTGGCACTCTTCGGCCTGTTGGTCTGGGTCCCGCGAATCGCGGTGCATCCTGAAAAGCTCTCCAATTGGACTGAATTCAGCTTGAACTACCTCATTACGTCATCTTCGTGGCTGGTGGCCGAGCTACGAACATTCTGAGTCGAGATAGGAGGCGTGCTATGAACGTTTTTCGGCGTTACTTGCTTTTCGCAACAGGTCTAGGCCTCGCGGTGGCGCTCGCGATACCGACGCACGGCGCAGCGGGCACCAATCCCTACGAACGAATGGCTCCGCTAAGCCAGTACCTCATGAGCGATCGTCAAGCAGAGATCGCTCTTGCGCGGAGCGCCGCACCGCCGTCAATATCGGAGCACGCCACCGTCCTCGTGCTCAGCACGCATGGCTACGAAACGGCGGACACGGGCAGCAACGGATTCACCTGCCTGGTGGAGAGGGGGTGGACGGCGCCCTTCGACTTCGCGCAGTTTTGGAATTGGAAGATCCGCGGCCCGATCTGCTACAACGAGGCGGCCTCCCGCACGGTCCTAACCTACACGATCCGGCGAACGCAGATGGTTCTCGCCGGCCTCACGAATCCGGAGATGCTTGCGCGCACCCGTGCCGCGGTGGCGAGCGGGCAGCTTCCGCTTCCGGCCTTGGGCTCGATGTGCTACATGATGTCGAAGGCGCAGTATCTCGGTGACGGCAACGGCAATTGGATGCCGCACATCATGATCTATGCCTCCAAAGCAGCGGCAGCGCACGACGGGGCCGGCTGGGGGGCAGATCTTCGTGGCTCTCCTGTGGTCTATGATTCCCGCGAAACCGTGCTGCCCGAGCCGGAAACGATCTTCATGGTTCCCGTCGCTCATTGGTCGGACGGCACGGCCGCGCCACAAATGTAAGCGTTAATCGCTGAAGTCTTCGACGAAGATCTCCGTGCCGTCGGGGCGCACGGCTGCGCCCACGCCGATTTTGTGAAAGTGGATGTTGAGCGTATTCTGCCGATGCTCCGGGCTATTCCACAATTCGGTCACCGCGAACATAGGGTCCGGCGCCTCGGCGATATTTTCACCCATAAGGTGAAACGCGCAACCGTGCACGCGCATCGTCTGCCACGGCGCCGTGCCGTCCGGGGTGATGTGTGAGAAATAGTTGCGGTCGAGCATATCGTTTGCGCGCGCCGTCGCCATCTCCATCAGACAACGATCCGGCGCGAGGGAAGCCGCAGCGACGCTTTGGCGTTCCTTGTTGACCTGCATGAACACGGTGAATACGAGGGGTGGGAGGATCACGACTCCATCGTAGCCGGGTTCCTCCCAGGTATCCTGAAGCGCCGGTTAAATCGGCTTGCTGCCCGAAACACCAGGGGGCTCCACAGCGTACCTGTCACGTGAAATGGAAGCCCATCGCGATCCTGGTCGCCGCCGAGGTCGTCATTCTCGGCCTGGCAGCGTACAGCATCCGCGGAGCCGTTGCCGGCGATGTCTTTGCCGGCGGGGGAACAGGTGCGGATTTCGCCGCGAAGACTTTCGCGCCGATTGCGGCGGGTAATGCGCCGCGCGTCACGATCGACGATCCGAATTCGGGCGTCACGATCGGCGTGTCGGATGACGGCCTGGTGCATGTGAAAGACGATACTTCTTTCTCGGGCGCGACGCTGCGCAGCCCGCACGATTATCCGCAGCTCACCGTCACGCGAGATCTCAACGGCGTGCATATCGCGCGTCCGCCGTATCACGAAGGCTGGACAATGTTCATCGGATTCTCGAACTCACGCCAGCACTTCGAAGTCCAAGTACCGGCCAGCGCCACCGTCGTCGTCGACGAGTGCGACAATGCTGAAGTCTCGGATCTGAAGAACGGCGCAACGATCAAAGCGCTCGACGGGCGCATTGAACTGACGCACGTCGAAGGCGCGATCGTCGCGCACACCGACGATGGCCACATCACGATCGACGGCGTCACGTCGCCGTCACTCGACCTGAGTAGCAACGACGGGCGAATCGAAGTCCGCAATTTCACGACCGTGGCCGGCGGCAAGTACGACGTTGCGACCCGCGATGGACGCATCGATCTCGGGTTTGCGCGCGGCTCCGACGTTACGGTCGACGCGTCGACCAACGACGGCACGATACGCGTTGACGGCATTCGCCAGCAGCACGATGACGATAGCGCGCAACAGAGCATTCGCGTCGGCAACGGCGGGTCGGCGATGCGCGTCCATTCCGATGACGGCTCGATCACGATAACCACGAACGGGGTCAACTGAGATCTCGTAGGCGTTCTGCATTTTTGGGATTGCATGTAGCTGATTATTCGATTCTTCTTACACTATGCGAGTTCAGCTGCTGGCAATCGGCGTCGCGTTTGGAGCCGCCATGTTTGCGCCCAACGCGTTAGCTCAGGTGTCGCCGACGCCGGCACCGCAGGCCTCCGCGTCGCCCGCTGCGGGCGCCCCAAGTATGAGCGACCTCACGCCGGAACAACAAGCGCAACTGCGCCTTGCGATCATCAAGCTTTCGCAGAATCCCGTCGGCAACATTTCGGTTCTGCCGTTCCAAAATAATTTCAACTACGGCTATGGATCGTACACGCGCTTTCAATACAATCTCAACGTGCAGCCGGTGCTGCCGATCATGCTTTCGCAGAACATGAATCTCATCTCGCGCACGATCATACCGGTTCTCGTTCAACCGTCGTTTGCGTCGCCTGCAGCGTGCGTCGGTCCTGCGGGATGCGGGTCGACGTTCGGACTCGGCGATACTCAAGAGCAGCTCTTCTTTGCGCCCAAGACCAAGCCGGGTGAGTTGATTTGGGGCTTGGGACCGATCTTCCAATTTCCGACCGCTTCGCCGAATACGCTTGGCTCCGGAAAGTGGAGCAGCGGCCTCGACGCCGTCGCACTCATCATGCCGGGCAAGTTGGTCATGGGCGCTTTGGTCACGCAACTTTGGTCGTTTGCCGGTCAAGCGAATCGACCCAACGTCAATGCGTTCCTGGTACAGCCGTTCGTGAACTTCAACCTCGCGGATGGCTGGGCGCTTTCCGTTGCGCCTACGCTCACCGCGAACTGGACGGCGCCCACAAATCAATGGGCCGTCCCCTTGGGCGGCGGCGTTGCAAAGACGTTTAAGGCGGGCGATCAACTGATGCAGCTCTCAGCGTCGTACTACACCTATGTGACGCGGCCCATCAATTCACCGCAGACTAACCTCAAGGTGACGTGGAGTTTGCTCTGGCCCGTCAAGCGCGGAATCAATATCGCGGAATTGCTCAAAGACGCTCAGTAGAACCGGGAGAAAATCGATCGCGCGTCGCACGAGCGGCCCATGACAGGGTTCATCGGCGCAATCGGCAACACGCCGCACGTCATCTTGCCCAAGCTCTCGGAAGCGCTTGGGCGTACGATCGTGGGGAAGGCGGAGTTTCTCAATCCGGGCGGCTCGGTTAAAGACCGCGCGGCCAAGGGGATCGTGGAGGACGCAGAGGCGCGGGGTGCCCTGCGACCGGGCGGGACAATCGTGGAAGGGACAGCCGGCAACACCGGGATTGCGCTGAGCCTGATCGCCAACGCACGCGGATATCGATCGATCATCTGCATTCCCGACGACCAGTCGCCGGAAAAGTACGACATGTTACGCACGTTTGGCGCGGACCTACGGATCGTGCCGGCGGCTCCGTTCACGAATCCGAAGAACTACTATCACGTCGCGCGCGAGATCGCCGAAGCGACGCCGGGCGCAGATGTGGGCCGATCAATTCAACAACGTTGCAAATCGTCGCGCGCATTACTCTAGCACCGGCCCAGAAATCTGGGCTGCATTCGGAACCGAGATTACCGCCTTTGCAGCGGCGTGCGGAACCGGTGGCACGTTGGCGGGTACCGCACTGTTCCTCAAGGAGCAGCACCCGTCGATCCGCACGGTGCTTTGCGATCCGATGGGTTCAGCGCTCTTTAGTTACGTCAAGACCGGAGAAATGAACGTCACCGGCGATTCGAACGCTGAAGGCATCGGCATCAAGCGTATCACCGAAAATTTCAAAGGCGCACCAATCGACGACGCGTTGCAAATCGACGACCGAACGATGGTCGAGATGGTCTATTGGCTGCTGCGCGAGGAGGGGATTTACGTGGGAGGGTCAGCGGCGCTCAACGTCGTCGGCGCGGCGCGCTACGCAAAGACGCTGCCCAACGGCAGCACGGTCGTAACGATCCTCTGCGACGGCGGCGACCGCTATCGCTCGCGCCTGTGGAATCGTGCCTGGCTCCAAGAGAACGACTGCGCGCCGCAATCGCACGACCTTTCATTTCTGTGACACCGGTACGGAGACGTCGCACACCGAGAAATCCGCACCCCGCGCGCGTCGCGCCGTGGCAACGAGTTGATCGAACTCCGCAGAGCCTGTATCCAGTACCGCGATGGACGCTCGCTCCGATGAAGGAAGATCGCTCAGCACCCGCACGCGCAACATCCGGTCGGGGGTTTTTGGCGGCACGCCGACTGCAGCTGCCCGAATCACGTTGAGACCGATGAGGATGCGTCCAACGACCGTATAGTCGTGATCGAAATTTCGCGTCGTTCCTCGCATGAAGAAAATTTCGGCGTTGGCCGAATCGACGTCGCGCTCGCGCCCCATGCCCATCACGCCGTCACAGTAGGCTCCCCACACCCGTGGCGTGCCGCTTGCGTATGAGGCCGCGACGGGAATGACGCCAAGAAAGCCCTCCGGTGCGAGACCGTAGCGCACGAAACGAATCTGGCTCGCCGGAATGTTTGCGGAGAATTCAGCGCGCAGGTCGGGGAGCGCCGAGCGGTCGCCGTCGTGATTGCGCGGGTCGCCGGTCTGCACGAAGTTGAATCCGGGCTTGTCGACGACACGCCACATGAGGAGCCCGTCGTAGACATGCATGCGTGCGAGGCGCTTCACACGCTCGACGGCATGCGGTGCGAGCCGCGGCTCGAGTTCGACGATGATACGGCCTTTCGTCGTATCGACCACGAGCGCGTTAGCTGGATCGATTGGATGCCAGGAGCTCATAACGGCACCGATGATCAATGCGGCAGCAAGATACACGACGTCTTACGCGATTGCGTTGAGCTCGTCGAGCTCGGTCTGCGGACAGCGTCAATTGCGCCGCGCCAATGTTTTCGCGAAGATGTGCGATCGACGATGTTCCCGGGATGAGCAGCACGTTCGGCGACCGCTGGAGGAGCCACGCGATTGCGATAGCCTGCGAGGACGCGCCGCGTCGCGCAGCGACCGCATCGAGCGCATCTGACTGCAGCGGCGTGAAGCCGCCGAGCGGAAAGTACGGCACGTAGGCGATGCCCTGCGCATCAAGCGCGTCGATCAACGCATCGTCCTCGCGGTTCGCGACGTTGTAGAAGTTCTGCACGCAAACAACCGGCGCGATCGATCTGGGCTTCGGCGACCTGGTCGGCCGAGACGGTGCTCACCCCAAGATGACGGATCAGCCCTTCGCGCCGCATCTCTGCAAGCGCCCCGAACGCTTCGGCGATCGAGCCGGGTTCGGGCCGATCCAGTCCGCCGACGCGGAGGTTCACCACGTCGAGCACCTCAAGCCCTAGATTGCGCAGGTTATCGTGCACCGCCGAGCGCAGCTCGGCCGGCGTACGTGCGTGCGGCCATCCGCCGCGCTCATCGCGCCGCGCACCGACCTTCGTCACGATGTGCAGGTCGGCGGGATACGGGTGCAGCGCCTCTTTAATGATTTGATTGGTGACGTGGGGGCCGTAGTAGTCGCTCGTGTCGATGTGCGTGATACCGAGGGCAACGGCTTCGCGCAGCACGGCGATCGCGGCGTCGCGGTCTGCCGGAGGGCCGAACACGTGCGGCCCAGCCAGTTGCATCGCGCCGTAGCCCATGCGCGACACCGTGAGCTCGCCTGCTAATCTGAAGGCGCCGCCCGGAATGCTCTGTTGTTGCATACCAGCATCATCCCACATCCCGCACTAAACGTCGACCACGTCGTACTGAAGCATGCCCGTAACCAGCGCACGCGCACCATCAGTGAGGACGTGCTCGCGTGGCGGCCCGCTGTGCATGATGTGCAGAACCTTAGCGTCATAGAGCAGGGCAGCAGCATCCGCGATCAGGCGGCGGTGGCATCGCCACCACAGCGATTCAGAGCACATGATCGCGGTCAGCGCACTGTCAGCGTCGCGCATGAGACGCTGCAGTTCGCTTAAGAACTCGGGCGCCTGCATGTAGTCGGCATATCCGCGAAACGACGGGTGCCGCAGGGCAACGTTCGGACTATCTGGGCTCGCGCGCCGAAAACCGCCGAGCGCTTTGCGCCATTCGTAGGTCGCATCCGCGAGGTCGGGGACCCAGTGCGCCATGCGCTCGGCCCAGACATGCTGGTGTGCGCGACTTTTCGGCACGCTGCGCACATCGACTACGCTGCGAATGCCGTTGGCACGCATCAACGCGGCGAGATCGACCTCGCTCGCGGTCCCGTGTCCGAGCGTCAGCAACTTCACGTTCGGTGTTGCAGCGCCGCGTTGATCGTCGCAACGTCGAGTTCGCCGATGGCCTCGAGGATGCACGTCGCTAGTTCCAGCGCTTCGCGATCCGGAGGAAACGCGCGATTCGGTACCGCGATCACCGCGAGCCCGGCCGCATACGCGGAGCGAATGCCATTAGCCGAATCCTCGATCGCCGCGGTATGCCGTGGATCCGCCCCCATCAGCTCGAGCGCGCGGAGATACACATCCGGCGCGGGTTTGCCTCGCGCCACCTCGTCGGCGCTAACCACGACCGTAAAGTATTTGCCCCATCCGGTTTCTGCGAGTACCGTTTGCGCGACCGCCCGCGCTGCCGAGGTCGCGAGGCCAAGCGGAAACGCCGCAGCCAAACGCGCGAGCGCAACGTCCGCACCGGGTAATACCGGCACGTGCTTTGCCAGCGTCCGTGCGACTGCGTTGACGACCAGCTCAATAATTGCATCAGTCGGCAGTGCGACGCCCAGATCGTCGTGCATGTAACGCGCCCATTCACTGGTGCGCATGCCGATCATCCGCTCTTGCGCGCCGTCGATCCAGCGACCGCCGTGCTCGACAACGAACGTGTGCCGCACATCGCGCCAAATTTGCTCGCTCTCGATCAGCGTGCCGTCCATATCGAAGATTACGGTGCTCGACCGCGAAACGGACGGCATGAACAAGCTCCTTTTCGCCGCGCTCTTTCTCGGCTTCGGGGCGGCGGGCGGCTATGCCCTTTCAACGCCGCGCGTGAACGCGCAGCAAGCCCCGAGTTTCGTCGAAGCCTACCGGACGCTCCATGCCGGCCGGTTCGTCGACCTCACCCACGCATTTTCGCCCGGCATTCCACACTGGCCGGGTTTTCCGAAC
This sequence comes from Vulcanimicrobiota bacterium, assembly GCA_963833045.1. Classification (GTDB taxonomy): domain Bacteria; phylum Vulcanimicrobiota; class Vulcanimicrobiia; order Vulcanimicrobiales; family Vulcanimicrobiaceae; genus Aquilonibacter. The sequence goes on from CAWHWL010000005.1 coordinate 198,473, forward strand.
GAGACCGTCGCGACGATCTATACGTACAAAAAAGACGGGTTTCTCGCGCAATTGTTCTGTCACGTCGGTCAGTGGGGCACGCACGTGGATGCGCCCGCGCATTTCGCGCCCGGCCAAGCGACCGTTGACGAGATCCCACCGAAACAGATGTTGTTACCACTGGTCGTGATCGACGTGCATCGCCAGGTTGTGCGTAATCCCGATTACGTTTTAACGATGGACGACGTGCGGGCCTGGGAAGCAACGCATGGGCCGATCCCGGCAGACGCCTTCGTTGCCATGCGCACCGACTGGTCGAAGCGATGGCCGAGCCAATCGGCGATGCAGAACAAAGACGCGAAAGGCGTCGCCCATTATCCGGGCTGGAGCATGGCGGTGCTGCAGTATCTCTATTTGCAACGGCACGTCACCGCAACAGGCCACGAAACGACCGACACGGATCCCGGTATCGCCGCGTCGCACGGCGACTACTCCCTCGAATCGTGGCTGCTGCACCGGGGGCACTATCAGATCGAGATGTTAACGAATCTTGATGAGGTGCCGCAGTCCGGCGCGCTCGTCATGGTGACGTTCGCGAAAGCCAAGGGCGGCTCGGGTTTCCCGGCCCGCGTGGTAGCGATCGCGCCTTAGGGACCAGGGATTACCTCGGGACCCCCTCGTAGACGCTCCTATGACGCCCACCCGGCTCGAGCAGTTCGCGGACGGAATCTTCGCCATTTCGGCGACGCTGCTTGTTTTAAACTTCGCCGTACCGGTGCTAGGCGACGCCGGCAACGGGGAGCTTGTGCACGCGCTGGCGTCTCAGTGGCCGAAGCTACTGGCCTTTCTCTTGAGCTTTTTCATCATCTTGAACTACTGGCGGCTGCACAGCGCAATGTTCCACGAGGTGCGCGTCCTCGACCATACGACGATGCTTTTGAATGCGGCGTTCCTCGTGGTGGCCGCCTTCATGCCGTACGCAACCAACGTGGCGGGAACCTATCCGACGCTCCCGGGGGCTGCGGTTCTGTATTCGATCGTGCTGTTGATCGGTGCGCTCCTGGGTTTCTTCATGGTGCGCCACCTCATCCAAAGCGGCGCGTATAAGATGGACATGCCGCCCGAATTGGCGCGCGCGACCTATCGCCGGATCCGATTCTCGCTCTACATCCGCGTCGTCGGTCTGATCTTCGCGTTCTTCTTGCCGATCGTGTCGTACCTGATTTACTGGGTGATGATCATCTACTTCTTGTCGTTCAGCGCCATCGACAACTTGAGCGACTAGCTGTCGGCTGCGGTTGGCAAATGCAACCCTTTGCGGTCTCTTTGGGTTGCAAGTAGCGTACCATGTTAGACACTACGCCGATCGCCGCACTCGATTTGAACAAAAAGGTCTCGAACAGCGTCGTCCCAGCGCCACCTGAGCCCATCTACGGCGGCTATGCGAATAGCCGAGGAGAGGTTTTTCTCTTTGGAGCGGATCTCGCTTACCGCGTGAACTTCAAGAAGAAGACGATCCAACAACGGCCACGACTCAATCCCGGAGCGCAGGCACGATATGACGTGACCCACGCCGGCGACCCATTCGAGTATTGCAACGCAAGTTTTCGGCGGCTGAGCTCCGCTGAGATCTTGGAGATTTGCTCGTCGGGCTCATTCAGCATCGGGCCGCGAGCCATCTAGCACCTAGTTGTTCGCAAACGCCGGCAAATGCTGCGGTTGGCCCGCGCCATTCCAGCTCATCGACGTTCCCGAAAAGCTTCGCGTCCGTTCGAAGCGTTGCAAGTTTCTTAAATAGTAGGGCGCGATCGCGATTCTCACCGAGCACGCTTCGCGGGAAGGGTTCGATCTCTCCGTAACGCCTCAGCAGCGTCGCCGCGCCCTTCGCACCGATAGCCACATTTCACCTTAACTGCAAACTACGGCGCGAGCGACTCCTGCGCCTCAAGGCGCCAAGCCTCGAAGGCGCTCTCGAGCTGAATGCGCTTTCTGAACGGAGCACTGTACTTGCGGACATCGAATGGACGCTTGTTGAGGCCATCGAAAACGAGGTATTCAAAATCGGCCCATCGCGGATTACTCGGATGGCGTTTGCGCCATGCGTACGCGAGCGGACCGAGCTTCTTCCATACGTCCGGGGACGTCATGATAATTGGAGCGAACAAATCACGATCTGCGATCCCGTGATTTATCAGCCTCGCTACCGTTTGATAAAACCCACCGTACATCAGCACTCGGTGATCTATGCCTTCGCGCAGCGTCTTCTCCAGCAACGCGGCGTCGTGAAAGTCGCAGGTTTCGACATACTCACGGGCGGCCACCATCTCCGGGGAGTTCAGGCGCCCCATCAAATCTACGTATGTTCCGATTTGGTACGTCAGGCGCAAATGTTTGAGTTGCACAATCGCAGCGACGGCTCCGACCAGCACGACGAGAGCACCGGCAATAGCGGCAAGCGCACTGATTTCATCCCATCCCATGGGGTGGACTATTTATCGAAGTGCATCCTTCCGCCTATGGCTAGAGGGGTTTTGTGAAGCACATTCGTTAAGAATCCTAACAGATGGCGCGCTCGCGCGAATGTGGCCAGTAGCGCTGTATGACCCAGCCGTCGCCGCCCCACATGATAGTCAACGTCCCGATGAGCAACCTGTTGGCTCCATCCAAGGAGACACCACTGCCCGTCGTACATCCCGACCAATCCCCACGCCGACGCTGGTGCTCCACGAGCTGCGTAACGCTATCGTGCGAGAGCATTGGCACCGAAAATAGGCTAAACAACGAGGCAAGGAGCGCGAAAGCATGGCTCCTCATAACATCTATTCGTTCCGCATCGAATTGTACGTGCCTCGCGCACTCCCTGTGACGAAGGAACAGCTTAGAAAAAACTCAGAACGTCGACGATCTGCGATTCGGTGAAGTGGATTTTCGTCAACCGCGACCGAGGTCGTCTACGAAGGACTTGACATCGTCTTCTGTGCTCCGGTAGTTGGTGATGCACGCGCGGAGAACCGGAGTCCCGTCCGGTAACGCAGCCGCCGATATCCAGGCACGCCCTCCGCGTTGCACTTCCGAGGCGATTTGCGCGGGTGTCTCATCCCGCGATCGTGGTACGAAGCAAACGACTGGGAGTTTCGTGTCATTTACGATTCTCCAGCCCGATCGAATCAACGCACGTCGAAGAGCATCACCGAGAGCTGTCTGTTGCCGAAGCACGTTAGCATAGCCCTCCCAACCCGCAACGGCCAAAGACAGCAGTAACTTCAGCCCGATGAAACGTCGCGACCATTGGAAAGAGTGTGTGAACGGGTCCGCGTGGTTATCGTCGGCACTCGCCGGCATATAGTCCGCCGAGACAGTAAAGGCTCGACCAAGAACGTCACGATGTCTCGTCAGAAATAGGCCCGCTCCCATCGGCACGGAAAGCATCTTGTGGGGATCAAACGTTATCGAGTCCGTCTCCTCGATACCGTCGAGAACCTCGGCGAGCTCGGGGACAAAGGCGGCGAATCCGCCCCACGCAGCGTCGACGTGCGTCCACAGACCGTGCGCTTTGGCGATCGTACCGATGTCACGAATTCGTTCGACGATCCCGGTCGCTGTGGCGCCGGCAGTGACCGCAACCATCAACGGCTCGAGTCCCGCGCTCCGATCCTCGGTAAGCATCCTCGCGAAAGCCCGAGGGTCCATTCCAAGCGTCTCGTCGCATGGAACAACGTGCAGTGCTTCTGTTCCGAGCCCGAGCACACGAACAGCTTTGACGAGTGAATGGTGGGCAGCCGCGCTCGCGTATACGATAGGCTGCTTCGGTAGAGAACGCAGGCCACCACGAGAGAATGTCGGGAAATGCGATAGCAGAGCGCAGAGGATCGCGGTCAGATTCGCTTCAGCACCCCCCGACGTGAACGCGCCGCTAGTAAATGCACCTCCGAAACGAGATCCTAGGCTACGGATGAGGTGCTGCTCGGTCCGAACCGCAAACGGGGCATGCGTCCACGCGGCAAGTTGCGTGTTGAAGGCGGCAGCCAGGGCGTCCCCAGCGATCCCCATCACCGAAGGCGCAGGATTGAACAGTCCAAAATAGCGCGCGTGAGCGGTGTGCGTCTGCATGCTCGTCATCGTCTCTGCAACATGGCGAATGGCTTCGTCGGGTCGCATTGGATGGTTAAAGTCAAAGCGAGATACCGCGCCGTTCAGATCGAATGCGCTTGGTATCGATTCGACTGGAAGCGAATCAACGGTATTAAGGTAGTGTTCAATCAGACGACACGTCTGGCCCAACGCCGCCGAACGCTCTCGTGAATTAAGGAAGAGCGGGTGAAAGGGCGCTTCTGGGTCGGGAGCCGATGTTGCCATGCGAAAAGCATACAAGTCGAAAGGCCCCGGAAACAGTGGTACTCATATGGTAGAATGGCAGAAATGCTTTAGATACGTAGGAGTTACTTGAACAACACCTTCGAGTTGGATGATACGGACTGGGCGCTGCTGCGAATGCTTCAAGCGCACGCACGTACCACGATTGCCGACGCCGGAAGATCCGTTGGGCTCACGGCACCCGCCACCGCCGAAAGGATACGGCGCATGGAAGAATACGGTGCCATTCGCGGTTATCACGCCGCAATTGATTTGGAGAAGATTGGGCGTCCGATTTCCGCGTTTATTCGAGTGCGCTTCTCCGGCGGCAAATATGACGCATTTGAGCGTCTTGTGGAAAAAACAACGGAGATTTTGGAGTGCCACCACATCACCGGCGAGGATTGTTTCATCGTCAAAGCTGCGGTTGCAACGATGGCGGACCTTGAGCGTCTTGCATCAGCGCTAGCGCGCTTCGGGCCGACAGCAACTTCCGTGGTCTATTCGACGGTCTTCGATCGACGAGTACTCGATCGTTCAATCGCACCCTGACTGCCCCGAACCGTAAAAACGGCAACAACCGAATGATGTGAAAAACGCCCCGTTAAACGGGGCGTTTTTGCCTTGTTTATTGCCTTCTAAAACGCTAGAACGGCGCTGTCTCACGTTTTTAGCTGCATTTCACATTAACTGGGTATTTTGACCTACATTTCACCCTAACCCTACTGCCGTGGCTCCGTGTAGCGGATGCCTGTCGGCGGTATGAAAAGACCCGGATCGTTCGGGAGGCCGGTCACGTAGACGTCATAACGGAGGACTTCCGTCAACTTGCCGTCGCGATAATGGCGTGCCAAAACTGGCGTGTTGCTTCCTGGCTGCTCCAATATTTCAAGGGCATCTGCTCCGTCCTCAATCCGGTAGATGTCGAGTCGGGTATTCCCGATCTCGTCGCTACGAATGGGAGTCGGAGCGTTCGCTGCAAAAAAATCTGCCTCGCAACCGAACTCCAAGCCTAAGAGTTTCGCCGAAAGCCCTTTTACTGGGAAAACAGGGGCCCTAGCGATGAATGTCGGGCCCGGGTCCACGATGTGCTTGCCAGTTTTGTCGTAAAGATTAGCCATCCAGATATTCGGCTCAGCGACGACGACGACCGCATGTATACCATTAGCGGAATCGAGAGCTTCTTCAATGCGAACCTTGTCGTTGCCAACCCGATACAAGCTCTTGGATTGCGCCCCAAAAGACGACGAAGAGATGCCGGGGTGACATCGGTCGCAACAATATGAACAAGCTTCTCAGGAGCGCACGTTGCGGCGTATGCCGGGCTGGCGCAACAGAGGAGGGCAGCACACAGAGGGGCCGAGGGGAGATTTCGTGCAAGCAGCATCTTCATCGAAACGAAATCTCTCGCCGCCAATTCGATCTTCCTGCTCTCGTAGTTCGAAAGCCCTACGTATATTAAATCAAGAGCCCGGCGGATTTCGCCGGGCTCTTTGTTTGATGCGCTTCCCTCGACTACGGCGCTGCGCGCCTACGCTCGGGATGACAAGTTAGAACGGTCAGAACGCTAGTACGTTAGAACGGAACTGTAGCGCAATTTTGTCAAGTTTACATTCCTTTAGCCGCTGGCTGGCGTGTCATCGGATGCGCCGCGTCCACCACCATGGCTTATATCCTTTGAACGATCGGAAGTTGTACAGCTTCGACAGAGTCCTTCGGGCCTTCCAATTCCCTCGATTATACACGTTGTACGCGTGGTCCGGCATATATGAGGTGTAGTCTTGGAACACCTCGCGCACGGCGCTTAGATGATCGTACAGCGGCCTAGAAATCCGCTTCACTTCACCGCGGAAGGTCGAGGTGCGCGGATCGTACGGCACGCCGTTAATTGCCGTCGCCCAAATTGTCGCTTCATTCTGTTCAGGTGGCGGCTCATTGGCGAGCCTCTTGGCTACCCTGACACATGCGGCTCTCAGGTCTGCAACGGACCTCGTCGCCTCGCGGATCAGTCCTTCCAGCGCGAGCGCTTCGTCGTCGCGTAGGCGTTGCGTGTTTTCGGGGCAGTGTAGATCGGAGATCCGCTCAACCAGAGGTGCCCACTTCTCCGGGTCCGCCATTCCCTGGTTGGCGGCGGGGAAAAGAGCCATCCTAAATGAGGCAAGCGACCCACGAATGTCCCGAAGCAGCGCTCTCCGTCGCCTACTCGATAGCCACTCGCTGCCGATTAGTCCAGTCGCCCAAGTGAAAACGGCGACAATGATAATTACCGCCGCACCAATGATGGCGGCGATAATCTCTGGGCTCTTAAGAAGGTCGTTCACGTCTTAATGGTGAGTTGAACGCATTCAGCGGGTCAAGGGTTTCCGGACCGAGTGATGAGCCGAGTCTCGTCAAGCTCCTGAGGGCTGACGACCTCACTGAGGACCTCAGAATGGTTATTGGATGCGCGCAGCTTATATTCAGTTGTTCGCGGCCTCGCATAGACATTCTTGTAAGTAACACGTAGCGATGCGCCAGGATATTTCGAAAGGTTCGGAACGCTTTCGACGTGTGTCAGTTCGATGGGATGATAGCCGGCTGGGTCGCGGCTCTCGCCCGCGGGAAGCGTAGGCTCACTGATTGCTTTCGGCGCGCCCACTCCATCTATGCTAAGCTCAACTCTGATCTCCAGAGCGGGACCGAAACCGACGTTGCTGATGCGGTAGGACAGCATAAAGGCCGAGGTCCATACCGAACGATACCCGGGGTTGGTCGAGCTCCCGTGTTCCAGATTTATCGACGAAAGCACAACAACGGGTGACTGCGATTCCTGGTGGTGCTGCTCCGCCACCGAGTTTCCACTGCGCGCAACCTGAATGCTTTCCAGCGTCTCTTTTGCAAGATCTGCCGTCTTATCGGCCATTCGCTTCGTCTGATCCGCGAGCGCATGCGTCCGGGCTGCGAGCAATCCCGTGAAAATCGCTACCGCACCTGATGCGAAAACGCCCAACAGCGTAATTCCGAAGAGCCACCAATCGGTCTCGGTCACAACGCTCACCGGGTTGGAGACCGTTATAGGAACCGGTGACGAGGCACTCAGCGTCTCTAGCAGCACAGCCGTCCCCCTGAACGCGCCCTAGGCTTTATCCGTCTAGATCTACGTCGATGGACGGAAGGGTTCCGCCATGATCGCCTCCGGCGTCCGCTATGGGCCTATCGGACCATACTAACGTGGCCCCGGCGAAGATCTCTTGCTCAATTTCATCCAGCTCCCTCTCATTCATAAACGTTCCCTGCTGTCATGCCGACACACCAAAGACGGGGTGTCCCGTTGGCGAGTAAATCGCCTATTGGAGCCAGCTTGCGCCCATTAAGAGCCAACAGGGTGGCACCGTATTTTGGGGGTGGCCATGGAAACACAATCGCGGCCTGCCGAGCTTCGAGACGAGCCCTTCATCTATGTAACGTGGCTCACCCTCGGCGGCCACTTCAAACTGTACCGGGCATGGCCACTTGAAAGTGTACCGGCCCGAGCGTAGTGATTATTGTCGCAGCGTTTGACTACGCTGACGCCTTCGCCTTCCGATTTCGTGCCGTGAGGCTATGCTCGTGCAGGCGATAACTCTTGCCTCGGATCTCGGCGAGATGACTGTGGTGCATTAGGCGATCGAGAAATGCCGCGACCGCCGGCGTGTCGCCGAAGATTTTTGGCCAATCTTCAAGGGGGCGATTTGATGTCAGAATCGTTGAGGCACGCTCGTAGCGCCGCATCACAATTTCGAGCAAGTCTTCCGCCGCGTTACCGGGCAGTTTACGCATCCCGAGATCGTCGATGATCAGGAGCGGAATGTCGCTGTACATGGCAATCGTTTCTCCGCGTTCGCCAGTCGCGCTTGCAAGAAGTAGGTCTTCGAAAAGCACGTGGGCCTCGCGATACAAAACACGGAAACCGGCATGGATCGCAGCTATGCCGATCGCCTGGGCGATGTGACTTTTTCCAACGCCGGCGTTACCGAGCAGCAGAACGTCCTCGTGTTGTTCGATAAATCGCCCGTTCGCAAGTTCAAAGATGAGCGCGCGGTCGATCGCATTGAACTTCCAGTCGAACGTATCGAGCATTTTGTGATCGCGAAAGCCGGCCGCCTTGACGCGGCGTTCAACAAGCCGATCCCGTCGTCGTTGCAGCTCGTCGTGTACAAGGAGCCCGATAAAATCGAGCGGTCCGAGGTTCTCTGCCCTGGCCTGTTGCGATCGCAGCGAGAGCACGTCGGCCATTCCGCCGAGCCGTAGTTGGCGTAGCGATCGATCAAGTTCGTCTGGGGTCATAGGGTTGCTCCTTGTGTGAGGGTGGCAAAGTGCGTGGTATAGGTCTCGATTCCAGGGATAATGCGATGCTCGGTTTTGAGTTTTGTTGGTGTTGCATGATGGGCGAGATACGTCCGAACGAACCGCAAACTCGCAACGCCCGACGTCGTGGCGAACAGGCAGGCGCTATCGACCGCGTCGGCATCATAGCGCCGTAGCAAATCGAGCATTCCGAAGAGCGCTCGCATCGATTCAATCCTCCGCGCTCATCAATCAGTCTGTGCGCAAGAGCGGCGCAGCCCGATCCAACTCCGGCGATCCGAGCGGCCAGATTTTCAATCTGTGGTGGTGTTTGTTTCGGGCGATCGGCATCGTTGGTACGCCGTTGCCCTTTCCGTGTCGCCATGGGGTACTCACGAATGCATTCGTGCGTCTGGGGATCCAGAATACGCAACCAGAGCCGCCCGATGTGAACGATGACTTTGCGGCCAACGTAGCGCGGCGGTGCAGAGTAATACGCGCTCTCGGCTTCGATATAGCCGTCGAAATGAACGGTGCGTTCGCAGATGCGGTAGTACTCAAATCGCGTCGGCGGCAGCAACTGAAGAAAGGGTTGCTCCGCCTCAAACATCGCGCGGACTTGCCGTTTGGTCGTGCCATGAATGCGCGTCGCCGCCCAATGCTCGTTCCACTGCAGCAGAAAGGCGTTCTGCTCCTCGATGCTCTCGAAGCGCCGTCCTTTCAGGGCCGTCTTTTGGGTATACCCGACCGCCGATTCGACTTTGCCTTTAAGGTCGGGCGCATACGGCCGGCACGGCAGCGCAACAACGCCGTAGTGCTCGAGCATCTTGGCATAGAGTGGGTTGAGCTGCGGATCGTAGATGTCGGGCTTGATCACGCCCTCTTTGAGGTTGTCCAGCCGAATCGTGTGCGTCACGCCGCCGAAATAGGCAAAGGCTTCTTCGTGCAATCGGCACCAGGTCTCCGTCGACGATTTCCAAACGACTTTGCGAAAGGCGTGACGGCTGTTGCCCAACGTCATCACGAACAGCCGAGGCTTGCGGTACTTGCCGGTGCGCGGATCGCGCGTCGGAGCGCCTTCGCCATAGTCGACCTGTGCTTCTTGACCGGGTTCGGTTTCAAAGCGGCAACTGATTTTTGGCTCCCGCGCAGTTTGCCGACGAAACGTTTTACCGCGTCGTAGGCGCCCGTATAGCCGCGGTGCAGGACGAGATCCTGGAAGATCGCGGCCGCATTGCGGCCCTTGCCGGCTTCGGCCTCGATGAACGGGCGGTGCGGCTCACACGCACTACGCGATCGCAGCGGGCCGCCCCGCTCGGACGTAGAGTCGGTGGCCACTTCTGGTACATTTTGCTCGGCGGTCGCCGCAAGGTCGGTGGCCACTTCTGGTACACTTTGCCCGGCGGCCATTTCGCCGCCGATCCGCCGGATCGTCGCACGATGGTGCCCGGTCTCCAGCGCGATACGCCGCTCGCTCCAGCCTAGGCGCAGCAGGCTCAAGATCGTCTCTCGTTCGGTCATGCTCAGCTTGTTCACGGCGTCGACTATGCGACGTCGCCCTGGCAAGCCCGGGCCGGATCAGCGGCGCTGGTACACTTTCAAGTGCCCACCGACCCCTGGTACATTTTCAAGTGGCCACAAGTGGTACATTTTGGGTGGCCGCCGAGGGCTCACAAAGCTAATTAGCGGTGAGGCACACTGCGAATGGTCCTTATGGTTTCGCGCGAGGCATACGTTCGAAAAGATGCAAAGCGGCGCCAATCTCGATGCTTGGACCAAAGAGCACGAGGCACTCGTGCAATGGCGAGCGGGTAAGCTGCGCGAGCAGGGGGTGCAGCCCCAGATTGAAAGAGGCTTCGCCGTTAACGGGCGCACCGCTACGATAAAGGGGAAAGCCGATTTAACTTACGATCTGGATCATGCATTGTGGATCGAGGAGTGCAAGACCGGAAAGCACCGCGACTCTGATCATGTGCAGGCCCTTCTCTATGTGTGGCTGGCCGAACTTGGCGGAATCCCGTCCGCGGAGGCACGCATCGTCTACAAGGACGACATCGTAGCCGTAGATCGCGCAAGGCTTCCGGAGATCAGGGAGGACGCTCTTCGCCTGATCAAACTTACGACAGATCCCAGCCCGCCACTACGAGCGCCATCGGCACTGGAATGCCGATCGTGCAACATCAGTTCCCATTATTGCCCAGAGCGTGCCGTCAGCGAAGACGCTATTTTCACCACGGATGCTTTCTAGGTCACCGACGCCCTCTGTAACTATCAGTCTCGCCGCCAGCGCCTTATCAAATCTCTGATCCGTTCATCGATAAGCCGTCCTCGGCGCTTGAACCCAAGCTCCGGGACAATCTCGATAAGAATCTCATCGTCAGAGCGCAAGATCCCGTCACTGCAGATCCACTCGATGACTTCTTCTATCTCGCTCGCATGGTAGTCGCTAATATTGGCCATATAGCGAATACGCGGTTTTGCCGTGCGCCCACGAGGCGCCGACGCCCTTTCGTCTCTAACCTCGCGAGCCGGGGAACTCCTCGCCGCTTCCGCGGGTTCGTCGGCGAGCGCGAGGGCAGCTTCGTAGCTCTTAAGGGCGCGATCTATCTCTGAAGATCGGTGTTCATACCAATCGAGCGACCAAATGCGATGAAAGCGCCACCCACGATTTTCGAGGTGGGTCTGGCGCAAGCGATCACGGTCTCGGGCGGTCGCAGCGCTATGGTAAGGGGCTCCGTCGCACTCGATCGCTAGGATGTACTTGTTCGGTATTGCCGGATGCAGAACGGCGAAATCAAGCCTATATTTGGATACGCCAAGCTGAGGAACGAGCTTAAGCCCCTTGCTCACGAGCGTGTCCATAACATCTCGCTCGAACTCGTTCATCTCAACTTCAGTCTCTTGCAGGTCATCGAGACGGCGCCCGTCGCTTCTCGCGTAAGCCAAATAACGGCACAATACTTGTGCTCCCCGAGAGCCGAAGCGCGTTCGATCCATGTCGTTTTCTGTGAATGTCGACACGACGGCCATTCGCGTTTTTGCGCGTGTAACTGCAACGTTGAGCCGGCGCTCGCCACCATTCTGATTGACTGGCCCCAACCGGTTACGTAGGTTACCAGCCCCGTCCTTCGCGTATCCAAGACTCAAAATAATCGCATCGCGCTCGTCGCCCTGAACACGTTCGAGGTTCTTCACGAAAAAGGCTTCGTTCACACTGTCGCGAGCAAAAAACTCGTCTAGATCAGCACGAACACTCCTACGTTGCGCAATCGCGGCTTCGATGCGCTTAGCGTGTCTAATGCCTAGCGCAATGACCCCCAAAGTTTCGTCAGGGCGTTGCTCGGCGTGCTCGAATACAAGGTCTACGACTTTTGAAATTTCGGCTGAGGAGCTCAGCTCTTCGCCGTCATTACGGGGGCTTTCGACCAAGAAATGCCTGATGCCGTTCCCGTTTGAGTGGGCGCTCGGAAACGTAATGAGCCGATCATAGTAAAACTCGTGGTTCGAGAAGCGTATAAGCGACTCGTCGAGCGACCTGTAGTGAACGTTCAATGGCTGTCGATTACAAAACGTCAACATCACGTCTAGTACGCTCTCCATCCCCTCGGTTGAGATTTGAAGGAGCTCACCGTCGACTGGGCCTTCTTCGTCATCCTCGGGATCGACAATTCCGGAGGCGAAGAACATTGTTGGGGGGAGCTGTTTCTGGTCGCCAGCAACCACGGCCCTTCTTGCCCGCATGATCGAAGGTATGGCGTCTTCAGGCATAATCTGGCTGGCTTCGTCAAAGATCACAACGTCAAAAAGAACTCGATCTCCCGGAAGCAGTTGGCTTACAGAGAGCGGGCTTGCCATCCAACACGGACACAGGGCAGTCATCACGTCACCCGTTTTCTCGACCAATTTTCGGATCGGAAAATTCCTGGCTTTCTTAATAAGCTCAGCCTTGAAAATCGTAGCCTGATCCCGCTTTTCGTTACGCGCCCTCAGATACTCGTTCGCCGAACTACGCCGAACGGCAATTCGCGAACGCATGAGTTGTTTTGCGTCTAGGTCTTGGAATTCGGCGCGTAATCGCTCAAAGGTCTCGCGAGAAAAGCCACCGAGCATCGGCTCCTCTGCCTTGGCTTTTTCTAAGAACGACCGGAGCCATGCGTAGTCACAGATCTCAGGCCATAGGGCGGGCGCTATCGACGACCGACTAAGTTCATTGATTAGCTGACCGTAGGGCTGTTCGCGTAGGTACCGCTCAGCCTCGCGCACGTCGGGGATTCGCCGCGCCGACCGGTGCGACGACTCTAGCTCTGAGAGGCGGTCCAAAGCTTGATCGAGCGAATCAGTAGGGCCTCACCACTCAACTCGGTGAGCGTCTTGCGAATTTTTTTGATGCTCCCCAAAGCTTCGCAACCTCGGTTGCATACTGAACTGACACAAGCGCGAAGGCTTCTTCACTGCGCAGAGCGCCCGGAAGCCGAGCGTACCTTTCGATCTGCTCCATAAGCCCGACCGCCGTGCTTTCGGCGCTCTTAGCGCACGATCGAATCTCTTCAGCCCCTGCCGATACTTGGCGTTAAAAAGAAACGACAGCAGACGGTTTACGGCGTCGCCTTCAGAGGTTGAAGCCGCTGCAGCAAGGCATCCGGTTCGATTCCTGCGATGGCATCATCAAAGATTTGGCGCGTCTCGCTGAGAGGTACACTGCCTGACATGCCCACCCGAGATCCTCAAACGATGCAAAACCACGCCCCGAAAGTGAGCCAACCGTTGCCACTCGTTGACGCAAAGGGGTCGTCCCCCGATTTTTAGTCCGCGGGAGCACCAGAAATGGCGGCTTTGATGTGAGATTCGATGCCCGGCTGGCGAGCTCTTCGGGGCCAAATCAAGCGAACTATGTGGATGATTCGCATTGTAGTCGAGTCGCCACTCAGCCGCTTGCAAGCGAGCGTCTTCGAGCGATCGGAACCAGTTCGGATTGAGCAGTTCTTGTCGCACGCGGTTGTTGAACGATTCGCAGAAAGCGTTATCGGACGGGCGTCCCGGCCGCGAGAAGCGAGCTTACGCCGTCCAATAGGCCCACTGGTCGAGGTGCAAAGAGATGAACTCGGGGCCGTTATCGCAGCGGATGCGTTGCGGCGCTCCGCGCTCGCCAACCGCGGCGAAGCACCTCGACAACCTGCGGCGATTTGAAGCCGAAGCCGGCTCGAGAGCAAGGCTCTCGCGACTAAAGGTATCGACTATGGTAAACAGGCGGATCTTTGTGCCGTCGTCGAGCAGATCGTGCATGAAGTCCATGGCCCAACTCTGGTTTGGTGCCGTCGGCAAAGCGCTGCTTCGCGACAATCGACGCCGCTCGCCGGCGCGGCGTCTTGGTACGAATGGCGAGGCCTTCCTCGCGATAGATGCGTGCGACACGCTTGCTGTTGACTTGCCAACCTTCGCGCCGGAGAAGCACGTAGATCCGCCGTACCCGTACCGTATGCGCATCTCAGCGATCTCTTTGATACGCTCGCGTAGCACCGGGTCGTCATGCTTCATGACCGGTACGAAGAGCACCACGATTCACCGTGAGGATCGCACATGCCCGCCGTTCGCTAGGCGCCAGGTTTCGCGGACCTCGGGCAACACCGTCGTGCGGCGACCCGCCTCACCACTTTTTTTTAACCACGTCTTGTAAGACCTGACGATCGAGCGTCAGATCGGCGACAAGCCGCTTGAACCGCGCGTTCTCTTCGCGGAGCTGACGCAGCTCGCGGATCTCGGGGGTTCCCAGAGAGCCGAAGCGTTTCTCCAGGCGTAGAACGTCGCTTCGGAGATGCCGAGCTTGCGCGTGATCTCGGCGACGGCGTGCCGGTTTCGGCTTGGCGCAGCGCCGCGGCGATCTGCTCGTCGGAGTAGCGGGATTTGCGCACGGGCGAACCTCCTGGGTCGGTGAGTTCGCCGCGATTTTCTAGTAATCCGTGGGATAAGAAGTTGGGAGTAGACCCAAAGATACAATGTCAGCGCGCGACTCAGTAACGAAGCGTACTGCGCCGGCTGCCTCCGCGGGAGTTGGGAAATCGGATTGGCTCCACGGCACTCCGGGTTCACGGATGAATAATTTTGAGTCCGCTGCGAGGATTCTGACTGCCTCGCGCGCCCGCTCGTGGAGCTGTGCGGTAAGCTGATCAAGATCGTCGTACCACAACGTTGTGGCGACAGCCTGAGGATTGAGCTTCCCCAGCCGACTTATGATGCCGCGAACACTCAACCTGCAACCATCCATTTCCCTGTTGATGGCTCGATAGTATGCATTGAGCTTTTTCCGGATTTGCTTGAGGTCTTTAGTTGGCGCGCTGGACGGCGGCTCTTCCACAAGTCGCGCCAGATCATCACGTTGCCGAAGGCGGTCGTAGACGGTCTTGCGCCGCGCATCCGCTCCGTGTAAGTCCAGCACGATGTCTTCGAGCCCAGCTTCGAGAAGACGATTACGTACTGCATCAAGCGCTGCTCTCTTCTCCGCAACGAACAGCACGCGTTTACCAGCGGCAACGAGAGCCGCGATGAGATTTGCGATTGTTTGGCTCTTACCGGTTCCCGGTGGACCGTCAATAACTCCGTCTGCATCGAAACGGATCAGCGAATGAATGGCTTGGCGCTGATATTCGTCGGCTTCCAGGACGATTGTTTCATTAAACGGGTCGATCTCGTCGAGTTCCTCTCGCTCGACGGTGCCGGCATCGGTTAGGATCGAGTCCTTGGAGCTACGGTCTCCGGCGATTGCACAGATGAGGCGGTTGAGAGCCAGCAACGCTTCATTTTGCTTTAGGTCTTCAACCATGGCCATCTTCGCAAACGAGAAATTCCCAAGAAAACATTCTGCGCTTATCGCAAAGCCTTCGAGATCTCTCCCTGCATCAGCCATCTGCCCTAGCGCATGTATGATAGGAACGTCACCCGGATCGTCGTTGTTGAAGATTATCGGCTTGTGCCTGTGATCTTGTTCCCAGGCTTGCAGCATGACGCGATTGGCAACCAGATCGCCGGCTCGATTTAGAGTCGCACGTTTGGCTGGCTCAGACACTGTTACGGGGATAAGGAATACGGGGGCTTTCGGATCGGTCCCGCCATCGGCCGATTTCCATGTTGCCATGCCGATCGCGAGAAACATCGTTTGAATGCCGCGCTCTTCTTCATTTTCTTTCGCTTTCGAACGAATTGTTGTGAGGCGCTTCTGCGAGTCGGGCGTCCACTCCATCACTTCGGTCAGATCAAGAGGCTTGCCCGCATCGACAAGATTGACGATACCCTCCGTGTGAACGTCGGGTAGGAGCAACGTGCCAACCTTCAGGTGCTTAAAGTACAGAGTAGGATTGCGCCTGCCCGTATCGGTCAGCTTCTTTCGCCAGCTTTCCGCCAACTGACGGATCGCGGCCATCAGTGCAATTCGATCGTCGGTCATAGACTCGATCGCTTCAAGAACGCCTCGCCATTGTCACTAAGTATATTGCCGGCTCTCTCGCTCGGCAAATCACAGCCAGATTTGGCGTAAGCCATCCGGCCTACCCGTCGACTGCAAATCGGCGACAGCCCAGAACGGTCAAGAACGGTTATATGCAGCGAATTTAGGCTTTCGGCACCGGACAAGGCGCGGCTTAAGCTAGGGAAAACCTTCGGCTCGGGATCCAATCTGGACGGTGATGCTGCCCATCGGCGCATTTATGGCTCGCGTGACCTCAACTCGTTGACCGATTCCCTGGGCGAAAGCCGTGAGCCGGGCCATCGTATCTTGATCGTTAGGATTGGCTTGGAAAGAAATGCCAGCAGGCAGTACCCCAAATGCCGTTCCATTGCCTCCAAGCTGCGCTCCCGATTGTTTGGCGGCTTCAAGGATGTCCGTTATAAGTGCTCCAACGTCTCCGGTCCCCTGCCCTGTCATATAAGATACGCGAACGGCTTCGCTTGACGAATGGAATAGGGCCTGAAAGAGCGCTCGCTGGGATCTAGATAATCGACGCTCCGCCGTTTTCGCTTCAACCTCTGCTATGCGTCGTCGAGCCTCTTCATCCGCGGCGCTGATACGGAGATCGGCCTTCCTTTCGACACTTTCGATTCGCGCGCTGGTCTGCTGGTCGGCGATATACCCGGCGTAGGCAAGTGCAAAGCCACCGAGCCCGATCAAAATGCCTATCCAAAAAACCCAAGTCGAACCGAGTCCGAAGTCGCTAGGTACTGTCATTCTGTATCGCCCATTGGAGATCTTTTTCATTTTGGCACAAACGTGCTCACCTGACCGGTTTTCCGCTACAACAAACGGGTACTTTACTCACGAGCGTCGCAGGTCTACCGGCAACATGTTGTCGATTTCAGCATCAGAGAAAGTCATGTCCTCAGAAACTTTCAAAGCCTGCTGCGCTTTTCTATAGGCGTTTGCATTCGTGCTTGGCGAGCCGGCATACACAGCATGCAGCTCGTCGACAAGTAGGTCTCGCCTCTCGACCAACTCTTCTAGTGGCCGAGTATTCATGCGGAGGTCGGTGATAAGGGAGAGATATCGCTCTCTTATCAACCAAATATCATTTGCCGCCTGTTTGTGTTTTTGAGCTATCGCGCCAATATCGTCTTCTTTTGTATAGAGGTTGAGAACTAAAAGGATTGACGAAACAAAGGCGCTTACAACAACGATAACTACAAGATTCGTAAAGACTGCAGTTATTAGCCCACAGGTAACGATAGCGGACAGT
Source organism: Vulcanimicrobiota bacterium (assembly GCA_963833045.1). Classification (GTDB taxonomy): domain Bacteria; phylum Vulcanimicrobiota; class Vulcanimicrobiia; order Vulcanimicrobiales; family Vulcanimicrobiaceae; genus Aquilonibacter. Next base: position 215,830 of record CAWHWL010000005.1, read on the forward strand.
ATGATCTGCGCCAGCTTGATACGACCGAGACGAGTTAGGAGGATGTCAGCGCATTTTTCGTGCGTTTTATGAGAGTAGACAACCCGCCCGTACGACTCGCGAAGGTGGCCCTCAAGAATCGCTCGACTCTCAGCAGTATCCTCAGGACGGGAAGGCCGTTCCAAATATCTCCCTCCATTTTTGTTTTGCTGAGTATTCTTGACTCGTCGGCTTATTCTGCTCGTGTGCAATAGCCTCGATTGAAATATTATAGCATCGTTTTGCCTTGTACTGAAACGCACCGCCCACGCGCACGTACGAGCTACTTCCGGGCGCACGCCAGTGGTACTGCTCTTCGCTCTGGCTTGAGAGCCACTCAAAAAAATCCCGGCTCATGAAATCGTAATACAAAAACGACTTGTCTTTATATGCCCAGCCTTCAATGAACTGATAAGCGAGGGTGTCTATGAGGAGGCCGCCCATGGGAACGCTCCACTTATTCTTCCAAGCTCGCATCATCCGGCAAAGCTGAACGAGGTTACCGCTGCATACCTTGTTGCGGTCAGCTATCGCTTTGATCTCCGGGCGGGGATTTGTGCTCTTCCAGCTCCCACCAGCATTAGAGTCCGGGTAGATGTACCCGCCCTCTTTGTTTAGGAACCCGGGCACAATTTCGAAGGTAATCCCATCGTCGAATCTGATCCCTACGACCTGTCCGTCGCCACCGATATCGCTGCTACCGTAGGTCCTTTGCAGCGATGCTTTTACCACTTGTAACAGTGCGGACTGCCCGTTAGCCGTGTACTTGTTATACTTGTCGTATTCCGTCGACGGGAGCTGACAAATGATGTCGAGATCACTGATGCCTGCAATTGCCGTGTTTCTCCCGTACGACCCCACATACAAGCTGTGGGAAGTGTCTGATGTCGTATTCCAGAAATCGGTGTTTAGACGTTGAGTGATGAGGCCATAACGTCTCGCTATGGTTCCCCCATCGCGAATGACAAGGTCGTTACAAAATCTCGAAAACCAGTCGGCTACGCCCACACCGGCCCCCTTCCATTACGACGCTCGCACGGGCTTTCATGGAGATCTTGCCGATCTCATTTCACGTAGTTCTTATGGATCATTGAAGCCACCCGAAAATCCCTACCGTCGCTAACGCTCGGCCCCGCTGCTAACGTGCGTCGGCCGTCCAGTGGCCGTCCACTGGCCGTCCGCTGGGCCCCCAGCGGGTGTCCAATGGATGCCGATGAGTAGCCACGGAGAGAGGCCCATACGTTTGCGAAGCTCTTTTGATCAAATGCCTGTTTCGTCTAGAAGTCGCGCGATCGCGACGTCGAATAGTCATGTGTCGGATACGCTAGCGGCACCAAACCGAGGAGTTTTTATGGGAGAGTTGGTGAGGGTGACGGTCGGTGCACTTGTATATACGGTGCTGACGCTGTGCGGCCGGAAGGATTTAGTACTCGCACGTCATCGGAGACCAACGGGAAATCCTCAGGTGCAGGCAACCCTGCGGCGCGTCAACGGCGGTCTTGCCGTTATATTGCCCGACGCCCTTACCAAGCGCCTTCGCTTTCATGATGAAGTTACGATCGAGCTTTTTGGATCCTCATTACTCATCAAACCAGGTGCTAACGCATGTGAGCGTGGGCGGGACGCCTTCGACAGGCGTCCGCCTGAAGCGCTTTGATTTTGAAAGACTCGAATCGTGGTAATTAAGATAGACGAAGTGTGGAATCGTCTAGTTAAGTATGAGGGCGAGACGTTTTGCCAGATCCGAGGCAAAAAGTTCACGTACACAATTCGTGGCGCGACGCTCCGCCTCGACACCACGAATCGGTCATTCTCCAAGGGGCACTTGGAGCGTGCTCTGCCCCTGTTGCCGCTCAAAGATACGACCCAAGTTCGGCACCTCATGGCGCCGTCGTATATGTTTGCGTTGCTCACCGACGAGCGAATCGTAGCCGGAGAATGGTGAAGGGTGTGCGCGCCGAGGAAGGCCCGCGAAAGTGAACAGTCCAGACGCGCGGGGTAAAACCATGTCGAGGCGCAGTCTTCGCCAACCTACCCTTGCGTCGCCTCAGCGATCCGTTCGAGATCATCGAGCAGCGGCGCTACACCATCCGTGGCGAAAATATCAATACGCCGCGCACCACCGTACCGGATATCGGTGCTGAGTAGCCAATCTGTCGCCGCCCTTCCAACAAAGAGCAGCGCGACTCGCGATAGCAAGAACTCAACGTCGATCAATCGTTTGGCAACTGCTCCGGAAACCTCACTCCGCCAAGAGAGAACCTGCGAAAGATCTTCGGGGCCCGTGCAAACAAGCCGAGCAACAGCCTGAATGCCGAGAGCATCGGTGAGCCGTTCAGCAATGGGGTGAACGTCGGCAAACGTACTAAGATCTGCGTCTGGATCGATCGCGACAGCCATTACCGTGTTCTCCTTTAGAACCTGCTATTGCGCCGTTGAGGTCTATTCGCTCTCACGACTGTTCGCGCTGGCGGATCCATCGGCTCATCGAGGAGTTCAAGGGAGATCCCGCGCAAAGCGGCGTTCCTGGCGTAGCGAGCCCAACGTTCGTCGTAGCGGTTGATGATCGCTCGCAACGTCCCGACTTCGCGTTGAAGGTCCAGGATTCGCTGGTCGGTGCTTTTCGGCGGTGCCTTTGAAACCTTACCCCGCGGACGGTTAGCCGTCTTCGCCTCAGCGAAACGCTCGGCAATCTCATCGTGACTCGACAGTCCTTGACGCGTAAATCCGAGCTTATCTTCGAGGATCTTCCAACTGAGGCGACCCTGACGTTCGCCGCGATACCACGCATCGAGTTCGTGTAGAGCCTTTTGAATATCGGCCGACGTCATCTTCGGAACTCTGCGTTTACGTCGCATCGCTGTTCTCCGCCTTGCTCGGACTGTTCGGCCAGACACGGACCAGTTCGCCGTCTGCGATTTCATCGTCTCTATCTACGGCTAGCATAGTGATAAGATCGATTACAAGTCGCTCATTGCGAGCAACCCAATTTCCGGCTCCGACCGTACTGTCTTTTTCTTCCAACCTTGCAGCTTCTAAGCTCTTTTGCGTGCGTTCAAGCATCTCAACGAGAGCGCCACTTTCCTCGCGATCATTCTTTTTTCGCAACAACTCGCCGCAACCCGCGCAGGAAAAATGCCTCTCGCACGGCCCCTGGCCGTAATCATGCAAGCACATTCCGTAAGGTGTGCTAAGCGCAGAGCCCACCTGCACTTTAAGAAATGTCTCCGCGTCGGCTGGCGGCAATGATCGGTATGTCTCCGCAATCGCTCCCGTTCCTTGGCCAAACCGAATGAGATCTCTCGCTTCTTCAACACGCTCTTCTTGAGTGCGGTGGTCGTATGCTCGGTTATCCGCGAGCCGCTTGCGCCCCATCCACCGGGCCAGCTCGACGTCGGAGAGGCCTCCCCGCTTCGCAATGGTGGACAGCCAGTGACGGAACTGGTGGGTTGTTAGACGATGATACTTGCCCTGCCGATCTCGCATATCACGGCGTTTGAATATGCTTCCGCCTTTAGATTCGCCATATAAACTGTCGTCTCTCGCTCCCAGGAAGTCCGCAATCTGCGCTTGAGAAACTCGGGTCGCTACGAAACGATTCGTCGCGCGATCGGCGTGCAACTCGTTCTTGAACATGACGAACAAGCTGTGCCCAAGCGATTGGGTGCAGCCGTTGCCAGCAGTTAGCAGTGGACGATCGTCTCGAAGTGCAGCCAACGCCTTCTCTAGATCGTCACGACGCACCATCCAGATACCGCCTTTTACAAATGTCGGAACAGCGTTCTGCTTGAGCCACTGCGCAGCGTTCGCGACGAGCCCCATTTTTTCGATGTCACGCGTCGACAAGACCGCGGGCAGATCGTCGGGCAGCGGCGCCCGGCCAGGGTGCTCTTCGCACCACAGCGCCACGGCACGCGCTTCCGCGCAAGCGTCCATCAGATCCGTAACGGCCCGCTCGATCAGCTCGCGATGCGCGGAACTGATCTGCTTGATCCGAACCTCACAGCCCTTCTCCGGCCAGTACCGTAGACCGATTCCAGCGGGAATATCGATAATCGGGCTCTCTGGTAGCGACAGCGCCTCACCGATCCTGAATCCCGTCCCTGCCAGAATGTCAACCGCACGCATCAGGATCAGATCGCGCTTGTCCTTGTAGAGTTCTTTTGAGGCGGAGACGTCACCGAGAGCCTCCAACGATGCTGAGGCCGGCATCTTCGTTGCGATCGCGGCGACCGAACTCTTACGTATGCCGGAGCGGTACTGGATCCGTATATTTCCGATTCCGTTTTGGTCGATGATCTTGCCGATTTCTTCCAGACGTTGCGCAACGCGATATGCGCTACTCGCCTCTTCGCGCTCTGAAGCCATTGCCTCGGCGTCGTGAAAGTGCCGTCCCTCAAGACGCGTTATGTCTTCAAACGCTTCTCGCCGCATAACCGCCTCGATATAACGAAGCGCCCGCAGGGAGACTCGATGAGCGCTGACCGTTTGGGATGCACGGAGATGTCGATTGCAGATTACCGCCTTTGCAAACCCATCGAAAAAAGGCCCGAAGGGCGCTCGCGGATCGTCCTTGCTTACCTGGAGTTTCGAGAACCAGAGAACGTCCCGTGTCGCAACGTGGAGACGTTTTCCAGCACGCGTCAAGCGCCCAGTGAGGTCCCACATCTGCGCGCCCCAATCCACGGCGCCGAACGGCGCCGCCTCGCGCATTCTCGCAACAAAACTAGCGAGGTGCTCGCGCGGGTCCGGCTGATATTTTGCTGCAAGGTTCATGCCGTGCCGCCCTCGCAAAGTGCAACGACTTGGCCCACGCTAAGAATGATTTCGTCATACTGCTTTGCGATGCGGTCGTCATCACGACCAGTCGCTTCAATGCGATCGTCGCGCTGACGGATAAGGTCCTCAAGGACCTCTCGGTGCGGAGCATGACGCCAAGGCTGAAACAGTGGACACAGATAGCACGAGAACGGCGGGAAGAGCGTACATAAAGACATGCTGCCGCAGCTCCCGATGTTCTTAATGCGCCCCATCGGCTCGGCTTTCACGCGGCCGCCGCTTCCGATTGCACCAGCTTCGTTCTCGATAACATGCCCCAGGAAGCGGTTGACGAACGGTCCAACCGAAACCGCCATGGCCTCATCAAGGCGCTTGATCATTGAAGCGCCCGAGTAATAGACGATGACGTTCTGAAGATCGGTATGATCGAGAAGGTCCTTGAGAACCTCCATCGGGCATCCCTCTTGCACTTTCTTGGTAGCAAAGCGATATCTCAGTCGCCGTGGCGTAACTTTGAGGCGTTTACCCGTTCGATGCGAAGTAACTCCCAAATAGTGAGTGTACTCGCTGACGATTCGCGAGAGATCCGTTGAGGTGAAGTGGAAGGCGTACTTTTCAATGCCGGTTCCCAGGCAATCGGGACGAGGCGTGGTTCTTGAGAAAAGCGGGCGAGAGAAGCTGGCCGGGATCTCGATACCGGCGTTTCTCTGTTTGAGATCGTTAAAGAGACTGGCAAGAAAGCCGTCCAGCTTTCGCGGCCTCAGGACCTCCCTGGGCTGCATGCCTTTCTTTATTCGCGGCACGTCGAGTGAATGAAAAGCATGATCACCGTGTACGATGGTCTTGTAGTCATCCTCGCAAAGATAAACCAAATTCTTCGGATTTGAGCCGAGCGCCAGAAAAGACCATGTCAGAGCTCGTTCGAGCAGGTTGCCGCCATCGCGGTGGAGCGCAGCTCGCAATGCGATCTCCTCGATATCGTCGATCGGTCCTTGCTCCTCGTCGTCGGAGAGAACAGCCTCGCCTTTCTTGTTCCCCGGGATTCGAAGGCCCACGAGTTCGTAGAGCAACTCGGCATCATCAAAGCCGCGAAAGTCTTGATCGGCGCACCACCGGTACCAATCGCGAACGTAGTGGAATTTCCACTCACCACCACCGTTACGCAGCGCCGCTAGCCGTTCCAGGAGGAAGGGCCGCATCCCGCCGGTTTCGTAACGCCCGATGTTCTCGCATAGGCGATTCAGTTCGCGGAACACGTTGCGGCAGTGGTCCGATGACTTCGTTTCAACGTTAAATCGCACGAAGGCGACGAGCGCATCGGCGATCTCAGAAGGGACGCCGGGAAATAGGTCCCAGTTGAGGATTCCGCTCCTTGCAACGCCCGGCAAGCGCCATGCATTCCCATCGCGTTCCACGAGATTACCGACAGAGTCATAGATTTCACCCTGCGAGCGCAGGATCGCTGGGAGCGAAAAGGGGCTAAATATGTTTTCGTTCACTCCGCGTTCTCCTCATCAAAAATCCGCCGCTGGTGGGCGAGTGAGATTTCGGCGGCCTTTGCCTCGGTGTATGTTGCGGTGTACTCAGCGCCCTGAGTGCTATTCGGGTCCCACCCGTTAAGGAAGTTGCGAACCTCCTCCGCCAGGGATTGACTGCAACCGGCGCGTTCGAAAGTTTCCGAAAGTTCATCATTCGCCGTGTGGCGCATAACGTGCGGTGTGAGCAGCCCGTCGAACTCCGGGTGCCAAAGTACGATCTGCTCAAAAATGTTGTTAATCGCCGAAAGCGATATCGGATTGCCGGTCCTCGCCAGAAACAGGAACGGCGTCCTTTTTGCGTTTGGCAGCTTCTTCCGATCGTCCAAGATATATCTCTGGATTCGCGCGGCGAGCCGATGGTCGAGTGGCATCAACCGCGTGAGCGTCTTGACCTGCGGTTGATGTAAACGCGGATCGTCGGGATCGTCAGGCAAGCGTTCCACGAGCAGCGTCGGCTTTGGGCCCGGGCGGAAGTTTGATGCTCGAATCTTGCACAGCTCGGCGCGGCGTAAGCCCAACGTCTTGAGAGTATCGATGATGAGAGAATTGCGCTCTCGCAGCGCTGCTTGGAACGGGTTCTCGGGACTTCCTGGCGCGGTCACCGCAATGAGGCGCGCTTTTAGTGACTCTTGCAGGCCTTTGCGCGATGGGCGTGAGCGCGCCTTCGGAATGCGCCCATTCATTGCATGTATAAAGGCTTCTCGCCGTTCGCGAACATGCTGGTACCGCAGAGTCCCCGGCTCACACTTCAAGAGTACTTCCGCTAGGTTCCACGCGATGAAGTCGCGTGCAAGCGCAATGCGTCTAGCCCACATCTCAGTACAGACGAGAGGCGTATTCACGCTGACAACATTGGCCGGCGTTTTCCGCTTGCGGTAGTTCACACGCAAGGCGTCGACGAGGGACACGACGGCGGTCTGCTCAAGGCCGCTGCCACGATCGATCGCCTCGTCTAAATCGAGGTCGTAATGGCGGCCCCAACCCAAGAGCACAGCCAGCGCGGCAAGATCCCCCTTGAGCGTGGCGACTTGAGACCGATCCCGCCGAGCGACGAGTATGAACTGGTTGGCCCGGACGACGGGGAGGCCTGTCTCCGCGCTCACCAGCAGCGGGATTTCCTCGCCCGCCGCCGCCTTGCAAATCCGGATTTTGTAAAGATCCGACGGCTGAAAGCGGAGCCTCGGCGGTCGACCAGTCGGTTTTGAACGTCGAATCGCGATCATCTTGACGATTATGGGCAACCTTTGTGACATACGGGTGGCATTGGAAAAGCCCGGACGAAAAATCGCCGGGCTTTCCAATCCACCGGTAATATCAAGCAGATTTGCTCAATGAGCTCTTCTATCTTGACGTTTACATAATTACTCTTTTTTATTCTAGATTGGGAAATGTAGAAAGTGGGTAAATGAATAAGTAAATGGAGAGATAAATAGGGAGATAAGATTTAAAAGAATAAGACAAGTAGAATGAATGGCTGAAAGTGAATGTTTTAAGGTATTCTTAAAAAAATAAGAGAGAATGATATAGATGATCTACTCTGTGAGACAAAGATTATAGAAAAAAAAGATAAAAAATAAAAGGTAGGAAAAATGAAAAAGCAAATAATAGATTACACAAAGAGAACATATAGAGCGCAGAGGTAGAAAAAAGCGTACTTTATAGTACAAAAATAGCGTATTAAGTCATCGTTGAAAATAAAAGAAGAAAAGTAGTACTAGCAGAATTCAGATAAGAAGAGAGAAAGCTGTCAAAACAGTAGCTGCGATGCATAAAGAAAGTATAACAGTACGATATAAGATAAGAAAAAGGAGCTCTAGAAAGCGAAAGAAAAAAATAGATAGGTGAGAGTTTATAGACATAAGTCATCGCTTCAAACGCTGTGGCATATCGCCGAAACGGAAAGATAGAGAAAAAAAAGATAACGATGTGCAACTACAACGTAGGCTAAAAAGGTAACATCGTAAGCGCGGAATTAGAGGCATACACCCTTGTGGAGTAGAAGTAATAGAAACACATCGCCGCGTCATTGGGATCTGAGACAAAGCAAGCGACGTAACACTAGAAAAAGATGAAATGGCAGAGCTGGTAGAAGTACTGCTAAGAGAAAGGCGCAAACAGGGATTGAAAAGATAGTGAGTGTAAAAAAGTCTAAAGAAAGTAAGTGATGAGTTCTAATTGTACTGACATATGGTTGCAGGCACTAAAGAGCAGGTGAGAAAGAAGGCACTGATGCTAAAGTCATCGGAAGAAATATGAGAGAGAAAGAGCTTCATAGACGAGACAACGTTTTCTACTGACGCTTTAGTAGCAGAAGACATGGCAGCAGAATAGAGATAGACTTAGACATAAATCTGAGTAAGACATAGACTGACACAGGATGCAAGGAAAGCAAGCAAAATACAAGGGCATCTCTACCGAAAAGATATTAGCACTGTGAGAGAAGCGTCGGCACCTCATCATGCCATAAGAGACAAAGAAAAGAGCGCATATCCGATGTAGATTTAACTGATATGGGGTGTAGGAAACGCGAATCGTGCGATGAACGAGTCTAGCGCGCAAGTGTAAGCAGATAATACTGCACACTGATTTTTGTTGCAACGTATGCAGCATGAGACACAGCAAATAGTGCTTAAAGAGATTGAGACAGAAGATCTAAAAGCCTAGAAAGAAGAGATCTTTGAAGCCCTAAAGAGGATAGTTAAACTGCTACGGCGGGGAGAAGTAGATTACTTGTGTTAGAGCTCTTTCCATAGAAGAGAAGCGAAAAGACAAGAAGGAAGCGATAAAAAGATAGCATACACGTCTATCTCAATAAATCAAGGAAACTATGCAGATCAATATGCAAAGAGATGGTATAGGAGCTGGGAGATCTAGCGAGAATGATAAAGAAAAACATTTAGTGACGTCAAAGAAGAAGACGTGAGAAGGGAGAGAAAGATGAGATAGAAGTAAAGAGAGGCAATATTAGAAGAGAGTAGGATAAAGAACTACTCGGTAAAAAGAAAGAAAAAACATCGTAGAGGGATATAAAGATGCAACTACGGCGCGGAAAAAGGAAAGTAAAAGGAAAGAAAGATATAATAGACAAAATAGTAGATGAAAAGAATGGATATAGAAGAAAATAAGAAAGAGAGAGTAGGGCTGTAGAGAGAGAAGACGCTGTATAAAAGAAAGCGACAAATCGGCAGAACAAGCTACTAGCCAAAGACATCTGTAGAGAGATAAGAAAAAAGAGATAAGACTGAGAACATATACTCTAAAAGAAATAGTGGATGAGAAAAACAAAGAAGAATAGAGAAAAGGAGAGAAAATAGTAGATATACTACAGAAGGCTGAAACAAATAGAGAGAATAGATTTATCTAACAGAACTACAAGCTCTTAGCCGTAAATGCTAAGTACAGTACAACGGTGTAACACTTATCTTCGGATGATAGCTGATAAAGAAGTAAAAATGATAGGTAGAAAAAGAGAAAGAAAAAGATGGAAATAGAAGAATAGAAATAAAAGAAGTTTGGATGAAAAGGAAGGAAAGGAGAGAAATGGAGAGGATGGGTAACTGGAAATAAAGAAAAAAGAAAACAGAGGCTAGAAGGCTAAGAGTATAAAAGAAACTAGCTCTATAAAAGTCTAAAGCTAGCTAAGCAAGAAAGAAAGGAAATGCTGAAGATAAAGATATATGCGGAAAAAGAAGGGAAGGAGAGGAAAGAAGAGAGGATATAGAAAAAGTAGGAAGAGGAGTAACTGTAGGGAAAAAGTAATATAGAAAAGAAAAATAAGCAAGCAGCTACAGTCATGTAGAGAAAAGCTGAGATATAAATAAGGTAGGAAAGAAAGGAAGATAGAAAAAGGAGCTAAAATACAATATGGAAGCAGAGGAAAGAAGAAAGACTATAGGTAGAAACAAAAGTATACTCGGTACTAGAGTGCAGTCCCACCAGCGTTATAGCGCTTCGGGTAGCCGCGTACGAGAGGAGCTGCTCAATATCCCAAAAGGGCACGACATAAAAGATAAAGCTGTATAAAGAAGAGAAGTCACGGAGAATCTAGGACAGAGATATAGTGAGCTAGTATCTACCGAAAAAGGTATAGAAAGTAGAAATGTAGACTTCCGATATGGGAAAAAAAAATAGAAAAAGGAAGATAAAAAAGGAAACTGAAAGAAGGAGGAAAAGAAGCAAAAAGGAACTACGCTCATTCCCCGTGATACCGTAACTACGGAAATGTACAAAAACAAGAAGCTGAGAAACTAAAATCTATATAGGGACAGAAGGACTCTATACAGTAGAAAGATATACGGTTAGCTCGATGGAAGTGAGACTCCAATATATACGCTAAAGGAAAAGAAAGAAAAAAGCTAGCTGCATAGATGCAACAAAAAGCTAAATAAAAGAGAAGAAAAAAAGGATAAAGGAAAGGCTATGAGATAAAGATCGTAAGACAGATCGTAGATAGGCAAAGATATGATAGATACATCGCTATGTACAAAGTGGATCCAGAACTTAAAGGAAGAGAGAGAGCGTATAGGCTTGGAAAAGCTAAGAGGGATCAAGGACACGGATTAATGTGAGCTGATAGAGCAATTGATAGAAGAGCAGACTAAAATTATGCTGAGCGGAACTAAGAAGAAATAAGGCTGCAAATAAGGAGGCGTCTCTAACACGCGAATCAAGAATCCGCTCCCTATGCCACGATTAACAGAGGTGTAAGAAGTTAACAAGACTGTAACAGAGAAATAGATAAGGGCAGGCAGAGTGAGTGTTAAAGCAATAAGATGAATGCCACGGGAAGGCCCAGAAAGGGTGCCCACATACAGCCCAAAACGATATATAGAGACACTCAACGAGATGAATTATATACTGGGTACACGATCGGCGTCTTCCCGCCGCTTGCTACTCGCAGCAAACGATGGAAAGCAACAGTATAAAAAAGAGAGAAAATGAGAAAACTATAAGTAGAAGATAGAAAGACTAAGAGATATAGATGTGCTGCCATGTGCGCTAGCTAAGCTACTAAAAAAACTAAACAGCGAGATGGCGTCAATAGTAGGTACGTTATTGTGTAGACGTAAAGAGCTGCAAACTAGGAAGGATAGAAGGCAACTAAAAGAGCTATAGTAAGTCGCTGAGAGAAGAGAGAGAATAACATAAGAACTAACAATAAGGGAACAAGACAGCAGACAAAAAGAGCTATCGCAGGTCACCACAAACGGCGGGATTTTTTACGTTCCCGGCAGTATGCTGGGACTCTGCTGACTAGATAAAATAAACAGAACTAAGTCTAAGAGCGAGCTATATGCAAGGTGTATGGATAAGAAAATAATAAGAAGTCCTTCGGATAGAAAGACAAAGAAAGGTAAAAGACACGATAAGGATGCGTTTCTATCCAGCAACTGTGATGTTCACAAAAGAGAAGAAATTAGCCAAGAAGCTGAAAGCCAAGAGCGAAGAAGAGACAATCTAGCAGCGGTAAGTGCTGAAGCGTGAGCTCGGCTCATAGTGTGAAACTTCGGTAAGTCACGGTACTGAGTTTCTCGTTCACTTTCGTTAAGGGATATATCTAGCGTTCCCTCTTACACCGACGCAGAATGATTCGGGATCTAGCTAGGCGTAGCTGATGTTGATAAGTATATCGCTCGCTGAGTTACTGATCTGTTTTTCGCACGAATGAATATCTCTATCCCGCAAATGATTCAGTCTTAGTGAGAGTGATTACCGGCGACTGCTTATAAGCCTCTCGGTATGCTTTCCTATCTTTGCTCTCATTGAGTGAACGACGCTTTGTGCTTTCTTATTCATAGCTTCCGATAAAAGCTTCTCCAACGTAACTCTCTTCTCTGAACAAAAACTGCTACTCGCGCGGTTTATACCAAGAGATCTTCAATCTTCCGGAACGTCAATTGAGATGAGGTCGGTGCGGTAAATCTACGGATCTAAGCGCTCTTCCCGGAATTTATAATCTGATTACGATGAGCTCGTCGCACTTCGAACGGTCTATAACGAAGATCTTGCTATCTTTCAATTCTTGCAACACTGCATCGATTCTCTCTGTAGAAGGCGTCTTGTTATATCGTATCCTATCTTCACCCCGCTCCCAATGAACGGCTTCGATTTTAGATCTGATCGATTCGGGAGCTCGGCAGAAATCGCAGATATTGCAACTGTCGAACTTATAGAGAAATTCGGACTTCTCTTACGACTTTTCCGACGTTAGAGAAAAGTAGATACTGACTGACTCAGTAACCTTTAGCATTGTAATTACGCGATCGACGTTCAGCTTCGCGAGATCGAGATAGGCTTGCTTATCAGGTTTGAAGTGTTTAGCAGCGTGTAGACGATCGATAGATCTGTGAGCAGTTGTTCCATATCTTTGCGTCGATCGTCGGAAAACTTGGTGCAACACATCTCGCGCGCTGATTTTAATGACACGTCTCTCGCGCCGTGACGACGAGCTCTATTTGAGTTAGTTTCTCTTTATGAGCTTGAACGACTTCGCTGGAATCGTACTCAGCTTTAAGGACAATGAGTCCTCGGGAGTGTCGCGCTATAACTCATCGCTGCCTCACCAAAGTGAATAATCCTGTTGGCTGACTGCTCAATGAATTCGCCAGCAGCCTCTGACGGATCTCTCGAAAAACGATTACCAAGGAGTCGGGCAATAAATGTCGCGAGATTCAGTCATTTCTTCGAGCTCGACGATACGACGATTTTTACTAGACAGTCTCGGAAGTACTAGAGCCTCCATATCATTGAGCATGAGCGTGCAGAGGGTTCTGCGAGACCGTTGCATCTCGTTCGCTGTCTGCATAGCGACATAAGCCTCCGTGACTCTTGGCATTGTTACAACTCGTCTCAATCCGTAGTAGTCGAATCGTCGTCATCTACACCGCGCTTTGCGAGTTGCTCGACTGTATAGGGCTAGGCGTACGCGTCAACGTGCGCTCTGCCGTATAATATGGAGAACAAATCAATGCCACCGGCCTGCGAGCTTCTTCGAAACGCTCTGATCAATGGATCTCTGTGCGCGAGCTCTTTAGTGCGCCGAAGGAAATTGGACTTCCGGCGACGCGGCTCTCGAACCAACGATCGAAAATCAATGCCGCGCGGACAGCGAAAGCTACCTCGAGAAGAGAAGCAAGATTTTTCCCCGATGCCAGCGCCTCACCCAAAGCGTGGTCAATTTCGTCCGTCGATCGGCTGCCCGCATGAAAATAGGCAAGTACATAGCCCGATACATCAAACATGTCGAGAAGTACGTTAGCTGAGTAGAGATCTTCGGATTCGCTGGAGACGAGGATTGTTCCAAGGGTCAGAAATGACGGAAGCAAGATCTCCGCGATATTCTCATGTCGAGACGACCCTGCAGCCCAATAAACCTCGTCAGCTAAAACGGAATATGCGTGGCTCAGAAAATCGGGAGTGTCGACGCCTCGTAACTCCGGAACCCTTGCGGCAGCATTGCCGTACAGCAGAATAACTCTGGTTCTCAACTCCCGCAGCCGTTGCTCGGTATCTTGGATGTTTGGGCGGCTTGATGGGCCGACCGCGGAAAGCGTGCCGAGCTCGGAAAGTACATCAGTGAGTTCCTCAACCGCCGACTGAAGCTTATGAACGCTCTCAAGGCACCGTCGGGCTGCTGCCGCCGCGGCCACGAAACGCTGCGCTGAGAGGAGATTGTAGACCGCCGGCAACACGTCGTCTTCGAAGGCGGCAAGCACAGCGGAGATGTCGTCGGCTAGACCCCGCCCAATTTCAGCCGAAATCAATTGAACACCATATTCACTGGTGTCACGTGTGCACCGACCAGTCGCCCTTCAAACGCCCAATAGCTCCGAACGCGTTGAAGTTGAAGATTAGCGGCTACGGGGACTCCGCGTATGTTGAGGGCGAGCGTCTCCAAGGCTGCGCGGATCTCGTTATGGATTGCGCGACTACGCAGATCATGGATCGTTCGCAAAAGCCCTAACGCGAGACCTGTTGTAAATACCGCCACAGTATCCCCGATGCCCGCGCCAAAACTCTTGGCCTCGCTCGGCGCGACTCTCTGCGGATCCACCATGGCGACTTCTAACGTTTCCTTGAGCATGGTTAACGCAAGGCGCGTACCTGATACAATTGCGCCCTTCTCAGCAGCATTTTGCAATATCTGGTAGGCGAGGCTATTAAGTTCCGTAAGGTAGTCGACACCACCAGCCTCGTACACACGTTTGGCTACCTGTTCAAGACTGGACGTGAGTTCGGCTTCAAACCAATCTCTATCTATTATCTCGGCGCGTTCGACTTGACCAGTGCTTCCAGCAGCAAGCGCAACTTGATAGAGATTGTAGTCGATCGATGCAAACTCCTGAAAAATCTCGCGACGAAGATACCAGGTACTGTTTTCCGGTATCGATGCCTTAACCGAGGAATATCTTAGAAATAATCTTAGGAGCGTGGAACCAACCCTCAAACTCCCGGAAGGACTGTCCGAGGCCCGCTCGATATGCAAAAGCGTCTCTGTCAGGCCCCTGGAGCGCCTCCGATAGTGTTGGAATAAACTGGGCTCAAAGACCGCCGATCGACGCTGCGGAAGTGCGTCGACGATAGCGTCTAGCTGTGACTCAACCATCGGAACCAATCGACTCGGGTCAAAGTAGTCGAACACTTGTTGCGTCACGGCTACCAACCCCAAGACAGAATAAGCCATCGCACAGACCAAGGCTACTAATGCAACTCACCCAACACTCGCGCCAAACGTGTCGGCGATTAACAAGCTCCCCGCGAGAACGGCCAGCTGTCCGCAAACCAACATAAAGGCACGACTTCGCGGTTCAGACATGAACAGAGCGCGAATGTCGTTACTCGCCCTAGCATAAACTGTGCTCGCGACGACGCTGAGAGCAGCGTAGTAAAGTCCTAACACCACCACGGCAACCTGTGCAATCGCCGATGCCGCACCGACAAATGCATCATGTTTGAAACCTTCCGGCGCGATGATGTGGCGCAAGCCTTGTAAATGAAGCCCTCGCCACGGTGCCCACGCGTCCGCAGCCAGGACAACGATCGCTACCATGGCAGGGAGCCCGACGAGTCGGACGACCGTCATGCCAATAGAGACAGCTTCCCCGAAGAGCGTGTTCCACGTCTCCGTTGTGCGCGACAGCCCTAGTCGCCGGCGCTCGAATCCGAACAGCACACCTCGCCACGTCGCTCGCAAACTCCAGAACCACGCTGTCCGCTCTACCATTGCACGAAGCAAATAGAAGGCGTCTCGTCGCGGAAGCGCTCGTATGAGCGCTCGCACGTAGCCGAGCGTTCCTAAAGACTGCTCAGAGCTCATCGACATGCCGGTATCTCGACTCTCACCTAGTCGGCGAATCTTTTAGACGCTGAAGAAAAATCCCGAGATCGGTGTGCTCCACGTCACCCCATGACATCTCCCTCAAGGTACGCCAATTTAATTCCTTACTCCAGCCCTCGGGCACGGCTTCGTCCCTAGCCAGCGCTCTCGGATGCTCGACATCAGGTTGCGTTTTCCTGATCGCGTCCCCGGTAAAATAATTTTCTATACTTCTTCTCTCCAAGACGTGGCAGTCTATTCCAAGGCGTAGACAAGCCTTGACAAAGCGCTTCCTCGTTGGCGCAGTTCCGCACTCACGTCTTTTTTCTCACTGTCTATTAGAGCGTAAATGTTGTTGCTCAGCCGTCTTAGCTCGACTAGCGCACGCGCCGCGTCCGAGCGAATTAACGTGTTTCCTCCAAGCGGGACGAGCGTGACCTCGTGATCTTTCTCAGCTTTCGAAGTAGCTGTTGGACTGCCTTGATCTCTGAATAGCCCTCTACCAAAAGGATCTTTCGATACCCGAGGTCGAGGCTACCAGCGTAGCTCATTTCCCCAAGGAACTCCGTCACGTTTGTTTGTGCGTCGAATTCCTTTAACGTAGAACGGCCATTCGAACGAATCACCGTGTACGTCTGATCAGCAACCGATCGCGCTAGCCCTACGCTGTGGGTGGAGAAAACGGTCCCAATTTTCGCCGTATCCGCCAGAGTAGTCAGAAAATCGATCTGGAGTGAAGGATGCAACCCCGTCTCGGGTTCATCGATAAGCACAAAAGAGCGCTGGGCTAGCCGCGCTGAGAAGAGGACCATAATGAACTGGGTTAGGCCTGCGCCAAGCTCGGAGAGCTTATAGGGCTTGCGATCAATGTAGGCCTGCAGACTACGTTGGTCGGTGCTCGTGACAAGCTCAAATCGACCAAACCGAAACAGCGCTTCTACACTTTCCTGGAGCGACGCAACTACCTCGTTACGCGCGCGAAGCCCCGGCCCAGCGGCATTGCTCCAATTGCGGACAAACGCGTCGCCCGTCAGAATATCATAAAACGAGTCATTAGCCCCGACGTTAATGAGGTTCCGAAATGCGGGAACGTACAATGTGTCTGCAATGGCGTCGCACGCGGAGGCTGCCAATCTGTAATCGACAATATCTCGAGCGGGGTCCTGTAAGCGCACAATTCCCGGTTGCATCTGGGCCCACGGTCCTCGCTCCCATTGCTCGCCCAGGGGAACTTCGCTCACCACCTCGCCGGTGCGGCGAGAAATTGTGAATCTAATTTTCTTGGCAACGCTCGGCTCCGCTGCTTCTAGGCCTAGCTGAACTGGTGCAAGATCCGACGCGTCAGTTTCGACGATGATCTCCATATCTTCGTCGTTTGCATTGCAGAAAAGCTCTTGGATATCTGTAACTTCTTTGGGAGGCGAATAACCCGGACCCGATGGATGAACGTTGGCCATCCGGAGCTTGTATTGGGACGCAAACAATGAACGCAGCTCGTAAAAGAACCTCAGAGCGGCGCTCTTCTCTGCGTTGTTGGGTCCAATCAGCGCGGTAAGTCTCGGACCAAGTTCTAGCGTCACGTGCGCGGGCGCGGCGAAGCACCGGTAGTTTTTTATCGTAACAAGAATTCGCGGCGGCTTGGTCAGGGCGCTTGTTAGCATAACTCGACCTGTTCGGTGCAGCGCTGTGGGCAAACGCTTCGTCGGCCTTCGCCCTCGAACCTCGGAATACGAACGGAGGCGGCCGGGCGAGTTTGATGGTACTTTTGGATCATACTGCCGATTTGGACCTTCGTCGCGCTACTCGCAGCTAAAAAAAGGCCGGGGCGACACTTTGCCATGATCGTCCCCAACGCACCCGAGGCGGCAACCATTTTAGCTGATAAAGAGCGCTTCGACCTCGGAGCGGACGTCGACGAGGCCTTCAATTGTCGCGGTCAGCATTTGCTGAAACGGACTCGCTCCGCTGAAGGAATCGTTCGGCGAATGCAGCCCGCGCGTGGCGTCTGATTCTGAGCTAAAGATCGAGGTGAGAGCGAGCCAGATCGAAACGACATATGAGATACGTTCAAGCGCATCCCTATCTTCCGGTAGATACTTCTCAACTCGGTAGCCCCGAACAGTGGCAATGTCAACGCCGAGGAGCCCTGCCTGGTCCGCATCGCTAGCCTCGAGCTTTCCCGCGATCGCGAAGAAGAGTTCAAGTGCAATGCGTGCGTCGCGCGTATCCGGCTGTTCCCCTAGCATTGCGGATCCTTCAGGAGCTGGGTGGCTTTTCGCCGCGCCGACGGTAATCGGCATCCGCAGCATCGGTACTAATCTGTTGCCAGGTCTGAATATCTTCCACATCCGGGCCGTAAGGCGCGTCATACATTATCCCGACATCTCGCTCGTGCACAATGACATCGTCCCTTGTTAGCGTCAGACGGCCAAGGTACGGTTTCTCGCGCAGAACTCTTAACTTATATTTACCGCCATCGAGGGAGTTCTCATAAACCAGATCTCCTTGCGGTGCGGGGGCACACCGTTTGGCGTCTCGCAGGTGCGTCTCGCAGAAGATGGTTCCGTCTTCATTCTTCACGAAGATGTGCTCAGCGTTTTTAGCGGCCTCTTTGAACGCTTCCATATGCCGCACGGCTCGGTAGAGTCGCTTTCCCATCTTCGTCCTCAACTTTTCTCGAACGAGCGAAGGCGGGTTGGGAGCCCTGCGCTCCGGCGCATATGGACAGCTTTCTTGATTTCGAAAGAGACTATGCGCGAAAATCGCGCCAACGCGACCTCGCGCGGAGCTTTCTCCTCCCACTGTGTTATCAGCCGGCTGGTATCGGCGGAGCGTTTGAAAAGATAGACGATCTTGCCGTCGCCTTGCAGGCGTCGCTCCACTAGCTCCTGCCCGTTTAGTCGGAGCCATGCCGCCAGCGTCAGGCGGTCAACGTGCACGGCCTCGTCCGAGTGTTCCATCTCCAGCACAAAGTCTAGCTCCTGGGTCACGGGATTGCGCCAAAGCGATGTGCCATGCACTGGGGTCCCAGGCCGGTGAGATGGGGCGCGAATCGCAGAAAAAGCTTCTCGTCCGCGTAAGACTGCCCCTTGCCAAGCGGTGATATATCACCTGTTTTTTATAGCCTGGCCTTCCGAGGGCGCCCGGCTCGACAATCGGGGGCGTGAAGTGGACGTCATTCGAAGACCTGGTGACCAATATAGGCGCGGCGATTCGGGCGCGCCGGGAATCTATGGAGCTCTCGCAAGAGCACGTGTCGCACGAGGCTGGGCTGACCGTACGTCACTACGCCAAGCTCGAAAAGGGAGGCACCAACCCGACCATTGAGACGCTGTTTAACGTGGCGGCTGCGCTCGATCTGGATGTCCTTGAGTTGATCCAGCTCGCCGCGCGGCGGCGAAAGGCGCCCGTGAGAAAGAAGTGACGCGCGCGCCAGTCAGCGCGCTCAGCGGCGCCCACGGCGCGGGGTAGGGGTCCTCACCTGCTGTCTGAAGATTGGATCGAGCGGACGGCGTAATTCAGCGGGATCAAGTCCCATCCGGTGCATATTGTTTTCGTACAGGGACCACAATTCATCGTACCGATTGATCGTCTGGCGCATCTCTTCTATCTCAGAGCGCAGAGTCGACAACCGTTCGTCGAACGATCGCTCTTTGATACGCGGAGTCGCGTCGGAGCGCTGCGCATGCTTCGCTCTCTGATATGCCTCTCGAATGTCAGTACGCGACCACAGCGCAACGCGGCTAAAGCCTGAAAACTCCTCGATCCTTGACCACTTAAGCACGCCCTCGCGACGGCGATGCTCCCAGTCATGCAATTCCTTGAGGATCGCGCTGATGTCTGCCGGCTTCATGCGACGAGGCTCGGGGGCCCGGCGCTTAGCGTTCGATCGGTTTCCCAAGATTTTCGCCCTGCGGATTCAATTGCACGACACTACCGGATTGGACCGACGGGTCATCGTCGATCGCCAGCGCTCGTGTCGCGTTCGAAATAACGGTCTCATGAGCATGGGTCCAACTTTTGGCATTTTCTACTCCTCGAGCTTCCGCAGCCTTTGCGCGCTCGAGCTCCTTTAGCGATTCATCACGAGTTCTCTCGATATATGCACGACTCGCAGCGTCATTCTTGACGCGAGCGAAAAAGAGACAGCCACTGAGGCACGATATAGCGACCGGACACGGCAACTCTGCCATGTTGTTAAGGCAGTGACCGTGTGGGGTTTTGTGGGACGTCGTCACTCGATTGTCAAGGAACACGTCTGCCTCTTCTGCTTCGAGCTGCGCGTATTGATCGGCTACATCACCCGCGACCTCGCCCCGCCGAATGAGATCTCTCACTTCTTCTGCTCTCTCGGAGGGTGTCCTGAGGTCATAGGCCTCGTTGTCCTTTACATGACGGCGCCCCATCCAACGAGCGATCTCGACCTGTGATAATCCTCCGCGTTGAAAAATAACATTCATGAGTCGTCGAAAATCGTGGGTGCGGACCCGAAACGGCTCACCGTTCTCGTCTCGATGGTCGTAGCGCTCGAACACGGATCTAACTCCCTTCCTTCCCGTGAGAAAGTCGCTAATGCTCTGCGCGTCAAACGGCACTGCAATGAACGGATTCGTGGCTCTCTCCTTGTGACTGTCGTTAAGGAAAGATACGAAAAACGACTCCGAAAGAGGTTGCACGCTTCCATCTTCGCGAACTATCATGGGCTTTTCATAGCGATCCATCGCCAGTGCGCGCTTTAGGCCACCTGCTTTGATAAACGAGTGACCACCGTCATCCCTGATTAAGCAATCCGTTCCGCCGCGATTGCCTGTGCGGAGCCACTGTCTAAACTGGGAAGGTCCCGCCAAATTCAATAGTTGCGCACCTTCAGCAATCGACAGAAGGGCATGGTCCTCGAAGTCCAAGCGAACCCTCCCCGGATGCTCTTCGAGCCAGCGGGCACACTCACGCGCATGCAAGCAAAGACGCTCCAAATCGCATATCGCGCGTTCTACAAGGTCGTTGGCCACCGTCGCGAGCCACTTGACTATGGGTTCACCGCCCTTTTCGGGCCAGTAGCGCAGTCCGCACCTCTGCACAGGTTTGCCGCTATGCGCATCGAGGCGGGGATTCCCACTTTCGTCCAACACCAGTTCGCGCACCAGAAAAACACTAGGCGCGGTAAGTAGTTCGCCTATACGAAATCCCGCGATAAGAAGTATTTCAGTCTGGCGCATCAGCATTAGGTCAAACGGGCTCTCGATCAACTCGGGATTGTTTGCCAAATCGGCTAACGCATCGAGAAGCTTTCGGCGCGGGAGACGCTGCACGCGCTCCTCAAAGGAAGCATCCGTGCGATCATTGTTTGGGGGACGAGAAATGAAGGATCGAAAGTCCAGGGGAGCGCGAACAAGACCATGACGTTCAAGCAGGAGGGACAGCTCTTCGAGAAACTGGCCACTCTTATAGGCCGTCAGCAGATTTTCTCTTGAAAGAGCGAGCTGCTCCGCGCGCACAAAGTGTTCACGACATAGAAGCGTGGGATCCAGCCGCACCGGAAGTGGACAGCAAGCATACAAATGACGAAGGACCCGCAGAAAGGTGATATGCCCCTGTGGATCCATTGCGCGACGAAGGTGCCGGCAGACGGTACACGCTTTTGCCAGATCTGCGAAGGGGGATGCCATCACGGCTCGCTCACTCAGTTTAGAACGACTTGTCAAAGCGTGTTCGGTAAAGAAGAGCCGGTACGCCCGATCATGGTGCGCTCGTCTACGTATTTTGCTTGAACTGATATTCCATACTGGCTCCTCCCACGCTACATCGCAGAATGCGCGATGCGCGCGCATCTTCTCGATGAAGTCGTGGTACCGTTTGATTGGGTCAGAATCCGCAGGAAGGCTAGCTGACGCTAACCTCTTATTCTTGTTCATCGCCGCCGACCTGACCATTGGGCTGCCGCATCGTTTTTGCCACGACCTCGCCAACCGAAAGAATGAGCTCGTCCAGCTGCTCTGCCATGCGATCGTCGCCTGATGCAAGATGCTCGCTTCGTTCTTTCACGTAGGACTCCAAAACGAGAAGGTGCGGCCCGTCATCAAACGGCCGAAACTTCGCACAAGGATAGCAACTTCGTACTGGCGCCAGCCCGCAGACGAATTCTGCGGTGCATTTGCCAAGGCCCGGAAGATCTCGCAGCGTTATGATGTCGCGGTCCTCCCCGCGCGTTCGGCCCACTATCTCCCCCATGAAGGCCTTTACGAGTGGCCCTAGTTCGATCGCGATAGTCGCGTCCAGCCGTTCGACAAATCGAGAATCGGCCTTATAGTAAACCAGCACATGCTGCGTGTCCGTGTGATCCAGCAGATCGGCCAAGTCTCTAGGGGGAACACCCTGTCGCGCCATCTTCGAAGCAAACGTATAGCGCAAGCGCCGCGCTGTTACGCGTAGCGGCTGACCCGTTCTGGGCGAGATTACCCCGAGTCTCGCGACGCACGTCTGAACCAGATTCGTTATCTCAGAAGATGTCATATGATACGCGTATGGGCGAAGATCGTTCTTTAGCTTGCGCCGATCCGGTTGCTTCCGACTAAACAGTGGTCGCGGAATTTCGTCTTCCTTGCGAATTGAACGGTTGTATTCTACAAGCTCTTTGACGAGCGCCGCGAGCTGCGGCTGCAGCGAACGCCGTTTGAACTGCACCCTCGGTGCACTCCGTTTTTTTATGCGTGGAACGTTTAGCTCGAACTGAGGCTGGACACCGGCGAACGTGTATTCAACAAAATCTTCCTCGCGCATCAACGAGAGATTTGCCGGATTGAATCCAAAGGCAAGGAATAACCAGGTCGCGACGCGCTCTACAATCGATCCGGTATCCGCCATAAGTGCGCGGCGCAAGGCAATCTCCTCGATTGCGCTCAGAGGGCCATCCTCAGGATCTGAGGAGAGGACAGCGATACCTTTTTCATTGCCCTTGATTCTAAGATCCCACAGAGCAAATAGCGTGTCGTCATCGAAGCCATCGAGAAAGTTGTCTGTTGCAAATTGATACCACGCCCTAATGTGGTGAAAGCGAAACTCGCCACGCTTCTCGCGTAGAGATTGCAGATGCCACATCAGACTTACGATATCCACGACGTGCGATGGCGCGCCAGAGCGACGTACTGCCTGCAAGTACCTAATTACCGAATCCGAAAGATTGTAGACGTAGAGTGGGGACACGGTCTGGATCATGTGCACAACGTAGAACCTTAGCGCATGCGTGGCGTCATCGTCACAACCGTCGAGCCGTCCCCAGTATATCGAGCGCGAAGCCGTGACAGCCCCAAGGCGCCAAACGGATCCGGAGAGATCGACGAGATTTCCCGCCGAATCACGTACGGCACTCGGGATCGGAGTCGACACCGTTGTAACAGCCTGTAAAATGGCGCGACTCATTTCAGTATCTCTTCTTGATGCTGTAGAGATAGTTTCCGCGCACTTTCCTCGATCGTGCGCAGAGTGTATCTAGCTCCTTGCTCGCTCTGAATCTGCCAGCCGTTAATATAATTCTGCGCCTGCTGAAGCAATTCATCAGTTAGTCCAGATCTACGTGCCGTTTCGAGCAATAGATCGTTAGATGTGTGGCGTAACGCGTGAGGAAAAAGTGATCCCCTGAACTCCGGGAACCGTTTTATGATTTGCGACATTACGCTATTCACTTGCCTCTTCGAGAGGGGCCTTGCGTTCGCAGAAAACAAAAGGAACGGGGACTTTTCTGAACCCGGAAATTGCGGTCTATGATAGAGAACAAAATCACTCAGGATCCTGGCGAGTGTCTTGGTCAGCGGCAGCTCGCGACCGAGTGTTTTTACATTTGGTTCATCGCCGCGTGGGTCTCTTGGATCTCCTGGCCTTCGAACCAGCGTTATTGTCGGCGACGCGCCCCATAGTTTGAGGTCTTCCGTGCAAATCTTCAGTATTTCGGATCGTCGATATCCAAACACAAGCAGGAGCACTATAATGAGCCAATTTCGATATCGCACACGTTGCTGGAACGGATTGTTCTTGTAGTTCGGGTGGACGATCTGGAGTAGTCGCCGGCGTAGCTTGTTTGGCAAGCTCCTCACATCGTCGTCTCGACCAGATCCCCGATACTGAGCAGCGAGGCGTTCGATCTGCTCCAAACGATCGCGTATTGGCCGGTACTGCGGGTCTCTTACGTCCAAAGAATAGAGAGCGCGCGCGAGACCCCACGCAAGAAAGTCCCGCGCTACGTGAACGCGCGCGGTGTGAGTATCCCGTTGAACAATAGCTAACTCTTGAACGTTGCTAAGACGCGCGAGCGCGGCCTCGCGAGCGTGATGGAGCTCGAACCTTAGGTTCTGGTACAGCGATCGCAGTTCGTCTGGATTCAGCGAGTTTCCCGATGCCAGCCTTTGCTCGAGATCGATTCTTCGTCGACATGCCCAATCGTAGACATGGGCGACCACGCGCAATTCGGCTTGCAGAGTTTCACCTTGAACGTGCGGACGCCGAACAAGGATGCCATATTGGTTAGCAAGCGGAACGGGAAGCCCGTCAGAGCTCACAACCAAATAAAGGCGCTCGCCGTCAGACATTCGACAGCGCCGAACCGAAAATATAGCCTTGCCCGGTTCTCCAGGAAGTCCGACTGTAGTCATGTAGGCGGAGTATCGGAATCTGCCCCCACGAAATCCAACTGCGCCGGCCTATTACCAGGACAAGATGTTAAGAAAGAAAGAACCGAGGGTTTTGCCCTCGGTCCTTCGCCGATCTCCAATGACTAGCGGACTTTTCTTCGCGCTAGACTCTGTTGCTTAACTTAACAGAAGTATAGCCCGTCAGAACGGGATTTCGTCGTCCAACTCGTCGCCGAAAGCGTCGCCTGCGGATGCACCGTTGGCTGCGCCCGTTCCACCGCTGCGTGCAGCCGCGTAACCGCCGCCACCGCCGCCGAAGTCGTCCGCCGTCAGCACCGCCCGGACGAGAGCCGAGCATCTGCATGTTGTCGATCACCACTTCGGTCGCCTTGCGTTTGTTGCCGTCCTTATCATCGTACGAACGAATGACGAGCCGGCCTTCGATCAACGTATTCGAGCCCTTCTTTAAATAGGTGTTGCAGGTTTCACCGAGGCGGTCCCACGCGACAATGTCGACGAACGTGGTCTCCTCTTTATTGCGTGGGTTGTTGACCGCAAGCGTAAACTTCGTCACGGCCTTGCCCGACTGGGTGTAGCGGATCTCGGGATCGCGCGTGAGATTGCCCACCAAAATCACTCGATTATATGAACCTGCCATAGTCGTACTCTCTTTCGCTTTGTCGCGCTGCTAGATACTCGAAAAATAGAACAGGCCCGTGCCAGGTGCCTGGCACGAGCCCGCCTGCCGAATGCAAAAGAGTTTTAGACCCGGTCCGGTGCGACCTGGGGGCGATCCTCGGGGCGCATCGGCGGCGTGAGCGGGACCTGCATCGGCGGCGTCAGCGGCACGGGGCCGGTCTGGATCGGCGGGGGCGGAGGATTGGCCGCGGCATACGCCATGGCCGCGAGGGCCTTCTTGTCGAGGGCGATGACCAGCGCGCGGATTACGTCCTCGTCGAGCTTGAGCAGCCGCTCGAGTTCGCGCGACGCTGCGCCGCTGCTGCGGAACTGCATCGCCACGTAGTTGCCCTCACGCAGCTCAGCGATTTCGTAGGCCAGGCGCTTACGGCCCAGCTTCTCGATGTTGACCACCTCACCGCCTTGGTTCTTGATGATCTCACCGATCGCCGCGGCGCGCGTGTCGACCTCGGCCTCTTCGAAATTGGGCCGCAGAATATAGGTTACTTCGTAGTCGTTCATGGCTCGTTCCATCTATGGACGCCCGGCGGGCGGCCCCTGTCGGGGCAGGTGGCGGGGGATCAAAAGTCTCCCAAAACTATCGAATCTTACACTAGCCTACCGTTTCGCGCAATGTGGTCGGTCGGCGGCAGTGCTAAGATGGGTGGCGATGTCCATCGCCCGTTTTGCCGTCAATCGCCGGGTGGCCGTTTCCATGCTCGCCTTGGCGATCGTGGTTCTCGGCATTTTCGCCCTCCCGCGCCTGCCGGTTGCCCTGCTCCCCAACTTTACCCCCCCGGTCGTCACGGTCACGGTAAACTATCCCAACGTCGGGCCCGAGCAGATGGAGGCGCTGGTCACCCGGCCGATCGAGAACGCGGTCAGCCGCGTCAACGGGATCGAGCTGATCAACTCCACCTCGCAGCTGGGGCAGAGCACGATCTCGGCCCAGTTCTACTACGGGACCAACCTCGATACGGCCGCCGTCGACGTGCAGCAGCAAGTCGACCAGATCCGCAGTCAGCTCCCCAACGATCCCAACTTGCAGCAGCCGGCGATCGCAAAGTTCGACTCGAACTCGCTGCCGGTCGTTCGCTTTTATGTGACCGATCCGAACATTCCGCTGCGCGATCTCGGCGATCTCTTCGCCAATCAACTTTCCGACGAATTCGCATCGGTCGACGGTGTCGCTAACGTCATCGTTTCGCAAGATCAAACCCGTGCGTTCATGATCCAGCCGGATGCAAATAAACTCGCCGCGTACGGCTTGACGCTCAACCAGATCATCGGTCGCGTGCAGCAAGAGAACCTCAACCTTCCGGCCGGGATCATTCAAGTCGGGCCCAACGAATATCAGGTGCGCGCCAATGCGCTACTCGCCACCGCCGGGGAAATCTCGGATCTGGTGCTCGCGGTGAAGAACGGCAGTGTCGTCCGCATCGGCACGGTCGCGAAGGTTGCCGACTCAATCCAAGAAGTACGAACCTACGAACGCCTCAACGGCAAGAACGCCGTCGGCGTCGTGATCGACGCGCAGCCCAACGCCAACGTCGTTGCGACCGCAATCGGCACCTACGCCAAGATCGATCAAATTCAAGCGCGCTATCCGGGTATGAAGATCGGCGTGGTCTTCGATCAGAAGAGCTTCATCCTCGAGGCGATCAATGCGCTCGAACACACCGCGGTCTACGGCGCAATCCTCGCGGTCCTCGTCATCTTGCTCTTCTTACATTCGTGGCGCACCACGCTGATCGTGGCGGTCTCGTTGCCGATTTCGGTGCTCGGCACGCTCTTTATCGCGTACGTCTTCGGGTATTCGCTCAACATCATGACACTCGGCGGCCTTGCGCTAGCCGTCGGCCTCATCGTCGACGACGCGATCGTCGTGATCGAGAACATTTACCGTCACATGGCGCTCGGTCAGTCGCCTCGCAACGCCGCCGAAAGCGCCACGACGGAAATTTTTAGCGCCGTGCTCGCCTCTTCGATTACCGTCGTTACCGTCTTCATCCCGTTGGTCCTCATTCCGGGCTTGCAGGGCCTGATCTTCACGCCGTTCGCGGTGATGGTGATGGCGGCGGTCGCGCTGTCGTTTGTCGTCGCGGTCACGACCGTTCCGATGTTGGCCTCGATCCTCATTCGCAACAAATACGCGGCGGCAAATGGACACGCCAACGGCAACGGCGCCCATGGAGCCAGTGGATACGCGCGCTTCGCGCGTGGGTTCGATCGCGTCTACGAGCGCTTCGAGCAGTGGTATCGCAGCATACTCGAACGCGCGGTCATGCGGCCCGGCCTCGTTGTGGCAATTGCCGCGCTGCTGTTGGTCGGAACGATCGTCGCAACCAAATTCGGCGCAGTAAAAACCGAGATCTTCCCAGCATCGAACTCCGTCTTCGTCCGCTTCAACCTCCAGCTACCCACCGGCACGGCGGTCAACATCACCAACGCGACGTTTATCAAGGTCGAGCAGGCGATGCTTAAAGACCCGCGCGTGCTCTACGTTGGTTCGCAGGTCGGAGAGGTCGGATTTGTCGGCAACGGCACGCAGATCACCAATCAAGGCAATCTCTCGGTGGAACTCAAGCCGCAATACAGCGGCAACGATGCGGCGAAATACGTACGCGATTGGACGAAGATTATCAACACGATGTCGGGCGTGCGACCCTTCGGACGTACCGTCGACATCGTGCAGAACATGATTTCGCGTGGACAAGACGCCCTCGACGTGCAAATCTTTGGACCGAACATCGATACGCTCTACAATCTCGCGCAATTCACAGTTGTCCCCGATCTTTCGCGCATTCCCGGCATTCAGACGCCGCAAAGTTCGATTGCGGCATCGCAGCCCGAACTCGACATCAACGTCGATCGCGTCAAGGCCGCTCAGCTCGGTATCTCCACGCAGGCGATTTCCAATACGATCGATACCGCGACGTCGGGCACAATAGCGTCGTACATGCAGATCAACGGCACGCAGTATCCAATCATCGTGCAGCTTCCGCCCAATCAACGCCGTTCGCTACAAAGCGTGCTGTCGTTGCAGGTTCCGCTCGCCAGCTTGCCCGGTGCTACCACCGGCAGCGTCGCGAACGGCGCTGCCAGCGGCGCACTGGGCGGATCGATCCTCCAGAGCTCAACCGATTTAGGCGCGAGCAACACCCTGCCGGTGATGGCCCTCAATGAACTCGCGAACATCAGCTTCGGCGCCGGCCCGTCGGAGATCACGCGCCAAGACAAACTACGCGAGATCGACGTTACCGCCGGTCTCGACACCGCGCCGCTCGGGCAAGCGGTCGAAGCAACGACGCGGATTATGAACGGCATCGCGCTGCCTCCCGGCTACTATTGGCAATACGGACAGACCGTCACGCAGCAAAGCGACACGTTCGGAAGCCTGGGCCTCATCGTGCTGCTCGCGATCATCCTCATTTATATGCTGCTTGCAGCGCAGTTCGAATCGCTCTTGCATCCGCTCGTGATCATGGTCGCCGTGCCGCTCGCCTCGACCGGCGTCGTGCTCTCGCTCTGGATCACCAATCGGGCCTTCGGTCTCACCGCTTTCATCGGAGTGTTGATGCTCGTTGGCATCGTGGTCAAGAACGCCATCCTCGTCGTGGAATTCACCAATCAGCTTCGCGAGCGCGGCTACGCCGTCAAAGAGGCGGTGCTTCACGCTGCGCCGCTGCGGCTGCGGCCGATTTTGATGACGACGCTCGCGTCGGTGGGCGGCATGTTGCCGATTGCGCTAGGCATCGAGGCCGGCAGCCAAACCCAGGCCCCGCTTGGGACGGTCGTCGTGGGTGGGCTGCTCTTCTCCACCACCCTCTCCCTCATCGTCGTGCCGACGCTCTACCTCTGGGTCGCGCAGCACGTCGAGCCACGCTTCGGCGGCTTCCACCGCGGCGAGGGCACCCGGGCCACAATGACCACGCCGCAGCCCGTACCAAGCGAGGTCTAGCCTCCTAACCCCAAGAACGTTTGTGGCTCTAAGCTCTCTTGCCAATGGGGTCTCCGATGCTCCGTCATCGCCTGTTCCTGTTTCTTGCTGTCGCTTCAGCCGCGCTCATCGCGGCATGCGGAGGCAGCGGCGGGGGCTCGAGCCCCCTCCCCGGCGGCGCATCGCCGGCCTCCAAAACGACAGGCGCCACGGTCCGCGTCCTGATTCCCAAGAGCAGCGCTTCTTCGAGCTCCCGCAAGCCGGCGTTCATCTCGCCGAATACCGCGACGATCACGATCTCGGTCTACACGGTCAACGGTGCGACGCCGAGCCCGACCTCGGCCCCCGTGTCGATTGCGATTGCGACGAGCCCCGATTGCACGACCGTGTCAGGCGGAACGAGTTGTACGATCAGCGTTACCGTCCCGGTGGCAACCGCGGTCGTGCTGCAAATCTCCAGCTATGATGCGAGCGGCAATTTGCTCGGCCAAGGTCTCATCGGGCCGATCAATACGACGCTTACGACCATCCCATTGCAGACCGTTTCAATCGGCGGCGTGCCCGCGACGCTCGTTCTTGCGCCAAGCGGCCTCTCCGCCGGCGATGACGGCTTGACCCACGCGATCCCCTTCGCGGTCTCCGCGCAAGACGCTGACGGCAATACGATCATTCCACCCGGAACGTATCCCAATCCGATCGCTCTTTCAATTTCGGGCGACACCAACGGCGCGCTCTCGCTTTCCACGACGACCGTCGCATCGCCGGGTCCATCAAACGGCTCGTCCATCGTCACGCTAGACTACAATTCCGCCGTCGCGATCACGCAAGCCACGATCAAGGCGACGTCGGGGACGATCAGCGCGTCGGTTCCATTTGCACCGATCGTGTTTTCGCCCACGTCACTGCCATCGCTCGCCGTCGGCGGATCGATGCAAACAGTAACGGTCAGCGAAGCCGGCTATGGCGGCGCGTTCAACGTCCCCGGCGCGAGTTCGACGACCGCAACCGTCACATGCGTTCCGTCGAACTGCACGCCGGCGAGCACCGGCGCCAACGTCACGATCGACGTCGCACCTGGAAGCAGCGCAGGCACGGAAACGGTGAGCATCATCGATGCAAACGGTGGTTTTGCGAATCTTCCCATTACCGTCACCCAGTCGGGCGGCGGCGGCGAGCTGGTCGCACCGTCCTATTCAATCTACGAATACGCAACGCAAAGCGGCGGCAAGAATTACGGCATTACCGTCGGTCCCGACGGTCAAACGCTGTGGTTCGTTGATCAGGTGAACTACTCGCTCGGTGCAATTGCGAATCCGGGCGCATGCAACAGCTCGACCTGCGCGTACAGCGAGGCTCCGGTTCCGTGGCAATCGGCACCGCCGACAGACCTTCTTGCACTAACCGCCGCGTCAGACGGAAATCTCTACGTCACCGACCCAGGCAACGGCGGCTCGGACTTGGGGAATCTTTTTCAGGCTTCGTGCACACCATCTCCGGCGTCGTGCAGCGGCACGGACTATCCTTACTATGACATTGTCGATGATATCGCGCCGTATATGACCGACGTCATCTCCGGGCCCGACGGCAACCTCTACATCTCGTACGCATCGGACAGCGACGACAACTCGGGAATCGCCTGGCAGTCGATCGTTGGATGTTGCAGCTACCCGTACGAGATCCAAGTTACCGGTCAGCCGAGCGCGATCAACATGATGACCTTCGATCAGACCGGGCAGGCGCTGTGGTTTACCGACCAAGGGAACGCGAACGTGGGATTCGCCGCTGCCCTTCCATGCGAATATACTTGCAACGCGATTGAACAACCCTCGGGTTCGAGCTATACGAACTACGGACCCGAAGACGACATCGCGCATCGTCCGCTTCCCGGCAGCGTGGCAAGCCGCGTGCATAGGGGCAGGGGAGGGCCGCGGCCCGCGTTCGTGCCGCGCCGCCGCCGCGCTCAATGCTGCGGAACCGAATCGAGTTTCGACGGCCCACTTCAGGGAATCGTCTCTGCGCCCGACGGCAACATTTACGTTGCTGATTCCAGCGGGTCGATCGACCAAGTCAGTCCGTCGCTCTGGGAATCGTGTTCGGGCGAGAGCTGCACGTTTACGGCAATTGGCCTCCCGATCGCAGGCGCGTCGCCGCAAAATCTGACGATCGGGCGAGACGGCAACGTTTGGTTCACTGATTCGACCGGCTACGTCGGGTTCGTGCCCTGAGCACGTGTTCGAGCGGCACGTGCAAAGTCATACGAATATCACGCCGGCGGGTCGCCTTGGGGAATTACGAGCGGTCCAGACGGGAATATTTGGTTCACCGACAGCTCGACGAACAAAATCGGTAAGGTGGTGCTTTAATGAAGCGACGCATTTTTGCAGCACTTGCCGGAGCTCGTGCTCCTTTCCGCTTGCGGCGGCGGCGGCAAAGGCGGCTCGCTGCCTCCGACCGGCTCGGCTCCGCAAGCAAAGAAAATCGGTACTGCGACGTTCACGCTCAAGATCCCGAGTTCGTCGACAATGACCAAACTACGCCGCCGTTACTATCAATCGCAAGCGACGCAAGGCGTCGCGATCGATTGGGCGTCGTCTCTGCCGAATACGCCCGACTACTCGGCGCCGATCTCGGCAACATGTCCGGTTCCGACCGCATATCCGCCGGGCGTCACCAATTGCGGACCCGATCCGGTCGACGGCGGCACTGACTACACGTTCCAGTTGTCAATTCCAGCCGGCACGTATCCGAACTTCACCGTGACAACCTTCGATGCACCTCCGGCGAGCGGCGGCACATTTGCGGCTGCTCCGGCCGCGAACATGCTTGCGCAGGGCCAACTCGCGGCGCCCGTGGTGATCAACGCCGGCACGAACAACGCGATTCCGAATCTCACCTTCTACGGCATCCCCGCATCGGTGAGTTTCGTTCCCGCGCCCGGCCCAGTCGCACGTCACGACGTACAATGGAGCATTGCAGTCATCGGCAACGCGCCGCAAACCTTCTTTGCGCAAGCGCTCGATGCCGACGGCTTCGCGATCGATAGTACCGACGGCACCGCTCCGACCGTAACCATCGGCGAATCGCCGAGCGATTCGCCGCAGTACTTCAACATTGCGACGACGTCGAGTGCGTACGAATTCATTCTTACCGCGCAGAACGGTTCGGCCGGAACATCAGCGCAAATGGTTTTAAAAGCGACGCCCGGCGGCGCCGGGCTCACGCCGATCACCGAGAAGCTCGCGGTGACACCGGTTCAAGAGTTGTGGACCACGCAAGAGGCCGGCAGCAATCCCAACGGCATATACGGCTACGCGCTCTACCCGGGAGCGGCGAAGCCTGCGGGTCCGATCGACGGTTATGCCGATCCGATCGGTAACGCGTTGTGCGCCAACGGCGGCGGGAGCTGCAACTTCCAAATCGGCGCGACCGACCCAACCAGCGGAACAATCTATGTTGCGGGAACGCTGTCCAGCCTCCCTGCGGTCTTTGCGTTTACGCAGGGCGCCGCGTCGGCGGGGCTCGTTGCGCCAACCGCGGCATCGTACAGCGGCGTAGCCGGCGAGACGTATGACTCGATGGCCATCGACTACCAACATCACGGATTCATCATCGATAACAACTCCGGCATCGTCTCTCTCGAAGCATATTCGACCGCCTCATCCGGCTGGTCGCCGATCACCGCGTTGAGCAGTGCGACGTATTCTGGATTAGCTGCCGCTACGTCGGTCGCGATCGCGCCGTCGACTGCTAATGTGCCGAGCGCACTTGTCAACAGCATCTGGGTCAGCGGCGCGGAAGAGGTTATGGTCTTCCCACCGTTTTCGGGAACGCTCTCGACGCCGACGTTCGTTCCCGCATTGACCGGTGTCGTTGGATTTGATGCGCAAGGGCATCTGTGGACGACGGACGGGGCCAATATGTACGTGTACACCGTATCCGGAACGCCGGCCGCACCAGTCATTACCTTGTTGGGAACAACAGGAGTCGCGCAGGGCGGCGCGGGCGGCACGAGCTTCGGCGCGGCTGCGCCCGATACGATGTGGTTTGGTGAAGGTACTGGCGAGGAGACCGGCTTTGACGAGTACGCGGCCAACTGCAATTCAAGTTCCTGTACATTCACGCTGACCTCACAGGCGCTGCCCACGGGCGCCGGTTCATTCGCAGCGTTCGTCACACCATAGTGGACCTCATCGCACGAAAAACACGATGGTCATGATCGTGCCGATCGCGATCACGAACCATCGGCCATAGGCTTCGGGCACGCGCCGGAACAGGTGTGCGCCGACGTAGCCACCCACCAGCGCGACGACGGCCATCGGGATCGCGTAACGCCAGTCGATGACGCGCGCGATCATAAACGGAATGACGGAGACGCCGTTGATCGCGAACGACAGCACGTTTTTCATCCCGTTGGTCGCATTGAAGTTCGGCAGTCCCGAAAAGGCGAGCAGCGCGAGCATCAAAATCCCGATACCCGCAGTGAAATAGCCGCCATACACCGCGACGGCGAACTGCGCCACGTATTGCCACCACTGATGTGACGGATGCGCCTGGTGCGGTTTGGTAATGAACGGACTCGCTGCGAATGTCACGGTTGCAAAGAGCAACAACCACGGGATCAGGCGGTTGAAGGCCGCCGGCGGCGTGAGCAGGAGCAGCGAAGCGCCGAGCAGCGCGCCGACGACGCTGATCCCAAGCATCGCGTAGAGCATGCGTTTGTGCGGCTGCACGTCGCCCCAATACGCGCGCGCGCCGCCGAACATGCCGACCCACATCGCCGTATTATTGGTCGCGTTCGCGGGAATCGACGGGACGCCGGCCAGAATCAGCGCGGGGAAGCTCAGGAAGCTTCCGCCGCCCGCAATGCTGTTCATTGCTCCGGCAAAAAAAGCTGCCACGATGGGCAGCAGCTCCTTACTAAGAACCGGCGGCGCTCTTCTCGCGTTTCGTGACGCGGTAGACGCGGCGCACGTTGCGCAAACCCTCGAGCTTGGTGAGGATCTTGTGCAGATGGTCGAGGTCGCGAATCATCACGGTGAGGCTGGTCACCGCCATGCCGTCGCGGCGCACGCGCGCGGTGACCGAACTCACCGTCGTCTTGAGCTCGGCAAACACCGCCATGATGTCTTGGAGCAGTTGCGCACGATCCTCGGCTTCGACCTCGACGTCGACCGAATGCATCATGTCGGCGCTCGCAACCCATTGCGCTTGCAAAATGCGCTCCGGCGTTGCGCTCATGTAGGCGACGTTGGGGCAGTCGGCGCGATGCACGCTGACGCCGCGGCCGATCGTCACGTAGCCGATGATCGGGTCGCCCGGCACCGGGGAACAGCACTTTGAGAGACGCACGAGCACGTCGTCGACGCCGGCGATACGAACGCCGCTCGATTTCCGCGCCGCCTTTTTCGTGACCGGCTTGCGAATCTGGGTGAGATCGACGACGTTGTCGCCCTTGATCTCGTCGCGAATGCGGTTGACCACCGACTGGGCCGAAGCGTCACCGAAGCCGATCGCCGCGAAAAGATCGGTCGGCGTCGGATAGTTCATGCGGTGCGCAATACGCTCGATCAATTCCCCGCGAGCAAGGTCCGGACGCATGCGCTCGCGCGCGAGCTCGGCCTCGACGGCCTCTTGCCCGGCAAGCACGTTCTCCTCGCGCTGCTCCTTGCGGAACCATTGTTTGATCTTGTGCTTCGCACCGCCGGTCTTGACGATCGAGAGCCAATCGAGCGACGGACGCCCGCTGGATTTATTGACCAAAATCTCGCAGATATCACCGTTTTGCAATGAACTGTCGAGCGGTACGATACGGCCGTTGACCTTGGCGCCGACGCAGTGGTTGCCGACGTCGGTGTGCACCTGATAGGCAAAGTCGAGCGGTGTTCCGCCGGCCGGAATCGAGAACACGTCGCCGCGCGGTGAGAAGACGAAGGCCTGCGAATCAAAGAGATCGAGCTTGAGGTTCTCCATGAACATGCGCGAGTCGCGCATGTCCTTCTGCCATTCGAGCAGCGCGCGCAGCCACGAGAGTTTGTTCTCGAACTGATCGGCTTTGCTGCCCTCTTTATAACGCCAGTGCGCGGCGATGCCGTATTCGCTGGTGCGATGCATCTCCCACGTGCGAATCTGAATCTCGAGCGGTTCGCCCTGCGGCCCTACGACCGTCGTGTGCAGCGACTGGTACATGTTGGGTTTGGGCATCGCGATGTAATCTTTGAAGCGCCCCGGCAGCGGCGTCCACATGGCGTGCACGGCGCCGAGCGCAGCGTAACAATCTTTGACCGAATCGACGATGATGCGAATCGCGGTCAAATCGTAGATCGTCTCGAAATCGCGGCCCTTCTTGATCTTGGAGTAGATCGAATAGAAGTGCTTCGGGCGTCCTTGAATTTCGGCATTGACGTCCATCTCGGCGAACTCGCCGCGCAGCCGCACGATCGCCTCGTGCACGTCGTCCTCGCGTTCGCGTCGCGTCTTTGCGACGCGTTCGACGATCTCGCGATAGCCCTCGGGATCGAGAAAGCGCAAACACTCGTCCTCGATCTCCCACTTGATCTTCCAAATACCCAGTCGATGCGCGATCGGTGCGTAGATGTCGAGCGTTTCGCGCGCGATGGATTGGCGTTTGGCCGGAGGCAGACTCGCCAGCGTCCGCATGTTGTGCAGCCGGTCGGCCAGCTTGATGATGATGACCCGAATATCGCGCGCCATCGCCATAAACATCTTGCGCAGGTTTTCCACCTGCGCGTCTTCTTTGGATTGATACGGGATGCGGGTCAGCTTGGTGACCCCCTCGACCAGGCTCGCGATCTCGTCCCCGAATTCGGCGGTCACCTGTTCGCTGGTGATCGAGGTGTCCTCGACCACATCGTGCAGCAGCGCTGCCGCGATCGTCTGACGGTCCATCTCGAGCTCGGCTAGGATGCCGGCGACGGCAAGCGGGTGCTCGATGTAGGACTCGCCCGAGGCGCGGCGTTGCCCGTCGTGGGCCCGATCGGCCACTTCATAGACGCGCCGCAGCCACTCACCGTCGAGGGTGGGGTCGTAGGTCTGGACAGCGCCGATGAGTTCCGTAATCGTCATGGGAGTATCTGCCTATACTCTCATAATCGACCAAGCGTAGCAACGCGGATAGTCCGGCCGCCTCGGCCGGACCGTCTAGGGGAGTTTTTCAGCGAAGTCGATGCTGTCTATCTTCCCATCCGGGCCGACCATCAGCTGCTCGATCAGGGGGGCGTTGCTGCACTCCATGCGATAGGTGTAGCCAACCTCGCCGGAGGGTCCACCGGCAATCGGTAAATACCCCATCCATTGCGTGTGGAGCAGCGCACCGTAGCTACTGAGCGCCTTCGACATTTTCGCAATGGACTCGTCGGCCAATTTCGCCTGCTCGGCCGGCGCATAGCGCGCCTTTTCCACGACGCCGGCTTGCCACGCAACGAATTCACGCCGCGCAATCGCGGTGATTGCGGGATCCTCGGGCGGGAGTGTCGGAGTGGCGGTCGGCGCAGGTCTGGCACCCGCGCCAAGCGTCAGCACGAGTGCCGCGCTAATAACGAATGAACGAAACAACCTCGACCCCAGGGAGCGCTTCACGGCCTTTGAGCACATCGAGTTCGATGAGGAACGCGAAAGCATCGATATGCGCTCCTAAGCGTTCGAGAAGACGACGCGTCGCGGCTGCCGTGCCGCCGGTCGCGAGCAAATCATCGACGACGATCACATGCTCGCCGTTGCTGAGCGCGTCGGCGTGAATCTCGAGCGAATTCGTTCCGTATTCCAGCGCGTAGGATTCGGAAAGCTTGCTAAATGGCAGCTTGCCGGGCTTACGGACCGGGATAAATCCCGCGCCGATGGCATACGCAAGCGGAGCTCCCAGCATATACCCGCGCGCCTCGACGCCGACCACGTAATCGATCTTCTGGTTCTTGAATCGATCGACGAAAAGATCGATCGCCTCCTTAAAACCGTCTTTGTCTTTGAGAAGCGGCGTGATGTCACGAAAGAGGATTCCAGGAAGCGGAAAGTCGGGAATCGCTCGAATCAAATCTTGTGTCTTCACGACGGACGGGCATTCACCAGTGAAATACCAAGACCTCCGGCGCCTCGCCATCGCATTTGCATGCGCGCTCGCGCTCCACGAGGTCGTGGCCTCGCTGATTCCCGCACCCAAACCTATCGAGTCGCAGAGCGAGCCGATTGTTGCCCGCGTCACCCTCGCTCGCATCGTCCGCACGCCCACACCGCGACCGACTCCGACGCCGGCTCCGGCCCACGTCCTGGCATCTTCTCACGTGCCCGCCGGCACGCACGCGCGCATCGAGCGCGTCAAAGCCGCCGGCGCACGCCGGCCGACCCCACCAAAAGTCGTGTATGCGACGCCCGATGTAT
Organism: Vulcanimicrobiota bacterium; assembly: GCA_963833045.1. Lineage (GTDB taxonomy): Bacteria > Vulcanimicrobiota > Vulcanimicrobiia > Vulcanimicrobiales > Vulcanimicrobiaceae > Aquilonibacter. Next base: position 253,111 of record CAWHWL010000005.1, read on the forward strand.
CGATCCCGACCGGCGGACAAGGTGCCGGCGCGCAGAACGGTCAGGGCGCCGGAAGTCTCTCAGCCGTCAACGGCAACGGGAACGGCGCCGGCGATGCCGGCACCGGCAACGGCGCGACAATCTGTGGTGCAGTCGATTTTGAATCGACCGGGCAAGCTCGGTACGACGCGCAGACCGGCGACTTCGAGCGCAATAACATTCTCGCTACGGTCTACTATGCGGACGGGTCGTCGGAACGGATTCCGCTCGACTGGACCTGGCGCTACAAGAGTGAGGACGTTGATCCGTTCGCGTCGAGCGCGCCGATGCTTTTCCAGTTTCCACCGCTGGCGCAACGCCCGAGTGAGCCACAACCGATCCAGTACATCATTGCGCACACGAGCGCAGACGGCCGAACCCGACTCAACGATCGCTGCCCGAATATACCGCCGCCGCCGTCAGCCAGCCCGCAGCCCCATGAGGAGATCCGAAAGCTCGTTGGGCGGAATCGCCCGGCTGAAATGGTAGCCTTGCGCACGCTCGCAGGTGAGTTCGTTGATGAAATCCCACTGCGCCGCGGTCTCGACGCCTTCGGCAATGATCTCTAGATTCAGCGAACGCGCAAGCGCCACGATCGCGCGGACGATCGCGCGATCTTGCGGATCGTCGCCGGCATCGCGTATGAAGGTGCGATCGATTTTTACCGCGCTAATCGGTAGGCGCTTGAGATACCCAAGCGCACTATAGGCAACGCCAAAATCGTCGACCACAATGCGAACGCCAAGCCCGGTGAGCGTGCGCATCGTCATCAACGCAACATCGTCGATCTTCATATTCTCGGTAATCTCGATCTCAAGGCCGTGCGCCGGCAAGCCGGTCTCGGCGAGGATATCGCGAATCGTGTCGGCCAGATCCACTTCGCCGAAATCGCGGGCAGATAGGTTGACCGCCATGCGGAACTGCGGGTGCCCGAGCGATCGAATGCGCGCGGCTTCGCGGCAGGCTTCATGCAACACCCAGCGCGAGATCGGTACGATCAATCCCGTCTCCTCGGCGATTGCAATGAATTCTTCCGGCATGATCTCGCCATGCTTGGAATGTTGCCAACGCAGCAGCGCCTCCGCTCCGACCAACTCGGCGCTGACCGCGTCGACGATGGGTTGGTAGAGCAGCTTGAACTCTCCGCGCGGAATCGCGTAGTGAAGATCCTGCTCCAGACGCAGCCGATACGAAGCCAGCTCATCGCTGCCGACGTCGAAGAATCCGACGCGTGACCGGCCGCTGTATTTCGCGCGATACATCGCCGAATCGGCGCGCGAGAGAAGCTCTTCGGCGCTCGCACCGTCGTCGGGATACGTGGCCGCGCCGATGCTTGCGCTCACAAACAATTGTCGCTCGGCGATAATAAATGGCTCGGAAAGCGCGAGCTGGATGTCGGCGGTGATCATCGGTACGCTGATCGTCTGTCCAAGCTCCAGCGTAACGATGAACTCATCGCCGCCGCTGCGAAACACGCTCGCGCTTGGATCGACCGCCCGGCGCAAGCGTATCGCGAACTGACACAACAAGTCGTCACCGGCCCGATGGCCCAGCGTGTCATTGATCGTTTTAAAGCGGTCCAAGTCGACGAAGAGCACGCCGAGACGCTTATCGTGTTGTTCCGCGTGGGCGACGAGCTCAGTCATCTGCTCTTCCAGCGCGAAGCGGTTGGGCAGTTGGGTAAGTGCGTCCAAACGTGCAAGACGCGCGAGATGATCGGCCGTTTCCTTCATCTCGGTAATGTCGAGCGCGACGCCGATCGCGCCGATAATCTGTCCGTTCGTCCCGCGCAACGGCTCGACGTGATGCTGCATCCAGCGCCCGCTGTGAAAGGATTCGAAGCGCTGCGAATCGCCGCTAAAAACCCGGCGAATTTGCTCGACCTGGCTCTCACCGAGTTCTTTTTGCGTGAAACTTTGCGCCGAAGGCGCCGTTCCGACAAACGACGTGAAGCGCATGTCGAGATCGACGGTCCAAACCAGAGCGGGAACCTGCTCGAGCAGCAGGCGCAGGCGCCGTTCCGAATCGCGAAGCGCGATTTCGGCGCGTTTGCGGTCGCTCACGTCGCGAAGATAGACGAGTACCTCGTGCACCGCCGGCTGAATGCGAACCTCGACCCAAATGTTGCTGGCCGGAAAAAATTGCGTGCGCTCGATCGGCATGCCGCTCTCACGTACGCGGCGCATCTCGGGCAAAAGATCCGACGCAAGGGGATCGAGGATCTTGTCGATGCGGCGACCTACGAGGTCCGCTGCCGTTTCATGCAGCAGTTCCTCGGCCTTCTCGTTGACGTGCGTGAATCGCCAACGGTCGTCGACGATGAAAATCCCGTCTTGAACGCTTTCGAGTACGCTGTAGCGCCGCTCATCGAAACGGCGGCTGGCATGTTTTCGGACGTAGACCAGGGAGACGACCGCCGCAGTGCCGATCGCGAGAATCGCGAGCAGAATGGCGAGCGCCAGGATCACAACACGCCGCGCTCCTCGAGCTTGTCGCGCAAGTCGTTGCGCGAACCGACGTTAAACAGGTTGTACAGGGTTTGCACTTCCCGTTTGATCGTGAATTCACTTCGGCTGAACCGGCGAGACAGTTGCCTCGTATCCAACCCCTCGCAGATCGAGAGCGCAAGTTGCCGCTGCATCGGCGTCAATCCTTCGATCCACGGCGTCGCCTGACGCGAGATGCGTTCGGTCATGAATTTATAGAAGGCGCTCTTCGGGAATGCGCCGGCATGCGTGCGAGCCCGCTCGATCCACACCGCTGCGCCGGTGATTTCAGCCAAGCCCTGGGCCGCCAACGCCGCGCGGAAGTGGTGTTCGGCTTCATCGAAGATTTTGTACGCAAGTTCGAAGGCCGTGATCGCGCTCTCGCGATTTCCGAGCACTTGATTCACGCAGCCCGAAGCGTATTGGGTAAACCCGTTCGCGCGACGGTCGTGCGCGATGGCGAGGGTCGGATCGACGCTATCCTTGCCCATACGCATGTAGTTGGACACGTACCGTTGCGCTTGCCCCATATCGACCGGAGCGAAGAGCACGGCGAGCGTGACTAGTGCCTGGCGCTCTTCACCGGTGGTTGCATCCCACACCACACTGCGCCCTTGCGCCTGCGCTTGCATGAGCTCGTCGCGCGCCCACGGCTCGTTGCGGTTCATGCGCGCAACGTAGGCGCGGTCGACGTGCGACATTACCCGCCACGCGTCGCTTGGCGCGACCTCTTTGGAATCCCGGAAGAGCCACTGCGCGCGAGCCGAATCGCCGCGCATGAAGGCTTCCCACGCCATGGCGCGCAGGGTGAGGAACTGCTCCTCGGCGAGTTCCGTCGGCCAGTCCAGCGTTTCATAGATGTTGCGGCCGTCGTCGGCTGCCTCGTGATCGCCGAGCTCGGCAGCCACGCGGATCAGGGCGTGCAACGTGCGGCCCATCAGTTTGTAGTCAGCGGACGCCGGATACTCGCGAGCCATGGCCAGGGCCGCTCGAAAGTCCGTGATCTGCGCGCGATAGTTCGCTAGACCGGCATGCGCCCAAGCACGCCAGGTGAGCGTCAACATCCGCGAACCCGGATCGGGATGCGTAAGCGCGAGCGCAAAATTCGGATCGTTCGGGTCGAAGTCACCTTGGATGCAGCGCAGGCGTGCGCGCTGGAGTGCGATTGTGGCGAGAAGCGAGCGATCGTTCTCAGCGACACTCTCGGCACTGGTAAACATCTCGGCTGCGCCGTCGAAGTTGCGGACACCCGCGTAAGCACGGCCGGATAAAACGTAATAGTCGAAGAGCGTGTCGTCGCTCTTGAGGACGTCACTCGAGCGAGCTAAGGCTTCGAGCGCGTCGACGGGGTCGCGATAGATCAGGATTTCAGCGCGCAGTAAATGGGCGCGCTCGTGCTGCGGTGATGGCCAACCTTCAAACCCGGCGAGGCACGCGGAAGCTGCTTCGTACCGTCCGGTACGAAACAGTTCGCGTGCCTCGTCTAGTTGCTGCTGCTGTGCCATTATACGGATCGCTTAGTCGTTCAGCGTTCCGGCTTGTGTGATCTGCCCGACCGTGGCGTTGACGGACGGTCCTTGGAAGGACGCGCCCTGCGACGCGTCGGCCCCGGAAGCGACGATGTTCTGCCCGCTTGCCGTGGTGTAGTTGTTGTAGATCACGAGCTGGTAGGTACCAGCGTTGATCGCGTGCAGGTCGAAGTTGCCGTTCACATCGCTATTGACGGTGTTGGCAACGTGACCGTTGCTGTTGAGCGCGACGACGACCGCGTTGGTCACCGGCTGCCCATTTGCGTTGAGAACTTGGCCTTGGATCTCGGCCGCGTTGGCTGTCGCAACGGCGAAGAGTGCCGGCTGGGCCACGATCTGACCAGAGCTGTTCTGTGCGAGCGATTCGAAGGCATTGAAGTCGGCCATCACCGACGCCGCCGGATTGCTGCCGAGCATGAACTGTCCGCCGACGGTCATCGTGACCGTGGTGGAGTTGCCGCTCGTAGTGGTCCCTCTGCCGGCATTCGCGCTACTCTGCGTGCTTTGGCCGACCTGGAACTGAATCGGCATCGTGGTGCCGTTCGCGACGATGTTACTCGTCGCAGTGTCAACCACGAACTGGATGTGATCGTAGTTGCCCGAGTAGAGCTGACCGATGCCGATCGACGACGGATCGCCACCGTTCGCCATGACGTTCACGACGTAGGGCGTCGAGTACGTGGCGATGGTCGTCACTTGGCCTTGATAGACCACGTTGACGGCGTCGATGCCCAGATTAATCGACGTCACATTGAGGTTGCCGATCACCGGTGTCGCGTCGCCGAGCAAAAGCCCAAAGACGAGGCCAAGCAATCCACCGCCAAGAGTGTCGTTGGTGTGCTTGGTTACGTTGGTGGTCGCGGCCGGCAGCCAGCCGGACGTAGTCTTGGTTGAGGTCGCGGGCGAGGACGAGCTAGAGCCCGTCGCCGCTACCGACGAGGTCGTCGGTAGAGAAGAACCCGCCGAGCCGGAACATCCGGCGAGGTAGGTGATCAGCACGAGAACCGCGCCGATCGAAGTAAAACGTTTCACGAGGAATGGCCTCCTAACAGCAACAAGGGACGCGGCTCTTACAAGAGCCTCGCCACACCCACACCCCAATTATGGTGCAACATCGTGTTCATAGGTTGATCAAGTCGGCGTAAAGCGCATAGTTTGTGTTTGCCGAGCGTCAAGCGGATGTAAAGACCGCTTTACGGACGCGACCGGTAGGACAAGTGGACCATTTGGGTCAGGCTGCGCCTGACCCGGCTGAGGGGCGGGCAAGCGACGGCTCGGCACTCGCGCATGTGCTACGATGGCCCGAGCAACCGACGGCCCCTTGGGCTCCAGCCTGGAGGCGAATGTGCGTTCGCGTTTACTTCTCGCCATCGGATCGGCGATTCTAGTTTCCGCCTGCTCGGGTTCTCTGAGCTCGACGCCCCCGTCATTGGCGGGTTCGTCGTCGTCATTTTCGCTCGCGCCCTCCGAGATCGATCTCACGCCCGGCGTTCCGTGGGATACCTTTAATGCGCAGGGCGATACCGTGGGCGTGAGCTACACGCCCTACGCGCCGGCCGCGTGTTCGACTTCGACCGGGAGCATCGTCGTCAGCGGCCAGGGTGTCGCGCAGTTCGATGTGGCCGGGTCGCCGCTGCTGTTCGTGGTCGCCGCCGTCGGCGCTACGCCCCCTTCGTCGTGCACCATCGTCGTGGCGGGATCGGACGGGTCCGCCGCGGTGGTCCAAGTCAACTACAGCAACGACCCGGTGACCGATCTTCCCGACGCGCGGCAGCGGGTTTACGCCGCACCGGGAGTTGCACCGACCGCGTTGAGCTTTACGTCGCTGGGTTCGGTGCAAGAAATCGCGGTCTCAGGATTTGTCGGCGTGACCAAGGCCAGCGTGAGCTGTCATGTGGTCTCGAGCGGCGTCCAAGTGACACCCACGAAGCTCAACGGCCCTGGGACCTTTACCGTCGTTCCCTATGGCCAAGGCGGCGTCTCGAACAACTGCGGGATCGCCATCACCGATACGCAGGGCAATCAGGGCACGGTCGCCGTCGCGCTATCGATCGGTGCGCTCGCGAAGCTCACGGCGGCGCCGCGCCAGCTCGAGTTCGCGTGCGCCGGTTCAGCCGCGCCGTACAACTGCCAAAGCATGCAGCCCGTTGCGATCGCGGAAAATGGAACGCACACCTACAGCATCGTGACGCGCCCTACGTTAAAGGGGTCGTGCGCAAACGTCTTCTACGGACCCCTCACGATGACGGCCGACGGTACGACGTTCGCCCAAAGCATCACCGGATCTGCGCTGACGCTCAGCTTCGCCGGATTGCTCGACACGGCGCCTCCCCCGAATTGTACACAGATCGTCATCACGGACGGCGAGACGCCGGCACAGCGCGCGAAGGTCGGCGTCGTCTCGGCCGCCGCACCACCGCCGTCGTCGCTGAGCGGAGCAACGCCACCGCCTTGCACGGGAACCGATCATCGCGTTGCCGATCCGACCGCACCGCACGGTATGTACGTCTGGAATCCGTACAAAGTCAATGGCGGCGTCTACGAGCAATACCTGGAGCAATACGTGATCGGCAAAGATCCCAATCTTTGCGGCGTGAGCATTCTTGTACAATGGGCTGACGTCGAGCCGACCAAAGGCACCTTCGATTGGAGTCAAGTCATCACGTGGGCGCAACCGTACGTGAACGCCGGACTCACGGTCAACTTGCTCTTCGCCGACGCTTCGGAAGTCGGCACGTCGAACTCGGCAACGCCGAAGTGGGTTACGGATCCGAGCGGCGATGACGTCGCGACAATTACGTGCAGCGGCCAGCCGTCGTATCCAAACTACCTCGATTCGACCTTCGAAAAGGATTACGAGGCATTCATCGCCGCGGCGATAGCGGAGTTCACTCAGCCGGCTCCGGCGGGCTCGTCGATCACCTCGTCGATCGGTTACATGCGATTCGGCATCGGCGCCGGCGTCGAAGCCTATCCTGCGCACCTGGACGGCTATCCGAACGATGCGTGCAGCAAGGCCTGGATCGCCGTCACCCCCGTCACCGAGTCGTTCTTCGACGCGTGGGTCGCGCACACGCGCAAGATCGTCAACTATATGGGCTCGCTGAACGCGAACGGCAAGCAATTGATGATTGCTCTCAACGAGATCCCCGGATATACAAACACCTTCTACGATTATCCGAACGACGGTGCCGAGGTTGCTGCAAATAATTCCGTTGGGTTCGGCACCGAGAATCTCGGCATCGGTCACGTTGCCGATGCCGGCACGGCGCCCGCGCCGTGCAACCCGCTGGGGACCGACGGCAGTATCTATTGGTGTCAAGCCTTCAACCGCCACGTCGGGACCGTCCCGTTCGAATTTCAACCGATCGAGGCCGTCGCCGTGCCGCTGCCGGCCTACAATATCAGCTTCCCCAATTTGCTCCAGTTCGCGCTCGACAACAACACCCAACTGTTCGAAATCTACCCCGAAGATTGGCTCGAAGCCGATTCGCCGACGCAGATGTTCCCCGGTGGCGGAGGCAATAGCGCCACCTGGAAATCCGCCTTTAATGCCACCGCCTTGATCGTAGGAGCGAAGCACTGATGCGCATGAAGATTCTTGGAGCACTCCTCGGCTGTATCGCGATTTCCGCTTGTGGCGGAGGCGGCCGCGGGGTCGTCTATGCCACCACGCCGACGCCCGCCTCGGTCACGCTTTCGTCGCCAAAGATTCCGATTCGTGGCTTGATCGACATGCAAGACATCTCGTGGCACAACACCGACAACGCGACACCGACTCCGTTCACGACGAGTTACATCTCGGGGTATCCGGGTCTCTTTGGCGGGATCGTCATCAATGAAACGTGGGCCGACCTGCAGCCGACCCAAGGTGGAACGATCGTCACGACCGCTGTTGATAACGACCTCATGCAAGTTCAGGCATACAACAACTTGTCGAATGTGACGCAATCATCGCCGGTCAGCGTGAAGTTACGCATCTACGCCGGGAGCAATGCGCCGCTGTGGGCGAAGAACATGGCTGGCGGCCCGATCACCATCTATCGCAATCCCGCCGGCTGCAACGGTGCAACCGATACCTGCCCGCTGACGGTCGGCCCGTATTGGACGACGCCGTACATCAACGCGTGGCGCGCGTTTCAAGCGCAAGTCGCTGCGAAGTACGACGCCAATCCCGCGATCGTCGCGGTCGCGGTGACATCGTGCGCCGAGCAGACCGACGAACCGTTCGTCGCATCGACCGGTCCGATCAGCAAGGCCAATCTCCAGACCGCGGGCCTCACCGACCCGCTGCAAGAGTCGTGCCTATCGGGTGCCATGACCGACTACTCGGCCTGGGCGAACACCGACATCGACTTCACGTTCAACTCCTACAACAAGCTCACCGGTGGATTGGACACGACATTCACGCAAAGCGTGATGACGATGTGCCGTCAAATGGCTCCCAACCGTTGCGTGCTGGACAACCACGCCTTGCAGACGCCGATTACGAGCGACCCACAGGTCTATGCCGACATTCAAAGCATGGGCGGGTTGATCAACTTCCAAACGCAGTCGCCTGAAGGGATGGGCTGCATTTGGCCCGAGACGATCACGCAGGGACTCATTCTCGGGGCGCGCGCGATCGAAGTATGGCCGGAGGCGAAATACCAGGGATTCACCACGCTCACGGTGCCCGACGTGCAGCAACTTAGTAACTTGTTCTACGCGCCGGTGCCCACAACGACACCGGTGCCCAGTCCGCTGCCCGATCCGTGCAGCGGATTCAACTAGCCAATGAGCTCTTCGAGTTGCGCGTGCAGATCTTCCCACGTCGCGATGCGTTCGGCGCTCTGCGCGGCCACAAGCGTGCGTTCCGACTCCAACGCCGCGACGCGCTTACGATCATCGTAGGTCTCGGTCAGCGTAAACAGGTGATCGATCTCGAACTTGCGCGTGTCAAGCTTGGCGATCTCGCGCTCGATGCTTGCAATCCGGGTTTCGAGTTGTGAGCGGACCTTCAAAGGTGTCTGGCGTGAAGTCTTCGAGCGTCCGATAGATGCCGCTTGCGCTTCGAGCGCCGCTCGCTCGCGCTCGGCCTGACTTTTTTCGAAGGCATCATACCCACCCTCGTCCGTGCCCCACGCTCTGCCGTCGATCCAAAGCACCCGATCGCACAAACGCGAGAGCAGGTAACGATCGTGCGACACGATGAGGATCGCGCCTTGGTACTCGCCGAGGACGGATTCGAGCGCTTCGCGGCTCTCGATGTCGAGGTCGTTGGTGGGTTCGTCGAGGAGCAGGACGTCCGCAGCCTTGGCCATGAGCGACGCGAGCATGATTCGCCGTCGCTCGCCGCCGGAAAATGTCCGAACCGCCTTGTCGGCAGCCTCGCCCCTGATGCGCATCCGTCCCAAGAGATTGCGGGCCTTCTCGTCGGAGATGTCGGCCGCCGCACGCACCGAGTCGACCGCGCTTGCCGCGGGATCGAGCTGCTCGTGCGAGTTCTGCGCAAAATAAGCAATCTGCGATGCGGGGTTCACACGAACGGTTCCACTGTCAGCGGCAAGTTCGCCACTGACAATTTTCAGCAGCGTGGATTTTCCCGAACCGTTGGGCCCAACGATGGCCAAGCGTTCCCCGCGTAACACATCGACTTCGAGATCTTCAAAAAGCGGACGCGCATAGGCTTTCGAGAGTCCGCTCAGCTCGAGAGCAAACGCATTGGCAGCTCGCCGCGTTGACTGCAGATTCACCGCAATGGCAGCCGACGGCGCGATTGGCGCATTGGTCGCAAGCCGCGCCTCGGCGCGAGCCAACTGTTTCTCGCGACTCCGAACCTGGCTGTAGTCCGATGACGTATGCGTGGCGCGCAGACCCGCGATCGTTGCGCGACGCTTATCGCGCTCGGCCACGAATGTTTCGTACGCTCGGCGCTCCTCGGCATGCCGCGACGCACGTTCCGCGACGAAGGCGTCGTACGCGTTCGTGGCCGGCGGGTAGACGTGAAGGCGCCCGGCCTCGATCTCCCAAATGCGCGTCGCGACGCGATTCAAAAAGTAGCGATCGTGAGAAACAATGAGGTAGGCGCGCTTATCGGAGGCGATGTACGATTCGAGCCAACGCACCGTCTCGATATCCAGATGATTGGTCGGCTCGTCGAAGATGCAGTAGTCCGGTTCGTCGATGAGGATGTGCGCGAGCGCGGCTTTCGCGCGCTGGCCGCCGGAAAATTCGCGCAGCGGGCGCGCGAACGCTTCTTCGCGGAAACCAAACGAGGCGAGCATGATCCGCAGCGTCTTGTTGCGGATGCCGTACGTGTCGGGTGTAACACGCGCAAGCGCGGCATCGATGAGTTCTTGCAGCGTCGATTCCGTTTCGTCGGCGACGCTTTGCGCGAGATAGGCAAACGTGGCGTCGCGAGCGCGCACGACGCTGCCCCCGAACGGCGCGTCAACGCCGGCAAGCAAGCGCAAAAGCGAGGACTTTCCGGCGCCGTTCGGCCCGACGAGCCCAATCCGCTCGCCATCCTGCAAAACGCCATTGAGCCCTGCGAAGATTTCGCGGGCGCCGTAATGGCAATCGAGGTCGGAGAAGCGTACCAGTTCCACGGCCGGGTGGCTTTCCGGCGTAATTAGGTGTTTTCCCCTATCTCCACGCCGTCGCATCGACGCAGTAGAGACGCACCACGCCCACCACTAAGGAGGATCCGCAGTGCAGGTCTCTGTTCCCGCTACCCAACGCAGCCGCGCGCTCGAGTTCGGCATCTATCGCGACGGCGATAACAATTTGGACATGTCTCAAAGCTTGACGGTCGCGCAAGCGCTGCAATCGAGTCGAACCGATTCGGCCGTCGAGTACACCGTTGAAGACACCACCGGTTTGCGCATCGACGGCGACGACGTCGTCGAGGGCCGCAAACGGACCGACAATTTCACCATCGCCGACGGGAAGATCGGCGCCGAGCAGATCGGTAAAGCGCGCAATATGGCGAGCGAGTCGAATCTCGCGCAGTTCGTCGCCCAGACGCTCGACAACGCGGAAGCGTCGGGCGCTGCGCAGACGTGGATCGACTTGGTCGATCACGGCGGCGGTGACGGCGGAGGACTCGAAACGCACACCGGCGCGGTGATGTCGATGCCCGACATGGCGCAAGCCATCGCCGACGGCATCGCTTTGCATTCCAAAGATCACCCCGAGGACGCGAATCGCTCGATCGACGGCGTCGTCGCGAACCAATGTTTGATGTCGACCATGGGCTTTGCCGACGCGCTCTCACGCGCCGGTGTCAAGTGGCTCGCGGCATCCCCCGAAACCATGCTTTCGCCCGGCGTGCCGACCGGCGTTGCCGACGCGATCGCGCGCAACGTGAACGATCCGCGCGCGATGGCAGCCGGCGTGGTCGACACCGTCATGCGCACTCGTTTCGAGGACCCGAGCGGTGAATCGTTCGGGACCGCGGCGGCATTCGACGTGCTCGACTGTTCGCCGGAGAAAATCGCAAACGCCGAGAAGGCAATCAAAACTTTCAACGATGCAGCCGCCGCCGATGCTACCGATCGCGGCGCGATCCGTCGCGATGTTGCTAGCGTCCAAGGCATGGTGCGCTTCCCCGACGCAACGCCGGACATGCCGTGGAACGCCGACCGTCCGGCAATTGCCGTCTATACGAGCATCGCTTCAGACGGAAGCTTGCCGGCGCAACTGCGCGGCGACGCGCGCTGCGCCGCCGACGCAACGCGGGCACTCGTGATGGCTCACAAGGAAGCGCGCAGTTTCGGCCCGTTCGATGGATCGAGCTACGTGGATGCCGTCGGCCCCACCATCCACGCGCCGCTCTCTCCCAAGCAAATCGATCCGTGGGCTCCGAAGATCAGCGAGACGAACAACGCCTTTTACGACAGCGTCGATCAGGCGAAGTTCGTCCGCGCTGTTGCCTAACGGGAGGCTAGTACGTCATCGGTCCGCAGGTCGACGAGTCGGTCCAGGTTCCGCTGCAATCGTAGAGCGTGATGTCGCTGTCGTAGCCGTAGGCTTGGCCGAGTTCCAGGTATTCGTTGAGCGTAATGTAGCCCATCGAATAGAACTCAACAACGGTATTCGTCTCCTTCTGCGAATATGGCGGCGTCGCGGTCGGTGTCGGTGATGGTGAGGCCGTCGGTGTCGCCGTCGGCTTAGCTGTCGGCGATGCCGTCGGCGATGCCGTCGGCGATGCCGTCGGCGAGGTTGTTGGTGACGCGGTCGGCGATGGGGACGTCGTCGCGATGCCGCCCTCGAGCTGCTTGACCATGTCGTAGATCGCCACCATCTGCGGCCCCGACTTCAGCGCGTAGCTCGCGTTGTTATATCCCCACCAATCCCAGCAGCCGTTGGAATTGGTGCCGCCGGTCGTTTGATACGGATAGAGCACAATGATGTTGTTCGTATCCGCCCATTGATCGAGGCCGGATTCGGTCACGAAATCCGTCCCGATTACCGCCTGATACATTGCGCATCCGGCGAGCGCTACGACCAGCGAGCACTGCGTGCCGCTCGCGCAGCTCTTTGGAACGAAAACCCAGCCGTTGGTGTCGAGGTCGTTCGATCCGCCGCCGAACGGATCTTGATTGAAGTTGAGCAGCGATCCGGTCAGCGTGCCGGTGTTCTTCGCGGTGAGCGTTCCGAGGAAGAGCGACAGCCACGTCTGCTCCGAGTCGTACGCGGTGCTGCCCTGATCGCACAGGATCATGTACGGGCTCTCTGCCGTATCGCACGAAACCGTGCCGTACGGTGACTCCCAACCGTGTTCCGCGGTGAATGTGTTGTCGTATTTAACGGTCGCGCCGTAGTGCTGGTACTCGGTCTCCAAATCGTTCATCGTCTTGGGATTGACGATGGTGTCACCGGTTCCGGACCAAAGGTAAACGTGCTGTCCGTTGATATTACTTACCGGGTCCATGCCCGACGTATTTTGGTTGGAATTGATGTAGCTCTCCGATGGTGACAGCTCGCTGCCGTACAGGCCGGCGCCGCCGCAATCGTCGATCGCGGTCGCTTCGCTGTCTTGCGCGCAATAGTCAGGGCCGCCGGCGTAGATTGCCGCGCCTTTGAACGTACCGGAATAGGCAAAGTGCAGTTGCACGGCCATGAAGCCGCCCGACGAGATGCCGGCCACGTACACGTGAGCCGGATTGATGTTGTAACTTCCGAGCGTTATCACGCTCGACGTTGCATCCGGTCGCTGCTTGGTCTTGGGCAGAACACTGGCCGAACCCGGCGATGATTGGCTGCCGCCTCCGCTGCACGCGGCAAAGGCCGCGATGACGCAGAGAATCAGAAAAGATCGAAATGTCATGAGTACACCCCCTCAAGACATTCTGAGCTTTTCCCATGGGTGCCGACACACCCAAACGTACGTGTTTTTGTTTGGCCCGCCTAGCACTCAAATCTTGTAATCGAACTTGAACGAGCCGGTCTGGCTCGAATAACCGCTGCCGAGCGATAGACCATAGTCGAGCGTGAGGATCAAGCGCTTCTGGCTCAATTGCAAGCCTCCGTATGCCCGATAGAGCACGCCCGGGAACGAGCTGTTGATCGCAAACGGAGCGACACCGGAGGGAGAGCCCTGGAAGGTCGAGGCGATCGACCAGTGATCGCTCGTGAACGCGCTGATACTTGCGTTCAAATACGGACGAAACGTCGTATCGCCTTGGTGGAACGTTCCGCCGATTTCGATGCCCGGCGTCGCGATGCCGAGCACCTTATTCATCGAGGCCATATTCAATCCGACCGCACCCGCATTCGTCTCGCTAACCGGTGGGCGATCCACAAAGAGCACGTCGACGTTGGCATACGGCTTGAGATAGAAATCTCCGCGGTCGCTGACGTGCGAGATGCCGGCGCGCGCGTCGAGGTCCAACGATCCGCTCTGGCTCGACGCCGCAATCCCGGGGAGCGGCGCGCGCAACGTACTGAGCCAAGCGTAGCCCGCCGAAATACCCTGCGCGAACGTCGTCGCGCCGAACTGCTGTTTCCAGGCGATGCCCGCATTGGCGCCGTTGGTCTGCGTCGAAGCATTGCCATCGATCGCCACCGATGAGTGCGTGTACCCGATTGCCGTGTCGACGAACCGGCCGCCGCCGAGCGCGCGTTGCTGTCCGCCCTCGATGCCCTGCGAACTTCCGGTGAATCCAAGCGTTGTCGAGGAGTAAGCCTGCTGATCGCTTTGCCCGAGCGCGCGCGACCAGGTGCAGGGCATTTCGGCGCCCTCATAATGCTCGCCGACGGGGCGATAGCAGCTAAAGAGGCTGTTGGTGAAATCGACTTGCGTCAGCATGAGCGGCGTCGCCGAGGCGAGATAACTGCCCGGGCTCAAACGATCGAGCGCTTGCGCGTAGGTGGTGCCTGGATCGAGCGTGCTCAAATAGGTCATGAGCGGGCCGAGTCCACCCAAATTCCCCGAAGCCCAGGCGTTCTCGAAATGGGAACCGATTGCGTTCTGATTCCCGCTTAACTGGGGGAATGCGTAATGCACGCCGTCAAGCGAAATGGCCACTGCGTTGGAACTCACGTCGAGTCCCCAAGAGAAGAACGGCGACTGCACGACCGAAAGACTCGAATCGCTCACGCCGCCCTCGGCAGTAAGCACCGTGATCGGCGCGGATGACGGTGAGAGCGAAAGAACATTCGGGACGATCTCTCCCGAGAGATTCGCGCTACCCTGGACATTCAGAAGATCCGATGCCCCGCCAACATGTACGTCGACGTCCAGCGCGCCGGTCGCCGTCTGCGCGTAATTTCCGGTCAATGCCGTCGTTTGCACGGTGCCGACGCCGCCGGGCGCTAGCACACCAGCGTTGGTCAGCGTTCCGTTCACTCCGAGCATCACCGTATTCCCGGGCGCGAACAGCGCATTTTGCTCGTTGGCGAACGCGACGGTCCCGCCTCCGTTCGCAATCACGTTGCCGATGATCACTCCGGTGCTGTCGATCGTCGTGGTGCTCGTCGTATCGGTGACGATCGCGGCTGCCGACGCACCGCCGAAGTTGGCGATCACACCGCTTGTGTCGATCGTGATCGGGCCGCTGCCGCTGCCGCCCGCGCTTTGCGCGAAGATCGCAACCGAACTCGGACTGTATGCGAGGATGCTCCCACTCTGCTCGATCGTGATCGCGCCACCGCTGCCCGCGCCGCCGTCGGAGCCGATAAAGGCCAAGCCATTGCTGCCGCCGCCGGCGATGCCGCCGCCGCCGCCGATCGATTGCGCAAAGATGCCGTATGCGCCGGTCCCCAACACAGCGACGCCACCACTGTCGGTGACGCTGACGCTACCCCCGTTCCCCGCGCCTCCGCCGCTGCCACTTACGCCGATCGAGATCGTCTGACCAGTCGTGTCGCCGCCGATACCGCCGCCGCCACCGATCGATTGAGCGACAATTCCCGACGCTCCGTTGCCGCGCGTCGTGATGTTGCCCGCTACGTTGACGCTCACATTGCCGCCGTTGCCGGACACACCGCCGCTGCCGCCAACCGAGATGCTGCCGGTTTGCGAACCAGCGCCGGCTCCTCCGATGCCACCACCGCCGCCAATCGATTGCGCAAGCACGCCGAACGCGTCCGCGCCATTTGTCGCTACACTTCCGGTTTGCGCGACGCTCACCGCGCCGCCGTCGCCGGCTTCAGCGCCGCTGCCGCCGACGGTCAGCGCCACACCGATCGTATTTGACGAGCTTGTCCCACTCGCGTCGTTTGCGATTCCGCCACCGCCGCCGATCGATTGTGCAGCAATGCCATAGCTTGCAAACCCGAGGGTATTGATCGAGGCAGTGTTGGTGACGGTAACCGCACCACCGTTGCCTGCGCCACCGCCGCTACCACCAACGCCGACCGTCGCAGCAAAATCACCGCCGCCCGACGATCCCGATGCAAACCCTCCGTCGCCGCCGCCTCCGCCGATCGATTGCGCCAGCACGCCGTACGCGTTTGTTCCGGACGTATAAATCTTCGCAGCGTTACTAACATTCACCGCACCGCCGTCGCCGCCGCTACCACCGCTTCCGCCGACGCCGATCGTCAGCGCGATCGTGCCCTGTGATGTCGGTGCCGACGTGCCGCCCATACCGCCGCCGCCGCCGATGCTCATCGCCACGATGCCGTTCGCATTATCACCTGACGTTGCGATTCCGCCGGCGGTGTTATTCACCGTGACCGTTCCGCCATCGCTAGCAACGCCGCCGCTGCCGCCGACACCGACGCTTACCGCACCGCTCTGCGCATCCGAAGACGACGAGGTCGTCGACTCAGCCGTGCCCGCATCACCGCCGCCACCACCGATTGACTGCGCCAAGACGCCGTTGGATCCGTAGCCGAGCGTGATGATCGTGCCGGAATTGGTAATCGTCATATTGCCGCCGACGTTGCCGCTTCCGCCCGATCCACCCACGCCGACCGTAAGATTCAGCGTGCCGTCGCTCGCGGTCGCTTCACTGCCGCCACCCATGCCGCCGCCACCGCCGATCGATTGCGCAAAGATTCCCGAAGCACCGCTGCCCTGCGTCTCGATTGCACCGGTGTTGCCGATCTGCACCATACCGCCGGTGCCGGAAGACCCTCCGGAGCCGCCGACTGCGACCGAGATCGAAACGTTCGTGGTGTTTTCGCTCGCGCCTGATGCGCTCGCGGTCGATTCACCCGTGGCTTCACCACCCGCACCGCCGCCGCCACCGATCGATTGCACGAAGATGCCGGCACCGAGATCGCCGGTCGTGAGAATTGTTCCGGAATTGGCAATCGTTACGGCGCCGGCATTTCCGCCCGTGCCGCCGGTGCCGCCGACACCGCCACCGATCGAAATATTGCTATCGCTGCTCGCTTGTGCGGCGCCGCCCGTGCCACCACCACCGCCGATGGTTTGCGCCGCAACGCCGTCCGACATAAATCCCGCTGTCGTGATCTGACCGGTATTGGTGACATTTACGGTTCCAGAATTTCCACCGCCACCGCCCGCGCCGCCGATCGCAAACGAAATGCCGAACGATTCATCGCTCTGCGTTGTTGCGCTGACAGAGAATCCCGAAGAGAATCCGGTCGCGCCGCCGCCGCCGCCGACACTTTGCGCAAAGACGCCGTCGCTGTTCGCACCGCTCGTCGCGACGAGCGCGCCGTTCGTTACCGCAACGTCTCCACCGGTACCGCCCGCACCGCCAAGTCCGCCGATCCCAAGGCTTACGTTGACCGTTCCGCTCGCTGCTTGCGCAGTTCCGGCGCCGCCCATGCCGCCGCCGCCGCCGATGCTCTGCGCGACAACGGCGCTCGAGTTACCGCCGCTGGTCTCGACGCTGCCTGTGCTCATCGTGACGTTCACCGCACCGCCGTCGCCTCCGACTGCACCGTTACCGCCGAGCGCAAACGTCACCGAGCCGCTCTGCGATTTATCCGAACTGCTCGCGGTTGCATTCGCTTCAGCCGTACCGCCGTTGCCGCCGCCGCCGCCGACCGATTGCGCGAAGATGCCCTGCGAATTAAATCCGGTCGTTTGCACGACGCCGGTAGTCGTCACGTTAACGGTTCCACCGTTGCCGCCGCCGCTGCCGTATCCGCCGATCGTCAATCCCACGTCGATCGAGGAGTCGGACGAATTTGTCGAGCCGCCGCCACCATTACCGCCTCCGCCCCCGATCGATTCAGCGAAGATCGCCGCTGCATTCGATCCGCTGGTGAGCACTTCACCGCCGGTATTATTGATGGTGACGTTGCCGCCGTCGCCGGAGCCGCCGCCGAAGCCGCCGACGGCAAGAGAAACCGCAACGCTGTTCTCACCCGAACCACTCGCGCTAGCTGATGCTTCCGCGCCGTTGCCGCCACCGCCGCCGATCGATTGCGCAAAGATGCCGTTGGCGGAATCGCCGCTGGTTTGAATCGACCCGCTGTTGATGACTTGCACGTCGCCGGCATTGCCCGCTGCGCCGCCGGAACCGCCAAGACCGCCGCCGACCGAAATCTTTCCGCTCGCCGTCGCGGTCGAGGATCCGCCGTCACCGCCGCCGCCGCCGATCGATTCGGCAAAGATGCCGGTCGATCCGAATCCGGATGTAACAATCGTTCCACTGTTGCTCACCGTGACGTTTGCACCGGTTCCGCCCGCGCCGCCGAAACCGCCGAGCGTGAGCGCGATGCCGAAACTGTTGCCGTCTTCATTCGTTCCCGTTGCGGTCGCCGCCGAGAATCCCCCGGTACCGCCGCCGCCGCCGATCGACTGCGCAAAGATGCCGTCCGAGAGCACGCCGCTCGTCATCACGATCGCACCGTTGCTCACGCTCACCGTGCCGCCGTTGCCGGCTGCGCCACCAAAGCCGCCGACGCCGAGCGTCACGCCCACGACGCCTTCGGATTCACCGCTCGACGAACCGCCGTTTCCACCGCCGCCGCCGATCGACTGCGCGACGATCGCGGTGGATTGATCGCCTTGCGTAATAATGGAGCCGCTGGTGTTGGTAATGCTCACGCTGCCCGCGTTGCTGCCGGCGCCACCGAATCCGCCCATGTTCAGCGAGACGCTCGCGGATTTATCGAGCCCTTCTTGCGCGCTGGTCGAACCCTCAGCGTCGCCGCCGTTGCCACCGCCGCCGCCGATCGATTGCGCGAAAACTGCGTCGGATTGGAATCCTTGCGTCTCGATCGTGCCGCTGTTGGTGAGCGTCACGTTGCCGCCGATTGCCGCCGAGCCGCCGAATCCGCCGAGTGTGAACTGCACGTTCACCGCGCCGCCCGAGGCCTGGGTGTTGCCGCCGCCGCCGTTCCCGCCGCCGCCGCCGATCGATTGTACGAACACGCCGTCTGAGTTCGAACCGGTGGTGAGGATCGCGCCGGTGTTGCCGATCGTGACGTTGCCGCCGTCGCCGGCCGCGCCGCCGAATCCGCCGATGCCGACAGCGACGTCGAAGCTCTGCCCTTCCGACGTGGATTGCGACGCGGCGCTACCCGAAGTCGCACCGCCGTTACCGCCGCCGCCGCCGATCGATTGCGCGTAAATGCCGTCGGCCGATGCGCCACTGGTCGCAATCATCGCCGCGTTGTTCACCGTCACGGACGACGCATTGCCCGCGACGCCGCCCTGTCCGCCAACCGTGACGGTAAGCGAAAACTGTCCGCTCGAGTCGCCTTCGCCGACGCCGCCGTTACCGCCGCCGCCGCCGATTGATTCCGCGACGATGCCGCTCGCGCCGGCGCCGCTGGTAACCACTTCGCCTTGTTGATTCTCGACGTCAACGCTGCCCGCGTTGCCGCCGCTTCCGCCCTTTCCGCCAACGCCGGCGGTCAAGGAAATCGAGGGACTATCTGACGCCGTCGCCGACGACGATGCCGAACCGCTTCCGCCGTTACCGCCGCCACCACCGATCGATTGCGCGATGATGCCGTACGCATCGGCACCTTGCGTTGCAACATTGCCCGTGTTGGTAACGATCACGTTGCCCGATGTGCCGCCGCCGCCGCCTTTGCCGCCGATCGCGAGTGAAACGCTCGCGGCACCTTCCGAACTATAGGCTTGCGACGATGCATTCGCGTCACCGCCGTTACCGCCGCCGCCGCCGATCGATTGCGCCATGATGCCGAAGCCGTTGTCGCCATCGGTTTGAACCGATCCGCTGTTCGTGACGCCCACGTTCGCGCCGGTGCCGCCGCTGCCGCCGGTTCCACCGAGTGCAAAACTAATGGCAACAGTCGGATACGCATTCGCGGAGATTGCGGTCGAACTCGCTGCACCGCCGTTACCGCCGCCGCCGCCGACCGATTGCGCAAAGATGCCGGCAGCGTTCTCACCGCCGATTGCAATCGTTCCGCTGTTGTCGACGCTAACGGCGCTGCCGTTTCCACCGTTGCCGCCGCTGCCGCCGAGCGTTACCGTGATCGCGATCGCGCCGACCGATTCCGCGCTCGCATTGCCACCGTTACCGCCGCCGCCGCCGACGGATTGCGCAAAGATGCCGTTCGCCATCGCGCCGCCGGTCGTGATCGCACTGCTGTTGCTTGCGTTGACGATACCGCCGTTACCGCCGCCGCCGCCGCTGCCGCCGATCGCAACCGAAAAATTCGCATTCGCGGCTTGCGCGTAACCACCGTTGCCGCCGCCGCCACCAACGCTTTGCACGAACATCGCGTTTGCGCCGGCGCCGGTCGTGGTAATCGCACCGCCGTTTTGCATAGTCACGTTGCCGCCGTTGCCGCCGCCCGCGCCGTCGCCACCGACCGAGAACAATCCGGTTCCGCCGCCGCCGTTGCCGCCGCCGCCGCCAACTGACTGCGCGAACAATCCGTATGCAGACGCACCCTGCGTTGAAATCGCGCCGCTATTATCGAGGGATACGTTGCCGCCCGCGCCACCGGAATTCGCTCCGCCGCCGACACCGACGAGGCCAATCGCATAGCCCGCTGAACCGCCGCCACCGCCGACCGATTGCGCAAAGATGCCGATGCCGCCGTCGCCGCTGGTGGTCACCGAGCCGGTGTTGTTGACCGTCACCATTCCGCCGGGCGAAGAGCCGCCGCCCCAGCCGCCCAGGGCAAAGAGCGCGCCGCCTGAGCCGCCGGTTCCGCCGCCGCCCCCAACTGACTGAGCCAAAATGCCTATGGCGCCGTCGCCTTGGGTTGCGATCGAACCCGAGTTTGTCGACAGGACATTGCCTGCCGCTCCGCCCGCCGTGCCGGTTCCGCCGCTGCCAAAGAGGCTGCTGAAATTGCCGCCCGACCCGCCGCCGCCGCCGATCGACTGGGCCAGGATCCCATCGGCCTGGGCACCGGTCGTGACAATCGAGCCGGTCTCGGTGACGGTAGCCGAGCCCGAATTGACTCCCGCACCTCCCGCACCGCCGTTGGAGGTGATGCCGCTGCCGCTGCCGCCCGCACCGCCTGCGCCGCCGACACTTGAAGCTTCGATCCCGTAGGCGCTCGCGCCGGCGGTGGTAATTGCTCCGCCGGCGGTAATCGTGACGTCGCCGGCGCCGCCGCCCGCACCGCCGTTGCCCCCGTGCGATCCGGCGCCCTCGGCGTTGCCGCCCGCGCCGCCGGCTCCGCCTTGGCTGAGCACGGAGATCCCGATAGCCCCCGAGCCAAGCGTCGTAACCGTCCCGTCCGAGGTCACGCTGATGTTGCCGCCGACGCCGCCCGTGCCGCCGGTGTTCCCGAAGGCATCGGTCGAGCCGGTGGATCCGCCCGCGCCGCCATTCCCACCCAGGCTTTCGGCGGCGATCCCATACGAGTTCAAGCCGCCGGTCGCAATCGAACCGTTGCTGGTGATCGCAACCGTGCCACCGCTTCCGCCGGCCGCTCCTGCGCCGCCAAGTGCGCCGACTGCCGTTGCGCCGCCACCCGCGCCACCGGTTACACCAACGCTCTGCGCAAAGATTGCCACAGCGTCGTCGCCGGTCGTTGCAACCGACGAACCAGCGGACAGCGTGACCGTGACGCTGCCGCCGCTGCCACCGACGCCGCCGACGCCTCCGTAGGCTGCCGTTCCGGCCCCGTTGCCGCCGCCGCCGCCGTAACCGCCGATGCTTTGGGCAAGAACTCCGATCGATTCATAACCGGTCGTCGTCACGGACGAACCGCTCGCGAGCGCAACCAATACCGCGCTGCCGTTGCCGCCGGCGGCGCCCGCGCCGCCGTATCCGGTTGCACCGCCGCCACCAACGCCGCCGCCGCCGCCGTTACCGCCCAAGCTATCGGCGAGGATGCCGATTGCATTTGCGCTCGTCGTCGAAACCGACGCACCGGAAGAAAGCGTAATCGTGATTGCGCCTGCACTCCCGCCGCTGCTGCCGTTACCGCCGTATCCGTTATTGATAGCCGTGTTGATGCCGTATCCGCCGCTGCCGCCGGCTCCACCCAAACTCGCACCGAACAATCCGCTCGCACCGGATGCGGAATACACACCACCGGCCGTCAGCGTTACGTCGCCGCCGTTACCGCCGCTGCCGCCGTTACCACCAACTTGTGAATACGTTGGTGTGAAATTGTTGTAACTGTTTCCGGCTCCGCCGCTGCCGCCGCTCGTTTGCAAAAAGATTGCCGACGCGGATCCACCGTTGATCGATGAAGCGTCGGTGATGGTAATCGTCGACGACGCGGCGCCGTTAGCACCGGGAAATCCCGGCGCACCGCTGGGCGCAGTAGTGACGATTGAGATTGGGGCTGCACTCGGAGGTGTGGTTATTGCGATGCGCACGTTCGCAGTCGTTCGCGCGACAGCAGGCGCAAACGCACAAGCGAATGCACTCACACAAACAACGACGGCCGCCCGAACAACCATCCCGGGAGCCCTCCCTTGGGAGGACGGGCCTTCGAGGCTGAGCGTGCCGTCCCTCTCTTGCTTCAATGCATCTTCCCAAAGCCCGGCGAAGCCTGAGAATCTATGCAGATACTCGAGCGCCTTACGGCCTTTATGAACGAGCATGTCTATCCTAATGAGGGCCGCTATTCCGCGGAAATCGACGCCGCGGGGTCGCGCTGGACGCAACCCGGAATCATGGAAGAACTCAAGTCACGCGCGCGGGCCGAAGGGCTCTGGAATCTCTTCCTCCCTGAGCCCGAGTACGGCGCGGGCCTGTCCAATCGCGAGTACGCGCCGTTGTGCGAACTGATGGGCAGCTCCCGCATCGCGCCCGAAGTCTTCAACTGCAACGCACCGGACACGGGAAACATGGAGGTGCTCGCGCGTTACGGTTCGCCCGAACAACGCGACCGGTGGCTCGGCCCACTGTTGCGCGGCGAAATCCGCAGCGGCTTTGCAATGACCGAGCCCGACCAGGGTTCGTCCGACGCAACCAACATCTCCGCCTCGATCGTGCGCGACGGCGATCACTATGTTCTCAACGGCCGCAAGTGGTGGACGACCGGCGCGATGCACCCGCACACGCAGATTCTCATCTTTATGGGGAAGACGGATCCCAAAGCCGCAAGACACTTGCAGCAGTCGATGATCCTCGTTCCGATTCGCGAACCCGGCGTACGTATCGTTCGCCATTTGGGAGTTTTCGGGTATGACGATGCGCCGTTCGGACATGCCGAAATCGCGTTTGAGAACGTCCGCGTTCCGGCGGCAAATATGCTCTTGGGCGAAGGGCGCGGGTTCGAGATTGCACAAGGGCGTCTGGGCCCCGGGCGGCTGCATCACTGCCTTCGATTGCTTGGTCTGAGCGAACGGGTGTTACGTATGATGTGCATGCGCGTCCGCGATCGCATCACCTTCGGCAGGCCCCTCGCCGAGCAGGGCGTCATCCGCGAATGGATCGCGCAGTCACGCATCGACATCGACAGCACGCGGCACCTCGTCTACAACGCAGCCGAACAGCTCGACCTGCATGGCAACAAGCGCGCGGCACCGGCCCTAGCGATGGCCAAAGTCGCGGCGCCGCGCATCGCGCAAACTATCGTCGATCGTGCGATCCAAGCCTTCGGCGCCGAAGGCATGCTCGACGACACGGGGCTCGCACACGCGTGGACCAATGCGCGTTCGCTCCGCATCGCCGACGGTCCGGACGAAGTGCACTTGCGCAGCATCGCGAAGGCGGAGCTCGCAAAGTACGATGCGTGATTTCCGCGTTGCGCATGGCGCAACCGAAGTGCTCCTGATCCGGCATGGCGAGGCCGAACCGATGCCCCCCACGCAAGCCCTGAACCCAAAAGACGTTGACATGCCGCTTAGCGCGCGCGGACGAGCGCAAGCGGAGGCTATGGCCAGTCGTCTGCGCTCGCGCGGGATCGCGGCGATCTACAGCAGCCCGCTGCGACGCACGCGCGAAACGGCCGATGCACTTGCCGCTGTCACGGACCTTCCTATAACAGAAGATGCGCGGGTTCGCGAAGTGGAAATCGCGGGCGTCGGCCCGGTCGCCATGCACGACCTAGCCGAGATTGCGATCGCCCATGGCGGCTGGTCGCATCTGCCCGGCACCGAGTCCTCGCAAGCCATCCGCAGCCGCGTAACCGAAGCGGTCGACGCCATCATCGCTGCACATCGCGGCGCGCGCGTTGCCGTCGTCAGTCACGCGGGTGCGATCAATGCCTACATCGCGGGACTCCTCGGACTGAAAAGTGACTTCTTCTTTCCCACGGGCAACACGTCGATCTCGATCGTGCGAGCGCGCGACGAACGCCGCTTGCTGGTCTCGCTCAACGACATCGCGCACCTCGAACGGCTTCTATGATCGACGACCCCGAAGTCATCGACGTCCGCCCCGAGGAGCAGCTGGATGTCGCCCGGCTCGAACCGTACTTGCGCGAACATCTGCCTGATGTCAGCGGCACGTTCACCCTGCGTCAGTTCGGCGGCGGCCATGCCAACCTCACCTATCTGCTCCGTTTCGGCGCACAAGAGTACGTGCTGCGCCGCCCACCGCTCGGACCGGTCGCCGAGCGCTCGCACGACATGAAGCGCGAACATGCGGTGCTCTCGAAGCTTTATGCCTTCTACCCAAACGCGCCGCGTAGCTTTCATCTCTGCACCGATCAAACGATCATCGGCAGCGACTTCGTGATCGAGGAACGCAAGTACGGGATCGCGATTCGTAAGCAGCTTCCCGAGCAGTATGTGGGCGATCTTGCGCTGGCGCGCCGAATCAGCACGGCGCTCATCGACCGACTTGCCGAACTGCATCGGGTCGACGTTGCGGCGGCGCGTCTTTCCGAACTCGGCCGCCCTGCGGGCTACGTGCAACGTCAACTTGACGGATGGACCGGGCGCTGGGAAGCGGCACGCACCGCCGGCACGTCGGATACATCAGCCTTGATCGATTGGCTGCGCGAACGGATGCCGCAATCAACCGTTGCGACGCTGGTGCATAACGACTACAAGCTCGACAACATGCTCCTCGATCCCGACGATCCGGCGCACATCGTCGCGCTGCTCGACTGGGACATGTGTACCTATGGTGATCCGATGATGGACCTCGGGTACATGTTGGCGCTCTGGCCCGAGGCGAGCGACCCGCCGATGTTTCGCCTCTGGGGGATGCCGACGTGGCACGACGGTTTCATGACCCGCGCGCAAGTGGTGGACGCCTACGGCGAGGCCACCGGCTTTGACGTTTCACAGGCGGCCTGGTATCACGTCTTCAATGTCTTTCGCTTTGCCGCGATCATCCAGCAGATTTACAAGCGGTACGATGCGGGTCAAACGCACGATGAGCGCTTTCGCGAAATGGGAAACCAAGCCAATGCCGTCATTGCGGTCGCGTCGGCGCTTACGGACTAAGATAATGCGCGAGAAACGCCTCGGCTGCCCGGTACTGTTCGACCAAGTGCGCCCAGACCAAATTCTCGTGGGCCTCGTCCGGGAAGACTTGCGTCTGCACGGTGACACCGCGCGCGCGCAGCTTCGTTGCGAGGTCGACACTTTGTGAGAACGGCACGTTGCGATCGTCGTCGCCCTGTTCGATAAAGACCGGCGACGTCCAGGTATCGAGATAGCCCTCCGCCGTCGACATATGCGCAATCTTGCGCTGTTCCGGCGTACCGACCGGATGCCCGTAATCGTGATCGAATTCCGACGGCCAATCGTGCACGCCGGCAAAGTCCGCGCCGACCTTGAAAACATCCGAGTTTCGCGCAAGCGCGAGGGCCGTCAAAAGGCCGCCGTACGAGAGCCCGTAGATCCCGATGCGCTTGGGGTCAACGTACGATTGCTTCTGCAACCACTTCGCGCCGGCGAGCACATCTTGGTACTCTGAGCCGCCATGCCAGCCGCCGTGCGGCGGGTTACGGAAGTTGTAGCCATACATGATGCCCAGGCGATAGTTGATCGAGAGCACGACAAATCCGCGATTGGCGAGATACTGGTTCATCTCGTAGAGGTGCGTGTAGGGCTCCATGTAGTGAAAGCCGCCGAGCATCTGGCGCGGCGGACCACCGTGATCGAAAACGATCGCCGGCAATTTACCCGCCGCTCCGCGCGGCACCAAGAGCTGGGCGTGAATCGTCAGCCCGTCCGGCGCTTTGTAGGTGATCAGTTGCGGACGCACCATTTGCGTCGCGGGATAGTTCGCGGGCGTCTGCACGGCAACGAGCGTCCTCGAAGGATTGCCGGCAATCGTTACGACCGGTGGCGCCGCATACCAAGCGTCGATGTAGGCGAGGCCGCCGTTTGCCAGCGGCGTCGGGTACCATTGGTTGTCCGGCCCGTGCGTGCGCTGTTGCGGCCTGCCGTCAACGCCGACGCTCCAGATATGCCGCGCGTCGATCGCGCCCTCATTCGTTGCGTACAGCAGATGCGAGTGGTCGAGCGACGGAATGACGGTTTCTACCTCGAAATTTCCGGTGGTCAGGCGCGCTGCAGGCCCGCCGTCCGCCGAAACCGCGTAGATATGCGCCCAACCGTCGCCTTCCCACGTGAATGCAACGTGATTGCCGGTCATCCACCACAGTTGCGCGGTGCTCGACGACGGGTAGAACGCATGGCCCATACCCGGACGCGCCGTCCAAATCCGCCGCGCGTTCCCGCTCGCGGCGTTCGCGACCCAAATCGACCAGGGGGTTTTCGATGAATCGGCACTTTCGAACGTACTCTCGTCGTAGACCGTTTCGCCGATCTTCTGCCCAGGCGTCCGCGCAAAGGCAACGCGCGAGCTGTCTGCAGACCAGACGGCAAAGTCGTCCTGCGTGAAGTCCGGCGTCGCGTAGACGTACTTTTTCTGCGACGGAGTGTAGATCACGATGAACGAGTGGTCGCCGCGCGCACTCGTAAACGCGATCTTTGACCCATCGGGGGACCACACGGGATTCGATACGCTGCCGCGAATCGGCAGCATCTCCGGTTTTCCAACCGTGTACGTTGCATCGCTCTTGCTGAGCGACACGATGCCGAGCTGCCCTTGCACCGTCGTGAACGCAACCGCATCGCCCTTGGGCGAGAGAAAGACGGCGTTGCCCTCGGCGACCTGCATCGGATCGCCGCCCGCCAGCGGCACGACGAAGATCGCGCGCTGCGGCGGCGGCACATGCTGGAGCGGGTTGGGATTCTCGCCTGCGGCTTCGTCCTGAACGCCGCCGTGCAGGTAGACCACGCCATCGTTGCCGGGAAGGATCTGCGGCGTATCGATATCTTGACCGTCATCGGCGCTGTAGCGAGTGACGACGTGGATGCTGCCGCCCGCATTGGTGTAGAGATTACGTACGCCGCTGGCATCGACTTTCCACACCAGCACGCTGCCGTCGGGCGACGCGGCCAGATTATCGGGGAAGGGTGCACTTAGTACGTCCCCAACGTCGTAGGCCTTCGCCAAAGCGGTCATTGAAGAACTCAAAAGTGCAACGAGCAGCGTCATAGCAAGAATTCGGCGCATCGAGAAACCTCCGTCAATATTTTGGCGCGTTCGCCATTATTTCGATGAGAGCCTTGCCTCGACGCGACCCCGCAAGCCGTTTTCCGGGTCGTTCCATGCCGCAACAAAGGCACGCAAGATGTGGCCCGTCAGCCCCCAGATGCGCTTCTCGGCATGATCGAGCACCGGTGACTCGATCTTAAAGACGCCGACCGAGACGGTGTCTTCTCGCAAGTCCGCAACCACGCGCTCCAGCGGCACGGTGAAGACCCCCACCGTCTCGGTTGTGTCGACGCGCAAATCCCCTGCAGCAACGGTTGCCACGAACGGCGTGACGGTGTAGTTATTGACCCGAGCGTTGATCGCCGGGAGTTCGCCGACGATCGTGACGCGCTCGGGCGCCACACCCACTTCTTCTGCCATCTCCCGTAACGCCGTCACGCGCAAGTCACCGCCGTCGCCCGGATCCATGCCACCCCCGGGCAGACCGATTTGGCCGGCGTGGTTGCGCAGATGTGCGGCGCGCTCGATGAAGATCACGCCGTGCGGAGGCGCCTCGAGGATTCCAAGCACCACCGCCGCCGGACGCCTCATCGCAGGAGCTCAACACGCTGCGGATAGATTGGGCGGTTGATAATTCGCTCCAGGTCGTCGGCCCGCGCGCTGAGCACCAGTTCGCAAAAGCGCCTGAAGCTCTCGCGCTCGGCTTCGCCTTCGGCAAAGCGCTCGTTGCGCTCGAGATCTACTTTCCCGTCGACTCGCAAAAACCGAATGTAGCGACCATCGTCGTCTTCGCCAAACTCGACCAAACCCTCGTCCTCGAAGATGTGTACCGCGCTACTGACCGTACGCTCGTTGACCTTTTCGAGTTCGAGCGTGCGCGCGATATCGACGAAGGACATGCGCACGTCGTTCCCGCGCGCGAGCCCGCGGATGCCGCGATACAGCGCGCGTAAAACGTTGAGCGTCGGCGCCTCACGATCGATAATAAATTCGTTGATGGTGCGATCGCTCTGCCCGAAGAGGAGATGAATCTCCGCGGGAGCGCCGTCGCGTCCGGCGCGTCCGGCCTGCTGGTTGAATTCGGTGAAATCAAAGTTGAGGTGATAGAGCACGACGTGCCGGACGTCGGGAAGATCGATCCCTTCACCAAAGGCCGAGGTCGCGACGATGATGCGCAGCTCGCCCTCGCGGAAGAAGCGCTCGACCTCGTGCCGCTCGGGCGAGGGCATCCCGGCGTGATAGAACATGACCTCGTCGCCCAGCTTTTTGCGCAAGCTCTGCGCCAGTTTGGTCGCCTCCTTGCGCGAGTTGCAGTAGACGATGCCCTTTTCTCCCGACGAGAAAAGATGGAGCAGATAACCTTGTTTATCTTTGGTCTCACGCGCGTCGGTGACGCGCAGGTTCTCGCGCACCGTCGGGTCGATGACCCACGCATCGATGCGCAGGTCACGCAAGATCTGTGCGAAGGCCTCGTCATTCGCCGTTGCGGTCAGCGCCAGTATCTGCAGCGAACCGAGTGCCGCGATCGTCGCACCAAGGCGCCCGTATGCCGCGCGATGCCGAGATTCATAGACGTGATGCGCCTCGTCGACGACGACGAACGACGGGATGCTGGCGCCGGTGAACTCCTCGCGATGGAACTCGAGAAACTCCGGCGTCGCGAGCACGATATCCCATGCGCCTTCGCGCAGCGCTGCGAAGAGCTCCTCACGTTCGTCGTGGGAGATCGAACCGTTGGCGCGATAGATTCGAAGACCGAATGGATCGAGCTTGCGGATCAGCGCTTCGTATTGATCGTTGGCCAGCGCCCGTAACGGATAGACGACCAGCGTCTTGCCGGCGCTCTCGAGCGCGCGAAGCGCGGCGGGATACTGAAAACAGAACGATTTACCGCGCCCGGTTCCGAGTACGACCAGCGTGTTGCGTCCCGACTCGATGCGCTCGAGCGCCTGCTCTTGCGCGGGATGCGGCTTCGCTTCACCGATGAGCGCCTTGCGAACTGCGTCTCTCAGGTTGGAGCGAGCGTTGTCATCCCGACCAGGTTCGGCTGCGCCGAACCCTTGGCGTTCGGCCTTCGGCCGATCCGCGCTCCTCAGCGAGGCTTCGTGGTTGCGCCACATGTAGATATTCACACCACGATGCCGCTCACCACCCCCGGTCAGTGACTCGACGCGCGCGGAGTAGCGTGCACCCCCGTCAATCAACGGAGCGAGGTGCTTGGCAATCTCTTTGCGGACGAATCCGAGCTGCAATGCGCCGAAGTGCACGGCGATCGCGTTCGGATCGAATTCGTTTGTAGGTTGACGTTCGAGCGCGAGATCCGTGCCGACGCGCAGACCGGCGATCGTATCTTGCCGCCCCTCGAACGAGACGCCGACGAGCTTGGTGTGAAACTGCGACGCGCCGCCGATCGTCGCGTAGCGATCGTCGGCATACTCCTTGGCGTGCGCAAACGCCCGCTCGACGAAGCTAGCTAACGGGGACCCGTCGGGCTTTGCCCGATGGGGGTGCGCAGTCGAAGACGGAGCACTTTTAGACGATTCGAGATCGCCGAAGGCGAGCTCGAAGGCGCGTTCAAAGGCAGCTTCCGACGGCGTCGGAGCCGGAAGCGACGATTTACTCTTGGTGCGCGCCGTCCGGCTCATGCTCCGGCGCGGGAGCGTCGAACGCGTCGAGGTTCATGGTGATCTCTTCATGTCCGGCGTCGTACGCCGCATCGTGCAGCCCGCTGGTTTGCGCGTCGAGCGGATCGATCGTCTCGAGCGTCTCGATCGAACCACCATCACCATCTTCGCGCTTGCGTTTGTAGCGCGCAGGCGATGTCTGCGGAGCGCGCACCGACGACTTCTCCTTCTCCCTGCGAGCGCGACGAGCGGCGACGATATCTTCGCGCGACGCGCGGCTCGCCGCGGTCTCGACGCGCGCAGGAGTTTTGCCCGATCCGCTGAGCGACGTATGGAGCCTGCGCGAAGCCGCTTCGAGTTGGCGCTTGCGGAACCCGAGCACGAGCGGAGCCGAATAGAAGATCGAGTGGTAGCCGCCCGAGCAGATGCCGACGAGCAGCGCGAAGGCGAAGTTCTTGAGGCTCGCACCGCCAAGCGCCAGCAGCGCGACCAGCGTGATGACCACCGTCGCAAGCGTGTTGAACGAGCGCGTCATCGTCTGTTTGATCGACTCGTTGACGATCGTCTCGTAGGCAACACCGACCATGAGCTTGGTGTTCTCACGGATCCGGTCCAAGATGACGATCGTATCCATCACCGAGTAGCCGATGACCGTCAGCACCGCAGCCAAGAACGCATCGTCCGCGGGGCGGTTGGCGATGGCATAGATGCCGATCATCATCGCCGCGTCGCGTACCAGCGCGATGACGGTCACGAGGCCGAAGATGTAGTTCCAGCCGAAGCGGAACGCGATGTAGATGAACTGGATGCTCAGCGCGATGACCAGCGCCCATAGCGCGTCGCGCAAATACTCGCCGCCGAGCGTCGGGCCGATCGCCGTGATGCTGAGCTGGCTCGGATCGATCGGTGCGGCCTTGTTCAACGCATCTTTGAGCGGGACGGAGTCGTTGGCAAACGAGGTCTGCGTCTCGATCGTGAAATGCTTGCCGTCGGTTCCGGCGGTGTTGATGCGCTCATCCGCCAGGTTGAGCGGGGCCAGCGCAGCCGTGACCGCATCGGTGCTGACGGGTTGCGTGAAGGCGACGTCGACTTCGGTACCGCCGGTGAAGGTGAGACCCAAGCGCAGCATGTGCGACGGTTGGAAGCCGTGACCACCCTCGAAGCCGTGATAGACCATCGCGCCAAAACCGATCGCGATGATGAGGTACGAGATCGCCGAAACGGTGCGGAACCATCCGACGATATTCCAGTTGAGCTTGCGGAAAAACATGATTTACGCCTGGGCCCCCGTCTTGGCGAAGATCCCAACGTCGTCGGACTTGACGCCGTAGAATTCGGGAGCACTGAGAAGATTGTTATCGACGAGTACGTCGACGAAGAAGCGGGTGATAAAGACCGCCGTGACCAGCGAGACCACGGTGCCCCAGAAGAGCGTGAACGCGAAGCCCTTCACCGTGCCGGTACCGAGCATGAAGAGCACTCCGGCGCCGACGATCGTGGTGAAGTGGCTGTCGAACACCGCCGAGAAGGCGCGGGAGAAACCGACGCGCACTGAGGCACGCATGGTCTTGCCGTTCCACAGTTCTTCTTTGATACGTTCGAAGATCAGTACGTTGGCATCGACCGCCATACCGATCGAAAGCACGAAACCGGCGATGCCGGGCAGCGTGAGCGTCGCGTGTGAGACCGCAAGAATCCCGAGCATCACGATCACGTAGATCACCAGCGCGAGATCGGCTAAGAGGCCGGGCAGGCGATAGACCGCGATCATGAAGAGCAGCACCAGGCCCAGGCCCAGCATCGAAGCTTTGAGCGACTGGATCAAGTCGATCTTGCCCAGCGTCGGACCGATTGACTCTTTCTCGATGATCGTGATCGAAGCAGGCAGCGCGCCGGCGTTGAGCTCGTTGGCCAGCGTCGTGGTTTGCTCTTGCGTGAATTGGCCGGTAATCTCGCCACTGTCGGAGATCTCACCGATGATCGTCGCCGCCGAAACGTAGCGCTCGTCGAGGAAGATAGCGAGCAGTTTTCCCATTTCCTTATGGGTCAGATTGGCGAACTTCGACGGATCCTTGGTTTGGAAGGTGATGTTCGGATTGCCGGATTGATCGTAGCTGGCCTGCGCGCCTTTGAGTTCTTTGCCGGTATATACCACCGGACCACTCGCGTCATACGCGCCGTGTGCGACGTAGGCTTGCGCGGCCGCGCGCTGCTTCGCGGTCACGCCCGGAAGCTTGGGATTGTTGAGGATCTGCAGGTCCTGTTCGGCTTTGGCGTTGACGTCCTGCGGCATGATCTTGTAGGTCAGCACCGCGACCTGCTTGATCAATTGCTCGGCCTCATCGGGATTCTTGAGATTCGGAATTTCAACCAGAAGCCGATCGCCGCCGACGTTGCTGATCTCCGGTTCCGTGACGCCCAGCGAATTGATGCGCTGATCGATGACCTGTCGCGTCTGCGCTTGGATATCCGATGTGATCGGACCCGACGCGGCACTCGGCGAAAGTTGAAGCAACAAACGCGAGCCGCCCTGAAGGTCGAGGCCGAGATGAATCTTCTGATCGACCGGGAGGCACGCCCACAACGAATAGGCGACAACGCCGGCGATCACCAGCGCTTTGACAAACGGTTTAAAAGTGTTCCAGCTCATGCGGCTTTCGACGGTGGTCCCAAAGAAAGAGCCACGGCAGGGCGCCGGGGCCGGGAGGTCTTTAACCTAGAGACTGTATCAGCCTCCCGCGGGCTCGTCAAAGGAGGGCGGCCCTGCCCTCCACCATGCCGGCGGGCGCTAACGCCAATTCCGGCGGGAGTTCCGCGTAGCTGAGCACGTCGACGCGAACGCCCGAGCGTAACAGCA
Source organism: Vulcanimicrobiota bacterium (assembly GCA_963833045.1). GTDB lineage: Bacteria > Vulcanimicrobiota > Vulcanimicrobiia > Vulcanimicrobiales > Vulcanimicrobiaceae > Aquilonibacter. The sequence goes on from CAWHWL010000005.1 coordinate 285,898, forward strand.
GATCCGCGAGCACCGGGCGCAGCGACGCGCTGCAGAGCACCGCCGCGCGATCGCGCGGAACTCGCGCAACATAGGCGGTGACCTCGTCGCGCAGGTCGATGGCGCGCTGCGGATCGGGCGCACATTCCGCACCGTAGCCGACCCATTGGCGTACGAGGTCGCGATCGTACTCCGCGTCGATCACCAACGGTTCAAGGCGGTCGATTCCGCGTCTGCGTAGGAGATCCGGAAGAATTACGCGTCGCGCGACTTCGGCCAGCTCGCGTGGATCGCGCGAGGGCGACTCGAGCATCGCTTGCAGGACGCTGACCGGATCGCGCGGCCATGCCTGCTCTCGCAACAAAAAGCCGAAGGTCTTGTGTAACGCACCAAGTGGAAATGCATCGTTGCCGACGTCGCGAATCAGGGCCGGCATCGTCGCGCGAAAATGTTCGAGCAGCGTCTGTAGCTCTTGACGCCCGAGCAATTCGCCCGCGTGACGGCGCACCGTTTCGGCAACATGCGAACCGATGATCGAGATTGGATCGAACACCAACGCGCCGGCCGAGGCGACGCGTTCGCGATCGGTCGGATCGATCCACGCTGCGGGCAACCCATACACGGGTTCGGCTTCGACCCGCAAGCCGAGGCGGGTAAGGATCTCGGCATCGGCGACGGCCATCACGCCGGCCAGGTTGAGGCGTCCGTCGGCAACGGCGCGGTCGCGTACGCGAATCGCATACGTCTGCGGGTCGCGCGTCAAGTCGTCGCGCAACCGCACACCGGGAAGCACGAGGCCGATCTCACCCGCAAGCGCTCGGCGAACCTCGCCGATACGATCCAGGAGCGCGTCGGAAAGCGGCGGCGCGAGGAGGTGCGCCAGATCCGCGCCGACCTCGATCGACATCGCGTCGACGCCGACCAAGCTCAGCGCGAGTTCGGGGCGGCGCAACGCCTGCCGTTTCGCTCGTTCGCTCGCCGTGCGCGCCTGATCGTCGAGCACCTGTCTCTTGCGTGCCGCGACCTGTGCGAGAACGAACGCACATACGCCGAGAACCAGGAACACGCTGCGGGGCAGCGCGGGCACGAATGAAAGCGCAAGCAGCAGCGTGCCCGCACTGCGAAGCACATCGGGACGGGCAAAAAGCTGCGCTGCCAAGTCCGCCCCAAGTGCCCCATCGGAGGCGACGCGCGTGACCATCATGCCCATCGCCGTCGAGATGAGAAACGCAGGCAACGTGGTCACCAAGGCATTGCCGATCGAGAGCAGCGCATAGGTATTGATCGCATCGAGCGGTGACAGGTCGTGATACGCGACGCCGACAACGATGCCACCGACGAGATTGAGCGCCACGATGACCAGTGCCGCGACCGCGTCGCCTTTAACGAATTTTCCGGCGCCATCCATTGCACCGTAGAAATCGGCCTCGCGTTGCACGGCCGCGCGCTTTCGGCGAGCGCCCTCGGCATCAAGTGCGCCGGCGTGCACGTCGGCATCGATCGCCATCTGCTTACCCGGCATGGCATCGAGTGTAAAGCGCGCGGCGACCTCGGCGACACGTTGCGACCCGCTCGCGATAACGATGAACTGAATCGTGATCAGGATCGCAAAAATGATGAGCCCTACGACCAGATTCCCATGCACGACGAACGCGCCGAACGCGGGAATGATCGAACCCACTGCGCCCGGCGTTGCACCCTGCGTGAGGATGAGCCGCGTCGCCGAGACGTCGAGCGAAAGACGAAAGAGCGTTGCGACCAGCAGCGCCGGTGCGAATGCCGAAAACTCAAGCGGGTCTTCGATCGTCACCGCCAACAGCAGCACCAGCGCCGAACCGAAAATGTTGATACCGAGCAGCATATCGAGAAGCGCGGGCGGCAAGGGTACGATGAGGATCCCCACGATCGCGAGCAGCACTCCGGCAAAGGCATAAACCGGCAAGCGCGTCATGTTCGGGGCCGCTCCCCAAGCGCTCCGCTGCGGATCAGCGACGCCACAACCTCGGCTACCGCCACGTAGTGCTCGTGCGCAATCGGTACGCCGACGGCACCGTCGCGATAGAGCGCGCGCGCCAGCAACACGTTTTCAATCACCGGCACGTGATATTCGCCGGCGACTTCGCGCACGCGTAGCGCCATCTCGTCGGCCGCGCGAACGAGTACGGTCGGTACCGGTACGTCGGGCGGGCGATACTCTAGGGCGACCGCGACGTGCGTTGGATTGACAACGACGAAGGCTGCGTCCTTGACGCGCGCGAGCGCACCCCGAATCAGATTGCGATGCAACGCCTTGCGGCGGCTGCGAGCAACGGGATCGCCGTCACTCTCTTTTAACTCCCGCCGCAGCTCAGCCAAACTCATCCGCAGCTTGCGTAGCCAGGCGCGCCGCGCCACGGCGAACTCCGCTGTAGCAAACAGCAATCCAACGGCTGCCGCCGCAAACACGACGTGCGTTGCACCGTCCCAAGCGATCTGCGCCATGCTCGCTGACGGCAGCGCCGTCGCGGCAGCACTCGCGAGTTGGCGCAGGGTCGGCGCCATGGCGACCGACGCCAGGACGAACGCCACGAGCGCTCGCGCTCCGTGCAGCGCGGCTTCGCGCGATAGCATGCGTTTGATGCCTTCAACCGGCGCCAAGCGTTCGAATTTCACCGCCGGCGCCCACACAAGGCCTCCACCTTGCATGACGCTACCCAACATGCCGGCGGCCGCGCCGGCGGCCATTGGCGCCAGCGCGAGCAGCGCGATCGCGTTGCAGAGCGCAACCGGCGCCGCACCGCGCGCAGCGTCGGTCAATGCCGCGCGACCGAGTGCGCCGATCGGCGCCGCGACCGCAAGTGTTGCGAAGGCCGACGCTACGAATGCAAGATTCGCGCCCAGCTCTTGTGCGCGCGGAAGATTACCTTCTCGGCGCGCTTTGGCTAGGCGTGACGGCGGCGCATCGAAGCTCTTCTCACCGCTATCGGCGCTCACGGCGTACTTCCCGGATAGAGCAACAACGGATGGGCCGCACGTGCGGCTAACAGCGGGAGCGACACCGCCGTTACGAGCAAGACCGCGCCGAACACGAGCGGAAACGAGAGCAAGAATCCGGAAAATCGCGGAACGGCCCGCGAGAGCGCGGCGAGCGCGACGTGCACCACGAAAGCCAGCGCAATGGCCGGCGCGGCAACGGCCAACGCCACCAACACGATTGTACCGGCAAGCGCACCCGCAAATGGAAGCCATGCGTGCGGATCGAACGGCGCGCCCGGCGACACGCGCACGAAGCTCTGCGAAAACGCGAGCAGCGTTACGCGATAGGCCCCGAAAAGAAAATACCCGCCGGTAAATACAATCGACCAGATGCGCCCAAACCCGCTCGGTGCAACAAGTTGCACGCTCGGCGCGATCGCCTTCACGCCCACGTAATCATCGAGCATGCGTCCACCGGCGTATGCGCCGTCATAGAGCAGCGAGGCGCCCATACCGATCGCGCAGCCGAGCAAGAATTCGACGACGAGTGCAACGAGGAGCCTGAGTCCGTCGAAGTGGACCGCGGGCAATCCCGGTGCGATCGCGACGGCGAGCAAAAGCGCGATTCCCGCGCGTAGCGTATGCGGCACGCTCGGGTGCGAAAAGCCGGGCGCTCGCGATGCGAATCCGGCGCAGCGCGCAAAGACCAGCAGCGCGGTCGCCGTCACGATCCGTACACGAGTGCGGGAATCGCAGCCAGCGCGTCATTGAAGAGCTGTGCGCACGCGTGCATTCCAAAAGCGCCGAAGAGCGCGACGGTCACGCCGACGGCGATTACCTTGGGCAAGAGCGTCAGTGTTTGCTCTTGGACTTGGGTTGCGGCCTGCACGATCGCGACCGATGTGCCGACCAGTGCGGCAATCGCCAGCACCGGCACGCACAAGATCGCGGCTAGCACCATCGTCTCGCGCAATAACGCATCGAACGCGCCCATGGGCCGACGGTACGAAGGAAAAGTTACACGGATATTACCGGGATCGAACCGGCGTCAAACGACGAGGGCGAGCGCGAATCCGTCGTAGCCCTTCTGGCCAACGGTCTGCAGCGCGGTCGCTTGCAGACGCGGGTCGCTCGCCATCATTTCTAAGGCCTTGCGCGTGCCGATCACGTTCGGGTCGCGGCTGCGGCTATCGGCGACCGCCCCGCCACGCACCACATTGTCGAGGACGATCAGCGTGCCGGGTCGCGAAAGATCCAGCGCGCGGCGCAGGTAGTTGGGATTGTTCGGTTTGTCCGCGTCGATGAAGATCAGATCGAACGGCTGCGCACCGGAGTCGACGAGACGGTCGAGCGTCTGCAACGCAGGCGCGACTTCGACCGCGACGAGTTCGCCTAGACCTGCCGCCGCAAGATTCTCGCGCGCGACCGCCGCATGCTCGGGATCGATCTCGAGCGTGATCAACGCGCCGTCATGCGGGAGCGCTCGCGCGAGCCAAATCGTGCTATATCCCCCGAGGGTACCGACTTCCAGAATCCGGCGAGCGCCGCGCACGCGCGCGAGCAGATGTAAGAGTTTGCCCTGCACCGGCGAGACGGCGATCGGCGGCAACCCGGCCGCTGCGCTGCGCTCGAGTGCGCGCTCGAGGACCGCGTCGTCGCCGACGAAAAGCCCGGAGAGGTACGCCTCGACGTCGTAGGTGCGATCCGCATTCATCGAACGGCACCAAAACTCGGACGCCAGGCGCTTCCCGCGATCAGGGCCGAAACGATCGCGCGCGTCGCCGGCGAGCGGTTGAGCGTGTAAAAGTGAATCCCGGGCGCGCCTTGTCCCAGAAGTTCGGTCGCCTGCAAGGCCGCGTAGGCGACGCCCAAGTCCTCCACGGCTTTGGGATCCTCGCGGCGCAATTCGAGTTCGCGCAAGAGTTTGGGTGGTATCGATGCGCCGATGCTGGTGGTAAAGCGCGTCACCTGCGAAGCATTGGTAATCGGCATGAGGCCCGGAATCACCGGGGCGTCGATGCCCATCGCGCGCGTTTGCGCGGTGAACTCGGTGAAGCGCTCGTTATCGAAGAACAGTTGGCTGATGAGAAAATCCGCGCCCGCGTCGACTTTTTCTTTGAGGCGGTGCAGGTCGGCCTGTGGGCTTGGCGCCTCCGTGTGCGTCTCGGGATAGCACGCGGCGCCGATGCAAAAGTCATAGTTGCGACGGAGCATTGCGATGAGATCGCTTGCATGCGCGAACCCACCGGCGGGCGCTTCAAAAGAGGCAGCGCCTTTGGGCGCATCGCCGCGAAGCGCGAGGATGTTCTCGATTCCGCCACGCGCGAGGTCATCGAAGAGCGCGCGCAGCTCCGCGCGCGTCGAGCCGACGCAGGTCACGTGCGCCATCACAGTGACGCCGATGTCGCGTTGAATCTGCTTGGCCAATGCCACCGTTCGCTCGCGCGACGAGCCCCCGGCACCATAGGTGATCGAAACGAAGGCCGGGCGCAGCGGCGCGAGCAGTTCGATTGTAGAAAGGAGCGCGCGCGACCCTTCGTCGTCCTTGGGTGGAAAGAACTCGAATGAGAAGAATGGTCGCTGTGTCGCAAGAGCGTCGGAGATTCGCACGATGCCTCAGCGTTTATCTAAAGCTGGCGGCGACGCCTTCGTAAGGCGCGATCCATGAAAGGTCAGCCGCTATTGAGGTGGCGCGGGACCACGATCACGTTCGAGTCACGCAGAAGCTGCCTTGCGACTCCGGCCGGAACACCGCGCGCCGTCAGATCTTGCGGCCGATAGAAATTTCCGTTCGTAACGAAGATCGGGGTCCAGCGACCGACGCGGCGCTGCATCAGCGTTGCTGCATTACCGCCTTCGTCACTCCAGCCGACAACGGCGAAATTTTGGGCGACGCTCAGTGTATCTGGCGTAACCTGCTGAATGTTGTAACCACTTCGCGGCGCAAGTGTGCTCTGCCACTCCTGGAGGATTTGCGAATCCTCCGCCGTCAGCGGGCCGACGATCGGATGCGGTTCCTGAGCGATATGCGGGCCAAAAACGCCCAACTTCTCCGATTCCGCGTTTGCAAACCATACGTCGCCAAGATTGTCCGCCGTCATTCCCCAGACGTCGGCGCCGCTGAACGGCAGCTGGTACTGCGTTACTTCACCTACTCGATCGATATGCGCGATAAAAGGCGCCCCGTCGTACGCCATCCACGCGCTGCCGTCCGCGCCGGCCGTAAGGATTAACGGGCCGAAATCCGAGTCGGGCAGCCGATAGCGAACGAGTCGATCCGGAATCGTGAAGCGCCAGATTTCGGGGTCACGAGCCGACGTATTGTACGCCGTCATCCAGAAGGAGCCGTCTCCCGCTCCAACCATTTTCGTGAAGTCCTCGATCGATTTTGGAAGAGGAACTGAGAAACGTTGCCCGACCCCAGTGGTTGATAGGTGCACGATAGCGTCGCCCAGCAGCGCCCACACCGACCCATTCGGTTCGACCGCGATGCTACGGACGAGTTCGCTGTCGCTCCCCAGGAGTGCGAATTCCGTGATCTTGCCCGAGCCGCTGACGTGCGCCACGCGGTGCGCACCAAATTCGGAGACCCAAGCGCCGCCATTCGCGTCGCTAGCAATCGCCCAAACAAAGGCATCTTTTCGTGGAAAGCGGTAGAGCGTTACGCGCCCATCCTGGGCGATATATCCCACCCGGTTGCGCGATCCGTCGTAGGTCAGCGTTTGCGTGAACCATACCTTCCCGTCGTCTGCCGCAGCGAGGGATAGTATCTGCTCATCAGCACCGGGAACCTGGTAGATGTGCATGGTTCCGTCTGCGCGGAGCTCACCGATTCGCGCTCCCGCCTGCTGCGCAAACCAGACGTCATTCTTGCGATCGACGACGATCGGCCCCGGGATGAGCACCACGGCCGGCAGCGCATATTGGTGCAGCGGAAACCCACTCACGTTCGAGATGCGCCCGGCAGCCAAGGCGATCGTTGCGAGCCCTGCCAGCAAGAGCTTAAGAGCACCCATCCTTTCGCCATTATCGGAAGCTTGCCGCCACGCCTCCGCAAATCAGCGCCCAGCCGTCGACCATCACGAAGAGCAGAAGCTTGACCGGCAGCGACACGACCGGCGGCGAGAGCATCATCATTCCAAGGCCTATGAGATGAAAATGTTACGTACCTAAGGCGCCGCTGCACTCATCGTTAGGCTTTTATTCTCAGAGCGGTCGGGACGCCGATGTATCCAAGGCCGCAAGAACGATGTTGCGTGCGTGAAGCAGGACGGACTTGAGCTCGTCTGCTGAAACCTCTGCAAACCCGAGTCCTCGGAGCAGAAATATGCCTTCAACAGCCAGTAGTGCGTGACGTATTTCAGCAACCTCACCATGCCCTGATCGAAGCGGATCGAGTAGTCCGCGGTAAAGGTGTCGCACCGGCCCCAGCATGTCAGGGGCGTGCACCAGGGCGGTAATGAGAAAAGACGCCAGTTGAGTCGAGGCGTCGTCCTCGTCCAGTGCTTCCTCGATATGCGCGAGGACCAACTCGACCGGCCCAGTTGGCCTGCTGCCGAGTCGCCGACGCACTGCCTCCTGAAAGCGGGCCACTTCTCGCTCTAGTGCCGCGTGTACTAATCCATCCTTAGTCGCAAAGGTATAGGGACTCGAAATGGAAGACCTTTTACCCGCCGCGGCCCTTGCTCACTTTGTCATGCACGTGCAAAGCATCGAGGCGAGTTATCAATTTTATATTGGCTTGGGTCTCCGCGCATTCGCGACATTCCCCGGAATGGCGATCGTTGAACTGCGCGGCGGCACACATTTGCTGCTCTTTCAAAAGGGCGACGACCAGAGCAGCGCGCTGCAGAATAGTCATGTCGGCCAAAGACCAGATTTTGGAAGCGAAAGACTAGATCTGATGATCGCCGGGCCCACAAAAACGGATCTGGAAATTTACAGGGCCAGGCTGATTGATAATGGATATTCACCATCATCTATCGCAGATGGCATACTATACGGTCATCATTATTTCTCGATGCAAGATCCCGACGGCAATGGCATTAGTTTCTACACCAACCACTGCAGCGACAAGCCCGTTTGATCCCAATCTTCATAACGTGCCAGAAAGCAGGCGATCCACTATGCGGCTCGGCGAGCCTTCGTCGTTGCAATACGAAGGCTACCTGGGCCATCCGTGTATCGTACCCGTACGCGAATATCGACGTCAGCGCCGAGCTTCGATAGTAGTTGTGACAACCGGGGGAGCGAGAATCCCCACACCTTGAAGTTGACGATCTTCGAGATATCGGCTTGAGCGACGCCGAGCCGCTTTGCGGCCTCTCGCTGGGAGATACCTAGGGCCTCGATGCGACGAAGAATTTCAAGAGCGAGAAACGACTTCGCTTCCAACTCTTCTTGGTCGGGCTCCCCATCCCAAGCGCTTGCTGTCACGATATAGGTCATCGGCTCATCCGCCTGTTTTTTCGTGATGGCGCGCCCACGCGAGCCGACGGCGGATGAGATCGAGCTCCCTTTGCGGCGTTTTGATACCTTGCTTGCTTTTCTTTTGGAAGAAGTGGAGGGCATAGATCAACTCTTTTCCGACGTAGTACATTCCTCGAAACGTGCCGTCTCGATCGTGAGCAACGACCTCCATGACATATCTGAGGTCGCCGCGCATCGGCTTCGAGTATCCAACCTTGCCGCCACTCTGCGCGGCGAATATCGCTGCGCGAATCTCGAGTCGCGGAACATCTGGCATACCTTCGAGATCCTTCTCGGAGCTGCCGGCCCAAAGGACGGGCTTCATCCAAGCCTCACGATGATAGTGGTTCTACTATCATCCGTCAACGCTGTCTCCACTAGACTCATCTAAAGCTCGTGGCTACGCCTCCGCAGACCAGCGCCCAACCGTCGACCATCACGAAGAGCAGGAGCTTGACGGGCAGCGAGACGACCGGTGGGCTGAGCATCATCATTCCTAGACCCATCAGCATCGCGGCGACCGCGAGATCGATGGCGACGAAGGGCAAATAGAGCGCAAAGCCGATAGCAAACGCACCACGCAGCTCGCCGACGACGAAGGCCGGAATCAGGACGTTCAATGGAGCAGCCGCGAGCGGCTCGTTGCGCCGGTGGGCGACCCGCTCGAAAAGCGCAATATCGGCAACGCGCGTCTGGCGCAGCATGAAGGCGCGAAGTGGTCCCGTTGCGCGGTCGAGGGCTTGCGATTGCGAGAGGGTCCCGCGCGCGTATGGCTCGATCGCCTCATGTCCGATACGCTGCAACGTCGGTTGCATCACCACGAGGGTGAGCACCAGCGCGAGACCCGACAGCACTGCATTGGGCGGAAGGGCCGAAGCCCCGATGGCCGAGCGTACCAATGAAAGCACCACCACGATGCGCACGAACGAGGTGCACATCATCAATAGAAACGGCACGATTGCGAGTACGGCAAGACCCGCGAGCACGTCGAGCGGAAGCGCGGCATGTCCGTGAGCCGCGACGGCAAAGAGCCCGTCCATAATAAAAACGGTGACGCAGCAGCATCACCGTTTTGTAGAAAAATGATTGCGGAGAAATGAACGAGGGTTACGTATTGCCGATCGGCGGCCGCGAGATGAGCTCGGTCACGCGCACGCCAAAGTTCTCGTCGACCGCCACGACCTCGCCGCGCGCGATCAATTTGTTATTGACCATCAAATCGATCGGGCCGCCGGCGAGCCGATCCAGTTCGATGATCGAGCCCGCACCGAGCTTGAGGACTTCGGCTACGGACATGTGACACGTCCCGAGTTCCGCCGTGACGCTGAGCGGCACGTGGAGCAATACGTCGAGATTGCCGCGATCTTTGATTTTCTTTGCGTCGATGGTCATGCTGCCGGTTCGTCCCTTCCGGTCGGAGTGCGGTCAATTGCCAAAGCATAGTGCTGACCGTGAACACCGCATTCGCCAAGCGCCAGCATCCTCCCGGCAACGAGCAGCGCTCCCCGCAGCGCTCCCACCGGTAATGCGAGCACGGTTCCGGGTTCGAGCGCGGCGATGTCGGCGGCCCGATGCCTGCCCAAGTCGGCATGGACGATCAGCTCGAGCAAGAGGTCATGGAGCTCATCGAGCCCGACGGCCGGATATGCCTGCGGAAGCGGATCCCGGCTTAAAGCAATGCCGATGCGCGACCGAATCGGGTGTACGAGCTGCAGTTCGAAAAATGTGGTGAATCCGTGCAAATCGGTCAACGGCTCGAGCGCGGATTCGCGCGTGCCCGAACCGCAAATCGGACCGAACTGTAGAGCGATTGCTTGAACGGTTCGTTCCAAGACCGTGCGCTCGAGCGACGAGAGCGCTGCTGCACGCACGGCGTGTTCCCCAAACGCGGCCGCGGCCAGCGCGGATGCGTCGGCTGGGCGAACGATCACGGCTGCGTCGGCATTGCCCATCCGGGCGCGATAGATCGTTGCATCGCGACCGATCGCGATCCACGCCGACGGCGTCGGAATCGACGGTTCGTAAAGTTTTAGTGTTACCGGCTCGCCGAAGAGCGCACTCAACGTATCGCGCACGCCGCTGGCGACGATGCAGGCAGCGCTTACCGGCAGCGTCGATCGCTCTTCGAAGACGATGTGCCGGATGCGATGCCCCTCCTCGCGCCGCGATCCCGAAGAGAATCCCAGCGTCTTCATTTCAACAGATCCATTGCCGTCTTGCCGATGCCGCCCTGCGCTTTATGCGCGGCCGCAAGCGCATCGAACGCCACATAGGCCTCCTGAAGCCGGTCGAGACTGCGATTAAAATCGATGCGACTCTCCTCGCGCTGCATCGGCACGACACCCGCGAAGTTTCCGTCGCCGGGGCGGCCAATGTGCGGTACGGTTCCCGGGGGTGCGACAAAATGATTTGCGTCGCTCGCGCCCAATTTGGTTGCCGCCGGAAAGCGCGCGAGTGCAACTTGTCCGACGACAACGCGCTCGCGCTCGCGAGCGCCGCTGTGCGGATCGATAGCTGTACGATCGTAGACGAGCGTGCCGCTCGGCTCGATCCGCAGATTGTTGGCACGCCCAAGCGCCTCGTCAACGGCGTCGATGTGCAGTTCGCTGGTCGTGCTTCCGGGCGACGTGAACCCAAGGATGGGCCGGCCGTTTGCACCGATGAGCGTTCCGTCAATAAGCGCAAATCCGCCGTCGCGCGTGTACGCGGCGCGCCCGCGTTCGTCGGTCGTGACGAAGTAGGCATCCGGCGGCGGCGCGACGGAGAGTGGATCGAGCGACGCGCACGACGTCGCCCGGTCCGTCGCAACGTCACCGAATTGCGACACCGCGCCCGGCGTGAATGCGCGCTGCACGTCTTGGGCGCGCTGCGCGATGCGGTCGAGTGCGTCTTGGGTGGCGGCATTGACCGTCATGAGCTCAAGCCTCGTTTACGTCGATGCGCAGCGCGATGCCGCGCAGGGCAAGGGCATAGCGCGCTTCGTCGAGCGCGCGGGCCACATCGACGCGGATCGCAGCCGGGCACACCGCGACCAAACGAACTCCCGATGCTGTGGTTTGCAGTGCGACATGCACCCGAGCTTGCGTTCCATCGATGGTAAACGTCGCGCGCTTATTCTCACGGACCGGATCGAGAAAGGTCCGTTCGATACGCCGGGCGAGCGGCGAACGTTCGGCGCGGCGTTCCGGCGGCGCGGCGGCGCCAAGCGTTCCCTGCCCCTTGCGCGGGTTCGGGGCCGCCCGATCCCCGAGACGTACCGCGTGCCACGGCGCACCACAACGTCGCGGCTTGTCTTCGATTATCGACGGCTTCGCATTCGTGCGGCCGTACGAGGATTGCGGCTTCGTCGCGTGCGCGAGATGCAGCGCTGAATACCAGGCCTGCGAGAGAGAGCGCCGGTCGATCGCCGCAAGCGGCGCGGTGAGAATGCTAAAGCCCAACTGCGTGATCATGCCACAATCGTGCTCGGTCGGCGTCAACGGGCTATCGCCGATTTATTTCGGGATTGTGAGCGCGCTACTGGGCGAACTTGCGATCGTGGCCGTCGTCGAAGCCCTCGGCGCGCTGCAGGAACAGTCCGTGATTCGCCAGGTCGAAGGTGAGCACGAAATTTCGCAGCGACGCGTAACCGACGTTTCCACCGTCATTGCGATCCGCAAAAGCGCCGCTCGTGCCAAGCACGACATCGGTGTAACGATTGAATAAGCGGTACGGGCCGAGTTGGAGCACGTCCACCAGCGTCCCGACGGCGGCGACCGATCCGCCGATGCCGCGGTTGAGCTGTGGCCCATAACGCGCGGTTGAGACGAGTCCCGGGTGTTCGTCGACGAAACTCTTGAAAAGCAGCAACTCACTTGCATCGCCGGTATCGACGACGACCCGTGTCGGTGCATCCTCGACCTTCGCGACGATTTCGGGAAGTTCGCGATCGGTGTCGACGTCGAGGCGCACGCCGTCCGGCGCAAGGCCCCCCGGCGGCGCGATGGTCAACGTCTCCTGCGTCGGGTCGAAGCGCAACTCGGCCACGGCAAAGAACGGATAGCCCAAGATCCCGTCGACGTGTATCGACGAGAGCGGGGGCAGGTCGAGCACGGTCGCAACGTGCATCGGAAAGGTGACGCCGCCCAGCGCGATCGACGGCGCTTCGACCATGCCCGGGCTCGTTGTGCGCCCGGCTCCGCGGATCTCGACCGTTCCCTGCGGATGTAGTCCAAGCGCCGACACGAGCGATGTGTCAAAGACGTCGGCTTGCGCGGCGGAATCGATCAAGAACGTATACGGCTTTCCTTCGATCGTGACTTTCGTGAAGATCAAACCGCCGCGCTCTTGATACCGGACGGTCACCGGTGACGCATTCGCGACGGCGGAAACCTTGAACGGCGCAAAGATACTTGCCGCAATCGGCTGATTGACGATCACGCTGGTCACGTGCGATGCGACGTCAAAGCGATGTTCCCCGTCCGAGTCGACCTCGGTATACGGGATCAAGAAACCGTCGACGACCTGATAATCGCTGTAGACCGCAGTCTGCGTGCTGTCGTGATCAACGTACGATTTTTCATCGATAAGCCACGTCTTCGCGTCGATGCCAATCTGATAGCTCTCGCCATTGGGGGTTGTGATCCGCAGCCGGTAGATCGCGCGTCCGTCGGGCAGCGTGGCACTCTCGAGGTACTTGACGGCTTCGGGATGCGACGCAAAGAGGTCGCTATCGATGAAATCCTCGGTGACCTGCCGGCGCGCGACGATGCCTTGCAACTCGCGAATCTCGCCGTTGGGATTTTGCTGCCACAACTTGTCGCCGACGCGCAACGTGCGTTCGGTGCGGATGCCGAGCGACTCGTCGCGCCGTTCGCTATCGCCCTGCTGCCACTCATGAAACGTTCCGGAAACGCCAACGCCAAGAATCGTACCGGTGGTCTCGTGGGTGCGCGGTTCGCGCAAATGCAGCGCGGCAAGAGCAGCGGTGTGATTGGCAAGGATCGTGGAGAGCGGCGGGGCCGGCGGTTTGGTTTGAGCGCAGAGTGCGGCTAGGCAGGCGAGGAGCGAGACGCTACGGCGTAGCGTTTCCGCGATACTTCGCGTAGCTTGAGAGGACGTTTTGCACGTAGTTCTGCGTTTCGGCATACGGTGGTACGCCGCCATACTTCTCCACCGCGCCGGGGCCCGCATTGTAGGCCGCGATGGCGAGCTTGACGTCACCGTTGAAATGGTCGAGCAAGCCTTTGATGTACTTCGTGCCACCTGCTACGTTCTGCGCCGGATCGTAGGAATTTGTGACACCCAAGCCCGCTGCCGTACCGGGCATGAGCTGCATCAGCCCTTGCGCACCGACGTTCGAGGTGGCGTTGGCATTGAAGCCCGACTCGTTGGCGATGATCGCTTTGATCAGCGCCGGATCGACGTTTTGCGACTGAGCGTTATCGTTGACCAGCGCGTCGATTTGCGCGGGTGGCAGCATCGCCGGCGCACCGGGTGCGCCTTCGCCGCTCGAGTCGCTGCCCTGGGCAGCCATCTGCGATTGGAGCATCGACGCGAACGAACCCGCGCCGTCCGCAGCCTGTTGGGGCAGACCCGGTAATTGCACGGGAGCGCCCGTGATCTGTTCGATACGGGTTGCAACGGCGGAGAGTTCAGTACTGATATCCATGGGCTTCCTCCAACATATCGGCGGTTTGGCGCAAAGCCTCTAGGGTCGCGGCCGTAGTCGTGGGATGGGGACCTTGCCGGAGGAGGCGCTCGAGCGCGCCTTCGGCGGCGATCGCAACCTGCGTCTGCGGATCGGCCGGATCGATGCCAAGCGAGCGAGCGTCCGCACAGCGTTCCAAGCGTGACAGCGCCGCTCGAACGAGCCCCGCCGCGTGCCGATGCTCGGCGGAGGTCACCGCATCCATCGTGCGGCTCGCGCTGGCGAGCACGTCGATTGCCGGGAAGTGCCCTGCGTGGGCAAGCGGCGATGAAAGGGCAACGTGCCCGTCGAGCAGCGAGCGCGCGTTCTCGCTGACCGGGTCGCGATCTTCACCGTCGGTCAAGACCGTTGCAATCAAGGTGACCGATCCGCCGGCGAACGCACCGGCGCGCTCGACGAGTTGGGCCGTGCGCGCGAAGACGCTCGGCGGATAACCGCCACGTCCGACACCCTCGCCCCGGGCGATTGCAAGTTCACGCAGCGCATTGGCATAGCGCGCCAAACTATCGAGGATCGCCAGCACGTGTAATCCACGTGCAGCTAACGCGCATGCATGCGCCATGAGGAGTTCCGCCGCGCGCACCCGCTCATGCGCGGGCCGATCGCTGGTGGCGCAGATCACCGTCGTTCGCCCGTCCCGCGCAGCGATCCAACGTTGTGCTTCACGGCCGCGCTCACCAACCAGACCGATGGCAACGGCATCTGCGCGCGCGCCGCGGACGACCGTTTCAAGCAGCGTCGATTTGCCGGCGCCCGGCGCACCGAAGATCCCGATGCGCGCGCCTCGCCCGATCGTGAGCAACGCATCGATGCAACGCACGCCCGTCCACAACGGCTCGACAATCGCCGTGCGCTGGGCCGGTGTCGCCGCCGCCGCGCCGACGCAAACGTAGACGCCGTCGACCGGCGCTAATCCGTCAAGCGGTGCACCGCGCGCGTCGAGCGCGCGCCCGAAGGCGGCCGTGCCGAGCATCGCCCGATCGGCGATCATTGGGCGACTCGCGCCAGCATCTGCTCGATGCGAACGCCTAAACGCGCATCGATCGATCCGCTGCGTAGGTCGATCTGCACGTCGTCGCTGCGCAGTGACGGATCGGCAAGCGCGGGGACGCCGAAATCACAGAGCCGCTGCTGCGCTGGATGCACGCGCACCGCTATCGGAATCTCGGCGCAGCGTTCACGGGCACGCCGCACGATCGCTTCGAGGTCGGCCGGCGCTAGAAGTAATTCGCGCCCGACGACGTCAATCGCGATCTCGCGCAAGAGCTCGGCTAGCGAGCGGTCGAGCGCGTCTGCCAGCATCGCGCGAAAGCGCCGCACGCGCTCGCACACATCCGCGACGAGCTCGTCATCCGGTTGCGCTTCGCAAGGCGCGGATTCATCGTGCACTTCTTGGACGACCGGCTCTTCTTCTATCCTGGCGATGACCGGCGCATCTTTGCGCAACCACGTTGCAAGGGTCACGAACTCAGGCATGACGCGCCAGCAATTCGTCGGCGTTGGGAATCACCGAACTTTGGGTGCGCTGCATACGCTTCACGATCGCTTCACGCTCGTGCGGCGGATAGAGTTCGAGCACCGCAGCCGCGGTAGCGGCCGGGAGTGCGCTAATGATCGCCGCGGCCGCGTGCGGCGGCTCTCCCGCCAGCGCGCCACGCACGCGAGCCGGGGCGTAACCGGTGACCGTGCGCGAAGTGCGTGCAATCGCGTCGCGCTCGAGTGCCCCTTTGACCAACGCGTGCACGTTTGGCAACAAGTATCGCCCGAATCCAAGGAGGCCGGCCACGATCGCGAGCGTCGGCAAGAGCGGCACGATTGCACCATAAAGTAGAAACCACCCGTCGTGCTTCTCCGCCAAGACGCGATGGAACGCCACCGCTTGCACGCTCAGTTCGTCGCCACGATGGGGATCGAAACCAACGGTCGCTGCCGCGAGCTCGCGAACCTTGGCTAGATCCGCACCGCGCCCGGCATCCACAAACACTGCGGTTGAAATCCGAACGACGGCGCCGGGATCGGCGTGCGTGACGTTTTCGTGCGTCTCGCTTCCGCGATCCTCGTGCTCGTCATTCTTGGCGTATTTCTTGCCGCCGCCGTCATAGGATTCGGTTTGCGCGGTACGCTCGATCGGATCGCCGTTGATCGGCGAGCGTCGTGTGTCGCGTTGCTCTGAGGTCGCATGCGTGTATTCGGCATGCACGCGCACGATCGAGACGCCCGCGCCGAGCGCGGCGTCCAACGCCGACTGCAACGATCCTTCCAGCGCTTGAGGGTCGTCGCCGCCGGAACCGTTGTCGTCGAGCGCCACGCCGCGATCGTCGAGGATGGTGACGTTCGCCGGGTCGAGACCGGCAACTGAGGCGGCGACAAAGCGCCGGACGCCCGCAACAGCGTCACGCGAAAGCACGGCGCCGGGATGGAGCTGCACGCGAACGCTTGCCGTGGCGGGGCGGGCACTCTGATCGGCAAACTGCGCGCTTTGCGCCGGGGCCACGATCACATGCGCATCATCGACGCCGTCGACGCTGCGCAACGCGACTTGAATATCGCCTGCTAGGCCGCTGCGCGTTTGCGCATCGATGACTGCTTGAGGCGTCAGAACGCCTACGTTCGCGAGCGCCTCGCCGGTCGTCTCGACGTGCGCGTGCGGAATACCCGCAAGCGATAGGCGCAAGAGCAGATCGTTGCGCCGGGCTGCGTCGACAATCACGTTGTCATCGCTCGGCGAAAACGGCACGCTCCAGGCGGCCAGTTGCTCCTGCACCTCGCCAAGTTGCTCGGCGTGCAGTGGGCTTGCAAAGAGCGGCGCGCGATCGGGATGGCCAAGGATCGTTGCAACGACGGCAAAGCCCACCAAGAGCGTGACGACGGCAACCGCGACGATCCGCAACGAGGGCGGTAGCGCACGCACACGATCGACCGCCGAGCGCACCTGCAACATGTTATATCTGGAGGTTTAGGAGCGTTTGCACGGCTTGAGCGGTGCGCTGCGCGGCAGCGGTGGCGACCGAAAGCGCGACATCGGCCTGAGCACGCCGGTACATCGCATCCTGCAGCGAGCCGGTGCCACCGGCAAAGGCGTCTTCCGCCTGCGTCGCTTCGCCGAGCACGCGGCCGATCGCGTCGAGCGCGCTTGCGAATCCCGATTGATCTCCCGACGCCGCGGTAGATTCTGGACTCGCGTCTGGGATAAGAAGCTCGACCCTCACGCCAGACGTCCCATATCGATCGTGCGCTCCTCGAGCGTTTTGCCCACGTCGAAGAGCGAGGCATCCGATTCGTAGGCGCGCGACGCGTTCATCACCGCAATCATCTCGGTGATCACGTCGACATTCGCCCCGCGTTCTTGGTGCGTCCCGGCAAACTGCACCGCCGTGCCCTCGCCATCTTGCGTGAGCGTAAAGTCCGGGACCAGTCGAGCGTAACTGCCATTCGGACCGGCAGCTTGGGCGGCGGCCACGTTTCGCGCGCACACGTCGAGCGCCGCGCGCTGCGCATCCATCGCGGCTGCGGCGCTCGCAAGCAAATCGATCATTTCGTCACCGCCTTGATTTCCTCGAGCCGTGCGTGCATCGCCCCCAGTAGCGCTTCATCGAAAATTGCCGCTTGCGCGGTCTGCGCCA
The DNA here is from genome assembly GCA_963833045.1 of Vulcanimicrobiota bacterium. Lineage (GTDB taxonomy): Bacteria > Vulcanimicrobiota > Vulcanimicrobiia > Vulcanimicrobiales > Vulcanimicrobiaceae > Aquilonibacter. Next base: position 303,613 of record CAWHWL010000005.1, read on the forward strand.
TGGCGGCGTCGACCGTTCGTCCGCCCTCGCCGGCATTCGCATGCGCGATGACGCTTTGTGCCTGTTGCAATCGGACTGCGGCGGATGCGAGCCCGCCGCGCAAGGATTCGGCTACGTCGAACATGCCTCGAGGGTAGGGATGAACGATGGCCGAGGAGCATCTGCGATGTTACGAAGATATGAACAAGGGGCGATTCGAATCGTTTACCGACGGAGTGTTCGCGTTCGCGATCACGCTCTTGATCTTGGGCATCGCGCTCCCCGTGATGCGCGACCCCAGCGACGGCCGAATCGTCTACATTCCCCACGGCGTGGACGCCGACGTGCGATGACCGAATTCTTCTACGGATTCGGACTAGCGATAGCGGCCGCGATGGCAATCGCGATCGGTAACGCGTGGGTGCGCGACCATCGCAACGGCGTGTGGACAATGCCGATGGTCTTGGGATTGCTTGCCGTCGCCATCGTGATCGGTATCACGATCGGATGGTCGCTGGTGCAATACTTTGCGTTCTACGCTGCATCCGCGACCGGCCGAATGTAGACGAATCGTCTAGTGCGCGGGCGTTAGCTCGACTTCGCCCGTCTTGCCGTTGTTCTTCTGTTGAGCCAAGTGAAACTCGCGACGGAACTTCTCGTCCGACGGGGAAACCCACATATAAACGTTGGGGATGAGCAAGAGCGTGAGCACGAGCGAGCTTACGACGCCGCCGATGACCACGATGCCCAAGCTCGAGCGCGAGATCGATCCCGGATCGAGTGCAAGTGCAAGCGGTATGTTGCCCGCAACGACCGAGAAGCTGGTCATGATGATCGGCCGGAACCGGGTATGCGCGCTCTCCAGAATCGCATCGAGCTTATCTTTGCCGCGTTCGCGTAACGTATTGGCATAATCGACGAGCAAGATCCCGTTCTTGGTCGAAATACCAATCAGCAAGATCGTGCCGATCAACGAGAAGAGGTTCAGCGTGCGATGCGTAAGCACGAGCGCACCAATCGCTCCGATCGCCGCGACCGGAACCGAAAAGATGATGATGAAGGGTGCCAGATAGTCGTTGTACAGCGCCACCATCAACAGGTACACCAAGATCACCGAGATGATCATCGACGTTCCGATACCGACCAGCGCTTGATGCATGAAGTCCTGTTGCCCGAGCGGCGCGGGACGCACGACGATGTTGGGCGGCAGGTGAAGCGAGGGGAGTTTGGCGACGAGCCCACTCTCCACGCTCGAGAGGGACGCGTTCGGTGCGATGTTCGAGTCGACGTGAATCACGGTATTGCGATTGGTGCGCGTCATCAAGGGCGGCGTCGGCGTTGATTCGAATGTCGCGATATCGCTGAGGTACACGATCGAACCGTTTGAGCTTCGAATGGCAACGTTGCGCAAGATGCTCAGATCCGTCTGATCCGAGGGCGGATAGATCACCTGCACTTGCTCGAGACCCGCGGTCGTTTCGAACTGCGTCGCTACGTTGCCGCCGAACGCGGCTCCGGCGGCTTCAGCGGCTTGTCCGACGTCGACGCCGAGCGCCTCGGCCTTCTCGCGATTGAAGATGATCGAGATCTCGGGCGCGAGCGCGGTGCCGCTGCTGTTGACGCTGGTCGCACCCTTGACGGTCTTGAGCGCGTCGAGCACTTTAACGGCATAGGCAGTCGGGTCACCGCCGGTAACGTCGGTCACCAGAAAATCCACCGGCTGCGCGTTGCCGCCGCCGGTTCCGGTCGACGGGACGACGACGACGGTCACATCGGGTGGAAATGATCCCGGAGCATGGGCGAGCTTTTGAAACTCCGTAACCCAATACGATGTCGGATGCTTGCGGTTGTCCTTGAGCCAGACGTGCACTTGGCCCACGTTGGCTTGCGAAACGAAGCCGCCGAACGACGCGGCATACGCGCCGGCGACTGCGGTGTTCGCGAAGATGTCCGGGTAGGCGAGGATCTTCTTCTCGAACTTGAAGATGCCGTCTTCAACGGTGGTGAGCGGTGTACCGATCGGGTAGGCGACTTGGATGAAGATTTCGCCGCGGTCGGTTGCGGGAATGAATTCTTCGCCAACGATGCCGAACGCTACGAGCGAAATCGCCAGCACGAACGAGACCAAGCAGAAGATCGCCACGATCCGGCCGTGCTGCATGCCCCACGGTAGCGCACGATCGGTGTACCAGGTGCGCAACGCATCGAACCGCTCGCCAAACCAGACCACGGGCTTCCACGGATCCCAATGCGATTTGAGGGCCCAGAGTCCGGCCAGCGTCGGCGTCACCGTGAACGAAACGAAGAGCGACGTCAAGGTCGAGATCACGACGACGATCGCGAACTCCGAGAGCTGACGGCCGACCTGCCCTTGGATAAAGGCGATCGGGAAAAACACGACCACGTCGACCAGGGTGATGACGACGGCAGCTGCGCCGATCTCTTCACGGCCGCTGACGGCCGCGTCTTCAGGCTTCTGTTTGAGCTCGGTGAAGTGCCGCTCGATGTTTTCGAGCACGACCGTCGAGTCGTCGACTAAGATACCGATGACCAGCGACATGCCCAGCAGCGAGTCGGTATCGAGCGTCAGACCCATGAGCTTCATCACGGTCATCGCGATCGCGAGCGAGAGCGGGATCGAAACGCACACGACGATGGCGCTGCGCCACGAGCGCAGGAAAAACACCATCGCGAGGCCGGTGAGCAGTATGGCTTCACCGAGCGTACGAACGACGATGTCGATCTGCTGCTCGGTAAACTTCGACTGCACGTTGATGACACGGAACGAGATTTCGGGGAATTGCCGTTCGACGCTGGGCAATGCCGCGATCACCGCGTTGGACGAGTCGACTTCGCTGGCTTGCGAGGTCTTTTGAATCTGAAGGAAGAGGCCCGGTTTGCCGCTGATGTGCGCGATCTGCAGGCGCGGCTCGTAGCCCGATGTGACGGTCGCAACGTCGCCGACGCGAACAACCGAATTGCTGGCGGTCCACGGGTTGACTTGCCCCGGGAGACTCGCAAGACCGCCGGTGTAATTCTCGACCTGGCCGGGCAGGGCGTTCGTTTGCGACGATGCTCCCGAGACGAGGATCGGAAGATTGCGCACGTTCTCGAGCGTGGTGATGTCGCCGCGCACGTCGATCGTGGTCTGCCGGTTCGGCTCGTAGGCAAAGCCGCCGGGCACACGCTGATTGTCCGACGCTACCGTATTGATCACGTCGTCGAGCGTAACGTTGTTGGCGGCCAGCTTCACCGGATCGACCAGCACCTCGAATGCGGGTGTGACCAAGCCGCCGACGTTGGCAAAGGAAATGCCGGGGACTTGTTCGAGCTGCGGCGCGATGACGTTCTGCGCGTAGAGGGCCAGCTCATTGATTGGGAGCTTCTGCGAATACAGCGCGAGCGTTACGACCGTCGACTCGGTCGGATCGTACAAGTTGACCGTCGGAGGCGTAATATTGGTGGGCAAGTATTTCTCGGCCGCTTGCACCGCCTTATTCGACAAAGCAAGATCGGTCGCCGTATCGGAGGTGATGGCGAAAATCGCGGTGATCGTTGCCTGGCCTTGTTGTACGACCGAGTTGATGGTTTGCAGATCCTGTGTGCCGGCCAGGTTCTGCTCGATCGGCTGCACGATCTCGTCGCGCATCTCCGTCACCGAGGCGCCGTTGTACTGCACCGAGATCGTAACCGTCGGCTGACTGACGTCGGGATAGAGCTCCTTGACGATCGTGATCGTGCTCATGATGCCCGCGAACATCATGATCGAGATAATCACGAAAACCAGCGTCGGCCGGTTGATGAAGAGCCGAGTAAGGCTGAACTTCATGGTTGTAGAGAAATCTTCTCGCCGTCGCCGACGCTGGATTGACCGTTGCTGATCACACGTGTGCCGGCGTTGACGCCTTTGACGACGCTATTTTTTCCGTCGCTCGCGACTTCCGTGACTTGCACGCTCTTAACCGTATTGTCGGACTGCACGATTTGGATCGAATCATGGTTGTCGTCGGTAAACGCCGTCGTCGGAACGAGCACGCCTCGCACGTCCGGCAACGCCACTCCGCCGCTCACCGCCGAGCCGGGACGCAAAACGCCGGCGGGATTTTGCAGCACCACTTTAACCTGGAACTGCGTCGATCCGGGTTGGATCTCGTTGAGCACGCCGGCGACCTTCCCCGTGTAGGAGTGCCTGCCGGTGGCATCGTCGGTCGTAACCGTCGCCGTGGCTTCCGGGAAAATGCCCGCGACCTGGTCGGACGAGCCGCGCAAGATCGCGTAGATCGGCGAGACTTGCTGCAGGGTGAAAATTTCCCGCGATCCGGGATACTCGCCGGGGTTGAGATTGCGATTGACGACGACGCCGTCGATCGGTGAGGTGATCGTCGCTTTGTTAATCGAGACGCGAATCTGTTGCGCCTGGGCAAGCGCGACTTTTTCTTGCGCCTGCGCTTGCGCGACCGACGACTGTTGCAAACCGGGCGCGTTGAGGCTTGAGCCGTTGGCCTGCACTAACGCAATGTCGCTCTTGAGCGTTGCTTCGTCGTTGCGTACCGTGGCCTGGTCGGCTTGATAGGTCTCGAGCGAAACGTAGCCTTGGCGATAGAGTGCGCCGTCGCGCTGCATCTGCACCTGGTCACGTTCGAGGCTGGCCTGCGCCGCGTTGAGCGTCTGGCTACCCTGCGTGATCGACTCGTTCCCCGAAAACACGGTGTGCGTCGTGTTGGCGGCGTCGCTCTGCGCGGTCGCGATATCGGATTGCAGCTCGGCTTGCAGATCCGCGGTATCGAGTTGCGCAAGCAACTGTCCCTTGGTGACGTGATCGCCTTCCTGCACGTTGACGGTGTCCGCCGGCTCGACGAGTGTCGTCTGAATGGCAACGTTTTCGAACGGCGCGATCAGCCCCGACATCGCCGACGACGGAGAAACCGCGCCGTTGTTGGCCACCGTGGTTTGGACGTACGGAGGCGGAGGCGCAGCAGCATGCTTTGCACCGCACGCGGCCAGTGCCGCCACGAACACGAGAGAAACCAGGCGTTTCACGTTAGCGGCTAGCCCCCACCACCCGCCGGTAACGGGAGACCAGCCCGGTCGCGCGCGATCCCCAGATAGAGTCGCGTGACTTCATCGTAATTTTGCACTCCAGATGCGACATGATTGGTTTTGAGATACGTGTTATAGGTTCGCCACGAAAAACTGGCGAGTGAGACGTTGATATGGCGCCGGTTGCGCTCGCGGATCGCCGCGAAATCTTCCCATACCAGCGGAACGAACGTTGCCTTGGAATAGCGCGCTTGCGGCGGAAGGTAAAGGAAGAGCTCGAGCCAGCCCGAGTACTGGACCACCGGACTATTAGAGCGAGTGCAGCTGACAATTGCCAGAAAATTGGCTTCATCTTCTCTGGCATACCCAGCCACGTGGCTCCACTCATGGGCCAGATCGAACGGGCGCTCGAACCACAGGAGGTCGCTCGCCAGATGGACATCGAGCGCAAACGGGTTGATATAGCCGCTCGTTCCGGTGGCCGTCATGAACGGATCGGCTAGGGTCGGCTTAGGAGCGCCTGTGAGCGGAACCCACTCGTCGCCCCCGGCTTGCACGACCGGGAGCCACGTTGCGTACAGGCCCTCTACGTCGAAGGGCGTCGCAGCCTGGGCGTGAGCCAGCGGCGCCAAACGATTCATCTGCGCAATCGCTCGAGCGCGCAGCGCATCAACGGCGCGCGTGGTGATGCGCGATTGATCGTAGGCGGTGCGTGCTTCGATCGGGGCCCGGTCGTAATTCCAGCCCCAGCCGGCTTCGAACCAGAACGCATACGCCGCCGCAACGGCGAGTGCGCCGAGCCAATCGCGCCGCAGCAGCCGCCACGCAATGAGGCCGACGCCCGCGAGCACGACGATATCTCCAAGCGACCACGGCAAGGCCGAACTGATCGGAAAGAGCAGGTGCTCCCAATACGGATACGCACCCTTGACGTAAAACTGCTCGACCCAAAACGAAGAAGGCCGCCATAGCAGCGCGGCAATGCCGAGCGCTATGACGACCAACTTGAAGACGCGGGCGGGTATTATCGTTTGCTGAACTGGAAGCGCTTGCGTGCGCGCTTGCGGCCGTACTTCTTGGATTCTTTTTCACGTGGGTCGCGCGTCAGGAAGCCGGCCTTGCGCAATGCGTCTTTGAACGATCCGTCCATCTCGACGAGCGCACGCGCGATTCCATGACGCACCGCTCCGGCTTGCCCGGTCACGCCGCCGCCTTGCGCTTTGACGATAACGTCGAAGCGGCCGCCGCTCTGCGTGGCCTCGAAAGGCTGACGCACGATCTGTTGCAGTTGCGGGCGCGGGAAGTATTCCTCAATCGGCTTCTTGTTCACGGTGATGACGCCCTGACCGAGCACGAGCTTCACGCGCGCTATAGCGCGTTTGCGACGACCGGTGGCCTGAATTTGGGTGCTATCCACGAATGCTCCTAAAACAGCGGCTGCGGCTTTTGCGGCTCGTGCGGATGCTCCGCACCAGCGTAAACTTTGAGGCGGCGCAATTGCACGTCGCGCATCTTATTGGTCGGAAGCATGCCGCGCACAGCTTCTTCGATCAACCGCTCGGGATGCTTGGCGTGCACGTCGCGGGCCGTCTGCTCTTTGAGTCCACCCGGGAAACCGCTGTGACGGCGATAGATCTTCGCGTCCCACTTCTTGCCGCTCAATTCAATTTTCTCGGCGTTGATCACAACGACGTGATCGCCGTTGTCGATGTGGGGTGTCCACGTCGGCTTGTGTTTTCCGGAGAGCGCGCGCGCAATACGCACGGCAAGCGTACCCAGGCGCTGCCCGGCCGCATCGACGATGTACCAGTCGGCTTTCGTCTCCGCCGTCTTTTGCAAAGTGGTTCGCATAAAAATCCTCGTGATGAACTTCCGCATCTTAACCGCCTGCCGCCGCCCCGTCAAGCGATTCTAACCGATACTTTTTATTTGAGCATTACTTGACTACTCAAGTATACTGAACGCATGCCCACCGACTCCGTCGAGACCCTGCTGGCCCTTGCGGCCGCCTACGCCCGCGCCGTTCGAGCGCTCGAGGTGCGCGGCCTGAGCTTTGCCGAGCTGCGCCTGCTGGTGCCGCTGCGGGCTGCCGATAGCGGGCGCCGGCCAACGGAACTGGCCCACGAGCTCTACCTCACCGCCTCGGGCGTCACCCGCGCGCTACTGCCGCTCGAGCGGCGCGGCATCGTGGAGCGCCGGCGCGACCCGGGCGACGCGCGCGCCTCGCTCGCGCTGCTGACCGTGGCCGGGCGGACCCTTGTCTCCGAGGCGCTGGAGGATGCGGGAGACCGCGCAAGCCGGCTGCTGCGCCGGCTCAACGTCGGTCAAGCAAAACAGCTCCAGCGTCTACTCGACGAGGTCGGCGGCTAGCGCGGCCAAATCGAGGGCTGCGCAAACGAGTCGTAGTCGTCATAGCGCACGCCGGCGAGATAGAGCCCGTGGGCCGGGGCGGTGAGTCCCGCGGCGCAGCGGTCGCGCGCCGCAAGAATTGCGGGGATCGACGACGGATCGCGCCGGCCCAGACCGCACTCGACTAACGTGCCGACGATCGTGCGCACCATGCGATGCACGAAACCGTCGGCGACGATCTGCACGCGCATGAGATCATCGCGTGTATCAATCGTCAGCGCGCGGACCTCGCGGACGGTCACCCCGCTCTCGGGTAACACGCCGCAGAACGAGCGAAAATCGAGCTCACCGATCAAATGCAGCGCCGCCGCTCGCATCGCTTCGAGGTCGAGCGCGCGCCGGTACACATGGTAGGCCCGGTGCGCGAGAAGCGCGCTGCGATCGGGCCGGTTGAGAATCGCGTAGACATAGGTGCGTTCGCGCGCTGAAAAGCGCGCCGAGAATCCAGCCGGAACGATGACCGCGTCGCGCACGCTAATGTCGTGCGGTAATGTGCTATTGAGCGCAATCGCTAGGCGATCGAACGGAAACGAGCGGGCCGTGATAAACGAGATCACCTGCCCGCTCGCGTGAACTCCGGTATCGGTCCGGCCCGCACCCGTGATTTTCACGGACTCTTCGAAGAGTTCGGCCAGTGCCCGTTCGATTTCGCCGGCTACGGTGCGCCCCGACGCCTGCGCTTGGAAACCGAAGAACGCCGTGCCGTCATATTCGACGGCACAGCGAATGGTTTGCGCTACGCGTTCACCGGTTGGCGCTTGGGAACGTTGCGCTTCTCGTCCAGATCCAACACGTCGGCCCACGTGGTTACGTCGGTCCGGTCCGGCGCGACTTGCTTACGCAGCTCGAGGAAATACTTTCGCGAATCGTCATTGTCCGGTTCGTGTGCGAGCCATTCTTTATTCCAGGCCTCGATCTCTTGCGGCGACTTCTTGTCGATGAAGGTTTTGACGTACGCTTGGATCTCGGCATCGCTCTTGGCGTTCTTGATCACGTCAAGCAACGCTTCGTGATCGATCCCGAGGAATTCAAAGACGGCCTGATCCATCGGGCAATTGTAGTGATACTCGCCGTTTTTGCCTTCTGCAAATGCCTTCCCCTTGTCGATGGTGCGGCCGATCTGCACCAGACCGAACAGCTTGTCGTGCACGCTGCGGGGATATGAAGTCGTTAGATCCATAGAGGATTCTCCTAAAGGTTTCGATTGATAACGTACCCCGTGACACCCACGAACGCGCGCCGGTTTCGTCTCGGCATCTTTGGGATGTGCTGGCTGCTTGCCGCGGGCTTGCAAGTCTATGCGTCTGACGTCGGGACGCACGGCGCCGCGGTCGGGGCGTACCTTCCAGGCTGGTTGCTTGCGGCCGCGGCGATCCCGGCGTGGACGTTGCTGGCGCCGGCTCTGGTCGACGGTGTGGCGGCGCTGGGGGCGCGGCGCCTTTCGGACGGTATGAGCCGCGCGCTCACGATCGCAAACGCGACCGGCCTGGTCGCCTACGCCTTCGTGAGCCTAGCGGTGATTTTCTATGTCGCATTCGCCAACAACGGGATCAGCTAAGCGGCGTTTTCGCACTCATCGTGACGGCAGTTGCAATGATCGTGCGGCGGCGCGTCGGGATCCGCTGCCGCTTGCTCGCGGCAGCGATCGCTGCAGTAGAATGCTCCAAGGTCAACATAGCAGGTGCACTGCGTGTGATCGCACTTTTGTCCGTCCATGTTATCAGTCTAGCAGCTAGCCTTGCACCATGTAATCGACGATGGATGCCGTCGAGCCGTTTCCGTAGGTAACCGTCCCGCTGCCCTGCGCATTAATCGTGAAGGACGCCACGCTCGCGCCGGTCGCGTTGTTGGTCAGCGTGCCCGTGATTGTTCCGCCAGGCGAGCCCGTCATGGAAAGCGTAGCGTCATTCGCCGAGTCCGTCAGCGTCAGGGTGACGGACGTAGGTGAGCCGCTCCCGGAGATTGCCAGCGTATTGAGGAGATCGGAAGAAGGCGAGATCGTCCAGTCCGGAAATGTCGCGACGGCAACCGAAAGACCGTTGAGCGCGCCTTGATAGGCCGAGACCTGCATGTTGAGGCTAAGCTGCGAGCCTGTTTCCGAACCCGAGAGACTCACGTTCGCGCCGTCTTCGAGCGAGCTTGCTGCAATATTCGTCACCGCGGCGACGCCACACGAGAACGCGGTAGTCGAAGCGACGTTGCAAGCGACGCCCGCTTGACCCAATGAGACGCCGTTCGCGACGATGCTGCTTTCCAGGATCGAGATCCCGGTCAGATCTTGGCCACTGAGGTAAAAAGTGATCGTTGCGTTCGCCGTTTCGGTCACCGTGCCGGTGGTCGAATACTCGGTGAGCGTAGCCGGCCCGGTCAGTTCCGTACTGGAAGGCTCCGAGGCCGCCCACACGAGCGTACTCTCGATGTTATTGCACGCTGCATCGTAGTAAACGCTGACGGTCAGTGTGACAACCGTGTCGTTCGAGTTCGGCACTGCCGTCGACACAACGCCGTCATCGCATCCACTTGCCCCGTCGCGCCGCGGACTTGTAAGCACAGCGCGTCCTTCGCGCCTGACGGCGGCCGAGAGCGCACGAGTCGCAGCGAAGTTAGTCAACGAACCGCCGCCCTCGAAGCTCTCGTAGGCTTGTATGCCACCCAGGCCGCTCTGCACGTCCGCGCGTTGGGTGCTCTGCTGCGAGATGTTGGTCTGTTGTGGCGGCGTTACGCTACCGCCGCCGCCCGAGGCCGATCCGCCTCCCCCGCCCCCGCCCCCGCAGGCGGTTAGCGATAGAACCAGCGCATATGCGGCGATAGGACGAAAGCTCTGCACGAAAACACCCTCCAGCAACCACGTAAGCTGTAGAACGTTCGCTTGCTTTCGCCCGTGACGAAAGTCCCGCCTGCGCCGTAGTCCTTATGGACTATCTGAATCGGCGCTACGCGCCGACACCAACCCGCGCGTCACCCGTGTTGGCGCTGCAGCGGGAAGAGTAAGACATCGCGGATCGAGGTGTTGTTGGTCAATAACATGATGAGGCGGTCCATGCCGATACCGATGCCGGCCGTGGGCGGCATGCCGTACTCCAGCGCCCGCACGAAATCCCAATCGGGCTGCGGCACTTCCTCGTCGCCTTGCGCGCGTTCGCGCACCTGCGCCTCGAAGCGCGCTCGCTGATCGTCGGGATCGTTGAGCTCCGTGAACGCATTGGAAATCTCCATGCGATTGCAGAAGAGCTCGTAGCGATCGACCAATTCCGGGTCCCCGGCTTTTCGTTTGGCCAGCGGCGAGATCAACACCGGATAGTCGGTCACGAAGGTCGGCTGGACGAGATGCGGCTCGAGCACGCGTTCGAAGATTTTGTCGAGCGCATGGCCGTGCGTCGGCGAGGGCGGGAGGCCCAGCTCGGTGAGGATTAGCGCCGCGCCGCTCGGATCGAGCAACTTCTCGCGCGTGAACTTCCCGTGTGAGTAAATTGCGATGCCCTCGAGATAGCCGACCTTTTCGAACGGGCGCTGGAACGAGATCAGTTGTTCGCCGATCTGCAGATCCTCGCGGCCGCCGGTTACGACGCCGACGAGATGCGCGATGAGCGCCTCGTTGAAGTCCATCATGTCGTGGACGTCCCAGTACGCAGCGTAGAGCTCGAGCATCGTAAACTCGGGATTGTGGCTCGTGTCGATGCCTTCATTGCGGAAGATGCGACCGATCTCGTAGACCCGTTCCAATCCGCCGACGATCAAGCGCTTGAGGTTAAGCTCGGTCGCGATCCGCAACTGCATCTCTTCACCCGAGAGCGCGTTGACGTGGGTGATGAACGGCCGCGCCGATGCACCGCCGGCAACGTGCAGCAGCGTCGGGGTTTCGACTTCGTAGAAGCCGCGATCGTCGATGAACCGTCGCGTTTCGGCGACGATGCGGCTGCGCATGATCATCGCGTCGCGCACGTCCGGATTCACGATCAAGTCGACGTAGCGCTGACGGTAGCGTTTCTCGACGTCCGTGAGGCCATGCCACTTGTCCGGGAGCGGCATCAGCGATTTGCTCAGCAGTTCGAACGACTTGACGTGGAGCGTCAGCTCGCCCTTTTTCGAGCGAAACATGAAGCCGCGCACGCCCACGATATCACCGCGCTCGATGTCGTTCCATTCCGCGAAGCGTTCGTCGCCCAGATCGTCTTTGCGCAGGTAGATTTGTAGGCGGCCGGTGCGATCGTGCAGATCGGCAAAGAGCGTTTTTCCGGCGGTGCGGATCGACATGATGCGACCGGCGATATTCCAGCCCTCGGCTTCGGCGTGCTGGCTGGGTTCGAGAAAGCCGTAGCGTTCGCTCAGTTCGCTCGCCGTCGCTTCGACTTCAAAACGCACCGGCGCGAACGGATCCTGACCGCGTGAACGCAGAGCGGCCAGATGCTCGCGTCTGGCCGCTATCAGTGCTGCTTCGGTTTTCCCGAGTTCGTCGTGCATGAAGGCCTCTTCGGCCGAGTTATGAGGCTTTCTTTGCGGCCTTCTTTGCCGGGGCAGCCGCGCGGCCGTTGCCGTTGCGAATCCCGTCGATCTTGTACTTCACCACGCCACGGGGTGTGGAGACGTCGACCGTCTCACCCTTCTTGTGACCGATCAAGGCACGGCCAAGGGGCGATTCGTTGGAGATGCGCTTGGCCGACGGATCGGCTTCAGCCGATCCCACGATATGAAATTCGTAACTCTCGTTGTTCTTGAGGTCTTTGACATTGACCGTCGCGCCAATGTGGACTTCATCGGTGGCATATTCCGATTCGTCGAGGATTTTCGAGTTGCGGATCATGCCTTCGAGCTTCAAGATGCGCCCTTCGATGAACGCCTGCTCTTGCTTGGCGTCCTCGTATTCGGCATTTTCACTCAGGTCGCCGTACTCTTTGGCCTGGCGAATCCGGTCGTTGACCTCTTTGCGGTGGACGGTCTTTAGCTCGTCCAACTCTTCCTGGAGCTTCTGGAGCCCCTCGGCGGTCAGGATGATCTCTTTATCGTTCAAGGATGGACCCAGCCCCGTAATGACATAATTTTGGCGTCCGGTGAGGACGCTGGCGCGGTTTGTTTGGGGCGCCCGAAGCGTTCCCCTTCCTGAGGGTCGCTCTACCCGCGTCGTACCCGCCCGCGCCAGAGCGCAAATGGTATACCCAACAGGGCTCCCGCGCAAGCGTATCCCGCAAGTTTGTGATCTTCCACGGCTACGGTCGCGGCCAGGACGCCCAGAAGCGCGATCGCCCCAGCGAGCGGCACGAGTACACCCCCCAGCCGTGCAACCGGCTCGTGCCAAAACCGCTTGGCCGCTGCAAGCGCCGTGAGCACGAACAATAGGCCCAGAAAAACGGAGCTTGCGTTGAGAACGAGCGTCAATTGGTCGGCGGCGCTCTTGGAAAAGCCGGTGACGAGCTCGCACAGCGTCACCAGCACAGCCACCACGCCCATCGACCACAGCGGCTCGTCGCGCGCGTCCAGGGCTCCGAGCATACGCGGCAAGACGCCGTCGCGCCCCATCGCATACACCGAGCGCGTGAGATACAAGATCGTCGTCCACAGCGTCGAGAGCGTCGAAAGCAAAACCGTCACCACGATCGCGACGCGCCACCACGGGCCGCCAAGCAGCGAGCCCACGTACGCCAACGCGTCGGCTTGATTGTCGGCGAAGCCCTGCAGCGAACCAAGATGTTCGAACGCGTACATACACGCGAGCAACACGAGCGTCGAAAACACGAGACCGGTGATGCCGCCGCGGCCCGAAGCGGTCGAGGTATCGTTAACCTCTTCACTGGTCGAGGCGCTCACTTCCCATCCGTCGCTCATCCACACCGCGAGCGTCATCGCGGTCACGAATCCCGCGATGCCGAACGACGCGGGCAAGGGCGTGGATTGCGCCGTGACGTGTGCTGGCACCGGCGCGTGCAAAGCAGCCGCAAGCGCCGCGATGAGCAGCACGCCGATTTCCAGCGCAAGCGCGAGCAGCGTGACGAGCGCCGTCGGACGCACGCCCGCGTACAGGAGCGCTGAACTGGCAAGAATCCAAACCGCCCCGACAACCGCCGCCCAAACGGGATCTTGTTCGTGCGCCGGGGCGACGAGCGCGAGGGTATAGATGCCGGCCGGCACGGCGATCGCCATCGTCGCGAAAAAATTCGACAGAAGCAACAGCCATGCGCCGTAGGCGCCGGCATGCGCGCCGAACGCCATCCGAATCCATGAATACGATGAACCCGCGTTCGGGGCGACGCGCGAGAGATACGAAAACGACACGGCGATGCAGAGCATGATCGCCGAGAGCACCAAGAGCGCGAGCGGCGCGCCAAAGCCGGCCGCAACCACCATCGGCCCCATCGTTGACGCGAGCGAATACGCCGGCCCCATCGAGGCCGAGGCCAGCACCGAGATATCGAAGAAATGGAGAACGCGCGGAAGGCGGCGCGTCAATTCAGGACGATCACGCGCGGATCGAGATGCAATTCGTGGAGCACGCGCTCGTAGTCAGAGGCACTCGCGTCTTCCCATTTTTTGCCGAGCAATGCGAGCAGCGCCGCTTCGACGACGTTTGTGCCGAACGAGCGGCCATCGAAATCGGGCGTGGTGGTGATGAGCAGCGCGACGCCGCGTTCGCGCAGTTCCTCGATGTTGGCCGCGGTCACCGTATTGGTCAACACGATCTTGCCATCGAGGCGCGCGGGCATGAACTGACGCATGAAGTGGAAGTCGCCGGCGATGATGTCGGCCTCTTGGTAATACTGCGGGTATTTGGGCTCGGGCGGTTTTTCTTGCTTCTTGCCGGTCGGGTAGAAAAATTGGAACGGCAATTTGCAGGCATCGGGCAAATATTTCTCGGCCATCTCTTCGAAGGTGTGCAAGTCGCGCACGGCCATATCTTTGTCGAGCGCAAAGATGAAATCGCCGAAGAGGACGTCAGCGCCGGCATCGACCAGTGCTTGCGCCATGCCGAAGCGGTCGAGCGCGCTAACCATGAGCACGTGCTTGCCGCGCAGATCGATGCCGAGTTCGCTCTGCATATACTGCACGGCGTTGCGCTCGAGCGTGTTCTTGAGACCGCTTCCGTCGACGACGGGTGTTACCTTTGCCGCCTGCAGCAGACGCAAACCGTCGCGCAGCGCATACCGCTTCGACCCGGCATAGAGATACACGTCGATGCCGCCGAGGCCGATCGCATCGACGGTACCGTCGAGCTCATGCACGCGCGCGATCGCCTTATCGAGCTTGCCGTCGACGCCCTCGCGCGAGATGTCGAAGTCCTCGCCGAGGAGATTGACGACCGCGTGATGATCGCGGGTCGAAGAACCGAGGGAGACCGAAACGATGTGTTTCATGCCGTCACTGTCCTGCGCCGCGCAGCGGCTTCTCGCGTTGCGGCGATTTTTTCCGGCGTGATCGCGGTGTCGAAGGCGCGCATGTCGGCAAGCGTGAAGCCGCAGCGGGACGCCATCTCCTCGATCTCGATCACTTTATTCACGTCGATACCGCGGCCGAGAGTGTAGCTCTCGGCGCGATTCTCGAGCGCCAACACCATCGTCTCGCTCATGCACGCGAGCGCCGTGCGCGGCGGGAGATTGAGATCGAATTCCGTTCCCGGCTCGCGCACCCGCTCAAAGAACGGATCGCCCGGAACGAGCATGTTTCCGCCTTCGGTCACCAGCACGTCGGGACGCTCGAGCGCAACGCGCCGGCTGACGTCGTGGGGAAGCGATAGCTCGCATACGACTGCGCCGGGCAACAGGTCTTCGGGCTGGATGATGTCTTGTGTTGACGACGTCGCGGTCAGAATCAACTGCGAGCGGCGCACCGCTTCCGAAATATCGGTCGTAGACGAAACCGCGCAGGGCAGCTCGGCTTTCATCTGCTCGGCGAATTTCGCCAGACGCGTGTTGTTGCGCGCAACGAGGACCAGCTCGCGCACGTGCGGCGCGATGAGTTTCACGCACGCACCGCCGATCGAGCCGGTCGCGCCGACGATCGTCGCGCTCGACGTCGCCGGATCGACGCCCATCTCGCGCGCACCACGGAAAAAACTTTGAATGCCGGCGGCAATGGTGAGCGAGTTGCCGGTGGTGACCGGGATCGGCGACCGTTCGGCGACCGTGATGCCGCCGTCGCCCACAACGCCGGTGAACGCGCCTAAGCCCGCAACCTGCGCCCCGAGTTCAGCGCCGATCTCGATCGCGCGCACGATGCGTTTGTAGACCTCTTCGCGCGGAAACTCCATCATTTGCTCGGGGAACAGCGGCGCCGTTACGAACCAACCTTCGGTCTCGCGTCCGTCCGGCGTGCGCACGCCGGTGACGTGCACGGTCGCCCACGGCGGCATCCACTCCATAATCTTGCGAACGATCGGTGCGCCTTTTCCCGCCGCGCCCGGCTCGTAACGCGCGACGTCTTCGAGCGATAAAGGGTGAATGACAAAGCAAAACTTCATTGTTCAGCTTGGACTTTCAGTGCGCGCAGCATCATCTCGCTATTCTCGAGTACCTTCTTCTGCAAGGTCGGGCCGATCAGTTCCGCCAGCGTCGGAACCCCGAAATCATACTCCACGGTAAGGAGCACGTGCGTCAAGCCGTCCCGCTCCTCGAAGGTCCAGGCGCCTTCGAACGTGTCGAGATCGCCCTCGAGGAGCGCGTAATCGATGCGCAGCGCAGCGTCGTCAAAGCGGTCCTCCTCGGTCCACTCGATCGGCGCCTCCTCGACCAAGGTTTTCCAACGCGAAATGACCCGGTCCGGAAAACGTTCGAGCACCTTGACGGTCTCGACGTCGGGCATGAACTCGGGGAAACGCTCTTGATCCTTGGCAAGCTCGTAGACGGTGCGCGCCGGGGCGGCGACCGCGATGCGGGATTCGACGTAGGGCATTTTTACAAGCGCCCGAGCTTCGTGGCGGCGGCTTCCACCCCTGCGGAAAATGCCGAGAGCGCGATGTCGACCTCGCCCTCGGTCACGATGAGCGGCGGCTCGAGACGAATCACGCGCTGCTGGTTGAGCGTCCAGGCCGCGGTGACGCCGGCCTTGAGCATCTCGGGGATGATCCAACCGCCGTAGCCTTCGTTGGTGAGTTCGACGCCGACCAGCAAACCGAGCCCGCGTACCTCGCGGATAACCTGCGGATATTCCAGCGCAATTGTTTTGCAGCCGTCGAGCAATTGCTCACCGCGTGCTCGCGCGTTGCTTACCAGATCGTCCTCGATCAAGACGTCCATGGCGACGAGTGCGGCCGCGCACGCGATCTCGCTGCCTCCAAACGTGGAAGTGTGAATCAACGGTTGTTTTGCGTACGCGCGATTCCAGGCATCGGGCCGCGCGATAAACGCCCCGACCGGAATGATGCCGCCGGAGAGTCCCTTGGCCAGCGTCATCACGTCGGGCACGACCTCGTCACGTTCGCATGCAAAGAGATAGCCGCAGCGTCCCAGTCCGGTCTGCACTTCGTCGGCGACGAAGAGGGCCCCGGCGCGATCGCAGGCCTCGCGCACGGCAAGCAAATAACCCAACGGCGGCACGTTGACACCGCCTTCACCTTGCACCGGTTCGACGACAAATGCCGCCGCATCGCGCAATGCCTTATCGAGCACCGACGCGTCGCCGAACGGCACGTGCGCGACGTCGGCGAGCAACGGACGAAACGGCGTTTGAAAAGCTTCTCGACCGCTGATCGAGAGCGAGCCAAGGGTCTTGCCGTGATAGGCGTCGTGCGTCGCGACGATCTTTGCGCGGCCGGTTGCGGCGCGTGCGAGTTTGATCGCGCCCTCAAGCGCTTCGGTTCCACTGTTGCACCAAAACGAATATTGCAAATCGCCGGGTGCTAGCTCGGCCAGTCGCTTCGCAGCGCGCCCGAGCACGACGTTGAACATCGTCTTGCCCGAAAGCGACATCCGGTCCATCTGCTCGCGCACGGCGGCGATCACGCGCGGATGGGAATGCCCGAGCGTGAAGACTCCGTAGCCGCCGGCGAAGTCGAGATACGCTTTTCCGTTCTGATCCCAAATCGTGGTACCCGACGCGCGCACCTCAACCGGCGAACCCGAAAGCTTCATCACCCGCGCAAGTGGCGGGTTGATGAAGTTCTTATAATTCTCGAACGCCTCAGCAGCGAGATCTTCCACGGTTCCCCTTGTCACCCGACGTCCTTTGCGTGATCGTACGGCAGCGCCTGTAGCTTAACTGGATAAAGCACGGTCCCGACTAAACCGGAGATGCGGGTTCGAGTCCCGCCGGGCGCCACCACCGGCTAGACACCTTGACGCGGCCTGGTCAACCGCGCTAGAGTCGGGGTGTTTAGTCGGGACCATGCTCATAACCAATGAGCTACACGAGAGAGGATCGCAAAAGCGATTCTCTCTCGCTTTTATGTTGCGCCGAGCGGCGGATAGCCGAGCGATGCTGCGGTCTCGTCGCCGTAGAGCGCGGCGAAGACAACCGGCGCGGCGTGCGAATCCAAGTATGGCTGGACCTTTGCACGAAAGGCCGCGCTGCCATACGGACTTTCACCGCCGGCGAATGTTAGCGCACGCCCCTCTCGCTCCAGGATCTCGCGCAACGTGCGAACTTTGCCGTTGCGACGCTCATCAACCGTGCGGTAGAGCGTCGCAAGGGTTTCCGCGCGCAGGAGCTCGACGGCCGGCTCTTCGCTGCTCCACAGCATCACCACTACCCACCCGCGCGCGACGTGATGTTTGCTCTCGTAACGATGCGCGAATTCGGTGAAGGCGCGATTGGTCCAGCCGCCCAGCGCATCGTCGGCGACGATGACGATCAGACGCAGCGCATCGTCAACGTCGCTCAGTCGCGCCGCGCCTTCGCGTGCGGCTTCGAGCGCAATTTCCTCGGCACCAAGCGCGATCAATTGCTCCACGCGCTCGAGCACGTGCGGTTTGGCCATGGGGTTAACGTTCGAGATCGGTAGTTCCATCTCGCCGGTCTGCGTCCGCAGGATGTCGAGATAGTCTTTGAAGCGCGCGAAGCCGCGCGGCTGCGAGTAGAGGTCGCGCAGCTGCGCTAGGAACGGAACCAGCTCGACAGAGACGGCCATCTCACGCGGCAACCATGGAAGCGGATTCGACGCGCGCGATCGTCTCTTCGATCGTGGAGATCGCTTCATCGGCGGAATCGATGCGCATCATCCGCTCGCGCAAAACTGCGGCGCCTGGAATCCCTTTGAGATACAGCGCGACGTGCTTGCGCATCTGCGGCACCGCGCGGGCCTCGCCCAACTCGTCGAGCATCGCGCGGTAGTGCACGATGCAGTAGCGCAACCGATCCGCGGCCGGCGGTACAGCTTGCATCTCGCGCCCTTCCATCAGGTCGGCGATCTGCGCGATCAGCCACGGATTGCCAAGCGTGCCACGACCGAGCATGATCGCATCGACGCCGCTTTGACGCATGCGCTCCATCGCAACCTGAGGATCATCGAGATCGCCGTTGCCGATCACCGGAATGTCGATCGCTTCTTTCAGGCGCGCGATATGCTCCCAATCTGCATTGCCTTTGTAGAACTGGCGCGCGGTGCGCGCGTGTAGCGTCACAGCTTGCACCCCGACGGCTTGCGCGCGCTTGGCAACGTCGACGTACACGAGGTCGGTCTCACTCCAGCCCAGACGCATCTTCATCGTCACCGGACAGTCGACCGCATCGACCACCGCTCTCATGATCGCTTCGCAGCGATCGACGTCGCGCAGGCAGGCCGAACCGCCATTGGTCTTGGTAACCTTTGGGGCGGGGCAGCCGAAGTTGATGTCGACGATGTCGGCGCCGCACTCGCGCACGACTCGCGCTGCGGCGGCCATCGTCGCCGGGTCGTCGCCCCAAAGCTGGGTCGAGACCGGTTTCTCGAGGCCGTGCTGATCGATCATCTCCATCGTGCGTTTGCTGCCGTACTTGAGGGCGTTCGAGGAGACGAACTCCGTCACGGTCAGGCCAAGGCCAAAGGGCCTATAGAGCGCTCGCATCGTCCGATTGGTAACGCCGGACATGGGCGCGAGCACGAGCGGAGGCCAGATCTGATGGCTGCCGATCTGCAGCGCGGGCACGGTAGGGGGCATGGCGCCCCCTACTATACCACAAGGCTCCTACCGCTAGGTCTGCGCGAAGGCGCGCAGCCCGTACAAACTCAAGTGCGGATCGACCGACTCGATCACCGCCGCGTGCTTGGCCATAACGCTCGCAAGACCGCCGGTCGCAACGACGCATGCCTCGACACCCATCTCGCTGCGGATCCGCGCGACCAGCGCCTCCGTCTGCCCAACAAAACCGAAGATAATGCCGGCCTGCAGCGCCTCAATGGTGTTGCGGCCGATTGCCTGCGCCGGCGCGTCGAGCGCGATCTGCGGCAACTTTGCGGCGCGCCCGATCAGGGCGTCGATCGAGATATTAATGCCGGGTGCAATCGCCACGCCCAAATAGTCGCCCGCGGCCGAAAGTGCCATGAACACCGTCGCGGTTCCGTAACTCACGAGGATCAGCGGGACGCCGTACCGTTCCTTTCCGCCGATTGCGCACGCAACGAGATCGGCTCCCACTTCTGCCGGCCGGTCCGTTTTGACGGCAATGAGCGACTGATGCTCCGCCTCGAGTACCTTCGGCGTGACGTTAAAGAATTTTTGGCAGACCTCGACCAGCGTATGATCGAGGCGCGGCACCACGCTGGCAATGGCGACTGCGTCGATCTCTCGCGCGCGAAGGCCTGCCGTCGCAAAGAGCTGCGTGAAGAAGACGCCGTACTCGTCAGCCGTACGTCGCGATTCGGTGGTTACCCGCCAGTGATGCAACAGCTCGTTTGCGCCGTTTGCGAACACGCCCAGTTTGGTTTCGGTGTTGCCGACGTCGATTGCGAGCAGCATCAGCGCAGGTCCTCGATAGCGTCGAGCAAACGCGCCGCGAGCTCCGCCTTGCTTGCCGTACCGAGCTCTTTGCGCCCATCCTTCCACAGCAGCGTCAAGGTGTTCTCGCTCACGCCAAAGCCGCGTTCGCCGCGCACGTCGTTCACGACGACCGCATCGAGCCCTTTGCGTTCAAGTTTCTCCCGCGCGTGTGCTTCATGATCGTCCGTTTCGGCTGCGAAGCCGACGACAAAGGCCTCGTCGTTGCGCTGCGCGAGCGCCGCGATCACGTCGGGGTTGCGAACCATGTGCACGACCAAATCCTCGTCCGTCTTCTTGAGTTTGGATTCCGAGTGCGCAGCCGGGCGCCAGTCGGCAACGGCTGCGCTCGCGATCACCAGATCGGCGCGCAGGCCATGCGCAAGCGCAAGGTCGAGGAGGTCCTGCGCGCTGGTAAACCGGTGGGTCGTTACACCCGCCGGCGGCTCGAGCAGTGTGGGCCCAAGCAACAACGTCACCTCCGCGCCGCGCATGGCCGCCTCGCGCGCAACGGCGATGCCGGTCGAACCGGTCGACGCGTTGCTCACAAAGCGAATCGGATCGAAGGCCTCGCGCGTGGGACCGGCCGTCACCAGCACGCGCACGCCGGCCAGACGTTTGGTGCGCGCCAGAACGCGCTCGAGCGCTTCGAGCAAAGCCGCTTCATTCGCCAATCGTCCGATGCCGCTCTCGCGCTCGGCGAGAAACCCGCGCTCGGGATCGACGATCTCGCAACCGCGCTCGCGCAGCGTGCGCAGATTCGCTTGCGTCGCCGGATGGGCGTACATCGCCGAGTTCATTGCGGGCGCGAGCACCAGCGGGATGCGCGCGGCGAGTGCCGCCGTGGTCACCAAATCGTCGGCGATGCCTTGCGCGAGTTTCGCGAGACAATTCGCGGTAGCAGGAGCGATCAGCATCACGTGCGCCTCGCGCACCAAACGAATGTGTGGAATCTGCTCGGGAGCATCCCATAACGACGTGTAGACCGGACGAGCGGTCAAGGACGAAAAGGTCAGCGCGCCGACAAAGCGCTCCGCCTCTGCCGTCATAACGACGTCGACCGTTGCGCCGCGTTGCACGAGCGTGCTAGTCAGCGCCGCGATCTTGTATGCCGCGATTCCGCCGCACACGCCGATCAAAATGCGCGCGTTCGTCATTCGATCCATAAGTTATCGAGCAAGCGCGTTCTGCCGAACCGTGCCGCCCCAATTACAAACGCGGGTGGTGAAAGCGTGTCGATCGGATTGAACGAGTTAGCATCGACCACGTCAAGATAATCGAGCTCGGCGAGCGGATGGAGGCGTGTGCGCCCCGCGGCAATCGCGTCAGCTTTGGATCGTCCGCTCGCCATCGCCAGACGTACCGCTTGTAATGCGTGATGCAGCGAAGGCGCGGCTTCGCGCTCCTCGGGCGATAGGTAGGCATTGCGGCTCGACATCGCGAGGCCGTCGGATTCGCGCTCCGTCGGCACGATGGTCACGCTTGTGGGGATCTCCAGATCGCGAATCATGCGCCGCAAGATCGCGGTTTGCTGCGCATCCTTTTGACCCAGATAGAGCACGTCGGGGCGCACGACGTTGAGCAGCTTGCACACGACTGTGGTCACGCCGCGAAAGTGCCCTGGCCGGATCGCACCTTCGAAGACCTCGGCGATCGGCCCGGCATCGACCGACGTGCTGAAGTCGGCTGGGTACATGGCTGCCGGGCTCGGAGCGAAGAGCACGTCAACGCCGGCCTGGGCAAGCTTGGCACGATCGCCCTCGGCATCGCGCGGGTAGCGCGCGAGATCCTCGTCCGGCGCAAACTGCAGCGGATTGACGAAGACCGACGCTCCCACAGCGACCGATTCGGCGCGCGCTCGACGAACCAAAGCCAGATGCCCCTCGTGGAGCGCCCCCATCGTCGGCACGAAGCCAAGGGGGCGGGGCAAGACGTCAAAGAGGGCATGTGCTTGCGAAATGGTCGAAGCGACTTGCACGGTGGCTAGATACGGGTAACGCGGAGCACCGTGCGACCGACCATGAAGGGAACCCCGATCTCGATTGCCGCGTCGCCGCTCACCAGCTCGCCGTTCACCTTGGTTCCGTTGCGGCTCTCGAGGTCCGTGAGATGCAAATCTTCCCCATCGATGCGAACGTGCGCGTGCTTGCGCGAGACGTATCGATCGAGGGCTATACACGCTTGTGCCACCGAATCGTCGCGGCCGATCGTGATTTCGCTTTCGAATGTCCAACTTTTTCCGTCGAGCGGTCCACTGAGGACCTCAAGCAGGTACATGGCGGCGAGCCCTTCTCTGGTGCAGCCGCCCGGCTCCTGGTCGCTGGGGGTGCTTGGTGTTAAGGTAGGCTAACAAAAAGCCCCGTCCGGACGATTACTCATAGGGTGACGATGAACGACCGGATCGACGAGCTCCTCGAGCTCATAGAAGTGGAGCCGGATGCCCTACGAGAGGCGGAATTCCTGCAGGCGCAGGCGATTCTTGAGACCTTGGTGGGGAAATCCATCACGGCCGCAGAGATCCAAGATACGCGTATCGTTATCACGACCAACGACGGCAATCGCTACTTTTTCTACGGCTTTTTGGGCGAATCGCGAAACGGCTGATCGAGCCGCTCACTTTGCGGGTTGTTTTGAAGTTACAAACGCCGCGATCTTTTCATGATCGCCGGACGTGTATTGCGTGAACGCGACCCCGTGCGCATAACGCTTCGTTGAAGCGTCGAAGAACGTCAATGCAATCTTCGCTCGAACGAGCATTTCACGATCCACATCCGGGATCGTAAACCGCAACACGATCGGCTGTCCGGCGGGAAGGTCGGTCGTCGTCGTAATCCGCATGCCGCCGCGACTGAGATCGACCGCGACTCCGCTTAAAACCAACTCGTGCCCCGGGACGATAATCGTGACCGGGAAGTCTACGACGGCCCGGAAGAACCGGCGCTCGTGCGAGTGATCCTCTTGAGTACTCACCGCTGACGGTTCTTCTCTGCTGCTGCGGCGCGGCCTTCAGGCCATCACCGCTTGTGCCGCGAGCAATGCGCCAAGCATCGCGTGCTCGGCGACGATACCGCCCTGAAGATATACCTCAAACGGCGCACGTAGCGGAGCGTCACAAGAGAGCTCGATCGTCGCGCCGCCGACGAAAGCTCCGCTCGACATCACCACCGGATCGACGTAGCCCGGTACGGATCCCGGTTCGGGGCGGAAACGCGCATTAAGCGGCATCGCGGTTTGTAAACCAGCGGTAAAGCGCAAGAGCCGCTGCGCGTCTAAAAGACGAATCGCTTGCACGATGTCGGTGCGAACCGCTCCAGGCTGGGGATCGACCTCGAAACCGAGTTCAGCGAAAAGCGCCGCGGCGAAGTCGAGACCGCGCAGCGTTTGCTCGACGATCGCCGGCGCAATAAACAGCCCTTGCACGAACGCGCGCCCAAAACCGAGTGTCGGCCCAAGCCCGCTGTGAAGCCCCGGGGCGTATAAGCGGGCGCTCACACGCTCCACGAGATCGGCCCGGCCGGCCACATAACCGCCTCCGGGCGCGAGCGAACCGCCTAAGTTCTTGATCAGCGATCCCAAGACGAGATCCGCGCCATCGTGCGTGGGCTCGCGCTCTTCAACGAGCTCTCCGTAGCAGTTGTCGACTAGCACCGCCACCTGGGGTGCGACGCGTTTTACTCGCGCCGTCACCTGCGCGCAGGTCCCAACGTCGAGCGATGGTCGCGGCGCGTAACCGCGCGAACGCTGCACGAAGACAACCGCGGCGTCGTCTTTGGCTGCTGCTGCCGCAATCGCGTCGAGATCGGGCGTTCCGTCTCCGCGCAACGCAATCTCTTCATAGAGAATTCCCTGCGATACGAGCGAGTAGTCGGCATCGCAAATCGCATTGCGCAGCGTGTCGTACGGCCGTCCCGCGGCTGCGATGAGGCGCCGCCCGGGTGGAACGCAAGCTGCAAGCGCGGTCACGATGGCGTGGGTTCCGCTTACGATCGAGAGGCGGGCCAGCGCGCGCTCCGCGCCGAGAACGCGCGCGAGGAGCGACTCGTAACGTTCCCGCGCCGCATCGTCATAGCCGTAGCCGCTCGTACCGGCGAGATCGCTGTCGTTGATGCCTTCATCGAAAAACGCGCGCAGCACGCGTGCTTTGACGCGCTCCTGCGCCGGATACTTCAGCGTGCACGTTCGCTCGTAGGCGCGCATCCCCGCCGCGCGAATGCGCGCGTCGATTGCAAACGTGTCGCACAGCAGTTCGATCACGCCGCCGCCTCGAGCTGCGCGTGCAGATGATGTTCGTATGCGCGGACAAACGGCAGATAGATGACGGTCGCGAGCGCAACGTTGAGCGCGACGAGTCCGGCGGCCCGCAGGTCGAGCGTGGCGATATAGGTCGAGATCAGCGTGGGAATCGAGGAGGGCACGTAGTAGATGGCGCGCCCGACCCAGCCCCAATCGACGGCAAGATAGGTTGTCGTCGCAAGGACGATCGGTGCGGCGATGAAGGGCGGCACCAAAAACGGATTGAGCACAACCGGCGCCGCGAAGAGCAACGGCTCGTTCGCGTTAAAGATCGCCGGCAGGATCGTAGCGCGGCCCACGGTTCGCAAGCGCGGCACGCGCGAGAAGGCGAGTAAGGCCGCAAGCGGCAGCGTCGAACCCGCGCCGCCGGGAAAGATAAAAAGGAAGAGCGAGACGACGACGATGTGCGGCAAGGCCGCGTGATGCGCAAAGGCGAGCGTGTTCTGCGCTTGCAACGTGAGATACACCGGCGTCACCACGGCGGCGAGGAGCGCCGGCCCGTGCAGCCCGATCGTCCAGAACAACGTCTGGACGCACACGATGATGATGAGCGCGACATACGTGTCGCCAAGCTCACCCAACGGCCGCAGCGCGCGTGCGATCGCGTCGCTCACTGAGATGTGGAGTCCGCGCAATCCGGCTGCCACCACGACGGCGAACGCCGCGCCGATCCAGGCGTTGCCGCTCGCCCGGGTACCGAGCGCCACGAGCCCGCAACTGCCGAGTGCGATGAACAGCCCACCCGGACCGACGTCGTGCAAATACGCAAGCGGCGTTCCGCTATACGGCGGGAGCACAATCAGATATGCAAGCGCTGAACCGAGTGCCGTCGGGAGCGCATCGATACCGGCACGTCGCGCATAGAACCATCCAAGCGCCGGTGCCAATACGAGGCCCATCACGCCGAAAGCCGGGATGAGGGCGCCGGCCACACGCAGGCCCAGCGACGGGCCGATCAAGGGACCCGAAACCGGAACGAACGGCAGGATAACCAGAAAGGCCGCAAGCAGCCCGGCAAAGCTCCAGGGTAAAGCTTCGCGCGTCGCGGCTAGGAACGGAAGTTCGGCGACGGCTTGGAGCGCTGCGAAGCGTTTAGAGGCGGCGGACGACGGCTTCGACGCGACCGATGATCTCGACATCGCTCGCGTAGATTGGCGCCATGCTGCGATTCTCCGGCTGAAGCCGGATTCGGCCATCCTCGCGATAGTAGCGTTTCACGGTGGCTTCGCCGTCGAGCATCGCGACCACAATTTCGCCGTCACGCGCTACGCGCTGCGGCCGAACCATGATCAGATCCCCATCGAGAATAGCCGCCTCGATCATCGAATCGCCCTGGACACGGAGCATGAACGCATCCGTCACCCGCGGCACAAAGGATGCCGGCAGCACGAATTCGCCTTCGAGATGCTCCTCGGCCATGATCGGCGTGCCGGCGGCGACCTTGCCGACGATCGGCAGAACGATGCTCTCGGGAACCGGGAGCGTTCCCAACCCCAAATCCGAGCGCAAGGCGCGCGGCTTGGTGGGATCGCGCAAGATCAGCCCGCGGCGCTCGAGCGCTTTGAGGTGCGCGTGAATGGTGGACGAAGATGAGAGGCCGACGCGCTCGCCGATCTCCCGGACCGAGGGCGGGTAACCGCGTTCAACCGTGAAGGCGCGAATCACATCAAGGATCCGCTGCTGTCGTTCCGTCGCTGGTTTGTCGGTCAAGGCTCCCTCCGGATTGTGCAGCGCAATGCCACCCGTATGGCATGGGTATGCCTTACAACCCTAGCACAGGCTATTCAAAAAGGCAAACATACGTTCGGCTCACGCTTGACAGCTCGTGGTCGGCATGTGCTAAAATCTAGGGGACGAACAGCTGTTTGGCCCAAGATGTGGGTACATTGGTAGTCGAACACTCGTTTGGCACAAGATATGGAAGGGACCCTTCGACATGCTCAGGGTGACAGGGAGAAGTTCTGTGGCGACGCGCAAACGGTTCACGCTCATGCCCGCAATCGCAATTGCTTCGCTCAGTTTAATGGTGACGGTGCCGGCGCTTTCGAGCATGCACCTCTCCGCGGCAACGGCGCAGCGTTACGCGACGGTGACGGTGCAGCCCGGCGATACGCTCTGGTCGATTGCATCAGCGCACACAGGCGGAAGCGGCGACGTCCAAGAGACGATCGATCAAATCAGCGCCGCGAACCATCTCCAAGCGTCGATGCTGCTCCCCGGCGAAAAGCTCCGCATCCCTGAATAATTATCAGGCACTAAAACGAAGAAGGCCGCATTCGCGGCCTTTTTTATTTGCGCCTATTGGCGGCGGCTCACGAGCACGATCGAGTGGCCGACATGATCGTCCAAAAAGTCGAGTCCCTCCATCATCCACGAGTCCAGACCGTTACTCGAGTGTTTCGCGACTTCACGCGCCACGTGGACTCGATCGCGTAGCCAGGCAAGCTCCGTGCGCGTCGTCGTTGGGAAAACGGCAACCTCGCAATCCTCGCACTTGTATCCGTACTGCATCCGCGCAGCACTTCGCGTTCGCGATGCAAAAAGGCCTCCGCTTTCGCGGAGGCCTTTTTGTTCGCTCGCAGCGAGATTGCGTAACTCGAGTTTAGAGTCTGATCTTGAAATCGAGATACGCGTTGAAGGGCAACGTTCCCAGGCCCGGATAGTACGACGGGACACGGAACGATTGCACCGGAGTACCCGGGTTGTAGTTGTTTCCGATGGGTCCGACTCCGACGCCGGCATAGCCGGCCCCGTAGCCGCAGATCATCGATTGGGAAACTCCGGGGAAGCTGCTCCACGGTTCTTTCGAACCGCCGAAGCAACCGTCGTAGAGGTTCGCCAAGGTCAACACCGCCTGGATACGCGGGCTCATTTGGTAACTCGTCTGCAACGAGAGCGTCACGCGATCGGGTGCTGTGAACGCGCCGATTGAGTCGAAGTTCCCGGTTTGGGGATTCGGGATCGGGATTGCGAACGTTCCGGCGCACGTTGATGCATCATACGCGCTGCCCGAGCCGCCGTACGGATAGCGGGGGTCGCCCGCGACCGCACCGGTGGAACCGGTACAGGTTGATGCATCGACGCCGAGTTCGTCGATCGGATAGCCGTATTTGGCGCCCGATGAGAACTGCAGGGCCGGGGTAATCGCCCACTTGTCATGCGTGTAGTTCAGGACAAGTGTCGCGACGTTTGGCGCAATGAACGAACCGTAACCGCCCGCACCCGGCGCACCGGCCGGGAAGAGCGAGTACGGAACGTACGAAGCGTTAGGATCGAGGAAGCCCTGTACCGGAGCGTTCCAGTACGGGTTTGCGATATCCGCAGCGGTACAAGCCGCAGCGGTCGCAACCGGGGCGCCGCCCGGACCGTAACACGGAGCTGCCGTTACGCCGGCGGCGCAGACGGACTGGCCGTACTGCGATTTGCCCGCGGCGTTTCCGCCGTTACAGGCGCTCGTCTCGCCGTTGTACGTCGAGATCGCCTGGTTGATCGACGTCACCGGCGTTGTGCCGTTCGACGTCGCCTTGTACTTCACGGATGCGTTCGTGAACGTGTAGCTAAAGAGCCCCGAGAAGCCGTTCTTCGCGAAGTTGCCCTTTTGGATTTGCAGCTCGACGCCGTCCGACGTTTGCGAACCGATGTTCAAACCGGAAACGAAGTTCGTCTGGACGTCCAGATAGAATTCTTCGATCTGGTCTTGCGTCTGGCGGTAGAACGGTGTCACTTTCCACGACAGATCCGTGCCCTTGACCTGGTGTTCCCACGAGAGATCGTAGTTCCACGAGGTTTCCGGATAGATCGGGTGCGTGGGTTGCGTGAAGCCGAGCGTGTAGAAGTTCTTCAGGTTGAAGATACCACCGCTAGGCGTGTTCTGGTCGAAGTAGGTGTACTGCTCGAACGCCGTGTTCGGAGCTTGGTCGTACTTGCCGACGCTGAAACGCAACACGTTGTCAGGATTGAGCGTGTACGTCGCCGCAACGCGCGGTTGGAAGACCGTGTAGGTTTGCGTGTTGCTAACGTTGCTGATCGTCGCCGGGACGTAGGTGGCACCAGCCACTCCGGTCGGTAGATTAGCAGCGCCGCAACCGGCACCTGGAACAGCAACTTCGATCGGTGCAACCGACGGCGTTGCCGGGTTGGTGCAATACGAGTTGTTCCATGCCGCGTACCAGAAGTCCGAGGCTCCGCCTTGGGTATTCTGTGGCACGAACGTGTATGAATCCAAACGCACGCCGAGATTGATGTGGAGTGCGTCGCTGGGATCCCATTCGTCGGTGATCGAGCCGGATCCGAACTCCGGTTTCACGGTGTTGTTTTCACCGCTCGCTCCGGTGTCGACGGTGTCCCATTCGCAGGGACCGCCGCCGCAGCTGCCGGCCGCGGCCGGAAGCGTGTACGGGCCAGGGCCGAATTCACCGGCGCATCCGCCGGGGATATTCGCCGCTGGGTTTTGTGCGCAGGCAAGCTGCTCCACGGTGAACGACGACGAGCCCCCTGGGTTCGCCGCGCTGTACGGTGAGTCGCAGTTCGCGGCTGCGCCGGTCGGGCCGTAACAAATGCCCGAGTTCGGATGTGCGCCGTTGACCTGCACGGCCATCGTGTACGGATAGCCGCCAAGGAGCGGCGTAACGAGGTACACGCGCTGCGAGTTCGCCGACACGTACGACCCTTGCACTTGCAAGAGGTTGTGCGGGTTCAGCTGATCCGCGAACGTGCCGCTAAAGCCGTAGCTATGCGCGTACACGTCGTATGCCGGCGGAATGCCGGTGCAGCAGAGTGACGCGCTATTCGGACCGTAATCAAACCAGCCCGAGTAGACGGTGTAGCCGTAGACACGCAGATAAGCATCCGAGCTGAAGTTTTTCTGATACTGCAGCTTGACGATGCTTTCAACGTTGTTTTCGTTATCCGCGAGGTTCGTAGGAACCGCGCCACCGCATCCCAATCCCGGTCCCGCTTGCGGGAAACAGTAGGGATTGACCCCAGAGAAGCTCGTCGGAGTCGCGGTAGCCGTGCCCGGGAAGAGCTGATTCAGCGGTCCCGAGTAAACGTTCGCGTACGGGAACGCCGCATAGGGTCCACTGACACCCAGGTCGCCGGGCTCCGAGGCTGCGTACGTGGTCAGGTTCTCGGACTGCCAGAGGAGCTGAATGTCATCGCGGCCGCCATCGTGATGATGCGGGATCGCGAAGTGGAAGTTCACGACGTTGTCACGATCGGTGATCATGTTTGTGTCGTAGAAGTTGTACCCGCCGAGCACGTAGAACGGCGAGGCGGTGTTTCCGCCTTGGTAGACGCCGTTGCTGTAGCAGCTCGCCGGGCCGGCCGTGCCTGCTGGGCACTGTGCACCCGTCAGGTAGCCCAAGGTTGAGCCATAGGCCGCGCCGTCTTGTTGGTCGAGGACTCGGAAGTCCTGATTGTAGCCGCCGAAGCCTACGTAATACGAGAACAGACGGTCCGGTGAGGCGCCGCCCGCTTCGATATTCGCCTTGTGGTAGAAGACCGGCGATCCGATGCCCAGGTCGCTATCTGCGTAGCCCGGATAGGTACCGGTCTTGATGACCTGGTTGATGAAGCCGGAGAGGCCTTGGCCTTCGGCGTTCGACGGAGCCGCGCCGGTGTAGACTTGGACTTCTTGTTGTCCAAGCGCCGATGCGGTGTTCGCCGGATAGTTATCGAACGAGCGGTTGACCGGAACGCCGTCGACTTCATAGCCGACTTGATCGTAGTCACCGCCGCGGATGTAGACGGATTGATACCAACCCATCTGTCCGACCGGGACATATGCACCCGGCATAGTCGCGATGGCCGAGTAGGCCTGATCGAGACTGCCGCCACCGCCAAGGCCGGTTACCTTGGCCGCGGTCGCTGCGTTCACCGAGTACACGTCCGAGGTCGTGCCCGCCTTGACGAGCGCGCCTGCGGCGGTCGATGTCACATGCGCAATGGTTTTGAGCGCAGGTTGCATCGTGTACGCAAAGCTCTGGTTTTGGTCGGCAAAAACTGTAATGCCGGCCACGGAGATCGGATTGTATTGGTCTTTTTCGATTGACACCGTATATGTATCCGGTGCCAACGAAAGGAACACGAAGTGTCCCGATGCGTCCGTCGTGGTGGAAGCAACCTGCGATGCCGAGCTGACCTTTACGTCAGCACCGACAACCGGTTTACCACTATCGTCTCGAACCGCGCCGCTGATTCCGCCCGTGGTTCCTGCCAGTGCCCATGTTCCCTGAAGCAAGAACGCGACGAGTAGCATCAACGCCACGGCCACCTGACGGATGGTCCGTTTGCTTGTCATTGATAGCCCTCAATTGTTGGTGAGTGACATTCCATTTCCGCGCGATGCGGATTCGTCAAAATTCGACCGATTCAAGCGCCGCATTTGCGGCATCTCAAACGAGTCTCAGGTTGACGTGATCGTCGTTTTTCACCCGACCAAGGTCGCATCCTTTAAGGATGCTTAAAAAATGGGGGGCCGCTGTGACCAGCGGACCCCTCCAATTTCCTAAGGTTTTTTCTCAGCTTTAGACGACCGCGGCCATCCGTTCCGCGAGCATCGCCGGGATCTGGGACGGGCGATCGGCGACCGGTACGCCGGCCGCCTCAAACGCCGCGATTTTGCTCTGCGGCGTCCCAAAGGCGCCTGAGATGATCGCACCGGCGTGGCCCAGCGATTTTCCCGGCGGCGCGTTGCGCCCGCCGACGAAGGCAACGATCGGCATGCCCGCCAGATGCTCCTTGACGAAGGCGGCAGCGTCTTCCTCATCCGAGCCGCCGATCTCGCCGCAGATGACGATAGCTTGCGTCTGGGGGTCGTTCTTGAACTCTCGCAAACAGTCCACGAAGGTCGTGCCGATGATGGGGTCGCCCCCGATGCCGACACAGGTCGACTGCCCAAGACCCGCGCGGGTCAATCCGTCGACCACCTCATAGGTCAGCGTGCCCGAGCGCGAGATCAGCCCGACGTTGCCTTCCTTGAAAATGTGACCGGGCATGATGCCGACCGACGATTTGCCGGGTGAGATGAGGCCGGGACAGTTGGGCCCGATGATCCGCATGCCGGGCGTCGTGCCAACAACGCGCAGCATGTCGTGCACCGGCACGCCCTCGGTGATGCAGACCGAAAAACGAACGCCCGCTTCGTAGGCTTCGAACAGCGCGTCGGCCGCGCCGGCCGGAGGGACGAAGATACATTGATGGGTCGCGCCCGTTGCCGCGACGCACTCCTCGACGGTATTGAAGACCGGCAATCCGTGCTCGGTCTTCTGGCCGCCCTTGCCCGGCGTCACGCCGCCGACGACGTTGGTACCATAGGCCAGCATGCGTCCGGTGTGATATGAACCTTCCGCGCCGGTAATGCCCTGCACGAAGACCTTGCTGTTCTTGTCGAGATAGATACTCATCGCGCCAACTCCACGGCGCGTGCCGCGCCCTCATCCATGGTTTCAACCGGCGTCATGCCGGCTTCTTTGAGAATGCGCCGCCCCTCGGCTTCGTTGGTTCCGGTGAGACGAATCACCAGCGGAATCTTGCGCGCTTTCGTCGTGTTCAACGCTTCGACGATGCCTTTGGCAACTTCGTCGCCGCGAGTGATGCCCCCGAAGATGTTGATGAAAAAGACCTTCGCGCCGGTGTGATTGACCACCAGCTCGTAGCAGTTGCGCACGCGCTGCGCATTCGCACCGCCACCGACGTCGAGAAAGTTGGCAATCTCGCCGCCCGCGTTTTTGACCGCATCCATCGTTGCCATCGCCAGACCCGCGCCGTTCGCCATCGTGCCGACCGTGCCGGGGAACGTGCGGAAATTGCGGATGCCTAGACCCGCCTGCGCGGCAAGTGTTTCGTCGGCATCGAGCGGCAGCGTCTTCTGCCACTCTTTGAACTCGGGATGACGAAAGACCGCGTCATCATCGAGCGAGACTTTTGCATCGGCTGCGATCACGCGTCCGTCTTTGGTGAGAATCAACGGGTTGATCTCCACCAACGTGGCGCCGTAGGTAAAGAACAAATTATACATGCCGGCAACGATGGCGGGAAATTGCTTGCGAAAGCCGGCATCGAGGTCGGCTTTGAACGCGAGTTCGCGCCCGATGAACGGCGAGTACCCGATGGCCGTGTCAACAAAAAACGTGTGAAACGACTCGGGATGCTTCTCGTGCACTTCCTCAACGTCCATCCCGCCGAAGCGCGTCACGATGATCGCCGGCTTCTTGGTCGTGCGATCGACCGAGATCGCGCAATAGGATTCCAGCGCAACGTCGAGCGTCTCTTCGACCAGCACTGAGTGAATCGGTTCGCCGTCGGGGTTCTGGCGATTCGGCGGCATCGGCGTTGCCATGATCTCGGCCGCAGCTTTGCGGCCCTCTTCGGGCGTCGACGCAAATTTGATCTTGCCGGCTTTACCGCGGCCGCCCATCAGGACTTGCGCCTTGATAACCCACTTGCCGGGATTCTTTTCGATGAACGCCGCGACGTCGTCGGGCGTATTGCAGTGCTGCGAGCGCGGAACCGGTATCCCGCTTCGGCGGAATAGCTCTTTGCCCTGATACTCCATGAGGTTCATGGCGTGTTTGTCTTCTCTCCTAGTCTAATTTGCCGAGTAGGGATCGTGCGATGATGATTTGCTGGATCTCCGAGGTGCCTTCGTAGATCTCGGTGATCTTGGCGTCGCGGTAGAACCGCTCGATCGGAAATTCCGTGGTGTAACCGTAACCGCCGTGGATTTGAATTGCTTCGGCCGCGTGCTTGCGCGCCGCGGTCGAGGCGAAGAGTTTGGCTTTGCTCGCCTCAATCACGTAGGGCCGCCCCGCGTCGGCCAGTGCCGCCGCGCGATAGACCAGCAGACGTGCCGCGTCGAGGTCCATCGCCATCTGCGCGATCTTGAACGAAATGCCCTCGAAAGCGCCGATCGCGCGCCCGAACGCCACGCGATCCTTGGCAAACGCCACGGAATGATCGAGGCAGGCTGCCAAAATCCCGGTCGCCTGCGCGGCGATGCCGATCCGGCCGCCGGCCAGGGCGTTCATTGCCGAACCGAAGCCGTCGCCCTCGCGACCGAGCAGCGAGCCCTCCGGCACGCGCACGTCGTCGAAAGCGAGATCGCACGTGTTGCTGGTATGGATTCCAAGTTTTTCGGTGATCTTCTCAACCACGATACCGGGGCTGGTGTTCTCGACGAGAAACGCGCTGACGCCGCGCGAGCCTCCGCCACCGGTGCGAAACATCGCCATCGTTACGCCCGCAACGCTGCCGTTGGTACACCATTGCTTGCGGCCGTTGAGCACGTAATCGGCGCCGTCACGCTTGGCGCTCGCGCGAATTGACGCCGCATCCGAACCGAAATCCGGCTCGGTGAGTGCGAACGCCGCGATCACATCGCCGGCAGCGAGCTTGGGCAGCCACTGCCGTTTTTGCGCCTCGGTGCCCAGGCGCACCACCGCCGACGCGATCATCGAATGCACGGAGAGCGTGACCGCACTGCCGGCGTCGACGCGCGCAATCTCTTCGACGGCAAGCGCATAGGCAACATATCCGGCGCCGACGCCGCCATACGCTTCGGGCACGACGATGCCCATCATGCCCGCGCCGTTGAGTTTGGTGAAGAGCTCGCGCGGAAAAAAATGGTCGCGATCCCAGCGCGCGATATTCGGCGCGATCTCACGCTGCGCGATTTCCGCAGCGAGCGCGGCGATTTGCCGCTGTTCGTCGGTCAGATCGAACTGCGCGCGCGCACTCGAATCAATCATGAAACGGCGATACTAGCCGACTTTTACCAGGAGCGCATCACCTTGGCCGCCGCCCGAACACAGCGATGCGATACCGTAACCGCCGCCGCGCTTGCGCAACTGATTGATCGCGGTGCCCACCAGGCGCGCGCCGGATGCGCCGATCGGATGCCCCATCGCAACCGCTCCGCCGAACAAATTGATCTTGGTTTCGCCGATGCCGAGATTGCGCGCCGACGTAATGGCCACGTTGGCAAAGGCTTCGTTGATCTCCCACACCGCGATATCTTCTGCGCGAAGACCGTGCGCATCTAGGAGTTTCTGCGCCGCCATCGCCGGTGTGTAACACAGATAGGGAGAATCCCATCCGACGGTTGCATGACCGAGCACCGTCGCGATTGCCTCATAACCGCGCTCGCGCGCGTAGGTTGCATCGGCGAGAATCAGTGCGGCCGCACCGTCGTTGACGCCCGGCGCGTTTGCGGCGGTCACGGTCCCATCTTTCTCCAGCGGTTTGAGCTTGGCCATCGCCTCATAACTGGCGTCGGCGCGCACGGCTTCGTCGCGATCGACCAGCGTAAACGGCGCATCGCCGGTCACAAAGGGCGCCCACGACGCATAGTCGAGCGTGAAGCGCTCGGACGGCGTGTGATTCCACATCTCGCTGCGACCGCCGACCGTCGCGGGAACGCGCACGTCGCCGCGCTGCGGCAGCGCATCGACCACCACTTTGCCTTTGGCTTTGGTCGCGACGCGCACCGGTACGATCTCATCGCCAAACGCACCGGACTCGTGCGAGGCGTGCGCGCGGCGATGGCTCTCGTATGCGAAGCGATCTTGATCTTCGCGCGAGAGGCCGAGCTCACCGGCGACGATATTTCCTTGCGCCGCCATCGTCATCGGAAAATATTGGTCCCACAGGCCGTCGTAAATCATCTCGTCGATGAGCTTACCGTCGCCGAAGCGGTAGCCGCTGCGCGCGTCCTTGAGCAGATACGGCGCGTTCGACATCGATTCCATGCCGCCGGCCGCGATCACGCGATTCGCTCCCGTGTTGATCAGACGCATCGCGGTAGCAACCGCAAGCAAGCCTGAGGCGCAAACCTTGTTCAGTGTTTCGGCGGTAACCGTTTTTGCCAAGCCCGATTTGAAGACCACCTGGCGGGCCGGATTCTGACCGACACCGGCTTGCAGCACCTCGCCGTACGAGACGTGTTCGATCTCGGTCGGATCTACGCCGGCGCGCTGCAGCGCCGCGACCAACGCGATGGCGCCCAGCGTGGTTGCATCGAGGGAACTCAGCGCGCCGCCGAGCTTTCCGAACGGCGTGCGGGCGAGGGAGAGAACGACGGTTTGCGATTCCATAGGACCCATAACGCTGCTGAAGTTCGGGAAGGCTTCAGCCTTTACTTTCCGTCTTTTGTCGCTTATGGCGCGTCGGAGCGGCAGATGATGATGCCGCCGGGGTCACAGTGTTCGCTCTCGAGCTGGACCGTCACGTGGCCGATCCCGTAGCGCTCGCGCACCACCGACCGAAGCCGCTCGAGGATGCGCGCCCCTTCCGACAGCCGGCCCTCTTCGAGCAACAAATGCGCCGAGAGCGCGCGCGAGCCGCTGCCGATCGTCCAGACGTGAAGGTCGTGCACGCCGACGATACCGCCGATGGTGCGAATCTGCAACTCGACGTCGGCCGAGTCAACGCCGGGCGGCACGGACTCGAGCAGCACGTCGCTCGCGTCGCGCAGGACGCCCGCGACGCCGATCACGATGATCGCGGCGACGAAGAGCGAGAGCACGGGGTCGATCCAAGCCGCTCCGGTAAACGCGATAATCGTGCCGCCGATGATCACCGCAAGCGCACCGAGCACGTCGCCGCCCACGTGCGCAAGCGCGGCGCGCACGTTGTGATTCTCGTGGTGATGCTCGAGCAGCATCAGCCCAATGGCGACGTTGACCACTAGGCCAATGGCGGCAATCACCGTCATCATCAATCCGTGCGGCTCGACCGGCGCGCGCAACCGAAGCACGGCCTGATACGCCAAGATCGCGGTCGCGCCGAGCAGGATCGCGCCGTTGAACAACGCGCCCAAAACCTCGACCCGGCCGTAGCCGAAGGTCTTGCGCCGATTCGCGCGCCGCGTCGCGCCGGCGGCGGCCAGGAGGGCAACCGCGAACGCGAAGACGTCGATGCACACGTGCACCGCGTCGGTCGTCAGCGCAAGACTCCGCGACGCGGCGCCACCCCAGAATTCCAACGCCGCAACAGCGGCGGAAAGGATCAGTGCAAGGGTGAGCCGGCGACGCGACGACATGACACGCGCGCTACGTTCGCAGCGTTTTGAGGACGAGCAGTCCGAGCATCACGCCGAACGAAACGAACGTGCGGCTCTCGGCATCGCGAATAACGCTTGGATTCCACGTGCCTTCGCCGCCTTGCGCCGGCTGCGCGAGTGGGATCACCGGCGGAACGCGTTCGCAATAGCGCTCGAATGCCTCGCCAAACTCCGAGCGCAGAAATTTCTCTTCGTGGGGAACGATGGTTGCGTACACGGCGACCATCGTGGCAAGCGAACCGCCGATCAGCGCGAGCTTGGCACCGATGCGATTCTTCCCGGTGAATGCGACGGCGAAGCCCAGGGCGGTCATAAAGTTTCCGACGTAGAGCGGATTGCGCACGTAGGCGTACGGACCCGCGGTCACGAGCTGCGGAGCCTCGACCGCGTCGCCGCGCGTGGTCACCCCGGAGTAGCCGACCGCCCAACAACGCACGAGTTCACCCGCGATCGCAAGCGGAAGGCCAAGTGCGACGCCCGTTGCGTCGGGTCGCCCGAAGACGGCAAGCAATGCCGCGGGAAGCGTGAGCAGCAAGCCGCGATTTTTGAAGACGAGCGCTTGCAGATCGTCGTTGTTGAGATCATCCATGGGTTCCCTAGCTCTTAGCGGCGGCGCGGTAGATATCCCGTATCGAGGCCGCAAAGGCGATCTGCGGTTCCCATCCCGTGGCTTCGCGCAATTTCGTCGCGTCGCCAAGCGAGAGCGGAACGTCGGCGGGGCGCATACGCTGCGGATCGTCGCGAACTTCGACTGGAACGTGTGCGGCGATGATCAACTCGCGCAAGACGTCGCGCATCGGGCGCGCCGTACCGCTACACACGTTGTAGCTTTCGCCGGCTTTCCCGTCACGCGCGAGTGCGATATAGGCGCGAACCACGTCGCGAACATCGAGAAAATCGCGCTTGGCGTCAAGGTTGCCGACGTAGAGCTGCGGCGGGGCACCGGCAGCGATCTTGGCCAGCTGCGCTGCGAACCCGGCGACTGCAAACCGATCGCTTTGCCCCGGTCCGATGTGATTGAACGCGCGCGCGATGACGACATCGAGTCCGAAGCTGCGGGCCTCGCCCAGGAGCAGCATCTCGGCAGCCGCCTTGCTTGCCGCGTACGGATTGGCGGGAGAGAGCGCGCAGGTCTCGCGCAGCGGATAGTTCTCGGGCGGCTGGAGACCGTAGACCTCGGCGGAGCTGGTGAACAGTATCCGCACGCGCGCGCTCGCTTCACTTGCATACTCGCGCACGGCTTGCGCCACGTTCGCGGTGCCGCGCACGTTGGTTACGTACGTTGCCATCGGCGCAGCGATGGACTCGGGCACGAAGGTCGCTGCTGCAAGATGGAAGACCACCTCGGGTTTGGCCAGATCGAGTGCCGCGCGTAACGACGAGAGGTCGAGCAGATCGATGGGAAGCGCGTCCACGTCGTGCGGACCGCCGCAGGCCAGGACGTCGTCGCCGCCGGCGCGCAGCGCTTCGATGAGATAGCGGCCGACGAAACCGGTCGCACCGGTCACCAGCGCGCGCATGGCGCTAGCGGTGCGCGACGGCTGCGAGCCGGTCGAGATCGGCGCGCACCATCATCTCCACGAGCTCCTCGAAGCTCACCTGCGGCTCCCACCCCAAGACACGCTTGGCTTTCGAGAAATCGCCGATGAGCAGATCGACCTCCGCCGGACGAACGAAGCGCTCGTCGAGCACGACGTACGGCTCGTACGAGCCCAGACCCGCCGATTCAAACGCGACGCGGACAAAATCGCGTACGCTGTGCGTGCGTCCGGTCGCGACGACGAAGTCATCGGCAGTATCTTGTTGCAACATCAGCCACATCGCGCGCACGTAGTCCCCGGCGAATCCCCAATCGCGCTGCGAATCGAGATTGCCGAGGCGCAGCTCTTTTGCGAGTCCAAGTTTGATTCGCGCAACGCCGTCGGTGATTTTGCGCGTGACAAATTCCTTGCCCCGACGCGGCGATTCATGATTGAACAGTATTCCGCTAACCGCGAACAGGTTGTACGACTCGCGGTAATTCACCGTGATCCAGTGTCCGTAGACTTTGGCAACGCCGTAGGGACTGCGTGGATAGAACGGCGTGCTCTCGCGTTGCGGCGATTCGACGACCTTGCCGAACATCTCAGAACTGGAAGCTTGATAAAACCGAATCGCCGGATCGGCTGCGCGAATCGCCTCGAGCACGCGGGTCACGCCGAGCGCGGTGAATTCGCCGGTGAGCACCGGCTGCTGCCACGAGGTCGGGACGAACGACTGCGCCGCAAGATTATAGACTTCGGCCGGGCGCACGTCGCGCATGATCGAGGTGATCGAGGACTGATCGAGGAGGTCGCTCGAGACGAATTCGATATCGTCGACGAGATGCGCGATACGTTCGTGGACGTCGGTCGAGGTCCGGCGCGTCATACCAACGACGCGGTATCCCTCTTTTAAAAGCAACTCGGCGAGGTAGGAGCCGTCCTGCCCCGTGATCCCCGTGATCAGCGCGGTCTTCTTCACAAGGCCCTAATTGAGGACTTGTATTGTTGTTCCTTGGTCGTCAAACACAAAGCGCGTTTCATAGATCTCGGCGCCCTCGGGTCCGACAACTTTCGATTGGATCGTGAGGCGGTGCACCAGCGCGTTATTGTGCCGAACGACGCCGGAGTAGAAATACTGCACGAGCGGCGTAACGTTATCTTGCAACGGCGCAAGACGCCGGCGTTCGACCAGCATCCCGAGTAAACGCTCTTGCAACGCGAGCGGAAGGAGCCGGTTCGCGTCGTCAGGCGTCATACGGACGGTAACGAGCTCTTCTTGCGCTTTGCTCGCCTCGGCTACCGGCTTGTCGGTGGTGTAGCGGATAATCGCGTCCCAATCGTCGGCAGAGATGCCGGTAAAGCGCATACCGTAACGCCAGACCGACTTGCCTTGATGCGATACGGTGTCTTGCCAGACGGCTTTGGCGCGCATACGAATAACGCGCGTCTCAATCGTCGCGCGAATTTCGAACTCGTCACGGCCGACCGGTTCTTGCGTGAGGACACATAAACCGCCCCCGCTGATATCTAAACCGATCGCGGGTTTTTGCGTGAGTCCCGCGTCTACGGAGACCGTTGCCCGATACGGTTTCCGCTTTCGCGGATACTTGCGGCGGTTGGCATCCTTACCGGTAAACCAGCCCAGAAGGTCGCTGAACACTGCCTCGGCCGTATTGGCTACCGCCCCGCGCGAACCATCCCGGCCAAGGACGTTGCGACGAACGCCGCGACCTCGCTGGGGACGGTCCCGCGGCCGAAACCGGCGTCGTACCCAAGTTCGCTCGCCATAAGATTGTTGACCCGAGGGCCGCCGCAGATCAGCACAATGCGGTCGCGCAGTCCTTCGGCTTCGAGTAATTCCACTAAAGACGTGAAATTCTTGAGGTCGCTGCCCTTCTGCGTGACGACCTGCGACGCCAGCATCGCGTCGATCGCGTGATCCTTGGCAAACCGCACGAAATCTTCGACCGCGACTTGACTTCCCAGGTTAAAGGTTTCGAACATGTGATAGCGCTCGAGGCCGTAGTCGCCTTTGTAGCCCTTCATATTTAAGATTGCGTCGATTCCGACCGTGTGAGCGTCGGTTCCGATGCAGGCGCCGGCGATGCGAATCTTACGGCCAAGGTGATCGCGCACGTAGGCATCGATTTCATCCATCGACATCGCGTGCGTCTTTGCCGACGGCGCCTTGACCGCGTCGGCGTCGATCGACTGCGGCGTGCTCGCGTAGACCACAAAGGTCGAGAATCCGGTCGCGATCGAGCGGCCTTCGACGACTTGCACGTCGGTAAAGCCCATTTTGGCTACAAGCTGACGAGCCGCTTCGTCGGCGGCTTCACTCCACTCGATCGGCAACGCAAACGAGAGCTGCACCTTGCCGTCGTTCATCGTATCGCCGTAGGGTTTAATGAGCCGCATACATGTCACCCCGCAGGGCGTCTTCGAATGGATTCCAGTAGTCTTCGGCACGAGCGAAGACCCCGTCGAACCCGCGTCCGCCGTCGGGTGGCCGCGAAACGTCGGCAAAGACCGCGGCCTCGATGGCGTGCATGAGCCCCAGATCTGCGACCCGTTCGAGCAGCGTCACGCAATCCGCCAGGACCGCCTGAGCGCGCCGTTCCACGATGCCGTTGGGTTTGAAACTGATCTCGTCGCCGAAATGCCGTGCCGTATTCATAATGTAGCGCGCGTTTTCAATCGAGAGCGCGCGGTCGGCGAGGAAGGGCGTGTGAATCGCCTCGGTCAGCATGCCGCACAGGTGGATCGTCTGATGCGTCATGACCGACGTCAAGTTGAACATCGCATCGATCAGATGGCCTTTGAAGATGTCGCCGGTCATGTGTTTGGTCGGCGGCATGTATTTGAGCGGCGCATCCGGGAAGACTTGGCGCGCAAGCTGCGCCTGCGCGACCTGATAGAGGAAGCCGTCTTCCAGATCGGGGCTGATCTCGTAGGCATCACCCAGGCCGATCTGCCGATCCGGCATTCCGGCGCGGTGCGCGAATTCTTCATTGATAAGTTGTGAGGCGAGGACTGCAGGCGCTTGTTCGACGGCGTCGGCGGTCGTTAAATAGTTATCTTCACCGGTATTGATGATGATGCCCGAGTAAGCGTTGAGCAGCCGGCTGAAGTGCTGATCGACGAAGGTGCGCTTCATGTTGATGTCGCGAAATAGAATGCCGTACATCGAATCGTTGAGCAACATGTCGAGACGCTCGAGCGCCGCCATCGTGGCGATCTCCGGCATGCACAACCCGCTCGCGTAATTGGTGAGCATGACGTAACGCCCGAGCCGCTCGGAGACCTCGTCGAGCGCTTCGCGCACGATGCGAAAATTCTCTTGCGTCGCGTAGGTGCCGCCAAACCCTTCGGTGGTCGGGCCAAACGGAACGAAGTCCAGCAGCGACTGCCCGGTCGATCGAATGACCGCGATGATCTGGGCGCCCGCCTCGGCCGCGGCTACCGCAGCCGTGCGGTCTTCGTAGATATTCCCGCTCGCGACGATCACGTAGAGCAGCGGCGGCGGCAACTGCGGAAGCTCGGCGAGGCGCGCGTCGCGTTCGGCGCGGTTCGCGCGCACGCGAGCGAGCGCCGCTTCGACATACGGACGCAGAGCACCGCGCGCGGCTTCGTCGGGCGTAGCGGCAAATTGCGCGAGCGTCAGTGTGCCGGCGGCGAAGGTTTCGCCCAACGAGCGCGGATCGAGTCCCGTTTCGGCCAGCGCTTTTCCGAACCACAGTGCGACGCCGCGCGAACGCTGCTCGGTCGAAAGCGCATCCACGATCAGGTTCGGAACAGGAATCTCGTCGGGCCCGACGCCGTCGATGCCGAGCAGCCGCAGCACCGAGCGTTCGACGGCAACCGTCGAATGGGCAGCGATGAAGTCGCTCACCGGGGCTGCAATCGCAGCGGCCAATTCCCGGCAACGGTCGACGAGCGCGCGGTCGATTCGCAGTTCCACGACGATCTACTTATCCCGCAGGTAGGCGGCGATCCCCTCACGCCACGACGGCATCTCGATTCCGAGGGCGTCGAGCTTGGTATTGGCGAGCGCCGAAAATACCGGGCGCCGCGCCGGCGCCTTCCACTGTGCAGCCGGGATCGGCTCGATCGGCTGCGGGATTCCCGCGAGGTCGAGCGCAGCACGCGCAAAGTCGTACCAGCTCACCGGGCCTACGTTACAGGCATGGTAAAGACCGGATGCGCCCGTCTCGACGAGTTGGCGTAGCGCGGTCGCCAGATGACCCGCATAGGTTGGCGAGGCAATTACGTCGCTGACCACGCGCGGGATCTCGCCTGAACGCACCTGCGCAATGATCCGATCGATGAAAGTCCCTCTACTCTGAGATGCGTGCACGCCGTACAGACCACAGGTTCGAACGACAAACGCCGTTGCGGCGCGCCGCAGCACGAGCTGTTCGCCGGCAAGCTTCGATGCGCCGTAGACGGAGATGGGGCGAGCGCAATCCTCTTCGGTGTACGGCACAGTTGTTCCACCATCGAAGACATAGTCGGTGCTGATCGTCAAGAAGGCGGTATCGCGCTTCTCGCACAACGCCGCCACGCGATCGACTGCGAGCGCGTTCGCCTCAAACGCATGGTCGGATTGCCGCTCGCAGATATCGACGTTGTGAAACGCCGCGCAGTTCACTACGAGTTCAGGGCACACGTCGTCGACGGCGTCCTTGAGTGCAAATGCATCTTCGAGGTCAAGTTCGCTGTGCGGCGGTGCGACGATGTCATCGCTCGTCCAACGCTTGCAAATCTCCGAACCGAGCTGCCCGGAACCGCCAATGAGCAGAACCTTCAAGTACGCGCCTCGCGTGCGACTTGGACGCCAAGCGAAGCAACAACAGTGAGCGGCATGACGATGTTACCAATCAAGAGTTCCGTAACGACGGCTCCCAACGTCGGATGAACGAGCGCTATGACGGCAATTGTAGCAAGTGTCGCGACGAGCAGCGGTACGACGAAGCCGAGACGGTGCGTCGACATTCCGTATGAGCCAAGGCTATTTGTCATCGCAAGCCCGGCCATTGCGGCCGCGTAGGTGGGAAGCAAAGGTAACGCTGCATCGAAAGCGTTTCCCGTAAGCACATGTAAGACCAAGATGCCGAAAAAGTGAAAGACCAAAACGCCAAGCCCCGACACGATGGCGATGAAGATGATCGCACCCCAGAAAAGCTTGCGCGTGCGCTCGCCGCGTGCATGGCGATGCGTGACTTGCGGAATGAGAATCGTCGGGATAAATCCGACAAAATAGAAAACAATTTTGCCGCACAGCGATGCCGCTGAATAGAGTCCCGCCTGCTCGGCCGGAAAGAAATGCTTGACCAGGAGCACGTCGGCAAATCCCATGGTCGTGAGCGTTACGGTCAGCACGAGCGCTCCCGTCGTCGTAACAAAGACGCGACGCCAATCAAGGATTATCGGCGCGGGAAGGATGCGGCGGTAGCGTTTAATCAGCGGCGCGGCGATCACGAGTGCCCCGGCGGTCATACCGCACAAGAACGCGCCCGTGGTTCCGAAGATCGTGAGTCCTGCGGCAGCGACGGCAAGTAAGGCCACGATTTTGACCACGCCCTCGCTCACGAGCGACCAAGCATAAGCCCCGTATGCATGAAGGCCCTGTCCGATCGAACGCATCGTCGAGGCCAGAATTCCGACTGCGGACATCAAGCCCACGATCGGAATCTCCCATGGTGCGATGTGTAAGAACGCGGAGAGTGGCACCGCGAACAGCAGGCCGGCCACGACGTACAGTGCGCCAACGATAACAAACGCGCGTATGATCCAGCCGATCAGGCCCCGGACATGCCCATCATCGTGAAGCGCGGAAAACTCTGCCGAATACTTGGCCACAACGGGGGCAAAGATCGACACGGGCAAACCAACGACGCTATATAAGCTGATAAGCGCATAAAATGCTCCGTACGCATCGACGCCAAGATGCCGGCTCGCGACGGCATGAAAAACGAATCCGCCGATGCTTAGAGCCATGCTTGCAGCGAACACCAACGCACCAGCATTGATGATGGCGCGTGACCCAAAGATCGCAGGGGTTCGTTTTGCGACGCTCACGGGCATTTGGGTTACGACACCGAAGAGCGGTTTCCATGGAGGTCACGCGGCTGCCCATCGACGGCGCGTTTGAGATCGTTCCGCGGGTATTTGCCGACGAACGCGGCTATTTTAAGGAGACGTATGCGGCGTCGCGCTATCTCGCGGCCGGCATAGACCAACCCTTCGTGCAGGACAACCTCTCGCTTTCGCAACGCTTCGTGCTGCGGGGGTTACACACCGACCCGCGGATGGCCAAAATAGTGCAAGTGCTCACCGGAGCTGCCTACGACGTGATTGTCGACGTGCGGCGGGAAAGCCCAAGCTTCATGCGCTGGCACGCCGTCACGCTGCGCGCAACCGCTCGCACTCAGCTCTACATCCCGGCGGGCTGCCTGCACGGCTTCCTTGCGCTCGAAGACGAAACACGTCTCTTCTATAAACAGAGCCGCGAGTACGACCCCGCCGCTGAGTTCGGCATCGCCTGGAACGACCCCGACCTGGCAATCGCGTGGCCCCTCGAAGGAGCCACCCCCATCCTCAGC
The DNA here is from genome assembly GCA_963833045.1 of Vulcanimicrobiota bacterium. Taxonomy (GTDB): domain Bacteria; phylum Vulcanimicrobiota; class Vulcanimicrobiia; order Vulcanimicrobiales; family Vulcanimicrobiaceae; genus Aquilonibacter. Next base: position 348,398 of record CAWHWL010000005.1, read on the forward strand.
GCGAAGGATGCGAGCAATCCGACCCTGCGAGAGCGGGGCCTCCTGTAACAAAGGCCTGGGCCGGAAGTAGCATTCGCCAGAGCCACTAGAAGAAAAGAGAGGGATGGCCATCGAGCCGGGCGCTCAAGCCCAGCAGAGCGACGAAGCTCTGGTCCGGCGCATCCGTGACGGTGAACGAGACCTGTTCGCCGTGCTGGTTGACCGGTACAAGCGGGGGATCGCGAACTTTATTGGGGCGAGCATCCGCTGCGCGCCCGATGTGTCGGACCTCTCGCAGGAGACGTTCTTGCGAGCCTACGCGCACCTCGATACATTCAATCCGCAGCTGGGTCGATTCTCGACCTGGATCTATCAAATCGCGCGCAACGTGGTGCGCACCCATTTGGGTAAATCGTTGCGCCGTCCGCCGACCCAAGAACTCCCTGAAGAGCAGACGCTCGAAAACACTCTCCCCGATCCTGCGGTCGAGTCGGATCCCGCTGGTGGCATCCTGCGTGCCGAGGCCGAGCGCGAATTACGCGAGGCACTCGCCGAGCTGCCCGAGCGCACGCGCACCGTACTCGCTCTCCGCTATTTTGACAACATGGAATATCACACGATCGCAAGCACGCTTGGACTCTCGCTAGGCAACGTCAAGACGTTGATCCACCGCGGCAAAATCGCTCTTGCGCGCAAGATGCTCGAACGCGACGCGCGCCAACGTGGTGCGACACACGAGAAGGGAGGCACGCGTGCGCTGCTCCTCGTGTGAACCGCTGCTGGACCGCTACATTGAAGGAACGCTGACGCCTCGCGAGATGACGCGCGTCACCGCACATCTGCATGCGTGCCCGCACTGCGAATCGCTCTTGACCGAATTGCGCGTGGTCGATGCGCTGCTCGCAACGACGGCCCCCATGGAGCTTGCACCCAACTTCACGTTCGCGGTCATGGCCGAAGCGCGTAGTACGCAGGTGCACGTTCATCGCAAACTTTCGGTGTGGGCGGTATTGACGTTCTACATCATCGGCACGTGGATCGCGCTCAGCGGCGTGTATGCTTTTTTGGGGGGGCGCATCCCCTATCTCGCATCGACCGGTCACGCGCTCGCTAAGGGCAGCGCGCAGAGCCTCGCGGCGCTTTCGGCAACGGCTCAGAGCGTCAGCCCGGCGACGCCGGTGGTTTTTGCAAGCGCGATCGCCGTGCTACTGCTCGACAGCTTGCTTGTGATCGCCACCGTTTTTGTCTATCGTGCCGTGCGTGCGCGGCTCGCTGCGCATCTCGATCGTTCGGAGGCCCTATGAACGCCCGTCACTTTGCCTGGATCATTCCTGCGCTTGCGTTCGCGCTCGTTTTCTTTGCGACGACGAGTCCGGCACTCGCCGATCCGACCAGCGTCGATCACGGCGGAACGTACGTCGGTTCGATCGTGGTAGAACCCGGACAAGTGGTCGACGGCGATGTCGACGTCGTGCTCGGCGATGCAACGATCGAAGGCACGGTCAACGGCGACGTCAACGTGCTCGGCGGCAGCGTCGACAACCGCGGCAACGTGACCGGCAAGATCCACGAAGTCCCCGGAGGGTTCGTGCAAACCATCGTGCCGTGGGCGCCCAGCGGGGAGAGTTACGGTGGTTACGCTTCCGATCATCATCTGCTCTGGCCGATCACGTGGGACGTGATCGCACTGGTCGTGTTCTTGATCTTTCCGGTGCGTGCGCGCATGGCGCTGGCCCGGCTTGAACAACATCCGGCGATCTCAACCTTGGCCGGATTGTGCGGCTGGGTCGCCACGTTTCCGATTGCAGTGCTGCTGCTCTTTACGATCGTGCTGATTCCGCTGATTCCGGTGGAGTTCGTCCTACTTGCCGTCGCGGTGTTCTTGGGCAAGGCATCGCTCGCGCTGCTAGTCGGTCGTCGATTTTATGAATTGCTGCAGCCCAAGACGACCCCCGCGCCGCTGGTCGCGCTGGCCATTGGGCTCGTGCTGCTGACGGCCGCCGAACTCGTGCCGGTACTCGGCGTCATGGTGACGCTCTTGATCATGCTCGTCGGTCTCGGTGCCGTGCTCCTGACCTTCGTTCCCGACTGGAACGTGCCCGGAACCGCCGGCGCCCCGCCGCGCGCCGTTATAGGCGGACCGCCCATGCCCCTCGGCTAATATAGGCCGGGCTATGACGACCCATATCTCACGCGGCGCGAAGTTCGCGCAGCGAACCGCTCGCCTGCGCGCGTCGACTATCCGTGAGATGCTCAAGGTCACACAGCAGCCCGACATCATTTCATTTGGCGGAGGCTTGCCCGCCCCCGAACTCTTTCCCACCCGCGAAATTGCCGAATGCACCACCGAGGTGATGGAGACGACCGGCGCTGCCGCGCTGCAGTACGGCGTCACCGAGGGCATTCCCGAGATGCGCACGTGGGTCGCGCAGCGGCTCTCGCACCGCTTGCACAAACCGTTCGATCCCTCGGAGATTTTGATCGTCAACGGGTCGCAGCAAGGACTCGACCTGATCGGAAAAATCTTTCTCGATCCGGGCGATCACGTCGTCTGCGAGCACCCGACGTATCTCGGTGCGATTCAGGCATTCGATGCTTACCAGGCGCGGTATCTCGCTGTTGATACCGACGAAGATGGTCTCGTGCCGCACTCACTCGAGCGCGTGCTCGAGCGCGCCGATCCGTTTCCGAAATTTCTCTACATCATCCCGAATTTTCAGAATCCGACGGGCCGCACGCTGGCAGCCGATCGTCGGGAAGCCATCGTGCGCATCTGCGAGCGCTTCGATCTGCCGATTGTGGAAGACGATCCGTACGGCGAGTTGCGTTTCGAAGGGAGCGACCTTCGCGCGCTCTCATCCTTTGCGACGACCGGATGTGTGATCTACTCGGGGACCGGAAGCAAGATCTTAGCGCCGGGTTTGCGGGTCGCGTGGCTGGCCATACCCGACCACGACGTGCGCGACAAGGTGGCCCTGGCTAAACAAGGCACCGATCTGCAGACCGGGTCGCTCGCGCAATACGTCTTCCACCGGTACGTGGCTAAAGCCGAAGCCTTTGAGGCACATGTGGCGCAGATTGTCACAACCTACCGTCGCCGGCGCGATGTAATGTTTGAGGCGCTGCGCGAGCACATGCCGCCACGGGTGCACTTCAATCGCCCGGAGGGCGGGATGTTCTCCTGGGCCAGTGTCGACGGGGTGGATACGACCGAACTGCTCAAAGTCTCGGCCCAAGAAAAAGTCGTGTTCGTGCCCGGGGTCAGCTTCTATCCGGAGCGCGATGTGCACGACGGCATGCGTCTGAATTTCTCGAACGCTTCTGAGGAGAAGATTCGAGAAGGCATCGGCCGTCTCGGCGCCGCAGTACGCGCCTTCAAATCTTAGCTCGTTGCAACGTTAAGGAGTATCTCGTGGCTGCTTTCGTGACCGGTATTGCCCCGACTCAGGATGTGGACGACCTCGAAAAAATGTTGAGCTCGATGTCCGGGCTCGATCATTCGAAGTTCGTCGTGATCACGAAAGCCGACCGGACCGATGAGCACGACGATTCGTTCCTCAATTTCGTTCACGCGGCCAGCGAAGACCATCTGCTCATCAACGACCCTGGCACAAGCGTTCCGGGAATCAATACCTCCGCGCCGCTCAACGACTACCTGTCGCACCCGCATGTGGTCCAGCACGTCGGCAACCTGCCGATTCCCGATGACGAAGCAGATAACTACAACGATGCGATCGAAAACGGCCGCACGGTCGTCGCGTATCCGGTGGACGCTGACACCTCCGCCGTGACGGCGGCGTTTCACGGCGCCGGCCTTTTGCATGTGAAGACGTTTAAGAGCTAATCGCCCCTCGGCGCTGCGCTACGGACGCAACGTTCCGGAGTTGTCTCCTTCGTAACTCGTTCGCGTCAACCACGGGTCGTGAAAGTATGCGTTGCCCCCAGCGTGCGTTCCGTAGGTCATCGACGGTCCGCGCGCCTGGACGTTGGCACTCGCACTCGACCCTAGACTGAAGCAGTACGTCGTCGGATTCCCGACCTCGTTTGCGAACACACCACCCTGTACCACAACGATACCGCCAAAGATCGGCGATGGCGTCGAGTACCACCACAGCCTCTTTCCGGTTGCAAGGTCGAAAGCCCCCAAGCCGTCACAAGCGGAGGTACAATTCGGTTGCGTGTAGCCGATAAACAGCATCCCTTGAGAAATTGCCGGTGGTGAAAGGATGGCTTTGTTCGGGTACGCCGGATCGTCGCCGGTTAGCAGCGACCACACAAGATTCCCATGCAAATCCAGAACGGCAATTCCGCCGTGCTGGGTGTCGGTACTGACCGCATACGGCACCGCGATGTAGCGACCATCGGTTGCAAGCGCGCCAAATATCGCGCCGTTTGGAAACGGCGACGCCTTCCAGACGAGTTGCCCGCTCGATGTATCGTACGCATATACGTTGCCGTCCTTGCCTCCGGCGACCACTTCGTCGTCGACGACGACCGGGGTCGCCCCAAAATCCAGGTCGTCTGCATCGACCGGCCCGGGCGTGGACCAGATTACGGAGAGCGAATTCGGATCCAGCCGAAGCATGCTATCCCCATAGGGTTCATTCGTAACGTTGCAGGTGTTGCCGGTAGCGACGAACATATCGCCGGCGGAGTCGAACACCGGCGAACTCCACACACCGACGCCGGTTATACCGCTCGGCGTCAGCGTCGCTACTGCACGCATGACAGGTGAGAGAGGATCAAACGCTAAGATCTGTCCGCCCTGCATACAATTGCTGGGTTCGACGTGGTTGGAAGCCCCAATATAGAGCGTGCCGTTCTCGTAGACCGGAGCTGCCCGATAGTGCGCGCGCAGCTCGGTGCCGCCGATAAGCGGCCCCCACGCCGAGGACGCTGGATAGTTGAATTCGTATTGCCCCGAGCCACTGGAAACGACATAGAAAGCACCCGTAGTGCTTGGGAAATACACGTTGCCGTCGGCAACGATAGGCGAGGCATTGAATCCCTCGGGAGCGATCGGCGCATAGTTCCACACCTGAGATCCGGTCGCTTCACTGACAGCGTATGTATTGCCGCCTTCCTCCGTTCGGTACACGATTCCGTTCAAGACGGCTACCGACGAGAGCGAACCGACCGTTCCGTGAAAAATCCAGCTTGGACGAATCGACGAGACGTTCTGCTCGGTAATCGCGGTCTGCAGTGCATTATCTCCGCTTCCGCTGGGGTCATAGCGCGACGACGACCAGTCGGCAGCCGTGTCGCTCCTACTGACGTTTGGGTTCGTTTGAGGCGTCGGAGCGGGGCTACCCATTGCCGCAGCGGGAATGGAAGGCCCTCCGCCGCTTCCGCCACCGCAGCTCGCGAGAATGGATCCAAATAGGAGTACCGTTACCGACCTTGACAGCCTTACGTATGCTTCCATATGTTAAGGATTTAATTCGCTATTCCTGAGGAATTCCTCAATGCGGGATGAGAATTCCTAGCCACGAACGCCCGACGCTGCAGAGCGGGACTTGAAATAACGGAGTGGAGTGATCGCCTTCTGTCAAAGGTAGCCTTCGAAGCCGGCCACGCCGCTGCTTCTTCGCTTGCACCGTAGGGAAGAGGGCCTCTGACTACTCGCCGCACGTTCTTGGCCGCCGCGACCGCTGCCGCAATGCTTCCAGGCCGCGCTCGCTCCGATGAGCTGGTCGTTCGTGTGGCCACATATGCGCACATCGACGTCGCATGGCGGTGGCCTCAACAAGAGGGACTCCAGCAGAGCGATTCGACGTTTCGCTCGGCGCTTCGAGTTCTCGACGCCTTCCCGCAATTGCGATTTTCCGAAACGAGCGCCTCGTACTACGCATGGATTCGCACGACGGATCCCAGTACGTTCGCCCGTATTGCGCGGATGGTGGAGGAGGGGCGTTGGGAGCCGATCGGCGGCTGGTGGACAGAGGCTGACGTCAACATCGTGTCGGGCGAATCGCTCATGCGCCAAGCCTGGTTCGGCCAACGCGAATTCCGGGAGCATCTAGGAACCGGCACGTCGGTCGCGTTCCTTCCGGACAGCTTCGGATCATCCGCCAACCTCCCCGCGATCCTGCGAGCCCAAGGCTTCGACTATTACGTTATGGGGCGCGGGACGTTCGCTGATGGAACGATTCCACGCGGAGCATTCGTGTGGCGCTCACTCGGCGATTCGTCAATAGTGGCCTACAATAATCCGGTGATCGGCGGGACTAATGATGCGATCAAAACCGTCGACGACGCCGCCAAGCTCGGGAACAATTTGCTCGTGTGGTTCGGCCTGGGCGACCATGGAGGCGGTCCAACCATGGAATCCGTTGGAGCGCTAACGCAATATCTCGAGGCGCCCGGCGCCCCGAAGGTGCAGTTTTCTCGGGTCGAGCCCTACCTACGCTCCATAGGTCCGCCCGTGACGAGTAAGCGCGGCGAGATCGAAGGCGTGTTCCCCGGTGCGTACACGAATTGCTATGACATGAAGCGGTCGACGATCGATGCAGAACGGGCGCTCATCGACTGCGAGCGTTACGACGTGCTCGCCACACTATGCAACGTCGAACTCCCCCTACCCGACCTCGACGACCTTTGGGAGACGCTGCTTCTCAATCAGCATCACGACACGATCTCAGCGACAGGGCTTCGTGCAAACATCGAAGCTGCAATCGTGCAAAACCGTTCCGTAGCTGATCGCGCATACGACAGATCGCGCGTCTATCTCGAGAGCATCCTCGATCGAATCCCGCATTCCCCCGACGACGACGCGACTCTTGTAATTTTCAATCCGTTGCCGCATGCCGTTCGCGCCGTCGCCCGTTATCCGTTATCCGTTCCCCCAGGCAAGGTTCCGAACGTCTTCGATAGTAGCGGTTCGCCGGTCGCGGTTCAAATAGCATCTGCCGACGAGATCATCTATCACAACCAAAGTCCGCCTACGTGCGTTATGGCCGAACTTCCCGCGTTTGGATACGCGGCCTATCGGGTCAAGGGGAGCAGCGATCTTCCACCCACGCCATCCCAGCAGGTCCCCGGAATTCTCGAATCAAGCGCGCTCAGCGTGCAGTTAGATAACCTTTCGGGCCTTCCGTCGATCCTGCGCGATCCGGAAGGCACAGTCGTTTTAAGCAGGCCTCGTTTCGCCATATTCGACGATCGAGAAGACACGTGGGCGTCGAACGGACTTGCGACATATCCCGAATTCGGCGCTTTCGATCTGCGATCGCAGCGACTGCTGGAGAAAGGGCCGGTGCGCACGGTCCTCGAGGGGACCTACGCGTTCCGCGCCTCGCGGCTCGTCGTGCGCACGGAATTGTGGAATGGTGAGCGCGCGGTGCGCTTCACGATCGACGCGGATTGGAACGAGCCGTTCATGCGGTACGCCTTAGCGCTCGATGTGCCGGGCGCCACCGCTTTTTACGATATTCCTTTTGGCGTAATTGAGCGACCCTCGACGCCAAGCATTGCATCCGGAGTCTCGTTCGTCGCTCGCGGGCGTAAACCACGCGGACTGCTCGCAGTTGTGAGTTGCGGTAGTCACGGATTTTGGGCTTCTTCGGCCACAATCGGCGTCACGCTCGCACGCTCGACGCCGTACTCATCGCTCGACACAGTCGATCCGGGGGCTACGGACTTTCAAGACACAGGCCGGCGCCGCGTTTCTGTGATGATCTTGCTCAGCGACGACGTTGCAGAGCTGCGCCGTGCATCCGATGCCTTCCAGCGAACGTTCCCCGTACTTTGGAGCGGAGTACACGATGGGAATGCAGCTCCCCGAGCGAGCTTCGCCCGCATTCCCAGTGGCGTGACGCTCGCTTCGGCGCGAAGAACGGCCGGGACAACTGAACTTCGCCTCCACAACCTGAACGCCGACAACGTAGAGGCAAACGGTCAACTCGGTTCGGCCGCGTTCGGCCTCAAGTTGGATCCGTTTGGAATTCGCACGCTGGGACTCGGCGGCGCACGATTTGAAGACGTTACTCGGGGTTAAGATTGCGGCGTTCGCTGCCGCACTTCTTGCTCTTATCTTTGCCGATCGGTTGAATAATATACCGGTCCTCGCGACCACCGTCGAAGTCGTCGCGTCCGCGATTTGCCTCGGTTTGCTGTTTCTCCCCGTTGCGGATCACGAGCCGATACATAACGTTCGCTTGAATCCGTTCCTAGCGTTGCTGCTCGGCGCGAGCGGCGCGCTCGCGGGCGCACTTGGATGGCTCCACGGAACGCCTGCATTCGTACACGATTGGAAATGGCCCCTCGACTCGCTACAATCGCACGATCAGCTCACCGTGCTCGGGTCGATTTGGCTGCCGTGGGGTTCTGGCGCCCCCGCAATCCAGGCTTTGGGAAACTATCCTATCGCGATTCTCGGGTGGGCAATCGGCTATGTGCTACCGAGCAACCTGGCACTGCTTGCCGTGCTGGCGCTCATCGGCGCGTGCGCAGGTTGGGGAATCGCGGGCCTTGCCGCGCGAACCGGTCTTTCGAAGCCGTACCAAGCAACTCTCGCGCTTAGCTTCACGGCGATGCCCGCATGGTTCAATCGCCTTGATGCCGGCCACCTCGAATGGCTCCTTGGGTATGCGCTGCTTCCGGCGGCGCTCTCGATCGCGATTTCCGGCGCGCATCCGCGCAAAGTAGCCGGGGGTCTCGGCGCGCTCTGGGGCATCGCCGGGGGACAAGCGCAGTTCCTCTTATTCTTTCCATTGGTCGCGCTGCCGCTCGCTGTTCAAAGCCGCCGGCTCGCCGCCGCCTCGGCAGGACTGCTGCTCATGATCGCGGTTCAGCTCCCGGCAATCGTCGCGATGATCTACGCGCACAGACTCGGCGCCTTTGCTTCGCAACAAACGAATTTGACCTGGCAGATGGCGCAAAGCGATCCGCTTGGGCTTGCTCTTCTCTCCGGTGCCGACCCGGCCCACTATTTCGCGCACTGGCAGGGCGGCGCGGCCTTCGCGCTCTCGCTGGGCATCATTGTCTGCGCGGCGATCGGAGCCTTCAGCAGCACGTTGACTCGTATCCTCGCGGCGACGTGGCTGCTTTGCGCGCTATGGAGCAGCGGGCTCGACGGTCCGCTCGCGATACCGATCGCCTGGACCTTCGCGCACGTTCCCGAGGCGATCGCGTTGCGAGAGTTCGCGCATACACAAGCCGTCGTCGCGCCGTTGCTCGCAATTCTGGGCGCACACGGGATCTCACGCATCGTCGGCGCGCTCAGGGCTGGGGCTTGGATCGGGGCGGTCGCGACGTTTCTTGCCCTGTTGCCGCTCACTGCGGCGGCGTTTTCCGGCGCAACAACGGGCATTGCGATTCCCATCGCTCACTCGAGCGATCGCGACGCCGTCGTCGCAGATATTGAGGCTCTGCCCGGCTCGGGACAAGTTCTCTGGTGGCCTGGGCTTGCGCCGATCGCGCTGCGAACCGATGCCACGCGTGGCGGTGTCGACAGCGAGGCGCTCGTGACTGGAGAGCACGCGCCGTATGCTGAGTATCGCCCCACCGCGGCGCTCGCACAGGCGATAGTAGCGCTTGGGTCGGGTGATCGCGCCGCATGCGGATTGCTCGCGGACCTCGGCGTACAGGCTGTAATCGTTCGCGACGGCACATTCATCCCGACCGGCACAGCGTTCTCGCCGCTCGTCGTCCCGTCCGCCGCTACCGCGGTTCGAGCCGGGCTGCGTGAAGTTGCGGCGCGAGGATCGTACCATTTGTATGCGGTCCCCTGTTATCGCGGGCGCGTCACCATCGCGGACGACGCGCAGATCACGGGTGACTGGTCTTCGATCGTACCAATCGCGCGCCGTCTCGGCGCTACGGACGAACGGACAAGTCCACCTTCGGCGCCGGCAGGCTGCGCCGCCGTGCCGTTCGTTGCCCCAACATATCGGTCAACCGATATTACCCGCAACTGGGTCCAGCTATCCGAGTTGGATTCGCAGTTTTTGAAGTTCGACAACGCGTTCGACGACGTGCTGGTCACGCGTGACCCCGCCGAACAATTGAGGTCGTGGGTGCTCGCAGCACCAGCAGGCGCTTCGTACGCCTGGATTCCACCGCAGCGCGCGAACCGATTGCTTCCTAATATGATCGGGGTTTGGCAAATCGCACACTGTCGAGCGGGCGCACGACCGAGGCGCCGACCCGTCTCAAGTGCTGCGCTCCCGAAGCACTTTAACGATGGGACTATTTACCTATCTAGTCCAACCTTGATCGTGGCGCACTACGGCTCGTATGCGGGATGGAGCTTGCTCGTCGACGGAGAAGACGATGCTAAACCAATACTCGCCGATGGTTATGCAACCGGTTGGCTCCTTCGCTCCGGCCAATGGAGCCTAGCCCTCGTCCCAAGCGGCCCACCGATAGGTCTGCTCTGGGCGATAGCTCTTCTGACGTGTACGCTTTGCCTGATCCAGACATGCTTACCGTATCGCAAGTGATGATCTAGGAGGTTCTTCTTTTTGCCGCGACGCGCCGTATTCGAGCTGCTACGAAGACACTGGCCGCTTCTGATTCCCGCTGTATTCACAATCAGCGTCTTCCACGCGTGGTTGACGCCTGGTTTGCTTCTAGGAGCCGACTGGGTCCGACGCGTGCCGGAAGAACTCAATGCCTACTTTCCCTGGCCACATGTCTGGGACGGGTCGCAGCAGGTCGGCGAAAACAACGACGCTCTCATGTCGTATTACCCGCTGTTTGCGCTCATGGGGTTGTGCTCAATCGCCCATCTCTCGTGGAACGTGATCGAGCGCGTATTTTTCTTTTTCCCATACTTGTTTTTCAGCGTCGTCTCGCCTTACGTATTAGCCTATCGCCTAACGCGCTCGCCTGCCGGCGCTGCCGTTGCGGCAAGTATATGGACGGTCAATACCTGGATCATCATGGCTACCGAGCGCGGCGCCATTCCGTCCATTGTGGCCGCGTCGCTCCTTCCGCTCTTCTTCTACTTTGCCATTCGCTTCATCGAACGGGCGACCATACGTCGCGGCTTAGGACTTGGTCTACTTCTGACTGGAATCCTGATCTACGACCTGAGATACGTCTACATCGCGATTATCTTTTCGCTCATTCTGTCCGCTGAACAGCTCCTACGCGATAGGTCTCTTCAGAGGCTACGCGACGGGCTATTGCCCATCGGCGTTGCCATTGTAACTGCAATCGTGGCTAATCTTTATTGGATACTTCCGCAGTTCGTCGAGGTATCGAGCGCGGGCGCAGGCTATGCCAGCCTTGAAGACTATCTTCTGAACTCAGGCTACATGACCCCGGAACATGCGTTGTCCGGATTTGCGGTCTTTTACCATTGGGTGGCCTCCGACAATCCGTTCGCAATTAGAAACCCCGAATGGTACTTTTTTGCGATTCCTACGTTTGTTTTTCTTTCACTTGCTGCGAACTGGAAGAGAAAATGGGTGTGGTCCCTTGCCGTCGGCGCGGCAATTTCCGTGCTACTGGATTCGGGGCCATCGTTTCCGCTCGATCAAATCAACATCTGGATCTTCCAGCATATTCCCGGTATGACGCTATTTCGCGACGTCACAAAGTGGATGTCACTCCTTTTCGTGACGTACGGGACGATTATTGGCTTTGGGGTAGCGCGCGGCGCGGCATGGCTTAGGTTGCATCTGCGCAGGCCACATTGGCTGGCCTTCCGTCACAGCGTTTCCGCGGCTGCCGCTATTGCGATCGTGCTTACGTATTCGATTATCATGAACGACGCTTACAACAGCGCGCGGTTTAGAGTCTTTTCCGCGTACAAAATGCACAGCGACGTCGTTGCTCTCGAGGCCTACCTACAAAGTCGCCCAGGCCACGCGCGCACGCTCGTCTTTCCTCGCGATATCGAACCGATGCGCGCCGTTGACTCGCACCCGTACGTCGAAGCATTACAGATCGAGAACAGCGCAAGCCCAGACGGCTTGCGGCATCTAAATCTCGAATGGGATAGCCTGTACGGGCTATTCTCCGCGCCGTTTGCACCGGATATCCTGCGCGAGATGAACATCGGGTACGTTGTCGTTCCCTACGACTACGAGAAGGTAATCTACTCTAGTTACATCTCGAACTGGACATATTACGATGCAGTTCAGTTTATGAATAGCCGGTCATGGCTGAAGTTCGTACGGAGAATCGGCAGGCACTACGTTTATCGCGTAGTCGATCCGATGCTCGCTAAGGCATTTATCGCTCCCGCCCCATTTGTAATGAACGGGGGCGGATCAACGCTGGCAGCACTGGTCGGAACACCTCTGGTCAGTACCAAAACTGCAGCGCTGATCCCCGATCAGCACCTCGGCGATATCTGGAAGCGCATTCCTAATTACGTTGACGGTGCATGGACGATTGATACGAATCTGAATTCGGTTCGAACGGCACGGCAATATGTCCGCTCCGGCGAAACTCAAGCTGCCGCAGCTCGCGCCGGACGTTTTGCATTCGTGGCCGTCGCTGCCAGTACCGCGGATCGCTCGCCGAACCTTTACAGCGGTGATGTGGGGCTCACGCTTGATGCGCCGTTCGACTTTCCCCATAGCGGCCCCGCATCATTTTCCGCGGATCTGAGTGACGTTTTGGCGTTAAATCAGCCGATTTTTCAAACGTCTTCCTTCGACCACAGCCTGACGACAATTACCCTTAAGCCCAATCAAGAAGCTTTTGACATTGACAGTACCGCTACCACTCGTCTAAGAGATCTCCGGTACGATCCGCGAGCCGCTGCCTACGAGGCCACGCTCACGATTGACAACGCAAATCGAATCCCTATTCGAGGGGATGTGGCGCTCGACGGGCTCCAGGCGAATTTCCCGGTATCCGTTAGGCTTCGCGGCGAGAACACGTCTTGTCCGGGAGCGTGCCTGCTGCACGACGTGTCCCTTGCGCCGGGAAAGAATCGTATCGACTTACGGATTGCGGCCGGGGCCGGCCATAAGCCGGACCTCGTTGTTCCAAAGATCGTGACTATCACCAATGCGACGACCGACGCAACACCATTTGCGGTTCGAGGCGTAGAGATCCTCAAGGCGCCAATCCCCCTTGAGCCTCGCCCCTATATGGAGTTCAACTACTCATCGTTTTCGACCTCAATCGACATGACGATTTTCATGCGTCTCCGCTCGAGATATAATGGTGCAGAGCTTTGGTTTGCAACGAGGCTGCCGCCGGGCGGCGCCGACGACGTGCAGTTGCAGTACGCTATTAGCCAAGCTTTGCATGAGCGATTCGAACGAGAGCTCGCGCTCCATTCCGGAGATCGCGCATGGATATTTCGCAACCGATTGCCCGTGGAGCCCGACGGACCCGGCGAGTTCGAGATCACCAGAATCGTCATCGCGGGCGACGGCGCGGCAGCTGTCGTGCCGCGCCAAATAACGTTTCTCGCAACCCCTTCCTGGCCGCAAATGGCAACCGCCGATGCCCGCAGGTCGGCGTCCGCTCGCTACCCAGGGGCGCCGTTGATCGAGAGCCACCGCGGTCTCTCAATCTCGCAAGCGTCGCCGCTGCCCGGCTATTATTCCTACGATCTGCGGACGGTCGGTAATGCAACGCCGCGGAGCCTTACGCTACGGTTGGTCTTCCCGCCGGGACAGGATCGAAATCTCGACTTCGATTTTTATCAGCCTTCCGGCTACGTCCTAGATTTTGGCTTGAAAGAAGGCGACGAAACACGGGTCGCAGATACCGCCATTGCCCTGGGCCAGGGACGAGCTTACGCTGGAGGCGCGATCGTAGAAAGCGATCCTTATAGCGTAACCTGGCCGTTTGGCATCCCTCATTGCGTTCCGAAGCCATGCAACGCAGGCTCCCTTCCGACCACTCCGGGCGGAGTCTGGAAGCGCTTTTTTCTAGACCTCTCCGCCTTCGAACCGGACTGGCGCGCTGCCCATACGTTGACCATGACGCTTCGGTACATCGGAACCCCGCACGGCGGCGCCGGACGCTTCGCGATCTCAACCGCCGCTGGAATCGACGCCGAGCGACAACATCTCGTTCCCGCTACGCTCGTTGACGATCGAGCGCTACGGTACTTCCGTGCGCAAGCAATACCGGAACTTTCCTATACGCAGTTGAAGGGTAACCTGATGCTTTCCGATACACGTGCGCATCGGGTAGCGACCGTACCGCTATTTCCGGTACGGCCCGTTTCGCTGGCTATCTCGCAGGGGACGTTGCGCACTTTCGGCGCGTCCGACATTCGAGACGACCAGCGGATTAACGACGAAGAATACATCGGAACAATTGCGTCGCCAGGCGGACTGTTCGTGTTCGACGAGTCGTACGATCCCGATTGGACCCTCGCCATCGTACCCTCTGGCTTTAAGCCTTCGGGATTCGCACTGGTTGATTGGATACGCAGCAGAAACTATCAAATACCATCTTCGACCCACTACCAGGTGACCGACATCTTCAACGGGTGGTGGATCGGCCGCGGAACTCTTCGCGTCTTTGCGCTAATGCAGCTAGAGGCATATGTGGAGCTGGCTGCGATCATTTGGCTGGTGCTTACGCCAAGTTGGATAATGCTGGTCTACGCAATCTCGAAACCGAAGGTCGCATGAAGGTCGCATTGGGTCTCTTCGGAGGTCTATTGTTTCTCGGCGCTCTCTTGGTGGTCGCCGAGACGGTATCGCCTCCGGAGCCTCTCCCCTTTGCCGCGGCGCTGATATTGCCCCCGCTCGCCGCGCTTGCGCTCGGTGCCCGCAGAGCCGCCTTTCCATTGATTTCCGGCGGCATGTATTCGATCGAGGCCGGTGCGGAGCGCGTCTTCTATCCTTCGGGCGACGTGACGTTCGTGAACCAGCTGTCTTCCTTCGCCCTTTTCGCGCTGATTATCGCCGCGTCGTGGCAACTCGTCGTATGGATCTTCGCTATTGTTCGAGCTCAGAAACGTACATCATGACAAACTTACCGAAATTCTCTTTTATCGTGCCCGTGCGTAACGAGAGCAAGCGTATCGACGGGTGTCTGCAGTCGATTCGCGCGCAACGGTATCCACAAGAGCTAATCGAGATCCTCGTTCCGGACCAGGCATCAGAAGATGACACGCGAGAACGCGCCGAGCGATACGGCGCAAAGGTTACGTGCAATCCCGCGCAACGCGCAATACACAGCATGCCGGCGGCCTTCGAGCAGGCCGGCGGCGATCTTATAGCGGCCATGGCAGCGGACAACCGCGTTCACCCGGATTACTGCACCCGGATGGCCGCAGCGTTCGAAGATCCGCGGGTTGCCCTCGCTCTTCCCTACGTAACCTGTAACAATCCCGACTATGCGTTAGCAGTGCGGTATATAAATCGCTTCACGGATCCGTTCAACCACTTCCTCTACGGTGATGCCTCGAATCCACGCGACCTTTCGCGGGTTTATACACCGGTAGCGCGTAGCGATGGATTCTCAATCTACCGCTTCCCGTCCGATTCTCCACCGCTCCTCGCCATCGCCCAGGGCGCGGTCGTACGCGGCCCATTCCGGATGCGGGAGGGTTACGCTGACGATGTCGGAGTCGTCCTCGATCTCTTGCAATCGGACAAGCTGGTCGCATGCGTCGAGGCAGCCCTTTGCGATCACTACACGGCAACAAGTCTTGGCGACGTACTCGCCAAATTTCAGCGAACAATCGCAAAGAATCTGCGGAAGTCGTCTTCGCTTCGCTGGCGCGACCAGTATTTGCCTGACAGTCGGATCAAGCGCAGACGCCTGTGGCCTTTCTATGCCGCAAGCATCCTCGCTCCGCTCGCCGTCGGGGTGTATCGCGCACTCCGTGATCGTGAACCCCTATGGCTGTATCATCCCGTAATGACATACGCATTCGCATGGATCACGGCCGTCGAGGCATGCAAGAACCTCCCAGACGCCGTGGACCTTCTTCTTGGGGGAAAAGGGTCGATCGAATCGGCTGACGTTTCCAAGGACTAGAATGCACGTTTTTCTCCTGAATTGGCGTGACATCAAGCATCCGCGCATGGGCGGTGCCGAAGTGCTCACCCACGGTATCTTTGCACGCTTTGTCGAGCGCGGACATCGCGTCACATGGTTTGCCAGCGATTTTCCCGGCGCGCCGCAGCAGGAGAACATCGACGGTATTGATGTCATTCGCGGTGGCAATGCCGTCACGGTCCGCGCGCACGCCTACCGCCGTTATGCCTCTCTCGGCAATGTCGACATCGTCGTCGACGAAATCAACACGTTGCCTTTCTTCACACCGCTCTACGCGAACGTTCCGGTCGTCGCGTTCATCTGCCAGTTGGCCCGCGACGTATGGTTTTATGAAGCTCCGCCTGGATTAGCGCAGCTGGGCTACGCTCTCGAACCGGCCTACTTGTTCCCGTATCGGCGCGTTCCGGTCCTGACGATCTCGCAATCTTCTGCCGAATCGCTACGCCGTGAGATGGGCTTCGCGGGCGAGATCGGCGTGATGCCGATGGCGATCGATCAGTACGAGGCGCTCGCACCACTGCATCTTGAGGAGCGCGAGGACACGATCGTGGCGCTCGGCCGCGTTACGCCGTCGAAGCGCCTCGACCATACGATTCGAGCGCTTGCCCTCTTGAAGGAACCACCGCTTAACCGCTTGCGGCTCCAAATTGTGGGGAGCGGAAGCGTTGCCGTCCGCGAACGGCTTGACCGCTTAGCCGAATCGCTTAAGGTGAGCCAACGCGTCGAGTGGGCCGGATTCCTAAGTGAAGAGCATAAACGCGAGCGGCTACGGCGCGCAAAAGCGCTGGTGATGAACTCCGTACGTGAGGGATGGGGCCTCGCCGTCTCCGAAGCCAACCTGGCGGGAACACCGGCGGTCGGCTATGGGATTTTGGGCCTACGCGATTCGATTAAAAACGGTTTAACGGGCGTTCTGACCGAGGAAACGCCGGAGGCACTCGCGCAAGGATTGGAAAACTTATTGCGCGACCGGCAGCGCTATTCCGAACTCGCGACCTCGGCACAAACGCAAGCTCGATCCCTCACGTGGGATGCGACGACGACTTTCGTCGAGCATTTCCTCGCAGCGACGGCAAAAGGAAGATGATCCCTCAACGGCACGATAGCTCAGCTCGGCCTCCCCGCCTATCGGTGGTGATGCCTGCATACAATGAAGCAAAGCATATCGTTCCCAACATGCTGGAAACGATTGGCGCGCTCACGCAGTTTTGTCCGGACTTCGAGATCGTCGTCGTGGACGATGGGAGTCCCGACGGCACCTACCTGCCGGCGGTTGAAGCTCTCGCAGAGCTGGGCGACAATATTCGCGTCGTCCGCTACGCGCGGAACGTCGGTAAAGGGAACGCGCTCATTTGCGGCTTCTATCATACCCACGGGGACCTGGTCGCGTTTCTCGACGCCGACATGGACCTTCATCCCAAACAGATCCGCGGCATGATTGAAATTCTCGAGGCGGCCGGCGCCGATGTCGTGATCGGAAGCAAATGGCATCGAAACTCCGTGATCAACTACCCGCTCGTGCGACGGCTTTGGAGCATGGGCTATTACTTCTTGGTCCGCCTGCTCTTCGGCTTGCCGCTTCGCGACACGCAAACGGGCCTCAAGGTCTTCCGCGCCGAGGTGCTGCGGCGTGTGTTTCCGAGGATACTCGCTAAGCGCTACGCCTTCGATGTGGAGGTGCTCGTTAATGCGCACCGGCTGGGCTTCAAGATCGTCGACGCGCCGGTAACGCTGCACTTTGGCCGGAGCTTCGGACGCGTCGGCCTGGACGACGTGTGGACGGTGTTCCTCGACACGCTGGCCATTTTCTATCGTTCGCGGATTATCAAGTATTACGATCGCATGGATCCAGTTCGGCGAGACTACGAAGGTTTGCAGGTGCACGTCGGCGCGAAGCCGCCCGAACCGCCTCGGGAGACGATATCCACTCGATGAAACCCCGCGTTTTCATTCTCGGCCTCGACGGCGCAGACGAGTCGAGCCTCGGCGTTGCAATGCGTTCCGGGAAAATGCCAAACCTCCAGCGGCTCGTGTGTGACCGACTTCTCCCACTCCGCTCCACCCCACTACCCATCACTCCGGCCGCCTGGACATCCGCCTACACCGGCTACAACCCCGGAAAAACGGGCGTACTGACGTTCCAACGGCGCGTCGCGAACACGTATCGCGGCCGCATCGTGAATTCGTCTGACGTTGGAGACATGGGGTTTCACACCCGCCTAGCCTCCGCCGGGAAAAGTGTCGTCAGCGTCGGTTTCCCGATGATGTCGCCCCCACCGGACGCGCAAGGGGCGGTGATCGTCTCTGGGTGGGATGCGCCTCCTACTGCGCCGCTCGCCAATTCGCCACGCGCGCAGGCAATCGTCGAGCGGGCCGGCTACCGCGTCGACGACGAATTTTCGAGCGATCCTAGCGTTTTGGACGCAAGTATCGTCACGCGCTTTGAGATTACGCGCACTCTTTTGGAAGGCACCGACTGGGATTGTGCGATGCTCTATCTTGGGTTCATCGATGGGCTCGGGCATCGATTGGGCTTCGGCAACCCTCACACGCAAAAGCTGCTCGAACGAGTCGATTCGCAGCTGGGCACATTCACCGCCGATCTGCCCGAGGGCAGCACATTTATCGTCTGTTCCGATCACGGCTTCGGCTCGTTTCAGCGAAGCTTCTCCGTAACGCAGTGGTTGCAGGAGCACGGGTTTCTGGCGCTTCGATCCCATTCGTTCAAGAGCAGCGAGGGCGGCGGCATACCAGGCATCGAGTTCATGGATCTTAGTGACGGTGTGATCGATTGGTCGCAAACGAAAGCGTTCTGTTGGGACGCGGTCGGGCGCCATGCGGCGATCGCCCTCAATACGCGGGGTCAATATCCCGCCGGTATCGTCGATCCGAGAGAAGCATTCGATCTTGCCGGTCAGATCATTGAAGAGCTGCGCACAACCTTAGACCCTGCGGGATCGGTCCCGATCATCGTCAATGCCCAACGTCGCGAGCAGTTGTTTTGGGGGCCATTTACGAGCGAATTTCCGGAGATCTTTCTGGAAGCGATTCCCGGTGTGACGGCTTACATCGCCAAACGGCGACGCGTGGAAGACGGCTTCGAGATCGAGCCGGGCATCGTTCATTTGGGAAACTTCAACTCTCACCAGGACGACGGCATTTGGGGCTCGTCGTTTTCCGTCGAGGCGGCGCAGCTGCGGGTCGAAGACCTCGCTCCTACGATTTACTCGTTGTTGGATCTTCCCGTTCCGGCGGATTGCGACGGCATCAATCGATCGCCGAGCAAGACAATCGTCGGAGCCGCGGCTCCGGCGTATTCGGCGGAGGAGGAGGAGATCGTGCGTAAGCGCCTCGAGGATCTGGGCTACTTGTAAATGGCCCGACGCGCAATGGCGTCTCGCAGCAAGCGAACATCGTCGGCGGCAAGGTCGATTCCGATTTGACGGCCGGGAACTGGCGCGTGAAAATCGGAACCCCCCGTGACGAGCAGACCTCGCTCCCGCGCAATCGACGAGTACGCGGCTTCGTCGGCTGCTTGCGCCGTTGGGTGCACGATCTCTACCCCGTCCGCGCCAGCGTCGATTAACTCGAAGAGATGTTCGGGTACCCGCAAACGTTTCGGGTGCGCAATGACCGCAACGCCTCCGGAGAGATGTATGAGTTCGATTGCTCGCGCTGCAGTCAGACGATCGAGTGGGATATATCCCTCGCCCTCATCGGCTAAGTACATATCGAAGGCCTCCTGCACCGACTCAACATGGCCGCGGTCGACGAGTGCGCGAGCAAGGTGGGGGCGACCGAGGCTTTCTGCGCCTTTGGCATGCGCACGAACGTCCTTCATGGTCACGTCGAGTCCGAGTTCGTTGCAACGCAGCACCATGCGGTCCATGCGCTCGAGCCGAGCGTTGCGCTGGTGACCTAACGCGAGCAGCAGCGGCGATCGATTATCCGACACACCGTACGCCAGCAAATGCGCCGTATGGCCGCCGTGGTGAGAATCGACTTCCAAGCCGGGAATCGACCGTTCAGCGATGTTCGGGGGCATCGGATAAGCGTTGATGTTGTCATGATCGCTTACGCAAAACGCTTCGAGGCCTCGGTCCCGAATTTCGTCAAAAAGCCTCTGTGGAGGCCAGACACCATCCGAGCAAGTCGTGTGCATGTGAAAGTCGACGAGCATGGCCGCTGCCGGGGCTAGGAGCGCAACGCGGTGTGGACACCTGCGGCTTTCATGAATCGCGCCGACATGTCGATCAGGTTCCAGTCCTCGATGCGCCCGGCGCCATGGGCGCCCGCGAGAGCCTCGATGAAGATCCCGTTTTGCGCGTGATTGGCATCGTCCGGTCCCGTGTCGTTCTCGTACGTGTAGATGCCATTGTAACCGACCGTTCCGACCGCGCGCCAATATAAATCGTCGAAGTATACCATGAGATCGGGGGCGATGCCGCGCACGCTCCGGTACAGCTGCTGGGGACGGAACACCTGCGTATCCATGCGCGAACCATCGGGTCGCGGAATGTCGCAAATTTTTCGCGTCAGCTCGGCAATTAGCGACTCAACGTCTCCCGGCGAGACGATCCCTTGCGGTTCGCGACCGGCGATATTGAGGAACACCCGCGAATAATAGCCGCCTTCGGCCCATACGGAAGTCTTCGACCAATCGATCTCGAGCTTGGCTAACGGTGTGATCTTGTCGGGATATGCCTTCACTGCAAGGTAGCCTTGCTCGATCAACCACTGCGCAATCGCGACACCGCCGTCCATGCGCTTGGCGCCATGATCTGAAACGACATAGATGTTCGTGCGATCCTGATCGACTTTTTCGAGGAGTCGCCCGAGCATCGCGTCCAAATCCTCATAGTATTTTTGAACGACGCCTTCGTATTTGTTTCCCGGAACATATGCCCGATGTTTCGGATCGAAGAACTTCCAAAACCCGTGGTGAAGGCGATCCGTACCAATCTCCACGAACATAAAGAAATCCCAAGGCTTCTTCTGGATCCAATTATCGAGAACCGAGAACCGGCGTTCGGTCATGTCATAGATTTGGCGGATGAGATCGTCCTTATCCTCGGTGCGAAAGTCCGTGCAATCGGTAAGGTATTCGCGTCCGTGCAGCAACTGCGCGATCTCCTCACGCGCCTCACGCGGATAGGTATAGTCGCTCTTTGCGCTCGGCGTCAGGAAACACCCGACCTGGATCCCCTTGACGGGTTTGGGGGGATACGAAGGTGGTACGCCGACGGTAATTACGTCTTTTCCAAGATCGCTCAAGCGATCCCAAACGGCAGGTTCTTTGACGGAGAGTGACGTCGTGAGGCCAAGCCCTGAATACGTGTAATCGGTACGGTTGCGGAAACCATAAATACCGAGCTCGCCCGGATCCTTTCCCGTCACCATGCAAGCCCACGCCGGGATCGTGATAGCGGGCATAACGCTTTGCAGCCGCCCATAACTTCCGCGCGACATGAGCGCCTTCAGCGTCGGAAGATTCCAATCCGGACGGTCAAAGATCAATTCACTCGTGGCGCAGTCCAGCCCAATGACCAGGAGGCGGGAAGCCGATGCAGTTGGTGTTTCCATGCGACGTACTATGCTTCGACCGGGCGACTTACCGGCCCCTGGTCCGGCGACAAGGCATCGTCAAGCGTGAATCAAATGGAAGAACCCGATGCCGACGATCCGCGAAGTCGACGCTGGGAACGAGCGCTGGGACCACTTTAGCGCCTCGCATCCGGAGCTGACCCTCTTCCAATCGCGCGAATGGTCCGATGTCGTGCGCGAAACGTACGACTTTTCTCTTAAAGTGCTCTTGGCAACAAGCGACGACCAGGTCGTCGGTGGCTTACCCTTCGCGCATATCGAGGACTTCCGAGGGCCGCGGCGCGTGGCGCTATCTTTTGCAGACAATCTCGAACCGTTGCCTGCATCGCTGTGGCCGCACTTCGAAGCGTGGATCTCGGCAGACAAAATCCCCTGGTCTATTCGAACCCTGTGCGAGCCGTCTTCCGCAGCCGCGTCGAAAAGGATCGTCGCGCAACACCATGCCGTGCATCTGCCCGACTCCTTTGACCAAGCTGAAGCGGCCTTTAACATCAAGCACAAACAAAAGTTCCGTCAAGCCGTTCGTTCGGGGGTCACGTATCGCGAGGACACCTCGCTTGAAGGGCTCCAAACCTTCTACAGGCTGCACTCAGAGACGCGAAAGCACAAGCACGGACTGCTGCCGCAACCGTATGTTTTTTTTGAAGGAATTTATCGCCGCTTCTTCCCCGACAAAGGTTTCCTATTGTTCGCGGAACACGAATCCGCACCGATTGCCGCAATGCTTTTCTTGTCCTGCGGAACGACGCTTTACTACAAGTTTAGCGCCTCATCCCTGGCGTCTCTAGCGCTTCGGCCGAACAACCTCTTGATAACAAAAGCTATCGAGATGGCAATCCAGCGAGGCTATAGGAAACTCGATCTTGGAATCTCGGATACCGAGGGGCTCATTGGCTTCAAGGAACGGATCGGAGGCGCCGCTAGCGACGTCTATGCTGCCTTATATCATCCGCGGGAGAAAACGCCGGCGGTAGCTTCGGTCGAGGACGCCTTTGGCAAAATCACCAAGGAACTGACAGCGGACGAGATGCCCCTAGCGGCCGCACAACGTGGTGGCGAAATTCTCTATAAATTCTTTACCTAATACCACATCAGAACGAGCGATCGCCCGGCTCCTGCGGTTCCGCCGGCCATGGCACAGGCGGAGGCGCGAACGGAAGCGGCTTCGGCTTGTCGTACACAAACAACGTGAATTCCCAGGGAAAATAGGAGTGGCGAATCTCGCTAAACCGCGCGAGTTCCCGCTGCGCAAAATCAAAAACACGTCCCGGGTCCTGATAGTAACCTAGCTCGCGCTTGAAGTCGACGTAGCTCGTCAAGAAGTTGCTGGCGAGTCCCTTCGCGGCGATGCCGAACGCGGCTTTAAGAATCGACTTGACGAACGCAAACCAGCTCTCATCGTCATTTGCCATCCGAAGATTGAACAGGCCGGAGATAACGACGTAGTCGTACTGCCTCAAGGGAGGAGACGTTAGAATGTCCCGCTGTTCAACCTCGACGGAAGGGGCGCGCTCCTTCGCACGAGCTATCATCTCCGCGAGGATGTCGCACCCGCTGTAGCGCGCTAACGGCACATTGACGCGCAGAAAATCGGCCATCGCGGCGACCCCGCAACCAACCTCGTACACGGTGAACGGCTCTGTTTCGTGCGTGAAGACCTGAGCGACGGCGGCAAAATTCCGGTTTGCGACTTCTTCGCTTTGCCAAGAACACGCTTTCGCCGTATCGCGATTCTGGGCGAGGAGCGCCCGATAGTGTTTCTTTATGGGCTCGAGGTCAACATCGGGATTTACCGGCGATCCGCTCACCGCGCGACTGCTTCCGCGAGGTGCTCCGCGACGTACTCGACTTGAATCTGCGTCATCTCCGCAAAGATGGGAAGCGAGAGCTCTTCGCGCGCCATGCGCTCCGATTCGGGGAAGGCTCCTTGCGCGTATCCCAATTGCAAGTATCCCGGCTGCAAGTGGCACGGTATCGGGTAGTGGACATTCGTCTCTATACCCGCTTGGGCCAAATGCGCGCGCACGTCATCGCGATTTTGCACGAGCACCGGGTAAATATGGTACGCCGAAGTCGTATCGGCGAGCAACGTTGGGCGCTCGATTCCACCAAGTAACGTGTCGTAGGTTGCTGCGACCCGCTGCCGGTCTCGTGTCCATCCGGCAAGATAGCGCGTTTTGACGTCCAAAACCGCGCCCTGGATGCCTTCCAGGCGGTAGTTGTAGCCCAAAATTTCGTGCCGGTACTTTTCTCTGCTTCCGTGATTGCGAAGGAGGCGCACAGAGCCGTCGATTGCAACGTCGTCGGTCACGACGCCACCGCCCTCACCACACGCTCCGAGATTCTTTCCCGGATAGAAACTGAACGTCGCGGTCCCGCTCGACCCGATTTTCGTGCCGTGATAAAGCGCTCCGTGCGCCTGCGACGCGTCCTCGAGCAGGGCAACACCATGTTTCTTGGCAACGGAACGAAGATCGTCCAGCTCACAAGGTTGCCCGAAGAGATGCACTGGAAGGATCGCCTTGGTTTTCGACGTGATCGATGCCTCTACTGCATCGATGTCGATCGTATAAGATGGTGGTTTAACGTCCACAAGAACCGGCTTGGCTCCCGTATACATGATCGCCGCGACCGTGGCGATAAACGTATTCGCCTGCGTGATGACTTCGTCGCCCGGGCCGACGCCGTAAGCCAGCAAGGCCAGGTGTACAGCGGCAGTCCCCGTGTTCACCGCGACACAGTGCTCCGCATCGCAGAACTCGGCAAAATGCCGCTCGAAAGCGTCCACCGCGGGTCCGAGAACGAACGCGTTCGAGTCGATGACCTCCCCGATTGCCGCAAGCAGTTCTTCCTTGATGGGGGCGTGCTGCGCGCCGAGGTCAAGGTAGGGAACGCGCATACTCGAAGGGATCGTGCTACGAGCCCCTAGTGCCATTCCATGCTTTTTCCGACTCGAATCTTGACCTTCTTCATCCAAAGCATCGGTCGCCAGAATGCTTCGTTCTCTTGATACCACTCGAACGTTCTAGCCAATCCGCTGTCGAGATCGACAGTCGGAACCCAGCCGGTGAGGCGATGAAGTTTCGTCGGGTCTCCCCTATGCTTTTCGACTTGCCCGGGGCGCTCGCCGATGAATTCGATCATATCGCCCGGCCGCTCCGCGAGTTCGAGTATCTTTTGCGCTAGAGTTAGCACGCTGGTGTCTTTTCCCGTCGCCACGTTGAAGACTTCTCCCACGACGCTTGCCGAGGGGGCGTGCATGATCGAATCCAGCGCTGCGCACGTGTCCTCTACGTACAGCCAGTCCCGAGAGCTCAACCCCCCTCCGTGGACGGTCAACCTCTCGCCGAGGATGGCCGAGGTGGCAAAACGCGCGATGCATTTTTCAAGGTGTTGACGCGAGCCGTAGTTATTAAACGGACGGACAATCACCGCCGGAAGATCGTACGTTTTCCAATACGAGTACACGATTCGATCGGCGCCGGCTTTGGCGCTTGCATAAGGGCTGCACGGCTCGAGTGGATGTTCCTCGTCCATGAGGTCTCGATCTCCTCGACAGCTTCCGTACACCTCGGAGGTCGAGATGTGAATGAAGCGCTCTACACTGCTATTTTTCCGTGAAGCGGCTCCAGCGAGAACTGCCGTTCCGATTACGTCCGTCGCCAGGAATTCCGCCGCGTCGTGTATCGAACGCGTGACGTGACTTTCGGCAGCAAAGTGAACGACAATGTTTGCGTCGCTCATCACGTTTGCGACCTGGGCACCATTCGTGACGTTCCCGTAGACGAACTCAAATCGATCCGATTCGCGAATATCTTCCGGAATGTTATCGAGGTTGCCGGCGTACGTCAACGCATCCAATACGACAATACGGTACTGCGGATACTTGCGGTAAAGGTAGCGGACGAAATTGCTTCCAATGAACCCCGCGCCGCCCGTAACGAGAACGGTTTTCGGCGGCAGAGCAACGTCGGCGCCTGCGCGGTTTGTTCCTAATTCAGTAACGGCCTTCATTCTTTCGATCTCCATGATACATCCCCAGGCAACGTGCTATCAGCCCGTTTTGGCAGCGCCAGGAGCTGCCTTTGTAGCGGCGTACAACTAGCGCATGATCCAAGTCCGAGCTACGAAGTTTCCCGAGGCGCAATTGTTTGTCCCCCACGTCTTTGAGGACGACCGTGGGCTCCTGTCAGAGTCCTACTCCGAAAGCAACTATGCGGAGCTGGGTCTAAAGACACGTTTCGTGCAGGATCTCGTGACATGGTCCGGCCGCAACGTCCTTCGTGGGCCCCACTACGATCTGCGTATGGCAAAGTTCGTCCAAGTCTTAAAGGGTATCGTGTTCGACGTGATCGTCGATATGCGCAAAGAATCACCTCAATACAAACAGTGGGAAGGCTACTTTCTTTCCGATCACAATCACCATCAGCTTTACGTTCCGCCGGGGTTTGCGCACGGTTTCTTAGTCCTGGCTGATGAAGTGATCTTTCACTATAAGATGTCAGCACAACACGATTTAGCTCACGAGCATCGCATCGCATGGGACGACCCTAGTATCGGAATAGCATGGCCGATTGTGGGGGAGCCGCGCATTTCCGCGAAGGACAGGGCACCCACGTAGCCACACGATCGTGCTGCTTCCAAGTCAAGCAATCGGCGCATCGCGGTTCTCCGGCGGCGCAATAATGTGCTTCTCGAACTTGGCGATGATCGTGCGCCACGCCAAATCTAGTTCCTCGACACCGATCGCACGCGAGACGGCGATAAAGACCGCGCCGCCGATCGCGATCTGACCGAAGAGGTACCAGGCGCGCGAGGCAAGGGTCGGGTCGGTGTGCACGCCGAGCGCGTCGATCCAATGCAGTGATGCATACATCGCGAGCGAGGCAACGAGTACTTTCGCCATCGACGTAAAAAGTTCGCCCCAATCGATGCCGCGAACCAGTCGAGCGACGAGCCCGAGGAGCAGCACCGCTTGCAATGTCTGGCTCAAGCTGTTTGCAAGGAGCAGCCCCTTCGCCCCGAGCGTCGGCAGCCAGAGCATTGAAAGCAGCACGTTCAACAGTACCGTAATGATCGAGATCGCAACCGGAATCGCCGTTTCACGGCACGCGAAGCAGCAGCGCGTCAGCACGACGTTTGCAGCCAGCGACACGAGTCCAATCGCGGCAAACGGTAACAGGCTTGAAGTCAGCTCGGTAGCGGCGGGGCCAAATGTTCCGCGCTCGAATAGCGTTTGTATCATCGGATGGGCCAATACGATCAGCGCGCAGACCGACGGGATAGTGATAAAGTTCACCAGTCGAAGGCCAGTTACCGCGCTGCGCGCGACCCCCTGGCGATTCTCTCGCGCAAACTGCGCAGCCAGCAGCGGAAAGATCACCGTCGCGATCGCCGCGGCGAAGATCTGTTGCGGAAAGTTCACGAGCTTGGTCACATAATTGATGCCGGACATATAGCCGGGTTGCAGCGTCGAGGCAAAGAAACGATCGAAGAACAACGCCAGCTGCCCTGCTGCGCTGCCGATGACGATCGGCCCAAGCAACGTCCACATCTTTCTCAGACCCGGATGGTGCAGGTCGATCGTGAACCGGTACTTCCCGATCGCCAAAAACGCGGGAAGCTGCACGAGCATTTGCGCGCCTAGGCCCCAGAATGTCCCGAAGACGAGAGCGAAGATACCAAATTTCGCGTTGAGCGCGACTACGCAGCCAATCGTCACGACGTTCAGCGCGATGCCCGTGAGCGCGGCCGAGCGGAAGCGATGATACGCGTTCAGCATCGCCGAGAGCACGCCCGAAAGGCTCACCGCGATGATGCTCGGCATCAACGTACGCGTCATATGGATGGCAACACCCATTTGCGGGCCCGGAAAGCCGTGGGCGATGATTGGCACGTATAGCGGCGCCGCGAAGTAGCCGATCGCTGCGCCTAAGGTCAGCACGATGGCCAGGCTGTTGATGATGGTGTTGCAAAGTGCCCAGGCATCATCTTCGTGGCCATGGGTGATGTACTCGGAAAAGGTCGGCACGAGCGCGCTTACCAGCGCGCCGTTGAACACGCCGAAAAGAATCGTCGGGACCGTCGCCGCCGCGAGAAAGGTGTCCATCTCCCAACGCGTACCGTAGAACTGCGCGTTGACGACCTCGCGGAAGAACCCTAAGATCGTCGACGCGAGCGTGGCACCCATGACAAAAAGCGTCGAGAGCGCTATCGACATCCGCGGCTGACGTTGCGGTCGGGGGACGGCGTGCAGACGGGGATTAATGGGCGCCATCCTTGCGCAAGACTGCCGGGATGGTTCGGACGACGATAGCGAGATCGCTGAGTGGCGTCCACGTGTCTACGTAGGTATTATCGAGCTGCATCCAGTGCTCGAAGGACACATCGCTACGCCCGTTGATCTGCCATAAGCACGTGACGCCTTGGGGCACCAAAAGGCGCCTTCGCGCCGCCGTATCATAGTGCTCAATCTCGCACGGGAGCGCGGGACGCGGACCGACCAACGAAATATCGCCGAGCACGACGTTGATCAGATTCGGGAGTTCGTCGATACTCGTGCGGCGCAGCAGTCCTCCCAGCGGATGGAGGCGCGGATCCTTGCGAATCTTGAAGACCGGTCCGTCGACTTCGTTGAGATGCATCAATTGGTCGCGCAGTTCGTGCGCGTTCTTCACCATCGTGCGCAACTTGAACATCTTGAAGCGCCGGCCGTTCTGACCCACGCGCTCCTGCGCAAAGATCGGCGAACCGCCCGTGACCAGAACGATCCCAATCGCCGCGATTGCGATGAACGGCGTTGCTAGAAGCAGCAGCACCAGTCCTAGCACGACGTCGATCGCGCGCTTGAGCGTCCACCACCACTGCGGCACCTGGCGTTCCGAGACGCGAATTGCAGCTTGCAACGCGCTAGACCCCGAACGCTTCGAGCACGGTCTTGCCCACCGTGTCGAGCCCTTCGAGCTCGCCGAGCACCGCGCCCGGCTGCGGTCCGAGATGAACGAACGGGACGTACTCGCGGGTGTGATCGGTTCCCGGAGCGGTGGGATCGCAGCCATGATCGGCGGTGAAAATCACCTGATCTCCTGGCCGCAGCCGCTGCTCCAAGCGCGGCAATAGCGAATCGAGCGACTCGAGCGCGTCAGCGTAGCCGCGTACGTTGCGCCGGTGCCCGTACTTTGAATCGAAATCGTTGAGGTTCGTGAAGATGAATCCATGGTCGACTCGCTCGAGCAGATCGAAGGTCTTCTCCATCGCATCGCGATTGTCGCTCACCCGAACCGACGATGTGATGCCGTGCCCACAATAGATGTCGCAGATTTTCCCGACGGCGTGCACTTCAACACCGGCGGCGGCTAGCCGATCGAGCACGCTGGGCGGCGGTTCGATCGCATAGTCGCGCCGATTCGGCGTTCGCGTGAAGGCACCCGGTTCACCCACGAACGGCCGAGCGATCACCCGGTTCACATTATGTCGGTTCAACTAACACCGCGCGCGCCCGTTCGCACCAATCGTACAGCGTTGCGAGAGGGATCACCTCTTCGTGCGCAGCGACCTGGAAGACCGAATCGGCCGAGGTGTAGAGAATCGGCCGGCCGGTCGCGATGTGCTCGGGCCCCAGCTGGTCGATGATCTCCGTCCCGGATGCGGGTACGTTTCCCAGCGGCGCCTTTCCGGTAATCCTGGTAAAGTCGTCAATGACATCGTCCGGAAAACCGTCGGGATATGTGGGAAAGGGCACGACAGTTATTATTCCCGCCATCTCCCAGTGGCCGGTGATTGTGTCCTTGCCCCGGCTGCGTTCGCGCAGCCGGGCGACGCGCGCCGCGGGGTGCAGCGCCGGCGCAACGCCCATCATGGGCGTGAGATGGCCGAGGCCCAGCCGTTCGAACGAAGGCAACGCTAGGCCGCCAACACGCCGGGCAACATTTCCAAGAGTATTTGCGCCAGCCGCATCTCCGTACTCGGTAAAGTCGGGAAGCGCTCCCACGCCGCCGGAATCCAAAACAACGGTCACAACTCGCATATAAGCTAAAAACGGCGTTTCGGCTTACCGGAAACGCAGTCTTTCCTCACGAGTATAGGTAGAAACACCCATCGCATACGTTATACAAGGATGAGAGTCGGCGGGAACTGCGAAAACGGGCTACGCTTGCGATATCTACCGGTCCTTATTGTTGCCTTAATTCTGCTCGTGCCCGCACCGGGCAACGCGCAGACGAAGCCGGCGCCCTCACCGGCGCCAACCGCAACACCAGCGCCCCCGGCAACCGTGGTCCGCCTACGCGCCGATCACATTGAGTTCTATTACGACCGCTACCTGATCGAGGCCGACGGCCACGTGCAGGTGCAAACAAGCAACGGCATGGCCATTAGCGGCGACACCTTCTCGATGGATCTGAAGCTCAATCGCTTCCTCGTGGCGAGCCATGTGCATCTGCGAAGCCGCGGCGGAAACCTCGACGGCGCGGCGATCGCCGACTTTTTGGATTTCAACCGTATCTATTTCGTACCGGTCATTACCAAGCCCGATCGGTGGACCTACGAGAACGGCGACTTCACGGACCCGCTCAAGGGGAGGCAGATGCCCGGCGACGTCTTCTATTTTCCGGACGTGAGTGAGACCGCAGTAAGCCTATCGGCAACGTCGGCGACGGTAGAAACCAAACGATTCGTGCGCTTTAGCGGCGTCCATGCATATTTCTTGCACCAGGGTGTTCCGCTCCCGTCGTATTACGTGTATTTCGGCGTAGGT
Source organism: Vulcanimicrobiota bacterium (assembly GCA_963833045.1). GTDB lineage: Bacteria > Vulcanimicrobiota > Vulcanimicrobiia > Vulcanimicrobiales > Vulcanimicrobiaceae > Aquilonibacter. The sequence goes on from CAWHWL010000005.1 coordinate 378,672, forward strand.
CAAAATCTCGCGCAAAACTCTCTCTCGGGCGCGAACGTTGACGCGACGTGGAACGTGACCGGCAACGCAAACTCCGTGACCGCACTTCACGCGCGGTACGATTCGTTCAATCAGGCCTATCTCGGCTTCGAGCAACACCTCGGCGGAAATGACCCACACGAGTACGCGGTGTTTTCGATCAATCCGCTTACGAAAGACGACAAATACTGGAACCTGGTCACGGGCGAACATATCGGATCGAAGTTCGAGATCTCCACGTTCACGCAGCTCTATACGTACCAGCATTGGTTTTCCGATCCGAGCGCATCGGCGCAAACGACCTACGTGACCTTGACGCAAGCGCTCAACCGCTCATATTTACAAGCCTACTTCAATCAAACGAACTACAACATGATCGGGCCGAAAACTGCAGCCTCTCCTAATCACCCGAATTCGCTGCAGCTCAGCGCTAACTCATACAACGACCAGATATTCAAAACGCCGTTCTACTTTCAGACGAGCTTTGGCTTCGGCTTCAATCATGACGCCTACGGCTTACAGGAATATGGCGGCGTCCTTTACACCACCATTTATAACCAGGTCGCGGGCGTCACCGTCTCGATGCCCAATGTCAAAATTGGCGACCGCGAAAAGCCCTATGATCTCTACTACCTCAACGCAACCCTCAACTCGTCGCGCACCTGGAATAGCGTTCCCCATCACATCAACGCCCAGAACACGACGGTCAGCCTCAGCCGCCAATTCTCGAAGTTCGTGAACAGCTATCTTGCCTACAACATCCAGAACACGAGCGATCTGTACTTGCAAGGCGGTTATCAGCCGTCTGCCCCGCTTCTGCCCGACGGCACGCCCTACACGCCGTTTGAGTCGTTTCGCGGCGCGGCGACACAGCGCACCCTCGCGCTTGGCACAACGTATTCGGCGTCACCCAATCTGGTGACGACCGTGACCTTTGGACATCATGACGACTTTCCGGCAGCCTATCCCGGACTGTTCTCGCCCCCGCCGACCAACGCCATCGGTCAGTACACCTACACGAACTACCTCGGGCAGCCGCCATGGCAACTCAATGCCGAGGTGCGGGTGCGGATCGAGCCTCATCTCGTCCTCGACGTACAGCGCACCTATTTCTTTCACTTCGGCAACCAGATTTGGAGCCCGACCTTCGTGGTACAGTTAAGCGGATGATGAGGATGCGTCGTCGTCTAGGTTCCTTGCTGTGCATCCTGATTCTGATCGCGGCCGCCGCCCCCGTTACAATTACCGGGCAATTGCTCGCCTATCAGGATGGATTCGTCTTTTTCACCACGGGCGACGGGTTTCGGCTCGCGCCAAACGTCGCGATCCTCGACGAGCAAACGAAGCAGCCGGCAAAGCGCGCTCCGAAGCCGCGCGACTACGCGCGCGCCGTCTTTAACGACGCGGGGCAAGTCGTGGAGATCGATCTCTCCGATAAGCCTTACCCGGTTGGTCCGTTGCCCGACGACGTGCAAGCCTTTGCCGTCACGGCGTCGTCGCCGTATCCGAACCCCGAGCTGGCCGGACCCACGCGCACCACATCGAACGGCGTGGCCGAGACGTTCAGCGGAAAGCCCGTGCTGGTGAAGTTCGAGGTGCAAGTGCCGCCGACCACGCCGATCAACGCCCAGATCTTCATCACGACGGACCAATCGGGCTGGAATCCGCAAGCGATTCAAATGCAGCGCATCGATGCGTTGCACTTCGTCGTCATCCGGCAAATGGCATCGGGGACGATTTTGCATTACCTCTATACGCGCGGAACGCTGCAAACCGAGGAGACGGGGCCCAACGGCCTTTCGCTTCGGCCGCGCGAGTTATCCGTCAACGACTCGGACACGAACTCGACCAACAGCGTTGTCGCGTCGTGGGCCGACGCGAATGCGAACAATATCCTTCAACAGCCGTCGGTTTTCCCGACGCCTTACAATCCTGCGCCCTTCCCGAACTTACCGAACGGCACGCGCACGCCGCATCCGTCTACTGCACGGTGATTGGGATCACGCGCTCGACGGCGTCGCCGGCGGTGTTGCGCGCGACCAGCGTCATCGGATACGTGCCGTGCAAGAAAAACGGGACGCTCGGTACGACGTAGCTAAGGGCGAAGCGGCCAGTGCTTACCTTCGGCACGCTTATCGAGAAGGTTGCGATCCGCGCCTCAACGCTTGCGACGTTCGACGAGGTCACGACCATGCCGGAGATCGTATCGCCGCCGTGGACGGTTTGATTGTTGATGTGCACCGCCACGATGAGCGGCGCTGCATTCGGCGACGCCATGACGACGGGTTCCGGCGTCGGTGTCGGCGTCTGCGACGGCTCGGGCGTCGTCTGCGACGGCGAGGGCGTCGGAGAGGGCGTTACGGCAGACGCGCGTCGCAGAGGCCTGCGGCGCAGGTGTTCGCTGCGGTATCGGTGCAGCCGCCGGCGGCGGGGTGAGCGCCGCGCGCGGGGTAGGCGTGCGGTTCGCGCATGCAGCCAGCGTCGCGAGAACAGTTGCGGCTGTTAAAGCCGAGAGTCGCTTCATTTAAGAGGTGATTCTCGCTCGCGTCGAACCTCTCCGGTCATGCCGGTTCTCAGCATCGTCGTTCCGCTATATAACGAGGAAGGCAACGTTGCCCCGCTTGTCGAGCGCATTGTTGCGATCACCGAGCGTTTAGAAGGCGCTCCTTCCTATGAAATCGTTCTGGTAAATGACGGCAGCACCGATCGCACGCTCGAACGCATTCGCGAAGAGGTGGCGCGACGCGAGCATATCGTGTTGGTAAACCTCTCGCGCAATTTCGGTCATCAACTCGCCGCCTCGGCGGGAATGGACATCGCCGCCGGCGATGCGGTGATCTTGATGGACGGCGATCTTCAAGACCCACCCGAGCTCATCGCCGAGTTTGTCACCAAATGGCGCGAAGGGTATGACGTCGTGTACGCCGTGCGGCGCACGCGCAAGGGCGAGAGCCCGTTCAAACTGTTTACGGCCCGGCTCTTCTACCGGATCATCAAGCGGCTCACCAAAGTTTCGATTCCGGTTGACACGGGCGATTTTCGACTCATGAGCCGTCGCGTGGTCGAGGCGCTCAATCGTTCGCCCGAACGGCATCGCTTTTTGCGCGGCATGGTGAGCTGGGTCGGTTACAATCAAGTCGGGATCGCCTACGATCGCGACGAGCGCCACTCGGGCAGTACGAAGTATCCCGTAACGAAGATGTTGCGCTTCGCCATCGACGGCATCACCTCGTTTTCGGATGTACCGCTGCGGTTTGCTTCGTACCTCGGCTTTATTTCCAGCGCGGTTGCATTTCTCTATGCGCTGATCGTCATCGGCTACAAACTCTTCAGCCTAAATCCGCCCGGCTACACGCCGGGTTGGGCGTCGACGATCGTTGCGGTCTTGTTCCTGGGCGGCGTCCAGTTGATCAGCTTGGGAATTCTGGGTGAATACATCGGCCGCATTTACGATGAAGTCAAAGGCCGCCCGCTCTACCTGATCAGCGACATCGAACGAAGTTAAACTAGGGAGAAGGCTGCAGCAACCGACGACGCGTCAACGCCGTCGCCAAAAACCTCGGCCAGCATTGCGTGACGTTCGACGCGATCACCGATCCGCACGAGCAGACGAATGCCGGCCCGCGAATTCGTCGACCGTGAGCCCGCGCGCGAAATGTCCTAAGCGCACCGCATCGATCGCGCGCACCACGCCGCCCGAAGGGGCGCGCACCGGCTCGACCCGCGAATCGGGAGCGAGCGCTTCCAGAGCGGCACGGCTCCCTCCCTGCGCTTCGACCATCTCGACGAACTTCGCATAGGCGCTTCCGTCCTCGAGGGCGCACGCTGCGCGCACTGGCGCATCGGCAACGCCGCCGAGTTCGAGCATCGCCGCCGCTATCTGCAGGCATCCCGAACGCGCGCGCTCGTCACCCGCGCCGCCACGCAACATATCGCGCGCTTCAACGACCTCGATGCCGGTGCCGATGCACTGCCCGAGCGGTTCGTTCATGTCGCTCACGATCGCGCGAGCCTTGCGCCCAAACTGTTCGGAGATCCCCACCAGCATCTGCGCCAGCGCCTGCGCTTGCTCCAAATCGCGCATGAACGCCGCGCTTCCGCACTTCACGTCGAAGACGAAGGCGTTGGCGCCGCCGGCGATTTTTTTGGAAACGATCGAGGCGGCAATCAGGCCGATGCTGGGCACGGTGCCGGTGCGATCGCGCAGATGGTAGAGCCGTTTGTCGGCGGGAACGAACGCGTCGCTTTGCGCCGCAATCGCGCAGCCGACGCGCTCGACTTGACGAACGAAATCCTCCATCGAGGGGGTCGCATTGAATCCGTCGATCGCTTCGAGCTTATCGATCGTGCCGCCGGTGTGCCCGAGTGCACGGCCGGAAAGCTTGGCGACACGGACGCCGCAGGCCGCGACGAGCGGGACCGCGACCAGAGAAACGATGTCGCTCACACCGCCGCTGGAATGTTTATCGACGACGAACATGCCGTCCGGATAACGTAACGTTGCGCCGCTTGCCACCATTGCGCGCGTCAGTGCGACCGACTCGGTCGCGTCCAAACCGCGCCACACGCACGCCATTGCGAGCGCCGCCATTTGCGCATCGTCAACATCGCCGCTCACATAGGCAGCGATGACTCCTTCCCAGACCGAGCCTTCTAACGTCGCGCCGTCGCGTTTACGCTCAATGGCCCGCCGCATCGAGAGTTCGTCCATTGCAGTGGCTCTTCGCTGCCGCCGCGAAAAGCGCTGCGTGCCTTACCACCCGATCGTCGAGCGCTTTCCGATCGTGCCGGCGCTCGACCCACTCTGGCTGATGTTCTTTGCCGTACTTTTTGCCGGTTGCGCGCTCCTGACGCTTCGGCGTCCGGGTTTGGGCGCAGCGCTCCTGGTCTTCGTGACACCGTTTGCCGGTGCACATGCGATCTGGGGAACCACCGTTACCGCGCCAAAGGTCGTGCTCGTCGGCGTCATCGTGGGACTGCTGGGCACTCCCGGCGCCTGGAAGGCTCTGCGCCGCAGGCCCGTCGCAGCCGTGGCGGTCGCATTCTGCGCGATCATCCTCGCGAATGCGATGACGCTCGTGGTTGCCGTGCATCGTCCCGAGGTCGTACGCGAAACCTTGAAGTGGACCGAGTACCTCGGTCTCTTTTGCGCGATGTTCATCACGTACACGCTCGATCCGTTGCCGCGGATCGTGCGCAGCGCGCTCTTTGTTTCGTTCACGTTCGCTGCATGCAGCGCGTTTCTCGAGCTTGCGACGGGGGCCGTCTCAGGGCTCGCGCTTGGCGCGACCGTCGTTCCGCGAATCGCCGGCGTGCTCGAAGGACCGAATCAATTCGGCGGCTACCTCGAAGCGGCTATCGCCGCGATCGGTGCGTGGCAGATACGTGCCCCACAACGAACCGCTATGGTTTTGCTCACAATCGCGGGCGTGGCGCTCGCGCTCACCCTTTCGCGCGCCGCGTTGGTCGGCGCCCTGGTCATCGTCGCGGTCTTCGCGCTTAGCGAGCGCAAAGGCGCGTTCGCGCTGTGGCCGCTCGCTCTCGGATTGGCCGCGGGCTATTGCAACGACATCGCGTGGGCGCTGCGGGCGCACGTCCCATGGGGAAACTTTTTCGCGCGCGAGAGCGACGTGGATGCCGCGGTCTCAGGCGGCGTAGGCGACCGCAGCGAGTTATGGCGCGCCGCCCGATTCTTTTTCTTTCATCATCCGATCCTGGGCATCGGCGCAGGCAACTACGAACTCGAACTGTCGCAAGCCGGCGTGCCCGGCGTGCGCACGCAGGCCAATAATTGGTATCTTCAGGCGGCTGCCGAAGGCGGCGTGGTGCTCCTCGGCGCAACGATTGCCTGGATCGTCACCGTCGTGCGAGCGCTCATCACGCAGGTGCGCCATTCACCCTGGGCACTCGCTGCCTTGGGTGCGTCAGCGGCATTTATCGTTCACGGATTCTTCGACGATCTGGTCTTCTATCCGAAGGTCGCCGAGGCGTGGATCGCACTCATCGCTCTGGGCATCGCCAATCCCGGCACGCGCGAGTGAAAACGGCCGGCCTTGCACTGATCATTGCCGCCGGCGCGATCGTCTCGCGCGTGCTGCTCGCCTACGCACCCGCGCGCTTTACCATCGACCTCGCGCAGCCGCTGCCGATCGTAACGGATTGGGGCATCGACGGCGCATGGCTGTGGCTCGTGCTCGCCGCGACGCTCGGCGCCGCGTTCATCCTGTACCTTGCGCAACTACGAGCGCGACTTTCCCTCACTCACACCCTGCTTGCATCGTCGCTCGCGCTGCTTGCAGGCCTGTTCTGGCTTCCACTCTTCTCGAGCGATGTCTACGCCTACGCCGCTTACGGCGAGATGGCGCGCCTGGGTTTGAATCCGTACGTTCATCACGCAGGCGGCGGCGACGCCTTGATCGCCGCGGCGAATTGGCAGTGGCGACCGGTGCTCGTCCCAATTTGCGTGTACGGCGAGACGTTCGTTGCGCTTGCGCGCCTGCTCGTGACCGCGCTCCACGGATTTGGCGCCGTCGCGGTGCTGACGAGTTTTCGCATCCTTTCTTGCGCCGCGCTGGTGCTGTGCGGCTATCTCGCCGGTCTTCTCGGAGGAGCGCGCGCGGCGACCTTCGTCGCGTGCAATCCGATTGCGCTATTCGCCGCGATCGAAGGACACAACGATACGCTGTTGGCGGCGGCGGTACTCTTGGGCATCGTGGTGACGCGCCGAGCTCCCGCAATCGGCGCCGGGATCGTGGCGCTGGCCGCGTCGATCAAGCTTCCGGCGCTCGCCGCCTCGGCCGCGCTTGCCCTCGATCGCATTCTCGAGCGACGCGACGCGCGCGCCGTGCTCGGCGGAACGCTCGTCGGGTGGGCGATCGTTGCCGCGACGTCACGCGCGATGATCGCCGGCGTCCGCTCGGATCTGGCACCGCACGGTCATTACGCCGCGTACGCCTCGATTCAGGAACTGGGCATCCCGGTCGCGGCGCTTGCCGGCCTGTTCGTGCTGACCCGCGTGCGCGCGATGACGACGCCGATCGACCGTTGGTGCATGCTTGCCTTGGCCGCCTGGATCACGATTCCGAATCCGTATCCGTGGTATGCACTATGGATACTTCCACTAGCCGCGTTCGCCCGCGACCGGCGCGTCGTCGCGACAACGCTGACCGTAACGAGCGCGGCCTTGCTTCGCTATCTGCCCGATGCGGCCGCCATTCCCGCCGGCGTAGAGTCGCTTGCACTCGGCGCTCTTGCGCTAACCGCGTACGCGCCTCTCGTGCTATAATGTGCGGCCCGTGACCCAAACCGCTACACCTACCCTCGCATCACACGACGCGCTGCTTCGCACGCTCGCGACGTCGCAGCGCGCCCTCGCGCCGATCATCGACGCGCTGCGCACCGGCCACGGCACGTATGCCGCACACGAAACGATCGCCGCGGCGCGACCTGCGCTGCTCGCCTCGCTCTACCGCGCGCTCGAGAAGCCGATGCTGGTGGTCGTGCCCACGCCCGACGTCGCCGAACGCGCCTTCGCCGACCTTCTTTATTACTTAGGCGAAGAAGAGCCGCAGCACGTTGCCCTGCTCCGCTCGCGCGATGAGGCGCTGGGCGCAATCGAGAGCCCCTCGGAACGCAGCGCGCGCATGACGCTTCTGGCCGATCTTGGTGCGGGCCGCAGCCGCCTTGTGCTCGCGCCGGTGGCCGCGCTGCGTCAGTACGTCATGCCGCGCACGCTCTTCGATGCATTGCGCATCCCGCTGCGCGCGGGTGACGAGCCGGGCTTCGAACGGTTGCAAGAGCGCCTCTACACCCTCGGGTACGAGCGCACCGACGTCGTGAGCGCGGTCGGCGAGTACGCCGTGCGCGGCGGCATTCTCGATCTCTTTGCCGCGAGTGAAGCCGCGCCGACCCGCATCGAGTTCTTCGGCGACGAGATCGAGAGCATGCGTCCCTTCGACCTTGCTACGCAGCGCAGCGAAGGCGAACTCACCGCAATCGAGATCGCGCCGTGGAGCGAGATTCCTCGCGAAGCGCACTATCGCGCGCGCATCCTCGAACGTTTTGAGGGCCCCGACGCCGTCCGCAGTTCGCTCGCTGCATATATCGAAAGCGGGAACGAAGTTCCGGCCTCGTGGCTTCCGCTGGCCTATGACGAACGCGCCACGTTGTTGGACTACTTGCGCGATGACGCGATCCTCGTGCTCGACGAGCCGGGCATGCTCGCGACGATCGAGCGCGCGCTCGAAGAGGAACGCTCGCGCGAGCAGAGCGTGCTCCTTGCCGGTGTCGAGTCGGGCGAATTTTCGGTCAGCGATTCCGAGGTCGACGACGGGCTGCTGGCCGAGATCGCCGCGCCGCATCCGCGACTGGACGAACTTTCGCCCAAGATGCGCGCGCATCCGATCCTCATCTTTCCTGCAGCGATCGAGCGTCACGACGATATGGATTGGGTGCCGCGGGCCAATGCATCGTACGTGCTCGAGTGCCGTCCGGTCGAACACTTCAACCGGCAGATCGAACTTTTTTCGCAGAGCGCGCGCGAGTGGATCGCGGCGGGTGAATCACTCCATATCATTAGCAGCGCGGTGTCGCGCACAGCGGACCTGTTGCGCGCCGCGGGTATCGCGCAGGATCGCGTCGAGGTCGTTCACGGTTCGATCGAAGCCGGGTTTGCCGTTCCCGATCTGCGTCTGCGCGTGCTGGGCGATCGCGAGATCTTCGGCGCTCCGCCCAAGCGTGTCAAACTGCGCGCCGTCAAAGAGGGCGTCCCGGTTACGCTGGCCGATCTGCGGGTCGGCGACTACGTCGTACACGCGGTGCACGGGATCGGTCAATACCTGGGGCTGCGTACCGAAACGATTTTAGGCGCCACGCAAGACTACCTCGATCTGGCCTATGCAGGTTCCGATCGCATGCTGGTGCCGGTGACGCAGATGCATCAGGTCACGAAGTACTCGTCGACCGAAGGGCAGCAGCCACGCCTTTCCAAGATGGGCGGCGCGGATTGGGCGCGCACCAAGTCCCGCGTCTCCGAGTCGCTGGCAAAGATTGCCGACGGGCTCGTGCACCTGTACGCCGAGCGAGAGCTCAGCCGCGGTTTTCAGTTCGGTCCCGACACGCCATGGCAGGCCGAGATGGAAGAGGCGTTCCCGTACGAGCCCACGCCGGATCAAGGCAAGGCCATCGACGCGGTCAAGGGTGACATGGAAAAGGCCCAGCCGATGGATCGCCTGGTGTGCGGCGACGTCGGCTACGGCAAGACCGAAGTCGCGATGCGCGCTGCATTCAAGGCCGTTGCCGAAAAGAAACAAGTTGCGGTGCTTGTGCCCACCACGCTGCTCGCCGATCAGCACTACCGCAACTTCAGCGCACGCTTCGCCGGGTTTCCACTGCGCATCGAAGAGCTCTCGCGTTTCAAGACCAAAGCCGAAGCGCGCGCGATTCTGGCGGATCTCGCACTCGGCAAAGTCGACGTGGTCATCGGCACGCATCGTCTTCTGCAAAAAGACGTCGCCTTCGCCGATCTCGGGCTGATCGTCATCGACGAAGAGCAACGCTTCGGCGTCATGCACAAGGAACGCCTCAAAGAATACAAGACCTCGGTTGACGTGCTCACTCTCTCGGCGACGCCGATCCCGCGCACGCTGCACATGTCGCTGATGGGCGTACGCGACCTCTCGTTGATTCAGACGGCGCCGAAGAATCGTATGTCGGTAAAGACGGTCGTCGTGCCCGCCAGCGACGCGATCGTTCAACGCGCGATCACCGCCGAGCTCGATCGCGGCGGCCAGGTCTATTATCTGCACAATCGCGTCGAATCGATCTTTGCGGTGAAAAACGCGCTGCAGCGGCTCGTGCCGCGCGCGCGCATCGCCGTTGGGCACGGGCAGATGCATGAGAACGAACTCGAACCCGTGATGCAGTCCTTCATCGACGGCGACACCGACGTACTGGTTGCGACCACGATTATCGAAAACGGGATCGACATCCCCAACGTCAACACGATGATCGTGAGCGACGCGGATAAATTTGGCCTGGCGCAACTCTATCAGCTGCGCGGCCGCGTGGGCCGCTCGAATCATCAGGCCTATTGTTATCTGCTCTATCAGGGGCACAAGGCGTTGACCGAAGAGGCCAAAGCGCGGCTCGAGGCGATTCGCGAGTTCACCCATCTCGGATCGGGATTACAGATTGCGATGCGCGATCTCGAAATTCGCGGCGCGGGCAATTTGCTCGGAGCAGCACAGTCGGGATTCATCGGCTCGGTCGGCTTCGACACCTATTGCCAACTCTTGGCCGACGCGATCGCCGAACGTCGCGGCATGGCCACCTCGCTGGACGACCGCCGCGAAGCGGTGATCGACGTCAAGATCAGCGCCTTCATTCCGAACGACTACATCCCGCAGGTCTCGCAAAAGATCGCGGTCTACCAGCAGCTGGCCAAAGCCCGCTCTCAGATCGCCGTCGAAGAGATCGCCGCCGGCGTGCGCGATCGCTTCGGGCCGCTGCCGCTTCCGCTCGAGCGCCTGGTGGAGCTTACCAAACTGCGGGCGATCGCCTTGGAACGCCGCGTGACGCGCGTGGTCGTCGACGAGCGGCGCCTGACCCTAGGCGTGGGCACCGGGTTCGAACTCGACCAGGCCGCAATTCCCAAGCTGCAGTCGCTGACCAAGAACCGCTTCCGGTTCGGCGAGGGCAAGATCGTCGTTGACCTGCCGGCGGTGCCGGCCGCAGAGGCCCCGGAGACGACCTGGATGCCGTTGCTGAGAAAGCTCTTGGAAGCGCTTTAAAGCACTCATCTGAAGAGGGCCCCGCGAGCGAACGAACGAACCCAGGGGCCCATCGGCGGAGCCCAAAATGCTCCGCTTTCCTACGCACTGACCTTCCCTAGTCTGGAGTGATCATGTCGAACCTCTCCCGCGCCGTCGCGGGTCTAGCCACGCTGCTCTTGGCCGTTTCGGTCACCGCTTGTTCAAGCGGCGGCACGCTGGCGACCGTCAACGGACAAGCCATCAGCACCTCGGATTTCGATGCGAAACTCGAGGCGAGCCCGACCGCAATCTCGACGCTGCAGCAGATGGTCCGCGAGATTCTGCTCGAGCAATACGCGCAGAAGAACAACATCACCGTGAGCGATGCCGACATCGCTTCGCGCGAGGATCAGATCAAAGCAAACTTCCCGCCGGGATCGTGGAGCGACATGCTCAAGTCGCGCGGCCTGACCGAAGATGACGTGCACAAGCTGCTGCGCGATCAGATCATCATCGACAAAGCCGTCGGCAAGAACGTCAAGGTTTCAGACGCCGAGATCCAAGCGTACTTCAACAAGAACCACGCGTCGTTCGACAAACCCGCGCAGGTGCAGGCGCGCCACATTCTGGTCGCCGATCTCAAGACCGCGCAGAAAGTCGAAGCCGACCTCAAGGGCGGCGCGAACTTCGCGACCGAGGCGCAGAAATATTCGATCGATCCGGGCAGCAAAGACAAAGGCGGCGAACTCGGTCAGATCCGCCACGGGCAGATGGTGCCTTCGTTTGATGCAGCCGTGTTCTCGCTCCCGGTCGGCGTGATCAGCGCACCGGTCAAATCGCCGTTCGGCTATCACATCATTCAGGTGGAAAGCCGCACGCCGGGTACGACCGCGACACTAGCAAACACCAAGGACAAGATCGCCGACATGTTGCGTCAGCAACAGGAAGCGCCGTTGATTCAGCCGTTCCTCACGGATCTGCAGAGCAAGGCGAACATCCAGATCAACGATCCGCGTTTCCAAGCAGCCTTCCCGACGCCCGAACCCACGCCGCCGGGCGGCGCACCGGCTGCGGCACCCAACGGTGCGGCACCCAACGGCGCGGTATCGCCGGCCGCAACAGCCACTCCCTAGCCGGTAAAGAAGGGCCCCAAATGGGGCCCTTCACTATTTCTCGAATCACGTTGCCAGGATGCTCGTTCGTATCGTTGGACTTGGGCCAGGCGACCCGGGATACCTGACGCTCGGAAGCCTCGAGGCCTTGCGCGAGAGCGCGCGCACGGTGACGCTGCTCGCGCCTCCGGATCTCGTGAAGGCGCTCGAATCGAACGGCATTGCGGTTGACCGTACGCTGATTCCCGACGGCGCGGCGCTCGCGCACGGAAGCGCCGACGCGATCGCGCAATTCACCGGCGCGCTGCGCGCACTGCCGATCGAATCACTGGGTCTCGGCGTGCTGGGCAATCCGCTCTCCGACGTTCCCGGACTTCCGCCGCTCTTGCGCGCGCTCGAAGCGCAGGGACATACGACGCGCATCACCCCAGGGATGCCGCACGCGACGCTCTCCGCGGCGATCGCGATGCCGCTTGTTCCGCTGCCCCCGCAATCGCAACACTATTCGTGGGACGATCTGGTCGAAATCATGGCGCGCCTGCGCGACGGATGCCCGTGGGATCGCGAGCAGACGCACCGTACGCTGGTCCCCTATCTCATCGAAGAAACGTACGAAGTGGTTGAGGCCATCGAAGCCGAGGACTTGGGCGCGCTGTGCGAGGAGCTCGGCGACCTCTTGCTGCAGATCGTCTTTCACGCGCAACTTGGCTCCGAGATCGGGAAGTTCACCGTCGCTGACGTCGTCGACGCCCTCTCGAACAAGATGGTGCGACGTCATCCGCACGTCTTCGGCGACGCGGTGATCGAGGACGTCGATTCGCAGTGGCGCAGTTGGGAGACGCTCAAAGCTCAAGAGGCGACCGGGCAAAAGCGCAAGAGCCGGCTCGAAGGTATTCCCAAGCACATGGGCGCGTTGCAGCGCGGCCAGCGCATGCAAGAGAAAGCCTCGCGCGTCGGCTTCGATTGGCCCAACATCGGCGGCGTGCTGGACAAACTGCACGAAGAGCTCACCGAACTTGCCGAAGCCCGGCGCCTCAAAGCCGACGATCCACACGTGCGCGAGGAGTTGGGTGACGTGCTCTTCACGGTCGTCAATCTCTCGCGCGCGCTCGGTATCGATGCCGAGACCGCGATGCGCGAGGCTAACGAGAAATTCTACCGGCGCTTTGCGTTCATGGAAGAGCGCGCCGCCGCAAACGGCAAGACACTTTCCGATCTCTCGCTCGACGAACTCGAGGAATTGTGGCAACTGGCGAAGACCCAAGCAGCATAACGGCGCTCATTCGCGTGCGCATGGGCGCGCACGACGCACATTACGGCGGGAACCTGGTCGACGGAGCACGGATGCTCGACCTCTTCGGCGACGTCGCGACCGAACTGCTGATTCGTCTCGACGGCGATGAAGGGCTGTTCGTCGCCTACGACAAGGTCGAATTTCTCGCGCCGGTCTACGCCGGCGACTACATCGAAGCGACCGGGCGTATCGCCAAGGTCGGCAACACGTCCCGCGCCATGGACTTCGAAGCACGCAAAGTGATCGCGACGCGAACCGATGTGAGCCCGAGCGCCGCCGACTACTTGAGCGATCCGATTGTCGTCTGCCGTGCCAGCGGCACCTGCGTCACCCCAAAGAACAAGAAGCGCCGCTGAAGCGGGCTAGTGGGTTATGAAACGCGTTGCGAGTGGCAGGATGATCGACACGACGATAAGCCCGATGACCCACCGAAACTGCGCTTCTGAAAGACGACGAACGTCATCGATCTTGCGATCGAGCGAGTCAAATCGGGAATCTACTTGAGTGAAACGCACGTCGACCTGATCGAAACGCGCGTCAACGCGTTTTTCGAATTGCTCAAAGGCGCCTTCGAGATGGGCCAGGCGCGGTTCCCAGGGCTGCGCGTTCATAGGTTTCCCCAGTATATCATGACCCACAACGATCCCACCCTTGGGTCCGAGCGACTAGAGTCTTGTCATCCCGAGCGTAGCGCAGCGGAGTCGAGGGATGACAACGCCTAAACCAGGCGCTCGTGCGTTTTCTTCTTCCAGAAGAGCTCGTAGTATATGAACTGCGCGAGGCACGTGAAGCAATAGTACGCGGGGTAGCCGATCCACACGCCCGGCAATCCGAGGTAACGCATACAAATATAGGCAGTCGGCACTTCGAAAACCCAGATGCCGATGAGCCCATTGATGGTCGGCCAGAGTACGGTGCCGCTGCTGCGCATGACGCCGCTGATCACCGCGCTGTTGCCGAATATCAGATACGACCACAGCGTGATCATCAGCAGCTCGTGCGCGATTCGCACGGTGGGCATATCGGTAAGAAACATCTCGAGCAACGGATAGGCGAGCAGATAAACGAGCACGATCAGGACCCCGCCGACAACGTAGTTGAGCGTAACGGCGGAGCGCACCACGCTCCCAAGCTTGTCCTCCCGGCGCGCGCCAATGCACTGCGCACCGAAAATCGATGCAGCGATGCCGATCGAAATGGCCGGAAACTGCACGTAGGCGACGATCTGGTTGACCGCTCCGTACGCTGCGGTTGCGCGCGCACCGTAATGGTTGACAAACGTAATGATCGCGATCTCGGCGATCGAGACCATCACGACTTGAATGCCCGTAGCGACGCCGATGCGCATTACCGTCCAAAGGATCGCCGGGTCGACGACCATGTCGCGCGCCATCTCGAGATCGAAACGCAGAGGACTGCGCTGCCGCGCAAGCAGGACCAGTAACCCGACGAGCCCGATGCCGTTCGCGATCGTGCCCGACACTGCTGCGCTAACCACACCCAAATGTGGCAAGCCGAACCAGCCCTGGATGAATGCCGGCGTGAAGAATATCGACAAGATGGTACTTACGATCAGAAACCAGAGCGGCGTCCGCGAATCACCGACACCGCGCAGAAATGTCGTGTACACCAAATACGGAAACAGGATGGGCGCCGTCAGAAAGACGACGCGCGTGTAGGCGTCGGCCTGCGCCAGAATCGAAGATGGCGTTCCGAGTAGCTTTAGCATGTCCGGCGCGAAGACCGTGCCGACGATCGCGACGATAATCGCGAAGGTCATCGTCGCACCGAGCACGGTGCCAGCCACCTTCTTCACCCGATGCTGGTCTCCGGCTCCATACGCCTGTCCGATGAGCACCGTGCTTCCGCTTGCGATGCCGATCAGAAACGAGAAGAGCAGGAAGATGACCGGAAAAACGGCCGACACCGCCGCCAGCGCGTTGACACCGATCATTCGTCCGAGAAAGATCGAGGCGAATGTCTGCGAAGCGGATTGCAAAATATTGCTGATCATGAGCGGTATCAAGAAGATCAACAAAATCTGCCACATGGGCTTGCTCTCGTCAAAAATATTCATGCCCATGCGCCGGGCCGGAGTCGCCTGTGACATAAGCCCTACTCGTTGGCACGCGGGCCGGAAACTCCCGCCCATGCTGCTGTTTTCTTAATCGTGTCGTGGTAAGCTAGGGCATTGCAATGCGATTGGATAAATTTATGAAAGTAGCGCGTCTTTCGAAACGGCGTAGCGAAGCGCATGAGGCGCTGGAGCACGGACGGATTACGAAAGACGGTAAGCCGCTCAAGCCCGCCTACAACGTCAAGCCCGGCGACGTGCTCGAGATCCACTACGCAACCCGCTATGTCACGGTTCGCGTGCTCGAAGTGCCGCTACGCATGACCCCGGGTGTCAAAGCAGCGCAACTCTACGAAATCGTCGAGACACGCAAAGACGATCCGGCTGAATGGGTGTAGCGACGGATGAGTGCCGTCTCGATCTCCGCCGACACCAAGGACGCGCTAACCCGCGACGTCCCCAAAGCCACGCACTGCCGATCGGCACTCATTACCGGCCTCGCGCTCTACGGTGCCAACAACACGCGCAGCGTTTTTATCACCCATCGCAATTCGATCGCGCGTCTCTTTTGGTCGCTCCTCGACGATCGCAAATCGCATCCGATCGAGAGCCGCGCGGCGACGCGACTCGCGCGTCTTCCGACGTTTGCGATCGCGCTTCCTGACGCGTTGCGCGCCCTTCCCCCGAAGCCCGCGCTCAAATGCGATCGCTTGATGGAGATACGCGCCGCGTTTCTCGCGTGCGGATCGCTCGCCGCCGGGGCGCACGGATATCATCTCGAATTCGTGCTGCCCGCGCGCGATCTAGCCGACCGTTTGGTGTGGATGTTGCGCAGCACCGGCCGTGCACCCAAGCGGACCGTGCGCAAGAAACGCGACGTGCTGTACTACAAAGACTTCGAAGCGATCGTGGACGTGCTCACGATCATGGGCGCATTCGCCGCGGTACTCCATCTCGAAGACGTGCGCGCTTTGCGCGAGACCAAGAACCGCATCCATCGGCTGGTGAACACCGAAGCAGCCAACCTCGAGCGCGCCGCGGCGGCCGCCGCGGCTCAGCGACGAATCATCGAATACGTGGAAAATGCCTTCGGCCTCTCGGAGCTTTCGCCGCCGCTACGCGAGATCGCCGAGCTGCGGCTCGCCCATCCCGACGAGTCCTTGGCAGAGCTGGGCGCCCGGTGCAATCCACCGATTGCCAAGCCGACCGTCTCGAGTCGCTTGAGCGCGCTGGGCCGCCTCGCGGCGCGTCTGCGCAGCGGCAGGGCCTCGTGAACCACGCCCGGTAGTTGCGCAGGGCTATGCGAATTGGGATCAACGGCTTCGGCCGCATTGGACGGAACTTTGCCAAGGCGCTGTACGAGCGCCATCCCGGCGTCGAGATCGTCGCCGTCAACGATCTCACTAGTCCCGCGGAGTGCGCGCACCTCTTTAAGTACGACAGCAACTACGGGACATTTGCCGGCGAGGTGAGCGTGGACGGCGATGCGATCGTCGTCGACGGGAAGCGCATCAAGGTGCTGGCCGAACGCGACCCCGGGAAATTGCCATGGAAAGACCTCGGCGTCGACGTCGTCGTCGAATCGACCGGCCTCTTCACCGACGCCGACAAAGCCCGCGCGCATATCTTAGGTGGCGGCGTGAAGAAAGTGATCATCTCCGCGCCGGCCAAGGGCGAAGACGTCACGCTGGTGCTGGGCGTCAACGACAACACGTACGATCCCGAAAAGCACAACATCATCTCCAACGCCTCGTGCACGACGAACTGCTTGGCGACGGCAATAAAGCCGCTGGTGGATCACCTCGGCTGGGTCAAGGGGTTCATGACCACGATTCACTCATATACGAACGACCAAGTCATCCTCGACGCGCCGCACAAAGACATTCGCCGCGGGCGCAACGCCGCAACGAACATCGTGCCGACGAGCTCGGGCGCGGCCAAGGCGCTGTATCTCACGATCCCCGAAGTCAAGGGCACGTTCGAGGGTTTTGCCCTGCGCGTGCCGACACCGACCGTTTCGATGTGCTATCTCGTCGCGCACGTCAAAAAGTCGACGACGCGCGATGAGGTCAATGCGATCCTGCGCGCCGATGCCGAAGGTCCGCTCAAGAAGTACGTCCAGTACACCGAAGAGGAGCTCGTCTCGAGCGACTTCAAGCGCTCGCCCTACAGCTCGATCATCGACTCCAAGCTCACCCAAGTCGTCGATGACATGGTGCAGATTTGCGCTTGGTACGATAACGAGTGGGGCTACTCGTGCCGCCTCGCCGATCTGACCGCGATGGTACTCGAAAAGCTTCCGAGCAAGGTTTGAACTTTCACACCATCGACGAGCTCGACGTGCGGGGCAAGCGCGTCCTCGTGCGCGAGGATCTCAACGTCCCAATGACCGACCCTTCGACAAGCTCAGGGCAAGCTACGGTTGCCGATTTTACGCGAATCGATGCAGCGATCCCGACGTTACGTGCCCTCGTCGATCGCGGTGCTCGCGTCATCGTGCTCTCGCACTTGGGACGCCCCAATGGTAAGCCTGACCCGAAGTTCTCACTACGCCCTGTTGCGGCGGCGCTCGCGCAGCGCCTTGGCATACCGGTAGCTTTTGCCGCCGACTGCATCGGTCCGATCGCGCGCGAGGCCGTCGCCAAGATGTCCGACGGCGACGTACTGCTGCTCGAAAACGTGCGCTTTCACGCGGGTGAAGAGCAAAACGATCCGGACTTCGCTCGGGAACTTGCGGCGCTCGGTGACCTCTACGTTAACGACGCCTTTGGGACGGCGCATCGCGCGCACGCCTCGACCGAAGCGCTCGCGCATCTGTTGCCAAACGCAGCGGGACCCTTGATGCAGGCCGAACTCACCGCGCTTGCGCGCTTGACCGACGATCCGGCCCATCCGTACGTGTGCGTCATCGGGGGCGCGAAGGTCAAGGACAAGGTCGGCGTCTTCACCCGCTTGATGAACACGGTCGACGCATTCTGTGTCGGCGGCGGTATGGCCAACACGTTTCTTGCGGCGCGCGGCACCGACGTCGGGAGTTCTTTGCGCGACGACGATCTGGAGCCGGCGCGGCGCATTCTCGCGCTCGCCGCGCACAGCGACATCACGCTCCACTTACCGATCGACGCGGTGGTCTCGGCCTCGTTCGATGCCGATGACCAGGCGCATACCGTCGACATCGAGGACGTGGACGATGCGATGATTCTCGATATCGGACCTCGCACCGCGCAGGCATATGCCGACGCGATTCTCCAAGCCAAGGAGATCGTTTTCAACGGTCCGATGGGCGTCTATGAGAAAGCGCCGTACCGTAGCGGTACGAAAGTCGTCGGCGAAGCGATCGCGCAAGCGACGCGCGCCGGCGCAACCAGCGTCGTCGGCGGTGGTGATGCTGCCGCAGCTGCGCATATGCTGGGCTTCGCTTCGGCCATGACCCATGTCTCGACCGGCGGCGGTGCGACACTCGAGTTTCTGGAGGGAAAGACGCTGCCCGGCGTCGCGGCGTTGGAACAACCCTGATGGCGCATACGATCGTCGCCGGCAATTGGAAGATGCACAAGACCGCAGCGCAAACACGAGCGTTCTTTGATGCCTTCCTTCCGTTAGTCGCAAACCTCCCCGAGCGTATCGGAATCGTCATCGCTCCCCCGTTTACTGCGCTTCCCGCCGCGCACGAGATCCTGCGCCGCCATACGCGCATTGCGCTCGGCGCGCAAAACGTCCATTGGGATCTGCATGGCGCCTTCACCGGCGAGATCAGCGTGCCGATGCTACGCGAATTCGGCGTGCGCTACGTCATCGTCGGGCACTCCGAGCGTCGAACGCTGTTCAACGAACTGGATCGCACCGTAAACTTAAAAGTAAAAACATTGCTCGCGCACGACATGACGCCGATCGTCGCAGTCGGCGAGACCTTCGAGGAGCGGCAAGCCGGTCACACGGATCAGCGCGTCGTCTCGCAAACGGTCGCCGCACTCGACGGACTGGATGCCGATCAGGTCGCGCGCGTCGTTCTCGCGTACGAGCCCATCTGGGCGATCGGCACCGGATCGAATTGCGATCCCGTCGAAGCCAATCGCGTGATGAGCGTAATCCGCAGCAGCGTCTCGGGTTTGAACGATGTGCCGATCCTCTACGGCGGCAGCATGAAACCCGAAAACGTTGCCTCCTACGCCGCGCAGCCCGATATCAACGGGGGCCTCGTCGGCGGCGCGTCGCTCGATCCGCATGCGTTTGTAACCCTGATCGAAGCGGCCGCGCGCCATGCATAAACCGCTCGTCCTGGCGGTGCTCGACGGCTGGGGCTGCAGCGACTCGGCGTACGGGAACGCCATCGCTGCGGCCAAGCTGCCGCATTGGCGGGCGTTCTTCGAACGCTACCCCTGGACGACGCTCGAAGCGTCGGGCGAAGCGGTCGGCCTGCCCAAAGGCATCATGGGGAACAGCGAAGTCGGGCACATGAACATCGGAAGCGGGCGCGTCGTGCCGCAAGGCGTCGTGCTGATCGATGCCGACATTGCATCGGGCGCATTCCAAGTCAATCCCACCCTGGTCGAATGCCTCGAGCACGTCAAGCGCGCCGGTTCGACGCTTCACCTCATGGGATTGCTTTCCGACGGGCAAGTTCATAGCTCGATGACGCATCTCTTCGCACTGATCGACGCCGCGGTCGCGGCTAGCGTTCCGCTCGCGGTGCACGCCTTTCTCGACGGGCGCGACGTTCCGCCGCGCTCGGCACGCATCTATATCGAAGCACTCGAAGCCAAGCTCGATTCGCTCGGGCGCCCGGGGTCGATCGCCTCGATCTGCGGGCGTTTCTATGCGATGGATCGCGACAAGCGCTGGGAACGCACCGACGCCGCCTTCGATATGCTCGTGGAGGGGAAAGCGACGTATCACGAGCCGACCGCGCGTGCCGGCCTTGACGCCGCCTACGCACGCGAAGAGAACGACGAATTTGTCGTGCCGACGATCGTCGGCCCCACCCGAACCGTGGGCGACGGCGATGCGTGTATCTTCTTCAACTTTCGCCCCGATCGCGCGCGGCAGCTTACGCAGCGATTCAACGAGCACACCTGGCGCAACGGCATCTTCGCGACGATGACCAAGTACGAAGAGAATTTCCCCAATCCGGTGCTCTTTGGACCGCGTCCGCAATACGACACGTTTGGCGAAGTCGTCTCGCGCGCCGGGCTCTCGCAACTGCGACTGGCCGAAACCGAAAAGTACGCGCACGTAACGTACTTCTTCAACGGCGGACGCGAGGACGTGTTTCCCGGCGAGGATCGCACGCTCGTGCCCTCCGATCGCACGGTGGCTACCTACGACCTCGCGCCGGCGATGCGCGCCCGCGAGATCACCGACATTGCCGTCCATGACATCGAACACCACGAGCACGACGTCATCATCATGAACTACGCCAACGCGGACATGGTGGGGCATACCGGCAAATGGGAGCCGACGGTCGAGGCGGTCGAGCTCCTCGACGAGTGCCTGCAACGTCTCGCCGACGCCGTGCTCGCCGCCGGCGGTCTGCTTGCGATCACTGCCGATCACGGCAACGCCGAAGAAAAACTCGATAAAGACGGGAATCCGTTGACGGCGCACACCACCAATCCCGTCCCGTTCATTCTCATCTCGAGCGACATTCGCGGCACGCTCGCGCCCGGTGGAAAGCTGGGCGACATCGCACCGACGCTGCTCGCACTCGAGGGACTACCGGTTCCCGCTGCCATGACTGGAAAGAATCTGTATGATCGATCGCCGATCCCCCAACGATAAACTTCTCTCGGTCGATGCCTCGCGGGTCGAAGAAACCGCCGGTGGTCCGATCGATCTCGCGATCATTTTGGGAAGCGGGCTCTCTTCTGCGCTGCGCGACGCATTCGCACACGTCTCGATTCCCTACGATACGCTGCTGGGGATGCCGGTCGCGACGCTGCGCGGTCACGCGGGTGAAGTGCTGGTCGGAACCTGGCAGGGCAAACGCGTCGCGGCGTTCGCCGGGCGCGTGCATCTCTATCAGGGCTTCTCGCCCGCGCAAGTAACGACCAACGTGCGGCTTGCGCACGCCGCGGGCGCGCGCATGATCGTGCTCACCAACGCCGCCGGCTCGTTGTCGGAAAAGCTGCAGCCGGGTGACATCATGATGATCAGCGATCACCTCAACCTGACCGGACGCAACCCGCTCGTCGGCTGGCCGCACGACAATCCGTTCGTGGACATGGCCGATGCCTATTCGTCGCGACTGCGGGCAATTGTGCACGCGGCCGCCAAGCCGGAACACCGGCTGCGCGAGGGCATCTACGCGGGACTGCAGGGTCCCAACTACGAGACGCCGGCGGAAGCGCACTACTTGCGCACGATCGGCGCTGACGCGGTCGGGATGTCGACCGTGCTCGAGACGATCTTCGCACGGTTCCTGAGCATGGGCGTGCTCGGCTTTAGCATGATCACGAACATGGTCGCGACGGTGGGTACCAGTCATGGCGATGTGACCGAGCAAGGGGCCCGCACGGGGCCGCTGCTGGCCGATCTTCTCAGCGCGTTTCTCAAAAAAATTTAAGAAACCGACTAAGGAACTTTTCATCTCGGGTCAAGGACCCTATCAGGAAGTCCCGCCATACTCGTGCCTAACGCACCACCTACGGAGCGGCACGATGTTCAAAAACTTGCAAACGGCGTCCGATGAGATGATCCTGGCCGAGGCCCTGATCTACTTCGTGTTCATTGGGACGCTCGCGCTGGGCGCGACGCTCGCGACCGCACTGATCCGCTAGCCGGCTCTATGGCGCCGCTCCGAACGTGCGCACGAGCATGACCCGCACCGTCGATGGCCCGTACGGTACGTCGGCTTTGAGCCCGGTTTGTCCGGTGATCAACGGCGCGTAGATTGCCCCTGAATTGACGCCGTAAACCGTGTACGGCAGATCGTTCGAACCGAAGAGATTATCGACCGAGACCTGCAGCGACGTGTCTTTTGCGACCGGCTGACGGATCGTCGCGTGACCGACGAGGTACGCCGGGATGTTGAACATATTGTTCGAGCCGTAGTACGTAAGTCCAAGCGAGGCGAACTGGCCCCAGCTGCCGCGGCGATGAATCTCTACGTAACCCATCGAGTAGGGTTCGCTCTTGTTCGAAATGTTGTTGTAGCCCGAGCCGTTTGAAATGTAATTGATGCCGGGGATCACGCCGAGGTTCGTCTCGAGTCCGCCGGCGGCCGTCGAATAAAAGCCCGGTGGAAGATTATACGCGTACGCGCGCGCGAGATCGCCCGAGACCGTGTAGCCGTAGCCGACGGCGGGGTCGCGGTGTAGTGAGACTTCAATACCTTGGTCGCGGCTTTGCGCGAGATTTCCGTTCGTGCTCGTGTAGACTTCATACGGGGTGCCGTTGTAGGTATACGTCGTGTTGGTATCGGTGATCTGCGTGAGGAATTGATTCCAGATATTGGTGAGATAGAGGTCGACCGAGAGGATGTTCCCGTGCGCCAAGCGCGCATCGCCGCCGACGTCATAGGCAAACGCGGTCTCCGGTTTGAGCGTGCCGGAGTTGACCGGAACGGTCACCGTCGTGCCGACTGCGCCTCCCGCAGCCAAGACTTCTTCCGGTGTCTCGGTGTTGTTGTCGATCAGCGACGGATACGGCGGCGCGATCGACGATCCGGCCGAGAAACGCAGCGAGAGATTCCGATCGGGACGGTAGACGAAACCAACGCGCGGGTCGTCGTGTGTCGACGTCACCGTCGAGAAGTCGAAGGATGTGTCGGTCGGTGCGGTGGGCGCAAACGTCGAGCGGTAGACGTTGTAGTAGTTGGCGACCGTGAGCTGCGCCTTATCACCAAATCCAAAGACGCCGCGCGCGAGCCAGTTGTCCATGTCTTGACGGGTACCGGGTGCGATCGAGTACTGCACGGCGGCCGAGCCCGGGGCGACCTTATAGGACTGGGTCAAACTCGTGTCCGCGTCATAGGCGAACGTCACGAAATCTTCGCTCGCGAACGGGTGCGACCACTCGTACGAGCTGCCGTGCAGGTGATCGAAATCGCCCATGCTGTTGACGTAGGCGCTCGAATCGGGAACGGTAACTTGCTCGGTCTGCCCATTGAACGCCGTGGCGATACCGTTGAGCTTCACCGTGCCCCACAACTGCAGTGGCGTCGTATAGGCGCTCGCGGGATTCGGAGAATCCGAGTACGTGGGACGCTCGAGCACGGCACTGTACCAGCGGGCCAGGAATGTGTCGTTGCCAATCGCTGTGCGGAACTGCGCTTCAAACATCGGTTCGTTGTCGATCACGTTCTGATTCGGCAGCGTCGTGGTCTGGCTTAACAAGAACTGGCCGCCGTTCGCGAACGGCGTTCCGGCGGTATCATACGTTAGACCAGGCGTGAACGTCGAGTAGATCTGCGTTAAGCCCGCCGCCGGACCGTCGTAGTTCCCCTGAATTCCGACGTATCCAGCCGTCAACGACGTCGTATTCGAGAATTGATACGCGAGTTTGACCAGCTCGCCGTTGCTCTGATACGTCGAGGTAACGTCCTGACAGCACGCAGCAAGGGTCGTATAAGCAGCAGAAGGATTGCTGCCTTTGATCGAGCCCGGAACCGGATACGGGCCGCTATAGCCGGCCGGCGCGGTTGAAGTGATCGTCGTCGATGCGGTGGCACCGTTGACCTTGGTGCCGCTCGGCAGCGTGACGTAAGCCGGGTAGTCGTCGAGCGGACCGTTGGTGCCACTACGCACAAGTGCGATGACATAGCCAATGTGTCCGATAGTATCGGAAAGGCGAAGTTCACCAAAGGCACCCTGCTGGTTGTCGAAACCGGCGATCAGCGCGCCGTGGGGCGTGAGCGTCGGCGCGCCGGTGACGAAATTGATCGTGCCGCCGATGCCATAGTTGATCTCGTTGGCGTAGGCGGTCGGCCCTTTGACAATTTCGACGTCCTGGAAGAGCAGCGAGTTCACCAGCGGCGTGTCATAGTCGCCGCTCTTGCCGGCGATGAGCGGAAAGCCGTCGATGAGGTTGGACTTCTCCCAGTCAAAGGCTCCGCGCAAGTTCGGCGAGGTGATCGAGCCGGGCGCGGCTCCGTTCGCAGAGTCCGGACGGTTCGAGACGACGCCCGGGATCTCGTCGAGCACGTGACCGACCTGCAGTTGCCCCTGATCGACGAAGTTCTGCTGCGAGAGCGTTTGAATCGCCGTGGAGCTGGTGTTGAACGAGGAACCGGCGCTGGTCTGCACCGACGCGATTTGGCGCATCGTGTCGAGCGACGCCGCAGTCAGCGTAAGCGCAAGCGGCGCCCTCGCCGGAACGATAACGCCGGCATACGTATAGGGCACGAAGCCACCTTTGATCACCGAAACGTCGTACGTTCCCGCCGGCACGTTCGCGATGTTAAAGGCACCGTGCACGTCGGTGCGCACTTCCGCCACGCGCGACGGCCGAAGGCTCACACTCGCACCGGCGATCGGCTTGCCGCCCGCGTCGCGCACCGTACCCGTGATCGTACCGCCGGTCTGTGCCTGCGCGCCGACCGACGTGCTCGCCAGAAAGGTAACGATGAGCAAAAGCCGCACTATTTTGTTCGTGTTCATGCGATGGTGTCTCGCCCTTCTCGTCGTACTGACGGTTCCGTACTGTGCAAATGCGGCTACGACTCTTGTCGTAACCGTAACCGACGACAGCCGGCAACCGATTAGTGGAGCGCAGGTTGTTCTTGCGACGAATCCTGTCGAACGCGGCACCACGGACTCCCGTGGCAACGTTCGCCTTGCGTTCCCGCCGGCGGGCACGTATGCGTTGCGCGTTACTGCTGCGGGTTTTCGCTCCTTCTCGCAAACCCTGCGGGTCGACGATCAAAAAGCCCTGAACGTGACACTTGAGCCCTCGGCCGGTGCGTTACACGTCATCGGTTCGGTCACGGGCCACGCACGCACACCCTTCAATGTCACGCCGGTTGCCCAGCACGTGTATCCGCGCGAGGCCTATCGCGATCAAGGTCAGCCCGATGTCACCAGCGTGCTAAACCAAACGCCCGGCGCGTTCGCTCTGACGAGCTTGAACACCAACACGGCGACGCCGCTCTCGCC
Source organism: Vulcanimicrobiota bacterium (assembly GCA_963833045.1). Classification (GTDB taxonomy): domain Bacteria; phylum Vulcanimicrobiota; class Vulcanimicrobiia; order Vulcanimicrobiales; family Vulcanimicrobiaceae; genus Aquilonibacter. The sequence goes on from CAWHWL010000005.1 coordinate 404,012, forward strand.
GGCCTTCGCCTCGGTGCGCAACGGATTACCGTTCGAAACCCCGGTGCTGATCGACGGCGAGCCGATCCTCACGCCGAGCGGCACGCTGGATCTGAGCCTGCTCCCGACCTACGTGTTGCAAGAGGTCGAGATCGTCAAGGGCGCGGGCGACGTGGCGGGCGCCGGCGGCGGCGTCGGCGGTGCGGTGAACTTCCGCACGGCTGAACCGACGCTCGGCCAGCGCGGAACGTTTGAAACCGAGGGCGATTCGCAGGGCGGCTCGTTCACCGATCTGGCGTACGACGGCACCGAGCCGGGCGGCGCGCTCGCCTATGCAAGCATGCTCTCCGTCGATGGTTCACCGTGCTGCGACAGCGATCCAAGTGACTATACGCGCAAAGCCGTGCTGATAAAGCTGCGTGAAACGCCGTCGAGCGGCGTCACGATCACGCAGACCGCGCTGAACGTCGTGCTCAACCGCTCGCTCGATTCGATCTACGGTCTGCCCGGATTCGGCTACGAGCATCTCGCCTTCGGCGATCTTGCGGCATCGCTCGATCGCGGCGACGACGCATTTTCGGTACACACGTTCGTGGCGCAGGTACAAACTGGGATTGTCTCGCCGAACGTGCTGCCGCAACCCACCGGCGACGAATTCGGCGTGTCGCTCGGCTGGCAGCACACAAGCGGTAAGCTCGCCTTCGATACGAGCGGACGCGTGCTCAACGAAACGCTCCCGGGTTTCAACACGGGGCAAACCCAGTCGACCGCGAGCGAAAACATCACCTACAAACCAACTGCACGGAGCGAGCTCGATCTCTCGGGCGGCTTGAATGCGTATAACACCGCAAGGGGCACCGTCGGCGGACCCAGTGGGCGAATCGCGTATGCGTACACGCTCCAGCCCGGGCTCGCGCTACGCGCCTCATATGGAACAAGCGCCGTTGCTCCGCCGCTCGAATCGATCGCACCGAGCGTTACGGCACCGTTCCCGACGACAAGCTCGGTGACGTCGATCGAGCGCGCAACCGGCGGCGATCTCGGGCTCGAATGGCGCTTGCATGGCGGAACGACGACGCTCTCGGCCGATCTCTACCACAACAACACGCTCTCTGTCTACGCGTTCGATCTCGACAACTGGCACAACGGGCCGCCGATGGTCGAGAGCGGCGCCGAGTTCACGTTGCAACAATTCAAACGCGTCGGGATGGGATTCATCGCCGCGCTCTCGCTGCCGCGTACCTACGTGTGGGGCGCAACCGGCACGACGCTCTATACGGCGCAGAATCTCGGGTACGGTGTCATCGCGCCGTTTCGCATTCCCTACGCACAAGGCTATGGAGAGATCAGCTACAAGTGGCCGCGCGGCTCGCGCGCCTCAATCGGCGCGCTGTACGTCGGCTCGAACAACGCCTATGGACGACCGGCCTTCGCAACCCTCAACAGCAACCTCGAACTCTCACTCGGCGCTCGCGCGAAGCTCCAATTCTCCGCGCTCAATCTCACCAACACCTACGGGAATCTTCCGCCGCTCTACGGGCCGCAGCCGCAGTTTGGACTGCAGCCGTTCACGCTGCGCTTCATGTTCCGTCAGTCGTTCGGCACGGGCTCTCTGTATGAGCACTAGCCATGCCACGACGGGAGCCACAAGCGTTGGAGCCAGGCGCTCTGCGAGATGGTCAGCGACGAGAGTATCGGGAAGAAATAGATGAACGCCAGCGCCACGAGCCCGAGATAGCCGGCGACGATCCAGCGCGCCGCCTTGGGATCGTTGCGGCGCATAATCTCCAAGATAAACTGCATCATGACGGTGTTGCAGATCGCGATCAACGGAATATTGACGTAAAAGTGATAGAGGAACGCGATGCGGGGTGAAAACATCCATGGCAGCCATTGCAAGAGATACGCCAATACCACCAGCGCGTAGCCGCGATTGCGCCGCATGAATGCGAGCACGCCCACCAGCGGAACCGAAACGAGCCCGGGCCAGAGCAGCAGCGGGTTGGGAAATGAGTAGATCATCGCGGCGGTCATTGTGTCCTGACTTCCCGTGCCGCCGTACTGCGCGCTATAGAGCAAAGGGCGCCAATCGAGCGGCCACGACCACCACGGCGATGCGTAGGGATGCGTCGCGCGTAGATGATCGTGATATAAGAATGCGTTGACCTGCATCGTAACCACATCGCTTACCGTATACGGGCGCGGCGGCAGCGTTTGGAGATCGCGTAGCCCGATGAAGTGCGGGATGTACGCGAGCGCATAGACGATGCCGACGCTGCCGATCACGGTCGCCGCGACCAGATCGATTGGGAAAGGCGAAGCCCGCCGTGCTGCCCAGGCGCGAATCGCGGCATATCCGACGACCACGGCCGCCACGCCGTACGCCATCACGCCGTACCATTTGCTGGCGACGAGCAGGGCAGCGGCAAACGCGAAACCCAGGAGCCACGTCGCGCCGGGTGGACGCTCGCGCCACAGCCGATACGCGGCATAGAAGCATGAGGAAAAGATCACGAGAAGCACGATGCGCGCGGCCAATGTTTCATGACCGAAGCGCAAAAACACGATGCAGGCTGCAAGCGCGAGGCTCGCCAGCCATTCGAGCACGCGTTCTTTCCAACCACGATGGCCAATGGGTTGTTCCGGCGCCGCCGCCACCGCGTCCCAGTAACGGCAAAACGCATAGAGCGTCAACATCGAAAAACACACGACGAACGCTTCGGGCGTGGCGATGCGCGACTGCGCGTAGTGCATGCCGTCGAGACCGAACAGGAAGGCAGCGTACGCGCCAAAGAGGGTCGAGCGCGTGATGCGCTTGGCCAGATAGAAGCAGATCACTACCGCCAGCGCGCCGGCAACGACGTTCAAGAAGCGCCAGCCGTACGACGTGTCTCCGTTAGGCAGTCCGCCGAACATGATCACCGAGAGCGTGATCAACAGTTTGGTCACCGGCGGGTGGGTGTTCTCATAGATGTAGCGCCGTTGCAGATACTCCTCAGCGGCACGCGCGAAGTAGACTTCGTCGAAGATCTTCCCCGGCGGCACCCAATAGCGAATGAAGAGCAGAACGAACGAGGCGATGCCGAGTGCCGCAGCGATTGCGGCATCGCGGGCGCGTCCGGTAAGGGCAAGCATGTTGGGCATCTCTTCATACTAGGCGCGGCAACTCCCCCGGGCTCGGGCGCGTCTTGCAGACTATACCAGCCGCGCTCAAGGAAAGGACCCTTCCATGCCCCTGGTTCGCATCGATCTTCCCGCCGGAAAGCCGGCCGGCTACGCGCGGCGCGTCGCCGACGTCGTGTACGAGGCGATGCTCGCGACGCTTAACGCACCCCAACACGATCGCTTCCAAATCATCTGCGAGCACGCTGAAGGCTCGATGATTATTGATCCACATTATCTCGACATCGAGCGCAGCTCGGATGCATTGATCATCCAGATGATGCTCAACGAGGGGCGGACACTCGAAGCAAAAAAGGCCTTCTACAAAGCCGTTGCCGATGGACTGCACGAGCGAGTCGGGCTACGGCGCGAAGATGTCTTTATCAACCTCGTTGAGGTCAAGAAAGAAAACTGGTCTTTCGGAAACGGGATCGCGCAATACGCTTGAGTCTCAATCGACGCGATAACTCCCGCTGGGATCGATCGAGACACGGCTTGCGCCGACGAACGCGCTACGCACGCGGTGATCCCAGAAGGTGAGAATCTTCACCACCACGGGCCGCAGGCGTGCAATGATCTCTCGCGCGCGCTGCGAGACGGTGACCGCGTCGCGCGCCCACTTGGGGTGATCTTGCGGGAGCAGTGACGACTCCCCGTTGCTCTCATCGACCGGCGTGACCGCCTGCTCGGGCGCTGCTGCGCCGGCATATGGCTGCGGCGCGTGCGCGCGACCCTCGTCGCCGTCAAGGCGCCGAAGCATGGAGACTCCGGCGCAGCTTTTTCATCGCAGCGATGTGTAGTTGTGAGGCTCGTTGCGGCGAAATGCGCATGCGCCGCCCCACCTCACGCAGGGAACATTCACCGTAATAATGACCGCGAATCACTTGGCGCTGACGCGCCGGAAGCGCGTCGACCGCGCAGGCGATCGTCTCGCGCTCGCTGCGTTCTTCGAGCAGGTGCGCCGGATCGTTGCTCCAGTCGCTGCAAACGCGCTCCCCCTCGGGCAGCGGGCGATCGAGCGAGAGGGGGACGCCCTGTGCGACCGCACAGCTTGCACGTAGAAATCCGGGCCTCCGCTGTTCCATCTCCGCGAGCGTGGGTACGCTGCCGCGCTCGCCGGCGAGCGCAAAGCGTTCGATCTCGCCGTCGCGCATCGCGCGGCGCGTTCGCTCGGCGACCGGATCCATGCGACGAATCCCGTTGAGCATCGCACCCGAAATCAGATGGCGCGCGTAGTGTTCCAGCGACGTTCCACGCGCGGGATCGTAGTTGTCGACTGCGCGGATCAATCCGATGCTTCCATCGCCGACGAGATCGTCATAGTCGCAGGGCACGAGCCGGCTAATTCGCCGGGCGATCCGCTTGACCAGCGGCAGCAACGCGCGTATTTTCGCCTCGCGCGCGGCGTCACTCATGGCCTTCCAGCCTCGCAGCGATCAGCGCTCCGAAACCGTGCGAATCGCGCTGCGCGATCGATTGCGCCAGCGCACCGACGCCGTAATCGCCGAGTGCATCAAGCCCCGTCGCGAGCGGTTTGAGCGTCATTGCTAGGAAAAGGGCTTCCAGCGTCATTCCAACGCGCTGCGCAGCCGGACTATCCACGTTGCAGGTTGTTGGCAATGCGCAGCATCTCATCGGCCGCCTGTATGCCTTTGGCGTTGGCCTCATAGGCTCGCTGCGCGGTGAGAATCTGCATCATCGACTCGACGATCGAGACGTTGGACTGTTCGAGCATACCGAAGCGTAGCTTGGGACCGTTCTCGTTGCCGGGTGTGATCCAGCGCGGCGAACCCGACTCGCGCGTCTGCGTGAACAGCGCGCCGTCGGCGCTCTGTAGCCTTTCGGGCGCCGGGAACTGCGCGAGTTGTAGATGCGCCACGGTTTGCATCCCACCGGTGGTCGTAACCGTCACCGCGCCGTCTTGCGCGACGCTTGCCGTCAGCGCGTCCGCCGGGATATGCACGCCGGCCAGCTGCCACCCTTGCGCGTTGCGCAGCGCGCCGTCCGATGCGCGTGAGAATTCACCCGCCCGCGTATAGGCGCGGCGCGGACCGTCGGTTACGAGGAAGAACCCCTCACCGTCGATCGCGACGTCGAACGGTCCGTTGCTACGCTCGAGCTTTCCGGCTTTGAAGAGCGCATGCTCGCCGGTGCGCACGGTCCCCGCACCCGGTTCTCCCGGTGCGGCAAGCGCGGTGAATTCGTCTTGCGATCCCTTGAAGCCGACGACGTCGGCGTTGGCCAGATTGTTGGCGATCGTGTCGAGATTCTGCTGCTGGGCCGCCATGCCGGTCGCGGCGGCAAAAAGCGCGCGATCCATCTACTTGATCCTCGCGACGTCGTCGCTGCTCTTTTGGCGCACGCCGTCGATCGCAGCCACGACCTTTTCGGCGCTCTCGAACGAGCGCTGCGAGGTGAGCACGCCGACCATCTCGGCGATCGCGTCAACGTTGGACGTCTCGATGAACCCAGCGCGAACGCTCGCGCCCGGCGCCAGGGTCGTGCCGACCAGCTTACGCCCCTGATCATCGCGCAGCGCCCCGAAGCGATCGCGCTCAAATGCGCCGTTGCGCGTGGCGCAGATCGTACCGTCGGCCGCTTGCAGCCGAAACACTCCTTCGCCGACGATCGCAAAATCAAAGGGCCGGCCGGTGCGCCGGTACGCGCCGTGACCCGGCGCGCGTACCTGCGCGATCTCAACGCCGTGCTCGGTCAACCGTCCGCGGGCAACCGCGGCATGAAAGCCATCGCTGGAGACATTGGCCAGATTCTCGGTCGCAATATCGAGTCTGCTTTGCGCCGCGACCATGGCGCTCGACGCCCACGCGATTCCGTCCATGCGCGCATGGTAGGCGGCGTCTATGGCCGAATCGTGAACGCCGTATGGCAAACCTATGGTTGCGCGCGGGCCTCGGGGTGACGCTTGCGCTAGGCGCGGCGTGTGCGCCGCATCCAACCGCGCAAGAGCAGATCGACGCAACGGAAACGACGGCGCTCGCGCCGCTCAAAGCCAAGTATCCGGACATCGTGGTGGCCTTCGCCCCGAACGGCACGCGTCTCGACATCTCGATCGATGCGAACGGCTACATTTCGACCGGCGACGACGATGTCGCGCGATTCAAAGATGCGATTTCAAGGGATTGGCGCTCAGCCTGGAGCACGGCTCACCCGCACCAGCATGCGCTACTCACCGTCCGCCTGATCGACTTCGTCGGCCGCACCTGGGTGACAGAACACACGAAAGCTTGAGGCTCTCCATGAAACCCCTTTTCTTTGCGCTATCGGCCGCGGTCGCGCTGCTCCTGACGATTGCGCCTTCGACGGCGCTTGCGGAAAACGATATCACCATCACGAATCGCAGTTCGCGGGTTATCCAGTTCATCTACATTTCACCCTCGGGTGAAAAGAACTGGGGCGAGGACTGGCTCGCTGCAGCAAAGTATGGCGTCATCGTGCCGGGCGATCACGCCATGTTCAGAATCGATCAGGGTTGCATTGAAGACATCAAGATCACGTTTACGGACAACAGTTCGAAGGAGCTGTATAACGTCGATACGTGCAAAAACAATATCGCGGTAACCGACTAAATGCGCTTAAAAGAGCGCGACGCAGCCTGAGGAGACGAGCCCGCCGCCGAAGCCCATGATCAGCACGCGGTCCCCGGGTTTCACGCGGCCATCGCGCAGCGCCGGAATCAAGGCCAGCGGAATGCTCACCGCCGACGTGTTGCCATACTCGGTGACCGAGAGCAGCGTCTTTTCGATCGGGAAGCCGATGCGTTTGCTCAAGGCTTCGATCATCCGCTCGTTCGCGCTGTGCGGCACGAACCAGTCGATCTGTTCGAGGCTCAAGCCCGCGCGCGTGAGAATACGCTCGATGTCGCCCGGAATGTTTTCCAGCACCCAGCGGTAGACTTCGCGCCCATTTTGGCGCAGTTGCTGCGATTCGTCGATCTTGCCGTTGATCTCGCGACGTACGCCGGTGCGGTACAGAAACCGGCCTCCGGTCCCGTCCGAGCCGTGGCTCATACCGAAAATTTGCGGCCGCTCGCTGCGCTCGATCAGCGCAACCCCGGCGCCATCGCCGAAGAGCACCGCGGTCGAGCGATCGCTGTAGTCGACGCTGCGCGTGAGGGCATCGGCGGCAATCGCCAGCACGCGATCGCACTCGCCGCTGGCGATGAGCCCGCACGCAAGATTGATAGCGTACGCGAAGCCCGCGCAGGCCGTTGCAATGTCGAGCGCGCCGATGGTCTTGGGCAGAGCGTAATGCGCCTGCAGCATCGCCGCAAGGCTGGGATAGGCGTAATCCGGCGTGGTCGATGCGACGATCAGGTAGTCGACGTCGCGCAGCACCACCTGCGGATGCTGCGCGAGCAGATCGTCGATCGCGCCGATTGCGAGGTGACTCGAATACTCGCCCTCGCTCACCACGTGACGCGTGCGGATGCCGGTACGCTGAACGATCCACTCATCGCTCGTCTCGAACATCTTCTCGAAATCCGCGTTGGTCAAGACGCGCTGCGGAACGTACATGCCGGTAGCGCCGATGCGCGCGGGCGCGCTGACGATGCGATTGCTCAACCTAGAGTCCCGCGAGGACGGCGTCGGTAAATGCGACAGTGGAGAGCGACGGGGACCCGGCCGCAACGTCGGCTGTGCGCTTTCCCGCCGCATACGCCGCTTCGACCGCGCGCTCGATGCGCGTCGCGTTACGCTCATCATCCAGGCTCATGCGCAGTAGCATCGCCGCGGACAGGATCGATGCCGTCGGGTTGGCGATCCCCTTACCGGTGATATCGGGCGCGGTGCCGCCGATCGGTTCGTACATCCCGAATTGGCGACCGGGCGTGCCGCGCTCTCCTAAACTCGCGCTGGGCAACGTGCCGATGGAGCCGGTGACGATCGCCGCCTCGTCGGAGAGAATATCGCCGAACATGTTTTCGGTCACGATCACGTCGAAATCGGCCGGCCGCCGCACGAGCTGCATTGCCGCATTGTCGACCAGTAAATGCTCGAGACGAACGTCGCTGTACTCCGGCGCAATGCGTTCGACGACGCGCCGCCAGAGGCGCGAGGTGTCGAGCACGTTTTCTTTATCGACTGAGGTGAGATGTTTACGCCTCTTGCGCGCGAGTTCGAATCCGGTGCGCACGATGCGCTCGATCTCGGGCGCGCGATAGATCATCGTGTCGGACGCAACCTCGACGCCGTTCTCGACGCGCGTCTCCTTGGGCCCGAAGTAGATCCCTCCGGTCAACTCACGTACCACGATCAAATCGAGACCGCGCACCAACTCGGGTCGCAGCGACGAGGCAGCTTCGAGACCCGCAAAGACGCGGACCGGACGCAGGTTGGCATAGAGCTTAAAGGCGCTGCGCAACGCAAAAAGCGCCGCTTCCGGGCGTTCCGCCATCGGCTTGCCGTCGTATTGGGGCAGACCGACGCTCCCGAACAGAATTGCATCGCTGCGCTCACAGAGCGCGCGCGTCGCGTCGGGTAGCGGCGGCAACCCGCGCTCGAGCGCAGCGCCGCCGACCGGCGCTTCGGTATACGTGACGTCGGGCCGAAGACGCGCGAGGACGCGTAGAGCTTCGCGCGTGACTTCCGGGCCGATCCCGTCGCCGGGAAGCACCGCGATGGTTGGCGTTTGGTTCACGGTCGCTAGTGGACTTCGATCCGCGTCGTGTCGCCGGCAAGCTGCGCTTGTTGCAGCGGATTATGCGTGCCTTCGAGCAGCGCGAGATGCGTCGTCAGCAGGTTCCGCAGCTCGCTCTTCGCTTTTTCACAGGCCTCAATGGCGCGTTGATGCTCGCGCCGTACGTCGCCGATCGCATCGTTGTAGGAAACCATCTCGCGATCGGCGGCGAGACGCGCCTGCTCGCGAATAAGATCCGCCTCTTTATGCGCGGAGGCTTTGACCTCGTCGGCCGTGCGCTGCGCCAGGACCAGCGTGTTGTGGAGCGACTCTTCCATCGCCTTGAAATGGCTGATGCGCTCTTTGAGATCGGCGATCTCCGCGTCGAGCGCGGCGCGGTGCTGCGCGTCGTCCTCCAGCGTCTCGATCACGTCATCGAGGAACTGATCGACTTCGGCGCGATCGTAGCCTTGCAGCGCCTTCTTGAAGGTCTTGTGCTGAATATCGACCGGTGTAATTTTTTCCATCGATATCGATCAACCGCGCCCCGACATAAAATCGAGGGTCGAATCGCCCATCATCGTATCGCGCAGGCCGGCGGCATTGATCACGACTCCCGCCGGAACCACCAGATAGATCGCTTCGGCAAGTTTTTGAATCTTGCCGTCGATGGTGTATGCGACACCCGAGGTAAAATCGACGACGCGTTGGAGCAACGTGCGATCCGCGTTCTGCAGATTGACGATGACGACTTGCCGGTTGCGCAGCGCGTCGGCAATTTCAACCACGTCTTGGAAGCTGCGCGGCGAATAGACGCTGACTTCGGTGCCGGCCCGACGCCCCGCATTCGAGAGTGGGACGACGCGCCCCGAGGGCGCCGGCTCGTCCTCGTAGAGGTCTTCGTCCTCGTCGCGTATCGAGAAGAACGATCCGAGTTTGCTGAACATGCTCATTGTGTTACACGCTCCCCAAAAAGGGCGGTGCCGATGCGCACCATCGTGGAGCCGGCGCGAACCGCTTCGCGCCAGTCGCCCGACATGCCGATTGAGAGCGTACTTCCACCTACAGCGGCAAACGTCTTGGCGGCCAGCTCGAACGCGCGTGCGATTTCATCCGGCCCGCCGTCCAGCGGGCCGATTGCCATCACGCCCTCGAGGCGCAAGCCCGCTTCGGCCGCCACACGCTCAGCCAGCGCCGGCGCCTGTGCCGGAGGGCACCCGAAGCGCTCGGCCGGGGAGATATTGATCTGGAGCAGTACCGGGAGGACCCGGTCCAGCCGCAGCGCCGCAGCGCCAAGCGCGCGCGCCGCGTCGGCACGATCGACGCTTTGCACCACGTCGAACAGTTCGACGATCGATTTAGCCTTATTGGTCTGGATGTGGCCGATAAAATGCTTCTCGAGGTGCAATCCGGCGAGCCGGGGGTCGGCGAATTTTGCGGCCGCCTCCTGCACGTAGTTTTCTCCGATTGCGTCGAGCCCAGCGGCCGCCGCATCAGCAATCGCCGCGACCGGCTGTTTCTTGCTCACCCCGAGGATGCGCACGGCGCCGGGCGGTCGGCCGCATGCGCGTAACTCCCCGTCGATCTGCGCGCGCAGCGAGCTAAGCCGCTGCTGTATATCGCCCACGTTTGATGCAATACCACAGTCCAATGATCGCGATCGGAATCATCGGCAATGCGTAGAGTTGCCCTCCGGTGAACGGGCCCAGTTGAAAATCGGCGTGACGCCAAATTTCCGCGATGCTGCGCGTAATGCCGTACATCAAGAACCAGCTCCAGCCCACCACACCGTCGGGCGGCCGGCGCTTGTAGATGTAAAGCAGAATCGGCAGCGTCACGATATCGAGTATGGCTTCGTAGAGTTGAGCGGGATGGCGAGGGTACGGACCCCAGATGTCGATGTCGCCCGGACGGTTGGGCGTCATGCACCACGGACGATCCGGATTGCAGATGTCGCCCCACAACTCGTCGTTGATGAAGTTCACGATGCGCGTCAGAAAAATGCCGATCGGGAGCAGTACGACCACTTCGTCACCCAGCACGGTGTACTTGAGTTGCGGATGTTTGCGGACGAAAAGCCAAATGGCGATGAGCACGCCGACCATGCCGCCGTGGAACGCCATGCCGCCCTGCCACACCGCGATGATGTTGAGCGGATTGCTCATGTAGTACGACAGATCGTGCTTGGAGATGATGTCGTTGATGACGAAAAACGTCCGGCCGCCAACCAAAACGCCGATCAGAGCGTAGAATAAGAAGTCTTGGATTTGGTCGCGTGTGAGCCCAAGGCGTCGCCGGCCCGCCGGGCGGCTCATCCACAGGTAGACGGCAATGAAGCCGGCGAGATACGCGATCCCGTACCAGTGGACGCCGATGAATCCGAGGCGGATCGCTATAGGATCGACATTTGTCGGATAGTTAAACCAATGCGACATCACGAATATTCCCTAGCATGACGTCACCGGCGCACATTTCGGTAGGTATTGCATTTCTAGCCGGGCTCGTTTCCTTCGTCTCTCCATGCGTCCTCCCGCTGGTACCGGCGTACCTCTCCCTTCTTACCGGAAGCAGCCTGGAAGAACTCCAGGGGCAGGAAGACCGCGCTGCGCTGCGATTGCTAGCAATCGGCCACGCCATTGCCTTCATCATCGGATTCACGCTGGTTTTCGTCACGCTGGGTCTGACCGCCAGTGCGCTCGGCGGGGCGCTCAATGCCCACCGTGTGCTCATCGCGCAAGTCGGCGGTGTGATCGTGGTCATTTTAGGTCTACACATGATGGGGATGCTGCGCCTTCCGCTGTTGATGCGCGACACCCGGGTCCACGTGCTACATGAACGCCGCACCTATTGGACCTCCGGCTTGGTGGGGATCGCCTTTGCGGCCGGTTGGTCGCCCTGTATCGGCCCGATTTTAGCGGGAATTCTCGCGATTGCGTCGCAGCAGCACAACGCCGAGGCGGCGCTGCTGCTCTTGGTCTACTCTCTGGGATTGGCCGTACCGTTCTTGCTGACCGCGGTTGCGATCGGCGCAGTGCTGCCGGTGCTGAACCGGATCAAGCGCTTCCTTCCGGCAATCGAATTTTGCGCCGGGCTCTTCTTGGTCGCGGTCGGACTCGTCCTGGTCAACAATGCTTTCTACACCGTCGCAGGGTGGTTCTATCAATTTGTCCCGGCTCCGAACCTTTAGTCCAAGCTTCCTGATCGCGCTCACCGCGATCCTCGCCTTCGCGCTCGACCAATGGTCGAAGCACTTTGTCACAACCAAGCTCTATTTCGATGCGCGCTGCTTGCCGTGGTGCGGGCACAAGATCCTCATTCCGGGGTGGCTCGAGCTCGCGCCGATTCCCAATACGCACGGCGCATTCGGCATGTTCGGCAACAGCAAACCCATGCTCGTCGTGCTCGCGGTCATCGTGCTTTTCATCTTCTGGTGGAGTTTTCGCGAGGCCGCCGCGCGCTCGCGACTCGTCTGCGTGGCTTTCGGTTTGATCGTGGGAGGCGCGATCGGTAACATCGTCGACCGCTTGCATTACGGCTACGTGATCGACTTCATCGACTTCTATCGTTTTCCGCAGATTTGGCGCTTCACATTCAACGTGGGCGACTCGTGCATTACGGCCGGCGTCGTTCTCTTGCTGATCTCCAGTGTCATTCGAACACGCCGTCACACCTGAGGAAGCGGGGACGCGCGCCGACGTGCTGGTCGCACGCCTCTCCGGCGCGGCGCGCTCGCTCGTCGCTGATGCGGTTAAGCGCGGTGCGGTACGGGTGAACGGCAGCCCGGTCAAGGGCAGCCATCCGCTCGAAGACGGTGACGCGCTCGTCTATGAAATCATCCCGCGCAAAGCGCTCGAAGCGCTGCCCGAATCGATCGACATCCCAATCGTGTATGAAGACGACGATCTGCTGGTGGTCGATAAGCCCGCCGGGATGGTGACGCATCCGGCGCACGGCGCGACGAGCGGCACGCTGGTCAACGCGCTGCTCGCGCACATCGGCGCCCTGCCCGGCGATCCGTTGCGCCCTGGACTGGTGCATCGGCTCGACCGCGATACGTCGGGATTACTCGTCGTCGCCAAAACGCCTGAAGCGCTGTCGGCGCTTGGCATCGCCATGAAGGCACGTCGCATCAAGCGTGAATATCTCGGGCTCGTGCACGGCGTTCCAGAGCACGCGCGCGGCACGATCGAGGGGCCGATCGGACGTGATCCGCACAATCGTCTGAAATACGCCATCGTCTCGGATGGAAAGCCCGCGATCACGCACTACGAATTGCGCGAGACCTTCCCGAAGCATGCGGAGCTGGTCTTTCGTCTAGAGACCGGACGCACGCATCAGATTCGCGTCCACCTCGCCGCAATGGGGCATGCGATCGTCAACGATCCGGTCTACGGGCACGAAGAAGCGCGCTTCGGCTTGCCGGGCCAGGCGCTACACGCATGGAAGCTTTCGTTGACCCATCCGCGTACCGAGCGCGAGATGGTCTTCGAAGTCGATCCTCCGCCCGAATATCTGCATGCACGACATCTTCTCGCTTCGCTCGACCCACGATAGCGCGCGGCGCGGTTCGCTGCGCCTCACCCACGGCGTGGTCGAAACGCCGACCTTCATGCCGGTCGGCACGGCGGCCACGGTAAAGGCGCTCACGCCCGACGAAGTCCGCAGCGCCCACAGCCAAATCATTTTGGCAAACACGTATCACCTCTGGCTGCGACCGGGCAGAGAGACGATCGTCGAGGCCGGCGGATTACACCGCTTCATGGCGTGGGACGGTCCGATCCTCACCGATTCCGGTGGCTTCCAAGTCTTTAGCCTGGAGGGGAGGCGCAAACTCGACGACGACGGCGTGACGTTCCAATCGCACATCGACGGCAGCACGCACCGTTTCACGCCCGAAACGGTGATCGCTTTCGAAGAGGCGCTTGGCGTCGACGTCGCGATGGTGCTCGACGTCTGCGTGAAGTTACCGGCGACCCGCGAACAGCTGGCGGAGTCGGTGCGGATGACGACCACTTGGGCGCAGCGCTCGCGCGAAGCGTGGCAGAGCGAAAAGACCGCCGTGTTTGCGATCATGCAGGGCGGTCTCGACTTGGAGCTGCGCGAGCAAAGCGCGCGCGAACTTGTGGCCCTCGATTTCCCCGGTTACGCCATCGGTGGGCTTTCAGTCGGCGAGACGCGTGAGGAGATGTACGCGATGGCGCGCGCAGCAGCGTCGTTTCTGCCGGCACAGAAGCCCCGGTATCTCATGGGCGTCGGCACGGTGCGCGACATCATTATGGCGGTCGATTGCGGTATTGACATGTTCGACTGCGTCTATCCGACGCGCTGCGGTCGCAACGCGCGCGCGATGACGCGCGGCGGCGAGTACAACATTCGTAACGCTGCCTACGCGCGCGACTTCACGCCGGTCGATCCAGCCTGCGACTGCTACGTCTGCGCGACCTACACGCGCGCCTACTTGCATCATCTCTTCCGTGCGAACGAGATGCTCGGTCCGCGCCTGCTTTCATATCACAACGTGTACGTGCTCAACGATTTGATGCGCGGCGCCCGCGACGCCATCGAACGCGGCGAGTGGCTGGCGTACCGCGATGGCATCCTCTTGTCATCTTTGGAAAACGCGTGATAGTCTATGCGTGAGATGGCACGCGGGATCGATACCAAGCCCTACCTCGAGTGGCTCGACGGGATCGTCATGCAGGCCGCCAGCTCAGCGTCGAACGCGTCCACCACCGCGGTGGTCAGGTCAGCGACCTGACCACCGCGCCAGGCCAGCAGCACGGCCAGGCACTCGCCCAGCACCGTCTCAGTCGACGACGCCTTCCAGCCCAGGCGCGATCCCGCGGCCCGGGCGGCGGCGAAACCTGCCGGGTCACGGGCCTCGACGGCGCGGGCGAGCCCGGCCAGGTGCTTGGCCCCGATCAGGGCCAGGTCCAGCCGCACCTGCCCGGTGCCGGCGGCGTGGCAGATCAGCGGCCAGGCACCCGTCCGTTTCAGCTCACTGACCCGGCTGGTCACCGGCAGCGTCATCCAGTCCTGCAGGTCGGGATGGTGGTCCAGGAAGTCCCGGGCGATCCGCACCCGGTCACGCACCGCTCGCTCACCCAGCCCAGATATGCGCAGATAGCCGAGGTAGTCATTCATCAGTCCCTGCCCGGCAGACGCGAGGGCAGTGCTCACGGCGGTCATCGCGGGCCTGCGGCCAGCGTGGCGCGACCGCCGCACCGTACTCGGCGGCGAGCTGCTCCACCGACAGATGCACATACGATGCGGTGGTCTCGGGCGATGAATGCCCCATGAGCTCCCGCAGCGCCAGCAGGTCAATGCCGGCCGCGGCGAGTTCAGTCCCGTAGGTGTGCCTGAGCCGGTGCGGCCGGACCCGGGTCGCTCCCGACGCCGCCCGGTGACGGCGGAACAGGCTGCGCAAGCCCGCCTCCGTGACAGGTTCCCCTGCGGTCGGGCCGCGCAGGACCACGAAACACTCCAGGGTGGCCAGGCCAGCAGGACGTCGAGCCCGCAGGTAAGCGGCCAGCTCCGCGAAAAACGCCCGGTCGACCGGCACGTGGCGTTCCTTGCCGCCCTTGCCGATCACCCGGAGCCGGCGGCGCCCCAGGTCAGCGTCGCAGAGCAGCAAGCCGCGGACCTCCGCGGAGCGCAGTCCGCCCAGCAGCATCGCCAGTGCCATGGCCCGGTCCCGGTGGGTGCGCAGCGACGCCACGAACGCATCTACCTCCCCGGCGGGCAGCGACTCCGGCAGCCGCCGGGGCTGGCGCACCAGCCTGCCCCCAGCCCGCGGACGCCCGGGACCCAGATGCCCGAGCAGACCGCGGGCCGCGGGCCGAAGTCCCTGACCACGCCGCGGCGCCGGGACCGGGTTGTCCGTGCGGGCACCGGTCATGACCAGGTACTCGAAGAACGCACGGACTGCCGCGACCCGGCGATTGACCGTGGACGCCGCTGCAGTCCGCCGCCGCAGCGCCACCACCTTCTCACCGCCGTCGCGGCGGGCGCCTTGCCAGTCAACCCAGGCGAAGACATCGACCCGTGTCGCGCTGGCCAGGCTGATGCCCTCACCGGTCAGGAACCGGGCCAGGTTCACCACGTCGAACGCATAAGCCGGATAGTAGCCGGGCTGAACGCCCGGACGGCCAGATGAGCCAGGGAACGCAGTCGGCTTCGCTGTTTCCTCCCAGTCACCGCTGATCCGGTATCCGCCATCAGCCAGCTGGACCTGAACTGTCATCGCCTCGTCCTATCTGCCGGGGTTGTCGGGCAGCATCCACCCAGCCCACACCGGACCGGCGGACCTCAGGCAGCAAGCCAGAACGTGTCGCCCGAGAGCCGGTTAACAGATAGCGGGTTGCTGCTCCAATCCGCCGCCAGAGCTCCTTGGGGAAGGCGGTGAAGGCCAGGACGTCGGGCCGGGCGGCGTCCAGGTGCGCGGCGACGTCGGGGAGCTTGGCGGTGATCGCGTCGATGAGCCGGTCGTACTGGTCGTGCACGGAGGCGGCGTCGGGCTGGTCATAGACCGAGTGCAGCAGGGTCTTGACCCAGGGCCAGGACGCCTTAGGGGTCGCCGACATCAAGTTCGCCGCGTAGTGGGTCCGGCACCGCTGCCAGCTGGCGCCGGGCAGGGTCGCGCCGATGGCCTCGACCAGGCCGCGGTGCGCGTCGGAGGTGACCAGGGCGACGCCGGTCAGGCCGCGGGCGGTCAGGTCCCGGAAGAACCCCAGCCACCCGGCGCCGTCCTCAGCGGAGGTGACCTGCAGGCCCAGGATCTCCCGGTGCCCGTCGCCGTTCACCCCCGCCGCCAGCAGCGCGTGGACATTCACCACCCGGCCGCCCTCGCGGACCTTCAGCACCAGCGCGTCCGCCGCGACGAACGTGTAGGGGCCGGCGTCCAGCGGCCGGGTCCGGAACGCCTCCACCTGCCCATCCAGGTCCCGGGCCATCTCGCTGACCTGCGACCGCGACAGCCGGGTGATCCCGAGGGACTCCACCAGCTTCTCCATCCGCCGGGTGGAGACCCCGAGCAGGTAGCACGTCGCCACCACCGGTCAGGGCCGCCTCGGCGCGGCGGCGGCGTTCCAGCAGCCAGTCCGGGAAATAGCTGCCCGACCGCAGCTTCGGGATCGCCACGTCCAGCGTCCCGGCCCGGGTATCGAAGTCCCGGTGCCGGTAGCCGTTGCGGACGTTGACCCGGTCCGGGCCCGGCATCCCATAGGGGGCGCCGCAGACCGCGTCGGCCTCCGCGGACATCAGCGCGTTGATGAACGTGGTCAGCATCGAGCGCAGCAGATCCGGCGACGCGGACGCCAGCTGGTCGTGCAGGAAGCGGGCAGGGTCGATACTGCTAGGGGCGGTCACCGTGATGTCTCCTTCAGAAGCACTGTGAGAGGTCTTCCAAAGGATCACGCGGTGGCCGCCTTACACGTCTGCGCCACGCCCATCAACCGGGCCGGTCAGTACACCACCTTGCCGGACGCAACTCTGCCGCGGTGCCGGAGCGGGCGCTGGCTTCTGGCCCGCGCCCATTGAGGCAGGGAGCTCGGCTCCCCAGCCGGGGGGCAATGTCGCCGGTCCATCGCTGGCCGTCCCACCAATGCAGGATCGGCTGCCCGGCCGCGTCCGGATACCATCCTGGCGGCTGCTCAACGCTCGCGTTCACCTTCCCCATGCGCAGCCTCCCTGCCGCGCTCCCAACATGCTGATGCAGGCGGAATGCCCGTGGTGCACGGAGATACGGGGAACGAGTCCGTGTTGTGACCGTTGCTGTGGCCCGGAAGTGCCGGCCGAGGCTAGGCGACGGCCTTACGAGAGTAGATCTGGGCGGCGCCACTCATCCCGTTCCGGGTACGGCGTGAGGGTCCAGCCCCGGGCCTTGAGCACCGCCCTGGCCAGCTCCCTGGCCTCGCCGTCTAGTCCGGTGATCACTACCGGGTTGTCTCCGGAGACGGTGAGCATGTGGACCGCGTTTCCCTCGACCAGCGCGTAAAGGACCTCGGCCGCGGTCAGCGCCTCGGCGCAGGGATCTTCCTCGGCGATGTCATCCTCCGCAGGCTCGGCCATGGCCGACTCAGCGGCGACGTGCTCGCGGTACCCCTCGGTAATCTGGTCCACCAGGTTGGCGGTCTGGTCTGGATCGGTCACTAGGGCACCATCTTTCTCGTGGGCACCGATACGGTGCTCGATGTAGGGACTCGGCGGGAGCCGGGGTGACGGTCTGGTGCGGTCGCCCGTGAAGGGCCTGCATGACACCGCCGCCCCCGGTTTTCCGGGGCTGCAGACCGGCAACAGGGGGACGCGCCGCAGAGCGCCAGTTAGTGACCGCCCGGGAGCTGGCCTCGCTGCCGCCGGGTCGTCGCTGCCATCGTGAGGAGTTACCGTGTCTCTTGCGCTGCCTGAAGCGCTGTTCTTCACCGGGATCGACTGGGCCGCCCAGACGCATGCCGTGTGCGTGATGGACGCCGGGGGCAAGATCGCCGCCGAGTTCACGATCGAGCATTCCGCGGACGGGATCGCCGCGTTGCTCCGCCGCCTGGCCCGGTACGGTGAGGCCGGCAGCATGCCGGTCGCCATCGAGCGCCCGACGGCCGCCTGGTGGACCTGCTGCTGGAAGCCGGGCACCCGGTGGTGCCGGTCAGCCCGAACGCGATCAAGACCTGGCGCGAGGGCGAGGTGCTGTCCGGGGCCAAGTCCGACGCCGGGGACGCTGCGGTGATCGCGGAGTACCTGCGGCTGCGCCGCACAAGCTGGGACCGCCGCCCCCTACAGCGACCAGACCCGGGCGCTGCGCACCGTCGTGCGCACCCGCGGCGATCTGGTGGAGATGCGGGTCGCGGCCACCAACCAGCTGTCGGCGCTGCTGGACGCGCACTGGCCCGGCGCCAAGGCCATCTTCGCCGACGTCGAGTCGCCGATCAGCCTGGAGTTCCTGACCCGCTACCCGACCCCGGCCGCCGCCGCGCACCTGGGCGAGAAGCGGATGGCGGCGTTCCTGGTCAAGCACGGCTACTCCGGCCGCCGCACTGCCGCCGAGCTGCTGGCCCGGCTGCGCTCCGCCCCGGCGGGCACCGCCGCGAAGCGCTCACCGAGGCGCTCCGCGATGCCGTGCTCGCCGCCGCCGGCGTGCTCACCGCCCTGAACGCCGCGGTGAAGAGCCTCGACCGCTCCGTCGCCGCCCACCTCGGGGAGCACCCGGACGGCGCGATCTTCACGTCGCTGCCAAGGTCGGGTCAGGTCAACGCCGCCCAGGTGCTCGCCGAGTGGGGCGATGCCGCCAAGCCTACGACCGGCCCGACTCCGTCGCCGCCCTCGCCGGGTGCACCCCCGTCACCAGGCAGTCCGGCAAGCACCGCGCCGTGCACTTCCGCTGGGCCTGTAACAAACGGTTCCGCGCCGCGATCACCACCTTCGCCGACAACAGCCGGCACGCCAGCCCCTGGGCCGCCAAGATCTACAACGACGCCCGCGCCGCCGGCAAGGACCACCCCCACGCCATCCGCATCCTCGCCCGCGCCTGGATCCGCGTCATCTGGCCCTGCTGGCTCAACGGCGTCCCCTACGACCCCGCCCGGCACGGCGCCGCCGCCGCGCTCGCCGAACAAACTGCCAAGCAAATCGCGGCCTGAGGTTGACACAGGGAGTGTCATGGCGACGTCTCCTCGGCGGCTACGCCGCCGAGGACCGCCCGAGCCGCGACGGCGACGTGGAAGTCGGGGACGTACTTCTCCTGATGCTCGATCGCCCGCGTGTAGGCATTCAGCGCGCCCTGCTTGCTGGTGCCGAGTACGTGGCCGATCTGTTCCCAGGTGGCGCCGTCTTCGCGGGCCGACTTGATCGCCTGCCACTGCCAGCCCGTCAGGAGCTTGACCAGCTCGACGTTGGCGCCCAGGGCGTCAAGGCCAGTAGCCGATTCCAGCTCGGCCAGCTTCCGCTCGGCCAGGGCCCTGGTTTCCGGCTTTGCGTCCGGGCGCGCCACGGCTTTGCGCCACAGCTGCCGTTCGCCCAGGCGGACCAGCGGGCTAGAAGATCGTTCGTCGATTCCACGCTCGCCTCCATTCAGGTACACAAAAAGTGTACCTATTTCAGGAGGGCAACGTCAACAATCTGTGTACCTGCATCAGGCTCAGACGTGGCACACCCGAGGGCCCGCCTGCCAGGCGGGCCCGCCGCCGGTGCCTGATCCATGGACTCCACCTATTTGACACATGTAAAATAGGTGTTTAGCATTGCCGATATCGAGCACGGGGAAGGAGCGTCGATGCCTGAAGCCACGACGAGAGGTCTGCCGTCAGAGCAGGATCCGCGCTTCCGGCGTTCCCGCGAGAGCATCATCGTCGCGCTACGCGACACGGCTCGCTCCGGCCGTCCAGTTACCGTCTCATCGGTCAGCTCGGCCGCCGGCGTCACGCGCGCCACGTTCTACAACCACTTCCAGACTCTCGAGGAGGCGGCGTGGCTCGCGCTGCTGGACAGCTTCGGGCAGCTCCTCGCCGTCGACATCGACAAGCGTCGCCGCGGCGCCGCCGCTGAGCTCGTAGGCGTCCAAAGCCTCCGTAAGCTCGTCGAGCTGCTGCGCGTCGACGCTGAGCTCGCGCGCCTCGCCGAGGCGCACCGCGAGCGCTCGGTCCTGCCGGGCCTCGCCGGCATCGTCCTCGAGCAGGTGCACCGCTTTCGAGCCGAGTTCAGCGCGCCCGCCGACGCCGACGCCGACGCCGAAGACGTCTACGTCGCTGCCGGCCTGTACGCCCTCATCGCGACCGGTGCCAGGGGAGACCGCGAAGCCGCCGATGTCGCCTCAACGGCGTACTCCATGCTCCCGGAGTGGATGCGCAGGCCCCAGGCAAAGGGCGCCCCCCTCGTCGGCTCAGGCCCCCAAGACCGACCCTGCCTGCCCGGAACAACCGAAGGAGCGCACTAAATGATTGACCACGTCTACATCTCGGCTAGCGACCCCGCCCGGACGGTCGCCTTCTACGCCGCCGCCCTCAAGCCTCTCGGATGGCGCGAGTTTGCCAGCTACGACTCGGCCACAGGGCCCGAGGGCGTGCCCGATCTGTGGGGCCTGATAGACGGGTCCGGCGCTAACACGATCTGGATCCGCCAGCGCCAGCCCGGTGAGACCGGACTCTACATCGGCTTCGTGGCCAACGACCCCGCAGAGGCCAGCGCCGCTTACGCTGCCGCGCTTGAGGCAGGCGGCAGGGACAACGGGGAGCCCGGCGCCGCGACCGTATTTCGGCGAGGGCTACTACGCGGCCAACGTCATCGACCTCGACGACAACCGCCTCGAGTTCGTCCACAAGAGCTGGAACCAGCGACGGCACGGATAAGCGGGCAGCCAGATGCCGGGGTGGACTGGAGCTCGCCGCGAACACCACCAGCGGCGCCTGCGAACATCGGACGAATAGTCAGGCCAAGCTGAAGATCGCCGCCGTGCTGCTGCAAGGCCTGCCGAACCTCGACTGGGTGAGCCTGACCCGGGGCCGGAAGGCGAGGTGAGAAAGGAACATGATGTCAGATCTGGAGCGCGCTGGCCCGTCAACGGCCAGTCTGCCCGGCAGATCCTCGACACCGTCCTCGACCTCGCAGCACCACGGCCCTGACCGCCGACCGCGCCGCTCACGCCCACCCCGGCCCGCGAAGGCGGACCGAACACCAGGGCCACCACAAGAACAAGCCGCGGCAACAGCCGCGCCGAAATGTAGGTCCGGAAATGGAGGTTCCGCGGATGAGCATGGACAGCCGTCATGTAGCGGTAATCGGCGGCAGCATCGGTATCGGGCTGGAAACGGCTCGGCTGCTGGCTGGGCAGGGTGCCTGAGTCATCATCGGGGGCCGCAATCGCGACCGGCTTGAGGCCGCAGCCAAAGAGCTCGGCGGCCACGCGCAGGCGGTCCCCGTGGATGCCCAGCAGGGGGATTCGCTCCGGCAGTTCTTCGCCACGGCCGGCCCGATCACCGATCTGGTCGTGACCGTCACCCGCCGCAGCGGGTCGGGCCCTGCCGCCGGGCTGGCTGAGGCCGACCTTCCCGGGGAATTCCCGGCAAGACCATCGCCCACCTGCGTGCTGTGGCCCTGGCGCTGCCGACCCTGGCCGCGGACGGCTCGATCACGCTGGTGACCGCGGGTTCGGCTCAATCGGCAATGCCCGGCACCGCGGCCTCGGCCGCGGTCAACGGGGCCCTCGATGCGGCCGTCGCCCCGCTGGCCGCCGAACTCGCACCCCGCCGGGTCAACGCGGTCTCACCCGGGGTGATCGAGACTGACTGGTGGGACGAACTGCCCGACGACGCCAGGAAGGAAGCGTTCGCGACCTTCGCCCAGCGAGCTCTGGTCCGCCGCAACGGCCGCCCCCAAGACGTGGCCCACGCGATCGTCGCGCTCATTGAGAACAGCTTCATCACCGGCGTCGTGCTGCCCTGCGACGGCGGGCTACGGCTCACCTGAATACACCTGAGTTAAGACGTCCCAGGTGGTTACCTGTGCCTGAGTAGGACCCGAACGCGCCTGGCACCGGCCGCTGAATGTCGGACATCCGGCTTACCCTGCCGCCGTGCCTGAAAATCCTTCACACCTGATTCACGGCGAACTTAGCCGGCCAGGACCGTGACTCGCGCCGCTTTCTCCGCTCGGCGTTAGGCCGGGTATGTCGCGACGCGCAGTAATGAGCACCAGTCCTCTGTATCAGGCTTCACGGATGGCAGGGTCGCTGGCCATGAGTGATTCCGCTTGCCGCGACTCCGGCCGCCGCCGCGTCCCGCTCGCGACTCCGGACGAGATCGCGGCGTACCTGAAGAAGTCAGAGCAGACGCTCGCTAACTGGCGCTCCCTGGGGAAGGGCCCCAGATACACGAAGGTCGGCCACGGTGTCCGCTACACGTGGGCCGACGTGGACAAGTGGGTCGCGGGGCTGCCATCCGGAGGCGGCCGAGACCGTCTGGGACGAGGCTTACAGAACCACCAGCCGTGCTTATGACAATGATCGTCTGTCAACGGCAGATGGTGTCACGGGCCGTTGAGGACGTGTCTGCGTTGCGCGGTACGCGCCGCCCGGCTCGCAATGACAGCCACGAAATCTCTAAACTAGGTCACTGCATGTGCATCATTAGCTGCCTTTGGTCACTCATACGAGTGCACGCCTAGTGATCGAGGAGAAGATCGTGGAGACAAGGCACCCCTCAACCAGTGGCTGGAGGGTGCGCCGCCGGGCCCTGGAGATGCGATGGCCTGAGAAGGACGGGCTAGGCATAGCCCGAGCTCTCATAGACCTGGAAGACGCCCTCCACCAGCGCGCGTGCATCCTCGACGGGGTTGTTAACCCGGCATCGGTATGGCCAGACCCGGAACATGAGCCGGAAGCGGAGGCCATCGCCCTTGAGCGGGCGGCTGACGATGTGACCGCCCGGGCGGATGAACTCAGCCGGATGCTCCCTGTGTCATGAAGCGACCACCGCTCCGTACCACTCCCCTCCCGAGGACTGCGGGACTGGTGAGGACTCCCTGGACCCCTGCCGTTCCGCTCTGGCCGGGACCATACCCAGACCAGGTCCAGATTGCAGGATTTCAATCATCGGCCCGATGGGGGCCTCGAGGCCCTGATCCTGCTCGATAGGGATGTCCCAGGTCCGGTGTCTCCTGACCAACGTCACACCCCGCTGGGCCGCACGACCCTGCCCCGGGTGCCGTTGCGGATGCGATCCTGAGGTCGGCGACGGAAATCCATCGGGAGAGGAGATGTGATGACGCAGCCTTCTGGCGAGGGTGGGCGCCGGATTGTGGTGGGCGTGGACGGTCGGCTTCCTCGAAGGCGGCGCTGGCATGGGCGGTCAAGCAGGCCAGGCTCACCGGCGCGGTGGTGGAGGCCGTGATGGCCTGGGAGTTCCCGGCAGCCTATGGGTACATGATGCCGGTACCTGGCGAGGTTGACTTTGCGGACATCGCCGCAGGGGTGGTCGCTGACGCTATTGCCGAGGTCTCCGCATCTGACGAGCACGTCAAGATCAGGTCCAGGGTGGCGGAGGGCAACGCGGCTCAGGTGCTGCTGGACGCGTCGGATGGAGCTGAGCTGCTGGTGGTCGGCAGCCGTGGGCATGGCGGATTCACCGGGGCCCTGCTCGGCTCGGTCAGCCAGCACTGCGTGCAGCATGCCACCTGCCCGGTCGTGATCATCCGCGATTCGGTTGCCGGATCCTGAAGCCTGGTGCCGTAGCCAGTCAG
>CAWHWL010000006.1:0-61819 GCA_963833045.1 Vulcanimicrobiota bacterium
GCGTGGAGAGCGTCGCGGTGAGCCCAAATACGCCACATGGCATCGTGGCGACGACGATCGCCGAAGTGTTTAATAGCGCCGGCAAGGGTGTGGGGCTGGCGATCTCGGAACTGCACCTGCGCCTCAACGACGACTCAGCAAAGCGGACGGTCCTACTTCCCGACGTATCATTCTACCGGACCGAAAGCTTTCGCGCGATCGATCCGGCGGATCGCTTGCTGCCCAATGTGCCGCCCGAGGTGATCGTCGAGGTACGCTCGCCAAACGATAGGCCCGGATTCCGTGAAGAAAAGATTCGCCGCTATTTGGCGTGGGGATGCCCAATCGTATTCGATGTCGATCCATTGCTGCGTTCGGTCGTCGTGCATACGTGCGACGGCGCGCGAACGCTTGGCGTTGGCGATCGCTTCAGCGACCCGATCGTTCCGTGGCTATCGTTCGAGGTACGCGAGGTCTTCGAACGTCTCGAGCTGTTCGGCTTCTAGAGGCGTTGACCACGGCCGCGCAGTCGGCGCAGATCGAGGGATGGTGCGGATCGGTGCCCAGTTCGCGGAACTTCCAGCAGCGCGCGCACTTTTCGCCATACGCCGGATAGACCGCAAGGTCGAGATGATCGCCATCGGATTTGCGCAAGTCGAGTTGGGAGACGACCAAGGCGTCGCGCAAATTGTCGCCCAGGGCGGCCAGCGCATCGTACTGCGCTGCCGGAGCCGACAATTCGACGCGGGCTTCAAAGTCGCGAATCGGCGAGGCCGCGACGCGCGAACGCAAATCGCGCAGCGTCTCCCACAATTCGAGTTCGCCCGCTTTGGCACGCGCCGGGGTACCAAAGGCCGAGTCGAAAACGCTGCGTTCGTCGCCACGTAACGGCCCCGGAATCTCTTGCCAAGCTTCTTCTGCCGTGAACGAAAGCATCGGTGCGATCGCGGTCAGCATCCGCTTGAGCGCATAGAGCAACGCCGATTGCGCGCTGCGCCGGCGGTGGCTGTTCTCGCCCAGCGAATAGAGCGGGTCCTTGAGCGCGTCGAAATAGAAACTCGACATCGCGCTTTCAAACGCCACGATGCGCAGATACGCGTCGTGAATGGCGAAGCTCTCGTAGAGCGACTTCACGTCGGCCACGAAGGTGTCGGCAATCGCGCAGGCGAGACGATCGAGCGGCTCGAGCTCTTCGCGCGAAAGAACATCTCCCGCCCCGAGGTCGTCGAGATTCCCGAGCATGAAGCGAATGCGGTTGCGGATGTTGCGGTAGACGCGACCGACCTGCTCGACGACGTTGGGCCCGAAGCGCACATCGTCAACGAACTCGACCGAGGCAGACCACAAGCGCAGGACGTCCGCGCCCCACTTGTTCATCGCCTCGACGGCGTCGATTCCGGTTCCACGCGACTTCGACATCGGGCGGCCCTGCTCGTCGTTGACCCAGCCGTTCTTGACGACTCGCTTGTACGGCGCGGCGCCCTTGATCGCAACGCCGGTGAGGAGCGAGCTGCGGAACCACCCGCGGAATTGATCGCCGCCTTCCAAATACATATCGCACGGCCACGGCACGCCGTCGTGCCCGAGCACGGCGAGATGCGTCACACCCGATTCGAACCAGATGTCGACGATATTCTTTTCCTTTTCAAACCCCGTGCCGCGACACTTCGGACAATGGAAGCCGGGCGGCAGATACGTTTCGACCGGATCGACCCACCATGAACCGGCGCCGACCTCGGCGAAGCGCTTCGCCACGTTGCGCGCGACGTGCGGATCGAGAATCGATTCGTTGCACGCGGTACAGATGATCGCGGGAATCGGCGTTCCCCAAATGCGTTGACGCGAGACGCACCACTCCGGATGCGTTTCGATCATCTGGCGCTGACGCACGCGGCCCCATTCCGGCACGTAGTCGACACCGTCGACGGCTTCAATCGCGCGCGCACGCAACCGGTTTTGGTCCATTGCGATGAACCACTGCGCGGTGGCGCGAAAAATCACCGGGTTGTGGCAGCGCCAGCAGTGCGGATACGAGTGCTCGTAATCTGCCGCGGCAAAGAGCGCGCCGCTTGCGCGCAAGTCCTCGACGATCTGCTTGTTGGCTTTGAAGATGAACATGCCGGCGTAGGGACCGGCTTCTTGGGTGAAGTGACCGGCCGCATCGACCGGATTGAGGATCGGCAAATCGTATTTCACGCCGGTCTCGAAGTCGTCGGCACCGTGACCCGGTGCCGTATGCACGGCGCCCGTCCCGGTTTCGAGATCGACGTAGTCGGCGAGTACGACCAGCGAATCGCGATCCATGAACGGATGTCGCACGCTGGTCCCGTCGAGACGTTCGCCCGGAACGCTCGCGAGCAGCTCCGCGTCGGCGAACCGTTCTCCCAGTGCCTTGGGCGCAAGCGCCGTGGCGAGAATCAGCAGCTCATCGCCAAGTCGATAGAGTCCATAGGTCGCGTCGGCGCGCAGCGCGATCGCCACGTTGGCCGGCAGCGTCCACGGCGTCGTCGTCCAAATGAGCAGGGACAGAGGAAGCGCGGCCAAATCCGCACCAAACGCTGCAATGATCTTCTCGCGTTGCGCCGCGTTGGCGGTGAAGCGCACGTAGACCGAGGGCGAGACCTTCTGTTCGTATTCGATCTCGGCTTCGGCGAGCGCGGTCTCGTCATGCACGCACCACAGCGTCGAACGCAGGCCTTTGTAGAGCTGCTCTTTTTCCGCCAGATCCGCGAGCGCGTTGACGATCGTGGCTTCGAACGACGGATCGATCGTGCGATAGGGACGGTCGAAGTGCCCGAAGACGCCCATGCGCTGCCGTGCATCACTTTGTCGCCCAAGCCAAAAGAGCGCGCGCTCCTTGCATTGCTCGCGCAGTTCAAGCGGATCGATCGCGTGAAAATCCTTGATGCCCAAGAACTTGAGCGTCTCGAGTTCGATCGGCAGCCCGTGCATGTCCCAACCGGGAATGAAATCGGCCCACTTTCCGTCGAGCAAGGCGATCTTCACGAACATGTCTTTGAGCACCATGTTCAAGAAGTGGCCCATGTGCAGCTCGCCGTTCGCATACGGCGGGCCGTCGTGCAAAACCCACGGTCCGTTCTTGCGATTGGCATCGAGGCGGCGCTGATAGATGCCTTGCTCGTGCCACCACGCGATGCGATCGGGCTCGCGCTTGGGCAGATCGGCCTTCATCGGAAAGTCGGTCTTGGGTAAACGTAAGGTCTCGCGATAATCGCGCTCGACGGTTTCGCTCATGGGTCGATGAGCAGTTCGCCGAGCACGTCGAAGTTTCGTGCTGCGGCGGCGCGAATCTCTTCGACTTTGTCCCGCAACTGGGCGGAGAGCTCGTCACGCTGCGACATCAGTCGGTCGACCAACGCATCGATGGCCGGATCCGAGGGCGCGAGCCGGCCTGGTGTCCACAACGGCTCGAGCGGATAGCCGAGGTCATCGCAGAGTGCCGTAACCTTGGGATCGTACGGGATCGCCAAGAACGGGACGGCAAAGCGCGCGGCGAGGATCAAGGCATGCAACCGCATCCCTATGACGACGCGCGCACCGCGCAAAATCGCCGCCGCGCGAGCCAGCGAGCATTCAGGCAAGAGCATCGGTGCGCTCTTGCACAAGCGAATGATCGTGGTCGACACTTCGGCATCGGTCGCGCCGCCCATCGGTAGAAAGGCCACACGGACGCCGTGCGTAAGGGCAAGACGATCGACCGCGCGCGCGATCGCATGCTGCCCATCTCGTAGCGTCGTGACCTTGCGCACGCTTACGACGGCATACGGATCGCCACCCAAGCCCTCGGTCGAAAGATCGACCTCTTCGACCGGCAGATCGTAGAGAAAAACGGGATCGGCGGTTCGCTCGATCGGTGTTTGCGGCAGGAGCGATTGCAACAAGCGCAGCGAGCGCGCGTCGCGCACGGTCGCGCAATCCAGGCCACGGCAGAAACTGCGAACGACGATTCGCCCGAGCAAGTCGAGCGGACCGATCGATTGTGCAAAGATCATCGACTTACGTCGCTGGCGAATCGCCTCGCGCAAGATCCCGGCGTAGTACACGATGCTACGCGCGCTGGTCGCGGTCTGCAAGAGTCCCCCGCCGCCCGAGAGCACG
Source organism: Vulcanimicrobiota bacterium (assembly GCA_963833045.1). Lineage (GTDB taxonomy): Bacteria > Vulcanimicrobiota > Vulcanimicrobiia > Vulcanimicrobiales > Vulcanimicrobiaceae > Aquilonibacter. Next base: position 4,099 of record CAWHWL010000006.1, read on the forward strand.
ACGTCGGCGCGCCCAATCGCCTCGCGAACGCTGCGCATGCTCCAGCGCGGCGTCGCCTCGACACCGTATTCTTTGGCGGTAGCCTCGGGGGTTGCTGAAAGCACGTCGAGTTGCATCGACGGAAAGCGCGCGCGTAGCTGCGTCACGATCACCTCGAGCAGCGCCTCGTCGCCGAGGTTACCGAACCCGTAATAGCCCGAAAGCAATACACGCACGGCGATAAATCCAGATGGCGAGGATGCCGATGATCGCGCCGATCACCAGACCGTTGCCGGTCCGCTGAAGCGAAATCGTGATCGGCGTGTGCAGATGCGAATAGGTGTCGAGCACATCGCCGATGCCGACTCCGGCGCCCAGCGCCAAGAGCCATCCGATCACCCGCCGATGCGCGAGCGTAAGCGCGGGCAAGAGCATCAGCGCGGGAAAGCCGATGAGAAATTCTTTGAATCGCGGCCGTACGCTCAGAACAACCGTCAACACGTGGCGCAGTGCGAGCTCGAGGTGCGATGGCGCGATGTCGCTGTCGTTTCCGCTGCGCATGAGCAAGAGCACGCCGGCGGCCACGATCACGATACCGGCAAACAGTTGATAGACGCGCACCGGCGCAGCGAGCACGTCCGACGGCCGCTCGACGCCGGAATTGAATCGCCGATCGAAGAGGTAAAGGCCAAGCGCAATGAGCGGGGGGAGCGCGAGCACGAGACGCACGCCGCGGAAACGCTCGATCTCCTCCATCGTGAGCGGCGAGCTCATCACCCCGACGATGACCAGCGCACCCGCCAACGTTACACCCAGTGCGAGCAGGGTCCAGCCCAAACTACGCACGAGCTGATCGGAAAAGCGCGGCGCCGGTTCCTCACTACAGGCTCTGGCGATCGAGAGAAACGCCGTCGTCGCAAAGAGCAGCGCGCCGGCAAGCGCGATCACCGATCGCGCGAAGATGTCGTGGTGAGTGACGATGCCGGCGAGATAGAGGAGCACCGTCGCGCCGTAGGCGGCGATCGCCAGCCAGAGACGATACCATCCGAACACGCCCAGCAGCAGCACGAAGATCGAAGGGACGGCGAGCGCCGCGATCCCGACCAGGATGCGATTGTTCCCGCGATACTGCGGAATCGGCGTGGCGCGACCTAGTTTGAAGCTGTGAGCTTTGAGTTGATCCCCGATCTCCTTGACCATCTCGACGTTGGTCGCCTCGATCGAGAGATTGCCGTCTTGATGGGCCCACGGCCGCAAGTACACCACACGAATGTTGCGTTCGCGCACGCCAAGCACGTAACGCGCAACCACGTCGTCGAGGGTAATCTTATCGAGTTCGGTTCGGGCAATCGCCTGAACGCGCACCGTCTGGCCCTCGATCGCTTTGGCCAGCGTGTCGTTGCCCTTTTGGATCTGGGTGTCGTCGTACGTTTCGATCATCCCGAAGTTGAACGGCGCGGCGCCCTGCTTGGCCGCCGCCGCGTTGTGCTCCCGGAAAACCGCGGCCGCATCCTCCAGATGATCGGGATAGCCGAAGACCTGATTGCGCAAGCCAAAAAAGATCACGGTCGAAACTTTGCGATCCTGTGCCAGGACGCCGTTAAACGTGTCCTCCATTTGAGGTTGCGCGTAGCGCTCGTCGTTTTGGAAGCGCGGGACGAGAAGGAGCCCCAGCCGTTTTGCAAGCGCAATTTGATCGGAAGGAATGCCCAGTGCCGTCGCGTTGAAATAATCGATTTGCGTGCGTACTTCGATTATCCACGGTTTGGAGGCGCGCAGCACGCGCACCGTCTTTGCTTCGAAATGCAGCGCGAGTTGTTGGCGGTACCGCGCGTACTCCGACGGATCGTCGATGATCAAATAGACGGCATCGCGCGCGATGTGATTCGAGCGCACCAGCGACGCGAGCACCGGATCGGAAAGCGGAGAGATCCGCGCTTGATTGAGCAGCGCCGCCCCCGTGGTGGCGTACGCACGACCGTTGTCGCCGACGTTTGCACCCAGTTCTTCGGTCAAGGCAAGGGAGGTGAGGCCGGCGCGGCGCAGGGCGATCAGGAAGGCCGCGGGATTGTAGTTGTACGAGCGCGCGAGTTGGATGAAATCGGTATAGTCCATCGCGATCTCCACCCGCCGAGTCTGCGACTCGGTGTGGACCCGAAAGACGGCCACGGTGAGCGAAGCGAGCAGCGCTATGAGCAAGATCAGCGCGGCATAGCGCGTTTTGGCATCAGGACGAATCACGGGGGAGGGGTGTTCGCGCTGTAGGTGCGTCTACCCCCACAAAACATAAGGGCTCGCGTAGCGAGCCCTTATGCCGTCGCGTATGCGGTTGCCCGCATACCGGGTGTGGGCGACGTTTTTATACGGATCGGCCGACAGCGAAATGCCCACGTCTTCTAAACGCTGTGGCGATAATGGTTCCGTGTTATTACTCTATCAAACCCCGACCGTCTGCGAAAGCGGTCGGCTCATTTTTTTACATGCCTGTCAGACAGGCCAGCGTGGCGGCCGCTTGTCCAGAAAGGCCGACATGCCCTCCTGCGCCTCTTCGAGCTGGGCGTTTCGAACCATGACCCCCTTGGTAAAGCCGTACGCCGCGGATTCTTCCAACTCCAATTGCTGGTAAAAGGTCTCCTTCCCCAGCGCGACCACCGTCCGGCTGGCGGCGGCGATCTTCGCCGCCAGGGCGAGGGAGGCTGCGCGCAGCTCTGCCGGCTCGACGACCAGGTTCACCAGGCCCCAGGCCAAGGCCGTGTGCGCATCGATCGGGTCCCCGGTCAAGAGCATCTGCAAGGCACGCTTGCGGCCGATATCGCGACTGAGCGCGACCATCGGCGTGCTGCAAAAGAGCCCGATCTTCACGCCCGGCGTAGCAAATCGCGCATCCGTGGAGGCGACGGCGAGATCGCAGGCTGCGACGAGCTGACAGCCGGCCGCAGTCGCAAGCGCCGCGACTTCGGCAATGACCGGCTGCGGGATCCGGGCCAGCGTGGCCATTAAGGCAACGCACTGGTCGAAGATCTCCACGTAAGCCGCCTCATCCCGGCCGCGCAGCTCGCGCAAGTCGTGGCCGGCGGAAAACGCCGGGCCTTGCGCGGCGAGAATGATCGCGCAGACCGAGCGGTCGGCGCCAAGCTCGTCAAGAGCAGCGTCGAGTTCGCGCATCATCGCAAGGGAGAGCGCGTTGCGCCGCTCCGGCCGGCGCATCGTAACGATCGCCGTCGCGTCTTCACGCTCAACCGTAATTTCGGTCAACGCTTCAATCATGGGCTTACGTCCTTTACAACGAATTTACATTCGCCGACGACAAAATGCGCGGCGGAAATGGGCGATGCAGGGTTCGAACCTGCGACCTTTGCCTTGTAAGGGCACTGCTCTCCCAGCTGAGCTAATCGCCCGCAACCTGCGGCACGCTTGCCGGGCCGGACGCGTTATTCTTCTACGCGAAGCACGTGTTCGGCCTCGTTTGTCTACTTCGTGTGCGAGGGTATAGCGTCACTGATGACACCCAATTTTCGAGCGACGTTTAGCGGCGAACGCAGGAACGTGCCACTCGCTCGGAACGCCATTGCCGGCTTCGCCCGCATTTGCGGCTTCTCGAGCGAAGAGATCGCCGACATCCGGATCGCTTCGGGCGAGGCGCTGAGCAACGCCGTCGAGCACGGGTACAGCCACCGCTCGAGCGGTTTCTCGGTGCGCTGTTCGTTCGACGACGACCAGAAGCTCACGATCGAGATTCGCGACAACGGCGACGGGTTTCTTCCGCCGAGCACGCTTGTCCCCGCGGCGGCCGAGGAACCGGATGACCGCGGCTTCGGCATTCTGCTGATGCGTCGCCTGATGGAAAGCGTGCAGTTCGATCGTAATGGCACCTGCGTCCGCTTAACGCGTCACAAGGCCAGTTAACCTTACGGCTTGACCGCGGCGATTTTCTTCTGCAGAAAATCCAACGCCGCGCGCAGTTGCGGATCCTTGAGCGGGTCGCCGAAGCGAGCGTCGTGCGGCTCGGCTACCGCAAGATCCGGCGCGATACCCTTGAGATTGATATCGTGATGATTCGGGGTGAGATAGTGCGCGGTCGTGATTTTGATTGCAGCACCATCGGCTAGCGGTGTCAGCGTCTGCATCACGCCCTTACCGAACGTGCGCGTTCCGATGAGCGACGCGACACCGTCATCCTGAAGCGCGCCGGCCGTGATCTCTGAAGCTGAGGCCGTGTACTCGTTGACGAGCACGGTGACTGGAATATCGATTTGCGCGCCATCATCGTCGGCGGTCACCGTCGTGTCGGGGCTGCCCCGCTCTTCAACCGTCAGGAGCGGTTTGTGTGCGATGAAGCGCTCGCTAATTTGCAGGGCCGATTCGACGTAACCGCCGCCGTCGTTGCGAAGATCGAGGATAAGCGCCTTGGCGCCGGCAGCTTTGACCCGCGCGATCGCCGCATCGAATTCATCCGGTGTGCTCTGGCCAAACGCCAGCACGTAGACGTACCCGATTGAACCCGGAAGCATTTTGTAGACGACCGTCGGCGGCGTGATATCGCTGCGCGAAATGGCAACGTCGAGCGGTGCGTTCGATCGCACGATTCCCAAGCGCACCGAGGTGCCCGCCTTGCCGCGCAACAACTTGCTCGCGGCATCCGTGGTGAAGCCCTTCGTTGACTGTCCGTCGATGGTGGCGATCGCATCGCCCGATTGGAGACCGGCGCGATCGGCCGGCGTACCCGGAACCACGTACGAGACGTCAATCAAACCGGTGGTCTCGTCGGGCGAGATCAACACGCCGATGCCGGAAATCTTCTCGGGGTCGAGCGCGTCCTTAAACGCCTTGTATTCGTCCGGCGTCATGAACGTCGTGTAGCGATCGTCGACGGCTTTGGCCATCGCACCGATGGCCGCGTACGCGAACTCGGTCGTCGATCCGTGCGTGGCCGCGGCCGCATCGGCAATTGCGCTGTCGAGTGCGGCGACGGTTCCCGTCGCATCGTCGCTGGCGTGAATCGGCGCGAGGTCGATTCTCGATCCGTGTTTCCGTGCGAGATCCACGAGCGCATCGTGCGCCTTGTCTACCAGCGTCTGCGGGTCGACGGGGCGAAAGTACGAGGTCGAAAGCAAGTGGTAGCTCTCGCTGACATCCTGCGCGGTCGGAGCGGGAAGGGGCGCAGACGCCGAGGCCGGCAATGCGGCGGCAAGGCACAGGGCAATCGCGCTGACCGCAGCGCGCACGCGAGAGATAGAAGGCACGTTCGATACCGGATCCTTAGGAGGTAGTCATTATGAGGGAAACTGTGGCGTAATGGAATTGATCTTATCTGAGAACGGTCGCCTCTGCTTCACCCTTGTTCCATATTTGAAAGTCTTTTAACTTTGTATCGCAAAGTATGAGCCTCACCGAACTCGAGATCCGCGGCATGACCTGCGCATCCTGCGCCGGGCACGTCACCCAAGCCCTTCGCAGGGTCCCCGGCGTCGACGACGCCGCCGTCAACCTCGCGACCGAGCGCGCGACCGTGCTTCACGAAGGCTCGGTCGATCCGCACGCCTTGATTGCGGCGGTGGAGCGGGCAGGCTACCAAGCCAGCACCGATCTCGACGAGGACCGGCAGGCGGCCGAGCGGCAGGCCGACGTGGTGCGGCGCGGCCGGCTGCTGGCGCTTGCCGTTGCGCTCTGCGTCCCGACCGTTGCCCTGGCGATGTTCGCGCCGGACTTTCCCTCCAAGCCATGGGTCTTGGCCGCGCTGGCGTTTCCCGTTTGGGCAGTCGTCGGTTGGGAATTCCATCGCAGTGCCTTCGACGCGCTGCGCGCCGGCAACGTCACCATGGACACGCTGATCTCGCTCGGTTCGACCGCAGCCTACGCCCTGAGCCTCTACCAGGCGTTTGCCGGCAGGGCAACCTACTTCGATACCGCGAGCGCCATCATCACGCTGATCTACGCAGGTAAGTATCTCGAAGCGCGCGCAAGCGTGCGCAGCTCTGCGGCAATGCGCGCGCTGCTCCAACTGCGCCCTGCGCTTGCGCACCGTCGCAATGCTGACGGCAGCACCCAAGAAGTGCCGGTCGAGCTCGTGCGCGTCGACGATCGGCTCGCCATCGCGGCCGGCGAGCGCATTCCGGTCGACGGCGTCATCCTCGAAGGGACCAGCACGATCGATCGCTCGATGCTCACCGGCGAATCGATGCCGCTCGACGTGAAGCCCGGATCGTCGCTCGAACAGGGCACGCTCAACGACAGCGGGGCGCTCGTGATGCGCGCGACCGCCGTCGGCGCGGGTACGCAACTCGCGCACATCGTCGCGATCGTGCGGCGCGCGCAGGGCTCGACGCCGCCGGTGCAGCGCCTCGCCGATCGCATTTCGGCGATCTTCGTACCGGTGATCATCGCGATCGCGCTGCTCACTTTTGCGGGTTGGTTTTTCATCGCGCATCGCAGTGTGAGCGACGCAATCGTCATCGCGGTTGCGGTGCTCGTCGTGGCCTGCCCATGCGCACTCGGCCTGGCAACGCCGACCGCAATCATCGCCGGCATCGGCGTCGCCGCAAAGGCAGGCGTGCTCTTCAAAGACGCCGACGCGCTGGAACGCACGGCCTCGGTCACGAGCGTGCTCTTCGATAAGACCGGTACGCTCACGCGCGGGACACCTTCGGTCGTGGCAGCGAGTTCCGACGAAACGCTCGCGCTTGCAGCGTCGCTCGAATCGGCCTCGACCCATCCGCTCGCCAAAGCGATCGTCGACGCGGCCCGCGCGCGTTCGCTCCCAATCGAGTCGCCGCGCGACGTGCAGGTCGTACGCGGCAGCGGCATCAACGGCCGGGTCGGCGAGCATCACGTCGCGATCACCGGCGCGCAAGGCGGCGACGCGACGCGCGTGCTCGTAACGAGCGACGGGAACGCGGTCGGTACGATCGATCTGCAAGATGCGCTTCGTCCGGAATCGGTGCAGGCCGTGCGCGACTTGCGCGCGCTCGGCGTCGAGATCGCGCTCGTCAGCGGCGACGCCGACGGCCCGGTGCGCGCTGCGGCTGCGGGCGCCGGTATCGAGCGCAGCTATGCGCGCACAACGCCCGAGCGTAAGGCCGAGATCGTACGCGAACTACAGGCGCAGGGTCAGCGCGTCGCGTTCGCCGGCGACGGCATCAACGATGCGCCGGCGCTCGCGCAGGCGCAGATCGGCTTCGCGATGGGCAGCGGCACGGCGGTCGCGCTGGAAACCGCCGGCGCGGCGTTGTTGCGCAATGATCCGCGTGCGGTTGCGTCGGCAATAGCGGTCGCGCGCGCGACGATGCGCACCGTCACGCAGAATCTCTTCTGGGCCTTCGGCTACAACCTCGTGCTGGTGCCGCTCGCGGCGTTCGGCATCGTACAGCCGGTCCTGGCCGCGGGTGCGATGGGCCTTTCGAGTCTGTTCGTCGTGGGAAACTCGCTGCGCCTAGCGCACCGCTCGTCGATCCGCGAGTGAGAGCGTCACCAAGCCGATGACGATCAGCACCATCCCGATCGCTGAGAGGCGCGTCGGCACTTCCCCGAGCTGCAGCCATGCCGCCAATGTACCAACGACCGGATTGGCCAATGTCCCCATCCCCGCATCGCGCGCCGGCAAGACGTCGAGCACGTAGATCCAGAGCGTGTAGGCTAGTGCCGTCGCAAGCACGATGTTGTAGATGATCGCCAGCACGTACGGCATGTTCCACGTCGTCGGGTGCCCGGGCACGACGAGCGCGACGATCGTCAGCACCGCTCCGCCGAAGAGCATCTGCCACATCGTCAATCCGAAGAGATCCACGCGCTCCCGCCGCTGCAAACGCTTGGTCAGGATGATCCCGATCGCCCAAGCAAATCCGGCCGTTACCGCGAGCCATTCCGCCGGCCCAACCGCGCGCAAGGGCCCGATCATGCATGCCACACCGGCAATCGCGATCGCAACGGCCACGCCTTGCCATACGCCGATGCGCTCACCCAAAAATGGCCAGGCGAGGAGTGCGACCCAGAGCGGCATCGTGTAGGCGAGCATCGCCACTTGTCCCGCGCCGGCCGTCACAACCGCCCACGTTATCAAGCCGACGAAGCATGCGGTTTGAAAGAATCCGATCCAAAAGGACATTGCCGGGAATTGCGGACGCAGCGGTTTGCGCAGTACGAGCGCGGTCACGACCAGCGCGATCCCGCCGCCCAACGTCCGCCACGCGGCAAACGTGAATGGTGACGCGTTGTGCACGGCGATCTTCATCACGACCCAGTTGTAGCCCCAAATCAGCGAGAGGGCGGCGAGCGCGAGAAGCGCTAAAGCGCGCCGGTTAGGTCCCGGCACGCTGCAATCGATCCATGATCGCGATGCCGACGCCTTGCGACGGAACCTGCTCTGCGTCGATTCGCGCCGCGCCCAAGCGGTCGAGTTCGTGAAGATAGTCGAAGAGATGTGCGGCGGCTTCCCGCAGATCTCCACTTTCACTCAAGACGCGCACCGCGCGATAGCCCGGCACGGGCGCGCGAAAGGCAAGCAACACCGCGTCGGCGCGCTCGCGTTCCGGCACGTTTGCCGGAACGCCGATGACGCGCACCGGCGTGTGCGGCGCGTAATGCTGTGGCAAGCGCCCGGGTGCGAGGGGCTTATGCTCGTCGGAGAGCTCGCGTTCGAGCGGACCGATCACCGCCTCGATCGCATCGATCGGAATCGCGCCGTGTCGCAGCAGCGTGGGCCGCGGCTCGATCATGACGATCGTGGACTCGACGCCGTGTTCGGTCGGACCGCCGTCGACGATCAGATCGACGTGCTCCCCCAGCATGCGTGCAACGTGTTCCGCACGTGTGGGACTCAAATATCCAAACGGATTCGCGCTTGGTGCGGCTAGCGGGAGCGCCGCGCGTTCGATGAGCGCTCGCGCGATCGGGTGCGCCGGCATTCGTACGGCCACGTTGCCCAGACCCGCGGTGACCAACTCGGGAATTTGCGGATGCTTGCGCAGCACGATGGTGAGCGGGCCGGGCCAAAAGTGTTCCATCAACAACCGCGCGTTATGCGGGACGTCTTCGGCGACGCATTCGAGCATGTCGTTATCGGAGATATGAACGATCAGCGGATCGAACGCCGGGCGCGCTTTGATCTCAAAGATGCGCGCCACCGCGCGCGCGTCAAACGCATTTGCACCCAGGCCGTAGACCGTCTCGGTGGGAAAGGCAACAACCGCGCCGCCGCGTAAAAGCGCGGCGGCACGATCGAGCTGTTCCGAAGTCGCCGGAACGATTGGCACGAAGCTTAGTGCGACTGACGCCGCGAGACCGACAACAACTCCACCTGAATGTACGATCCGGCGGTAACATTGACGTCTTGGCGATTGTTCTTCGCCAGCAAGAACCCGCCGGCCGCACCAATGGCGCCACCGGCGCTGCCGCCGAAGAGCGTCTTACCAATCGCGTTGCCGACCAACATGCCCGCAAGCGCGCCACCGGCTTCCTTCCCAGCGTTGCTCTTCGTCTGCACGTTGACATTCGTGACGCGGCTATCGATCGTGTAACGCGCGCCGTTGCCGTTCACCAACTCGGTGAACCGAAAGCGGATTTTGCCGGGGGTGCCTTGGCCCGCTTTTTGTACCGAATAGACGTAACCGTACAACGTGCCGTTGCGGACCGAGCCGCTGCCGTCATCGCTCCTGACGTTGGAAACCGTCACGGATTGTCCGGCGTAGGCGTGATTGCTCGAATAATTGCCGTCGATCGTTCCATCAAGCAGCGTACCTTGCGTCAAAGCCGCGTTGGCTGCAACCGTGCCGGCAAACAAGAGCGCGATCAGCGCGGTTATTGTGGTGCGAAGTCGCATGCGACATCCTCCTCGGGGAACGAGAAAAAGGGTTCGTTCTAACACGAGCCCTTTACCCAGAATTGAAAGGATGCCTGTCTTACGAAAAGTATGCGAAGCGTACTTTATCGTAAGGCACTACTGGACCGTAAAGACCGGGACTTTGCCCTTGACCAGCGAGATCTTGAGCGTGTCGTTGACCTTGACTTTGCTGAAGTCGATGCCTTGCGCGATCAGCGTCGTCTCGATGCCGTTTTGCATCATGACGAGCAAATGCTGCGAATCTTGGACTTTTTCGACCTTGACGACGTAGGTGCCGTCCGGGACGAGCGCGGCGTCAACCAGCGCAGCCGAAGCGACCGACGGGGCCAGCATGGCAAATGCAAAAAGCACGGGGATCAAAATAGAGCGCACGAGTTTCCTCCGAGAGTTGCTAACGCCCGCTAGCATGGCTACACCTCACCAAACAGGATACGACAGAAGGAGCCCCCGCGCACGGGTTGGCCGCCATTCTTTACAGTGGAGCCCGGGCACTTTACCGTGTCCCTACGGTGTGGCGATCGAAACATCGCCCTGCTCGGCCAGCATGAAGACCAGGGGAGCCTTGGGGACACCATGCAAGGGGTTGGTTACCCGCCCCGACCCTGTCGTCAGGTCGTAGCGAGCCCGGAAATTGGAGGGCACGGCCAAGTGCAGGTTGCCGTTCGATGCCTCGAGGCGGACCAACGAACCGCGCCAGTTCGGGGCCAGCGTCGCGTTCACGTTGCCGTTTCCGACCGTGAGAGTGAGTGAGTTGCGCGCGTTGGTCACCGAAATGTCGCCGCTATCGGCATCCGCGGTAAGCGCCGAAGCTGCGTCGTCCACCACGATGTTGCCGTTCGCGTCGTAAATCTGCATCGATGCCGTGACGCTATCCACGTGCACGCGGCCGGCGAACTCACGTAAGTCGAGATGCATGCTCGCCGGATACGAAAGCTGCAATTCGTAGCCGCTGGCACCAACGAACGGCAGCATCGATTCGCTCGGGCCGGTAATCGCGACGTTCATGCGCGCGCCCGTTCGGGAGCTGGTCACCTTCATCGGCGGCGTGGACGGCCCGCTGTCGATCACATGCAAATTCACGCTGCGCAGTCCGGCAACGGGCATGACGTGAATGGAGCCACTGACGTTGAGACGGAGCGTCGTCGTCGCGCCCACTGGAATCTCCCGATCGGTCACTTGCGCAGACGCATGCGGAGCTATCGCAAGAGCGACGCCGGCAGCGAACGCACCCGCGAGTAATCTCTTCATGGGAATCATTGTAGCACTTGGGAGAACGCTTCATCGTAACGCGACGCTAGGGTCGCGGCTAAGTCCGCGGCTTGCGCCCGGATTTCGGGCATCGCCGTCGTTTCGATCAGCGTCCCATAGCGCACCGGCCCGATCGCATAGAACCGTTGCGAGTCGGTGCCGACACGATCGCGCAAGGCTCCGTTCGGCGCGACATCGACGCCGATCCCGGTCTGCAGGGGCTGCATGATTCCTTGCTCGAGCAGATTCCCGATCAGCGGGTTTTCCAACTGACGAAAGTCATGCGCGGGCCCGCTGCAGTTGATGACGCGGCCGACCTCGATCTCGAGTGTGCGGTCCTCGCCGCGCACCCGAATTGGAACGACAATGCCTTGAGGCGTTTGCACGAAAGTTCCCGTGCGTCCGGCGAGCATGCGCAAACCACCGGAGGAAATTTCGCCCGCAACCGTCCGCGCAACTTCAGGCGCCATACGGTGCCGATGCGCGTTCCAATATGGCATGACGTGACGCACGAAACGCCGCTGGTCGTTTACCGAAAGCGCCTGCCAAAGAACGTTCGTGCGCGGCCTCAAGCTGTCCAGCGCAGCGCGCCACACGCGCGGCCGGCTAGCAACCGAACGAACCGCGCCGAGTAAGTCGTGCAGTGATGTGGCTTCGGGATTGTGCTCCGGAGGCGTATCAAAAAGCCGGTGCTCGTGGGGAAGCAGTCCGCGGCGCGACACCATCCAGATCGTACCGCGATGGCCGTTGCTACGCAGACCGATGACTGCGTCGATTGCCGTTAACCCGGTGCCGAGCAGCAGCACACTTTCGTCGGGATCGGCCGGCGTCAGCGCGCGTTCGTCCCAGGCCGAGGCAAAGAACCGTTCACCGGAGAGGATGTCGGCGTGCGCGCGCACCCATGGCGCAGGGCTTGCATTCCCGGTCGCGACCACGAGCACGTCACCGGCGAGAACACTGCCGTCTTCGCAGATCGCGCGAACGCCGGACTGCTCGAGACTCGCGGCCAGAATCGTCGAACGCTCACGGCGCAATCGCTCCGGGGCCCAGGTCATTGTATCGCGCGCAATCGATTCGAGGTAGTCGCCATACAGAGTTCGTGGAACGAACGACATCGCATCATACCGGTCGCCGAAGCGAGCTTGCAAGAATTTGATGAAGTGCTCGGGTTCTTCGCCAAAGGCCGACATGCGCCCGGCGGGAACGTTGAGCAAGTGCTCAGGATGCGATGTCGAGTAGGCCATCCCGCGCCCGAGATGCTCGCGCGGCTCGACGATGACGACATGCGCGTTCGCACTCTTGCGTAGAAGACGCGTCGCCAGAAGCACGCCGCTGGCTCCGCCGCCGGCGATGATCGTGGTGAATTTAGGCATCGTAGCGGAGGTCAACGCGACGCGCGGTCCACCAGCCGTCATCACTCTCGGCAAAGCATTGTGCGCTCTTCAAATCGCCCCCGTACACGTGCAACGAATGCGCAACGGTCGCTCCCCCATTGCCGAAGTCATGGTACTCGAGCGGCGGGATCAAGACGCCCACGGTGCCGCGATCGGAGACGCGGTGCATGCCACGCTCGAAACGAAAACGGCCATCGCTCCCGCGTTCGACCAACGAAAACATCGTTTCGTTCATCACGCCGTCGACGACGATCTCCGCACCCCACAATCCGGCGTGATCGTGCAACGGGCTGCCCTGGCCCGGCGACCAGGTCATACCGACGACCACGAAGCGGTCCTCCGGATCGTGCCAGATCAGGTTACGCGTGTAGTGGTCCAATCGCGCCGGAAGAAACAGTTCGGGAGTGAAGGCACCTTGCTCGCAGAGCTGAGCGAGCACGCCGGCGAGCGAGGTCACACGGTCGTCCCGGACCGCGCGCGCGATGGGAGCGATCAGATCCGGGAGGTTGGCATTCGTAGCGAGCGTCGTCATGACCATTTAGGTATCGGCACGACGCCGAAGACCCCTAGGACGCCAGCTCTGACGCCGTGAGACCCATCAGATCGGCGATCCGTTTGCGGTCGGCGAGTAACGTAGCCGCCTCGCCGTCGTGGACAATTCGGCCCGCGTCCATCACGTAGGCGCGGTCCGCGATCTTGAGTGCAAGCAGCGCGTTTTGTTCGACCAGCACGATCGCGACGCCGCGCGCCTTGAGCTCGGTCAGAATCCGGTACACTTCCTCGACGATCATCGGCGCCAGGCCCTGCGACGGCTCGTCGACGAGCAAGAGATCGGGATTCGAGACCAAAGCGCGACCGATCGCGAGCATTTCTTGCTCGCCGCCCGAGAGCTTGCCGGCACGGCGTCCACTGAGCTCCTTGAGCTTGGGCAGATGCTCGAGCACGCGCGCGATCGACCATTCACCGCTACGGCCGTTCTCGGCAAGCTGCAGGTTCTCGAGCACCGAGAGTTGCGCGAACATGCGGCGCCCCTCCGGGACGTAGCCGACGCCCATGCGCGCGACCCGATACGGCGACCGCCCGGCAATCGATGCACCACTAAAGGTAATCTCGCCGCTGCGCGGCCGCGTAAGCCCGAGAATGCTGCGCAACGTCGTCGTCTTGCCGGCACCGTTGAGGCCGAGGAGCGCAACCAGCTCGCCTTTGCCGACCGCAAGGCTGACATCGTGCAGAATATGGCTCTTGCCGTAATACGTATTGAGATTCTCGACCTTCAAAAACATCTCAGACATGCTCGACGACCTCTTTGCCGATGTAGGCGTCGCGCACCGCTTCGTTTGCGCTAATCTCGGTGGGTGTGCCTTCGGCAAGGACCTTTCCACGGTCGAGCACCATAATGCGCTGCGCAAGTGAGAGCACGACGCGCATGTTGTGCTCGACGAAGAGCACGGTGAGCCCGAGCTCGCTGTGGAGCTTGCGAATCACCTCGACGACGCGCGTCGTCTCAGCGTGCGCAAGGCCCGCCATCGGTTCATCGAGCATCACCAGCACCGGATCGGTGGAAAGGCTCATTGCGATTTCGCACAAACGCTGGCTACCGTGCGCGAGTTCGGCGACGGGCCGGCGCGCCGATGCGCGGAGGTTTACGAAATCCAGCAGCCGTTCCGCCTTCTCTTCGATGGTCTTGTGCTGCGCCGGGTTGACCGGGCGGAAGCGAAACGCCAACTTCGCCGCGCTCTGCAGGCCGATCAAGAGGTTGTCGTAGACGGAAAGGTTGGGGAAGACGCTCGAGGTTTGAAACGTGCGCCCCATGCCCATCGCGATGCGATCGTGGATTGGTGATGTAGTGATGTCGACGCCTTTAAACGTCACCTTGCCGCTGTCGCACTTGTAAAACCCCGAGAGCGCGTTGAAAAACGTTGATTTCCCGGCACCGTTGGGGCCGATGACCGCCTGAATCGACCCCGCGTTGACAGACAACGAAACGTCCTCGACCGCGCGCACGCCGCCGAAGTGTTTGACGATGTTCTCCGCTTGGAAAATAACGTCGCTCACGGCTGGATCTCCCGCTCGGAAAGTACGGTCCCTTGAAGCGTATCGCGCGCCTCGTAGGCGAAACCGCCGCGCCGCCGCTCGATCGCATCGAGAATCGTGCCGAGGATGCCTTTGGGGAAACCGAGCACACACACGACGAAGAGGGCGCCGAGCGGAATCTGCCACCACGGAATCGCACTCGAGAGAATGTCGTTACCGATCACGAAGATCAGCGCGCCAAGGAACGGCCCGAAAATCGTTCCGCTGCCGCCAAGAATCGTCATCAGAACGATGTTTCCCGACTGGTGCCAGTCCAGCAGCAGCGGGTAGGCAAACATAATCGAGAGCCCGTAGCATGCGCCGGCCAACCCCTCGATTGCGGCCGAAATCAGCAGCGCAACGAAGATGAAGCGATCGGTATTGAGCCCGAGATAGCGCGCGCGCGTTTCGTTCTCTTTGATCGCGACCAACGAGCGGCCGAACGGCGAGCGAACCAAGAGATAAAAGAACACGGTGACGATGACGAAAAACGCGAGCATGGCATAGTAGAAATTCTCGTCCTTGAGCTGCCAGCCCAAGCCCTCCACGGCCGGACGCACGAAGTTCATGCCGTCCTCGCCGCCGGTGATGTCGGTAAAACGATAGGCAATGAAATAAAAGACCTGCCCGAATGCAATCATCAGCAGCGCAAAATAGATGCCGCGCCGGCGTAACAAAAATGGCCCGATCAAGAGCGCGCCGATGATCGAGGCGAGCACACCATAGCCGAGGGAGCCCAAGAACTTTGCATGCCAAAATTCGATCGTGAGGCCGGCGCCATAGGCGCCCAGCCCGAAGAATGCAGCATTCCCGAACGGAAGGACACCGGTATAGCCGATCAGCAGGTTGACGGCCATCGCGGCGATCGCAAACAATAACACTTCGGTGCAGATCGAGATAGCTAAGTGCAAGTGTGGTGCGAGCTGAGGTATAAAAATCAGCAACACTAAGAGCACGATCGCCGCGATCAATCCGGCGCGATTGCTCATTCTCACCCGAAGATGCCCTCTTCACCGAAGAGGCCGCGTGGGCGGATGAGCAAGATGACCGCCATCAAGACGTACATCACGATTTCGCTAAAGGCCGGCAGATAAAGCGTCGTCACGCTGATCGCAACACCGATGAGCAGGCCCCCTGCCACCGCACCCCAGAGACTGCCCATCCCGCCAACAATGACGGTAACGAACGCCGGCATCAAAAGCGCGTTACCGCTTTGCGGATTGAGGCCCAGCAGGCACGCCGCAAGCACGCCGGCAACGCCCGCGATGAGAATGCCCAAGCCAAAGTTGAACATATAGAGCACTTGGGTGTTCGTGCCGAGCGCAGCGATCATTTCGTGGTCTTGCACCGCGGCGCGCAAGCGCAGCCCCATGCGCGTATGCTGCAAGAACAGCACCAGCGCAAGGATGATAACCAGGAGCGCCGCCGCGATGAACAGCCGGAAAGCCGGGAAGTAGGTGAAGCCGAGTGAGACCGCGCCCTGCAGCGCAGGCGGCGGTGAAAATGGGACGCCGTTTGTGCCCCAGATAAGCCGGTACGCCTCTTCGGCAATCAACGAGAGGCCAAAGGTCAATAACAAACTGTAAACGGGATCACGGCGATAGAGCGGACGTATCAACGTCCGCTCCATCGCGATACCAACGACCACCGTCAGGATCGGCGCAACTGCCAGCGCGAACCACCAGTTGGTGCCTGCACCTACCAAAGCAAAGGCGAGGTACCCGGAAAGCGTCATGAACGATCCGTGCGCCATGTTGATCGTGCCGGTCAGGTTCATGATCAGCGAGAGCCCGATGGCAACGACTGCATAGAACGCGCCTAGGATCAAGCCGTTAAAGATCTCGGGTGCAACGTGGGCCATGTGCTACTCCAGGTAAGGAACCTCTGCCTTCGCAGAGGTTCCTTTGGCTTCCTTAGGGTTCTTTAGGGTTCTTTAGGTAGGCCAGTTCATCTTGCAGACCGCCTTCTTCTCTGCAACGCTCTGCTCGATGTCGGCCGCCTCTTGCCGGTCGACGATATCGAAGATGTCGTACTGATCCTGCGGCGTGCCCTTGGCCCGAATCGAGCCGAGCCACATCGGCCACATCAACTGATGGTCGACGTCGCGGTAGTAACCGCCCCCCTCCCAGATCGACTGGAAGTGCGCGCCTTCGAGCGCCTTGGCCATCTTCGCAGCGTTGGTCGACTTCGCCTGATTGACGGTCCAGAGCATGCGATCCATCGTGATGTAGCCGAAGGCGCTGCGGGCCGTCGGCGGCGTCCCGTACTTCTTGCGATAGTTGGCCACGAAGTCGTTAGCCAGCTTGTTGTTGGTACCGATGACGCTGGCGCCCTTGTAGTACCACTCGACGCCCCAATAGCCGACGCGCGCTTGTTCGGGCAACGCCCAAACCGCTTCGAGCTCGACCTGCGGTCCGCCGATCGGGATCTTACCGGCGATACCATATTGGTTCGTCTGTTTGAGGCAGTTGACGAAGTCGTCGCCTTGCACGAGGACCAGTAAGAGGTCGGGCTTGGCGGCGAGCACTTTGGTGAGGTACGGGCTGAAGTCGGTTGTTCCGAGCGGCGTGAGGTCCTCACCGACGAACGTGATCCCCATCCTCTTTGCCACATCGTGATAGCCGGCTTGCAACGCGTGCCCGAACGCATAGTCGGGAATGATCATGTACCATTTCTTCCCGAACTTCTTTTCAAGCGAGTAGCCCGTCGCGTGCGTTTCCATCCACGTGCTGTGGCACGTGCGGAAGGTGCTATATTCGCACTTCTCACCGGTTACCGCGTCAGCGTGGCCGCCCGAATCGATGTAAAACGTGTTGAGCGCGTTCGCCGCGCCGCTGATCGCCAGTGACACCGAGCTGTTGATCGAGCCCATCAGCACCGGGCACTTCTCGACCAGAATGAGCTTGCGGGCTTTCTCGACTGCATTACCGGGGTTGTTGTTGTTGTCTTCCTTCACAACCGCGACCTTCGTCCCGCCCATGACACCGCCGCGTGCGTTCCACTCGTCCATCGCCATCTCCGCGCCTTGCGTTTCGCTTTGCGCGTACGATGCGTACACACCGGTGTATTCGTAATTGAGTCCGACGTTGAGTACATCTGCCGCGAAAGCGCGGCTTGGAAGAATTGCAGGGAAGCCGGTAACGAGTCCAGCCGACGTAATAGCTGCCGTCGTCAGAAACGATTTCCGGTCCAGTTTGCCATCCGACATTTCACATGCTCCTATTGGCGCCGCATAGTGCGCGACGCATAGCAGTCCAGGAACTAGGACAATGAATCGCGCTTACAATTAGCTGTTCCTTTTGCGGCAACGCCTGGGACCGAACAATCGTTCCGTCGAGATGCAACGTGCGCCTAGCAGTCAATAGTGCGCATCTAGCATGAAGCGCTCGCAGAATCGTATAACAAGAGCGACTCACACCGCCGACATCACAGATCACAGTACGAGGAGAGACCTATGCGCGTATCTCGTCCCGTCTGGCTGCTTTCAGCCGCCACTATCATTCTCGCCGGCCTCACGCTGACTGGACTGCTGCGCCCGGCGCTGGCGGCAACCGCACCCAGCGAGATCAAAATCGGCACCCTGTACGCGAGCACCGGGACGTTTGCCGTTGCTTCGCAGGGGCAGTATCAGGGGTTGCAATATTGGGCCGCCGCGATCAACAAGGGCGGCGGGGTCTTCGTAAAGGCCTTTAATAAGAAGATTCCGGTCAAGGTCGTCGCCTACGACGACCAGAGCTCGACAACCACCGCGACGACGCTCTACAACCAGCTCATCACCCAGGACAAGGTCGACGTCTTGATCGCCGATTTCGGGTCGGTATTGACCTCGGTCGCGATCCCGCTGGCCGCGGAGCATCACATGCTGCTGATCGACCCGACCGGTTCGGGCGCGAACTTCTTCACGCAGAAAACCGACTACCTCGCCGACGTGAGCATCCCGTCCTCTGCGGTGTGGCCGGTTCCGCTGGGCAAGTTCATCCTAGAGCAGAAGATCGCGCGCGTCGCGATACTCTACGATTCGAACGACTTCGACGCGTCGCAGGCCGAGACGCTGAAAGCGGCTCTTGGGGCCGGCGGCGTGACCCCGGTCTACTACAACGGTGTGCCAACCACCGAATCGAACTATTCGGTGCTGTTGCACACGATCGCGGCGCAGAACCCCGATGCCGTTATCGAATTCGGTTACGCTCCTAACGACATCGCGTTCTTGCGCGATCTTGCTTCGAGCGGGCTGCACTTCAAGATGGCGTTCACGATCTTTCCAGGGCAACTTACCTCGCTCATAACCAAGAACGTCGGCGCAAAGGCGCTTGCCTATACGTACACGTACCCGACCCCTCCGCTCGTCCGTTACGACAGCGTGACGCTCGGCGCCAACACCGATACGTTCGTCAAGGACTTCACCGCGGCGAGCAAGGCCGCGCCCAATTTCCTCAATGCCGCGGGCTACAACAACGGCTTGATCGTGCAGCAAATGCTCGCGATGGCGCCCGCGTTTACTCAACTCGATTTCCACCAGGCGCTGATGGATATGTCGGGTAAGACCCGAACGCTGCTCGGTGACTTCAAGATCAACGAAAACGGCGCGCAGCTCGGCGAGCTCCTTCCGGTCGCGCAAATGGTGCCCGAAGGCGACGGCAATAAGTTCGTTGTCGTTTACCCGCAAGACAAGGCCACCGGGAAGGCCGTCTATCCGGCGCCGCAACCGTAATCTTCGACAGGTATCCCGTCGATGAGCTTGCTCGAATACGCACTGATCGGCGGGATCCTGTACGGGATCTTCTTCGCACTTGTGGCGGTCGGCCTCAATCTGATCTTCGGCGTGATGCGCATCATCAATCTCGCCCATGGGCAATTCGTATTGCTCGGCGGCTATGGTGCCTTTTTGCTCAGCTCGCGGGCGCACCTCAATCCGCTCTACGGCGTACCACTCGCCATGCTCGGCGCAATGGTGGTGGGGATCCCGCTCTACGTCGCCGTCGTGCCGCGCTTGCAAAAGAGCCGAAACCCGGAAATGCTTTCGTTCATCCTGTTCTTCGGAGTCGCGCAGATGATCGACGCGCTGACGACGATGTTTTTTGGTGCCGATCAGCGCTCGCTGCCGGAGGACGCCCTCGGTGCGGGCAGCATCACCGTATTCGGGCAGAGCTTCCCGGATAGTTGGTACGTTGCCGCCGCGGCCAGCGTGCTGGTGGTGGTCGGGTTGTATCTGTACTTCACCCGGACGCGGCTCGGCTTCGCCACACGTGCGATCATGGCAAGCCGTGAGGAGGCGCTCGCGACCGGCATCGACGTGAATCGGGTGTCGATGATCTCCTTCGTTATCGGCCTCGCTCTCGCAGGCATCGCCGGCGTCTTCGTCCCGTATATGCTCGGTTCGCTCTCGCCCGATATCGGAAACGAACTGACCACGACGTCATTTGCCGTTATCATCATTGGGTCGCTCGGGAATCCGCTCGGCACCGGCATCGGTGGGCTCGTGTTCGGCATCGGCACGCTTGTGATGCAAACGTTTTTTCCGTCGTGGTCGAATCTCGTGCCCTACGCACTGCTCGTGTTGATCGTGCTGGTACGACCCGCGGGTCTTCTGGGTAAATCCGTTCGGATCGCATGAGAGCCGCCGCGATTACGCTCGCCGTCATCGGCGCCACGTTTCTGATTGCGCCGCACGCCTACGGCAACCGGACGCTGCTCTTTTCGATGATGACGTTCATCGTGCTGGCGCAGGGGCTCAATCTGCTCTATGGGTTCACCGGCTATCTTCCGTTCGGATACGTCGGATTTTTCGGAACCGGTGCCTACACGACGTCGCTCCTGGTTTTGCATACGCACTTCCCTGTGCTGCTCTGCGTCGTAGCGGGCGGCGCCGGCGCGTGCATCATCGCGCTGATCCTCGGCCCGCTTTTGCGCCTGAGCGGTGCCTACTTTTCGATCGCCAATCTCGCAGCGTCACAGATTCTCTACAACGTCGTCTCCAACCAGGACCTTTCGAAAATTACCGGCGGCCCCTATGGTCTTAAGATCGATCAAGTCTACGATCCCGCCGCAAGTTACTACACAATGCTCGCGATTCTGCTTTTGGCAACGGGCTTAGCAGCCTACTTCCGCATCTCGCGCTTCGGCATGGCGCTGCGTGCCATGAACGCGGATCCGACCAGCGCAGCAATGGCCGGGATCGACGTCGTGCGAACGCGCTTGATCGTGTGGCTGGTCTCGGCCGCCATCGCCGGACTCGCCGGCGGCGCCTACGCTTGGAACCTTTCGGTCTTTTATCCCGATGCGGTCTTTACGCTGCAGATCTCGGTGTTTGCCATCGTGTTCGCGCTCTTCGGCGGCGTCGGCACGGTCGTGGGCCCGGTGATCGGCGCAATCGTCCTCTACGCGCTGTACAACGGCGTCGGCATCTCGGCACCGCAGTATTTCGAGTTCATCTACGGATTCTTGATCGTCGTCCTCGTGCTGTTCCTACCCAATGGCCTGATGTCGCTGCTCACTCGGCGAGGCATACGTGTCCTCTGAACCTCTTCTCGCACTCGACGGAATTGCCAAGCAATTCGGCGGACTCGTCGCGCTCGATCACGTGAGCTTTAGCGTCGAGCCAAGCGAGATCGTGGGCCTGGTGGGACCAAACGGATCGGGCAAGACCACGGCGATCAACGTGATCTCCGGAATCTACCAAGCCGATTCCGGAAGCCTGCGCTTTGCCGGGCAGCGAATCGACCGCCTGCCGGCCTTTCGGCGCGTACCACTCGGCATTAACCGCACCTTTCAAGTGCCAAAGCCCTTCGCGGACATGACCGTGCGCGAGAATGTCGCCGTCGCCGCGTATTTCGGCGCGCACGCACCGGTGGACGTTGACGCCGTGCTCGCCGAGATCGATCTCTCAAGCCACGCCGATGTGCTCGCGTCGCAGCTCACGGTTAATCAGCAAAAACGGCTCGATCTCGGCCGCGCGCTCGCAACACTGCCCAAGCTGCTGCTGATCGACGAAATCGGCGCAGGACTCAATCCAAGCGAACTCGGCGTTGTCGCCGAATTGCTGGTTCGGCTCGCGGCACGCGGCATCGCGCTCATCGTAGTCGAGCACGTCCTTGATTTTCTCAATCGCATCACGAATCGCGTCATCGTTCTCAGCGCCGGGCGCATGCTCTTCGAGGGCCCGCTCGAAGACGCGTCGCGCAATCCCGACGTCGTTGCCGCGTTCATCGGAGGTTGACGGTGGCGTTGCTCGAGGTTACCGGAATCGAATCCGGCTATGGTGCGATGAAGATTCTCTGGGGAATGAATCTCGCGGTGCAGCCCGGAGAGACCGTTCTCCTTTTGGGCGCCAACAGTGCCGGCAAGACGACGTTGCTTCGAACGATCATCGGTCTGTTGCCGGCGTGGAGCGGCACGATCTGCTTCGAGGACGAGCCGATCGAACATCTCTCCCCCGATCAACGTATACGTCGCGGCATTGCGTACATGTCGGAGCAGGGTGTTTTTGCGACGCTGACGATCGAAGAGAACATCCGGCTCGGCGGGTATTTCTTGAGCGGAGCCGAGGTGCGCAGGCGCAGCACTCGACTCTTCGAACTCTTTCCCGATCTAGCCAAGAAACGGCGCGATGTCGCAGCTTCTCTTTCCGGCGGCCAACGCAAGATGCTCGGGATCGCCAAGGTGCTGGTCTCCGAGCCGAAACTGCTCTTGATGGACGAGCCGTCCTCCGGTCTTGCGCCCGTCTTCGTCAAGCAGGTCGTCGACGTGCTGCGCACCGCGATCGGCGAAGGCACGGCGCTGCTCATCGCCGAGCAAAACGTTGCATTTTTGCCTCTCGCCGATCGCGGTTACCTCATCGACGGCGGGCGCGTGCGACTCTCCGGAACGCGCGAGCAGCTTGAATCGAGCGGCGCGGTCCGCGAGGCCTATTTCGGTCTTTAGACGCTTTAGACGGCAAACGCGAGCGTCAGCAGCGTGCGCTCAGACGTGGACGACACTTCCACATGCTTTGCGCAAGCGCGCATGATCGCGATCCCTCGGCCGCGATCCTCGTGCGAAGGCGAACTGCGCCAGTGTCCATCGCTCTCGACGCGCACCAGCACTTCGTCTTCGGTGGTGGAAAGCTCGACGCTGAATGTGGTCTCGGGGCCGCGCGCGCCATATTCAATAGCGTTCGCAACGGCCTCTCCTGCCGCGAGGATCAAATCGAAGGCATGCGCCGAACCCACGCCCCGGCGCTCCGCGTACGAGCGAATCGAATCACGCGCGAGCCGGGCCGAGCTCGGTAAAGCGCTAAACGTGTAGCGCTCGAGCGGCGCGGCCTCGTCGTCGTGCAAGCGAAGCACGAGCGTCGCACAGTCATCCAGATTCGCGGCGTCGCCGATGATCTGCGCATGAAGGTCGCGGGCACTGAGCAGATCCCGCTGCGCCAAATACTCGATGGCCGAAAGCAGACGTTCTTCGCCGGCGAGCAGATCGCGCTGGTGCTCGGTCAGCCCATCGGTATAAAAGAAGCAGGACGCGCCGGGAGCCATGGTGATCGTTCGCTCGGGAGAGGCTGCGGGTTGTCCAAGGCCCAGTAAGAGCCCACCCCCGGGAAGGAGGTAGGCATCGCCCTTTGCGGTCACCAGCACGGGCGGCGGATGCCCGGCGCATGCGTACCGCAACACTCTCGTTGCGGGATCGAAAATGCCCACGATGGCCGATGCCATGCCGATGCCTTGCGCACTGACCATTGTTTCAACGGCGTTGAGAAGCGCCGCCGGTGAGGCGTGCATTGCCGCAGCGGCGCGAATCGCACCCCGGATTTCGCTCATGGTTACAGCGGCTTCCAGCCCGTGGCCGGTCACGTCGCCGACGGAGATCCCGATCTTGCCGTTGCCGGCCTCAAAAGCGTCGTACCAATCGCCGCCGACTTCGGCATCGCGACTCGCGGGGCGATAGGCGGCGTCAAAGGCGAGGCCGTCGACTTGCACCAGGCGCTCGGGAAGCATGGCGCGTTGAAGCCGCTCGGAGACGCGGTGATGGAAGGAGAGCTGCGAGGCCTGCCCGATCGCGCTCGAGAGAATCGCGGATACGGTTTGCGCGATCTCGGGGGTGACGTCGCCCGACACGTTCGATACGCTGGTGCCGAGGATGACGCTGCCGACCGCGGTCCCCTCGACGATCAATGGCTGATACACGACCTTGCTGATACCGGCCTCGCGGGCGCGTTCGGTATACAGATCGTCAAATACGGCCTCGCGCAAAGCGTTGAATTCGCCCGGCACTCGGGTGAAAAACGCGACCGGTCCGCCCGGCGAGCTGCGCACATAGACGGCGCAAAGATCCGCCAAAGCATCGGCACAGAGCCGTGCGATGTGATCGACGATCAGGGGTTGGGGCGACGCAGGCGAGCGAGATCCGCTCTCGATAGGATCAAGACCCTCGATCATGGTCCCTCTTCTAACGAAGATGTTATGGACATCCTGCCCGCTTTTTGGGTCCAATAAACTGGCGGGCGGTTCGCTGTTTGGGCCTGCCCGGAGCGGGTAAGAGATTCCTTACCAAGTAGCCATGGGGGCGATGCTTCGTTTATGTCGTCGACTGTTACTCAGGAACATCCGGCAGATCAGCCCGAGCCGGGCCGCTTACACCAGCCGGCACTTCTTGCTGCCATTCGCGCCTTTCGAGACGGAAATTTTCGGGCGCGGCTGCCCAACGACCTCGTCGGGATCGACGGTGAAATCGCGGCCGCGTTCAACGCGTGCATCGAGCAAAATCAGTATATCAACGATGAGCTCGCGCGTATCAGCGAGGTCGTCGGACGCGAAGGTTCGATCACCAAACGCGCGCGGGCCGAAGGCGTGCGCGGCGACTGGCGCCATGGCATCGAGTCGGTCAACCAACTGATCGACGACCTGGTTTTTCCGATGTCGGAGGCCGGCCGCGTGCTCGGCGCCGTTGCGAACGGCGACCTTTCGCAGCAAATGCCGCTCGAAACCGATAGCCACCCGTTGCGCGGCGAGTTCTTGCGATCGAGCCGCACGATCAACAAGATGGTCGATCGCCTCAATGCATTCGCCTCCGAGGTTACGCGCGTCGCGCGCGAAGTCGGTTCCGAGGGCAAACTCGGCGGCCAAGCCAACGTCAAGGGCGTCGCGGGAACGTGGAAAGATCTTACCGACTCGGTGAACACGATGGCGGGAAATCTGACCGCGCAGGTTCGCAACATCGCCGACGTCACCACCGCCGTCGCGAACGGGGATCTTTCGAAAAAGATCACCGTCGACGCGCGCGGGGAGATTCGCGAACTGTCCGGCACGATCAACACGATGGTCGACCAGCTCAACGCGTTCGCATCCGAAGTCACGCGCGTCGCGCGCGAAGTCGGCTCCGAAGGCATCCTCGGCGGACAAGCGCAGGTAACCGGCGTCGCCGGAACGTGGAAAGACCTCACCGACTCGGTCAACACGATGGCGGGTAACCTCACCGCGCAGGTCCGTAATATCGCCAACGTGACGACGGCCGTTGCGCGCGGCGACCTGTCCAAAAAGATTACCGTCGACGTCAAAGGCGAAATCGCCGAGCTCAAAGACACGATCAACGTCATGGTCGACCAGCTCAACGCCTTTGCGTCGGAAGTTACGCGTGTCGCCCGCGAAGTCGGCTCCGAAGGAAAGCTGGGTGGACAGGCAGCCGTCGAAGGCGCCGCCGGTACGTGGAAAGACCTCACCGATTCCGTCAACACGATGGCCTCGAACCTCACCGCGCAGGTTCGCAACATCGCCGAGGTCACGACCGCCGTCGCCAGCGGCGATCTGTCTAAGAAGATCACGGTCGACGTCAAAGGCGAGATTCTGGATCTCAAACGCACCGTCAATACCATGGTGGACCAGCTCAACGCCTTTGCCTCCGAAGTGACGCGCGTCGCGCGCGAAGTCGGCTCGGAAGGCATCCTCGGCGGACAAGCCGACGTCGGCGGCGTCTCGGGAACCTGGAAAGACTTGACCGATTCCGTCAACGTGATGGCCTCGAATCTCACCTCGCAAGTGCGCAACATCGCCAACGTCACGACGGCCGTCGCGACCGGCGACCTCTCGAAGAAGATTACGGTCGACGTGCGTGGCGAGATCGCGGAACTCAAGAACACCATTAACACGATGGTCGATCAGCTCAACGGCTTTGCATCAGAAGTAACGCGCGTCGCGCGCGAAGTCGGCTCCGAAGGCATTCTCGGTGGTCAGGCGCAGGTTGCCGGTGTTTCGGGCACGTGGAAAGACCTCACCGAGTCCGTGAACTTCATGGCCTCGAACCTTACGTCACAAGTGCGTAATATTGCAGACGTGACGACCGCTGTTGCCAACGGCGACCTCTCGAAAAAGATCACCGTTCCGGTTCGTGGCGAGATCCTCGAACTCAAAGACACGATCAACACGATGGTCGACCAGCTCAACGCCTTCGCATCGGAAGTCACGCGCGTCGCGCGCGAAGTCGGTTCGGAAGGCAAGCTCGGCGGACAAGCGCAGGTACAGGGCGTCAGCGGCACGTGGAAGGACTTGACCGACTCCGTCAACGTCATGGCCTCGAACCTCACCTCGCAAGTGCGCAACATCGCCGACGTCACGACCGCCGTCGCCACCGGCGATCTTTCCAAGAAGATCACCGTGGACGTACGCGGCGAGATCGCGGAGCTCAAGAACACGATCAACACCATGGTCGATCAGCTCAACGGCTTTGCTTCCGAAGTCACGCGCGTTGCGCGTGAAGTCGGTTCCGAAGGTATCCTTGGCGGTCAAGCCCGCGTGCAAGGCGTGTCCGGCACCTGGAAAGATCTCACCGACTCGGTCAACTTCATGGCGTCGAACCTCACCTCGCAGGTGCGCAACATCGCCAAGGTTACGACCGCGGTCGCCAACGGCGACCTCTCGAAGAAGATCACCGTCGACGTGCGCGGCGAAATTGCCGAGCTCAAAGACACGATCAACGTCATGGTCGATCAGCTCAATGCCTTCGCTTCGGAAGTCACGCGCGTCGCGCGCGAAGTCGGTTCCGAAGGTGTGCTCGGCGGGCAAGCACGCGTGCAAGGCGTCAGCGGCACGTGGAAGGATCTCACCGACAACGTCAACTCGATGGCCGCCAACTTGACCAACCAGGTTCGCGGTATCGCCGAAGTCGTGACCGGCGTCGCCAACGGCGACCTCAAGCGCAAGCTCACCCTGCAGGCACGCGGCGAAATCGCGCTACTCGCCGAGACGATCAACGGGATGATCGATACGCTTGCAACGTTCGCCGATCAAGTGACGACCGTCGCGCGCGAGGTCGGCTTCGAAGGCCGTCTCGGCGGTCAAGCCAACGTCCCCGGCGCGGCCGGTCTGTGGCGCGACCTCACCGACAACGTCAACCAGTTGGCGGCGCAGCTCACCAACCAGATTCGCGCCATCTCGGAAGTCGCAACGACGGTGACCAAAGGCGATCTCTCGCGAACGATCGAGATCGAAGCGCGCGGAGAAGTCGGCGAGCTCACCAAAAACGTTAACGAGATGATTCAAAACCTGCGCGACACGACGCGTAAGGGCACCGAACAAGACTGGTTCAAGACGAACCTCGCGCGCTTCACGTCGATGCTCCAGGGTCAGCGTGATATCACCGTCGTCACGCAATTGATCATGTCGGAGCTGGTGCCGCTCATCAACGCCCAGACGGGTGCCTTTTACGTCACCGATCTCGACGACGGCGCGCTGCGCTTGCGCCTGATCGCGAGCTACGCCCTCCCGCGCGAACGCGCCGGCAAGACGATTGCGTTTGGCGAAGGTTTGGTCGGTCAATGCGCGGTCGAGAAGCAGCGCATCCTTCTTACCGCGGTGCCCAAGAGCTACGTGAGGATCGGCTCGGGCATCGGCGACGTCGACGCGATCTCGCTGGTGGTGCTTCCGGTCACGTTCGAAGGTGAGATCAAGGCCGTGATCGAGATGGCGTCGCTGCGCGGCTTCGACGAGATCCATCTGCTTTTCTTGGATCAGTTGATGCAGTCGATCGGTGTCATGCTCAACACGATCACCGCTTCAATGCGCACCGAAGAACTGCTCAAGCAGTCGCAGGGCCTCACCGCTGAATTGCAGAGCCAGCAGCTCGAGCTCACGCAAACGAACGACGAGCTCGAAGAAAAGGCGCGCCTCTTGCAGGAGCGCAACGAGGAGATCGAACGGCGCACGCGCGAGATCGAAGAGGCGCGCGGCGAGCTCGAACGCAAGGCCGAGCAGCTCTCGCTCACCTCGAAATACAAATCGCAATTCCTGGCGAATATGTCGCACGAACTGCGCACTCCACTTAACAGTCTGTTGATTCTCTCGAAGCAGCTCGCCGAAAACGGCCCGGGCAACATGACGCCCCAGCAAGTCGAATTCGCGCAAACCATCGGAGGCGCGGGACGCGACCTGCTCACGCTGATCAACGACGTTCTCGACCTTTCGAAGATCGAATCGGGCACGACCGCGATCGATCTGCAAGCCGTCTCGATGGATTCCATCGAGTCGGAAGTCAAGCGCACGTTCAACCAAATCGCTGCGGACAAAGATCTGCAGTTCGTGATCGCGCGCGATCACGACGTTCCCGATACGATCACGACCGATCCGACGCGCTTGCAGCAAGTCTTGAAGAACCTGCTTTCGAATGCGTTCAAGTTCACGGCCGAAGGTTCGGTGACGCTGCACATCAAAGCCGCGCACGACCGCTCGCTGCCGGTTCCGGGGCCGGCCGTGGCTTTTGCGGTGACCGATACCGGGATCGGCATTCCGCAAGATAAATACAACGTGATCTTCGAGGCGTTCCAGCAAGCCGACATGGGAACGTCGCGCAAGTTCGGAGGCACCGGCCTTGGCCTTTCGATCTGCCGTGAAATCGCGGCCCTGCTCGGCGGTGAGATCGCGGTTGAAAGCGCCGTAGGCATTGGAAGTACGTTCACCTTCTTCCATCCGGCGCAACGCGCACGTTCCGTTCCCGCGCCAATGGTCACACCGCGAATTCAAGATGATCGCAGCGCCATCGAACCCGGCGATCGGTTGCTGCTGGTCATCGAAGATGACACGACCTTCGCGAAGATCGTTACCGGATTCGCGCAGGGGCGCGGGTTCAAAACGATCGTCGCGCACTCGGGTGAAGAGGCGCTCGAGCTTGCGAACCGCTATTTGCCCGATGCGGTGACGCTGGATATCTCGCTTCCCGACACGGACGGATGGAAAGTTCTCGAAGCCTTGCGGCAAAACGAACTTACCGCGCAGATTCCGGTACACGTGATCTCGGGAGGCGAACAGCAGCAGCGCGCGCTTGAAGCCGGCGCGGTGGCCCACCTACAAAAGCCGATCTCCGAAGAGGCGCTCGTTGATGCTTTCGATCGACTACTCGGCTTTGCGGAAAGCAAGTGCAAGGACGTCTTGGTGGTCGAAGACGACATCGTGCAGCTCAATGCCATGGTCGGCTTGATCGGCACCGGCGAGATTCAAGTAACCGCAGTCGCCTCGGCCGACGCGGCGCTAAACGCTGTGCAGCGCCAACGATTCGACTGCATCATCGTCGACCTGGGCTTACCCGACATGGGCGGCGAAGAGCTGATCGATCGGCTCCGCGCCAACCCCGCGACGGCGCGGGTTCCCGTGATCGTCTACACCGGACGCGAATTGACGCGCGAGCAAGACGCGAGTCTGCGTCGCCTCTCCTCCACCATCATCGTCAAGGACGGGTACGCGCCCGAGCGCCTCATCGATGAGCTCAACTTCTTCCTGCACCGCGTGGAGGCCGATCTCGCCCCCGGCAAACGCATGCCGTCGGAGGAGACCAACGGAACGTTGCACGACAAGCGGGTGCTCATCGTGGACGACGACGCGCGCAACATCTTCGCCCTCGAAGCAGCCTTACGCGCCTACGGAATGCAAACCGTCACGGCGGAAAGCGGACTCAACGGTATAGAACTGCTTCGTTCGCGCGACGACATCGACATCGTCTTGATGGACATCATGATGCCCGAGATGGATGGATACGAGACGATTCGGCGCATTCGAGCCGATCAACACATCGGCGAAATTCCCATCATCGCGTTGACCGCAAAGGCCATGCGCGGCGATCGCGAGGCGTGCATCGCTGCCGGTGCCTCGGAATATGTCAGCAAGCCGGTGGATATCGATCAGTTGACGTCCTTACTGAAGATATGGTTGAGCAAATAGCCACCGCTGGTTCGGTCGCGCCGGAGCTGCATCTGCGTCGCGACGATCTCGCCGATATCGAACTGCAGCTTCTGCTCGATGCGCTGCTGCGATACGGCGCGGTAGACTTCCGTTGCGTTAGCCCGACGGTGCTGCGCCGCCGAGTCGCCGACGCGATGCGTTCGGAAGGCGTTGCGACGATATCGGGATTGCTCGAACGGCTTCTTCACGATGAGCAGGCGTTCGCTTCATTCGTGATCTCGATCAGAGCCGCGACCTCCCAACCATTTGCGGATCCGGCATTCTTTCGTGCCTTTCTCGCAAACGTCGTGCCGTTGCTGCGCACCTATGCTTTCGTTCGTGTGTGGGTGCCGGGAGCGGGGCCCGGAGCCGATGCATATGCGCTCGCCGCACTTCTCGACGAGGCTGGCCTCCTCTCACGAACGATTCTCTATGCGACCTTCATCAACGATGCGTCGGTAGCCATCGCCAAAGCGGGCGCATACAAGCACGCCGGTCGCAGCAACGTCGAAGCATCGGCGCGCGCCGCCGGCTTGGAGGCGCCGCTCTCGCGCTACTTCGAGGTCGATGACGAATTCGCGACGCCAAAAGAGGGGCTCCGGGAGAGCGTGATGTTCGCTCGTCACAATCCGGCTTCGGACGCGTCGATCAACGAATTCCATGCGATCGTCGCGCGCGGTTTTTTACCATTGCTCAACGGCGTCGCGCAGTTCCGGTTGCACGCTTTGCTGTATGAGAGCCTCATGCACCTCGGGTTTCTGGGCCTGGGGAATGGGGAGGGCGTTGCGCACAGCGCCCACGAAGGCGCGTTCCGGCAAGTCGTCAACGACCAGCCGATTTTCCGTCGCTTGCACTAGTTTTGCCATTCTCGGCTCTCCGTGAGGAGGCTTTGCGGTCATGCTTAGCCCAGGAGGGACTCCAAGAATGAATCGTTTTCGTCTTTCACTTCTCGGCAGCGTGGCGATCGCCGCGCTGTCGATCTCCGCGGCGCTCGCCGCACCGCCCAATATCAGCGGTACCTGGAACATTCAGCAAACCGGAAACAACGGCACGACCACGTCCACCGTCAGGCTGACGCAGTCCGGCGCCGGCATCGTCGGCAGCAACGCTTCAACCGGAAACGGCTTCACCGGCACGTTCGTGGCCGACGGCAAAATCAACGGTAAGTGGCACGGTCCGGGCGGCGCTGGTTGGTTGACGATCTACGTCAGCGCGAACGGTCACAGCTTCAACGGGACGTGGGGCTACAACGGACGCCCGGCCAACGGGTCGTTCGTCGGCAACAAGGTGCTACCGCCATCGCCGATCACCGCCGCCGGAACGTGGCACATCAGCGGCGCGGGTGGGCCCAATGCATTCATCGGACTGATGCGCTGCACGCAATCGGGACCATCCGTGCTCTGTCACGCCGGAGACATCGTGCTCAACGGCAAGTTCCGGGCTAAGGACAAGGTTCGCGCAACCTGGACCGGCAGCAACGGAACCGGATGGTTCTCGTTCTGGTTCAACGGCGACAACAACAGCTTCAACGGCATCTGGGGCAGAGGCAAAGATACGACGCCTCCCGTTGGACGCGTGATCGGACAACGCGCGCTGTAGGAACGAAACCGCCCACACGCAAGTGGCGCACCTCCAATTGGAGATGCGCCACTTCTTTTGCGCCCGCCGCAGACAGGCTAGTAGTTGAAGAAGGCGCCGAGACCGGCGTAGAGCGCGTTGTTCGTGTATCCCGGCGTAACCGAATTGGCCTTCGCGTTACCGCGGTTGCCGGCATAACCAACCTCGACGAAGATCGGCCGCAGGAACGTCCAGGTCAGGCCGATTTTGTAGGTTTGCAGTGAGTACTGCATCGGCAGCGACTCGCCGAAGCCGTTATACGTTCCACGAATGTTCGGGTATTCGTAGTAGCTGCCGTAGTAGGAGATCGTGTTGTCCAAGTCCGGCAGTTTCTCCGCACCGTATCCGACGCCGGTGAAGTTCGGGTAGCCGTAATTACCGGCGTTGAACTCCCAGGCAACCCCGACATAGACACGCGGGCTGAAGATCTTATAACCCAGGTGCAATTCGGTGTACGTATCGCGCGCGGTAAACGCCGGCACGGCCGTCGAGCCGTTGTTCCCAACGACGGTCACGTAACAATCCGACGTCGGAATCGTGATGTTGATGCACCCGTGCGGGTAGCGATACTGCGAGTAGTCGGCTCCCAAGAAGAAGTGATCGTATTCGATCGCACCACGCGCGAGCCACGAACCGGTCGTGCGGTTCCCGGGGCTAAACTCATTGTAGGTCTTGCCCGCGATGTAGTAGTCGCCCGCAATGAACGCCTCGTTGACGGGTTTTGGAACCGGGGCCGGCGAGGGCGTGGGCGGCGGCGGCGGCGGAGCGGTCGCCGGGGGCGGCGGCGGCGCAGCCGTTGGCGGAGGAGTCGCCGGGATGTAGCGCACGACGACCAGTTGCCGATCGGGGACCCACTGGACGTACGCGCCCATGCCTTCGGAGATTACGCGCACGGGGACGACGACGACGCCCTGGTATATTTCAGGCGGCACGTCCAACGGCCGTTTTTCGCCGTTGATCGTGACTTCCGGAACGCCGACCGTGACTTGCACATCGGCTCCGGGTTTGGTGACGTGAACCGTCTTGCTGCCGGCGTCGTAGGTTACGGTGGCGCCGGTTTGCTCGAACATCGAACGCAGCGGAACCAGGATCGTGTCGCCCCGCACTAAGGCCGCGAGCACGCGTCCCTGCTTCAGCGTGTCAGGTGTTGCATAGACATGATGATCGTTGAACAGAATGGGAATTTCTTGCGCCGGCGGATCGGACTTCGACGTCGGCATCGACGCCTGTGCCGTCAGGACCGCGCTCAACAGTATATGAATCATTCCAGAGACCTTTTCAAGCAAACGCGCTTACAGCGACAGTCTACAGGATTGGCAAAGGCGAGAATTACCCAGAATCGCGGGAAGAAGGCGTGCGCTTGGCCAGGTCGCGCTGCACGCGGGTGTCGACCGCGCGGATCAGCGGTTCGACCGCGAGATTCAGGATGATGATCGCCGCCGCGCCGGCCGCGGCTTGCCGGAAATAGCCGAACGCGGACAACGCCCCGACTGCCGATGTTGCCCACATCGTGGCTGCGGTATTGAGCCCCGTCACGTTGGCCCCCGAGCGAAGAATGGCCCCGCCGGCGATGAAGCCGACACCGGTCACGATGCCGGCGACGATTCGCGTCGTGTCGCCCGCATTCAGCGTCTCATCGAGCAAGGCAAACATCGCGGAGCCAATCGCTACCAAACTACTGGTGTGCAAACCCGCGGCGCGCTGGCGCCATTGGCGCTCGAAGCCGATCGCAATCCCCAAGAGCGCCGCGACACCGAGGCGGACGAAAAAGTCGACCGCGGTGAGTTCTTCGGGCTTCATAATCCCGGGAGCCCGATGAGCCGAACGACCCCGTAGATCAGCGCGATAATGCCTAATCCCACGATGATCGCATGACGCGGGAAGATCATCTTCGTACTCATGCCGGCGAGAAACGAGACGGCGGCAAAGATTACGGTCAGCAGCGAGTAGTCGTCGGCGTGCTGGTGCGCGGTCAGCGCCGCGTTGAAACTGCTCGTGGCCGCGGCATCGGAACGCTCTGAGCCCTCGCGCAACTGTCGCCGAAACAGCGGCATCACAAACGGCGAGCCCGGCGCCTTGGGGTTGGTCAAGGGTTTGGTCGCAAGCCACGCATCCATTACGCTACGAAAGTTCGACGGAAAGCGTGCATAGATGAATTGCTCCTTGCGAGTATCTCCGGCTTCGACCGCGTCAATATAGTCCAAGAACGCTGCGACGTCGATCACGGCCAAGCCGATCGACCGGTCGTTGGCCTCCTCGGAAAGAACGCGATCCGCCGCTGCGATATTGTAGAGCCGCGTTTGCTCCCCGTCCCATCGGGCCGCCTGGTAGCCGCAAACAGCGGTTAAAACGGCTGCCAGCGAGATCAATATCAGCGATGCGAAATCGACGAACCGGTCGATGGCCGCATGATCCTGCACAGCTCAGAGATTGATCGTTGCGCCGAGGGTTAGCCCGTTGAGTTCGAGGCCGCGAGCGCGCGCCGCGCTGTTGTTTTGATCGAAGTAGAGCTGGCGGTAGAACAAGAGAAGATTGCCCCAATGCTCGCCGTAGCCAACTCCCCCGTAAAATTGCGACGTGGTCGTGTTGCTCGTGCCGAACCCAAAGTCTTCATAGAGCGGGAGAAACCACCGTCCGCCGAGGTTGACCCGCCCGCGAACGCCGCCCAGCACGTCGGTGACGGTAACGGTTTCTGAATCCGAACCCGTTAGCGGAACCAAATCAATCGGGCCGGTAAAGTTCCAGCTCGCCGAAGATTTGAGGCTGATCGAACGCACGCCGGTAAACACGATCATGTCTCCGGCATCGCCATGCGCGACCATTGCGCCCGGTTCCAGTTCCCACATCGTCGTGTTGAGATGCCATCCGACCGACGCGGTGACCGGAATCTCGACGTTTCCGGCCGGCCCGCCGATGGTGACGTTCGAGGTATTATTATTCGACATGTTGAGGAAAATTACGTCCGCGCTGATGTCGAAAGCGTTCTTGCGCACTTCGCCCGCCACCATTCCGCCGGAATTGACGAAGGACAAGTAATTCGAGGGACCGGTGGCGACGTTGATCGTCGCGATACCGACACCAGTCAGTGCCGGGTGACGGAACACCAGCGTGCCCGAAATGCCCGGAGCCCACACGTACGGCGTAATCGATCCATGCCATTTGTTGTCGAATATGCTCTGTGGCGGGGGCGACGGCGTCATTTGCGCGACCGTTTCCTGACTCTGCGCCGCGGCACCGAGCGGCCAGAGCGACACGGCGACCGTGAATGCGACAAGAACCAGCGATCTGCTCATGCAATACTTCCCAAGAGGAGCTGCTCCTCAGTGCCCTGCGGTTGGAACAGCGTCACGCTGCGCTTGCGCGGCGTCATCCTCGGCGTCGTTCCAAAAAACGCCTTGTAGTCGACTCCGAAGTGCCCCAAATGCCAGAATCCGCAATCCGCCGCGACATCGAAGATCCGCGAGCCGGATTCCGCGCGTTGCAGCCGGCGATGCGCGAAGTTCAGGCGCTGGATCTTGAAATACCGCATCGGGCTCATGCCGAATGTCGCGTTGAAGACGTAGATCAGCGTACGTACGCTGCACTTCGCGGCCTTGCAGATATCTCGCAGCGTCCGCGGCTCTTCGATGCTCGACCACATCAACTCGAGCGCCGTCCGCACGAGTTTCTCGCGATTGATGTCGGCTTGGCTTTCCGCGTTCCCTCGCGCGCGGTGCAGCATCGAACGCATGATGCGCTCGATCTCGAAGTCGATCGCCATGCCATTCATCGCGTCAGGCGCTGTACGACCGGCGCGCTCGTCGGCCAACGCGTCGGCAGCATAGGACGCGAGCGCCACCCACTCGAGCGCGCCCGCGGCGAGCGCGCATTTCACGGGCGCGAACGAGCCCGAGCGATCGTTGCCACCCAGAGCGCGCCGGTCGATATCGAACCACAGGATTGACGCAGCGCCCAAAATATTGACGCAGAGTTCATCGCCCGAGACGACGAGGCAACAGCCGTCTGGGTGTTTCTTTCCATTGGCAAGGATCTGGCAACCGATTGCCGGGCGCACGAGCAACACCAAGAGCCGCCACGGCTCGACACTGTTGCGAATTTGTACGCCGCAATTGACGTGAAGCTCGGTAATCCGCATTGCGGCTTGCAACACGCGCGAGGCTCGACACTCGAACATTCCCGGCGTGAGTTGCAGCCATTCACCCGCCCCTGCGTAGAGGCGGTCCAAATCACCGATCTGAAATTGGCTTCCGGCGACTCTCATGTACTCCTGATTTTGCACCAGGCACTCCCGTTATGACGGCTGCGGTCCTAGACAGCGAAAAATTTTTGAAATTTCGCGGCCTCGGGATATCGGTTACAGCCGTTAAAGCTGCACGCTCAGGAATAGAAGTGGGAGTGACAGTATCTTGGCGCATGCGACGGCTGCATATCGCTTGAATCCGGAGATGCATGAAATCCTAGGCGCAGGACTCATTCGTCTTATCGTGCGCGGCGAAAACGTCATTGGCCACTATGGACGCCGAGGGTACATCACCGGCGCCCTGCACGGCCGGGTACTTACCGCGACGCTGCGAGACGACATTCGCGAAGGTGAAGTGCGCCTGACGTTTGACGAGGAGTTCACGCGTTTCGAGGGTTCTTATCTCACGGGGCTTGCCAATGGGGCGAGCGAGCAGCCTTGCTTCGGCACGCGCATTACGCGCCGACGCTCGCCGGCCTAAAAGTTCACTTGGATGGTCACAATGTCCGAGTACGTCCCAGCGCCGACGCTCTGCAGCCTCGGGATGTTGCCGTAAATAGGAAATTGGGCCTGGAAAACCGCTGCGGTATAGCGCACTTGTCCGCAGATCGGGTTTAGACTTCCCCACACGATATTGTGACCAGAATCCTGGTAGAGATTGTACGCGAGACGATTAGCACCCGAGCGTAGATAACGCTGATTGCACGAGTCGTTGGTGATCAGCGAAATCTGCAATACGAGCGGCACGTTGCACAAAATGCCGACCGTACCGACGGCGCTATCATCGTAGGGCAACGTCGGGTCATAAATCGAGAAACTCATCGGGTTCGCGGTGATACTACAGGTAGCCCCGGGCGGAACGGCGACCTGCGGCTCTTGTGCGCGAGCCGTTGCGCAAAATGCAGGCACCCCCATGACGAGGAAGGCTACGGCAGCAACGGCTGACAGAAAACCGTTCCGAGGTCCACTTGAAACGATTCGCTCGTGGGCAGTGTGACCGAAAACGTGCATGGCAAACCTCGAAGATTGGCAATAGCGTCATACGGACCCGCCGGCAATGTGTCGAACGAAAAGCCGCCGTCGCCGTCGGCTTGAGTTGTTTGCTCGTGACCGGCCGAGGTCAAGGTCATGGACGCGAAAGCAACGACCGTCGGATCGCTCGAGCCGGCGACGCGCAGGGTGCCGAAAAACACATGCTCGGTGTGCTTCGATGTGAAATGCAGAATGCCGCCGCTGAAGCTGCGCGTCGAAAAATCACGAACGGGTTGATCGATGCTTTGGTTGATGGCTTCGCCGCTCTCGTCGACGATGACGCGATTGTCGGCGTTGCTCTGCACGGTCGGGATCAGCAGGTAACCACCCGCGGACGACGTTCCGGCGTCCTGGCCGTTGAGCTGGACGTCTGCACCCGAGCCGGCGCCTTCGAGAATCGCATATCCGTCGGAAATTGGGCGCCCAAAAAAGATGTGCCCATCGCTCGCGACGAGCGACCCTGAAACCGTCGCGCTCCGGTCCGCCGGCGAGCCGCCGCTCGGGCGCAGTGAGCTCAGCTCCAAAACGCCCGGCTGTCCCACGAAACGGAGGTCCTGCAAGCCACTGCCATCGGTGTTGATCGCGCCGGAGTAATCGGTTCCGAACGTGCTTGGGGAAGAAGACGAAAATTGGAGTCCCGCGGTGCCGTCTCCCGCATTGAGGACCAGGGTAGAACGTGGTCCCGTCCGCACGATCACCTGTCCGATGACCGAATCGGAAACGCTGGTCGCGGTGATGCTGCGCAGCGCCGTCAGCGAAATCGAGAGGATGCTTCCGAGACCCTGGTAGAGCGAAGCTGACGAAAAGGAGGTAGGGCCCATATCGCGGTCGATTGTGCGTCCGATGCCGAACGTGACGCCGCCGCTGCGAGTGATACCGAACGATGCGGAGACGTCTTGCGCGAGCAACGCGCGGTCGTCGCTGGTTAGCAGACTCGTGTTCGCATAGCGCGCGCCGGTCTGCGTGCTCGACGCGGAAAATCCGAAGTGCTGGGTCTGATACGCGAAAGAGACCTGCAACGCCGAATCGGTAATGCCGCCGCTATCGCTCGCCCCATAGGCGACCCCAAGCGCGCCGAGTCTCCCGGCGACGACCGTGGAGAGACCGCCGCTGACCACATTCGGTCCGGCTTCGAAGCGCGCTCCAGCCGTGAAGTTGTTGGTGAAGCCGTGCGCGTAGCGGCCGAGAAAGGCATCCCCGCTGTAGTGATCGTCCGGGGTAAAGGCGTCTTGGCGCAACACGCCCGCCGAGACCGCAAAGTCGGTCAGCCCGGCGCGCAGAAGATCGAGCGAGCTATAGTCTTGCGAGGTGACGCGCGTCACGTTTCCAAACGCGTCGCGCAGGACCACGACGGTCGTGTTCAAGCCCGAAACGGCCGGTAAATTTCCGAACACAAAAGTCCCCGGCGCCACGTCGACCACGCTGGTGAGAACACCGTTCACGTAGATCTCGGCACGCGACGGAGTGAGCACCGTCCCGCTGAGCACCGGCGCGGGAAAGCGAAGTAGATACGGATCGAGTGCGAACGAGCGCGCAACCGTGACACCCGCGATCTGATCGTCTCCGCCGAAGGTGCCTGTATCCACCGACGCGTCCCCCACCGTTGTCGTAATCAAATCGTTGCGATCGTCACTTTCGATGTAGGTCTGTCCGCGCCGGAAGAGTCCTGCGTCTGAAAACATCGTGCTCGTGAGCAGCACTTTCGGGAAATTGTAACCGACCTGTCCCGCGTACCCAAGCGGTGCCGCGTTGCTCGCGGTCAGCGCATAATTCAGGAACGCCCCAGAGGTTTGAAGATACTGTAGCGGCGCTTCGGGGTGCGTTCCAAGATCGTAGGTCGATAGCGGCAGCAGTGACGATTGCGCCTGGACGTGTAGCACGAGCGTCGACTCGTCGAAGACGTAGGTGAGCGCCGGCGCAAGCGATTGCAGCGAGACAAAATCAAAGCCGGCGAGGTGTTGCTCTTTGCCCGTCGTTACTGCGATGCGGGCGGCGACGAGATCGCTTTTTTGGACAAGGAGATCTCGATCGGTTATCGCCGCGAACACTTCGACGCGTTCCTGCGAATTGACGATCATCTCGACGTAGGCGAGGTCGCCACCAGGATCGCGCGGCGCATCTTGCGTCGCGCCCAGAAGTGCGAACGCCAGCACGAGCGCCGCGAAGCGCATTGCCTACGAACAGGAACGCGTGATCTGCGTCGTGCTTCCTTTGAACATGTTGTGCCCGGTGCCGGCGGTGGCTGCAATGGCCGTCGTCGACGCGCACGCGCCGGCCGGAATCGTAAAGGTGAAACCACGCGTCGCACCGCGCAGGATGTACCATCCCGGCGTCGTCACCGAAAACGTTTGTTTACCCGAAGCGTCGGTCCCGACCGCGCTCACGGTTGTCGGTTCGATGTGCACGTCGCCGTCATTTTCCAACTTGAGATCGAGGCTCGTACCCTTGATTGCGGCGCCTGAGATCTTCTGCGCCGCGGTTGTCTTCGCCGGCTCCACGAAGAGCGGAACGCCGATATTTGTGCGCACCACGACCTCGGACCCTTTTACACCCGCGAGCGCCTTGGGGTCGGGCAGTTGCTCGAAGAGCACGCGGTAGGCAACCTCTTCGTTGCCTGACGTCGCGGGCAAGCCGATACGTACGGTTTGCTGCGCGCTCGGCGCTATCGTCAACGTGCGCGGGAACACCACGAGCGTCGTATTCGGCGCGAGAATCATCGCGGAATCCGCGGACTGCGTCCACGTGAAGACGCGCACCGCTAAATGAAGCGGCGCCGAATCTCTATTACGCACCGTTATCGAAGCGGTCTTCGTTCCGATGGGGACGGCGACCGGTATAGGCGACACGCTGTAGTCGGCGGCAATTGCGCCGTTGCTCAAGCCGAGCAACGCTGCGACGGCGACACATGGGACGACATGCGATCGTTTCATAATTCCTGGCCTTCTAGTAATTGACCGTAACCGCGACCGAATCGGTGTACGAACCGACCGCTGCGTTTTGTCCGCTCGGCACGGAACCGTACGCCGTTAAACTCACGGGGGTTCCGGCACCGGTGCCCGTTACCGGCCGGGTTGTGCCCGACGTCTTCGTTCCCCAGCGCTGACTGCGCGATGAATCCTGGTAAATGTCGTAGAGGAGGTAGTTCGTGCCCGTGCCCTTCATGCGTCGCTGCTGCGCGTTTCCGGTGCCGCTCGGGTTCAAACCCGCATCGATGTCGACCGTCGCGGTGGCGCCTTGCGTACAGGTCGTGCTAATCTGCGCCGTCGCATTTAGGGGCGTCGTCGCATTTGCACCCACCGCATCGTAGTTGCCGAATGCTAAGTTCCCGCTGCTGATCGTGCACGTCGAAATGACCGTTGCCGTCACGGTCATCGTCGCTGAAGCACTACTGGTGGCCCTCGCCGCCGGCGGAGCGCCCAAACACAGCACAACAATCAGCGGCAGATAAAGCGACCGTCTTACCATCATCCGAACCCCTTCCGCGGGCCTCAGTGTACCGCTCCAACGACGCAGGGGAGATGTGCCGGTCCAGGACAACTAGGTCACTATGAAAATTCTCGTGGTCGGCGCCAACGGCACCATCGGCAAAGCCGTCGTCGAAGAGCTCAAAGGCCGTCACGAAATTATCAGCGCCGGCCGGACGCATGGCGACTGCCGGGTTGATATCGGGGATCTTGCGAGCATTCGAGCGCTGTTCAAGAAGGTCGGTAACGTCGATGCGGTGGTCAGCGCTGCCGGCGACGTGCATTTCGGTCCGTTGCTCGACATGACACCCGAGCAAATGCAGATCGGTCTTTCGCATAAGCTGATGGGCCAGGTCCACCTTGCGCTGGAAGCCGCCAAGCACTTGAATTCGGGTGGATCCGTGACGCTCGTGGCCGGAACGCTCAGCAAAGATCCGATTCGCTTCGGAGCGAGTGCGTCGCTCGTGAACAGCGCGATCGAAGGTTTCATACGCGCCGCGGCGGTCGAGTTTCCGCCCGGCATGCGTATCAATGCAGTGAGCCCAACGATTCTACAAGAATCGATGGCCGCGTTCGGTCCGTACTTCCCTGGGACCGAAGGCGTACCGGCTAAACGCGTCGCGCTTGCATACAGCAAGAGCGTCGAAGGTGCCCAAACCGGTCAAGTCTACTTCGTAGAATAACGATGGCCGGCTACAGAGACGAATTGGACGCCGCCCAAGAGCAAGGCAAACGCGCGCATGCGGCAATGGACGCGTGGGTCGCGAGGCCACTGGATGCGCCCGACGTGCCCGGAGAAATACTCGAAGGGTACGCGCGGGATTTGCGCGAGAGCCGCGAGCGCTTACAACAGCTGCTGCGCGAGCAAGGCGTGCGCGATGATATCGAAGCTGCCCTCTTAGCGAACGAAACGTATCATCGCTCGTTGGGCCTGACCATTCGCGACAAGCCCGATCCGCCCGAAGAGGACGACTCCTCGCCGTCATAGGCGGGAACGATGGAAAGTATTGCTTTCATTGGCTTTGACTAGTTGGTCTCGTCGGCTAGCATGAACGGGTGGCGCTCACGCGGCTCGGCTTGCCGGCGCCCTTCACTCGCCCGCAAGGAGATGGAGTCTTGTCTCAAACCACGTGTCCCGTGCATCCGAAGGCCACCGCCGGCCGGTTCAATCGCGACTGGTGGCCCGAGCAGCTGCGCCTGTCGATCTTACGTCAGAACTCCCCACAATCCGATCCGATGGGCGAGAACTTTGATTACGCCAAGGAGTTCGCGAAACTCGATCTCGCCGCCGTGAAGAGCGACTTGCGCGCGCTGATGACGGATTCGCAGGAGTGGTGGCCGGCGGATTTCGGCAACTACGGTCCGCTCTTCATTCGCATGGCGTGGCACGCCGCCGGCACCTATCGTATTGCCGATGGACGTGGCGGAGCAGGCGGCGGACAGCAACGGTTCGCTCCGTTGAACAGCTGGCCGGACAACGTGAATCTGGATAAGGCGCGCCGGCTGCTCTGGCCGATCAAGCAAAAATACGGCCGGCAAATTTCGTGGGCTGACCTGCTGATTCTCACCGGCAACGTCGCGCTGGAATCGATGGGCTTCAAAACCTTCGGCTTTGCCGGCGGACGTCCCGACCAGTGGCAACCGGACGAATCGGTGTACTGGGGCGCCGAAGATACCTGGCTCGCCGACGAACGGTACGCGGGTGAACGGCTTCTCGAGAACCCGCTAGCCGCCGTGCAAATGGGCTTGATCTACGTGAACCCCGAGGGACCAAACGGCAATCCGGATCCGCTCAAATCTGCGGTCGACATACGCGAGACGTTTCGGCGCATGGCCATGAACGACGAGGAAACAGTGGCGCTCATCGCCGGCGGTCACACGTTCGGAAAGACCCACGGCGCGGGTGATCCCTCGCACGTCGGACACGATCCCGAAGGCGCGGACATCATCCAACAAGGCCTTGGCTGGAAGAGCTCATTCGGAAAGGGGCACAGCGAGCACACGATCGGCGGAGGTCCGGAAGTGACGTGGACGACGACGCCGACGAAATGGAGCAACAACTTCTTCCAATCATTGTTCAGCAATGAGTGGGAGCTGACCAAGAGTCCGGCGGGCGCCAAGCAGTGGATCGCCAAGAACGGCGCGGCTCCCGTGCCCGATGCCCACGATCCCACGAAGCATCACAAACCAACGATGCTCACGACCGATCTCGCGCTGCGGTTCGATCCGGCCTACGAAAAGATCTCACGGCGCTTCTACGAGCATCCCGATCAATTCGCCGACGCGTTCGCACGCGCGTGGTTCAAGTTGACGCACCGCGACATGGGACCGCGTGCTCGCTACCTTGGACCCGACGTGCCGAGCGAAGTGCTCATTTGGCAAGATCCGATTCCGGCGGTCAATCATCCGCTCGTCGATGCAAAAGACATCGACGCGCTCAAAAAACACATTGCCGACTCGGGCCTTTCCTCGTCGCAACTGGTGTCGACCGCGTGGGCCTCGGCCTCCACGTTCCGCGGCTCCGATAAGCGCGGCGGCGCCAACGGCGCACGCATTCGGCTCGAGCCGCAAAAACAGTGGGCGGTCAACCGGCCAGAACAACTTGCGACGGTGCTCAAAACGCTCGAAGGCATTGCGAGCAAATTCAATAGCGCGCAATCCGGCGGCAAGAAAATCTCACTCGCCGATCTGATCGTGCTGGCGGGTAACGTTGGTGTCGAGCAGGCCGCAAAGAAAGCGGGGATCGACGTGACCGTGCCGTTCGCGCCCGGACGCACCGATGCATCGCAAGAGCAAACCGATGTCGAGTCGTTTGCGGTGTTAGAACCTTTGGCCGACGGCTTCCGCAATTACGTCAAGGGCGAGAGCGCGATTCCGTCGGAGATGATGCTGGTGGATAAGGCACAGTTGTTGACGTTGACGGCGCCCGAGATGACCGTTCTCGTCGGCGGCATGCGCGTGCTCGATACCAATGCCGACGGCTCGAAGCACGGCGTGTTCACCAAACGGCCGGGTGCGCTCACCAACGACTTCTTCGTGAATCTGCTCGACATGAGCGGCGACTGGCAAGCACCGTCAAAGGGTCAGACCGACCAGACGGTCTACGAACGGCACAATCGCAAAACCGGCGCGGTGGATTATACCGGCACGCGCGTCGATCTCGTCTTCGGTTCGAACTCCGAACTGCGCGCATTGGCGGAAGTCTACGGAAGCGCGGACGCCGGGCGCAAGTTCGTCGACGACTTCGTCGCCGCATGGACCAAGGTCATGAATGCCGACCGCTACGATCTAGCGAAATGACGGCGTGGCTCTACGAGGCCGATTCCACGGCCTCGTAGAGACCTTTTAGTGCAAGCAGAACAGCATGATTGAAGGCGAGCTGCTCCGCGGGAATTCCGTGGCCAAGCTCTTGTAGACGCACAAAGTTCTGCGCCGCGACTTGGCATTGTTGCTTTGCGGCGGCGAGTGCTTCAGTATTCATAGGTTCACTCATCCTGTTTTGATGCGCTTGCTGCGAAGCGTCGTGCTACTACCGATTTGCTGGCTTTGGTTGAAGCCAAGCTTCGGACGGCGAGTCCGCACGACAGCCGCAATGACGCCGTCGGCGTCCTCATCCGCGACGGACTCGACGAGAAGCGCTGAGTCGCCGATCTTCGCGCGCGCCGACGCCATGAAGCGGCGTCCGCTCGACGAGGACAAACTCGCGAGCTGTTCGGTCAACGCCCGACGCGAAACGGGCGTGTCACTCGAAAAAAGGCAGAGCTCCGTGCCCTTCGCCGACGGACGATTCCCAACGGTACCGGCCGGTGCAAGCTCACGGCCGTCCCGAATGAACACCGAATCGGCTGCAGAAGCGCTCAGCGCTTCGAGAATGTCGCGCCACGTGAGGCTTTTAGGAAGGGAACTCTTCATGTCGACGCCATTCCACAACGGATGCCGGGAGACCGTCCAATCGCCTGTCGGCTTGTGACCTTCGTCCAGCGCCGCGAGGCGAGGTCGTTACGCGCGCATTCTTGTAGTCTATCGTATGCCCAGCTATCTCGGCGCGTTGGCTATCGTACTCTTGCCGGCAATGGTGCTCACGCGGATCGCGATCCTGCGGCGGCATGGCGTCACGGCGATGAAATTCGGGAAGACCGATAAGACCGATTTTCTCATCCCGCCGTTCGTGTTGTTCTATTTCTACCTGATTTTTGCCCATGCGTTCACGTGGCCGGCACCCCTACCTGCACGACTGTTCCCGCCGGCGTTTGCGTCATGGATCGGCGTACTCTGCTGCGCTGCGGGCGTGACGCTGATGGCTTGCAGTCTTGCTTCCTTCGGCGCGAGCTTTCGCGTCGGTATCGACACGGATCGACCCGATAAGCTCATCACCTCGGGTGTCTTTG
Organism: Vulcanimicrobiota bacterium; assembly: GCA_963833045.1. Lineage (GTDB taxonomy): Bacteria > Vulcanimicrobiota > Vulcanimicrobiia > Vulcanimicrobiales > Vulcanimicrobiaceae > Aquilonibacter. The sequence goes on from CAWHWL010000006.1 coordinate 48,545, forward strand.
CGATCACGCGCAATCCGATCTATGTTGCATTCGGATTGGTGCTCGCGGGCGAGTTCCTCATCCAGCCGACGTGGCTCATGCTCGTCTACTTCATTGGCGGTGTCGCGCTCTTCCACCGGCAGGTGCTACGCGAGGAGGCTTTCATGGCGACGCACTACGGCACGGAGTTTGCGGCTTACGCCGCGCGCGTTCCGCGCTATTTCAGACTTTCTTCATGACCGGTGCGTTCAATGGGCCGATGCGTAGAATATTCATGTCTGCAGCGTTGCTGGTGACGCTGCTTCCGATCGCGGCCTCCGCCCAATCCGTGGTAAAAACGACGCGCCTTGAAGGCACGGTGGTCTCCGCGACGGCGACGTCGGCTGTTATCAAGACATCCATCGGTGAGAACACCGTGGCTCTTGCTCGAACCACCCGATTCCTTAGCCTCTCCAATTCATCGCTCGACAAAGTGACGCAGGGCTCGTTCATTGGAACGACCGTCGTGCCGCAACGCGACGGCACGTTCGTATCGACCGAGGTCCACATTTTTGCACCGGCGCTACGCGGCACCGGCGACGACGCCGGTAAGCTACATTGAGCCCGGAGCGAGAGTCGCAAAGACGCTGGTCGTCACCAAGAAATAAGAAAGGCCCCGGCTTTTAGCCGGGGCCTTGTTGCGTTTCGCAGTCGAGTCTCTAGCGTTTGCTCAGAAGTCCCGCTGCTTTGAGTGCGCGGCGCTTGAGCAACGGCAGTGCAGTCGTGCATGGCCCCGCGGGGAGCGCGGTGCAGGTCGCCGCGGAGACCGAGAGGTCGTCCGAGCCGGCTGCACCAGTGATCGTCGGGGATGGGTTGCCCGAGCTGTTCAGGGGCGACATCCCGTAGGCATCGTAGTCGAAGGCAACGACTTGAACGACGACGTCATCGCCGGTCGCGGTGGATGGTGTTCCGCCGTAACCGATCGCGTCGGGCAGCGTGAGCGTACCCGAAGCGGTGGCTTCGATGGTGTAGTACACGGGCGCAGGTGTTAGCAGTGCCGGCGGTACTGTCGGGGCCGAAGTCGGTGATTTGAACGAAGGCCTCGGTTGCGCCGGCCGGCATGACGAAGGCCAGCGTTCCGCCGCCCGTTCCATCCGCAACGAATGGCGGCGTAGCGGCCTGCGGGATGCAGGTCACGGCGCCGAGCGTGACGCTCTTGGTTTGCGTGACCGTTCCGGTGTTTGCCGGAATCACCACACTCAATTGATAGTTACCAACCACTGGAGCGACTGCCTCGAAGACGTCGATGCCTTCGCTGACGCCGGCCGTGCCGCCGGGGACGCTCTGGCTGCCGACGATCGAATTCGGGCTGCCGCCGTACTTGAACGCCGGCGGGCCGCCCCACGGAACGAAGATGTTCGGATCGGTGCCCGTCGCCGACGCCGCGTCATAGAGCGGAACCGGGTAGGGTGCGACCTGGAACGGCGTACCGGCCGTATTGGCACCCGGTGGTGACGCATCGCCGTTCGAGGTGGAGTTCCACGGTTCGATCCCAAGGCCAAAGACGCCGCCGGATTGACCGAACGACGTGACCGTCGTGGTTCCGGGATTTTGCGACGTCGAGGTGATTGCATCGGCGCCGATCTCGCCCGTCGCCGGTCCGGTGAGAACGGTCGACGTGATGTCGTACCCAGAAGCCGCGCCCGCGGGACCGGCAAGTGCCGCCGGAACCGTCAGCGTCGGCGTATTGACGAGCGTCCCGCTATCACCGGGGGCAAAGCTACCCGCCGGTTGACGGTAGGTCGTCACGACGTTGAGACTCGGCGTGCCGCAGCCCGAATAGTCGGCGGTGCCGACCGCGAACTGCAACACATTCGATGAGACGCTGGCTTGGGTTGGGGTCGTCGGATTTCCACCGCTCGCTCCGCAGCCGCTTAGAGCGAATGCGATCGCTCCCATGGTGATCATTGCTTTGGCTTTTTTCATGCTGCTTCCCATTAGAGTGCCCGCCGGTAGTAGACATAGATTCCGAACGGCGCGAGCGGACCGAAGGTCGGGTTTCCGGTGAAGTTACCGTTGGAGAGCAGGTACGCGCCGTTGGTGAATGCGTAGCTGTTCGTCGGAACGTATTGGTAACAACCGCGAACGTTCTGGCCGGTCTGGTTGACACAGGAATTGACGCCTGTTCCCGGCCCGGAGACGCCGTTCGCCACCGGTTGATACCAGGGGTTGACCGCGGGAACCGAACCGTTCCATGCGTTGCCGAACAGGTTTACCATCTGAACGCCGATGGTGTTGCCCTGGTGCTTCCACTCGACCGTCAAATTGGCGGTCAAGTTCGGATGCGAGAGTTCGCCGCCGTTTGCCGCCGTAGCGGGCGTACCGCGCGAGGCCGCGATGTTGGGGTTCTGGGTCGTGCCGGCGTACGCGGGATCGTAGTAGTTGGTCGAGATAGCCGAGCCCGGATTACCGCCGATCAAGCTCGACTGACCGGCCGTGACGCCCGGGCCGAAGTCGACCTGCGTCACGTTGGCATAACTCGTACAGACGCCGGAAGCGTTGGTTTGTACGCACGCGGCGATCATGTTTCCGACGCTGTACGGATATCCGATGTTGTACTGGAGCTGCGGGATGATGCTGATCCCGTTCTTGAGGTTCTCGATGGCGCCGACGCGCAGCGAACCCGGCGAGACGTATCCCGCACGGTACACATCGCCAAGCACAAGCGTTGCCAGCGAGTTGGTGGGAACGGTCGTTTCGCCCGAGGTGAACGGCGGCGTCGAACTCAGGACATTCTGATACGTCGCGGTGACGAATCCGGAGAGACCGATCCGCGTTTGTGGCGTCGTCACGCCCAATTCAACGCCGGTCGTCTTGTTGAAACCCTGCGTCGAGATCGCGAAGATGCCGAGCACCGGGTTCAAGAGGTAGTAGGTCGGGAGGCTCGAGCCTTCTTTAAAGAACGGCGTGACGCGTAGGCCCCACCCGTTCGAGAACAAGTGGTTGTAGCTCAAGTCGTAGTTGGTGTAGATGGCCGGCGGGAGATTCTCCGCATCCGGTGCTTCTAAGTTGTCGCCCTGCCAATAGAGCTGCTGCGCGTACGACGTACACGGGAAGACCGCTTCACCGGGGAAGGTCGCCGAGTTCCAGCCGCACAGGGCGTCGGAACACCGGGAGCCGTCTTTGCGGGGATGTTGACGTACTGCGCAAGTCCCCACGCCGAGAACGGCGTTCCCGCGGTTTGGGCATCGGCGAAGACGGCGGAGCGTCCGTAGCCGAAGCGCAGCGCGTCGTTGCGATCGATCTGCCACGAGATCGAGCCGCGCGGTTGCAGCACGGTCGGCTCGGTCGGGTTCCAAAGTGCGCTCGGAACATCGAACGGGTTGTTGATCGAGACCTGCGGGCACTGCGTGTAGTTGGCCGGATTTGCCGCAAACGCCGCGCAGTTATAGACGGCGTAGCCGGTCGACGGCGCGCCGAGGCCGTACTGATCTAGTTGGCTTTGCCAGTGGCGGTTCTGACCCTTCATCGCGCAGACCGATGTCGATTTTCACTCGGTCCGAGGGATCGTACTGTAAGCGTAACCCGCGCCCCAATTTTGGAATTGGCTTTGTTGTAATCAATGCCCCAACTCGGCAAGCGCGGGTCGCAACTCGGCAGCGCGGGGCCGTAGGCGGCACAGTTGAAGTAGGCCTGGGCGCCGGCGTACGGCGTCGCGCCGCAAAACGCAGTGTAGACGTGCCGCCGGGGAACCAATCCCCAGCCGTAGGCTGGTTGGTCAGGCCGGTGCCCGTCAGAGCGTCGGTGGTAAGCTGCGGTTCGTAGGCGGTAAATTCCGGCAGCAGCGAATTGTACTGCCCCTCAAACGAGACCGTCAGATTGTTGCCGATTTGGTGCGAGAGGTCGGCGCTGATACCGGTGGTCTGGCCGCCGGTCGATTGCCAAGCGCTAATGCCGGGAGCGCCGCCGCCCCACGGCCCGAGCGAATACTGGTCATCGCTATTTTGCGCGTCAAACCAGTTGTAGTACCGCACGGCAAGGTACGTCGAGGCCGAGAGGTTGTTGTCGTATTCGATCTTGAGAAAGTTGGTGACGTTGGAATAATTTTGCTGCGGATTGGTGATCGGCTCGTCGGTCGCCGGCACGCCCGGCCCGAGTCCGATCAGGCTGGCGTACTGCGGCCGGCGTGTAGCTCGAAAGGAATTGCCACAGCCCCTGCGTCACTTGGTCGTACGGGTAATAGGCCAGTCCGGGACCCGTTGCGCTCCCGTAACCTTCCTGCGTGATGTTCGTGTAGAGAACTTGAATCTGCTGGTTCAAGTTCTTCCCGAATTTGTAGAAGAAGTTGTTGGTGAACTGGTTGTTGCTCGCGTACGTCGTGGCAAAGTAGTTGCCGTACTGATTCAACGGCGTGGTGGCATACCCGTAGTACGGGGCATAGCGTTGACCGTTGAACGAGACTTCCTCCGAAACGCGACCATTCGGAGTCGAGAATCCATAATCGGCCGCGAATTGATGGCTGAAATTCGGACCCCCGACGTCGAAATTGACCGAGCCGGTTCCGGGGCCTTCGCCACGCTGCGGGACGACGTTGATGACGCCCGAGCCGACGCCGCCTTGCGTCGCGTCGCCCGCGCCTTCGACGACTTGAATCGAGCCGACGCCGTTCATCAGCGCGTTCGATCCGTTTTCACCGAGGAACGGTTCCTTGAAGTTCACGCCGTCATATTGATAGCCGACTTCGGCCGCGGCGCCGCCGCGGATCGTGACGGTTCCGCCCATCGCGGAGCTGTTGTTGTTCGTCATCGTCACGCCCGGAACTGCGAGCAATGCCGCGTTCTCGTTGGTCGACGCCGGATTACCGGTCGACTGCAACATCTGCGCTTGATTGACGGTGTAGGAGTCGATCGTTTGCGTCGGCTGATAAGCACTCGACATACTGCGCGACGTAACGCGCGCAATCGTCTGTAATTCTTTATTGAGTGCAACCGTGCCGACCGTGTCGGTTTCTCCACCGAACACCGTGACCCCGGTGACGTTCCCAGTTTGATGACCAGGAGCCGTAATCGTAACCGTATACGTATCCACGCTCATGCCGAGGATCGTAAAGACGCCCTTTGAGTCAGTCGTTGTCGAATACGTGCCGCTTCCCGATTTTGCGAGAATCGAAGCTCCTGCTATAGGAGCCTTCGATGCGGCATCGATGATCGTGCCGTTCAGGTTACCTGTCTGCCCGCCTGCTGCCAGGGCCGGACCGATCGAAAGTACACTAAACGCGACTGTGAGGACGGCTGCTAATGCGCGAGACCACATATAACCTCCACAGTAGGTAGCAAAAGTCCACCGGAATGTGCGTAGCGAACCGGTGGATGCCAGCGGATTTTAAGGGAGCCTTAAAGTCTTCCTCTTTGGTGGGACGACCCTGGGAACGGGCCTTTTGGACCAGGGCTTGCCTGCCGGCTAGCGCCTCGGCTCGACCGTGTAATGCGTCCCGTGGCACTGGTTGTACGCTTCGAAGAGCGCCTTGGTGAAGTAGAGCTCCTGATCGCGCAATGCGGAGACCACTTGGCCCGCAGATCCGGCCTCAGCGAGGCTTTGAATGCTGTCGAACTCAGCATAATTCGCTTGTGTTGAACCCATGGAGGCAACCTCGCCGAGCAAGAGGCCGCGAATCGCTGCATTGAGCGTGGCGGGATCCGTCTGGGTGTTGACTGCCGCGCCCGGGAACGCCGCGGTTGCCGAAATATTGGCCGGTGATCCGCTGGTAGCGATCGAGGAGCGCCTGCTGGAGCGCGATCACGTTTTGCGCGTGCGCGCGCAGCACGTCGACGTGCGGATCGGCGCCCGGCGGGTATTGCTGCAGCGAATCGCTGACGTACTTTCGTTCGGCGCTGAGGTTGGTGACGATCTCATTTGCGATGCGATCGAGATTCGCCATCAGAATCGTCTGCTTGGGGCCGTAGAGCGTCGGGTCGTCTCCCTTGCCCGGTACGTCGATATCGGTCGGCGCGCTGCTTCCGTTGCCGTAGAGCGCCGTGCCCGAGTTGACGCCTTCGAACGCAGCCTCCACCTCCGCGGCGGTCGGTATGTCGCCCGGCATGAACGAGCTCAGGAATTTCCGTGACGTGAGTGCCATAGCGAGGAACGCTTGGTCGTTGACGCGCGAATTGTAGCCAACCGGAATCGTAACGTTTTGAAGCGCCGAACACATCGGCGAGGTCACGGTGTGCATGATTTCGGGCAGCGTCGGGGACGGCGCCGGTGTCGGGCTAAAAAGACCCGCGGCGAGAAGAATCGACAGCATAATCGGCCGTTAAGGTTTACGACGAAAACGCGCGATAACATCCCGCGACTAGGCATTGCAGCCACAGAACCGAAAGGCGGCGTCTCATGGAACTCGTCATCACTAGCCTCGATCATCTCGTTCTCAACGTGACCGACGTTGAGGTTGCGGCTGCGTGGTATCAGCGCGTGCTTGGTATGCAGCGCGAGGACTTTACGCCGGCGGGAACGACCAGCCCACGTACGTCGGTGAAGTTCGGTAGTCAGAAGATGAATCTCCGGCCCGCGTCGGCGAGCGTCGACGCATGGTTCACTGCGCGAAATGTCGCACCTGGTAGCGCCGACCTGTGTTTTCTTACGACAAGCAATCCCAGCGAGGTCGTCGCACATCTTCGTGCGCTCGATATTCCGATCGAGATAGGACCCGTTGAACGCACCGGTGCGCGAGGTACGCTGCTCTCCGTCTACTGTCGTGATCCTGAGGGAAATCTCATCGAGATCGCCTCGTACAAGAAGTAGATGCGCTTCGTCGGCAACGCGGGAATCCTCCTCGCCTTTGGGCAAGCGTGAGCACAAATGCCACAACACAGCGGACGCCACTTTCTTCAGATTCCCGGCCCGACCAATGTCCCGGACCGTATTCTGCGCGCGATCGACATGCCCACAATCGACCATCGGGGTCCACAGTTCGCCGCGCTCGCGCTCGACGTCTTGAGCGGCATCAAGACGATCTTCCAAACCAAAAATCCAGTCGTCATCTATGCTTCTTCCGGGACCGGGGCGTGGGAAGCGGCGCTCGTCAACACACTCTCGCCCGGCGACCGCGTCCTGATGTTCGAGACGGGTCAGTTCGCGTCGCTGTGGCGCGCCATGGCCGAACGCCTCGGCTTGAACGTCGAGTTTGTGCCGGGGGATTGGCGACACGGCGTCGACCCCGACGACGTCGAACGGCGTCTCGCGCGCGACAGCAAACATGAGTTCAAAGCGGTCATGGTTGTTCACACCGAGACCTCGACCGGAATCACCAGCCGTGTGTCCGACGTACGCGCGGCCATCGACCGCGCAGGGCACCCCGCGCTGCTCATGGTCGACGCGATCTCTTCGCTCGGGTCGATCGATTATCGCCACGACGAGTGGGGCGTCGACGTGACCGTCGGCGGATCACAAAAGGGTTTGATGCTGCCGCCCGGGCTCGGTTTCAACGCCGTTTCCGGCAAAGCGCTCGAAGCGTCGCAGCGTTCGCGCTTCACCAAATCCTATTGGGATTGGCACGAGATCATCAAAGCCAACAAAAACGGCTTCTGGCCCTACACGCCTAACACGAACATGTTGTATGGGTTGCGCGAATCCATCGCCATGCTGCACGAACAGGGTCTACCCGCCATTTTCGCGCGGCACGCTCGTCACGGCGAAGCAACACGCCGCGCAGTGCGCGGCTGGGATCTCGAAGTGCTCGCACTCGACCCGCGCGAGTATTCGAACTCCGTAACGACGATCGTCGTGCCCGACGACGCGAACGCCGATGATTTGCGCGCCGCTATTCTCGAACGCTACGACATGTCGCTGGGCACCGGCCTCGGACGGCTTGCGGGCCGAGCATTCCGCATTGGGCATCTGGGCAATTTCAACGACTTGATGCTTGCCGGAACATTGTGCGGCGTTCAGATGGGTCTCGGCGTTATGGGGATTCCGCATGGCGACGGTGTCTCCGCCGCGCTCACCTTCCTTGCAGACCCAGCATCAGCCGAGATCACGCCACTGACCACCGCTTAGCCGAGTATGCGCGCGGGTGCGCGGAAAGGACCATAACACTGTGAGTGTTCCCAAACCACTGACAAGCACCATCGGCGCGCTCCGAGCGTCGCACGTGCGTTACACGATCCTTGCACTCATCTGTATCCTGTATTTCCTCTCATATCTCGATCGCACGGCCATTTCGGTCACCGCTCCCGCGATGATCAAAGAGTTTCACTTCAACAAAGGCACGATGGGCGCGGTGTTTTCCGCATTTGCGTTCACCTATGCGCTGCTGCAAATCATCGGCGGAACGCTCGGCGACCGCTTCGGACCGCGCGCCGTGTTGTCGTTCCTGATGGGATGGTGGTCGGTGTTCACCGTGGTCACCGGCGCCGCGGTCAACTTCTTCACCTTGTTCACGGCGCGTTTGCTCTTCGGTGTGGGCGAAGCGGGCGGATTTCCGGTTTCGACGCGCGCGCTCGCGTCGTGGTTTCCGAAGGAAGTGCGCGGTTCGCTGCAAGGGATATTACACGCGTGCTCGCGCACGGGCGGCGCGGTGTCACCGGTCATCGTCGTGGCGATTGTCGTCGGGACCGGCAGCTGGCGCTATGCGTTCTATATCCTCGGCCTACTGGGACTCGCATGGGCGATCGCGTTTTATGTCATGTACCGGAACTCACCCAAGGACGTCCCTGGAGTCAACGCGCAAGAGCTCGACTATATTCGCGGTGGCACGTCGACCACACCGGCCGATGCACCGCAGCAGCAGGCCATTCCGTGGGGTCAGATCCTTGCAAGCCCCGATGTTTGGCTCTTGACGTTCGCCTACTTCGCCTACGGCTACACGTTTTGGATCTATCTTACGTGGTTGCCGACGTATCTAACGGAGGCGCGTCACGTCTCATTCAGCGGGCTCGCGCTCGCGGTAACCATCCCGCTCGCCGGCGGCGTCCCAGGCGATTTGGTGGGTGGCTGGCTCTCCGACTACATCTATAAGCGAACGGGCGACCTGAATCGGGCGCGACGGTGGCTGATCGCCGGCGCGTTCCTCGGCACGGTGGCTTTCATTCTGCCGGCGATTTATGTCAGCAATGTGGTCGCTGCAATCGTCCTGCTAGCGTGTGCGATGTTCATGCTGGAATGCGCAGTGTCTAATTGCTGGGCCGTAGCAATGGACCTCGGCGGCCAGAACTTTTGTGGAACGGTCTCGGGGTTCATGAACACCGGGTTTGGCGTCGCCGGCATCCTCTCACCCCTGATTTTTGGAATCCTCGTCGATCGTACGGGCTCCTGGCTCATAGGCTTCATGATCGGGTCCGCGATCCTGATGCTTGGAGCAATTGCGATCGCATACGTCAACGCAACGCATCAGGTGGGTCACACCGCCGTGGAGGTACTATGATTCGCCGAATTTCGGTATTGGCCGCAGCGCTATTCCTTGCGTTCTTGACGACGAACCCCGCGCTCGCCGGCTGCCGCGGAGGCACATTCGTCACGTTCCAAAACAACACGAAATACTGCGTCTGGGCGACACTCTATTATTCATACACGATGCAGGCCGGCTGGAAAATCGAGCGCGCCCACGAGGTGGTTCCGCATGGTTCGTGGTCTTCATGGATCGCATTTAACTACATCGACCTCGGCCCGCAGATCGGGACGCGCGCGGAAGTCATGAATTATACGAACGTCCCGTGCAAGGGTTCCCCAAACGTCGGCGACGTGCGCCGCAACGAAGACGTGCCTCGCGTCAAGATGAATGGCCAGTGGGAGCTGAGTCCGCGCAAAGCGACGATCAACGACAACGGCGGGCGCTTCACGATGGATCTCGGACTCGGCCCCTATCCGCAGGGCTCGAACTGCTTTTAGCTTTCCCTAGGTTCCAGCGGCTGCTTTGATTTGCGCGATTGCCGCGTCGGCCTGTCCCTCGAGTTCTTTGGCGGCATCCGCCTGCGCAGCGGTCGGCGCTGAGTACGTCAGATCGAGCGAGTTCATCAGAAACGCGAGGTGATCGCGAAGCTTCGACGGGAACATGATGTCCGCCTCACTCGAGCGGTAGCGCGGTTCGTAAGCTGCCGTCACCGCGCTCTCAACCGCGGCACGTTTTGCCGCCGGCAACGACGGCATCTTGTTCTGCGCGGCGTTGATCGTCGTATCGAGCTCGTTGATTTTGTTCGAGAGTTCCATGGCAAGCGCCAAACGTGACGACAGTTCATCTGCGCCCGGATTAAAGCGCGGATCGAGTTGAAGTTTGAAGGACGCCTTGGTAACGGTTCCGCCGTAGTTCAGCACCACAGTGTAATCGCCGGGGAGCGTGGTCGGCCCGGGAAGGTCGTCGCGGAAGTCGTCGGTCGGCACGATGTGCTGCCCAACGATTTCCGTCGCCCCGGGGTAACGCAGATCCCAGAGGAACTTGTTCATCCCCGGCGCGACCGCGGTGTCTCGCGAGAGATGATAGTTCGCGACGCTGATCGCATCCATCGCGGTCAAATCCTCGCCTGAGTACTTCTTTGCTTTCTTATTCTTGAGGTGCAGGTTGAAGGTACGAATCGTCTTGCCGTTTGCATCTTGAAATGAGAGCGTCAGCGGCGTGCGCCCGTTGTAGTTGGACGGGAGATTGAAGAAGACGCTCGCGCCATAGTCCGGATTGTCGCCGGCCGGACCATAGCTGCCGCCGCCGTAGGCGTGCGTGAGCCAAGCCGTCTCGGGAGCGAAGACCTGCGCCGAAGACGTCGAGGGCGACGATTCGCGCGCAATATCCTCGACCTGCTGCAGATGATCCAGTACCCAGAACGAGCGGCCGTGCGTTGCAATAGCGACTTCACCTTCGCGGGCGTTGATCGCGAGGTCGCGCACTTCAACCGGCGGGAGGTTCAACGCAAGGGATTGCCACGACTGTCCGCCGTTGAGGCTCACGTATACGCGACTGCGTGTTCCGGCGAACATCACGCGCGGCTCGCGCGGGTCGATACGCACGGCATAGACCGTCTGATCCGACGCAATGCCGTTGGTCATCTGCGCCCAATTCGCGCCGCAGTCCGTCGTTTTGAAGATAAAGGGACGCATATCGTCCCACATGTAGCGCGATGCCGTGACAAATGCCGTGCATCCGTCGGTCGAAGACGTTTCGAAGCTCGTGATCCGCGACCACAGCGAACCCATTTGCTTGGGCGTCACATCTTTCCAGTTCACGCCGCCGTTTTGCGTGACGTGAACGAGGCCGTCGGCGGAGCCCGCCCAGATAACGTCTTTGTTCACGGGTGAAAAGCCGAGCGATGCAATATCGGGGAACGTTTCCGCCCCGGTCTGATCCCAGTAGACGTCGCCGCCGCTGGGGCCTTCGGTGGACTTGTCGTTGCGCGTCAAATCCGGACTGATCGCTTTCCACGTCAGTCCGTAGTCGTCGCTGCGGAAGAGCACCTGCGATCCTTCGAAGAGCGCATGCGGTTCCGCAGACGAGAACATGATCGGATGGGTCCAGCCGAAGCGATACTTCGTGTCGCTTGCCGGATGGCCGGCGAGATAGATGGCCCACGGTGAGACGTTCTTCTCGTCGCCGGTGGACGTGTCCAAACGCGCAAGCATGCTGTAGTATGCGGCGCCGTAGGTGACTTTGGGATTGTTTGGATCGACCGCGATGTACGTGCTCTCGCCGAGTGCGACGCCGTGCACGACGTTCGATCCCAGTCCTTCATTCGACGCGCTGGGCATTTCGAATGCACCGGCGTCCTGCATCGCACCGTACATGTGATACGGAAATTGACCGTCGAGCACGATGTGGTAGAACTGCGAAAGCGGCTGATTCTGCGTTGTGCTAAACGTCTTGCCGCCGTCGAGGGACACATTCGCACCGCCATCGTCACCGATGATCAAAATCTTCGGGTTGCGCGGATTAATCCAGACGATATGATTGTCGCCTAGGCCCGGGCCGAGCGGTTTCCACGTGCGGCCTCCGTCGGTCGTCTTGAAGACGCTATCGACGTTGGGCGCATAGGCGACTTTCCAGTTCGAAGGGTCGACGTAGATCGCCATATAGTAGAAGGCGCGCTGACGAAGTTTCCACTCGTCGTTGACACGCGACCAGGTCGCGCCCGCGTTATCGGAACGGAAGACGCCGCCATTTTTCGCTTGGACGACCGCATACACGACGTTTGAATTGTTGGGCGCCACGGCGACGCCCATCTTGCCGAGCGTGCCTGTAGCGAAGCCCGGATTGCTGGAAATCTTCTTCCACGTTTTGCCCGCGTCCACGGTCTTGTAGACCGCGCTGCCGGGTCCACCGCTCGACAACGCCCACTCGGTGCGCTGCGCCTGCCACATGGTCGCATACAACACGTTCGAATTCTTCGCGTCCATGACGATGTTGTTGGCACCGGTGTTGTCGTCAACGAAGAGGACTTTCTGCCATGTTTTGCCGCCGTCGACGGTCTTAAACACGCCGCGATCGGCGTTGGGCTTGAAGACGTGGCCCATCGACGTCGCATAAACGATGTTCGGGTTGCGCGGATCGATAACGATCGAACTCGTTTGACGCGTCTCGCGCAGCCCTGCATACTGCCAGGTGTCTCCGGCGTTGGTCGACTTGTAGATGCCTTCGCCGTTCTCCCAATCACCGCGAATATCGCTCTCGCCGGTGCCGACGTAAATGATCTTCGCATTTGACGGTGCCACAGCAATGGCACCGATGCTGTGCGAGATCTTGCCCATCTTGCCGTCGGTGATATTGTCCCAAGAGTTTCCGGCATTGTCGCTTTTCCAGACGCCGCCTTGCACGCCGCCCATATAAAAGAGATTGGGGTCACTCGGTACGCCGGCGACCGCCACGACACGACCGCCGATGTACGGGCCGACAAGGCGCCACTCCATCTTGCTCAGTAGTTTTTCCGATGCAGAACCGGAAGCAGCCGGAACGGCCGTTGGGGCCATGGCAAAAAACGCCGCGGCTAGGAGAATAGCAACAATACGCTTCATTTGCAGACCTGTTCCGGCTAAAAAAGAAAGAGCCCTGTAAAAGCAGGGCTCAGGCGGCAGTGCCAATGGGAATCGAAGCTCTTACGGGCAACTCACGACGATGGCGTTGCCAACGCGGCCGCCCGAGCCGGTCGGCTGGATGTGCGTCTTTGGTGTAACACCGTTTGCGATGTCCTTGTTCTTGTCCAGGCAAAGCATCGTCGCGGCTATTCCCGGTTCGACGCCGAAGACGCCACCGGCAATTCGCAAGTTCGCATTGGCATACGCGCCAACAGTGGCCGCCGCAGTCGCAACAGCGGCAAGAAGCGCAACGTGCGCAAATTTAGCAGA
>CAWHWL010000007.1:0-12495 GCA_963833045.1 Vulcanimicrobiota bacterium
GCCACTGGCTCCAGGCCGGATCTTGGTTATGCACGGCGCGCTGGTACACTTCCGAAAGCATCTTCGTCACCGGACCCATCGTGCCGTCGCCGACGATGCGCCGATCGACCGAAGCAATGTGCGCGAGGCCGGCAGCCGTACCGGTGAAGAAGAGTTCGTCGGCAGCATAAAGCTCGCCGCGATCGACCGATCGTTCAATGGTCTCGATGCCAAGGCTCGCGCCAATTTCCATGATCGCTCGCCGCGTGCAGCCTTCGAGCACGTTCTGTGACGGATCGGGCGTGAGCAGTTTGCCGTCGCGGACGAGAAACACATTTTCCGCCGAGCCTTCGGCGACGTGCCCGTCGTGCGAAAGCAAAATCGCTTCGTCGTAGCCGTTGGTGATCGCTTCGCTCTTCGCGAGCGCGGAGTTCACGTAGAGGCCGGTGATCTTGGCGCGCGGCGGCGCCATCGAATCGTCAGCGCGGCGCCACGAGCTGATGCACACGTTGAGCCCCTTGCTCGTATCGAGGTAGCTCGTAAATGGTAACGGGATGATCGCGAACGCATCCGGCACATTGTGCAAGCGCACGCCGATATCTTCGGCAGCTTTAAAGATGCACGGACGCACGTAGATGTCGGTTTCAAAGCGGTTGAGCGCGCACAATTCGGTCGTGATCTCGATTAGCTGGTCGACCGAGTGCGGCACGTTCATCATGAGAATCTTTGCCGACGTCTTGAGACGGTCATAGTGCTCGCGCAAGAGCACGAGATACAGTTCGCGCTCCGAGGGACTCCAGTAACCGCGAATGCCCTCGAAGCAGCCCGTGCCATATTGCAGGCCGTGCGTCAGCAGCCCAACCTTGGCTTCATCGTAGCGGCAGAATTTGCCGTTTGCGTAGACGGTAGTCGACGAAAGATCCACGGGCGTTAAACACTCCTTAAAGGACCGAAGGTTGCCGTCGCGAGGGTGGCGCACCTGTATCGCAACATGCGCGAGGTCTTGGGCGTCTTCCTGACCTTCTTTCGTTTGGGTTGCACGTCGTTCGGCGGCCCCGTCGCGCATCTTTCCTATTTTCAACGCGAATTCGTCGAACGTCGGCATTGGCTCGACGACACGACGTTCGGCGAATGCGTCGCACTCACGCAGCTTTTGCCCGGTCCGGCAAGTTCGCAAACGGGTATGTTGCTGGGATGGCTTCGAGCCGGCCCGGCCGGAGCGGTTGCCGCGTGGATGGGGTTCACCCTCCCCTCGGCGGTGCTGATGACGCTCTTTGCGCTGGCCGTTCCGCATACCAACGTTCGGGCAGGTTGGCTGCACGGATTGCTGCTCGTTGCAGTCGCGGTCGTCGCGTCGGCGATCGTCGCGCTGCGGCGCTCGTTGGCGCCGGATCTTGCACGATCGCTGCTGGCGGTCGCTGTGCTGCTGTTGATGCTCGTCGTTCCGCTCCCAGTCGTCACGCCGCTCTCCATCGCCGCTGCGGCGCTCGTCGGACTCCTGCTGCCCGGGACGAATCGGCGCGCAGAACCCAAGCTGGATCTGCATGTCTCGCGACGCAGCGGCATTCTTGCCCTGGTTCTCTTCGGTCTCGCGTTCTTGGCGCTCGGTCTGTGGTCAACCGGCGGTTCGCACGTCGCGATCCTCGCCAACACGCTGTTTCGCATCGGCAGTCTGGTCTTCGGCGGCGGTCACGTCGTTTTGCCGTTACTGCAAACGCAGGCCGTTGCGGCGGGTATCGTCGATAGCCCCACGATCCTTGCCGGCTACGCCGCAGCTCAGGCGATGCCCGGCCCGCTCTTTACGCTCGCATCGTACGTCGGCGCGAGCGCATGGCATTCGTCGCTCGGCGTCGTCGGCGCGCTGACTGGAACGCTTGCGATCTTCGCACCGTCATTCTTCTTACTCACCGGCATTGCGCCGTTTTACCGGCAACTTGCCGCAAACGCGCGCTTTCGCGCCGCACTTGCCGGTGCGAACGCGGGCGTGGTCGGTCTGCTGGCCGCTGCTTTCGTAACTCCAATTTTCTCAGGTACGGTTCGTACGCCGTTGGACGGCATCGCGGCGCTGGTCGCGTTCGCCGCGATCCAGTATGCTAAGGTCCCCGTATGGTCTCTAGTGATTCTCGCAGCACTTTTCGGCTATCTTGTGGAGCGATAATGAATCGACGTTGGATCCTCGCGCTTTCCCTTGTCCTCATGTGTTCACTCGGTGCGATCGCAACGCGCACGATCTGGCTTCCCACCGACTGGTCCCTCACACCGCCGAACAGCGCCGCAAGCATCACCGGAACGATGCCGCAAGGGCTCGCGCTCTCTCCCGACGGCAGCAAAATCGCGGTTGTCGAAAGCGGCGTCAATCCGCCCGCGCTGCGCATCCTCGACACGCGCGATCTGCATCCGCTGCGGGTCGTTTCCCTTAAAGATGCATTCGGTACACCGGTGTGGACCGACAATGCGCATGTGCTCGTACCGGGGGCAACGACCAACGCCGTGCTGCTCGTCGAGGTTGGAACCGGCGCGGTATCGGTGCTGCCGGCGGTTTCGTATGTCAGCGCAGTCGCGCGCACAAACGACGGAACGGTCTACGCGACATCCGATCTCGACAACCAGCTCGTGCGCGTTGGTACGACCTTTCCTCCGCTCGCAACCGGCACGCATCCGGCCGCGATCGCCTTTCGCGGTCCAAGCGTCTACGTCGCGAATCGCGGCGAGGCAACGCTTTCGAAGTTCCCCGATGCTAAGAGCATCGCGGTCGATCTCCATCCGGCGGCGCTTGCACTATCGAACGACCGGTCGCGGCTCTACGTGGCCTGCAGCGATGCCGATACCATCGACGTCGTCGACACGAAAACCGACACAGTCATCGCGCGCATCGACGTCGGTGTGGCGCAGGGTCGGGGCGCGTCGCCCAACGCCCTTGCCGTCGCACCCGACGGCACGCTCTATGTGTCGCTCGGCGCGCAGAACGCAGTCGCGGAGATTCGCGGCGACCACGTGATCGCGCGCGCGCCCGCCGGCTGGTACCCGACCGGCGTCGCGGTCGACGATCACAACGTCTACGTGTCAAATGGAAGAGGCGAAGGCTCGCGCGCGAACCCCGACTTTCGGCCGGAGCATCATCACGATCCGCAGTACGTCGGCTCAGCGATGACCGGATCGGTACGATCGATCGAACGCGACGCGTTCGACGCGAACAGTACCGCTGAGGTCCTGGCGAACATGCCCGTTCCCGTAGCAACGCCCGCGCAAACGGTGGTGCGTGCAAACGGCCCGATCGCTCACGTGATTTACATCATCAAAGAAAACCGCACCTACGATCAGGTGCTCGGCGATCTCCCGATTGGTGACGGCGATCCGAATCTGGCGTGGTTCGGTAAGACGATCACGCCCAACGATCACGCGATCGCTTTGCGCTTCGGCGTCTTCGATCGCACTTTCACCGACGCCCAGGTGAGCGCGAACGGTCACAATTGGTCAACGGCTGCGTTTGCCAACGATTACCTGGAACGTTTCTGGCCACCAAACTATGGCGGACGCCGCAAGCAGTACGATTTCGAAGACGGTGCGACGGCGAGCGCGCCCGGAACCGGTTACATCTGGGACGATGCCGACAAGCACCGCGTTTCGCTGCGCGACTACGGCGAATTCGTGACCGATCCGTCGAACCCGGGCGGCCTGTACACCACCCACATGGCCGGTTTGATCGGCAAGATCGACGGTCGCTTTCCCGGGTTCGATCTGAAAATCAACGACGAAGCCCGGGTCGACGAATGGGAGCGCGAGTTCAATCAATTCGTGCACGACGGCAATCTGCCCGCGCTGATCATTCTGCGCCTGCCCAACGATCACACATCCGGCACCTATCCCGGGCGCGCTCACGCCGCAAGCTTACGTCGCGCAGAACGATCACGCGCTCGGGCGCGTCGTCGACATCGTTTCGCACTCGCGTTTCTGGGCCAGCACGGCGATCTTTTCGATTGAAGACGACTCGCAGAACGGCCCCGATCACGTCGACGATCAGCGCACGACGTTCTATCTCGCGTCGCCGTACGCAGCGCCCGGCGTCCATCACGCGCAATACACCACGTCGAGCGTCCTGCGAACCATCGAGTTGCTCCTCGGCCTGCCGGCGATGACGATCTACGACGCGCTTGCGCCGCCGATGTACGACGCGTTTGCGCTGCAACCTGACTTGCGGCCCTACGACGTCATCGCGCCGCAGATCGACGACACGGCGAAAAACGTTCGCACCGCTTACGGAGCAGCGCAGAGTGAGCGGATGGATTTCCGCGATGCGGACGCAGCCGATCCGCGCGTGCTCAACGACATCCTCGCGCACGTCGCGGGACACGTACCCCGGCGGTGACGCCGCTCGTACTCGCAGGCACGACGTTCGCGGCTTCAGCGGTCGAGTTCGTCGAGGCCGCAACCATCGTGATGGCCGTCGGCGCAACCCAAGGGTGGCGCCCCGCGCTTGCTGGGACGGCTGCAGCAACGCTCGCATTGATCGTGCTCGTCGGCGCATTTTCGCCGCTGCTCGCGAGCGCTGCAGCGCTCCGGTGGATCGAACTGATCGCCGGTCCGTTCTTGATCCTCTTCGGGGCACGCTGGCTGCGCAAGGTCGTCTTACGCTATGCCGGGCGCCTGTCGATGCACGACGAGGAGGCGATCTACGCGCGTGAAGTTTCGCGTTTGCGTGTCGAACAGGTGCAGGGCTTTGCGGTGGCCTTCCAGGGCGTCTTCGTTGAGGGCGTCGAGGTCGCGATCGTCGTCGTAACGTTCGCTGCAACGTCACCAGCGCTCATCGCATGGTCAAGCGGCGGCGCGTTGTGCGCGCTTCTCGTAGTAGCGCTGGCGGCATTCGCATTACGCGCGCCGTTTTCGCGCGTGCCCGAGAACGCGCTCAAAGCAATCGTCGCCGTCATGCTGGTCTCGCTTGGAACGTTTTGGACGGGAGAGGGGATCGGCATCGTCTGGCGATTCGGCGACGCTACGCTGCTGGCTCTGGTCGTGGCGGTTACGCTGGTGTCCGGCGCACTGGTGCTTGTCTTGCGCAAACCCTCATACTCTTAGTCCGGCTTCCAAGTCCATCGTCGCAATCCCGACATCGGCTTCCGGCAGTTTCACCAGCTGGTACGGATAGACGTCGACGAAGAGCTCGAGGGTCGGCCACACGCGACCCATGATGAGATGACCGCCGGCAACGGAGCCATCACGATGCCCGACCACCGCGTGTGCGTGTAGCAGCGGTGCGCCATCGCGCAAGGCGATGTCACCAACGAGCGAAAGCAACTCTACTTGCTGCTTGACCGGAAATGCTTCGTATTTTTTCGTATCGTGATTGAGGGCAGCGAGCTCGGAAACGCGACCAAAACAGCGGTTGAAATGGCTCCGGATGCTGCGTTGGCTCGCCAATGGATGTATTGGCGCACCAAGCGCTCAAGGGCTTATCACCCGTAGGGAAAAGTACCCAAACAAGCACTCAACACGAATTGTCATCGAACTTCTTAAAGAGAGGGAACGCGCATGGCTTCCAATCCCGCGTCCTCGGGCAATCGCTGGGGAATTTTGATTGCCGGCATCGGTGTGATGCTGTGCCTGGGAACGGTCTACTCCTGGAGTATCTTCACTCGTCCTCTGCTCGCAGCGTTCGGCTGGACCAACGCCGACGTTACCTGGGCCTTCGCCGTTGCAATTTTCTGCTTCGGTATCGGCACGGTCATCGGCGGACGCTGGCAAGATCGCTCCGGTCCTCGCTTGGTCACCACCGTCGGCATCATTTTATGGGGCGTTGGCTTGTTGCTCGCCGGTCTCGGAACGGTCGCGCTCGGAAAGTGGTGGCTCTATCTGTGTTACGGTTTGATCGGTGGCATCGGCGGCGGCATGGCTTACGTCACGCCCGTTGCCGTCGTGACGAAGTGGTTCCCGGATCGACGCGGAATGGCCACGGGACTCGTCGTGATGGGTTTTGGTCTGGGCGCATTCTTCTACAACCAGATCGTTCCGCGCATCGCCTCATTCGCTTCAGCGGCGCACGCCTCGGGCTCTGTACGCCGAAGCACGCACCGCCGCCATTAAAGCCGGAACGACGTTTAGCGCGGCGCAATACGCGCTCACCCCGGATCAAATTCAGGCCGTCATGAACGTGTTTGTCTGGTCGGGCGTGGTCTTCATCATATTCGGCGGCGTCTGCGCCTGGCTGTTGAGCAACCCGCCGATCGGCTACACGGTGCCGGGCGCCATTGCAGCGGCGGCCGCAAGCGGCCCAAGCTACACGCCCTCACAGGCCCTCGGCATGCCGCAGCTCTATCTGCTCTGGCTGCTGCTTTTCCTCAACGTCACGGCGGGCATTCTCATCATCTCGAACGCGGTGCCGATCTACAGCGATCTCACCGGAATGGGGGCCGGAATCGTTGCGCCGCTGTACGGGTTGCTCGCGATCTTCAACGGCCTCGGACGATTCTTCTGGGGCTCGGTCTCGGATCGCATCGGCCGTGGACTCACCTACACGGTCATGTATCTCATCCAGGTCGTGATCTTCTTCATCCTGGGAAGCTTGCACGATCCGTGGCTGGTCGGCATCGGCTTTGCAATCGTGCTCGCCTGCTACGGAGGCGGGTTCGGCGTGATGCCCTCGTTCACGGCCGACTTCTTCGGGACGAAGTACCTCGGGCAAATCTACGGCTTCATCCTTACTGCGTGGGGCTTCGCCGGTCTGGTCGGACCGCTCGTCGCCGCGTTCGTGAAGGATCGCACCGGTTCGTTCACCGGCGCGATGCCGTGGGTCGCGGTCATGCTGATCATTGCCGCGATCATCCCCTTCTTCGTGAAGAAACCAAGCGAGGCGGAGCAACCCAAAGCCGCGCACGCGTAGTCCTGGGTAATAACATCAGAGGGAACGCGGGGGCCGGCAACGGCCCCCGCTTCGAATCGGAGGGCGATCGTGAAAACCACCGTCGATCTGACAAAGCTTCTTCCCCGCGACGGCGTGGAGTTGCGCGACCACGTCGGCATGCTGCCGAACGTCAAGTCCGAGCGCACCAAAGATTTGAAGGCGCGCATCAGCGGCGCCAAGGCCGTCACCAGCGTATGCTGTTACTGTGCCGTCGGCTGCAGTACGTTGGCCTACGTGAGTGACGACGGCAAGCTGCTCGACGTCGAAGGCAATCCGGATAGCCCGATCAACGGCGGACATCTCTGCCCCAAAGGCTCAGCACTCTTCGGTCTCACCGTCAATGACCAGCGTTGGACGACGGTCAAGTACCGCGCGCCGTATTCGGATCGCTACGAAGAACGGCCACTCGAATGGGCGCTTGAGCGCATCGCGCAGCTCGTCAAAAAAACGCGCGACGAGACCTTCGTTCGCGAGTGGAATGGCAAACGCGTCAATCACACCCTCGGCATCGCGTCGCTGGGCGGCGCGACCTTCGCGATCGAAGAAAACTACATGCTGGGCAAGTTGATGCACTCGCTCGGCGTGGTCTCGATCGAAAACCAAGCTCGAATATGACACTCCTCGACGGTGCCGGGTCTCGGCACCTCGTTCGGTCGCGGCGGCGCGACGGTGTGGCTCCCGGATCTGGTTAATGCGGACTGCATCCTGATCGAGGGATCGAATTTTGCCGAGGCGCACCCGGTGGGGTTCCGCTTCGTAATGGAAGCGAAAGAACGCGGCGCAACGATCATCCACGTCGATCCACGTTTCACGCGCACCTCGGCTGTCGCCAACATTTACGCGCCGATTCGCAGCGGCACCGACATTGCGTTTCTCGGCGGGATCATCAACTACGTCCTCGCCAACGAGCGGTACTTTAAAGAATATGTCGCGGCGTACACCAATGCGAGCTATCTGGTAAGCGAATCGTTCAAGGACACCGAGGACCTGGATGGACTCTTCTCCGGTTACAATCCCGAGACGCTGACCTACGATTTCAGCACCTGGGCGTGGGAACGCGACGAGAAGGGCCACATCAAAACCGATCCGTCGATGCAACACGAGCGCTGCGTGATGAACCTTCTGAGGCGTCACTACTCACGCTATACCGCAGAAATGGTCGAACGCGTCTGCGGTACGCCGCGCGACCAATTTTTGACCATCGCGGAAACGCTCGCCAAAAACAGCGGCCGCGAGCGCACGACGGCGTTCGCGTACGCACTTGGCTGGACGCAACACAGCGACGGCGTGCAGTTCATTCGCACCGCCGCCGTGCTGCAAATGCTGCTCGGCAATATCGGTCGCCCGGGCGGCGGCATCATGGCGCTCCGTGGCCACGCCGACATCCAAGGCGCGACCGACATCGCGACGCTCTTCGACCTGCTGCCCGGCTATCTGCCTATGCCCTCAGCAAACCGCGACGAACAAACGCTCGCGGCATACTTGAAGTCGGCAACCAAGGCGACCGGCTGGTGGGTGAACACGCCCAAATATGTGATCTCGCTGCTCAAGGCGTTTTACGGCAACGCAGCGACCAAAGAAAACGACTATTGCTTCGAGTATCTGCCGCAGCTCATCGGCGATCATTCTCAGCTCCCGACGACCTTCGCGATGAAAGACGGCACGGTCAAGGGTTATTTCGTGATCGGGCAAAATCCGGGCGCCTCGGGTCAAAACGCGGAGATGACACGAGCTGCGTTGGAGTCGCTCGAGTGGTTCGTCAACATCGACAGCTACGACAACGAAACGGTCTCGTTCTGGCGCCGCGAAGGCGCCAACCCCTCGGAGATCGCGACCGAAGTATTCTTCTTACCGGGCGCGACCGTGCTCGAAAAAGACGGCACGATGACGCAGACCAGTCGCGTGCTACAAGGGCACGATAAAGCGGTTGAGCCCGCCGGCGATTGTAAGAGCGACGCGTACTATCTCACGTGGCTCACCAAGCGACTCAAAGAGCTGTACGCGGGATCGACCGATCCCAAAGACCGCCCAATCCTCGACATGACCTGGAACTACGAGAACGACGATCCCCACGAACGCGAAAAAGGCGAACCGTCGACGCTCAAAGTGCTCCAAGAGATCAACGGATACTACACCGCAACCGGCGAGCAAGTTGTAGCCTTTGCCGACCTCAAAGACGACGGCTCAACGGCGGCGGGTGGCTGGATCTACACCGGCGTCTGTCCCGACAAACAGACCAATCATGCTCGCAGTCGCGACAACAGCGGTCCATACACCGCACCTAACTGGGGATGGGCGTGGCCGGCAAACCGGCGCACGCTCTACAACCGCGCCTCCGCCGATCCCGAGGGCAATCCGTGGAGCGAGCGCAAGAAGTATGTGTGGTGGGATGCGGGCGCCAAGAAATGGACCGGCGTCGACGTTCCGGACTTCCCCGCGACCAAGGCGCCGAACACCCCGGGCAATCCCGATGCAGGCGGGATGGATTTCCACTCCGGTTCGGACCCGTTCATCATGATGCTCGAAGGCAAGGCACAGATCTTCGTCCCCGGCGGTGCGCTCAAGGATGCGCCGATCCCGGCGCATTACGAACCGCAGCAGTCGGTCGTTCAAAACGAACTCTATAAGCAGCAAAGCAGTCCGGTCTTCGGGCGCTATGATCGCACCGACAATCCGTACAACAAACCGATCGACGAGCGCTTTCCGTATATCCTCACCAGCTACCGCGTCACCGAGATGTCGGGAATCATGACGCGTTACGTGCCATGGCTCGCCGAACTGCAACCCCGCGCGTTCTGCGAGATCGATCCGCAACTCGCGGTCGAGAAAGGCATCAAGAATGGCGACTGGGTCACCTTGTCGACTGCGCTGGGCGAAATAGAGGTCCGAGCGTTGGTAAGCGGACGCATGCGGCCGCTGCGACTGGGGAAGGGAAGGCGCGTGCACACGATCGGCGTGCCCTACAATTTCGGCAACATGGTTGCCTTAGCGCGCGGGGACTCGGTCGGCACGCTGATTCCAATCTCGCTCGACCCCAACGTTTCGATCCATGAATCCAAATCGCTCACGTGCAACATCCGGCCCGGACGCCGGCCGGCGCATCATCGCGACGCGGCCGACGAGCCGGTGCCGGCTAACGAGCGCAATCCCCTCGGCCAGCCTTTAGGCAAATGGATGAGCTCGGCGCACGGAGACACGCAAAAGCACGAGGGTGATAAAGTCTAATGGCTACTGGCTTCTTTACCGATACGACGCTGTGCATCGGGTGCAAGGCCTGCGAGGTTGCGTGCAAGCAGTGGAACGAGCTGCCCTCCGACGGCTTCCAGTTCACGGGCGATTCGTACGATAACACGAGCGAACTTTCGGGAACAACGTGGCGTCACGTCGCCTTTATCGAGCAGATGTCGGTCGACGAGGGCGGATTGCACGACCGGTGGCTGATGAGCAGCGACGTCTGCAAGCATTGCACCAACGCCGGATGCATGGAAGCTTGTCCGACCGGGGCGATCATTCGCAACGAGTTCGATTCGGTCTTCATTCAGCCCGATGTCTGCAATGGTTGCGGTTACTGCGTGACGTCATGTCCGTTCGGCGTGGTTGACTTGATCGAAAAGTTCGATCCCGACGGACTACACTACAATCTCGCCTCGCTCAACGAAGCACGACGCGAGGAGGACAAAACCGCACTGCAAGGCCACGGCGGCGTCGCCGGTAAGTGCACGCTGTGTTACGATCGCCAGAAGATCGGCTTTGAGCCGGCCTGCGCGAAAGCATGCCCGACCGAATCGATTCAGTTCGGTGACGTCGACGTGCTGCGTGAACGCGCGCGCAAGCGTGTGGAAACGTTGGTCGGCCGCGGCGTGAGCGGTGCGCAGCTCTATGGTGTCGACGACGTAGGCGGCGGGGTAGGGCCGCTCAACGCATTCTTCTTACTCACCGATCGTCCTGAAACGTACAACCTTCCCGCTCAGCCGGTGCTTCCGTCGACGCGTCAGCCCGCCGGGTACTCTTCGGCGGCGGTCGCCGCGCTCGGTCTGGCGATCGCGGGATGGATGATCTTCCGCCATGAGTGATCTTCTCGAACCGCCTGGACGCGAAGAGACGATACCGACGCCGACGTACTACGAGCGCCCAATGCTCAAGATGCCGCATTGGGACGGCTGGAATGTCGTCACCTACCTTTTTCTGGGTGGCGTGATGGGCGGACTCGGCGTGATCGGCGTGTTGACGAATCCCAAGCGCGAGAGCGATCGCAAGCTCAAGCGCACGCTCGCGGTCACGTCGCTCGTGCTTGCCGCAGCCAACCCCGCGGTATTGGTCACGCACCTCGGACGTCCCGAGCGCTTCTTGCACATGCTGCGCATCGTCAAGATCAAGTCCCCAATGTCGATGGGCGTGTGGGGGCTCGTGCTCTACTCCGGTGCCGCAAGTATGAATGTGATGCGCGCACTAGCGCTGCATGGCGTGCTTCCGCGCTGGATGCGTTTCCTGGCACCGAGCTTCTTCGCGCCGGTTCAGGCAATCCTCGGTGCGTTTATCATGGGCTACACCGGTGTATTGATATCGGCAACCACGAATCCGCTCTGGAGTTCGGGCAAGCGCCACATCCCGGTCGCGTTCGTGTGCTCGAGCATGAGCTCGGCCTGCGCGCTCTCGAGTCTGTTGAGCACGCTCGAAGGCAACAGCGAAGTGACGCACAAGCTGGAACGCCTTGAGATGCTTGCGAGTGCCGCCGAGCTCGTCGCACTGATGAGTTTCGAGCGGCACGCCGGCCGATACGGGAAAGCCCTGTTCTCCGGTGCGCCGGGAGAGCAGCTGCGCACCTACACGACCCAGGCCGGAATTCTGGCGCCGCTTGCGCTCAATTTGCTGGGAGCGATCGTGCCGTTGCCCAAACCGGTAAACGCGGTGCGGACGGTCATCGCCTCGGTCCTCACGCTGGTGGGCGGCTACAATCTGCGCAACACCGTGATCCAGGCCGGCAGAGTGTCGGTCAACGATCCGAGCGTGGCCTCCGTTCAGCCGCAGTGATCGACGACGGGATCGAGCGCGACGCGCGCCCCGGCCGCACGGTCGAAACCTCGATCGTACGGTATGACGGATCCCGCGGCACTCGAGCATACGATAGCGTCGTCACCGAGGAACCGCTGGAATTACGCCTCGTTGCCGCTGCGACAACGCACACCCTTGCCATTACCATGCGTACCCCCGGCAACGATTTCGAACTCGCCGCAGGATTCGTCTCGGGCGAGGGTATCGTCCGCTCGCGTAACGAGATCGTTGGAGTCAGCTACTGCGTCGATCCGCAGATCGACGCGGAGCAGCGTTACAACATCGTCAACATCGAGCTAAACTCGTCAACGCTGCCCGACCTTACCCGCTTCGAGCGCCACTTTACGATGAATAGTTCTTGCGGCGTATGCGGCCGGGCAAACCTCGAAGCGCTGGCCGACCTGGGCATCGAGCCGCTGCGCGACGACGTGCGCGTTCCGATCGCACGCCTTTACGAACTTCCCGCGCGAATGCATGAGGCGCAGCGCGTGTTTGCCGCGACCGGCGGGCTGCACGCCGGCGCGTTGTTCGACGCATCCGGAACGACCCTGGCGGTGCGCGAGGACGTC
>CAWHWL010000008.1:0-5325 GCA_963833045.1 Vulcanimicrobiota bacterium
GTCCGCGCACGATCCCGGTAAATCAAGAGCTTCATGAAGAGTTCGCGCGCAGAATCGGCTTTGTGAGTTACGAACGATTAGAACTTTTTGAATACGTGCTCGCACCGTGGCTTGCCGGGCTAAGCTCGCCATTCCTCATGCTGTTCGGACTGGCAATCGCGCTCACAGGCTGACACCTTGTCATCCCGAGCGTAGTGGAGCACAGTCGAGGGACGGTCGAAACCGCCGCCTTCGTCACTAGTGTGGCGCGTAGTCCGTGTGGACTATGGCTCGCTATTTGTAACAGGAGAAGGCGGCGCGTGCGCAGATTTGAGCCAAACGAACTAGCAGGCGATAAGGAATTGTAGCGTGCCGATTAGGTTTAATGCAACGGTTGTTATGTCGCGGGCCACACCGGTATCCGGTGGCGGCAGATACTCGCCGACGATCCATTTCGATCTTGAGGGGGTCGCGGATCGCTACGAACTCACAACGATCACGCAAGCTGAATGGCCGCTTCGCGCAGGTGAAAGTAAGCGCGCAACGTTTACCATGTTTTATCACCCGGCGTTTCAAAGTCTTGTGGCCAACCTTGTCGCTGGTACCAGATTCACGATGTTTGAGGGAAACAATGAAGTTGGCACTGGCGAGGTGGAACGAATCGAAGAAGCGGCGCTAGATGAAGCAATTTGAAGGGAATGGAATGGCTCCATCTGTGATTCTTCTGTTAGCTTCGCTGCTCAGAGGACCTGAAGCACGATGATGGGCGTACTTTCTAGCCCCGCCTTCTGGCTGCTGACAGCAATATTCCTCGGGGGTCTTGGATTTGCTGCGACGCGTTGCCGGGAAGTTGTCGCTCCGAAATACCGGGTAGCGTACATGATCGTTGTCTCTCTTGCTTCTGGCTGCTTCTGCGTAGGGGCTTACTACCATAGCGGCGCGACGGCAATAGTGCTTTTTATCGTCGGCATCACATTGTATGTCCCGCTGAATTTTCTCGAGCGCGATAGCCGAGAGGGGCTAAAGTAGGCAGTAAGCTCTGGATCCCGACCGCCTGACGTAAGGAAGAACGCGGCGAGTCGTACCCTGGAGCTACAGAGAGGCTCCTATAAACCTGCGCTTGCCGCGGTCGCCGCCGTTGTGTGGCTCTTTCGTGTCCCCATTCCCAGAAATATGGGAACTGGAAGTTGCAGTACGCGGTCTTGGTCATAAGGCGCGGCGCATAGTCCGTTTTGACTATGGCTTGCTGCGTTTTTGTAACAGGAGATAACGATACGCGCACAGATTAGAGCCAAACGGACTAAAGGGCTCGCGGGGAGGACGCTTGCGACTTCAGGGTGTGATCGGATGAACTTGACCGATTTAGAGAAGGCGATTCTTTTGTGCCTTGCTCAAGGTATGCAGAGCAAGGAAATCGCTGCGTGCATCGGGCGAAAGAAGCCAACCGTCGAGGGCCGCATTCGCCTTCTCCTCGCGAAAATGAATGCACGATCGCGAGCGGAGCTCGTTGCAATCGCGATGGTGCGCGGAGAGATCAATCTCGCGCTGAAGGCAACCGGCTAGCGGGAACTCACCGGGATTTGCACCGTCGCAGAAAATCCGTCGTTTCGATACGCATTGAGCGTTAGCTGCTGCACCGGCTGCGCGGGTCCTAGCGCCAATTGGCCGGCCGGGAACGTGCCTTGCCATTTGCCGGGTCCGACTTGACTGAGCGACACGCTCGCGCTCGGCGTGCCGATCTGTACGCGCGCAACGTTCGTGGTCGTGATGACGTCGACGCTTGCCGTGGTCGCGGAACTGAGGACCGTTGGCGCGAGCCGAGCATAGAAAATCTGCGGCGCGTCTTGCGGCTGCGCGTAGTTATTTTGCGGCGCGTGGCCGTACTCGAACACGTTCGATGCGGCAAAGGCGGACGGTGTCGGCTGCGGCGCCGGCGACGAACTTGGCACCGGCGTATTGAGCACCGCCGGCGCGCCCGGTGACGGCATGCCGCTCGGGCGTACCGTCGGGAGCGCCATTCCCGGCGGGACGGTGGGAAGCGGCTGCGGCGTCGGGAGGCCCATCGTGGCGCCGGGCGGCGGTGTCGGTTCGCCATCGCGAATGATGTGCGGCGTCACCACGATGACCAGCTCGTTACTGGTGTTATTGGTGTCGTTGTTCTTGAAAAGTCCGCCGATGACCGGAATTTGACTCAGCAGCGGCAGGCTCGTGATCGTGCGCGTGTCTTCCTCTTGAATCAATCCACCAATGACGAGCGTTTGATTATCGTGCAGCGTCACGGTAGTCTGCGCATTGCGCGTGGAGATTTCCGGCACACCGTTGGGATCGCCCGAGAGGCTGTTGACGGTGGGGTGAACGGTAACCGTGATGTTGCCGTCGGCGGTCACGATCGGCGTAATGTCGAGCGTTACGCCGGTATTGAACGACTGCAGCTGCGTGGTGACCACCGTACCGACACCGCCGCCCGTTGTCGTGAGAATCGAGAGCGTGTCACCGGCTTGAAAATTCGCGTCGTGGCCGGAGAGGGTTACGATGCGCGGATCGGCCAGCACGCGACCATCGCCGTGTTGGATGAGCAGATTCAATTCGGCGGTGAGCTGGATCGGCGTACGCGTGATCGGTTGAATCTTCGCGATGCGCCCCGGATTACCGTAGGGATCGGGCGTGGGCTGCACCTCTTCGAAGGTCGTGCTTATCACCGCGGTGGGGAGCTCGAGGCCCAAGTTCTTGGCGAGGCTGCCGTCGATTTCGAGCACTTCGGTATCGAGTTCGACCAGCGGTGGGACGACGTCGAGCTTGGCGATGAGTTCTTTTGCGAGGCGAATGCTGTTGGGATCGCCGGTGAGGATGAGCGAGCTGGAATTTTGCATGACGGTGACGTGCAGCCCCGCGGCCATCTGGCCGAGTGCCTGCGTGACCGCCTGGGCGATATCTTGCGCGGTGGTCGAGGGCGCGCCGTTCGTGCCGGGAATGGCCGATTTGAGTTGGATCACCGCCATGTTGCCGTCGCTCACGGCGGCGCCGAGCCCGACTGACCCATCATGCCGGGTGCGCCGCCTTTTCCGTCGAGCATATCGATCGCGTCGCTAATGCGCGTTTGCTCGGTTGCCGTTGCGCGCACGGAGATCGCGTTGAGCTCGGTATCGACGACCACTTTCGCATCGGGATAGGTTTTCTGGACCAGATCTCCGACCGAGGCGGCGTCGACGCTCTTGAGGTGGTAGAGCTGGCTGAAGCTCGAGCCGGCGGCCGGCACGTCGAGTTGTGCGACCAGGGCTTTCGCCGCAGCGACGGATTGCGGATCGCCCGTGATGAGCAGTGAGGCGCCCGAGACACTGATTCGCACGTGCGGAATCGAGCGAACGACGGCGCGCGCCACGTAGGCGGGCTGCGCCAGTTTAATGTCGACCGCTTCGACCGGATCGGGTGTGGGCGGCGGCGAGGCGAGCAGTGGCGCATCCAGGCTCGCGATCAGCGCCTTGACCTGCGTAGCGTCGAGTGGCCGCGCTCGCAGAAGCACGCTGTTCTTTGAAGCGACGGTGAGGGACGCGCTTGGAAAGAGCGGCGCAACGCGCTGCACGAGCGCATCCGGCTTGATGGTGTGGAGCGCAATGACTTCCACGGTGGGCTGGGTCGGATTGCGCACGTCGAGCCCCGAGATCACGGTGCGCACGGTTTGCACATCGTCCGGTGAGCCAATCACGACAATCGCGTTGGCATTCGCGTCGGCATGGACCTGAACGCGGGGGAAAAGTTCACGCACGGTCGCGACCGCGCGAGCGACCGGCATGACTTGTACTTGGATGACCGCGGGAACGGGCGATGGCGTAGGCGTTGGCAGCGCGCGCGCGCCGGCAACACCGGCGGGGACCAACGCAGTGAGGGATGCAACGGCGAGAAGCGCGACGATCGACGCGTGACGAGATGAACCTGCGCATGAAGCGATTCGTAAACTTGACTGAACGAGGTCATCGGAACCTGCGCGAAGCCGCAGATATTGATTATCAAAAGTGATTATCACTTTTGATAGTCAGTAATAGCGCTACGATTTGCGAGGAGAAAAAGGCCCACAACCGCATTGAACGTGCGAAATCACAGCTCCACGTGGATTTGGGAGAGTTGTATGCGCCGTCTTCTTGCGTTTGTTCTCGTGGCCGTATTCTCGCTGCAGGCCACGGCGTCGGCCGCATCGCCGGGCCAGGTGCAGACGCCGAATATGCAGCCGCTTGCTCTCCGCGATCGAGAACTCGCAAGTCTTCGCGTTGATCACGGGTCAAGCTGACCGCTACGCGGCGATGCATGCACCGGCGCCGACCTTTCCGCGCTTGAAAGACAATTACGAGCGACCGAATCTGAGCTCAAACCGATTCGCGCCCCGTAGCGATCGCTACGGATCGCCTGGGCGGCCACCGGAGATGTTACGCGCGGTTCTGCTGCCGAAGAACGCACCGCGAGATCCGTTGGCAATGAGCCGTCCAGACTAGCGGCCCTTCGAAGACAACGCAGATCACCTGCTTGGCTGTCGGGCCGCGCAATCCAATGCGGCCGATGATCGCGTGTTCCAAGCTGCCTTCCCCGACCCCGGTTCCAACCGCCCCGCCGACCGCGACGCCGACCCCAATTCCGACCGCGACTCCGACTCCAATTCCGACCGCAACGCCTACGCCTGTTCCAACGCCGACCCCGATTCCGGTCACGCCGACACCTGTTCCTACTGCGACACCGGTTGGCGCATTGGCTCCCGCATCGACTGGTATCAACCCCTGGTGGACCTACGAGGAAAAGGCGATCGCGGGCGTTGGCAAGGCGATGGTGAATGTCGCGAATGGCAATCTGCTCGTTCAGGCTAACGACATCGACGTGCCGGAGCGCGGTATTGATTTGGCGCTCCAGCGCACCTATAACTCGCAGAGCGCGCATGACGTCACGGGCACGGACGGCTCGGCCTCAAGCGTCTACGGCAACGGATGGACCAACACATTTGACGCGCATATGGGATACAACAGTACCGCGAATGTTATGTCTGTCTATGATATCGATGGGGCGCGGTACGATTTCACGGCTAACGGAAGTGGTGGCTGGACGCCTCCGCCTGGGATGCAAGGCAAGACGCTTATTTATGATGGTGGTTGCGGCTATCAATGGACGAAGAAGACCGGGACGATGTACTATTTCTGGTCTCCCACCACAAATCCGAGCTGCTACGGGGCCGGATACCTGGGCCGGCTGTACCAGATCATCGGCCGCAATCACAACAACTACATCACTTTTGCCTACTCTTGGACGGGTGGCCCCAGCGGAGCAGCACCAGCATTAACAATCTCACCGCGATAGCAATACATGGTT
>CAWHWL010000009.1:0-22800 GCA_963833045.1 Vulcanimicrobiota bacterium
CGCCTACGCCATTTGTTTGGTTCGGTGTCAGCGTCGCAGTCGCGAGAGTCGTCGGCGTGAGCGGATCGAGCGCAAGGACTTGCGCGCCCTGCATGCACGCGCCCGGCTCTTGATGATTCGATGCACCCATGAAGAGGGTGCCGCTATAAATCACCGGCGAACCGCGATAGTGACCGCGGTATTGGCCCGATTGAATTGGCCCCGTAATCAGCGGCCCCCACCCACTTTGGGCTGGATATGAGAACACTTCTTGGCCCGTTCGCGCGCCGACGACGTAAAAGTCTCCCGTGTCGCTCGGGAGATAGACTAGTCCACCGGCGACGAGGGGAGAGGGGACGAAGCCCTCGTTAGCGGGCGGGGCAAAGTTCCAAATCTGCGCGCCCGTCGCTTCGTTGATAGCGTACGCGTTGCCGCCCTGCTCCGTTCGATATACGACGCCACCGGAGATGGCGACCGATGAATATGATCCGACCGTTCCGTTGAATTCCCACACGGGCGCAAGCGATCCAACGTTTGCCTCCGTGATCGAGGCCTGTAACGTATTATCGCCGCTGCCACTGGGGTCGTAGCGCGAAGAAGTCCAATCGCCTGCTGTGTCGTTCGAGTCGACGTTTGGATTGGTCTGACTCGGCGGAGCCGCCGTCGACGTTGGCGCGCTCGGTATCGAGAGTGCGCCGCTACTCCCGCCACCCCCGCAACCAGCGAGGAATAGCGCCGCAAGCACGACCGTGAGGCGAAGTGACTTTCTCATATGCCTCCATGTATTAAAACTTCATCGAGGAAGTCCTGAGCACGCTTGGTGTTTGGTGAGAAGTTTTGGCCAAAGCGAATAGGCTCGGTCAAAACGACGGCCCAGCCGATTGGGATGGAGCGTGCCCTCGCTCGAGCGGGGATGCTCTTGTCGGCGACGGTCGACGGGGTCGACGCTTGGGAGCCTTCCGCCGAGCGACAGGTCGTGCTGGTGTTTAGGGGGCTAATGCACCGCGCCTGCGGTGTTATCTCCGTCGTATTCGCGCCGGCCCATCCACGGATTGTGGTAGTATGCGTTGCCTCCAACGTGCGTCCCGTAGGTCATTAATTCTCGCAGCTGCGAATGCGGACTCGTCGACGGACTAAATCGGTACAGCGTCGGATTGCCGTACTCGCTGGCGAACACGCCACCCTGAACGACGACGATTCCACCAAAGACCGGCGTCGGCGTGGAATACCACCACAGCTGGTTTCCAGTCGCAAGGTCGAAGGCCCCGAGCCCGTCGCAGTTCGCGCTGCAATTCGGTTTCGTGTAGCCGAAAAAGAGCATCCCTTGCGAGATCGCTGGCGCCGAAATTATGCCGTCGGTCGGATATGCCGAATCGTCCCCGGTCACAAGCGACCATACAAGGTTGCCGTGCAAATCCACCACCGCGATTCCGCCGTGCAGACTGTCGGTGCTGATCCGGTATGGCACCGCGATATAGCGCCCGTCGGTCGCCAGTGCTCCGAATATGCTGCCGGCGGGAAATGGCGACGATTTCCACAGCAGTTGGCCGCTCGACGTATCGTAGGCGTAGACGGTGCCATCCTTGGCACCACCGATCACTTCGCCGGCGACGACGACCGGTGTTGCAGCGAAGTCGAGATCGTTCGCATCGGGCGGACCCGGCGTCGCCCACAGCACCGAAAGCGAGTTCGGATCGAGCCGGATCATGCTGTCGCCATACGGTTCGTTGGTAACGTCACATGTGTTTCCGGCGGCAACGTACATACCACCCGACCCGTCGAACACCGGCGTAGTCCAGACGCCGTTGCCGCTCATGCCGTTCGCCGTCAGATTCGCGGTCGCGCGCGTTGCGGACGAGAGCGGATCGAGCGCTAAGACTTGCCCACCTTCCATGCAATTGCCCGGTTCGGACCGATTGGATGCGCCGATATAGAGCGTACCATTCGCGTACACGGGAGCCGCCCGATAGTGCGCGCGAAACTCGGTGCCGCCGATCAGCGGCCCCCATGCACTTGGTGCAGGATAGCTGAATTCGTATTGCCCCGACTGACTGGAAACAGCAAAAAAGTCGCCCGTGATGCTCGGGAAATACACACTTCCGGCCGCTACAGCGGGTGAGCTGATGAAGGCCTCGGACGAAGCAGGCGCATAGTTCCAGATTTGGGCTCCGGTCGTTTCGTTGACGGCATAGGTATTGCCGCCTAGCTCTGTGCGGTAGACGAGGCCGTCCGAGATCGCCACGGACGAGAGCGAGCCAACGGTGCCGTGGAAAATCCACGTCGGCGTCAAGGCCGCGACATTTGCCTCGGTAATGGATGTCTGCAACGCGTTGTCGCCGCTCCCGCTAAGGTCGTAGCGCGAAGACGTCCAATTGGCAGCCGTGTCAGTGGGATCGACGTTCGGATTGGTCTGATTTGACGAGGTAGCCGCCGCCGGGAGGGTCGATACTGAGCTCCCTCCGCCACCTCCGCAACCGACCAGGGGAGCCAGCGCAGCGATTGCGACGCTCAGGGAAAGCTTCCGATGTGCGTCCATATCTAAAGGATTTAACGAGAGAATTCTGAGTGTTTGCTTGGAGTTATGATGGGAATTTTGGCCCGACGTGAGATCCGCAGGCAAGAAAGTGGCCTCTAAAAATTGGGATGGAGCGCTCACCTTTTGTCTAACGGGTTGCAAGGAGCCACGCCGCCCTCTTGCTGATCTCTCGTTTTTAAGGAAGACGTTCTCTGAGTAGTCCCCCGACTCGACGCAATTTCTTAGCCGCCGTCGCCGCCGCAACACTGCTTCCACCCCGAGCGCGCGCTGATTCGCCTGTGGTCTATCTAGCCAGCTACACACACATCGACGTTGCATGGCGATGGCCGCTCCAGGAGGGATTGCAGCAGAGCGATGCGACCTTTCGGTCTGTCCTTCGCGTGCTCGATGCCTTTCCGGCCCTCAAGTTTTCGGAAACGAGTGCCTCCTATTACGCCTGGGTCCGCGCTACGGACCCCGAAGCATTCGCCCGAATCGCGCGCATGGTCGGGCAAGGTCGTTGGGAGCCGATAGGCGGCTGGTGGACCGAGGCCGACGTCAACATTATTTCCGGAGAGTCTTTGATGCGGCAAGGATGGTTCGGCCAGCGAGAATTCCGCGACCATCTCGGAACTGCAACGCGCGTCTCGTTCCTACCGGATAGCTTCGGATCATCGGCTAACCTTCCGGCGATCCTCCGCGCGCAAGGCTTCGACTACTACATCATCGGGCGTGGAACGTTCGCGGACGGAACGATTCCAAGTGGAGCGTTCGTATGGCAGTCGCTCGGCGATTCATCGATCGTGGCATACAACAACCCGGTGAGTGGAGGAACCGGTGATCCGATTAAGACCGTCACCGATGCCGTCAGGCTCGGGGGCGATCTGCTGGTCTGGTTCGGCCTCGGCGATCACGGCGGCGGCCCAACGTTGCAGTCCGTCACAACCCTGACCCAATATCTGAAAACGCCTGGTGCGCCGAGCGTGACCTTTTCGCTGATGGAACCATATCTGCGCTCGCACAATGCGCCGCTCACTACCAGAGCGGGCGAGATCGAGGGCGTTTTCCCCGGCGCCTACACGAACTGTTATGACATGAAGCGTTCGATGATCGACGCGGAGCGCGCGTTGATCGATTGCGAGCGTTTCGATGTGCTCGCAACCTTATGCGGCGTCGGACGACCTGCGCCCGAACTCGATGATCTCTGGGAGACGCTGCTGCTCAATCAACATCACGACACCATCTCCGCCACCGGTCTTCGCACCAACGTCGAGGCCGCGATCGCGCAAAACCGTTCCGTGGCGGTCCGCGCCTCCGATGCGTCGCGCTTGTATCTCGAGAGCATCGTCGATCGGATTCCTCACGACCCGACAGATGAAGCGATGCTCGTAGTGTTTAATCCGCTTCCGCACGCCGTTCAGACGACGGTCGAGTATCCGCTCTCCGTACCCGCCGGCCACGTCCCAAAGGTCGTCGATGCCGGCGGCGCAGCGGTCGCGGCCCAAATCATCGCGCAGGACGATCCAATCTACCGCGACCAGAATGCCCCGACATGTTTTGTCGCTGATCTTCCAGCCTTCGGATACGCGGCTTATCGCGTAAAGGGATTCAGCCTCGCGGCGCCGGCGACCTTAGAAACGTCACCGCCACGAATCGAAACCGCAACGCTTACCGTTGAACTCGACGAACGCTCGGGGCTCCCGTCGGGCCTTCGCGACGCGCGCGGGGCCATCGCTCTAATGCAGCCGCGCTTTGCGGTATTTAGCGATCGCGAGGACACGTGGGGTTCGGCGGGACTTTCGACCTACCCCGAGTTCGGCTCGTTCGACTTGCGGTCACTACGCGTGGTCGAACGCGGACCGGTTCGGACCGTCGTGCAGGGTACGTACGAGTTTCGCAACTCGAGCTTGGTGACACACCTGGAGTTACGCAACGGTGAACGCGCTGTCCGGCTTTCCATCGACGCGGATTGGAACGAGCGATTCATGCGATTCGCGTTGGCATTCGAGTATCCCGGCGAGCGCGCATACTACGACATCCCTTTCGGGGTGGTCGAGCGCGCGTCGGCACAAATGATTACGCCGGGAATAGCGTTTGTCGCACGGCCGCGCAAACCGAGCGGAATGATCGGGATCGTCAGCTGCGGCAGCCACGGTTTTTGGGCGTCGACGACGACGATGGGTGTGACGCTGGCGCGCTCGACCGCATATTCATTCTTGGACAGCGTCGACTACACCGTTACCGAACTGCAGGACACGGGACGACGTCGCCTTTCGCTGATGGTTGCGCTGTGCGACGATCTTCCGGAAATTCGTCGAACGGCAGATGCATTCGAGCGGGCGTTTCCCGTGCTCTGGAACGGAGTGCACGACGGCAGCGCGGCGCCGCGAGCTGGATACGTCGCCCTGCCGGGAAGTGTAACGCTCGCCGCAACCCGCCGAGTAGCCGGAACGATCCAGGCGCGGCTCCATAACCTCTCCGAGATTCCCATCGACGCCTCAGGGCACATCGGTACATCGCCCTTCGACGCAAGGTTGGATGCCTACGGCATTCGCACGCTGCAGCTGCGCGGCGAGCGCTTTGATGACGTCGGCCCAGATTAAACCCGCGGTGTTTGCAGCGGCCGTCGTGGCGATGGCACTGGCAGACCGATTCGATTATCTACCGCTTCTCGCCACCGCAATTCAGCTGATCGCAGCCGCGCTATGCCTTGCGCTCTTGCTAATCCGCCCGGCGAGGGAAGCGCTGGCTGAGGAAGCCACGGCAGTGAGCCCGCTACGAACCGCGTTGCTCGGCGCGCTCGGCGCGATCGTCGGCGTGCTCGGATGGGTGCGAGGGGCTCCGGGGTTCGCGCACGATTGGAAGTGGCCGCTGGACGCGGCGCAGTCGCACGGTCAACTGGCAACCCTCGCATCGATCTGGCTGCCGTGGGGAAGCGGCGCCCCCGCGGTGCAAGCACTGGGCACGTATCCGATCACGATACTGGGGTGGGTGCTCGGTTATGTTTTGCCGAGCAATCTCGCGTTGCTCGCAGTCCTTGGATGCATCGGGGCGTGCGCAGGTGTGGGAACTGGAATACTTGCCGCGCGAATAGGTCTTCCCAAGCCCTATCAAGCCGTTTTGGCGCTCGCTATCGTCGCGATGCCGGTGTGGTTCAACCGCCTCAATGCCGGACATCTGGAGTGGCTCCTCGCGTACGCGCTCTTTCCGGGTGCCCTTGCTTTAGCAATGCGTCATGGTCGCACGCTGCGCGCAGCAGGCGGCCTTGGCGCGCTGTGGGGCATCGCGGGAGGACAGGCACAATTCCTGCTCTTCTTCCCGCTCGCGGCGTTGCCGTTCGTCGTGCGCGCCCGCACACGAGCCGCGGCGGCCGTCGGCGTCGTGCTGATGATCGGCCTACAGTTTCCAGCGATCGCCGCGATGGCCTACGCCGCGCACATCAACGCCTTTGCGCAGCAGCGCACGAACCTCACCTGGCAATCCGCGCAAAGCGATCCGCTCGCGCTGGCGCTTGTCTCCGGCGCGGATGCGGCTCACTATTTTGCGCATTGGCAAGGCGGCGTGGCGTTTGTGCTGGCATTCGGAGCCTTGATCCTCGTAGCGATCGGCGCCTTCCGTAACACACTGACGCGTTCGTTGGCAGTGATATGGTTGTTTTCGGCCATTTGGAGCAGTGGCCTCGACGGTCCCTTACGCTGGCCGATGGCCTGGGCTTTCACTCACGTTCCCGATGCGATCGCCTTACGCGAATTCACGCACGCGCAAGCCATCACAGCACCGGCCTTAGCAATCCTCGCTGTTACGGGTGTGGCGACGATCGTTCGTGCCGGAAAGGCACCATCATGGGCGGGCGCCGCTCTGGCGTTTCTCGCGTTGTTACCGCTTACATTCGCGACCTTCTCCGGTGCGATCACGCGCATGACACCCTCGGCGACATATTCGCCGGAGCGAGAAGCGGTCGTGCATGACATCAGCGCCCTGCCGCAGTCGGGCCAGGTTCTTTGGTGGCCCGGCTTACCGCCGGTCTCTTTCGCGAACTCCCGCGGCGGCGTGGATAGCGAGGCGTTCGTCACTGGCCCGCACGCACCATATGTGGAGTACCGCCCAACCGCGGCTCTCGCTCAAGCAATCGTTGCGCTCAACGCGGGCGATCGCGCGGCGTGCGGCCTGTTGGCCGACTTGGGTATCCAGGCCATCGTCGTTCGTGACGGGACGATCGTTCCGTCCGGCGCGGCGTTCTCGTCGCTCGTCGTTCCAAATGCGCCGACGATGCAGCGCGCCGGCTTGCGCGAAATCGCAACGCGAGGACCGTACCATCTCTACGGGGTGCCGTGCTATCGCGGACGATTCACCTTCGCCGACGATGCAGCGGTCACGGGCGACTGGTCATCGATCGTTCCGATCGCGCGGCGCCGGGGCGCAACCGACGAGCTAACGAATGAGCCGCCCCCGCCCACGGGCTGCACCGCTATGCCGTTCAACGCCGCGTCGTACGACTCGACCGACATCTCGCACGAGTGGGTTCCTCTCTCCGCTTTGGATCAGCTTTTTCTTAATTTTGACAACGCCTTCGACGACGTACTCGTCACACGAGATCCTTCGCGGCGGCTCAGAACGTGGGCCCTCGCTGCGCCTGCCGATACCCCGTATACGTGGATGCCGGCGCAGCGTGCAAACCGCTTGTTTCCGGGAGGGCTCGCGGTCTGGAAACTCGCGAGCTGCCCGAATGGGATACGCCCAACGAAAAGCACTATTGCTACCAGTGCAATCTCGAAGCCGTTTGTGGCAGGGACTTTTGTACTATTACGCCCGAGCATCATCGTCGCGCACTACGGGCGCCTCGCAGGATGGAGCCTGATTGTGAACGGAGAACCTGCGCCGAGGTCAGTAGTCGCCGATGGATTTGCTACAGGCTGGGTTCTGCGCACCGGACAGTGGCGGCTCGCGCTCGCTCCGAGCGGCCCTCCAATCGGCCTGCTCTGGATAGTCGTCGTTCTTGCGGGTGCGATTTGCTTGGCCTTCGTGTCCCTTCACTTTCCGCACCGCACGCGATGATCTAGGAGGTCCTCTTTTTGCCGCGCGTCACCGTTCTTAAGCTGTTGCGCCGACATTGGCCGATAGTTCTTCCTGCGATCCTCGCGCTCGCCGTCTTTCACGCATGGGTAACGCCCGGACTGATCCTCGGTTCCGATTGGGTGCGTCGCGTGCCGGGCGAACTCAACGCATTCTTCCCGTGGCCGCCCGCATGGAACGGTGCACAGCAGCTCGGCGAAACGAACGAAGTCTACCTGTTCGAATTTCCGCTGTTCTCACTGATGGGATTGCTCTCGAGGCTGCACGTGTCGTGGAGCGTTATCGAGCGCGTTTTTTTCTTCTGGCCGTATTTGGTGCTCGGCGTCGCCGGTCCTTACGCGCTAGCGATACGATTGACCCGCTCTCCATTCGCAAGCGCCTTGGCTGCGTCTATCTGCGTCGTCAACACCTGGGTCATAATGGCTACCGAGCGCGGAGCAATTCCGTCTCTGATCGCCGCTGCGCTCATCCCGCTCTTCATGCTGATGGCGCTCAACTTTATCGAGCGTCCTACGTCTCGGCGAGGTCTCGCGATCGGACTCGTCTTGACCGTTCTCCTTATCTACGACCTGCGCTATGTCTATATCAGCGTCATCATGTCGTTGATATTCGCTGTAGAGCAGCTTTGCAGGGACAGATCGCTCGAACGACTGCGACGTGCAGCTTTGCCGCTCGCTGTCGCCGTACTCACCGCAATCGTCACAAACCTCTATTGGATACTTCCGCAATTTTTCGAGCCTGCGAACAACGGAACCGATTACGGCACACTGACCGACTACCTTTACAACTCCGCCTTCATGACGCCTCAGCATGCCTTGTCCGACTTTGCGGTATTCTACCATTGGGTCGCATCAAACAATCCATTTCTGGCGGCAGATCCGGACTGGTGGTTTTTCGTGCTCCCCGTCTGCGTATTCGTTTCTCTCTTCTTCGTCTGGCGCCGTAAATGGGTGTGGTCGATAGCAGTCGGCGCGTTCGTCGCCGTGCTTCTGGATTCGGGTCCGTCGTTTCCGGTCGACAAGATCAACATCTGGATCTTCTTGCACACGCCCGGAATGTCGCTCTTCCGCGATGTCACCAAGTGGATGTCGTTGCTAAATATTACCTATGCGATAGTCATTGCACTCGGGATCACGCGGTTGATAGCGTGGATTCGCCTGCGCTTTCCCCAGAAATTGCTGTGGGTCGCAGGCGCCATTCCCGTCGTCCTCGTCGCGTGCTACGCACTCATCATGAGCGATGCGTTCGACGTCATGCGCTTCAGGGTTTTCGCGACATATCACATGCGCAGCGACGTCATAGGATTGGACCAGTTCCTCCAATCAAGGCCTAACAACGATCGGACGCTGGTCATCCCGCGCGACATCGAACCGATGCGCGCCGTCCTGGACCATCCCTACGTCGAGGCGATGCAACTCGAGAACGGCTCCCCGAACGACGGCTTCCGTCACTTCAACGTTCACGTTGGGGATCTTTATACGTTTTTTGCCCAGCCATACGCGCCGGATCTGCTGCGGCTTATGAATGTTCGTTACATCGTCGTGCCGTATGATTACGACAAAGTCGTATATTCACCGCAAATTGCGGCAGCGGGTTACTACGACGTGCAGGATTTCATGAAATCTCGGCCATGGGCACATTTCTTGAAGCGTATCGGCCGCCAATACGTCTTTGAGATCGACCATCCGTTCGAAGCTCGCGCCTTTGTCGCGCCCGTTCCGTTCGTATTGAACGGCTCGGCGGCGGGTTTGGCAGCGCTCAGCGGCACGCCACTCGTGAACCCGCGACTCGCGGCCATCCTTCCCGATCAGCCGCTGCCCGGCATCGCCGCGCGCATACCGAACTACGTGGCAGCCGCATGGCCCGTGGACACGCTAGCCAACGGCAAGGCCGCTGCGGCCGCGATTGTCTCCCGCGCAAAACGGCTTGATTCCATGGCCCAGCGCGGTGAATTTCCGTACGTTGCAGCCGCGATCGATACCGCGGGGACTTCCAGCACCTGGTTTATGCAGGATCGTCCGTTGCTGATGGACACGAACTTCCTCTGGCCGGCGACCGGTACGGCCGCGTATAGCGCCAACACACTCGACGTGCGAACACTGAACCGGTCGCTGCTCCAAGAGAATGCATTCCCACGTTCAGTGTCGCAAGTTCGCTTGAAGAATCGCGACGTGAACTTTTTCCTGGACACACAGATGAGCATTGCGCAGGCCGGGGCTCTTACGTACGCCGCGGCCGATCATTCATACCACGGAGCTGTGGAGATCGACAGTGACAATCCCATTTCGATCCACGCGCGCCTTTCGTTGACCGGGGTAACGACGTCGCTCGGCGTACGAACCAGGGGAATCACGATGGACTTCAAAGGCAGGCGTTTCGCATGCGCTGCTCATGCATGCACGGTCGAGGCTTCCTTTGGACCCGGAGCAAACTTCGCAGTCTTAAACGTATCCGCCACCGGGCCGCCCATGAAAGGTGCGTCATGGGGCATGCACGACAAAGCGAACGCGTACAACGAAAGCGTTGACCTCGGGAGCCGCGTTCTTCCCGTTCGCTGGTTAGCACGGGGTTTGAACATTCGCATGACCACCACGCCATCGCTGCGGTTTTATTGGAACGGCTCTGCTGATCCGGACAACGGCACCGGCTATCTGGTCTATTCCATGCGCTCAATCGCGGACGGAAGCACCACGCTCTTTCTCGATCCCGCGGGGCAGTTCTCGCCTACGCTCCGCGGTGATTTTTCTGACTGGGTAGAGACAATCTTACGAGACCGCTTCGCGCGGCTTTTGGCCGACCATCAACACGATGCCTCGTGGCTGTTCGCCAACCGCTTGCCCCTTGAAC
Source organism: Vulcanimicrobiota bacterium (assembly GCA_963833045.1). Lineage (GTDB taxonomy): Bacteria > Vulcanimicrobiota > Vulcanimicrobiia > Vulcanimicrobiales > Vulcanimicrobiaceae > Aquilonibacter. The sequence goes on from CAWHWL010000009.1 coordinate 10,415, forward strand.
CCGACGGCTCAGGTGTTTACACTTTGACTTCAATCGGTATGACGGTTATCGGAAAAAGCGACGCGGCGGAACGCGCCGCGCTCGAGCAATGGCTTCCCGTCGCGCTCGAATTGCACGAATCGCCGGAAGAGTTCGAGATTGCCGGTTTTGACGCAGCGGCTCGCCCGATCAAGGCGGCCTTCCCCGAGGATTTTCGTCCACAGTCCCTGGGATACAGCGTCATGCAGCGCCAACCAGTTCCCGGAGTGCGCGAGTACACGTTCACGAGAGCCGGCGCGCACGCACGGCCCGTTCGCCTCAGCGATGAGATCGTAGGACCGATTGCACCACGACTCGACTTCGACTTTTATCAGGACGCTGCGGTCGTAGCGAAACTGAGCGCCTTCAACCACGGCCGGCATCTGCTCTTCAGTCAAGTGTTGCAAATTGATCAGAATGCCGGTTTTGGGGCCGGTGAAATACGCGACGAGACCTCGATCCCTTGGTCTACGGACGTTCCGCACTGCGAGCCGGCACCTTGCGGGCGCGTGCCCATACCCTCGGGCGTGTGGCGCCGTGTCTCGATGGATATGTCACACCTCACACCGGAGTGGGCGCGCGGTTACACCATTGCGATCACCCTCATCCCGTCAAACGACAAGACAAAAACCATCCGGTTCGCCGTTGCAACCCGGGCGTCGGCATCGGCGCTCACGAGCGGGCTCATTCCCGCACTCACACTTGACGAGCGGTCGGTGCGCTATCACTCGATTCGGCACGTGCCGGAAACGGAATACAAAGCGCTGAGTGGATCGGTGTCACTCGCGAAAGGCTCGCATCACCTCGAATCATATCCGGCTTTCCCCATTCGCCCGGTCTCGGTGGTGTTCGATCGCGGAAGACCGCGCCGTTTTGAAGCTGCCGATATTCGCGACGGATCGCAGCGCGTCGGAACCGAGTATTCGGGAACGATTGATTCTCACGGCGGCTTGCTCGTCTTCAGCGAGGCCTATGATCCGCGCTGGCGTCTCGCCCTGGTCCCGGCCTCCTTCCATGCCAGCGGCTCCGCCTTACTCGACTACCTGCGCGCGAAGCCTTTTCTTTTGGCCGACAGCAACCACTATCGCGTTGACGACACACTCAACGGCTGGTGGATACCGGCCGGTAAAGAGCACGTGTTTATGATTATGAGTCTCGATGCTGTGCTTCAAATGTCGGCGTTGATTTGGCTGTTCGCTTCGGCGGCGTGGATCGGACTAATTATGTTTCGATCCCGGAAGCGCTCGGCATGGTGACGGCGGTTCGAGCGATCGCCGCTATGGTCGCGATCCTGGGCACATTCTGGATCGTTACGATTTTGCCGGCCATCGAAGGTCCGGCCGAAGGGCCTTTTCTCGCGCTCATGATTCTACCAGTCGTTGCCGCAATTTCTATTGCTCCCCGCACGGTCCGGCTAGCCTTTGTCGCAGGCGCCATCTATGCAGCGCTGGCAGGTGCTCGCCGGCTCATCGTTCCGGAAGGCAATGCTACGGTTGCCGAGCAACTAAGCACGGCCGCGATCGTCGCACTCTTGATTCCGATCGTTTGGCAATTCTGGCTCTGGAGCGGAGCACGCCTGGTGCGCTCCATCGCCAAGGGGTCACAATCGAAATAACCGTGTCGGACTTACCCACATTCACATTTATCGTCCCGGTTCGAAACGAAAGCCACAGAATCGATCGTTGCTTGCGTTCTATCCGTTCGCAGAATTATCCGCAGGAGCTGATAGACATCATCGTTCCCGATCAGGGGTCGGAGGACGATACGCGCGAGCGCGCTGCTCGCTACAATGTAACGATCATGCGCAATCCGGCGCAACGCGCGATCCACAGTTTGCCGGCCGCGTTCGGCGAGGCCAAGGGCGACCTGATCGCGGGTATCGCTGCCGACAACCCCGTGCATCCGGAATACTGTAATCGAATGGCCGCAGCGTTCAGCGATCCACGTGTTCGCTTTGCCTTTCCCTACGTTACGTGCAACAACGCCGACTATCCACTTGCCGTTCGCTACATCAATCGTTTTACAGATCCATTCAACCATTTTGTCTACGGCGACGCATCGAATCCACGCGACCTCGCACGCGTCTACGCGCCGGTGGCGCATGGCGACGGCTTTTCGCTATACGAATTTCCGCCTGCGTTTCCGCCGCTCTTGGCGTTTGCTCAAGGCGCGGTACTACGTGGCCCGTTTCGCATGCAAGAGGGCTACGCCGACGACATCGGCGTGATCTTGCAGCTCTTGGAATCCGGTAGCCTGGTTGCGACTGTCGAAGCACCACTGGTCGATCATTACACGGCGACGAGTCTCCGCGACGTCATGCGAAAGTTTCGCGGCGTCATTGCAAAGAGCCTGAAAAAAACCTCGGCGCTGCGTTGGCGCGACCAATACGTGCCCGAAGTACGCATCGCACGCCGGCGCTTGTGGCCATTGTACGCGGCGAGTGTCTTAGCACCGTGCGCCGTCGCACTCTATCGCGCCATTCGCGACCGCGAGCCGTTGTGGCTCTACCATCCCGTGATGACACTTGCCTTTGCGTGGATAACAGCTGGTGAGGCGCTTCGCAATTTGCCCGATGCGATCGATCTGCTGCTACACGGCCGTAACCGGCTCGATTCCTCACAAACGTCAAAAGAATAAGCCGGGATGAACATCCTGTGGATGAACTGGCGCGACATCAACCACCCACGAAAGGGCGGCGCCGAGGTTCTCACCTTCGGTATTTTCAAAGGGCTCGTCGATCGGGGACATCGGGTTACGTGGTTCACCGGCGCTTTTCCGGGTGGCGCAGATCACGAGGTCATCGGCGGAGTCAACATCGTTCGCCGGGGCACCGCACTTACGGTACGGGCGCACGCCTATGCATACTATCGGCAGACGAGCGATCTCGACGTCGTGGTTGACGAGGTGAACACATTGCCCTTTATGACGCCGGTGTATTCCCGCACGCCCGTCGTCGCCTGCATTCACCAACTCGCGCGCGAGGTCTGGTTTTACGAAGCGCCACCCGGTATCGCGCAGATTGGTTACGCGATGGAGCCGCTGTATCTTCGTCCCTACAGGCAGGTACCGACGTTAACGCTCTCGGCGTCATCCGAATCGTCGCTGCGCAACGAGATGGGTTTCACCGGCAGGATCGGTATCATGCCGCTAGCGATCGACCAATACCCGGCGCAGCAACCGCTTCCGCTCGAACAACGCGATCACACGATCGTTTCACTTGGGCGTGTAACGAGCTCAAAACGGCTCGATCAGCAGATCGAAGCACTTGCGTTGCTACGTACGCCACCATACGACCGTCTTCGGCTCCAGATCCTCGGCGGTGGCACGAGCCGCATGCGCGAATCACTGCGCGCCCTCGCTCAGCGCCTGGGCGTCGAAGATCGTGTCGAATGGACGGGGTTTGTAAGCGAAACCGAAAAGCGTCGCCTACTAGCAGCTGCCAGGCTGCTTGTGATGACCTCGGTACGTGAGGGGTGGGGGCTCGCCGTAAGTGAAGCCAATCTCGCGGGCACACCAGCCGTCGGGTACGATATTTTGGGACTTAAGGACTCCATTAAAGACGGTTTAACTGGTCTCTTGACCGAGGAATCGCCATCGGCGCTCGCGCAAGGAGTACGGGACATGCTCGATGATGGAGTGCGCTATTCGCGCATAGCGCAGGCCGCCCAAAATGCTGCGCAGGGGCTGACCTGGGAGGGCACAACCTCCTTCGTCGAGCGATTCCTTCGGGACAGCACGGCCGGACGCCCATGAGTGTACACGACGCTCCGCTCCGCCCGAAACTTTCGGTCGTGATGCCTGCCTATAACGAGGCATCGCACATTGTCGAGAATATGCTCGAGACGATCGCCACGTTGGCGGAGTTCTGCCCAAGCTTCGAAATCGTCGTTGTCGACGACGGCAGCCCGGACGGAACATATCTTTCCGCGATCCGTGCGCTCGCTGAGCTCGGCGATAATATACGAGTCGTCCGCTATCAGCGCAACGAAGGCAAAGGCAACGCGTTGATCTGCGGCTTCAATCACTCGTGCGGCGACGTTGTCGCATTCCTTGATGCCGATATGGATCTCCATCCGGCACAGATTCGCGGCATGCTGCAGATAATGGAATCGCGCGGAGCCGACGTCGTGATCGGCAGCAAGTGGCACCGTGATTCCCGCATCAATTATCCCTTCGTTCGCAGATTGTGGAGCATCGGTTACTACATGCTCGTGCGCCTGCTCTTCGGTCTACCGTTGCGCGACACGCAAACCGGCCTGAAGTTGTTTCGATCTGAAGTATTGCGTCGCGTCTTTCCGCGAATCTTGGCCAAACGCTACGCATTCGACGTCGAGGTCCTGGTCAATGCGCACCGCCTGGGCTTTAAAATAGTCGACGCGCCGGTGACGTTGCAATTCACCCGCAGCTCGGGGCGTGTAGCGCTCGGCGACGTGTGGACCGTGTTCTTAGATACGCTCGCGATCTTCTATCGCGCTCGCCTAATTAAGTATTACGACACCATGGATCCGGTTTCGCGCGATTTTCTCGAACTCGAAGTCCACGTCGGCGCCAAGCCGGCCGAACCAGCTCCGGAGACCATATCCACTCGATGAAGCCCCGCGTCTTTATTCTTGGCCTCGACGGTGCAGATGAGTCGAGTGTCGGCGTTGCAATGCGCTCCGGCAAAATGCCGAATCTGCAGCGACTCGTGCGCGATAAGCTTTTACCTCTTCGCTCGACTCCGCTACCGATCACGCCGGCCGCTTGGACGTCGGCCTACACCGGCTACAATCCAGGAAAGACGGGCGTACTGACTTTTCAGCGCCGCGTCGCAAACACATATCGCGGTCGCATCGTGAATTCGTCTGATGTCGCGGACATGGGGTTTCATACGCGGTTAGCGTCGGCCGGGAAGAACGTAGTCAGCGTCGGCTTTCCAATGATGTCGCCTCCACCGGTGGTCGAGGGATCGGTCATCGTGTCCGGATGGGACGCGCCCCCGACCGTACCGCTTTCGAATTCACCGCATGCGCAGGCAGTCATCGAGATGGCCGGCTATCGGATCGACGACGAGTTCTCCAGCGATCCCAACGTTCTGGGCACCAGCATCGTCACGCGTTTCGAGATCACGCGCGCCCTGTTGGACGGGACCGACTGGGACTGCGCGATGCTCTACCTCGGCTTTATCGACGGTCTCGGACATCGACTGGGTTTCGGCAACCCGCAGACACAAATGCTCCTTGAGCGAACGGATTCCGAGCTGGGCGCATTCATTGCGAAGCTCCCCGACAGCACGGCATTCATCGTCTGCTCGGATCACGGGTTCGGTTCGTTTCAACGGAGCTTTTCGGTCACACAGTGGCTGCAAGATCGTGGGTTCCTCGCGCTGCGCTCGCATTCGTTCAAGAGCGGCGAGGGCGGCGGCATCCCGGGCCTCGAGTTCATGGATCTCAGCGAGGGCGTGATCGATTGGTCGCGCACCAAGGCATTTTGCTGGGATGCGGTCGGGCGTCACGCTGCAATCGCGCTCAATACGCGCGGCCAATATCCCGGCGGAATCGTTGACCCGCGAGAAGCGTTTGAACTTGCCGGACACGTCATCGACGAGCTGCGCGCAGTCACCGATCAAGCGGCAGCCCCGATTATCGTGGACGCGCGCCGGCGCGAGCAGCTGTTCTGGGGTCCGTTCACGAGTGAGTTCCCGGAAATTTTCCTGGAGACGGTCCCGGATGTGACAGCATACATCGCCAAACGGCGGCGGGTCGAGGACGGCTTCGAGATCGAGCCGGGCATCCTTCACTCGGGGACCTTCAATTCCCACCAAGACGACGGTATCTGGGGTTCGTCGTTTCCGGTCGAAGCGGAGCAGCAGCTGCGCGTCGAGGACCTTGCCGCTACCGTATACGCGTTATTGGATGTTCCCGTTCCCGCGGATTGCGACGGCATTAACCGATCTCCGAGCAAGACGATCGCCGGAGGCGCCGCTCCCGCATATTCTGCCGAGGAAGAAGCAATCGTTCGTAAGCGGCTCGAGGACCTGGGCTATCTCTGATCGGTGTAGCTCCCGCCTTGCAGCGTCTTACTCAACGACGAAATAGCTCGGTTGTCCCGAAAACTGCGGAGATCTTCTAATGCGAATGGAATCGAGCGGATACACCTCCCGCAGCGCGATTGTTTCACCGGGAGATTTGACGAAGTTGAGTTCATCGAATGCAAGCACGCTGCCCTTGGTAAGGTACGGCTTCAAGAGTTCCAAACAAGCTTTCGTAGGCTCGTAGAGATCGAAGTCAAAATATCCGAGCGCGACGATAGTTTCAGGGTGTTCGTCGAGGTATTGCTTGAGCTGCTCGCTTCCTTCCCCTTGGCGTATTTCGAATCGTTTGAGTTCGGGCAAGGGATCTAACTGCTGCCGAATCGACATGATCCCACAGATTTGCGAATAGTAATCGGGAGCAGTCGTCAAACCCCCGACCACAAGCATCGGGTCCGCACCGTCCTTTTCGTCGATCGATGGGAAGCCCTGGAAGGTGTCGAAGCCGACGATCTTTCGAGAAATGTTGAATGGCTCGTAGATCGTGCGGAGGCTGTCGAAAATCGCAAGATCTCGTCCCCAACGGACGCCAAATTGGATGATGATGCCGTGAACCGGCAGGGCCTCGCAGTAAAGGTGATTCAGGAACATCAACCGCTTAAGCGAACGGGGTGGCATAAAAAGCCCGAGGTTTTGGCACAGCTCCGCATTTGGAATAGGAGCATCACGCGCAATTTGGGACAATTGCGCTTCTGCATCTTGATTTCTACCGGCTACTATTCGCTCAGACGTGCGAATCGTGTCTGACACTTGCTTCCCCATTCGTTAGACGCACATGCAGATCAACCAGCATGCCCTGAGACCGCAACTCCCGCGGCGTTCATGAAACGCGAGGCCATATCGAGAATGTCCCAATCTTCGATCAAGCCGCGCCCGGGATTGCCGGCGAGCGCCTCGATGAATATCCCTTTTTGGGCGTGATTCGCATCGTCGGGACCGGTATCGTTTTCGTACGTGTAGATACCGTTGTAGCCAACCGTTCCCACGGCGCGCCACAGCAGATCATCGAAGTAGACCATGAGATCGGGCGCGACGCCGCGCACCGTTCGATAGATTTCCTCCGGGCGAAAGATCTGCGTTGCCATCGGCAATCCGTCCGGCCGCGGAATCGCTCGGATCTTCTGTGAGAGCTCGGCAATGAACGACTCCACTTCGGACGGCGCGATCGTTCCCTGCGGTTCACGCCCCGCGATGTTTAGGAAAACGCGTGAATAGTATCCACCCTCGGCCCACACCGACGTGTTCGCCCAATCGATCTCGAGCCTGTTGAGCGGCGTAATCCGGTCAGGATAGGATTTGACGGCGAGATACCCTTCCTGAATAAGCCACTGCGCAATCGCGACACCGCCGTCCATTCGCTTCGCTCCGTGATCGGAGACGACGTAGATATTCGTGAGAGCCTGATCGACTTTCTCGAGCAGGCGCGCGAGCATGATGTCGAGATCCTCATAGTATTTTTGGATGACACCTTCGAAACGATTCCCTGGTTCGTATCCGCGATGCTTTGGGTCGAAAAACTTCCAGAATCCATGATGCAAGCGATCCGTGCCGATCTCAACGAACATGAAGAAGTCCCACGGCTTCTTCTCGATCCAATCGTTGAGAATCGCGAATCTCCTCTCCGTCATGTCGTAGATCTGACGCAGCAAGTCGTCCTTGTCTTCGGTGCGGAAGTTCGTGCAATCGGTAAGATACTCACGCCCGTCTAATAACTGCGCAATCTCTTCGCGCGCGCTCGGCGGGTACGTGTAATCGCTTTTCGCGCTCGGCGTCAGAAAACACCCGACTTGGATGCCCTTGACCGGCTTTGGCGGAAATGATGGCGGTACGCCAACCGTGATTACGTTTTTTCCGGCACGACTAAGATGATCCCATACCGCGGGCTCCTTGACCGATAGCGAGGTGGTAAGCGCTAGGCCCGAGTACGTGTGGTCCGTGCGATTGCGAAAGCCGTAGATCCCCAGTTCTCCCGGGTCCTTGCCGGTGACCATGCAAGCCCATGCAGGGATCGTGATCGCCGGCATGACCGTTTGCAGACGACCGTAGGAACCGCGCGCCATCAGGCCGCGCAGCGTCGGCAGATGCCAGTCGGTTCGTTCAAAAATCAACTCGCCTGCCGCACAGTCGAGACCGATAACGAGTAAGCGGGGATCCACGTTCGAAGATTCTCCTTAGCTATCAGACGTCTTCGACTCGGGCGGTTCGTTTCGCCTTCTCCGCGTTTCGAGGGCTTGCGTGAGAAAGCGGCAAATGAACCGGCCGATATGGTAGCCATCGAGGAAATTTTAGCTTCAGACGCACGGTGGGTTAGCTTTTGCGCGCAGAAACCGGACGCGACGCTTTTCCAATCGCCCGAGTGGTCGGAGATCATTCGTGAGACGTACGACTTTTCTCTTAGAGTTCTGCTTGCGACGCAGAATGGCGCGGTTGTCGGCGGCCTCCCGTTCGCGCACATCGAAGACTTTCGCGGCCCTCGGCGCGTGGCACTCGCATTCGCGGATAACATCGAGCCGCTCCCTGGAAAGCTTTGGCCCGAGTTCGAGCAGTATCTCGCCGACGACAGCTTGCCGTGGACGATCCGCACGCTCTGCAAACCCTCTAACGTCTCGCACGCGAGCAAGGTCGTCGCGCAGCACCACGCGGTCCACCTACCCGCTACCTTTGCGGAAGCCGAGGCGGCCTTCAACATCAAACATAAACAGAAGTGGCGGCAATCCGTGCGGGCCGGCGTCACGCATCGAATCGACACATCGCTCGACGGTCTGCAGGTCTTCTACGAGCTCCACGCGGAGACGCGGAAATTCAAACACGGATTGATGCCTCAGCCACTCGCCTTTTTTGAGACAATTCACCGCCACTTCTTCCCCGAGAATGGGTTCCTGCTGATCGCCGAACACGAAGAAGCGCCGATTGCCGCGATGTTCTTTCTCTCGTACGGATCGACGCTTTACTACAAGTTCAGCGCGTCGTCGCTATCGTCGCTTTCGCTAAGGCCGAACAATCTCTTGATTAGCAAAGCCATCGAGATGGCGATCGAGCGCGGCTTCAAGAAACTCGACCTCGGTATCTCGGATACCGAGGGACTCATCGGTTTCAAGGAACGCATCGGAGGTCGCGCATCGGACGTTTACTCCGCGGCCTACAACTCACGCGAGAAGTCTGCAGCGGTCACTGAAGTCGAACGAGCTTTCGGAGAGATCACCAAGGCGCTAACGGCGGAAGACGTGCCGCTGACCTATGCGAAGCGAGGCGGCGAGATTCTCTATCGCTTCTTTACCTAGACTAGAAGGTACGTTTGCCGGGCTGTTGCGGCGGAGCAGGCCACGCGACCGGCGGGGGCGCGAACGGCAGCGGCTTAGGCTTGTCGTACACGAAGAGCGTGAACTCCCAAGGATAGTATGAGTGACGAATCTCACTGAACCGTGAAAGCTCACACTGAGCAAAGTCAAAAACCGCACTCGGATCCTGGTAGTACCCGAGTTCGCGCTTGAAATCGACATAGCTGGTCAGAAAATTGCTTGCTAAGCCCTTCTCGGCTAGTGCATATGCACTCTTGAGCATTTTCTTGACGAACTCGAACCACATCCCGTCTTCATTGTGCATCCGTAGATTGAACAGACCTGAGATCACGACGTAGTCGAATCGCCTCGCCGGCGGGTCGACCAAAATGTCGCGTTGCTCCACGTCAACCCCCGGATCGCGCGCTTTCGCACGCTCGATCATCTCGGACAAGAGATCGCTTCCGCTATATGCGGCGAGTGGAAAGTGCTCAGCGAGAAAATCCCGCAATGTCGCAAAGCCGCAACCGATCTCGTAAACCGAAAAGGGCCGTGTCTCGTGTGCGAACACTTGGGAGACTGCAGCGAAATTACGCCGAGCGACCTCCTCGTTGCGCCAAGAACAGGCGCGCGCCGGATCGTCATACTGTTCGATTTGCCGCCGGTAGTGCTCTTTAACCGGTTCGAGGTTGCTCATCGAGCCGCGGTGGCCGGAGTATCGACGTTGACCGGACGCCCTTGCTGGTTCATCGACGTCGTTATGGCCTCTAGCGTACGTACGATGCGTAATCCGCATTCACCGCCGACGACTTCGGCCTCGTCGCCGCGTATGACATCGACGATACCTTCTACCTCGGCGTGGAGCGCTTCGGTGTTCGGAAGTTTTGGAGCAAACATATCCCCATCGCGATACTCCACCAGCTTCTGATAAAGATCTTCGCTGTTTGTAACTCGGACGCCGCGGTCGTAAATACGGACCTTTTCCTGAACCGTGTGCTCGTCGTAGACCATCATCTGCTTATCACCACAGAGCAGGATCTGACGTATCTTCACCGGCGCAAGCCAATTCACGTTGATGTGTGCGATAAAGCCGTTCGGGTAGTAGAGGGTGACATAGGCCAAGTCCGCGAGATCGCCATAGTGCGCGACACCCGTGCACGACACGCTTGAGGGCACCATACCGCCGAGCAGAAAATCGAGAATCGACAGATCGTGTGGAACGAGATCCCAGACGACGTCGACGTCATGTTGAAAAATGCCAAGATTAATACGGGTCGAATCGTAATAAAGCAGCTCACCCATGCTCCCCGTTCGCACGAGTTCGCGCATTTTACGAACCGCCGGCGTAAAGACGAATGTATGGTCGACAAAGAGCTTACGCCCGACAGAGCGCGCAAGGGCCACGAGCTTTTCCGCTTCCGCCACGCTACCCGCGAGCGGCTTCTCCACAAGAACGTGCTTACCGGCGTTGAGCGCCTTTTCCGCCAATGTAAAGTGAGAACCAACCGGCGTCGCGATGGCGATGAGGTCGATCTCGGGATCACGAACCATAACGTCGTAGTCCGTGGTCACACCGATCGATGGATACACGCGCGACACGCCGGCGAGGCGCTCGGCACGCGCATCGCATACCAACTTCACCCGCGCCTTATCGGACGCTAATGCCATGAAGTTGCGCACAAGATTGGGGCCCCAGTATCCGTAACCAACTACACCGACATTGACGAGTCGCCCACTCACTACGCGACCGCCTGGATTAGGTGGGCGGCCACGTATCTCACCTGATCATCCGTCATTTCCGGGAAAATCGGGAGCGAGAGCTCCTCGCGTGCCACGCGCTCGGACTGCGGAAACGATCCCGCTCCATATCCGAGCGAAGCGTATCCCGGCTGCAGATGGCATGGAATAGGATAGTGGACGTTCGTCTCGATGCCGGCCTCGGAAAGCTTCGCCCGAACAGCGTCACGGTTTTTGACGAACACCGGATAAATGTGATAGGCAGACTCGGTGCGGTCAAGGAGCGCGGGCCGGTCGAACCTCTCCAAGAGCGCATCGTACTGCGCTGCGACGCGGCGGCGCTCGTTCGTCCAGCCGTCCAGGTAGCGCGTCTTTACGTCGAGCACCGCTCCTTGGATACCCTCTAGCCGAAAGTTGTAACCGAGAACGTCGTGCCGATATTTCTCGCGGCTACCGTGGTTGCGGAGCAACCGCAATTGATCGGCGATTGCAGCGTCGTCGGTGACAATCCCTCCGCCCTCGCCGCATGCGCCGAGATTCTTCCCCGGGTAAAAACTAAATGTCGCTGTTCCACTTGCGCCGATCTTAGCGCCTTTGTATAGAGCGCCGTGAGCTTGCGAGGCATCCTCGATAAGAGCGAGGCCGTGTCTCTTTGCAATCGCCCGAATAGCGTCGAGGTCGCACGGCTGGCCAAAGAGGTGCACTGGTAGAATCGCCTTCGTTCTGGGAGTGATTGCGGCTTCGACCGCGCGCACGTCAATCGTGTACGACGGCGCGGTTACGTCTACGAGAACCGGCCGCGCTCCGGTGTACATGATCGCCGCTACCGTGGCGATGAACGTATCGGCTTGAGTGATTACTTCGTCACCGGAACCGACACCATAGGCAAGCAGCGCCAAATGCAGCGCAGCCGTTCCGGTGTTCACTGCCACGCAATGCTCGGCACCACAAAACTCAGCGAAGCGACGTTCGAAAGCATCGACGCCCGGGCCAAGGACGAACGCATTTTTGTCGATAATAGCGCCGATTGCATCCATCAATTCGTCCCTTATCGCAGCATGCTGTGCGCTCAGGTCAACATAGGGGATACGCATTGAGGTGGGCGCGGCGGGCAATGTTCGAGCCATACGTTTCAACCTTTACCATAGGAGGAGCTGTTATGCGATCGGCACATCGCGATTCTCCGGCGGAGCAATGATGTGCTTTTCGAACTTTGCGATGATGGTGCGCCAAGCTAGATCCAATTCCTCTACGCCGATGGCGCGCGACACGGCAATGAAAAC
>CAWHWL010000010.1:0-154750 GCA_963833045.1 Vulcanimicrobiota bacterium
TGGTAGCGCCAACGGGAATCGAACCCGTCTTTGCCACGTGAAAGGCGGCTGTCCTAACCGATAGACGATGGCGCCACGTGGTACAAGAGGGTACACTACCGCAGCGCCCGAGGCCTGTCAACGCCAGAGGACGCCTCGCCGTCCGAGCGAAGGGCGCTTCCATGAGGTACATTGCCGCGCTGCTGATGCTCGCCGGCCTCACTGCGCCAGTTTCGGCCGCTACCCCGGCTCCTGACGCGCCTGCAGCCACGACCCAATCGGCCCGGGTCGCGGTCAGCGGATGGCGCCTTGAGTGCGACCCGACAAATACGTCTGCGCTCGCGTGTCACGTGCTCGACTCGATCCAGGCCCAAAACGGCGGGCTGGTGATCAGCTTCACCGTCTCCTCGGCCGCTGACGGAAAGACCACGCTCGCAATGCAGGTGCCGCTGGGCGCCGCCGTGCGCACGCCGATCGGCATCAGCGTTGCCGGTGGACCATCGCAGAATTTTCCGTTCCTCCTATGCACGCAACAAGGCTGCTACGCGACCGGGGCGATCAATAGCGATCTCCTTGCCGCGATGAAAGCCGGGAAAGGCGAACTGAAAATCACCTACGGCATCCTCGACAACGGCCTCTCCGAGCACGACATCGCCGCGTCGCTCCCACTCACCGGTTTTCCGGCAGTGTACGAGCGGCTATCGAAATAGCGATGACAACGACGACTGCGCTTCAAACCGGGCGGCGGCGCGCGATGGTCGCCTCGTCCTTCGGCTGGGGACTCGACGGCTTCGATTTTTACCTCTACGTGTACGCCTTGCCGGCGATCCTCACCGCCTTCTCGCTCAGCAAAGCCTACGGCGGGCTTCTCGCAACCTACACGCTGGTCGCGAGCGCTATTGGCGGGATCGCCATGGGCACGATCGCCGACCGCATCGGTCGCAAAAACGCGCTGATCATCTCGATTGCGTGTTACGCCGTGTTCACGTTCCTTTGCGGTATCGCGCAGAACTACGAAACGCTCGCTGTTTTCCGTGCACTCGAAGGCTTCGGCTTCGGCGGGGAATGGGCGGTCGGCTCGGTGTTAGTAGCCGAATGGGCCGACGCACCGTCGCGCGGCCGCGCGCTCGGATTCGTGCAAGGATCCTGGGCGATTGGGTGGCTCGCCGCCAATATTGCGTTCCAGATCGTGGCCGCCACGGTCGGACTCGCGACGGGTTGGCGCTGGCTCTTCTTCCTGGGCATCATTCCCGCGCTCTTCATTCTCTACATCCGCCGCAACGTGAGCGATTCACCGGTGTACGAATCAACGCGCGCCGCTGTCGCCGCGCGTGGGATCACGCGCTGGTCACTCGCCGGAATCTTTGCGCCCGCGGTCTTGCGCACAACGATCTTCGCCTCGCTTCTGGCGATCGGCGTGCAGAGCGGCTACTACGCGCTTTTCACGTGGATGCCGACGTACTTGACGACGCAGCGTCACATCTCGGCGGTCACGAGCGGTTCGCTCCTGTATCTGCTGATCGGCGGAGCGTACGTCGGTTACATCACCGCCGGCTACATCAACGACACGCTCGGACGCAAGCGCACCTTCATCCTGTTCTCGCTGTGCTCGGCGATCATGGTTCCGCTCTATCTCTACGCCGTCGTCGCGGATTGGCAACTCATCATCGCTGGACCGCTGCTGGGATTTTTTGCTTCGGGAATCTTTAGCGGATTCGGTCCGTATCTCAGCGAGCTTTTTCCCAGCGACGTGCGCGGCGCGGGACAAGGTTTCTGCTACAATCTCGGACGTGGCGTTGCGGGCTTCGGCCCGTTCGCGATCGGATGGCTTGCGAACATCGCGCCGATCGGTACGGCGATGACGCTCGTCGCGGTCATCGCCTACCTGATCGCCGTCGTCGCCGTGCTCTTTCTTCCGGAAACCAAGGCCAAAGAGCTCTCCAGCGCTTAGGGTCGTCGCGTGCCGATCTCTCCCGCGTAGTCGAGGTCGGAGTCGATATCGCCGGTTGTGTTCATCCGATCGTAGTCCAGTGCACGCCGCACCTGCGCGCGATGTTCGCGGGACTTCGGCCGCACTGCCACCAGGATGCCGCCTTCGCGCAAGCCTTTCTCATACTGCTTCGCACGGCTCTCGCCGAATCCGAGGCCGATGAGTCCACCAATGATTCCGCCGCCCGCGGCGCCGACGCCCAAACCCGCGAGCGCGGCGGCAAGCGGTCCGGCGACGAGTGGTGCAGCAAGTCCACCGGTCCCGGCAATTGCCGCAACACTTCCCGTGGCGGTAACTCCGGCGACGATCGCACCGAGCACGCCGCCAACGACGCCGCCCGCTGCGAGACCCTCGCTGCCCTTCGCGTTGACGATCGAGGCAAACGCCTTCTCACGCGTCTTATCATCCATCATCACGCCGATTTCGTCTTGCGCGTAGCCGAGATCGTGCAAACGATCCACCGCTGCGGCGGCGGGGTCACGATCGAAATAGATTTGGGTTTCGAATTCGTCATAGCTATTCATGCGTCTTCGTTACCCACACGAAGCGCTGACTTAGCCACAGAAACTATCCAGTTTTACGGATCATGGCGCGCGTCGCATCAATCGCGCGCTCGATCGCACTCCGGCGATACGCATCGTCCGGCTGCTTCGTCGGCGGCACAATCGCCATCGTCGGATTGGCCTCGAAGACCACGACGCGTCGCAGTCGATCGATCCCAAAGTCGATGCCGCCGTACTCGAAATCGAGCGCTCGAGCGGCACGTTGCAACGCGGTGGCGGCGTCACCGCCGATCGCGGACTCCATGTTTTCCAGGAACGCCCGCTCCTGCGCCCGGGACGCAGCATTATGATCGGCGGTGAAGTAGTGCACCTTCCAATCGCGCGAGGCCGCCAGGTGGAGCGGATAGAGTTGACCGTCGATCGTGAGCACGCGGTATTTTCGATATAGTCCGTCGTCATCGCGCGTGTCGAGATATTCGATGGCGAGCAGTTCCTCACCAGGAAGCTCCGCAACCGCCGCGCGCACATTCGAAGGATCGTCGATTTTGACGAAGTGTTCTCCGGTGTGAAAGCCGAGCGAACGCACGAGCAGGGGCCAGCCCAATCCAGGGTCTTCTTCGAACGCGCTGCGGACGCGTACCATGCGCGGCGTCACGATGCCGGGAATGTCGCGCAATCGATCGGCGATTTGCGCGCGGCCGGTTTCGCGAACGCGCGTCGGATGATTGATCACCGGCGCCGTCGTTGCATGCAGAACTGCTTCGGCCTTGTCGAGCGCGCGCGTCCGAAGGTCGGCGTTGCCGACGAGATTGAAGACGACGGAGTGCGGCGGCAGCATCATTCCCTCGTGGAACGACTCGACGAAGAGCGTGATCCACACAAAGATACGATCGTCGAGAACGGCGCGCAGCGGAATGTTTCCGTCCACGGCCGAGCGTAACAGCAGCACGCGAACCGGCTCTTGCGTTCCCCGATAGGTCGAGACGGCGGGACCGCCGTCGCGAAAGGCTTCGTGCCAGGCGCGATCCGCGGCCTCGAGATCGCCGGTCCGCTCGAAGACCACACCGAGACCGGCCCAGGCCTTTCGTTGCATCGGATTTTCGCGCAAGGAGATGAGAAACGCTTCGCGCGCGCCATCGAGATCGTTCAACTCGAGCGATACGCCGCCCAGCGCATTATGTGCAGCGCTCGATGTTGCATGACGAGCGACGGCCTGGGTCAGCACGATGCGTGCCGATTCAAAATCCTCGGATGCGACGAAGACGTCGGCCAGACCGAGCATCGCGTCGTGATCGTAGCGGTCGCGCAGCAAGAGCGCCAGATAGATTTCTTTCGCGCGCGCCGGCTCGCCGCGATCGAGAAACCCACGCGCCTGTTCGAGCGGGTCTTGGGTATTCAGTTTGGACTCCCCGGAGTCACGTGGGCCTGGTAGGATTCGAACCTACGCGCAACCAGTTATGAGCCGGCCGCTCTACCGCTGAGCTACAGGCCCTCGCAGACCTTTCGCTTGTTCGGTGCGCGCGGGGCTCATCCCCGGCAAAACTCCTCGTAGTCCCGCTCCACTTGCGCGGAATAGATGCGCGCGAATCCCACCATCCCGTCTTCGAACGCGTCGCTGGTTCCCAGATATTGCGCGATCATCTGCGGGTCACCGGTGCGCGCGTGCGCGCGGGCCAATACCCTCCCGCACCGCGAAGCGAAGTCGATCAGTTGATCGGCGTCGATCCCGTCGATATCGAGCGACGCTTTGCCGTCGCGCAATTGGCGCACGTAAAAGTCGCGCGCGCCATCGCTCGTCCAGCCCACGAACAGATCGGTCGCGGCCTGCATCAGATGTTGCCCCACGATGGCGCGCTCGCCGTGATTCTGATAGACGGAGCGCCCCAGATACGGCTCGAGCGCGGAGGCCTGCGCCTGTTTGATCTCAAGGTAGAGGCGCTCGCCGTCGCGCGCTTCGAAGTATGCAACCATCGTCAATAGCCCGACACTGCCGACACCCACCGGGTGATCGAAGAACTCGACCGGATGATATTTATCAAGCAGCGCTCGTACCTGCGGCTGCAGCGAACTTCGATACCCGCCGATGATGCCGCGCACAATGCCCTCGTGGTCGGGTGAGGGTTTGACGTACCCGGCATCGCGCGGCGCCAAGAGCTCGCGCTTCACCGCCCCGCGAACATCCACCCGAGAATACCATATCTCGAGCGGCGAGCGTTTCGCGAGCGCGCGCATGTGGCGGCGATAGGCTAGCGCGGCGAAACGGGCGGCTTCTTCACCGCAACGCTTGCTGAACGAGCGCGCCGACGCGAGCAGCGGAGCGCTCGCGCACAACCGTGCGACGTCCCACTCCCACGGGCCCGGCAACGTTTCGTCAAAGTCGTTGACGTCGAAAATCAAATTGCGTTCCGGCGTGCTGTAACCCTCGAAGTTCTGCAGATGGGCGTCGCCGCAAAGCTGCACGCGCAGGCCGGTTACCGGAAAACCGGCGAGATCCGCCGCCATCACCGCCGCGCAGCCGCGGTAAAACTGAAACGGATCGGCACGCATACGCTGGTGACGCAGCTCGAGCAATCCGGGAATGCGACCGGCTTCGGTTTCGTGCAAGAGCCGCACGGGATCCGCGCGATCGGGCGCCGGCTTCCAGTTGGCGAAGCTGGTTCGCGGGACGCGCTTGCGCAGCGTCTTCGCGTCGACGGGAGCGACCGTCATCCGCGCAGCGCCGACCGTCCCGGATAGCGCGCGGCTGGGCCGAGCTGCTCTTCGATCGCCATCAATCGATTGTACTTGGCGACGCGATCGCTGCGTGAAAGCGAGCCGGTTTTTATCTGACCGGCAGACGTTCCGACCGCGATGTCGGCGATTGTCGTATCTTCGGTCTCACCCGAGCGATGCGAGATCACGCAGGCATAGCCGGCTTTGTGCGCCATGTCGATCGCGTCGAGCGTTTCGGTCAGCGTGCCGATCTGATTAACTTTGATCAGAATCGCATTAGCGACGCCTTCCTTGATCCCGCGCGCGAGAAATTCGATATTCGTCACGAAGATATCGTCGCCCACGAGCTGCACCCGCGAACCGAGTGTCTCGGTCAACGTGCGCCAGCCGGTCCAATCGTCTTCGGCCAAGCCGTCTTCGATGGACACGATCGGATAGCGCGCGCACAGATCCGCGTACAACTTGACCATTTCGCCCGAGCTGATGCCGTGCTGCTTATCATGCGCGAAGTATTTGCCGTCTTGATAAAACTCGCTCGATGCCGGATCGAGCGCGATCGCAACCTGGTCACCGGGTTTATAGCCCGCGCGTTCGATGGCCGCAACGAGCAATTTTAGCGCGTCGTCGATCGAATCGAGCGGTGGTGCATACCCGCCCTCATCGCCGACCTGCGTAGGCAAGCCGCGGTCGTGAAGCAGTTTGCCGAGGGCGTGAAAAATCTCCGCGCCGTAGCGCACGGCCTCGGAGAGAGTCGGCGCACCGACCGGCACGATCATGCACTCTTGAAACTGTAACGCGCCCGAGGCGTGCTTGCCGCCGTTGATCACGTTCATCTGCGGCACGGGCAAGAGTGCCGCGGACGGACCGCCCAGATAGCGGAAGAGCGGCAACGACAGACTCGATGCCGCAGCACGCGCAACCGCAAGCGAGCAGCCGAGCAACGCGTTGGCACCCAGATTCGCCTTATTCGGCGTGCCGTCGAGTTCGATCAAGCGCTCGTCAATTTCGCGCTGTGCGGTCGCATCGAGCCCTTCGATCGCCGGACCGAGCGTTTCATTAACCGCTGCAACGGCGCGCCGCACGCCCTTGCCGTTGTAGCGTTTGGCGTCGCCATCGCGCAGTTCGACGGCCTCGTGCGCGCCGGTCGACGCGCCCGACGGCACCAGCGCCTCTTCCACCGAACCGAAGCTGGTGGCGACGCTCACGGCCACCGTCGGATTGCCGCGTGAATCGAGCACTTCGCGGGCGTGAACGGCCTCGATCAGCGGCCGCCCGCCGCCGCGTAACGATTCAATCGACATCGCGTGTCCTACACGCCTTCCTTGATCCAGCGATCCATATCGTGTTTGCGCGATACAAATTCGTTCGCATTGAAGAAAATCTTTAGCTCGCGTTCCGCCGCGCCTTTGCTGTCGCTGCCGTGCACCAAATTACGGCCGATCGATTGCGCGAGGTCGGCGCGAATCGATCCCGGGGCGGCGCTGAGCGGGTTGGTTGCGCCGATCAGTTGGCGGCACGCCTCGATGACGCCCTCGCCTTCCACCGCGAGTGCCACCAGCGGAGCACTGGTGATAAAGCCGACGAGGTCGCCGAAGAACGGCTTGTCCTTGTGTTCGGCGTAGTGCTCGCGCGCCTTATCGCCGGGGAGTTGCATCAACTTCATCGCGGTGATGACATAGCCGCGCCGCTCGATGCGGGCGACGATTTCGCCGACGAGACCGCGTGAAACGGCGTCGGGCTTGCACAGGATCAGTGTCGTTTCTATTGCCATAGCAGGCCCCGAATACGTCGCAAGCGCACGCTCCACCTATGGAGCCGCCCGAACATCCGTACGAAAGCGTGCAGCGTGAACTGCGCGGCACCGCGTTCGCATCGATCCGCTACGAACGCATCACCGCGAGCACCAACGACGACGCCGCCGCACTCCTTGGCGATCCGGCTTTTGCGGGCATGACGATCGTTGCCGAAGAGCAGACCAAAGGAATGGGGCGCAAAGGCCGGTCCTGGACCGCGTCGCCCGGAAGCTCGCTCCTCTTGACCACGCTGCCACCCGGACCAATGGCGGCTGCGCACCTGTGGATCGTGCCGTTCGGGGTCGCGATTTGCGTGCGCCGCGCGCTACGCACGAACGCCGTTCGGAGCGAACTGCATTGGCCCAACGATCTCCTCACCGGCGGAAAGAAAATCGCCGGCATCCTGTGCGTCTCACGCATCGTCGGCGAGCGCGCGTGGGTCGCGGCCGGCGTCGGCATCAACGTGCATCGTCCCCCCGGCGCCGACGAAGCAATCTCGCCCCCGCCCGCTTTCTGCGACGATGTGAATCCCTCGATTACCCGAGCCGCTTTGCTGCGCGATCTTCTTCTCAACTACGATCTGTGGCATCACATGCTGGAGATGCCGCAACGCATCGCCCGTCTATGGGAGCGGATGGCCGGGCTGCCCAAACGCTACCGTATTCTCAAAGACGGCGACACGAATCCGATCGACGTCACCGCGATTGGTCTGTCGAACAATGGCGGGCTAGTCGTGCGACACGACGACGGCAGGAAAGAAACCATCGCTCTTGCCGATGCAAGAGCCTTGCGCTAAAGCCCGAGCGTCGAGTCGTAGAACTTATCCAAGTCGCTATGGAATTTGGCGAGAGAGTCTTGGTTCATGTACACCATGTGGCCGGACTCGTAATAGCCGAAGGTCACGTGCGCACGAAGTTCGGGCGCAAGGCCCATGTGCGAGAACGTCCACTCGGCGGCGCCGAACGGCGTGGCCAGATCGAAGTACCCGGCGCCGACGAAGACGCGCAGACGCGGATTGGTCGTCAGCGCTTCTTGTAGATCGGGGCTGGTCGTCGGTGCGAGCCAGGCGAAGACCGACTTGCGCGTGTAGTCCCAGTTTTGGTTCACGTCGCCGTTGATCTGCTTGTAGGTCTCGTCGCTCTTATAGTTGAGCTCGTTGCGCGCGTAGGTGAGGAAGCCGGATTGAAAGCCCGGGCTGCTCGCGGTGTCGGACGGATCGTAATCGGCCGAGTCGCCGAGCGGGTCGAGATCGTAGCCGACGTAGCGCGCATCGAGACGGCCGGTCATCTGGCCTGATTCGCGCAGCAGCTCTTTTTCGTAGCGCCACGGCAGCGGGCGCAGATCGGCTTGCTCGATGTAGTGCGCCGAGAGGCCGATGAGATGCGAGAGCTGCGCGGCGATCTGCACGAACTGGTCGTGCGGGAGACGATCGCCCTGCATGAGCGCCAGCGTGTACGGACCGTTGGCGAACGTTCGCGCTTCGTTGACGACGTTCAACAGTGAGCCCTTGTCCGCCGCCTTGCTATGGTACCAGTTCACCGCGGCTTCGGTCGGCACGTAGGTTTCGAAGGCAAGATCGTTGCCCGGTCCGGGGAAGATCGTATCGAAGTCGAGCACCGACGAGAGCAAGATAACGCCGTTGAACGCCATGTTCCGATTTTGCAAGTAGTCGACCAGCGCCGCCGAGCGCGGGGTGCCGTAACTTTCGCCGAGCAAAAACTTGGGCGAGTTCCAGCGATCGTTGAGCGTGACGTAGCGCTCGATGAATTGTGCGAACGCGGCGGCGTCTTGATCGATGCCGAAGATCGCCTTGTTGTCGATGCCGGGCATCACCCGGCTGTAGCCGGTTCCCGGTGCGTCGATAAAGATGAGATCCGACTTGTCGAGCAGGCTGTATTGATTGTCGACCAGCGAATACGGCGGCCCGGCGTTCGGCTTCGCGTCGGAGGGAAACACGATGCGCCTCGGGCCGAGGGCACCCATGTGGAGATAGACCGTCGCCGCGCCGGGACCACCGTTGTAGAGAAACGTCACCGGGCGGCGCGAACGATCGGCGCCGTCTTGCGTGTAGGCAACGTAAAACACGCTGGCCTCGGGAGCGCCCTTCTCGGTCTTGAGGATCAGATTTCCGGCGGTCGCGGTGTAACCGATCGTGCGTCCATCGATCGTAATCTGATGGTGGGTCACGACCGAATGTTCTTGCGGCATCGGCTTGGCGGCCGGACGGGCTGCGGCCTTAGTCGCTTTCGGGGGCGCCGCGGCCGGCGCGGCGAGCGGCATGCTCACAAACGCGCAAAGCAGCGCTGAAACAAAGACTCTCGTGTGCATCCCAGAGCCATTGCGCTTCGAAGCGCGATGCCCTGCGTGTCAAGAGTTGGCAGAGATCTTACCTCTGGTGTGGGCCGAACCGTGGCGGGTGCCGATATCCTGACAGGGCAGACCCAGCCTTCACTTTATTGTAAGGAAGAATTTTACGTGCGTTACACCGTCGGCCGCCAGTTAGCTCTGGCCTTTTCCGTTCCGCTCACACTGATCGTGGTGCTCAGTGCGGTCGCGTTTTGGGGCTTCACCCAGCTCGCACACTCGAACGCGCAACTGAACGCCGCCCGCAACGTCGCGATGCTCTCGGAGCGCGTGCCGTATGCGACGCTGATGGTGCGCACCATGTCCAAGGAATTCGGATTCGCGCCGACGCCCGCCAACGCTAAGGCAGTCTCCAACGCACTTGCAAGCGTGCATGCCGCCGTCGACGCGCTCGACAGCGACCACAGCGCTTCGGCACAAACGCACCTCGCGGAAATCCACGCGCTCCTGGTCCCCTACGATCGCGATTTGACGTTTGTGCTCAATAGCGACCCCAAAGACGTCCTCATCGCGTACAACCAGAACAAGAACGTGGTCGCGAAAGCGCGCGACCGTCGCATCGCCGCCGGCAAACGGATCGACAAACAAGCAAAGGCGCTCATCGCCGCCTCCGATCTCGCCGTGGCGCGCGCCGACGAACGATTCGCGCAGACCCTGCGCACGGTCTTGATTGCCATGGGCATCTGCGTTGCGCTCTCGCTGCTCACCGGAATCATCGCCTCGATGCGCATCGCGCGCCGCCTGGGCGGCCGGCTGCGCGCGCTCTCCTCCTCGCTCAATACCGTGATCCACGACGATTTCGCCAGTCTCACCGAGGCCATGCTCCGCCTTAAAGCCGGCGATCTCACCGGGCACTTCGCCGTTCGCGCCGCACCGATCAATGCACGCGGTAGCGACGAAGTCGCCGACATCACCAAGAGCTACAATGCGCTCATCGGGGGACTCGAGAGTGTCGGCGAGAGCTGGAACTCGGCAACCGCGCAACTCTCGCGCACGATGGACGACGTCCGTTCCGCCTCGATGGAACTCAACACGACGGGCCTCTCGATTTCGGCTGCGACCCAACAGGCGAAAATTGCGATCGGCCAGATCTCCGAAGCGATCGAGAGCGTAGCCTCGCTCTCACGTACCCAATCCGCCGATGTCCAGGTCTCTTCAACCGCCATCGAAGAACTCGCCGCCGCGGCGTCGCAAATCGCAGCCGGAGCCTCGGATCAAACCAACGCGATCGAGCGCGCCGCCGGGCGAGTCAACGAACTCGACGGTCAAGTCGTAAGCTTCGCCGAGCTCGGCGGCAAGTTGGCCGCACTGGCGCGTGAAGCAAGCGTTGAAGCCTCGCGCGGCAACCAAGCCGTGGCGCAGACGGCTAAAGCGATCGAGCGCCTGCGTGACGTTTCAGAGCGCACGATCGGTTCGATGCAGAAACTCGTGTCTCGTTCAGAAGAAGTCGTGCGCATCGTCTCGACCATTGACGACATCGCCGATCAAACCAACTTGCTCGCGCTCAACGCTGCGATCGAAGCTGCGCGTGCCGGCGACCACGGTCGCGGGTTCGCGGTTGTTGCCGCCGAGATCCGCAAGTTGGCGGAGCGGTCGTCGACTTCCACTTCGGAGATTGCGACGATCCTCAACGGCATCCGCAGTGAAACGCTCGGGGTTTCGACCAGCATGTCGCAGACGCAGGAAGCGCTCGACGACGGCCTCGCGCTTGCGGGCACCGCGCGCGAAGCCCTCGAACGCCTCGCCGCCTCGACGCAAAGCACAACCGAAACCGCCGACGCGGTTGCGACCGGCTCGACGATCATTCGCAACGCGTCGGCCGAGATCAACGCCATGATCGGCAGCGTGTCGAGCGTTATCGAAGAGAGCGCTGCGGCAGCGTCGCAAATGCAGATCAGCACAAGCTCCGTGACCGATCTCATGGTTCCGATCGCGCGGGCGTCGGATTCGCATGCCACCACGGCCGAAGAAGTAAGCGCGAGCGCTTACGAAACGTCGGCGCAAATCACCGAACTGAACGCAACGGCCGAAACGGTCCTCTCGCAATCCGAACGCCTGCGCCACGCGCTGGATGGATTCGTCATCGGTACGGTCCTAGAAGCGGCACCGCGGGCGCACGCCCTGTCGGCGTGACCCGCTCGGCGTGGTTACTACTTAACCACGCCGCCCAGCGAAACACCGGCGCCGGAGAGCGCGGACTTCGCCTGCGATTCGGCGCCACCGTCGATTGACAGGCACAGGTTCGAAGCCGAATTCACAGTGGGCGGTTTCGGAATCATCTTCGCCGAGATCCCCGCGTCCTTCAGTGCCTTGGTAGCGATCATCGTATCGGCGTTGCTGCCGAAGAACAAAATCAAGTCAGCCATGACTCTGCCCCCCTAGCCCGCCTCTCCCGTTACGAGTTGTGTTAACGCCGCTGCTACTTCGTTGAGCTCCGTTACGCGGTTCGCCGCGTGCTGCATGCGGTTGCTCATCTCTTGTGACAAGGTGTCGATCACGATGATGTCGCTCTGGAGTTCCTGATTTACCGACTTGAGTTCGGCGAGCTTTGGCGACGGCGCACTCTGCGCGGAAAGCTCCTCGATCAATTGACCGCTGCGCTCGACCGCAGCCTTGGTCATCGAGACGTGATCGCCCGAGACCTCGCTGCCGACGATTGCGACGCCGAGTTCCTTTGCCGCGTCTCGGACTTGCTTGCTGCGACGATCGAGCGTATTCGAGAGCACCTGCACGACGGCCACACCGAAGGCGAGCGCCACGATCGCCGCAATGACGCCCCAGATCACCACGGTCGTCGTGGTGTGATTGATGATGGCCGTAAGATT
This sequence comes from Vulcanimicrobiota bacterium, assembly GCA_963833045.1. Lineage (GTDB taxonomy): Bacteria > Vulcanimicrobiota > Vulcanimicrobiia > Vulcanimicrobiales > Vulcanimicrobiaceae > Aquilonibacter. The sequence goes on from CAWHWL010000010.1 coordinate 12,167, forward strand.
CGCCAGCGGGGTACCGTACCAGCGCGCGCCGATAACGTGTTGTTGATCGTCCACGATGGGGTCGATGCGCACGAGATACTTCGTGCCGCCCTCCGTGTCGACGCCGGTATAGGCGGTGCCGGTCGTGGCGACGCTTGCGGCCGGTTGCACTTGCTGATCGACCGTGCGCGTTCCGTCCGGCTGTTGAATCGTACTCGAAACGATCGCATCGCCCTCGAGAATCGCCGAAGCCCCGCCTAGCGCGGCCGTCGCCTGATCGACTAAATCGTAGTAATGGTTGAGGAGCACGCCGCCATAGATCGCCCCGATCGTGCGCTCGTTCTGATCGCTGATCGGCGCCGCGGCAACGATCGCAAGACCGCGATTGAGCTGTTCGGCTGCCGCCTTGCCGTCGACGCCACGAACGTCGGCCTGCGCTTGCGGCGCAAGCCCCTCGCCCGCGAGCACGCTCTGGCCGAGCAAGGCGGCCGTGCTGATCGTTTCACCGGTGAGTGCGCGCTGGATCAGCGGGTTGCTGTGGAGCGATCCTGGCTGCGCTCCATTTGCGCGCGCGATCACGTTGCCGTTTGCGTCGACGACGGTAAGGAACGATAGTCCCGAAGCACGGGCGATGTTGGAGAGCTGGTCGGTCAGCGCGGCGACGTTGTGCGTCTGAAGGCTCTTGCGCAGCGCGTCGCTGACCGCGTCTTGCGCCACGAGCAAGCGAATTTGATCTTTACGTGAGTCCCAATACCCTTGGAATGCGCCGCCGCCATTCGTCACCTGCGTCTGCCCGAGTTGAGTCAGATCGTGCTGCAGGACAACGCGCGTTGCAATAACGCTCACCAAGAAAAAGAATACGATCGCACCAACGATCGTTCCGAGAAGGCGTACCCGAAGACTCACCCTCATGCAGTGACTCCCTCCGTCCCTGACTCACTCACTTTGTACTGCGCGAGCCGCGAATCGATTCGACCGGCGAGGTCGTTCATCTGATCGACCGATTCGAGCATGCGCTGTGCGGCATCCGTGACTTCTTTATTAACGTAGGTGAGAACCTCGACCGACGAGGCGTTCTGTTGCGAAATCGATGAGATATCCGAAAACGCTTTGCTGACGTCGTCGGACTGCCGGGTCATCGACTGCGTCGCCTTCAGATTCAAGCTTACGGATTTGGTGATCTCTTCGATTTGGCGGATCACTTGATAGGAGTTGGCGCTCATCGCGCGGGTCACCGAGCTGATCTCGCCGATTTGTTGGTTAGCGGCTAGGACTGCGGAGACGATCTCTTGCAAGGCGCCCGAAGCCGAGCTCGTGCTTCCGGTGCTCTCCTCGACGCGTTCGGTGAGCCGTTCCATCGCACTCACGACTTCAAAAATGACGCCTTGGGTCGAACTGATGTGGCCGGCGATCTCTTTGGTCGCCTGCACGCTGCCGTCGGCGAGCTTGCGAATCTCGCTGGCGACGACGGCAAACCCACGTCCATGCTCGCCCGCACGAGCGGCTTCGATTGCGGCGTTGAGCGCGAGCAGGTTCGTCTGTTCGGCGATGCGATCGATCACTTTGACGATGTCGCCGATTTGCTCGGAGTTGTTCCCGAGCTGACCGATATCTTTGGCCAGATCGTTGATCGTCGTGCGAATCGTATGCATGCCGTCGACGATCGTGCCGATCGCGGTGCCGCCGCGTTCCGCCGTTCGCGACGTCTCCGCGGTGCTGGTCGAAAGCGAATCGACCTGGGCTGCGACTTCTTCGATGGAGCTGGCCATGTTCGAAACGGCGAGCGCGGTCTCGTCGAGACTGCGGGTCTGTTCTTCCGCCGACGCCGCAATCGTCGAGATCGCCTCGGTCAGCACGACGACCTTCGACGTCGCTTCTTCGACGATGCGCGATTGTTCTTGAATACCTTCGTCGAGCTGACCCTGCGCAACCGCGGCGCCTTCGATGACGGCGAGCGCCGTCGACGCCGTCGTGCGCAACTCGGCGCCGGCATTGCCCAGGTTGCCGGCATTCCCGTGGAGCTGACGCAAGAACTCGCGCATTCCGAAGATGAGCTTGTTGAGCGCGATGGCGAGATCTTGGAGCTGGCCGTCGCTGACGGCGATATTCTTGGTGAAATCGCCCTGCGAGACTTCGCGAATTCCCGATGCCAGCGCCGAGAGACTGGTGGACATCGCCGAACCGTTAACATCGCCGCGAGGAAGCGCCGTGCGCGCGACCGGGCGAAACGCCAATTGCCCCGGAGCAACCTGATCGAGTTCCTCGATCGGTGAGATCTCTCCAAGGAAGAGCGCGCTCACGATCGCGCCGCAGACCAAGACCACCAGCGCCCCGACGAGCGGATCACCCGCACTGTGCGAGCTGCGCGAAAGATAGTCGGCGACGGCCGCGAGCAATGCCGCAGCGACGCCCAACGGGAATCCGGTGGCAGCGGCGACCAGCGCAACGATAACAACCAGCGGCGCCTCGATCGGGTAGGCCGATCCAAACCACGCGATCAGCGCACAGACCGCGACGCCAAGAACGGCCAATCCCAGACGGGCCGGTAAACCGAACCGCGCCCGCAGACCGGCGAAGTAGGCAGAGATCACGAGGCTCCCTTCAGAGACGGATCGGCGTTTTTAAGGATTGACGGTCGAAAACGCCCTGACCTTTAGCCTAATTCCGACTTGGAGCGTGCCGCGCGGCCCTTCCTGGGCTCTGCCCGCGCCCCTGGGGCTGACCCCGATAGCCCAGGGTCGAGCCTCGCGTTCAGCGTTCGTTACGGGCGCGACTGATGCGCTTGTCGCACGCTTCGCAGAAATGCGACATCTTGTTGTCGGTTTCGAAGATCGAATTCGAGTAGTACATCGCGCATCGCGCGTTATAACAGTGACGCAGCCCGAACGCATGGCCGAGCTCGTGCACGCACTCCTTGAGCGTACGCTGGAACAGCGTATTGGCGTCGGACTCCTCGCCATAATATTCCGAACGCAACCGGTGCAACGACACCGCGGCAACACCTTGCGCTTCGTCGGCGTCGCCGTAGATGAAGCGATGCGACGTTTTGTAGAGGTCGTAATCGGTCAGCGCAAGATACAGGCCGGCGCCATCGGGGTGTGCACGACGGACGCGCGCGACCAGGGTCGAGAGAAAAAGCTGTCCGCGCGTCGCATTGAGCGTGCTGCGCGGAACCGCGAGAGCTCGCTCGATCTGCACCGTCGAAAGGAATCGCTCTTCCAAGCACGGCGCAAGCCGGTCGAGAAAGGCGCCTTCCATGGCGTTGATCGGGACGATGCGGATACGCGACTCCATCTTGAGGCGACGCGCTTCGACATCGCAGGTCTCGACACCGCTTGCAGCGCAAAGGCGTTTGATGATCGTCGGAATCGGCATCGACCTTGCCGAGGTGGAACGCTATCGCTTCGACGAGCGCGCGTTGGCGTGGTTCGCGCGCAAAGTGTACACCGAAGAAGAAATGGCCTACGCGCTGCGCAAGCGCCACTGGGCCGAGCGTTTGGCCGGATTCTTCGCAGCAAAGGAAGCGACGCGCAAAGCCTTCGGGCACGCCATCCCGTGGCGGGAGGTGGGTGTTTCGCACGAACGCAGCGGCAAACCGATCCTGCGTTTCTACGGCCGCGTCGAGCAGTTGCCCGCCTCGCGCTCGCTCTCATCGATACACTTAACGATCACGCATTCGGCAACGACGGCCGCCGCAGTCGTGATATTAGAACGATGATCCGGGTTCTCACGCCGCCAGAGATGCGCGAGGCCGACGCGCAGGCTGTCGCGACCTCAAGCGTCGATGCGCTCATGCATAACGCGGGTGCCGCAATCGCAACCTATGTGCGCGAGCACATTCCGCCGGGCAGCCGCATCGTCGCGTTCGCCGGGCCGGGCAATAACGGCGGGGATGCGCGCGCCGCCGCCGCGCAGCTCCCCGACTTTGACTGCGTCGTCTACGGCCCGAACGAAATGCCGCGCGACGATGCGGCGGCACGCGAAGCGCTCGCCGGCGCAGCGCTCGCCGTCGACGGACTCTTCGGCACCGGGGCGCGCCTTCCGATCGATCCGCGCTACCTTCCGGCCGTTCGCGGTCTCGACGCGCGCGAGCGTCACGTGCTTGCAATCGATATTCCAAGCGGCGTCGATGCGCTCACCGGTGCGGTTCCCGGCGACGCGGTGCGCGCGACCGCGACCATCACGCTTGCGGCGATGAAGCCCGGGCTCTTGTTCGAGCCGGCGCGCGGCTACGCGGGCGAACTGTGGATTGCCGATATCGGCATCGACGACGCAACGCTTCGCGCTCACGCCAACACTTTTGACGCGCTCGACGACGCGGCGTTTCTCGACCTGCTTCCGCGTCGCGCGCGCGACGCCGACAAGCGCAGCGCCGGCGCTCCGTTGATCCTCGCCGGTTCGGCGCAATTTCCCGGCGCCGCCGTTCTCTGCGCGCGCGCGGCCGCTCGCGCCGGCGCCGGATACGTTACCGTCGCGACGGCGCGCGACGCGGCACCGGTATTGCGGGCCCATCTCACCGAGCAGGTCGTCGTCACCTTCGACACGGGCGGCGCCGATACGGTGAGCACCGATCTCCTCGACGTTGCCACGCGAAACGGTTCGGTGGGCATGGGTCCGGGACTCGGGCTGGATGAGTGGACTGGCGTGATGCTACGCGCGTTTGTAGAGCGTTGCACGCTCCCGATGGTGATCGACGCGAGTGCGCTCTTTCACTTCGCCAAAAACCTCGAATTGCTGCGTGGAAAAGCGTGCGTGCTCACGCCGCACGAGGGAGAGTTTGCGCGCCTCTCGGGACGCGGAACGATTGCGCCGGGCACGCGCGTCGAACGCTTGAGGGAATTTACCGCGCGTACCGGCGTTGTGACCCTGCTCAAGGGACCGGCGACACTGATCGACGACGGAACGATCGTGCACATCAATCCGACCGGATCGAGCGCTCTTGCGACGGCCGGCACCGGCGACGTCCTCACCGGCATCATCGCAACGTTGCTCGCGCAGGGGCTTGCGCCGGTCGATGCCGCGCGTGTGGGCGCCTATTGGCACGGCCTCGCCGCACGTAAATGCGCAGCCGAACGAAGTGTCGGCGTCGTGGCCGGCGATCTGCCCGAATCGTTGGCGAGCGCGCTCCCGCAGCGCGCGCCGGCTAGCGCGCTGCTACGCTACGCTTGAGAACGCGGTGAGCAGACGCTCTTCCACGCGGATGCGCTTGAGCAGGTTGCTGACAAACGTTTCGAGCTCGTCGCGAAACGCTTGCGTGAGGAACATCTGCGGATCGGCGTGAGCCCAACGCGCCGCGAGGAGTTCAAACTGTTGAGGGAACTGCTCTTGCTCTTCGAGCACATGCTCGGCCAATCGCCGCACGAAATCGCTCGGGTGCCGCATAAGCAACCGATATCCAATGGCAAGATCGATCGAGAGATGTGCTTCCAAGTTGCGCGTAAATCGGCCGAATGCCGATGCGACAAGGTTGGTGTCGGACTCGTCGATGGCCCGAAAGAGCGACGCCGCGTCGTCATGGAGCTGTGCGTGTCGCAGTAAGATTTCCGTCTGGCTGCCGACCATGGTACATCCACCCCCGTACTGACTGGTCAGGGCAGGCTACTCCTCCAGCAAGCGCCTGAACCCCTCCTCGTCCAGCACCGAGATTCCAAGCTCGCGAGCCTTGGCGAGTTTGCTCCCGGCGGCGTCGCCGGCTACCACGTAGTCGGTCTTGCCGCTCACCGAGCCGCTGACTTTGCCCCCGCGGGCCACGATTAACGCGGCCGCCTCATCCCGGGTGAGCGTCGGCAGCGTCCCGGTGAGGACGAAGGTCTTCGTCGCCAAAGGACCCGCACCGCGCGCGCGCGCGCCGCCCGCCATCACGACGCCGGCACCGCGCAGACGCTCGATCATGCCTCGATTCGCCGGCTGCTCGAAAAACAGCCGTACGCTGGTCGCGACCTCAGGCCCGATGCCCTCGCTCTGTCGCAGGTCCTCTTCGCTCGCGGCCGCGATCGCGTCGATTGAGCCGAAGTCGCCGGCCAGGATCGCCGCGGTCTGTTCCCCGACGAATCGAATGCCCAGACCGGTCAGCACGCGCGCGAGGCCGCGCGTCTTCGAGCCTTCGATCGCCTCGAGCAGTTTGGCGACACTCTTGTCGCCCATCCGCGGCACCGACCCGAGCTTCTCTGCATCTAGCGCGTAGATGTCGGCGATATCGTGCACGAGACCGAGGCCGGTAAGCGCATCAGCGAGCACGTCGCCCAATCCCTCGATATCCATCGCCCCGCGCGACGCGAAGTGACGCACGCGCTCGAAGACCTGCGCGGGGCAGGAGGCGTTGGTGCAACGCGCCATCGCTTCGCCGGGCGGATGATCGACCGCGCTTCCGCAAACCGGACAGACGTCGGGCATTTTGAAGCGTCGCTCTTTTCCGGTCCGCTCGCTAAGCACCGGACCGACGACGCGTGGAATCACATCGCCGGCTCGGGTCACCAGTACGGTGTCGCCGATGCGGATGTCGTTGCTCGCAATATATTCCGCGTTGTGCAACGTTGCGCTCTTCACGGTCACGCCCCCGATCTGCACCGGCTCGAGCACGGCGTTCGGATTGAGCGTTCCGGTGCGGCCGACCGTGATTGTGATGTCGAGCAGCCTCGTGCGCGCTTCGCGCGGTTTGAATTTGTAGGCGACGGCCCAGCGGGGTTCGCGCGAGACGGCGCCGAGCCGCTCTTGCACCGCGAGATCATCGACCTTGACCACGACGCCGTCGATTTCGTAGTCGAGCGTATCGCGCGCATCTTCCCAGCGCCGGCAGTAGTCGATGACGGTTTCAATATCGGCGGCAGGTTCAATATGATCGTTGACTGCGAAGCCGGCAGCACGCAGATATTCAAGCGCTTTGCTCTGCGTTTTAAGCGCCGGCCCCTGCGCAATCGCATAGGCAAAGAACGAAAGGCGGCGCTGCGCGGTCAGCTTGGGATCGAGTTGACGCACGCCGCCCGACGCGGCATTGCGCGGGTTGGCGAACACCGGCAACCCTTCGCGTTCGCGCCGCGCGTTGAGCTTCTCGAAGTCGCTCTTGCGCAGATAAACTTCGCCCCGAACCTCGAGGAACACCTCAGAATGACGGAGGCGCAGCGGAATCGTCGGAATGGTCTTGAGGTTGGGCGTGATCTCCTCGCCGACGCGGCCATCGCCGCGCGTTCCTCCGCGCACCAGCAGACCGTTGCGATAGTCCAGCGCGATCGCGAGGCCGTCGATCTTGAGTTCGCACACGTACCTTATTTGAGCCTGCCCTGAGCCTGTCGAAGGGGCAAGTTTGCGCACGCGCTCGTCAAACGCACGCAGCTCCTCGGCATCGAAGGCGTTGGCCAAACTCAGCATCGGCGCTGAATGCTCGAACGGAGCAAAGCGCTCCGACGGCGTCGCGCCCACGCGTTGCGTCGGGGATTCCGGCGTGCGCAGTTGCGGATGGGCTTCTTCGAGGTCGAGCAGCTCGCGCAGGAGTGCGTCGAACTCCGCGTCGGTGATCGCGGGGTCGTCGAGGATGTAGTAACGGTGGTTGGCGTCCTCGATCTTCGCCCGCAATTCCTCGGCGCGCTTGCGCGGAGTCACCTCTTGGATCCGATTTGAATCGGATAACCGTCAGGGTCGCTGATGACGGCGATGCGATTTGGTCCCTCGTTGTACGGATACTGCAGGATCGGAACGCTCAGCGTTCCGCAGTCGGCGACGAACCTGTCAACGTTCTCCAGCGTGAAGCCGAGTTGCAGCGATCCGGGCCGTACCGCCAGCAGATCGCTTCCTTGATGCAATCCAAACGTCACGCCCGCTGATAGCTCGAACTCAATCCAATGCGGGGAGCGATCGGATAGCTGCTTGAGCCCCATGACATTTCGATAAAACTCACGCGAGCGCGCGAGGTCGTTGCAAACCAGCATCACCACCGAGAACACGATGGTTATGCTTCGACAGCGACTCTGTCGCCCTTCGCGAGATCGTCGAGCGCGGTCATGTTTTCGCGCTCGAGGCGCTCGAGCGCGGATGCATCGGGCCGGTGGTGGCCGACCGCACGCTGGTCCTCGAGTACGGGAACGAGATACGCCCCGGTGTAGGAGGCGGGATTCGCGGCCAATTCCTCGGGCGTCCCTATTCCGACCACCCGGCCGCCCCGGTCGCCGCCCTCGGGCCCGAGGTCGATCAGGTAATCGGCGGTCTTGATCACGTCGAGATTGTGCTCGATGACCAGCACCGTATTGCCGGTTTGCACGAGCCTCTGCAAGACCTCGAGCAGTTTGTGAATATCCGCGAAGTGCAGACCTGTGGTCGGCTCGTCGAGCACATAGAAGGTCCGACCGGTTGAACGTCGCGAGAGCTCGGTTGCGAGCTTGACGCGCTGCGCCTCGCCGCCTGAAAGCGTCGTCGCGGGTTGCCCCATCTTGATGTAGCCCAATCCGACTTCGCAGATCGTCTTGAGCTTATTGTGAATCCTGGGAATCGACGCGAAGAGCTCATTCGCCTCGTCGACGCGCATCTCGAGCACGTCGGCAATCGTCTTACCCTTGTATTTCACTTCAAGCGTCTGCGCATTATAGCGCTTGCCCTTGCACACTTCGCACGGCACGTAGACGTCGGGCAGAAAGTGCATCTCGATCTTGATGATGCCGTCACCCTCGCACGATTCGCAGCGCCCGCCCTTGACGTTGAACGAAAACCGGCCCGGCGTATAGCCGCGTATCTTGGCCTCGGGCACCATCGAGAACAGCTCGCGGATGATGTCGAAGGCGCCGGTGTAGGTCGCCGGATTCGAACGCGGTGTACGGCCGATCGGCGATTGATCGATCACGACCAGCTTGTCGAGCTGCCCTGCGCCTTTGACCGTGCCGTACGTGCCGCCCGCGGGCTGATCGTGCAAGTGCTGATTGAGCGCACGAACCAGCACGTGGTTCACCAGTGTCGACTTGCCGCTGCCGCTCACGCCGGTGACGGCGGCAAAAACACCGATCGGAAATTTCACGTCGACGCCGACGATATTGTTCGCCGTTGCTTTGCGCACTTCGAGCCAACCGCGCGGCTCGCGCCGGGTCTTCGGAATCGGAATGAACTTCCGCCCGGAAAGATAGGCGCCCGTCTCGGACTTGGGATTAGCGAGGATCACATCGAGCGTCCCGACGCTGAGAATCTCGCCGCCCTCCGCGCCCGCGCCCGGACCGATGTCGACGATCACGTCCGCGGTGCGCATCGTGTCTTCATCGTGCTCTATGATGATCAGCGTGTTGCCAAGATCGCGCAGCGTTTTGAGCGTAGCCAGAAGGCGGTCGTTGTCGCGCTGGTGCAGACCGATCGAGGGCTCATCTAAAATGTAGAGCACGCCGACGAGGGCACTGCCGATCTGCGTTGCCAAGCGAATGCGCTGGGATTCGCCGCCCGAGAGCGTTGTCGCCGAGCGCGCCAAGGTGAGATAGTTCAGCCCCACGTTGGTCAAGAAGCCCAGACGCGCGCGAACTTCTTTGACGATTTGGTGCGCGATCTGCTCTTGACGTGGTGTCAGCGTAAGCGCGCGAAAAAAGGCCTCGGAGTTTTCGATCGACATCCGCGTCACCGCGTCGATGTTTTCGCCTCCAACCGTAACCGCAAGCGCCTCGGGCTTGAGCCGCGCCCCTTTACAGGTGGGACAGGTCGAGGACGACATGTACTTCTCGATGTCTTCCTTGACGTAGTCGCTCGAGGTTTCGCTGTAGCGGCGCTGCAGATTATTGATCACGCCTTCGAATGACGAGCGGTACTCCCACGTCTTCCCCGATTTTGACGTGAACGCAAAATCCTGTTCTTTTTCCGTGCCGTAGAGAACCACGTCGAGCACCTCGTCCGAGAGATCCTCGATCGGGGTCGACATCTTCACCCGGTACTTGCGCAGCACGCGTTCGAGCTGTTGCAAGTAGTACGGGTTCATCGACGGAAAACGACCGCCGCCAAGACTCTTGCTCCAAGGGACGATCGCTCCATCGGCGATCGACTTGCTCCGGTCGGGAATCACTTTCCACGGATCGATTTCGATCTTCTCACCGAGGCCGCTGCAGGCCGGGCACGCGCCGTACGGCGAGTTGAACGAAAACAGGCGCGGCGCCAGCTCCTCAAACGAAATGCCGCAATGCACGCATGCGAAGGCTTCACTAAAGGTGACCTCGCTCCAAGCCTTGTCATCCTGAGCTTGTCGAAGGACGGTGACGATTCCGGTGGAGAGACGCAGCGTCGTCTCGATCGAGTCGGCGAGCCGTTTGCGGACATCGGGTTTGATGACGAGCCGATCGACGACGACTTCGATCGTGTGCTTACGCTTTTTATCGAGCACGATCTTCTCGCGCAGCTCTTTAACCTCGCCGTCGACGCGCACGCGTGCGAAGCCCTCTTTGGCCACTTCCTCGAATAGCTTTGCGTATTCGCCCTTACGTCCGCGTACGAGCGGCGCGAGCACTTGGATACGCGTACCTTCGGGAAGGTCCATAATCGCGTCGACGATCTGCTCGCTGGATTGCGTGCTGATCTCGCGACCGCAGTTGTAACAGTGCGGCGTCCCGACGCGCGCGTAGAGCAGGCGCAAGTAGTCGTAGACTTCGGTGACGGTTCCGACGGTTGAACGCGGGTTGCGCGAGGTCGACTTCTGATCGATTGAAATTGCGGGCGAGAGCCCTTCGATATAATCGACGTCGGGCTTTTCCATCTGTCCGAGAAATTGCCGAGCGTACGACGAGAGCGACTCGACGTAGCGGCGTTGCCCTTCGGCATAGATGGTATCGAAGGCGAGCGACGACTTCCCCGACCCGGACAGACCGGTCACGACGATGAGCGCGTTGCGCGGCAGCGTGAGATCGATGTTCTTGAGGTTGTGTTCGCGCGCGCCCTTGATAACGATGTGGTCAAGACCGGCAGCCATATAGCTCCCCTACAACTCCGTTTTGGTATGGGTGAGTTTCAGGTACTCGCCGGCAATCACGAGGGTGGCGTACGAAACGACGACCTGCCCGATCAGCCCGGTCGCGAGCGCCCCGCCCAGCTCCCAGACCCGCCCCACCAGCGAACCAAGCCAGCCCCCCAGGGCTGCGGTCACCGCGATCAGCGCGACGACCGCGAGCGTCGGCAGCAGGTTGGCCAGCGCCGTCGAGGCGGACTCGACGATCCCGGCGATCGGCGGCCGCTCCCCGATGATGACCGCCGCCATCGTGTAAATGAAGAACATCGCGTAGATCAGCAGGGTGATCGCGAAGGTGAACGGCGCCAGGGCGGCCGCACAAAACCCGATGACGAGGAGCAGCGTCGCCGCCCCGGCGGCGGGCCAAAGCCGATGCGCCAGGGCGTCCCACCCGTCGCCCAAGCTGGTGTGGTCGTGGCGCCAGGCAGCGCCCGCCATCCCGGTAATGTAGGCCATCTGCACGAGCGAGAGCGCCAGCGTCACCACGAAGAGGACGATCGCGACGAATGCATTCGCGGCGTCGAGGGCATCGGGCGATCCGTTTCCGCTCAGCGTCAGCGAGGTCGCGGCTAGGACTCGCAACGCAGATTCCACCACTGCGGCGATCACGCCGATGACGATGCCCGGAACCACAATCACCGGGTTGCGCACCAGCAGCATCCAGGCTCGCGCAAAGGTGATCTCCAGATCGCGTGCGCTCTGCGTCATGCCCGCTCCAATGCGCCGAGCACGTCGCCGATCGACGCGCACGTCGCGTTCGGCGGCGGCGCACCCTCGGGCACGCGCTCGTCGCGAATATTCAGCCACACGGCGTAGAGCCCGGCTTCGAGCGCACCGCGCACGTCGCGGTCGTAGCGGTCGCCGACCATCGCGCTGCGGGCCGGCGCCGATCCGAGCGTCGTGCAGGCATGCGCGAAAAGCAGCGGATCGGGCTTGATCATGCCGACCTCATCGGCAATAAAGATCGCGTCGAAGAACTCACCGATCTGCAGCAGCTTGATCTTCTCGCGGTGCGTCTCGGAAAAGCCGTTGGTAAGAATACCGAGACGCAGACCGCGTTCGCGCAACGCGCGCAGCAGCTCGATCGCTCCGGGAAAGACCGCAAAGTATTTTTTCCGGTATTCGTGATAGGTGGCGGCGCTGCGTTGCGCGAGGGTACGGTCGGCGATCCCAACGCGCTCGAGCGCGCTGTTCCACATCATCTCCCGCAAACCCGAGAGCCGCGTGCGTAGTTGATCCGGCGTCAGGCGGTGCCAGAAGCCCTCGGCTTCGGCAATGTAGGCGCGCTTGACCGCGAGCGCATCGACGCCGCGCTCGAGCGCAATTTCGCGCGCGACCTCTTCGGCCGCACTTTGGAAGGCGTATGTGTCGTCGTGCAAGGTGTCGTCCAAATCGAACAGGACGACTTCCAATTTGCGATTCACGCTAAAAGCGTACCCGAAATTCGCGCTCGCCGAAAGCGTCGATGTCGGCAAGAATCGACTCGCCATCGATCGTCGCGCCGCCTTCCACCTCGCGCATTCGTGCGCCGCAGCGCAGCCGCAGAGGGCGCGCCGCACCGTCATACTCGCGCGCGGTCAGGATGACGCCGTCGCCGTCTGCGGCGGGCTTGCAAGCGACGATTCGCACCGCACGGTCCTCGCTCGTAAAAAGCCGCACGCGCGGTTCGCAAGCGAACTCTTCGTAAGCCCCTTCGAGCGCGCCAAGCGAGATGCCGGGTTCGAACGGCGCGAACGCCCACGCAAGCTGTGCCGGACCACCGCCGTGAAGCAGCGATACGCGAAGATGCATCCCGCCCTTGCGCAGCGCCTGCGATGTCCAGGTCAGCGGATCGACCACGAAGAGCGCGATGCCCGCGCGCTCATCGCTCAGCGCAGCGAAGCGCCGATCCGCGCCGTGGCGCACCTCGCCGGCTTGGATCCCAACCCAGTTTTCGAGCGTCAGCGTAGCACGCGACGTTTTCCAATCAACTGCGCACGCGACGCGAACGAATGGTTCGCCCCGGCGCACTTCGATCGACATCGTCGCAGGCGACGAGCCGGCCAAAAATCGTACTTCGACCCGATCGTCGTGCATTTCGAATCCCGTCGGACGCACGCGCACGCGCCAACCCTTCGGAAAGTCGCGATAGGCCGCGAGCAGATTGGCTTGTGCCAAAGGAACGCGCGTGCGCGGGGAACCGAGTTCCAGAAGCGCCCCACTTTGGTTGAACGACGCCTGCACGAGCCCGTTATCGAAGCGCACGTCATCGCCGTCGCGCACCGGGCGGCACGGTTCTCGTGTGGGAAGATTCGGCGCGCGCGGCAACATCGCGTTCGCGGCCTTTTCGACCAATTCCAATTGACCGTCCGCGAGCCCGACGCGCAGGCGATCGACGAGTTCTCGCGGACCATGGACCGCGATGCACCACGCGACCTTTTCCTCGACGGCGGCGAGCTCGCGTGATGAGGGCGGCACTACGAAATGGTGATACTCTGGCCTGGGTGCATCACCGTCACCTTGGTTTGCGGTGAGGTCTTGGCGACCGCCGCTGCAAACTGGTCGCCGGCATGGATGCCGAGCACCAGGGGATTGTGCGCGTAGTGCACCGGCACGGCGTGCGAAACACCGAACGCTTTACACGTCATCGCTGCATCGCTTGGGCCCATCGTAAAGGCGCCGTTGCCGACGCAAACGACGGCGATCTGCGGCTGGTAGCGTTTGCCGAGGTCGTGCATATCGCCGAAGTAGTCCGTGTCCCCCGAAGCGTAGACGCGCGTGCTGCCGATATCCAGGATGAATCCGGCCGGCGGATAGCCCAGCGCGGTCGAATGGATCGCGGGAACGAGCCAGGCGTGAATCGTGCCGTGCGTCGTCTGGCCGCCGAAGTTCATGCCCGCCCCTTTGTTCGCGACGAGCGTCGTCATGTCGAGGTTCGCCGCCTTGAATTTCGGCACGAGGCCAACACGCATCAGGTCGCTCTGGCCCGTCGTCATCACCGGTACGCCGGCCGCGAGCAGCGCCGGCAACAGTTCGAAATAGTCGCCGATGTGATCGCCGTGATCGTGGCTGAGCGCAACGAGCACATACTGCGGGTTGCGTGATTTCAGATGGGCCGCATAGGCAGCTGCGCTCTGGAGCTCCGGCGGCTTCTCGATGCCGAACGCGGTCCAGCCGGTATTGTTCCAGATCCAGGCATCGACCAGAACGATTGCGCTATCGTCGGGCGTCGAGAGCTCGTAGACGCCACCGCCGAACCAACGCATCTTCAGCTTCCCGCCGGGCGAGGCGGCCTGCGCGACCTCACTCGACACTGCGGCCCCGATCGCGCCGGCAACCGCACCGGCCGCGAGAAAATCACCACGAGAGACCATTAGACGAGCTCCTTCAGCGCAGTATTGAAGATCTTCGGCGCCTTGCCTTGGAAAAGCAACGACTCATTCCCGCCGATCGCTCTGCGCAACTCGATCAATTCGTCGCGCAGCGCCGCGGCCTTCTCGAATTCGAGGTTGGCGGCGTATTCGCGCATTTTCTTCTCGACGTCGGCCGCCATCTTCATCGCCACGTCGCGCGGGATCCGGTCCAGCGCGACGGCGGCAGCGGTCTCCTCGGTCGCGCCGACCATGCTGAGAATGTTTCGCACCTCTTTGCGGATCGAGCGCGGCTCGATGCCGTGCTCCGTATTGAAAGCGACCTGCCGCTCGCGGCGTCGCTTGGTCTCGCCGAGCGCGCGCGCCATCGACTCGGTGACGTTGTCGGCATACATGATCACTTTGCCTTCGACGTGGCGCGCCGCGCGCCCGATCGTTTGGATCAACGACGTCGAGCTGCGTAGATAGCCTTCCTTATCGGCGTCGAGGATGCCGACCAGCGAGACTTCGGGAAGGTCGAGGCCTTCGCGCAGGAGATTGATGCCAACGAGTACGTCGAAGACACCGAGGCGCAAGTCGCGCAAGATCGCGACGCGCTCGAGCGTATCGACCTCGCTGTGGAGGTAACGCACTTTGAGTCCGTTCTCGAGCAAAAAGTCGGTGAGATCCTCGGCCATTTTCTTGGTCAGCGTCGTAATGAGCACGCGTTCGCTGCGCGCGGTGCGCTGGCGCACCTCTTCCATTAAGTCGTCGACCTGATTGCGGGTCGGGCGCACCTCGACTTCCGGATCGACCAGACCGGTCGGCCGAATGATCATCTCGACCGTCTGCGCGCTGCGGCCCGTCTCGTACGTGCCGGGGGTGGCCGACACGTAGATGATTTGCTTGACGTGGTCTTCGAACTCGTCGTAGGTCAGCGGCCGGTTATCGAGCGCGCTCGGCAAGCGGAAACCATGCTCGACCAGCACTTCTTTGCGTGAACGATCGCCGCCGTACATGCCGTGCACCTGGGGCAGCGTGACGTGCGATTCATCGATAAAATACAGATGATCTTGGGGGAAGAAATCGAGCAGGCACCACGGCGTCGACCCGGGTTCACGCCCGGTGAGATGGCGCGAGTAATTCTCGATGCCGTTGCAATACCCGACCTCACGCAGCATGTCGAGATCGTAACGCGTGCGCATCTCCAGACGCTGCGCTTCGAGCAGCTTGCCGTGCTCTTTGAAATAGCGCAGCCGCTCATCGAGTTCGACTTCGATCGAGGAGACGGCGCGGCGCAGCTTCTCGTCGGGCGTGATGAAGTGCTTGGCCGGGAAGATCAGCAACTCGTCCTTGCTCTCGACGTATTCGCCGGTCAGCAAGTTGACGACGTTGATCGCCTCGATCTCATCCCCGAAGAATTCGATCCGGTGCACCAGCTCTTCGTCGACGCCGACGAATTCGAGCACGTCACCGCGCACGCGGAAGGTTCCGCGCACGAGGTTGAGATCGTTGCGGCGATACTGCATGTCGACGAGCTTGCGCAAAAGCAGATCGCGATCGATCTCGTCGCCGACGTGGATCCGAGCCGACATTTCCATGTAGTCCGAGGGCGAGCCGAGGCCGAAGATGCAGGACACCGACGCGACGATCAGGGTATCGGGGCGCGTCAGCAGCGACTGCGTCGCGGAATGCCGCAGCCGCTCGATCTCCTCGTTGATCGAGGAGTCTTTCTCGATGTACGTGTCGGTCGACGCGACGTACGCCTCGGGCTGATAGTAGTCGAAGTACGAGACGAAATATTCAACCGCGTTATTGGGAAAGAAATCGCGGAACTCGGCGCAGAGCTGGGCGGCGAGGGTCTTGTTGTGGCAAAGCACCAGCGTTGGCTTCTGCACGAGCTCGACGACGCGCGCCATCGCCATGGTCTTGCCGCTGCCGGTGACGCCGAGCAGCGTCTGCGCGCGGTCGCCCCGCAGGATTCCTTCGGCCAGCGCTTCGGTGGCCTTGGGCTGATCCCCGGCAAGTTGATATGGAGCGACGAGTTCAAAGCGTTGGGTGGCCATGGCGTTTCCTTTTGATGCCGAAATTGGGGGGCCGGGTTGCACCCCATGGGGGAGCGAGCCCGAGCCTCGCGAACTTTGCCCATCCGCCGGATACCTTGGAGAAGCACCCCGTTGAGCCACAATCCCCTGATTTTTAGCGGCAACTCGAACCGCGCGCTGGCCGAGGAAATCGCCAAGCGCCTCAAGTTGCACGTGGGCAAGTCGCTCGTCGACAAGTTCAAGAATGAAGAGACGCGGATCGAGATCGGCGAAAACGTCCGCGGGTCCGAAGTCTTCGTCATTCAGTCGATCTGCAAAGCGGCCGACGGTCGCATCGGCGTCAATGACGCTCTGATGGAATTGCTGCTGATGATCGACGCTTTGCGGCGCGCGTCAGCGGCGCGCATCACCGCGGTGATCCCCTACTACGGCTACGCCAAGCAAGACAAGAAGACCAAAGGCCGTGAGCCGATATCGGCCAAGGTCGTCGCCAACCTGCTCAAGGTGACGGGGGCGAAGCGGCTGGTTACGATGGACTTGCACGCGGCGCAGATCCAAGGCTTCTTCGATCTCCCGGTCGACAATCTCATGGCCATGCCGGTCCTGTGTAACTACTTAAAGGAAAACCGGCTCTGCAAGGACCGCATCGTGGTCGTGTCGCCCGACGCCGGCGGCGTGCACCGGGCCGAGCTCTTTGCCAAGCGGCTCGAAAGCTCGCTCGCGATCGTCTTCAAGCGCCGTCCCGAACCCGACGTCTCCGAAGTGACCGACATCGTCGGCGACGTGAAGGGCAAGATCGCCGTGGTCGTGGACGACATGATCTCGACCGGCGGCACGCTGGCAAAAGCAGCCGAAGCGATCAAGGCGCGCGGCGCGACACAAGTGTACACCGTAGCGACGCACGGGATCTTCGCCGGCGACGCGATGCGCGTGCTCGAAGATTCGGTCATCGAACGCGTCATCATCACCAACACCATCCCGATCGCGGCGGGCGAATCGCACACCAAGTTCGTGCAGCTCTCGATCGCGCAAACTTTCGCTGATACGATCAGCCGCATCACCACCAATCGCTCGGTCTCGGCCCTCTTCGAAGGCGAGGAGGGGACGGCACCGCCGGAACCGGGCCCTAGCGAAACCGCCGCCGCGCTCATTGAAGCCGCGACGGCCTGAAAAGGAACACATGTCTTCCAAAGAGTTGAACCTACCCATCGAACATCGGAGCAAGACCGGGACCACGGGCGCGCAGGCATTGCGGCGCGAGGGAAAAATTCCGGGCGTCCTCTACGGGCACGGCACCGAGCCGCTGCACGTCGCGTTCGACGCAAAGATCTTTGACGATCTCCTGCATCACGGCGCCCGCAACGGCGTCCTCACGTTGACCCTCAACGGGAAAAAAGCGGACACGGCGCTCGTGCGCGACGTTGCGCGCAACCCGGTTTCACGCAAGATCGTACACGTCGATTTACAGCGCGTCTCGGAACACGAGGCGGTGCGCGCGACGATCCGACTGGTGATGGTCGGCACCCCGCGCGGCGTACGCGATTTCGGCGGCGTGATGGACGTGATCGTGCATGAAGTCGAAGTCGAAGGCCCGGTCGATCAACTGCCCGACCATTTCGAAGTCGACGTCACGGATCTCGGGATCCATCAACACGTCGTCGCATCCGACATCAAATTGCCGCCGGGATTCAAGCTTCTCGAAGCCCCCGACATGCTGGTTGTTTCCGTTGAAGCTTCGAAGACCGAAAAGGCTCTCGAAGAGGCGGCCACCGGCGCGACAGCTGAGCAAGCCACACCTGAGGTCATCGGCGGGACGCCGGAGAGCGCAACACCATAGCCGAGCAGACGCCGCCCAAAATCGTCGTTGGTCTCGGAAATCCGGGGAAAGAATACGAACGAACCCGGCACAATGCCGGGTTCATGGTTGTCGACGAGGTCGCGTCGCGCTTTGGTCTTTCATCGTGGAAGACCAAGGACAGCGCGCGACAGATCTTCGACTCGCGCCGGCGCGTCGTGCTGGTCGAGCCCACATCGTTCATGAACCTCTCGGGCACACCGGTCCGGCTGATCTCATCCTGGCATCGCACCCCGCCTGAGGGCACGCTCGTCATCGTCGATGACATGGATCTCCCCTTCGGAAGCCTGCGCATGCGGCCGTTTGGCGGACATGGCGGACACAACGGCTTGCGCTCGATTATCGCGACGATCGGAGATCGCTTCCCGCGTCTGCGCGTCGGCGTCGGCCGGCCGGAACACGAATCGATCGATCACGTTCTGAGCCCGTTTAGCACACAAGAGCGTGAAGTGCTACCGCGTATCATCGGGGCTGCGGCCGACGGTGTGCAGCTCTGGCTCGATGAGAGCCTCGAAGCCGCGATGCAGTTTGTGAACAATTGGGTACAAGGAGCCGATAACCGATAACAACGGCAGGGAGGTGATTGCAGCGAGCGAGTTTAGCGGAAAAACCTTCGTGGTTCGCGTCGACGACGCTACCGCGAACGACGGCGACGCGACGCTGGTCGCCGATCTTCAAGTACTCATGCGGCAGTACGTGCGGCCGATCGTCGTCGCCCCCGATTCGCAGGCCGCGCGAGCGATCGTACGCGCGATCAACCGCAGCGCGAATATCGCGCTCACCTTGTGCGGCTCGGATGCCGCGCTTCTCCCCCACACGCCCAGCGGCATCGGCCACGTGCAAACCCACATTCTGCACACGCTCACCGGCGCGGGATTCATCCCGGTTGTCGAGCCGACGGCATTTGCGCTATTCGGTGAGGACGAGGTGGTGCTCGCCGATGACGTGGCGGCGGCGATCGCTGCCGCAACCGAAGCGACGCGCGCGATCTTCTTCCACCGGGCCGGTGGCGTGAACGATCCGCAGACGCATCAGTTGATCGATGAACTTACTCCGGCCGAAGCGCTCGAATTGGCCGACGATCCGCGGGTCGACAGCGACTTGCGCAACGCAATGCGCGCCGCGGCGATTGGCGTGCGTGGCGGCATTCCCAAGGCGCAGATCGTCGACGGACGCGTCGCTCACGCCGCGCTGGTCGAGCTGCTCACCACCCAACATCTCGGCACGCAGGTCACGGGCGGACTTATCCTTTAGCGCGGGCAGGTCGAGGGAACGCCGTTGATCTCAAAGACGCGAGTCGACGCGTCGTCTACGCGTTGCCGAAAAAGGCGTGCGACGATATCCGGGCAGACTTCCGTCAGGGATTCGTCGGTAGCACGGATGACATTTCGAACCGCGGTCGCTCGATCGATCGGCAGCGTCAAGGCGTAGCGATCCGCGCTGCGCGCGACGCTTCGCTGGACCGCATTTTCCAGCGGTACGGCAACGAGGTAGAGCACCCCGATGAGCGCGCCCACGACGGCGAAACGTGACACCGGGTCGTCGTCCCGTCGAAAACCGATCCGATCGGCAATGGCGACGGCAATCGCCGCGCCACAGATCAGCAGGAGCGCGCCGGTCAGCGCCAGCTTCCACTGCGACCCGTTCGCGACGTAACCGAGCTCGCGAGCAACGACGTATTCTAATTCGCGCGGGCTGGTTACCGCGACGATCACATCGCCGACGACGATACGTTGCGCGCCACCAAGCCCGCTCACGTATGCCGTGCCGATATGCGATCGACGTCGCACCAATTCGACCACCGGTACATTCGAACCAGCGGAAGTCTCAATTGCACGCACGCCGGCAACGCTCAGCGGGGGCATCGGCACGATGCGCTCGATGAGCCCGGCGCCAAACGGGGCGAGGTAGGTCGCTCCGAAGCTTACGGCGAGGATCGCCAGGATCGTATACAGGTACCATTGGTGCGTGCGATCGACCAGCCAGAGGACGGCGGCCGTAACCAAACCGATGGCAAGCATCCAGACCAGTGTGACCGCTAACCAATCCGCGCCCCAGGCGCGCAACAGCTGATCGTTCTGACTCATGGCGCGCTCGACGCGATAGAGGTAGAAGGCCGGCAGCAGCCCTGCGACACGAATCACCAGACCGAGCGAGGCACCGAACGCGAAGCGAACGATCGTTTCGTTGCGAAAACGCCGCCGCAATGCGTCGCGCACCTCCGCGGCTCGACCCGAACGCCAGTAGTAGGCGAGCGCCAAGGCGGGGAGGAGCACCGCCAAAAACCAGCCGGGCAAAAACCAATGGACAAAGCGTATTGCCGCCACTTGGCGATCCGGATCGACCAGCTGCGCCGCGGACTGCGTGAGAAGCATGTGGCTCGAAAGAGCGTCCACGCGGTGATCGATGGCGTTTGGCCGTAGGACGATTGCGCTGAGGATGGCATGCGGGGCAAGAGTCACCCCCGTGCTGTTCGCCTCAAACCACCGAATCGCTTCCTACGCGTCCCTCCCGAAAAACCGCAAAAGTCGCGCCGTTGACCGCGAATGAGACGCGATCTCGTCCCGTGCGTTTGCTGTGATACATCGCCGCATCCGCGACTTCGAGGAGTTCGTTCGGGTCACGCGCATCATGCGGAAAGCTCGCCACACCGACGCTCGCCGTGATCTGCATCGGTATCCCGAAATCATGGCGCCGAACCACTTCGCAGAAGGCCTGCGCGCGCTCGATCGCAACGGTTTTTTGCGCATCGTGCAGGAGCGCACAGAACTCATCGCCCCCATTGCGACCGGCAACGTCGACGTCGGGGACGCCTTGCGAGCGCAGCAGTTCGGCCATCCCTTGAAGCACCGCGTCACCGGCCGCGTGCCCGAGGGTGTCGTTGACGGACTTGAAGCGATCGGTATCGATAAACCACAGCGTCAACACGGCGGCCGCGCCGAAGCGTGCGCGAGCGATCTCGTCGCGCAGGCGATTGCGGAATGCGCGCGGTGTGAGTAATCCGGTGAGGCCGTCGTAGGTCGCGTCGGCGCGTGCGAGCTCGCGCTCGAGCGCAATGGCGTACGGCATCGCTGCGTGTTCGATCGTGCGAACGATCGTCTCCTCACCCACCAGTTCGTCGACGGCAGAGGATGACGCATAGATGACTGCACGCAGCCCGCCGGCATCGGTCATCGGCACGGCCAGCGCGCAACGATCCGTCGGCACCAGCACGCCGTCGGTACCGCCCGCGCGGTGACCGGCGAGCGCAGCGCGTGACGGCAAGTAGTCGGAGGTGTCGCGACGGAGCCGCACGCCGGTATAATGTTCGACGCGCGCGCCGTCGGCGTAGACACACTCGAGCTCTTCGCCGTTCGGCGTGAGAGCGAGCACGGCATCGATCGCCGGATCGCGCCGGCGAATCACTTGTGCCAGGGCTTCGATGACCGCGTCGCTGGAGCGACGCGACGCATCAAGCAAAACGCGCAAGGCATCGAGCACGAATTCTTCTCGCTCGCAAACGGCATCAACGTTAAAGCGTTGCATGCGTACCTCGGCATGCGCTTTGAACGCGACCATTCCGAGGATCGCGCACGTGAGGACTGCGACGACGATCGCGATGCTCATACGGCTCTTTGGGGTGAGTGCCCGTCACCCCTGAGAAGAGGACCTTGCGCGGCGTCGAAGGTGAGCATCGTGCTCGATCCCAACGATTGGCCGGCCTTTCGCCGCTTCAGCCACGCCGCGCTCGACGATGCGCTCGATTATCTCGAGACGCTGCGCGAACGTCCGGTGTGGCAAGAGATGCCCGAGCAGGTCCAGGTGCGCCTGAACGAACCGCTGCCTAGCGAGCCGACGCCGCTCGGTGACGTGTACCGCACGTTCGTCGATTCGATCTTGCCGTATGCCAGCGGCAACACGCATCCGCGTTTCTTTGGCTGGGTGCAGGGCGCGGGAACGCCGACCGGCGTCGTCGCCGAACTGCTCGCAGCGACGATGAACCCGAATGTCGGCGGCCGCAATCACGGCGCCGTATTCGTCGAGCGCGCGGTGCTGCGATGGTTCTGCGAACTCTTCGGATTGCCGCAGGGAGCAAGCGGCGTGTTGACCGTTGGCGCGTCGGCGGCGAACTTGATCGCGGTGTTGGTAGCGCGCACGCGAGCGCTTGGTCCGCAAGTGCGCGAGCAGGGTGTTACTCGCGAAGGCGGCCGCTTGATCGGGTACGCGTCATCGGCGACGCACAGTTGCGTGCGGCGCGCATTTGAAGTCAGCGGCCTTGGCAGCGGTTCACTGCGCATCCTTCCAACCGATTCGCTGCATCGCGTCGATCCCGGTGCGTTGACGCGCGCGGTGGCCGAAGACCGCGCTGCGGGAAATCGGCCGTTCATGCTTGTCGGCAATGCGGGAACCGTCGACGTCGGCGCGATCGATGCGCTCGACGAGCTTGCGGAGTTTGCGCAGCGCGAAGGCCTCTGGTATCACGTCGACGGAGCGCTCGGCGCACCCGCGATGCTGGCACCTTCGTTAGCCTCGCGCTTTCGCGGTATCGAGCGTGCTGACTCGATCGCCTTCGATTTTCACAAATGGCTGCAGGTTCCGTACGACGCGGGCGCGCTGCTGGTGCGCGACGGTGAGTTGCATCGCGAGACGTTCGCTTCGACGCCGAGCTACCTCACGCGGATGCCGCGCGGACTCGCCAGCGCACAGCCCTGGTTCACGGACTTTACGGTCGATCTCTCGCGCGGCTTTCGCGCGCTCAAGATCTGGTTCACGATCAAGGAGCATGGGGCCAAGGGACTCGGCGCGGCGATCGAAACGAACGTGCGGCAAGCGCGCCTCCTCGGTGACTTGATCGACGCTGACCGTGACTTCGAACTGCTTGCGCCGGTGCAGTTGAACATCGTGTGCTTTCGCTACCGCAATGCCGGCCTCGACGAACATGAACTCGACCGCTTCAACGACGAGTTGGTGATTGCGCTGCAAGAAAGCGGAGAGGCGGTTGCCTCATCGACGACGGTCGGCTCGCATCGCGCGATTCGTATCTGCATCATCAACCACCGCACAACCGACGCGGATCTCACCTACACCCTCGACACAATCAAACGGCTCGCCGTCACGATGCGTGTTTAGGGCGCGTGCCTACGTTTCGGGATTGAAGTACGCGACTTCATGGTTGTAATCGAGCGTTATTCGGAACAATCCAAGCACATCGCGGCCAAGGATACCATCATAGCGTTCTGTGGGGAGTGTTGGCGGAGCCTGGTCGACGACGTCAAGAACCGGGTCGCTTACGCGTAAACCGCCGAACGTGAGCGGCTTGACGTGATACTGCTCTTCGGTCGTTGGCTTCGCTCCGTACCCTACGGTGATCGGAGACGGTTGCGTGAGCGATGCGCCGAGGATAAGCCGCTCGGCGAGCGGCTCAAAGAGCATCGAAATTTGCGCGCCGGTATCGAGCAACATCGTCGCGCGGGTCGTGCCGAACCACGCATGGACGCGCGTCACGTGACCATCGAAATCGATCGGGATCGGCGCGACGCCGGCCGACGCTGGATCAAACGTGCCTGGCGGGCAGAACAGTACCTGCTTCTTCCCAAAGTCGATCGTGATGATGCCCGACTCGAAAAAAGGCGTGCCGATCAATCCCACCACGTGTACGCCATTGAGAAATCCATACGCCGAGATGGTGTTGAATCGCGCCCCGGTCGCATGCAGGTTACCGATCGTTACATCCGTGGTGACGCTACCGTCAGGGGCGACTGCCAACCCGGCATCTTGCGCCGCCTCACGGTCGATGAAGAGCCCATCGGCGCCGGTGTCAAGATGAAACCACAGCCGGTGACCGTTGATGTCCGCGCCGACGAGCACGCGGCCGGGGAACATCGCCGGTAACGATTGTGGCGTGGTCGCGGTGCTTGTGAAGAGCGGCGCCGTTGTCGCTATTACGGCCGCGAGAATCGCGTGGAGCATGGGTTATTTTGGCTTAATCGGCCGCGCAGGATTGCCGGCAACGCGTTCGCCCGGGGCGACGTCTTTCGTCACAACCGAGCCCGCGCCGGTGAGCGCATTGTCGCCGATCGTGCGCGGCGCCACGATCGACGTGTTCGACCCGATCGAGACGTTCTTGCCGATCGTCGTGCGATTCTTGCGTTCACCGTCGAAGTTGCAGGTGATGGTTCCCGCGCCGATATTCGTGTCCTCACCGATCGTCGAGTCGCCGAGGTAGGCGAGGTGCGCGGACTTCGCGCCTCGCGCCAGATGCGAATTCTTGATCTCGACGAAGTTGCCGATGCGATTGCCGCCATCGAGCTTGGCGTGACCGCGAATGTGCGCAAATGGTCCGACCTTCGAGTCGTCGCCGATGTCGCTTTGTACGACCACGCTCTCGCAAATCTCGACGCCGTTGCCGACGCGTGAGTCCGAGATACGCGTGTTGGGCCCGATCGCGCAATTCTCACCGATCGTCGAGAGCAAGGAGATGCTGGTATTGGGATAGATCACGGTATCGCGACCGATGGCGAGCTCGGGCTCGAGATAGGTCGTCGCGGGATCAAGGATCGTCACGCCATCGCGCATGTGCCCCGCAGCGATCCGCGCATTCATCTCGCGGCGCGCTATCGCTAGTTCCACGCGATCGTTGATGCCGAGCGTTTGCAGCGGATCCGTGACGACCACCGGCCGTACACGCTTGCCGCCGGTCACGAAGTACCCGACCGTGTCGGTGAGGTAGTACTCCTGTTGCACGTTGTCATTTTTGAGGGCGGCGACCCCCTCGCGCAGTTCGCTCTCGTCGAACGCATAGATCCCGGCGTTCATCTCGTCGATCGCGAGCTCGTTTGCGTCGGCGTCGCGTGCCTCAACGATACGCTCCACCTCGTCATCCCCGCCGCGCACGATCCGTCCGAAGTTCGACGGAAGCGGCATCTTCACGGTGACCAGCGACATCACGGCCGGCTTGCCGCCATCCAAGCGCCGTGACGACTCGCGCAAAGATCTCGTCGGTGATCAGCGGCATATCGGCGTAGGCGATCACGACCCGCGACCCGGGTCGCGGGTGCGTCGCCTCAAGGGCGATCTTGACCGCGTGGCCGGTTCCGAGCTGCTCGCTCTGCACGACGCCTTGCACGTCGAACTCCGCGATGCGTGCTTGCAACTCGTCGTTAGTGACGACCACGATATCGCTGATGCCGGCGGCTCGCAATGCGTGGAGCGTGTACCACAGCATCGGGCGCCCGCACACTTCGTGCAGCACTTTGGGAATCCGGCTCTTCATGCGGGTGCCTTTCCCCGCGGCCAAGACGATCGCGCGCACGTTCATGCTAATGGAGCGCCTCCAGGGCATTTTCGAGCCGGCGTATCGACTCTTGTTGGCCTAAGATTTCGACGTCGTCGAAGAGCGGCAGCGCCGTCGGGCTTCCCGTGATCGCAATGTAGAACAGGCGCGCGACGTCTTTGAATTTCATATCCAGGGCCACTGCCGCACTCTTGAACTTTTCGCCGATCTCCGCCTGGTTCCAATGGGAGTTCTCGAGCGTGAGCAGTTCGTCGATGCTGCCGCGCAGGGCCAGCCGCGCCTCATCCGGCGACAGTTTGGGAAGCTCGAGGTCGCGCCGCGCAAGCTCCGGCCGGTTTTCGAAAAAGTCGATCGCCGGCCCGAAGTCGGCCAGCGTCTCGATGCGCGACATGGCAATCGAAGCGATATGCTCGCGCTGGGATGGCTCGATCGCCGGCGGCCACGTAAACCCAAAATCGGCGAGGAGCTTCATGAAGCTCTCGACGTTGCGATGGCGCATCCACTGTCCGTTGAGCCAGGTCAACTTCGGGATGTCGAACACTGGTCCGCCCAGAGCGATGTGCTCGAGATTGAAATCATCGGCGATCTTTTCGAGCAGCGGTGAGCCGATGAGCTGCGGGTCGTCGTTGCGCGAGTCGATCAGGATGCCGAGAAAATTCATCAGCGCATCGGCTAAATAGCCGCGCTCGCGGTAGTAGAGAATGCTGGTCGGATTCTTGCGCTTGCTCAACTTGGTGCGGTCGGGATTGCGCAGCAGCGGCAAGTGGCACAATACCGGCGGGTCCCATCCGAAGTACCGGTAGAGCAACAGGTGCTTGGGCGCAGAACTGATCCACTCTTCGCCGCGGATGACGTGCGTGATCTCCATCAGATGATCGTCCACGACGTTGGCCAGATGATAGGTCGGGAATCCGTCGGCCTTCATCAGCACTTGCATGTCGACGGTCTTCCATTCGACGGTGATCGTTCCGCGCAGCACGTCGTCGAAGACGCAGGCTCCGGTTTCCGGAATCCTGAGGCGGATGACGAACGGTTCGCCGGCTGCCTCCCTGCGCGCGACCTCTTCTTGCGTATAGGTCAAACACAGGCCGTCGTAGTGCGGCGGTTCTTTAGCGGCGCGCTGCGCTTCGCGCATCTCTTCCAAACGTTCCGGCGTGCAAAAGCACTTAAACGCGTGACCGCCATCGAGCAGCTCGCGCGCGTAACGCTGATAAATCGCCGAGCGTTCACTCTGGCGATAAGGCCCGTGTGGACCGCCAAGGTCAGGCCCTTCGCTCCACGAGAGCCCGAGCCAGTGCAGCGAATCCAGGATCGCCTGCTCGCTCTCGCGCGAGCTACGCACCTGATCGGTGTCCTCGATGCGCAGAATGAACTCGCCGCCATTGTGCTTGGCGAACGCGTAGTTTACCAGCGCGACATACGCCGTGCCCACGTGAGGATCGCCCGTCGGCGACGGTGCGACCCGAGTCCGAATCGTTCATTTAGACGAGTTCGCGGCGCTTGCCACACTCGGCTTCGACAAAATCGACGATCTCTTGCAGCGGCGCTCCCGGCGTAAAGATCGCTTTGACGCCGAGCTTGCGCAATTCGTCGGCATCTTCGGGCGGGATCGTACCCCCGCCGAAAAAGACGACGTCGTCGGCGTCCTGGGCCTTGAGTTGTTCGAGTACGAGCGGAAAGAGCGTCATGTGCGCGCCCGAAAGGATCGAGAGGCCAATGCCGTCGGCGTCTTCCTGAATCGCGGTTTGCACGATCTGTTCGGGCGTCTGGAAGAGGCCCGTGTAGATCACTTCCATGCCGGCATCGCGCAGTGCGCGCGCGATCACCTTCGCTCCGCGGTCGTGCCCGTCGAGGCCGGCCTTAGCGACGATGACGCGTAGTGGTCGGTTCGCCATGCTTTCCTTTGTAGTGTGTCTGCTCGCTCAGGCGTAAGGCCTCTTCGAGCTTGTTCTTGACTTCGGCAAGAGTCCGCTGCGCGCGGCGGCGGTCCATCTCGTTATGAATTTTCAGCATTAAAATACCGATCGCTCCGTGTAGCGCCCGTAAACACTGGCCATCGCTTCGACGATTTCGCCCTCGGTACAATACGCGTTGACGCAGTCGATCAGATGCGGCATCACGTTGTCACCCTCGTTGCGGCATGCTTGCTGCAGGCGCTCGAGCGTTTGCTGCACGCGATTGTTATCGCGCGAGGTGCGCAGCTCCGCGAGTTGGCGGCTCTGCTCGCGCGCAACTTCTTCGGTGATCTTGAGCAGATCGATCTGCATGCGCTCTTCGGGCCGCTCGAAATAGTTGACGCCGACGATGACGCGATCTTTCGACTCGATCGAACGCTGGTAGCGATAGCTCGCCTCGGCGATCTCCTTTTGGAAGAAGCCCGCCTCGATCGCTTCGACGACGCCGCCGTAGCCTTCGATCTGTTCGAAGTAGGCTTCGGCCTCGCGCTCCATCTGATCGGTCAGGGCTTCGACAAAGTACGAGCCACCCAGCGGATCGACGACGTTGGTGACGTTGGTTTCGTAGGCCAAGACTTGCTGCGTGCGCAGGGCAATCTCGACCGATTTTTCGGTGGGCAACGCCAGCACTTCGTCCATCGAATTGGTATGTAAGGACTGCGTCCCGCCCAGCACCGCGGCCATCGCCTCGTAGGCGACGCGTACGATGTTGTTCTCGGGCTGCTGCGCCGTCGCGCTGCAACCGGCCGTCTGAGTGTGGAAGCGTAGCTGCCACGACTTCGGGTTCTTCGCGCCGTAACGCTCGCGCATGCGCCGGGCGTAGATCCGGCGCGCGGCGCGGAACTTGGCGATCTCTTCGAAGAAATCGATGTGCGAATTGAAAAAGTACGAGAGGCGCGGCGCGAACGCGTCGACGTCGAGTCCGCGCGCCATCGCTGCTTCGACGTACGCGAACCCGTCGGCGAGCGTAAACGCGAGCTCTTGTGCGGCGGTCGAGCCGGCTTCGCGAATGTGATAGCCGGAGATCGAGATCGTGTTCCATTTCGGCATCTCGGCCGTGCAGAACTCGATCATGTCGACGATCACGCGCATGTGCGGACGCGGCGGGAAGATCCACTCTTTTTGCGCGATGTATTCCTTGAGGATGTCGGCTTGGATCGTGCCGCCCAGCAGCTTGCGCGAGATGCCCTTCTTCTCGGCAGCGGCGATGTATTGCGCGACCGCGATCGCGGCCGGCCCGTTGATCGTCATCGAGGTCGTGATGTCGGCCATGTCGATGCCGTCGAAAAGCGTTTCCATATCGCGCAGCGTGTCGATCGCGACGCCGCACTTGCCGACCTCGCCCCGCGCCTGCGGCGCATCGGAGTCGTAACCCATCAGCGTCGGCATGTCGAACGCGACCGAAAGACCGTGCTGGCCCTGCGCGAGCAAGAAATGGTAGCGTTCGTTGGTTTGCTTAGCATTGCCGAATCCGGCGAATTGCCGCATCGTCCACAAGCGATCGCGGTAGCCGTTGGGGTGGATCCCTCGGGTATACGGGTACTCGCCCGGGAGCGGTTCAACGCGCTCGACGTCTTCGGGTTGGTAGACGGTCTTGAGCGGGACGTCCGAGATCGTACGGTCGACCGCGCCCGAGCCGGGGCCGGTCCGGCCCGCGGCCGCCGGCCGCTCGATCATCTTTGCCAAGCTGGCTTTCCTCTTTAAGGTGGTGACGGGAGCTATTCTCCCAAAGTCAGCCCCACCTCTGCAGCAAGGCTTCGGCGGCGGCGTATGGATCGAGACCGACCGGAAGCCGCTCCTGCAGGTCGCCGTCGACGCGCTCCTGGAGCTTTCCAAGGACAAGTTGACGCACTTGATGCGCGAAGGCCTCGCGTCGCTTGTTTTCGATCTCGCCGGTTTCATTCAGATAGGCGCGGTGCGATTCGATCGCGCGCCATAGATCGTCGACGCCTTCCCCCGAAAGCGCCTGCGTCATCACCAGCGCCGGAACCCAGCCCTTGAACTCGAGCATTTCCATCATCCCGCGAATCTCCCGGCGCATTTGATTGGCCATCGGGTGATCGGCTTTGTTCACGACGAACACGTCGGCGATTTCCATGATGCCGGCTTTGAGCACCTGAATCGAATCGCCGCTCCCTGGTTGCAACGCAACCAACGTCGTTTGCGCGAGTTCGGCGATCTCGATTTCGCTTTGGCCCACGCCAACCGTCTCGATCAGGACCACATCGAGTCCAAACGCGTCCATCAGCACGATGGTGTCCGCCGTCGCGCCGGACACGCCGCCGAGGTGCCCGCGGCTGGCCATCGACCGGATAAAGACGTCGGGATCGACGAAATGTTCGGTGAGACGAATACGATCACCGAGCAACGCGCCGTGCGAGAAGGGCGAGCTGGGATCAACCGAGATCACGCCGACCGTTTTTCCCAGCGAGCGCGCTTTGCGCACCAACGCCGAGGAAAGCGTCGATTTTCCCACGCCCGGTGGCCCGGTCAGCCCAATGGTCAGCGCGCGTCCGGCTCGCGGATACACGTGCCGGATCAGTTCGGCGCCGCGTCCGCTTTCGGTCCATGAAATCGCGCGCGCCAAACCGCGCGGACGACGGGCATCGAAGTCGCGCAGCACTTCGTCTACATTCATCGAGGGTGCCAAAGTATCGGGGGGATTGCGGTGACCACCCGGGATCACCCTCCCCGCCGTGGAAGAAGCGATGTAATGCTGCCTGCGGCGCTCCTGGCAACGTCGCTGGCGTTGACGCCCGCGCAATCGGCGAAGATCGATGCGGTGGTCGCGCAAGTGATGCAAACGAGCCATATTCCGGGGCTCTCCCTCGGTGTTGCCCGCAAGGGTCATGTCGTGTTCTTGCGCGGTTACGGCACACGCGACTGCTCGTCGAACGCACGCGCAAATGCGTATACCGTCTTTCGCATCGGTTCCATTACCAAACAGTTCACGGCGGCGATGGTCATGCAGGAAGTCGATCGCAGCGCACTGCCGCTCAACGCCGAACTCGACGGAATCACCGTCGCGCAACTGCTCTCGCAGACCAGCGGACTCATTTCCTACACCGATTCCGGACAGACGTTGAACTCCGCGCTCAATGCGCCGACGCAGTTTGCCCCGGGTACGCAGTGGCAATACAGCAACAGTAACTACTATCTTCTGGGGACGGCGCTGCAGTCGGCGACGAAAACAAGCTACGCCTCGCTGCTCGCCGAGCGCATCACGAGACCGTTGCACTTGACCTCGACCACCTTCTACCCGCCGCTGGAACGAAACGTCGCGCAGGGCTGCGCCTGGGATGGATCGGGATGGACGGTCGCGCCCGACGGCCCCAACGACGGCGCGGATCTCGCCTTTAGTGCCGGCGCGATGAGCAGCAACGTCCCCGATTTACTCACCTGGCTGTGGAACCTGTACGACGGTGCAATCGTCACGTCGGATAGTTTCGACCAGATGACGACATCGTGGACGCTCGCCGACGGAACCCCCACAAACTACGGCTTCGGCTTCTTTACCGACAAATGGTACGGGTTGCGCATCGCGCAGCATACCGGATATCTCGACGGCTTTAGCGGCGAGGACGCGCTCGTGCTCGATGACGGCACGGCCTTTGCGATCCTTTCCAACGCCGATCGCGTTTCGCTGGTGCCGCTGGCGAAGAGTTTGGTTGAAATCGTCGAGCCACTCAAGGATCGCTCGCTCGTCGCGACCTTCTCGCAGCCGGGCGTGTTCGAGGATCCGGCGGTGACCACGCTGGTGAAAACGATCGTGACGCAACTTGCAGCCGGCGAGGTCGATCGTTCGCTGCTCTCCCCCGGCTTTGCGGCGACGCTCGATGAGAGCCGTCTCGGCGCGTACGAGCGCAGGCTGCATCCACTCGGAAAACTGGATCAAGCCTTGTTCAACGAATCCACGACCGTCGGCTCGGTGACGAGCGACGTTTACACGTTGAACTTCGCGCACGGCCGTCTGACCATGACGCTCAGCCTGCGCGACGGAAAGATCGATGCGCTAACGCTGGAAAACGGGCGCTAAGCCGTGTTCCGCGCGATTACCGCGGCGTTGCTGATCGCGCAGACGCTCATCATCCCGATGACCGGAGCGCGAACGCGTGACATTCAACCCGAATCGCTCTTTCACACGCTCTTCCATGATTTCTTTCCCGAAGACGACGGCACGACTTACGTGCAGACCGGCGACATCCCGGCGATGTGGCTTCGCGACTCGTCGGCGCAGACAATCCCCTACGTACGGTTTCAATCCGACTATCCGCTGCTGCGCGCGCGCTTTGCCGGCGTCATCGAACGCAATGCTCGCGCCATCGACAAGGACGTCTACGCCAACGCATTTCAGGAAGACTACCACGCCTGGGAACGCAAGTGGGAGGTCGATTCCATCGCCTGGCCGGTTGTGTTGACGCTGGCCTACTTCGACGCGACGCACGACCGCGGCGTCTTTACGCCCAACCTTCACGTCGCGCTCCGGCAGATCGTCTACACCTATAACTGCGAAGAGCACCATCGCGAGTGCAGCCGCTACGTCTATCCGTACCGCGTGCCGACGCACGAAGAATTCGACGAGGGAACCGGTTTGATCTGGGGCGCGTTTCGGCCCTCCGACGACGCGGTCGAGTATCGTTTCAACATCCCGCAAAACGTGCTGGCTGCCGTCGCCTTACGCGACATCGTGAAGCTCGCGCGCCTCGGCTACGGCGATACGGAGCTGAGCTCGCGCGCACAAGCATTGGAGGCGCGGATCGTCACCGGCATCCTGCGCTATGGAGTATTCTTTAACGCGCAGCGCGGCGTGTGGATGTATGCATACGAAACCGACGGGTACGGCAACTACAACATCATGGACGACGCGAATCTTCCCGACCTCACCGGACTACCGACGATCGATTGGTGTTCGTCCTACGATCCGATCTATCTCAACACGCGCACCTTTGCCTTGAGCATGGACAACCCGTGGTACTTTAGCGGTCGCTACGCGCAGGGGCTTGGAAGTCCGCACACGCCGTATGGCTATGTTTGGCCGCTCGGCATCATCTCGCGCGCAATCACCTCGACCGATAGTCGCGAGATTATGAACAGCATCACGACGCTGGCCGAAACCGACAGTGAGAACGGCCTCATTCACGAGAGCTTTTATCCCGACGGATACTGGCGCTTTACGCGCGCGGAGTTCGGATGGGCAAACGCGCTCTACGCTGAGCTGCTCTTTCGCACAATGGCGGGATACCCGGCGCTCGACCACGTCGCGGGCGAGGGCGCGATGCTGCCGTTCGAACAGCGTGCGCAAACGCCGGTGCTGGCGTCGCAGATCGACCAGCTGGTGAACACGTCCGATATCGTCGGCACGCTTGGGCGATTGCTCTACGAAGGGCGCGCCGCAGCGATCAATCAGGCGCCGTAGCGCCGCTGCCGCTCGCCGTACACCGTGAGCGCCTGCGCGAACGTCGTCTCGTCGAAGTCGGGCCACATCACCGGCAACGTAAGCAGTTCGGTGTAGGCAAGCTGATAGAGCAAGAAGTTCGATACGCGGTGTTCGGCGCCGGTGCGAATCAAGAGATCGGGATCGGGTGCGTGCGGCGCGTACATCTGGGCGCGCAGCGAGGCTTCGTCGATGTCGTGCGGTGCCAAGTTTCCGGCGGCAACTTGAACAGCGACCGCTTGCACCGCGCGAACGATCTCGCTGCGTCCGCTGTAATTGAGCGCGAGCGCAAGCGTGATGCGCGTATTCGCTTTGGTCGCGTTGACGAGGTCGCGCAACGCCGATCGCGCCGGCAGCGCGAACGCATCCAACTCGCCGATGATTTCGACCCGCACGCCCTGGCGTACCAAGTCGGCCTTTTCGGCCCGCGCGCACGCTGCATAGAGCCCCATTAAAAGGCTTACCTCGGTCGACTCACGCTGCCAGTTCTCGGTTGAAAATCCGTAGGCGGTGACGCGGCGCACGCCCGCGCGGGCCCCGGCCCGAACGGCAGCCCGGAGCGACGCGACGCCGCGGCGATAGCCTTCGGCGATCGGCAGGCCCCTCTCGCGCGCCCACCGGCGATTGCCGTCCATGATGACGGCGACGTGCTCCGGAGCGGCTTCGGGAAGGCGGGCTTGCAACATATTTCACTTTGTACCACAAAGTAACGTCGCCCCGCAAGGGCGTACCCGCGCCTTCGCCAACTCACCGCAGCACCATGAGTCAAGGTTATTACCGGTACCCGACGATTTCGGGCGATCGCATTGTCTTCGTTTGCGAGGACGACCTTTGGAGCGTTGCCGCGTCCGGAGGGGTTGCGACCCGCTTAACGGTGAGCTTTGGCACCTGTTTGACGCCGCGGCTCTCGCCCGACAGCAGTACGATTGCCTTCATTTCAAACGACGACGGCAATCCCGAAGTCTATGTCATGCCCGCCGCCGGCGGCAAGCCGCAACGCCTGACCTTTTTGGGTTCGACCATCGCGCACGTCGTCGGCTGGAGCGCCGACGGACGTGAGATTCATTTCGTCGCCAATCCACGCGCCTGGTACGAAGGCGAGACGCGCCCCTTCGTGATTGCGCGCGAGGGCGGCGAGCCGCGCGATCTTCATCTTGGACACGCGCGCGCGTTTTCGGCAGGTCCAAGCGGCGCGCTGGTGCTCGGACGCAACGCGGTCGATCCCGCGCGTTGGAAGCGCTATCGCGGCGGTACGGCCGGCGAGGTTTGGATCGATCCCTCGGGTCGCGGCGATTTCGAAAAACTCAAGCTGCCCGACGGGAATCCGGCGTGGCCGATGTGGATCGGCGAACGCATCTACTTCCTGGCCGATCAGGAAGGCATCGGCAACATCTACTCGTGCGCGCTCGACGGTAGCGACGTGACGCGTCACTCCAACGAGAGCGAGTACTACGCGCGCTTTCCGTCGACCGACGGCTCGCGCATCGTCTATTCGAGCGGCGGTGCCATTAGCGTGATCGATATCGCAAACGATAGCGCAACGCAGATCGAGATCGATGCGCCCTCGCCCGAACCGCAAACCGTGCGCCGCTTCGAACATGCCTCCGAAGGGCTCGAGCACTTCGCTCCGAGTCCCGACGGGACGCGTCTCGCCTTCATCGCGCGTGGCCAAGCTTTTACCATGCCGCTATTCGAAGGCGCCGTGCTTCAACACGGCGGCAGCAGTCGCGTGCGCAACCGCCTAACCGAGTGGCTCAAGGACGGTAAGCGCTTTGCCTGCGTGACCGACGGCAGTGGCTTCGAGCAAATCGCCGTGCAGCGCGCCGACGGCGCCGATGCACCGAAGATCATCACGTCGGGCGACATCGGGCGGGTCACCGAGCTGGCGGTTTCGCCCGCCAATGATGTGATCGCGTTCGCGAATCATCGCCACGAGCTGTGCATGATCGATCTCGAGGACGGGAAGGTGCGGATCATCGACACGAGTCCGGCGGACCGCGTCAGCGATCTCGCTTTCTCACCCGATGGACGGTATATCGCCTACGTGTGGTCGCCCACGCGCGGTGCGTCGATCATTCGGGTGGCCAAGGTACGCTCGGGCAAAGTGCACGACATCACGTCGCCGCTGCGCATCGATCACTCACCGGCCTGGGATCCTCAAGGCAAATATCTCTACTTCATCTCTTCGCGCGACTTCCATCCGGTCTACGACGCGCTGCAATTCGACCTGAGCTTTCCGCAGGCGCAGCGGCCGTTCGTCGTGACGCTCCGTAGCGATGTTCCCTCGCCGTTCGTGCCGTTGCCGCGGCCGATTCACCGCGACCACGAGCACAATCACGATCACGATCACGACGACGATAAAAAGGCCGAAAAACATGAAGAGCTGCGCATCGACATCGACTTCGACGAGATCGCCGGCCGCGTGCTCGGGTTCCCCGTCGAAGAAGGAGAGTACGATCAGCTCGTGGCGGTCAAGGGCCGCGTGCTCTACACGCGCTTTCCGGTCAAAGGCATCACCAACGCGCGAGATGACGACGAGGAAGCATCCGGCGGCGGGACGCTCTCGGCGTATGATTTTGAAACGTTGCGACAAGCGACCGTCGCGAGCGACGTGAGCGAGATTCGTCTCGGCGCCGACGGGCGCACACTGATCTATCGCGCGCACGAGCGTTTGCGGGCGATCGATGCGACCGCCGATTTGGGTGAAGACGAGCCCGAAAAGCCGTCGAACGACCCGGGTCGCAAGAGCGGTTGGATCGATCTCGATCGTGCCAACGTCGAGATCGAGCCGCGCGACGAGTGGGCGCAAATGTATCGCGAGGCCTGGCGTTTGCAAACCGAGCAGTTCTGGGTCGAGGATATGAGCGACATCGACTGGGATCGCGTCTACGACCGCTACAAAGCGATCCTGCCGCGCGTGCGCACGCGCACCGAATTGTCCGACGTGATCTGGGAGATGCAAGGCGAACTTGGCACCTCGCACGCCTACGAGTACGGCGGCGATCACCGCATCCCGCCGCAATATCAGCGCGGCTTTTTCGGCGCGGATCTCACCTGGGACAACGAGCGCGGCGGCTATCGGATCACGCGTATCTATCGCGGCGATTCATGGAACCGCAGCGAGGATTCGCCGCTGGCCGAACCGGGTCTGGATATCCACGAAGGCGATGTGCTGGTCGCGCTGGGCGGCAAACGGCTCTCGCGCGACGTCTCTCCGGATCGTCTGTTAGTCAACGGATCGGGCAAAGACATTTCGGTGACGATCCGCACCCGCAAGGACGAAGAGCGCACCGTGTTGGTCAAAGCGCTTGCCAACGAGTCGCTGCTGCGCTATCGCGCCTGGGTCGAAGCCAATCGCCGCTACGTGTACGATAAGACCAATGGCCGCGTGGGCTACATCCACATTCCCGACATGGGGCCGTGGGGATTTGCCGAGTTCCATCGCGGCTATCTCAACGAGTTCGACCGCAAAGGGCTCATCGTCGACGTGCGTTACAACCGCGGCGGACACGTGTCACCGCTCTTGTTAGAAAAGCTTGGACGCAAACGTGTCGGCTACGACGTGCCGCGGTACGGAACCGCGATTCCCTATCCGCCTGAATCCGTCGCGGGCCCGATGATGGCCATCACCAACCAATTTGCCGGCTCCGACGGCGACATCTTTAGCCACTGCTTTAAGCTCTACAAGCTCGGGCCGCTCGTCGGCAAGCGCACCTGGGGCGGCGTGATCGGCATCAATCCGTACCATCATCTGGTCGACGGTACGCTGACGACGCAGCCGGAGTATTCGTTCTGGTTCTCCGACGTCGGCTGGAAAGTGGAGAACTACGGCACCGATCCCGACTACGACGTGGACTACGCGCCGCAAGATTATCGCGACGGCCGTGACCCGCAGATGGATTTCGCGCTGCGCATGATGGACCGCGCCCTCGAGTACACAACCGAACTGCGTCCCGATCTTTCAACGCGTCCATCGTTACCGTTACCAACACTGGTGTAACCGCTTTGTCATCCCGAGCGTAGTGAGCACAGCGAACCTAGTCGAGGGACCGACGAAAGCTAGCGAGGAGTTGGATGGACGAACAGACTAGGGAGGAGCTGGTAAGGGAACTCGGATTGGTCGACGTCGACGAGCCTGGAGCTGGAGGGTTGATCGACGAGTTTGCAACGCGCTTTCTTTCCAAGCCATCAGCGTTGCGAAGTCGATGACGATGTGGTATTGTCGAATCGTTCAAGGTGTCACGTTTGACCGACCCATCGAAAGCGCACGAGGCGTCGCAGTAATGCGGCGCCTCGTTCTTTTTTGTCATCCCGAGCGTAGCCGAGGGAAGCACCACCCACGTATTGCTAAGCGAAGGCTCGAAGTTTTGCGCCATTCGCAGGATGCGAACTTCCTTTGGACGTGGCGCAAAACTCGCGCAGCAGGAGCGGCACACGATGTGCCGCCACGAGCGTCTTCGCGGGCAACACGTGGGTGGCGCTTCCCTCGACTACGTTCGCTTCGCTCACTACGCTCGGGATGACAAGTGGCTAGTGCAAGTACTTGTCGAACCAGCCGACGGTGCGTTCGAGAATGTCGATCTGGTTCTTGGGCATGCGCGGGCCGTGGCCTTCGTCCGCGTAGACCACGAGTTGCGACGGCACGCCGAGCGTTTGCATCGCGTGGTAGAACTCGAAGGCTTGCGGCGCGGGCACCTCTTCGTCGCGCTCGCCTTGCAGAATCAAGATCGGCGTGTGCGAGTTCTTGATGAACGTGATCGGTGAACTCTTGGCGTAGACCGCGGGATCGTCGTAGACCGACGCGCCGAAGAACGGGATCATCCACTGATCGATCTTGTTCTGGCCGTAGTACGACTGCCAATTCACGATGCCGGCGCCGCCCACGATGGCTTTAAAGCGCGTGGTCTGCGTCTCGGCCCACATCGCCATGTAGCCGCCGTAGCTCCAGCCGAAGAGTCCGAGTCGATTCGGATCGATCGGCGCTTGCGCGATCGCCGCATCGAGACCGGCGAGATCGTCGCGCCAATCGCCGTACCCAAAATCCTTGACGTTGGCTGCGGTAAACGCTTCACCCTGACCGTAGCTGCCGCGCGGATTGGGTTCATAGACGAAGTAGCCGCGCGCGGTCAGCGCCGCTACGAATCGATAGTCATACGATGGCGTCCACTCCGACGAGGGACCGCCGTGAATGAGTGCGATCATCGGATACTTCTTGGCTGGATCGAATTGCAGCGGATAGACCAGCCAGCCTTGCACGGTGTAGGGATCGCTCTTCCACGTGAGCGAGACGGCTTTGCCGTAAAGCTTGGGCACGCCGGCATTGGCGTGCGTCACTTGCTGCAGACTTTGCGGCGCTCCGGCCCAGACTTCCGCCGGCGTGGCGAATGACGTGCGGACCAGCGCGATCTGCGAACCGGTCTTGGCAATCGAAAGGCTCCGCAGCGATTCTTGGCCGGCGAGCAATGTGGCCGTCGAGCCGTTGCCCGGATCGAGGGTGAGCAGATGCAAGGCGCCGAGCACATGGGCCACGAGGACGATCCGATTGCTCTGCGTCCAATGCAGATCGGCAACGTTAAACGCCGCATCGGGCGTGACGTCGCGCGAGCTTCCCGTTCGCGCGTCGACGACGTACACGTCACCACCGACCGGTCCGAAGTCGCTCATGATCCCGCCCACGAGAGCGATCTTCGACCCGTCGGGCGACCACTGCGGATCGTTGATTTGAAACTTCGGAGCGAGCAGATCGTGCAGAGCGCCGCCGCTTGCCGGCGCGGTCGCGAGCTTCGCGATCCACCAATTGTTGTCGCCGTTTCCGCGCGCATAGGTGCAGGCAAAGCGCGACGAATCCGGCGACCACGCGTATTCGTAGACGTAGTCGGCGCTCGGCGTTACCAGCGCGACCGCGCCGGTTGCCGCATCGACGGTCGCGATCTGTTGTTCATCGGTCACGGTGCCGATCACGCCGACATCGCGTGCGCCGGCCGCAAGCGCGCCGGCCAACCGATGCGGCTGCGCGATGTAGAGAAACGCGAGGTGTTTCCCGTCGGGTGACCATGTGAGACGTTGCGGCAAGCCTCCGAGCGCCGCCAGAAGACGCACGTTCGACCCGTTTGCGTCAGCAACATACAATGACGGACGGCCCTTTGTGCGCGCATCGGCAAGAAATGCGAGTCGCGAGCCGTCCGGCGACCACGCCGGAGACATCGCATCGGCCTTTGCCGCGCCGGGGACGCTCAGCTGCGCACGTCGATGCGTGATGAGACTTTCGGCCCATACTGTGTTGGCGTGATGGAGCGTCTGTTGCCAAGCGACACGCGTACCGTCGGGCGAGATCGCGACAGCGGCGTAGTCGGTCAGGCTGTCGGTGGTGCGCAACACATCGCGCATCGAGGGCGCGGCCTGTGCAAACGGTGTGCACCAAAGAATTAACGCTGCACTGAGCGTTGCGAAACGAAGGCTTAACGTCATGCGGCCGGTGATACGCCCGACGACACGCGATAGCATGCTACAGTCAACCAAGCGGACAAAAGCCGCAACTAGGCCTATAAATTTATCAATAGGCTGTATTGACATATGCTTGGCAAACTTTGTATAAGGGTATATCAGTCCAAGGATCAAATGCAAGCCATCCAATTGCACCGATCCAATGACCGAAATGCACGATCCAATCGCGAAGGAGCTTTCAGGTGAGCACGAACGATCGCTGGGCCGGAATCGAGCGCCCTTATTCTTCCGCTGAGGTCCGCAAACTTCAGGGGAGCGTCATCGTCGAGCAGACGCTTGCGCGTTTGGGCGCGGAGCGCTTCTGGCAGCTGCTCCAAGAGCCCCAAGCCACCGCCGGGCTCGGCACGATGGCCGGCGGTCAAGCCGTGCAAGCCGCGAAGGCCGGGCTTAAAGTGATTTATTGCAGCGGCTGGCAAGTTGCCGCCGACGCGAACAGCTCGGGCAACGTGTATCCCGACCAAAGCCTCTACCCGGTCAACAGCGTGCCGCAATTGGTCAAACGAATCAACAGCGCGCTGCAGCGCTACGATCAAGTCGAAACCGTTGAAGGGCGCGGAACGCCGCAGAATTTTCTCCCGATCATCGCCGACGCCGAAGCCGGATTCGGCGGACCGCTCAACGTGTTCGAGCTCACCAAAGCCCTGATCGAAGCCGGCGCCGCCGGCGTGCACTTAGAAGACCAACTCAGCTCGGAGAAAAAGTGCGGCCATCTCGGTGGCAAAGTACTGATTCCGACGCAGCAGGCCGTGCGCCATCTGATCGCCGCGCGCCTCGCCGCCGACGTGCTCGACGTGCCCACCGTCATCATCGCGCGTACCGACGCGCAAGCGGCGACGTTGATCACCAGCGACGTCGATCCGATCGATCGTCAGTTTATCACCGGCGAGCGGACGCCCGAAGGCTTCTTCCGCACGCGTGAAGGCGTCGACGCCTGTATCGCCCGCGGCTTGGCCTACGCGCCATACGCCGACCTGCTTTGGATGGAAACCTCCGAGCCCGACATCGAGGTCGCGCGCGCCTTCGCTACGGCCATCCACGCGAAGTTCCCCGGCAAGCTCCTGGCCTACAATTGTTCCCCCTCATTCAACTGGAAGAAAAAGCTCGACGACGCGTCGATCGCCAGCTACCGCGAACAACTCAACGCACTCGGGTACAAGTTCCAGTTCATCACGCTTGCCGGCTTCCACGCTCTCAACTACAGCTTCTTCGAACTGGCGCGCGACTTCAAGGAGCGCGGAATGTCGGCCTACGCCGAGTTTCAGCAGCTCGAGTTCGCGGCCGAATCGCTCGGGTACACCGCCACGCGCCACCAGCGCGAGGTGGGGACGGGCTACTTTGACGAAGTGGCGCAGACGATCAGCGAGGGCCAATCCTCGACGACCGCGCTGCACGGTTCGACCGAAGCCGAGCAGTTCTATAGCAACGGTCATGCCAATGAGGTCGTGAGCGTCTGATATGAACGTAGCCCCAGCAGGTTTCGCCGTCGAGCGAGATCTGCCGGCTGGGTTCGCGGAGTTCTACCTACCGCTGCACGAACGGTTCACGCCGGAGCAGCAACGTCTTGCACACGCGCGGGCCGATCGGCTCGCGCGCGCGCATAACGGTGATCTCCCGAACTATTTGCCGGCATCGCAAGCCACCACCACCGACTGGCGCATCGAGCTGCCCGCGTGGTGCCAAGATCAACGCAACCAGATGACCGGTCCCGCGGACGACGCGGAACTGGTCGTGAAGTTGCTCAACTCGGGCGCGCCCGGCGTGATGCTCGATCTCGAAGATTCGATCGCCAACACGTGGGAGCACCTCATGCTCGGCCAAGAGAATCTCGTGGCTGCGCTCTACGGCGAGTTGTCCTACGACGATAAGAAGCGCGGCAAAACGGTCGGGATCAACCCGAGCACGACCGTGGTCTGGAATCGCGTGCGCGGTTTGCACATGTCCCAAGCCGGGCTGCTAGCAGGCGATGAACTGACCAGCGCGTCGCTCTTCGATACCGCACTGCTCGCCTATCGCCTGGACTACGATCGGCTCAAGCATCCGCTCTGCATCTACATCCCGAAATCGGAATCGGCGGAAGAGGCGCTGTGGTGGAAGGATCTCTTCGACGCCATCATCGAGGCCAAGGGGTGGAAGCCGGGCTCGATCAAAGCAATGGCGCTCATCGAGGCGTTTCCGATCGCGTACGAGATGGAAGAATTTCTTTTCAATCTACGCGACTACATCTTGGGCTTGAATCTCGGGCGCTGGGATTACATGGCCAGCCTCGCGCACTTCAATCTCAACGATCCGAAT
The DNA here is from genome assembly GCA_963833045.1 of Vulcanimicrobiota bacterium. Lineage (GTDB taxonomy): Bacteria > Vulcanimicrobiota > Vulcanimicrobiia > Vulcanimicrobiales > Vulcanimicrobiaceae > Aquilonibacter. Next base: position 53,784 of record CAWHWL010000010.1, read on the forward strand.
TGGCTCTTGCCCGACCGCAACACGATTCCGTTCGACGTCCCGTTTTTTCAGAATCTGCGTACGCTGATGCCGGAGATCACGCACAAGCATGGCGCGTTCGCCATCGGCGGTATGACCGCGCTCTTCCCCGATCGCAGCAATCCCGAGCTCAACGCGCGCGCGCTCGAAGTGCTCGAACGCGATAAGAAAAATGAGGCGAGTTGTCTCATGGACGGCGCGTGGACCGGTCATCCCGACCAGAATGAGATCGCGGTCGCGCAATTTCCGTTTCCGAATCAACTCGACAAGCGGCCGAAACTCGCATCGTCGCACCCGGATTTGCGCCCCGCGCCCAAGGGCGTCGGGACGCTCACGCTCGAGGGCACACGAACGGCCGTGCGTACCGTGATTCGGTATCGTCACGGCGTGCTCAACGGGCTTGGCGCGAGTTTGCTCGACGGTTACATGGAGGATCTGGCCACCGACCGGATTTACCGCGTCATGATCGCGCAGCGCTTGCGCTTTCCCGGCCCGTACACGCCGCCCTCGCTCTCGCAGATCTTCGATGAAGAGACGGCCAAACTCGGGCCCGAATATCAGCGGGCGCGCGAACTTTCCGAGCAGATGATTCTGACCGGAGCGTTCGACCCGACCTGACGGACTAGCGCTTCTTCGCGGCCTTTTTCTTGCGGGTTGCCGCCGCCTTTTTCGCCGACTTCTTGCGATCGGCGGCGGTGCGCCCGGTCTTGGGCTTCGTCCCGAGATCGCTGACTTTTGACTCGCTCATCTCGACGCCGTAGTGTTTGGCTGCTTTTTTGATGTTCGCAAAGGCCAGTTCCCGATCGCTCTTTGAGACCTCGGTAAGCTGATCGAAGCGCGCAATCGCATTGCGCACATGCTTCTCGTCGGTCAGCGGTTCTTTGCGTTCCTTCGGGAAGGCGAAGACGCTGTCGGGAAGGTCGCTTCGCTTGGTAAGCACGCCGTGTTTCTCATGTGGTTTCCAAGTCGCTCTCATTGGCGACTCTTTCCCAGATCGTGCCACGACGACTCACTCACATTGACTCCGTAATATTGTGCGGCTTTCAAGATGTTTGCCCAGGCCAGGTCGCGGTCGCTATCGGAGACGCCTTCCACTTGATCGAAGCGCGCGATCGCATTGCGCACATGGTTCGCATCGGTCAATGGTTCTTTGCGCTGCGTGGGAAAGGCAAATTCATTTTCGGGCCACGTCGTTTGCATTGCGTAGTTCCTCCCGGCGAGAAGTGAGGTACTCGCGTACCGCAGGGTCGATCGTCAGGCCGAGCGCGCGTTCGTAGGCAGTGCGTGCTTGCTCCACCTCGTCGCAACGCGCGAGCATGTCCGCGCGCGCAGCCCAGTACGGTTGATAGTTTACCATGCGAGCGTCCGTCGCAAACGTCTCGAGCGCGCCCAGGCCCGCTCGTGCGCCGCGGCTGCGCCCGAGCGCGACCGCGCGATTGAGCGCAACGACTGGTGAGCCCGTGATACGCAGCAGCGCATCATAGAACAGGACGATGGCGTTCCAGTCCGGCTCGCGCCCGAGTCGTCGCACCGCGTGAGCGGATTGGATCGCTGCCTCAAGCTGAAAGCGCCCCGGGCGATGCGCGTGAGAGGCTCGCGCCAGCAGCGCCTCCGCTTCCTCAATCATGCGGCCATCCCACCGCGTGGCATCTTGCTCGTCGAGCGGTACGTAGGCTTGGGCGTGGTCCCGGCGCGCGTTACGGCGGGCGTGCGCGTGCAACATCAGTGCCAGGAGCCCGCTCACCTCGGGTTCGCCCGGGCACGCGTCCGTTACCAAGCGTCCGAGCCAAATCGCTTCCCGCGCGAGCCCTCGCGTATCCGGGTCGGTTTCGCTCGGATCGTCCCAGCCTTGCCCAAACGTCACGTACACCGCCGCGAGCACCGCATCGAGCCGCTCCGGGAATTCTTCTGCGAGAGGTACGGTGAGCGGAATGCCGGCGCCGACGATTTTACGCTTTGCGCGCACCAGCCGTTGGCTCATCGTCGCCGGCGCAACGAGAAACGCCGAAGCAATGCGCGCCGCGTCGAAGCCCAGCACAACCTGAAGCATCAGGGGCGCGCGAATCTCCCCGGCGATTGCGGGATGCGCGCACGCAAAAAGCATCCCGATACGCTCGTCATCCGGCTGTGGGCTCGTCTCGTACGCTGTTTGCGCGATACGCGCAACATGCGCGACGCGCTCTAGCGCAAGCGTTTCCCTGCGCCGGCGTCGCAGGCCGTCGAGCGCGCGATTGCGCGCGACCACCGAGAGCCAGGCTTCGGGCCGTCGCGGCACGCCTTCGATCGGCCAACGTTCGAGCGCCGCGGCGAACGCATCGGCTAATGCGTCCTCCGCGACGTCGAGACCACAGCGAGAAGCGAGATACGCGAGCAGCTTTCCGTAGCTTTCGCGCGCGGCGCTTTCTACGCTCGAACCGGCAGTTCCCAAATTGGCCGCACCTCAACAGTGCCGTGGCTTGCACCCGGACAACGCGCTGCCCATTTGAGCGCCTCGTCGAGATTGGGTACGTCGACCATGTAGTATCCGCCGAGTTGCTCTTTCGATTCGATGTACGGACCGTCCAGGACCGTCGTCTTGCCGCTGGGATCGACGCGCACTTGCGTCGACTCGTTCGCGGGCTTGAGCCGGTCGCTGCCGACATAGACACCAGCGTCTTGAAGCGCCTGCGTATAGGCCATGTAAGACTCGAGCGCGGCTTGGCTCTGCTCGGGGGTCAGCGCTTCAAAGCCGGCCGGATCGCTGAATAGGTGAAAAATGTATCGCATTGTGATGATTCCTCCTCGGCACTATGACGTCCGGGGATCGGCGATTTCGACATTTTGCGCCGCTCGCCCGCGAAATCGTCCCGCTCGTCCCCGGGCGGTTGACCGGCCCGACCGCCGCAAGGTATGAGGGGAGTATGACTTTCAGGCGTCCGGCTGCGTGGATTTGGCTCTTTGCGATCTTTACCGCGATTGGGGTCTTCTTCACGTTTCATACCTACCTCGGCGACATGGACCACAGCTCGCTGATCTTTCGCCATCACTTCCTTGACGAGATGACCGGCGCTTGGAGCGCGATGGTGCTCGTACCCTTCATGGTGATGCTGGCGCGGCGCTTTCCGTTCAAACAGGGGATGATCGTCGAGCCGCTCCTCGTCAACGTCGCCGCCATGATCGTCTATACATTGGCGCATACGACGATCGAATCGGCACTCCGGTACGCGCTTGAGCCGCTGTTGCGCGTCCACGAAACGTACACGGAACTCTTTTCCTACACTCAGGAAGCGGCCGGCGACGTCGTTTACTACACGCTGATCATGACGTCGATCTATTTATTGCTACGCTTCGCTGCCACGCGTGACATCGAAACGAAGCTCGCGCAGGCGCGACTCGAAAACCTGCGCCTGCAGCTGCAGCCCCATTTTCTCTTCAATACGCTCAACGCGATCTCGTCGGTGATGTACGAAGACGTCGGCAAGGCCGATCGCATGCTCGCGCAGGTCAGCGATTACATGCGTCTCGTACTGGCATCCGGCGGCGTGGAGGAAATTTCGCTCGATGAGGAACTGCACATGGAGCGAATGTACGTCGACATTATGAAGACGCGGCTCGAGCGAAACCTCGCGCTCGACGTGCGCGTCGCCGACGATGCGCACGACGCGATGGTCCCCTTTATGGTCCTGCAGCCACTGCTCGAGAACAGCATCCGCCATGGCATGGGTTCTGCGCGCACATCAATCGACCTGAGCATCGACGTGGCTCGCGCTAACGGATCGACGGTGATTCAGGTCAGCGATAATGGGCTAGGCTTCGATGCGTCGACGCCACGCGGCATTGGGCTCTCGAATGTGGCGGCGCGGCTTGCCTATCTCTACGGCTCGCGGGCGCAATTTGAAATCGGCGAGCGGGCGGGCGGCGGCACCGTCGCCACGCTGCGCGTGCCGTTCGAAGCCGGAGCAGGTGGCAAAGCATGCCACTGACGGTCATGATCGCCGACGACGAAACCCCGGCGCGCCGCAAACTCGCACGCTTTTTAGGCGAACACAACGACGTGTCCCTTGTTGCCGAAGCCTCCAACGGCATCGACGCGCTCGATCTGATCGCAATGACCAAGCCGCAGTTGGTCTTTCTCGACATCCACATGCCCGATCTCGACGGCCTCGGCGTGGCCGAGACGCTGAGCCGCAGCGAGACGCCGCCCGCGATCGTGTTCGTCACGGCGTTCGACCAGTATGCAGTCAAAGCGTTCGAGATGTCGGCGCTCGACTATCTGCTCAAACCCTACGACCGCGATCGCTTCGAAGTGGCGCTCGGGCGCGCGCGCGCCTCACTCGACGTCAAGCCCGACACGGCAAAGCTCGCCGATACGCTATCTCAACTGCGCAACGAAGAGCAATTCGTGCGCCGGCTTTTGATTCCGAACGACGGCCGCTCGTTTTTCGTGGCGGCTCGTGAGATCGCGCGCCTCGAAGCCGACGGAAACAACGTCGTCGTCCACACCGCGCGGGGAAATCATGCGCTTCGCGCGACCCTCGAATCGCTCGAAGCGCGCCTCGATCCCGCGCAGTTTGCACGCGTGCATCGCTCACATATCGTCAACATCGACGAAATTGCCGAGATTCATCCGTGGTTCCACGGTGACTACAAGATCCTCATGCGCGACGGCGCCGAGATCGCTTGGAGCCGGCGCTACGCCGGCAAGCGACCCGATTTACTGAAATAAAGGAGGCTCGCACCATGACCAAACGCGTGGCGTGGATTGCCGCTGCCGCCGTCTTCCTCGTGCACGCGCTCGGCAACGCGCACTACGGCTTCTTCCGCGACGAACTCTACTTCATTATTTGCGGGCAGCATCCGCAGTGGGGCTACGTCGATCAGCCGCCGGTGGTCCCGTTGCTGGCGGCCTTCACGCAAATCGGCGGACATTCGCTCTTACTGCTGCGCTTGATTCCTGCGCTCTGCGCGGCCGCAGGCGTCTACGTCACCTGTTTGCTCGTGCTCGAATTCGGCGGCGGGGTCTTCGCGCAGATAATGGCCTCGCTCGCCTTTCTCTTCGCCGGCGTGTTGCTGAGCTTTGGGCAAAAAGTCGGGCCGGATGAAATCGGACTTTGGGCCTGGCCGTTGCTTGCGCTTCTGGTTATTCGCATCGTCAAAGGCGGGGATCGGCGGTTCTGGCTTGCAGCGGGACTCGTTGGCGGGATCGCGATCGAGAGCAAGTATGCGGTACTGTTTTTCCTCGTCGCGCTTTTTGCCGGACTCATCCTGACGCCGCAGCGGCGCATCCTCGCGAATTGGTGGTTCGCCTCCGGCGTCGCGCTGATGCTCGTCATCGCGCTGCCGAATTTCCTCTGGCAGGCGCACTACGACTTCCCGATGTGGGAGCTGTTGCGCAACGGACAAAACGCCAAGAACGTTATCGTCGGGCCGTTGGTCTATCTGCTGCAAGAAGTCTTGATCACCAATCTTTTTCTCTTCCCGGTCTGGGTAATCGGGCTGTATTGGTTGCTGCGCAACGGCACGTACCGCTTTTTAGGATATACGTACATCGTCCTGATCGTGGAGATGATCGCCTTCCACGGCAAGCACTACTACCCGGCGGATATCTACCCCATTCTCATCGCAGCCGGCGGCGTGCAAATCGGATCGTGGACGTCGGGCGTGTGGGTCGCTCGCGCTGCAGTTCTCGTCTACACGCTTGTGCTAGGCCCCGTGTTTATCCCGTACTCGCTGCCGATTCTCTCCGAGCCCGCGTTCGTCGCCTATCAAGCCCGCGTCGACGCAATCACGCATAGCTCGAATCGTGTGCTCGCCACCGAACACAATCGCGAGACCTCGACGCTTCCCGGCGATTGGGCCGACATGCACGGGTGGCCGGAGATGGCTGCCGCGGTGAAGGACGTTTACGACGCACTGCCGCCGAGCGATCGCGCTGCCGCGGTGGTCTTCGGCGGAAACTACGGCGAAGCGGCCGCCGTCCAGTTCTTTGCGCCCGGCATTCCGGTGATCAGCACGCACAATCAATATTGGCTGTGGGGACCGGACGGCTACGACGGCCGTGTGCTCGTGCAAATCAACGGAACGTGTTGGGCCAAGCAGCATTATTTTGCGTCCCGCACGATCGCGACGGTCGTCCACTCGCCCTGGGCAATCGGCTACGAGAACGATATTCCGATCAACATCTGTCGAGGCCTAAAAATACCGGTCGCTCGGCTCTGGTCCGAGTCCAAAAACTACGAATAAAGGCACGATCTCCGTTACAAGGCGCAATTCGTGCTATGCTTGCCCGGCATTGGAGACAGAATGAAACCTTTCTATTGGATTGCGGCAGCGACGGTATTAGTCAGCCTCTGCTTGCCGCGCCAGGCCGACGCCTATCTCGACACCATCAAGGCCATCAATAACTCGAACAAGTGCGCCATGTTCACGCTGTACCAGCGGCCCCGCGGGATCAACACCCAAGAGTACTCCACGGGTGAACGTCACATCATTCTCCCAGGACAGTCCGCGAACTTCATCTTTTATATCTGGAAGCAGGCGAGCTACGCGAAGATGAACGTCGACATCTACCAAAGCCCAGATTGCAGCGGCAAGATTTGGGCCAATACGTACGACCGCTACGACATCGACACCAGCACGAATCCGCAAATGCTCAGCGGCACCCTTCACCTGCTCGGCAACGGCTGGTACCGGTTCTGGTTCAACAAATAATCTAGAGAGCGAGAACCTCGATCAGCTTGGGATAGACCAGATCGGTGCGCGCTAGCGGGTTATCGGGGTCGATGATGTCGTGATTTTCCGGTAGATCGGTGAGTTCGACATACTCGATACCGCTGGCGCGGAGGTGCTGCCAACGATGCAACACCTCCAGCGTCACCGCATTGCTGACCGCGGGATCGTGGGTATTGACCACCGTGGCGATTCGTCGGGCGCGCGCAGGTTCGCGATTTGCGGCATGATACGCGGCGCTCCCGATCCGTACTGTCTGCATCAAGGCGTGCGTCGAAAAGCGTGGGTACGCGGTCTGCGGACGCTGATTTTCTTTGGCGCGAGGATCCCACCACAGGAAGAAATTGGGCAGCGCGAGCACGGTCGGCGCGAGAACATCTAAAGCCCAGCGGGGCAGGTTCAGCAAGCCAAAGTCGGGAGCGATCGGCATGCTGGTCGCGATATCGGCGCGATATTGCGCGAGGTACGCGCAGATCGACCCGCCCATCGACAGCCCCGCAATCGCAACGCGTTCACCCAATCCTGTCGCCGCATCGGCCGCTTGATACGAACACTCCAGTAGCATCTCGGCCGTCAGTGATTTGAGCGCGTCGGTCATGCGATCGGCGTAGCCGTGAAGCGGCATGCGCGGAACCAGCACGTTGACCCCGAGTGCATACAGTTGCGCCGCGAACTGCGCGAACTGGCCCGGGTGATTGGTGAAGCCGTGGAAGAGGACGACGCTCCACGGCGTGCGTGCTCCGTGATCGAGCAGCAGTGTTTTTGCCGTCGGACCGATGCGCGCGTCGTCGCGCGCCATGATGGCCCGCGCTTTCGCGAGGCCGTCAATGTAGCCGCCTGCGGGTGAGCTAGCGGGAGGCGCGAGCATGCGACGCGCAGCCGGCAATGTGATCGTTTACGAGTCCCGTCGCCTGCATGAACGCGTACATGATGGTCGGACCGACGAACCGGAACCCACGCTTGACGAGGTCCTTACTGAGCGCTCGTCGACTCGTCGCTTTCGGCGGGAAGATCCTCACGACGTTTGATGCGATTGTTGATCGTCTTGCCGCCGACAAAGCTCCAGACGTACTTGTCGAACGAGCCGAACTCTTTCTGGATCTTCAAAAAGGCCTTCGCATTGCTCACGGTTGATTCGACCTTGGCGCGGTTGCGAACGATGCCGGGATCGGTGAGGATCTTCTCGATCCGCGCCGGCGTGATGCGCGCCACGCGCGCCGGATCGAAATCGTAGAAGACCTTGCGGTAGTGGTCGCGCTTACGCAAAATCGTTTCCCAGCTCAAGCCCGCCTGCGCCCCTTCGAGCGTGACGAACTCGAAGAACGTACGATCGTCATGAACCGGGCGTCCCCACTCCTTATCGTGATACGCGATCGACAACTCGGTCGTCGCCCACGAGCAACGTGAGCCCGAATCAGACATTGCTCAGAGTGACTTGAGCGAGGCTTCGAAGGCTTTGAGAAATTCCGACACGTCGTCACTGCTGAAGATCAACGGTGGTTGAACGCGAAGGACGTTGCCGAAGCGGCCGCCTTTCCCGAGCAGCACACCGCGCTCGCGCATCGCCTCGAGCATCCGATTGGTCGCCGGCGCGTCGTAGGCTTTGCTCTTGGGGTCCTTGACCAGTTCCACGCCGATCATCAAACCGCGTCCACGCACCTCGCCCATAATCGGGTAGCGCTTCTGCAGATCGCGCAGACCGGCGAGAAGCGCGTCGCCTTGCCGCTTGGCGTTCGCAATCAACTGCTTTTTCTCGATGACCTCGAGCGTGACGGTCGCCGCGCGCGTCGACAACGGATTGCCGCCGAACGTGTTGATGTGCGGGCCCTTGAACACGTCGGCGAGTTCCGGCCGCGTGATCGTAATCCCAATCGGCAGCCCGCTGGCGAGCCCCTTGGCCGAGGTGATGATGTCGGGCACGACGCCGTAGCTCGACACCATGCCGAACCAGCCGTCGCCCAAACGTCCCCATCCGGCTTGGACTTCATCCGCGATCAAGAGCGTGCCGAACGGCGCCAGCGTCTCCTTGAGGACCGCGTAGTACTCGGGCGGTGGCGTGATAATTCCCGCCACGCCCTCAATCGTCTCCGCGATCATTGCGGCCGGTGCACCGTTGGTCGCCGTTTCAATGACGCGTTTGGCCGATTTGGCGCACGCGATCTCGCACGACGGATACGTAAGGTTCAGCGGGCAGCGATAGCAGTACGGGTTGGGCACGAAGGCCACGTGCGGCGTCTGCGGTCCGAAGTTGCGCCAATTTGATAGCCCCGCCAATGCCACCGTAAAGACCGTGCGACCATGATACGCATGTTCGAGCGCGAGAAAGTCGACCGAATTCTTGGCCGTGCGCGCGACCAGCGCGGCGGTTTCATTCGCTTCCGAGCCCGAATTGCTGACGAACGACTTGGTCATACCCGGCGGCGAGATCTCCGCGATCTTCTCCGCGAAGTCGAGTTGCTGCTCGGTGAGGTAGAGCGTCGACACATGGATCAGCTCTTTAGCTTGCTCTGCGACGGCCTGCGCGACTTCGGTGTTCCCGTAGCCCAGCGTCGTCGTGGCGATGCCGGCGAATGCGTCCAAATACTCGCGCCCATGGTCGTCGCGCACGCGCGTGCCCTCGCCGTTGACCAGGGTGAGCGGCTCATCGTAGTAGGGTTGCTGCGCTGCAAACAGGTGCGCCTTGGCACGTTCCGCGTTGGACTTTTTGGCCACCGTATCCATTGTCGTCATGCACCTCTGGCGAGAGCTTCGCCCGCATCTTCCGTTATCGCGTCGTATTCCGCTTCCGACAGGACCGAAGCCTCCGTGCGCATCAGCAGCCAATAGGCGATAAGGCCGCCAAGCAAACTAAAGATCCATCCGCCGCTCCATAAGAAACGTAGCGGCGGGGCGGCGAGACCAAGCAACGCAAGAGCCCAGCCAATCAGCAAGGCGAGCACGGCGCGCATATTGACGCCGCGCGCGTACGAATACGAACCCGCCGGCGAATAGAGTGCGGCGAGGTCGAGCCGCGTTCGTCGCACCAGCCAATAATCGGCGATCGCGATGCCGTCGAACGATCCGAGCATCGCTCCGTACGTGCCAAGCCACGTAAAGATGTACGTGCCGAAGTCGCGCAAGATTTCCCACGGTTGCATCGCCAGGCTCAACAGACCCGTGAGGATCGCGCCGGTCGCAAAGCCGATGCGGCTCGGCCAAAGATTTTGAAACGCACGCGCCGGGGCCATGACGTTGGCGCCAACGTTGATCGTCACCGAGGAAAGAATGATCAGGATGCCTGCGATGACGACGACGGGTGTCGGAAAGGTGAGAATCAGGTCGACCGGATTCCACAGCGCTTTTCCGTAGAGCAGCACCGTCGTCGACGTGACGGCGATCCCGACGAACGAAAACGCTGCCATCGTGATCGGCATCGAGAGGATCTGTCCGAGCATCTGCCCACGCTGCGTACGCGCGTATCGGGTGTAGTCGGGAATGTTGAGCGCGAGCGTTGCCCAAAACGCGATCACGCCGACGACGGACGGATAGAAGACCGCCCAAAACGCCGGTCCGTGAATCGTTGCCGGCGCTGCGAGCATTGGTCCGAAACCATGGGCGCTTCGCAGCGCCCATGCAAGCAGCGCGATCGCCGCAACGGCAAGCGTAGGCGCCGAAAACTGCGCGAGCCGGCCAATCGCCTGGGGGCCGCGCATCGCAATGAGCACGTTGATCGCCCAAAAGACGGCAAACGCAAACGCGAGGTGCGGACCCGTTCCGTTCCAAAACGGCAGAACGCGACCGAGAATTGCATCCAGCGCTAGTCCGCCGAACCAGGAATTGATGCCGAACCATCCTGCGCCGATCAACGCGCGCGCAAGCGCAGGAAGGTGCGCGCCGCGCGTGCCGAACCAGAGCCGCGCAAAAACGGGGTAGGGGATGCCGTACTTCGTCCCCGCGTGCGAAACGAGCAAAATCGCCGCCATCACCACGACGCATCCGATGAGAATCGTCAGGACCGACTCCCACCAGTTCATGCCGAGCGCGATCATCCCGCTTGCGAGCGAGTAGGTGGGAAGACACAAGCACATCCCAACCCAGAGCGCGGCGAACTTCGAACCAGGCCACGAATGCTCGGCCAGTGTACACGGACGCAGATCGTCATTCCACATCGCGTGATTGCGCGCAAGCTGCGCCTGTTCCGGCGGCGTGAGCACCACGACGTCGCCGAAGCGTTCTTGCGTGAACGCCACTACTGCGCTACCAGCGAATCGTAGCTGTCGGGACGCCGATCGCGGAAGAATTGCCAGGTATTGCGCACCTCGCGAATCACGTCGCGATCCATGACGCCGATCACAACCTCATCTTTGTCGCGGCTGCCCATCGCGACGAACTGGCCGCGCGGGTCGACCAGATACGACTGGCCGTAGAATTCACCCATGTTCCAGGGCGCCTCGATGCCGACGCGATTGATCGCCCCGATGTAGTAGCCGTTGGCTACCGCGTGCGCCGGCTGCTCGAGCTTCCAAAGATATTCCGAAAGGCCGGCCACGGTGGCTGAAGGGTTGAAGACGATCTCCGCGCCGGCGAGTCCGAGCGCGCGCGCGCCTTCGGGAAAGTGCCGGTCGTAACAAATGTACACGCCCACCTTGGCAAACGCCGTGTCGAAGACCGGATAGCCGAGATTTCCGGGACGAAAATAGAATTTCTCCCAGAAACCGCAGCCGGGCGGCCCGGCCTGCACCTGCGGAATGTGATGCTTGCGGTATTTGCCGAGGTAGGTGCCGTCGGCGTCGATCACGGCGGCCGTGTTGTAATACACCCCGGAAAATTCTTCTTCGTAGATTGGGACGACCAGGACGATGCCGAGCTCCTTGGCAATGCCGCACATCATCTGCGTCGTCGGACCATCGGGAATCGGTTCGACCGCGTCGTACCACTTCGTCGTCTGCTCGGTGCAGAAATATGGTCCGTAGAAGACTTCCTGTAAGCAGACGATCTGCGCGCCGCGCTTCTTCGCCTCGCGAATCAGCCGTACGTGCTTGTCGATGGCGGCCGCTTTGTGCTTGTCGACCGGCTCCGCCCCATCGACGTCATTGTGCGCCTGAATCAGACCAATCGTAACTTTCGAGTCCACAGTTCCTCGCTTAGACCGTAACCGGATAGAATTTGTCGCCTGGGACGAATTTACCGTGACCTTTGCGACCGGTGAACGTGTCGCCGTCGGCGACGTTGAGACCGCGGGAGAACACGTATCGCGGCCGTCCCTTGACCGTCATACCTTCGAAGACGCTGTTGTCGACATTCATGTGATGCGTCTTGGCCGAGATCGTGCGCTCCTGATTCGGATCCCACACGACGATATCGGCATCGCTGCCGACCGCTATCGTGCCTTTGCGCGGAAAGAGCCCGAAGAGCTTCGCCGGGTTGGTCGACCCGAGCGCAACGAATTGATTCGGGCTGATCACGCCCCCGTTCACACCGACGTGATAGAGAATCGCCAAGCGATCCTCGATGGTCGGGGCGCCGTTAGGAATCTTGGAAAAATCGTGCCGCCCCAAGTCCTTCTGTCCGCACATATTGAAGCTGCAATGATCCGAGCCGAACGCGTGCAACTCCATGTTCTTGAGCTTGCGCAGCAGGACGCTTTGATTCCACTTGTCGCGAATCGGCGGCGAGAGCACGTACTTCGCGCCCTCGAAATCGGGCCGTAGATAATCCTCGGTGTCGCAGACCAGATACTGCGGGCAGGTCTCGCCGTAGATCGGCAGCCCGCGCTTGCGTCCGTCGCTGATCATATCGGCGGCCATCGCGCTCGACACATGCACGACGTAGAGCGGCGCGCCGGCAATCTCCGCGAGGCGAATGGCGCGATGCGTTGCCTCGCCTTCGCATTCCACCGGTCGCGTTCGCGCGTGCCACACTGGGTCGGTGAAGCCCGCCGCTAACGCCTCCTTGGTGATCACCTCGATCACGTCGCCGTTTTCCGCATGCACCTGGACCAGGCCGCCGGCATCCCGACATGCCTGTAAGGTCTTGAAGATCGTTTCGTCGTCGACGTAGAGCACGTGCTTATAGGCCATGAACACCTTGAACGAATTCACGCCCTGCTCGTTGATGATGACCGGGATCTCGTTCATCGTTTCGTCGCGGCCGTCGGCGATCGTAAGGTGAAACGCATAGTCGCCGCACGCCTTGCCGCCGGCCTTTGCATGCCAGGTCTTTAGCGCGTTATGCAGCGAGTCGCCGCGTGTGTGCAGCGCGAAGTCAACAACGGTCGTCGTTCCGCCGAGCAACGCTGCGCGTGTGCCGCTCTCGAAGTCGTCGGCCGTGATCGTGCCGCCGAAGGGCATGTCGAGATGCGTGTGCGGATCGACGCCCCCGGGAAACACGAACGTGCCGGTCGCATCGATCGTCGTGTGACCGCTACTCGGGATCGACTCGGCGAGCATGGTGACACGCTCGCCTTCGATAAGCACGTCGGCACGCTGGGTGTCGGTGGCCGTGACAACGACGCCACCTCGGATAACCGTTCCCAAAAGCCCTCCTAGGACAGCGTTGCGCTGATTTTGCTGCTACGTTCTTTCCAAGACTCGGACGGCAGGCCGTTGTCGACTTGAACCATGGTTATGCACTCGTCGACCGGACAGACCATCATGCAGAGATTGCAGCCAACGCAATGGTCCTGATCGATCGTGAGAATCGCCGTCCCGTCGACGACGTTTCGATCGATGCACTGGTGCGCCGCATCTTCACACGCGATGTAGCATTTGCTGCAGTGAATGCACGTTTCCTGATCGATCTCGGCGACGATCTGATAGTTGAGGTTGAGATTCTCCCAGGTCGTAATCCGATTCGCCGCCGCGCCCACCAGGTTCTCGACCGACGCAAGGCCGCGCTCGTCGAGATAGGTATTCAAGCCATCGCAGAGTTGATCGATAATGCGAAACCCATGGTGCATCACCGCGGTACAGACCTGCACGTTGCTCGCGCCCAACAACAAGAACTCGACGGAGTCTTGCCAGAACTCGACGCCGCCGATTCCGGAGATCGGCAGACGCACCTGCGGATCGCGCGCACACTCGTTGACCATATTGAGGGCGATCGGCTTCACCGCCGGCCCGCAATATCCGCCGTGCGAACTTTTACCGTCGACGTGGGGAATGGGATTCCACGAGCCCAGATCGACGCCCATCAGGCTGTTGATCGTATTGATCATGCTCAGCGCATCTGCACCGCCGGCAGCGGCGGCCCGCGCCGGGACACGCACATCGGTGATGTTGGGTGTGAGCTTGACGATCACGGGTACGCGAGCGACTTCCTTTACCCATGACGTCACCGCTTCGATCAAATCCGGATGCTGGCCCACCGCCGCGCCCATGCCGCGCTCGCTCATCCCATGCGGGCAGCCGAAATTGAGCTCGAATCCGTCGATGTCTTCTTCTTGAACGCGCTTGACCAGTTCGTGCCAGGCCTGCTGCTCGCAGATCTCCATCAGCGATGCGACGATTGCGCGATCTGGAAAGGCCTTCTTGCACTCACGGATCTCACGCAGATTCTCGTCGAGCGGACGATCGGTGATCAGCTCGATGTTGTTCATGGCGAGCATCTTGTTCTGTTTGTAATCGAGTCCGGCAAAGCGCGAGGTCACGTTAACAATCGGCGTGCCCAGCGTCTTCCAAACCGCGCCGCCCCAACCGGCCTCGAACGCGCGCAGCACTTGATAGCCGCTGTTGGTCGGCGGCGCCGATGCGAGCCAGAAGGGATTCGGTGTCGAGATTCCCGCAAGCGTGCTGCGCAGGTCAGCCACGCTACGCTGCCTCTGCGCGCAAGAATGCATCGACGCTGCGCGCCGCGATCTTGCCCTGTTCAGCCGCCTCGACCACCATGGCTTCGCGCTGGCCCTTGGCGTAGATGCAGTCCCCGGCCGCGAACACGCCGCTACGCGTCGTGCGCATCGCCTCATCGACGCGCACCACACCGTCATCGGTCTCGATGCCGAAGGCGTTGAGCGTTCGCTCAAGGCGCGATTGACCGACCGCGCTGATCACCGCGCTGGTGACTTCAGTGAACTCACTCCCAGGGATCGGTATGAGTTTCCCATCGCGCAGTTCCGTGCGCACAAACGTGACCTCACCGTTCCCGATGCGCACCGGCGTGCAATAGAAGCGAAACTCGATGCCTTCATCCTTCGCGAACGCATATTCGAAGTCGTAGGCGGTCATGTGCTCCTCGCCGCGCCGATAGTACATCGTCACGCGCTCGGCGCCGAGCCGCTTCGCGCAGGTCAACGCATCGATCGCCGTATTGCCGGCGCCGATTACCGCAACGCGATCGCCGAGCTCGCCGACCCGGTGTCCGGTCTTGACGTGTTCGATGAAATCGAGCGCGTCCCAAGCGTAATCGTCGCCCTCGACCCCAAGCGACGGGACGCCGCCCATGCCGCACGCCAGAATCACCGCGTCGTGATTTTGGAGCAACGCGTCAACGGGAACGTCGACGCCGACCTCGACACCGGTCTCGACGTCGATGCCGAGTTGCACGACGTAGTCGGCCTCCCACAGCGCGACGTCGTTCGCCAGGCGGAACGGCACAATGCCGTAGGTATTGAGGCCGCCCAACCGATCGTGCATCTCGTAGATGGTCACCGCGTGGCCGGCGAGACGCAGGTCGCGCGCGGCCGACAGTCCCGCGGGTCCGCCGCCGACGATTGCGACTTTTTTACCCGTCGACGGACCCGGCGTAAAGAGTTGCTCGCCGCTGCGTTGCAACGCGTCGATCGCGTAGCGCTGCAAATCGCCGATGCGAATCGGCGAATCATCCTTGGCGTAGACGCAGGCGCCCTCGCACAGTTCGCTCGTCGGACAAACACGCGCGCAGCTTGCACCCATCGGGTTTGCGCCCAGAATATCGCGCGCACTGCCGCGCAGATTTCCTTGCGCGATCTTGGCGATGAACGAGGCGACGTCGATATGCGTCGGGCACGCGTGCATACACGGCGCGTCATAACAGTACAGGCAGCGGTTGGCTTCGAGTTTGACTTCCAGATCGGTGAGCGGCGCGTGAATCGACGGTCCGAGATCGTGCATCGTTACTTGTGGGTAGGGAATCCGAGATTGACGCCCCCCGCGTTCTCGTCCCAACGGGCGGTAACGACTTTGCCGCGCGTATAGAAACGGAAGCCGTCTTCACCGTAGATGTGCAGATCGCCGAAGAGCGAGGCCTTCCATCCGCCGAAGCTGTAGTAGCCGACCGGTACCGGGATCGGTACGTTCACGCCGACCATGCCGACCTGCACTTCGCGCTGAAATTTGTGCGCCGCGCCACCGTCACGGGTGAAGATCGAGGTACCGTTTCCGTAGGGATTGCGATTGATCAGCTCGAGTGCGTCGTCCAGATTTTGCGCCCGCACGTTCACCAAAACCGGCCCGAAGATCTCGTCGGTGTAAATCGTCATCTCGGGCGTCACCCGATCGAAGAGCGTCGGCCCGACCCAGAAGCCGTCTTCGCAGCCGCTCACCCGCAGCGCGCGTCCGTCTTCAACTAATGCCGCACCGGCGCGATCGCCCTGTGCGATGTAGTCGGTGATGCGGTCGCGCGCCTGCGCGGTGACGACCGGCCCCATGTCGTTGCTGACGTCGGCGCCCGGCCCGATCTTCAAACGCGCGATGCGTTCGCGAATCTTCGGCATCAGCGCCTCGTGCGCGTTGCCGACGGTCACGCTGGCCGAGATCGCCATGCAGCGCTGACCCGCCGAGCCATAGGCTGACGAGACCAGCGCGTCGGCGGCTGCGTCCATGTCGGCATCCGGCATCACCACGAGATGATTCTTTGCACCACCCAAGGCTTGCACGCGTTTTCCGTTGGCCGCGGCGCTTGCATACACATATTTCGCAATCGGCGTGCTTCCGACGAAGCTCACCGCGGCGATGCCGGGATGCGTGAGGATCGCATCGACCGCGACCTTGTCGCCGTGCACGACGTTGAAGACGCCTTTGGGCAACCCGGCTTGCGCCCACAACTCTGCGACGAGGACGGACGCCGACGGATCGCGCTCGGAGGGTTTAAGGATGAACGTGTTGCCGCAGGCGATCGCGATTGCGAACATCCACGCCGGTACCATCATCGGAAAATTGAACGGCGTGATGCCCGCGCACACGCCGAGCGGTTGACGAATCGAATAGGTGTCGACGTTGCGTGAAACACTCTCGCTAAACTCGCCCTTGGTCATTTGCGTGAGCGCGCATGCGTAGTCGACGACTTCGAGCGCGCGCGCGACCTCGCCGGCGGCGTCGGTAACGACTTTGCCGTGCTCCGACGAAACGATCTGCGCGATGCGCTGCGCATTTACGCGCAGCAGCTCGCGAAACGCAAAGAGGATCTCCGCGCGCTTGCCCAGCGGCGTATCGCGCCACGCGGGGAAGGCAGCAGTCGCCGCGCGCACCGCGCGATCGACCATGGCGGGGTCGGCCAGCGCGACACGCGCCTGCGTCACGCCGCGGGCCGGGTCGTAGACCTCCCCGTAGCGCGCGGCGGGATCGTCGACGGGCGCGCCATCGATGTAATGCTGGATGAGGCGGGTTGCGGTGGAGACGGCCATCTGACGATTATAGCGGACGATCGATCAAATCGAGCAGTTCTGCATAGACATGCCCGGCGATCTTCGGATGGCGCAGCGGTTCGATGATGTCGTGCGAGATCGGAATGCCCCGCAGCACGACGTGCTCGAGCCGGCCACCCGGCCGGGCGCACAAGAGCCCCTCGAGGCGCCGAATCGCCCGATTGCTCACCGCCGCCTCCTTTGCGTTGGTCACGAGAATCAGCTCACGCGCGGCCAGCGCCTCGCCCGCATGCGCAAACACATCGCGCGCAAGCAGCAGCGACTGGCCGATGGCATGTGACGAATAGCGCGGATACCCATGTTCGGGCTGCAGCCGTTCGCGCACGAGCGGGTTCCACCATGGGAAAATATTGGGCAATTTCAGGAGCAAATCGGCAAACGGTTCGGTAAAGCGCGTGGGCATCCACGACATCCCAAAGAACGGTGCGATCGCGACGGCGCGATCGATTGGATAGTGCTGCGCCGCCCATGTCGCGAGCAGTCCCCCAAGTGAAAATCCGGCAACCACAACGTGTTCGCCGAGGCCTTGCGCCAGCTCGATGCTCTGTGTCGCAAACGTGCGCAGATCGTCGGCCTGCAGCCGTGCAAGCGCGGTGGTCAGACGGTTGCGATGGCCGTGTCGCGGCAAGCGCGGCACGATCACATTGTGGCCGCGTTCGTGGAGTTCGTGGGCAAACCGAACGAACTGCTGCGGGCTAGCCGCAATCCCATGAAAAAGGACGATCGCAACCGGCCGCGGCTCGCCGTGGAGCAGCAGCTTGGTGCGGCCCTCGTTCGAAATACCGCGGTGGTCGCGGAGCCGGAGCCGATCGAGCAACGCGCTCGTCTGGTCGGATAAGTACTGCATCGTTTCGATAAAGAAGTGTTCTTACGCCCGAAGGCGCAATCTTTCGCTATTATGCCCGGCAAGTCTGGTACGACCCAAGGATTCATCGAACTCGACGAGACCTACGGCGCGCACAACTACGCGCCGTTGGATCTGGTCATCCACCGCGCCGAGGGCGTCTGGCTCTACGACGTCGACGGCCGGCGCTATCTCGACTGTATCAGCGCGTATTCCGCGGTCAACCAAGGGCATTGCCACCCCCGCATCCTCGCGGCCCTGGTCGATCAAGCGGCGAAGGTCCCTTTGACCTCGCGAGCCCTGCGCAACGATCGCCTGGGGCGCTTTCTGAAAAAGCTCACCGAGGTCAGCGGCTTTGAATGCGCGCTGCCGATGAACACCGGGGCCGAGGCGGTCGAAACCGCGATCAAGCTTGCGCGCCGCTGGGGCTATCGCGTCAAAGGCATCCCCGCCGATGCAGCCGAGATCATCGTCTTTTCGAACAACTTCCACGGCCGCACCACCGCGATCGTCAGCGCCAGCACGGATCCCGCGTACCGCGCCGACTTCGGCCCATTCATGCCGGGCTTCACCTTCGTAAACTACGGCGACGCCGAGGCGCTCGAACGCGCGATCTCGGCGAACACCTGCGCGATCCTGATCGAACCGATTCAAGGTGAAGGCGGCGTAATCGTTCCGCCCGACGGATTTCTCAAACGCGCGTGGGCCCTATGCAAAGAACACAACGTGCTCTTTGCCGCCGACGAAATTCAAACCGGATTCGGACGCACCGGTGACCTTTTCGCGTGCGATTTCGACAACATCAAACCGGATATGCTGATCGTCGGCAAAGCGCTCGGCGGCGGCTACTATCCAGTCTCCGCCGTGCTCGCGAGCACCGCGCTGATGTCACTCTTCGCGCCGGGCGATCACGGCAGCACGTTCGGCGGAAATCCCCTCGCCTGTGCGGTCGGAGAAGCGGCGCTCGACGTGATCATCGACGAAAAGCTCGCCTCGCGCGCCCGCTACGCCGGCGCCAAAGTGATGCAGGGCTTGCGTTCCGTGCAGTCCCCGGCAATCAAAGAGGTTCGCGGCCGTGGGCTGCTCATCGGTATCGAATTGAATCTGGACGCCAAGCGCCTCGTGCAAGCGCTGATCGAGCGTGGCGTCGTCGCCAAAGACACGCACCAGCGCGTGCTACGCATCGCGCCGCCGCTGGTGATCGACGACGAGTCAATTGATTTCTTGCTCGCGCAGTACCGCGAGGCGGTCGCATCGCTATGATCGTTCCCGAGCACTTCAACTTTGCGCGCGATGTCATCGACAAGCTCGCGTTGCAGAACCGGCGCGGCTTGCTTTTCGTCGCGGCCGACGGCACGCGACACAACTATAGTTTTGCCGAGATCTCCGAGCAATCGCAGCGCTATGCCGCGGTGTTGCGCGAACGCGGCATCGAACGCGGCTCACGGGTGATCGTCGCGCTGCCCAAGATTCCGCAATGGCTCTTCGTGATGCTTGCGTTGGACCGGCTCGGCGCGATTGCCATTCCCGGCCCTGAACAACTTCGCGCCAAGGATCTGCTCTATCGGGCCGATCACGCCGAAGCGGTTGCGATGATCGGCGATGCCCCGAATTTAGCCGAACTCCAAGCCGCGCGCAAAGATGCCAAAACCGTTCGCGCCGGCTTCTCCGTGCGCGGCGGCGCGGAAGGGTGGCTCGATCTCGACGCGCTGGCTGCGCAAGCCGCGCCGTTTGCCGGGGTCGACACGCGCGCCGATGAGTGGGCGTACATCGTCTACACCAGCGGCACGACCAAGGATCCCAAGGGCGTCGTGCACGACCGCGCCTACGCGTATGCCAAACGTTCGCAAGCGCAATTCTGGCTCGACTGCACGCCCAAGGATTTGGTGTGGTGCAGCGCCTCGACCGGTTGGGCGAAATCGTTGTGGAACGTGTTGCTCGGCCCGTGGTCTCACGGCAGCACGATCGTCTTGCACGAGGGCGCATTCGATCCACGACAGCGCATGGATCTCCTAGCCGAGCTCGAGGTAACGATTCTCTGCCAAGCGCCGACCGAATATCGGCTCGAAGCAAAGCTTCCCGATCTCGCACACTGGAAACTCCCGAAGCTGCGTCACTGCGTAAGCGCGGGCGAACCGCTCAATCCCGAAGTGATCGCGCGTTGGAAGGAAGCGTTTGGTTTAGAGATTCTCGACGGCTACGGTCAAACCGAGAATACGTTGTTGGTCGCCAATCTGCACGGCGACACCGTACGGCCGGGTTCGATGGGTAAACCGACGCCCGGACACGAGGTCACGGTTATCGATGAAGACGGCAACGAGTGCAAGACCGGCGAAACCGGCGACATCGCGCTGCGCGGCACGCCGCCCTCGCTCTTTAAAGGATACTTGAAGAACCCCGAAGAGACGGCCAAGAGCTATCGTGCCGGCTACTACCTCACCGGCGACCGCGCATACATAGATGAAGACGGATACTTTTGGTTCGTCGGCCGCTCCGACGACGTCATTAGCTCGGGCGCCTATCGCATCGGTCCGTTCGAAGTGGAGAGCGCGTTGCTCGAACATGCCGCCGTCGCCGAGTCGGCCGTCGTGGGAAGTCCGGATCCCGACCGCGGCAACATCGTCAAAGCATTTGTCGTGTTGCGCCCGGGACACGAAGGTACCGATGCGCTCGTGCGCGAGCTGCAAGAGCACTGCAAGCGCGTCACCGCGCCGTACAAATATCCGCGCGAGATCGAGTTCGTCAGCGAATTGCCCAAGACGCGCTCGGGGAAGATCCGGCGCGTGGAATTGCGCCAGCTTGAGCTGGAGCGCAAAGGGGCGACTCGCGCCAGCGGCTATTTGTAACGCACGAAGAGTTCCCTAGTTCATTAGTCCCATTGGGGCCGGTAGTTCCCTACGCTACAAGGCACCGCGCCCTTGCGTCGAAAAGAGTGTGGAATGCGGGCGTATCAATGACTGACGTTGTTCTCTTCAGCGGTGGCTTGGATTCCACCGTCACGGCATTCATGCTGAGATCAGCCGGCATCGAACCCCTGCTCCTCCATCTCGATTATGGTCAGCCCGCAGCTGCGCGGGAAAAAATTGCCAGCACTTCTCTTGCCGTTGAGCTGGGATGTGAGCTCCAGACAATAACTACTTCAATCCCATATTGCGTAATGCCTAACGGCGAGATTCCGGGGCGAAACCTCTTCCTAATCGCGGCAGCGCTAGCCGTGTCGTCGGGCCTGCGTCTCCTGGCGCTCGGCATACATCGTGGGACTGACTACTACGATTGCAACGACGATTTTTTTCGCCATTGTGAGCAAATCGTTAATGGCTATAGCTCTGGCACGACCCAGCTTGTTGCTCCTGTCGCACACCTAACAAAGCGAGAGATTGTTGCATACGCTGTAGAATCCAAAATCCCGATCGACCTGACCTACAGCTGCGAGCGCGCGAATGAGCCCTGCGAGGCTTGCGCATCGTGTAAGGAACGGCGGGACGTGATGAGTTGCTAGCAGCTCGACGCACCGTCACAATCGGGCACTTCTGTGCCGAGACGCCAGTTCTAATTCCCTCGTTCTCGAGCAAGGGGTTCTCGGACGTTGCCGACATCCTGAAAACATGCTCGGAAATAATAACTGACGTGGCTCTCGTAAGTGCCTACGACTTCTTTCACGAGATATTGACCGAGCAGCCGTCATTTCCAGAATGGCTGATTGTCGATAGCGGCGGATACGAGAGCTCAGTTGAGCGCGAGCTTTCCGATGTGTCTGCCCATGATCATAAACCGGCTCGCTGGACCGTGAACGACTATTTTGGGACACTGGATAGCTGGAACATCGACAGACCGACCGTGTTCGTGACTTACGATCATCCAAAGCACCGGCAGTCCACAAAGAAGCAGGTTCTGTCCGCCGCATCAATGATCGACCGGTTCCCAAACGCGTCCATCGAGCTCCTGATCAAACCCGAGACGAAGGGCCAAAAGTACATCCAGCTGCTGCCCACGCTCTCGTCATTGGCCAATATAGGCACGATCTGCGCAGTCGGGTTTACCGAGAAGGAACTCGGAAACAGCACTTTTGAGCGGATGCGATCAATCGCGAAGATTCGAAAACGTCTCGACAATCTGGGCGCGAATGTACCAATCCACATCTTTGGTTGCCTGGATCCGGTGACAACACCATTGTACTTTCTCTCGGGAGCCGACCTTTTCGACGGCCTCACATGGCTTCGCTATGGTCTTTCTAGTCAATTTGCAGTATATCGTGTCAACTACGGTAATCTCAAGTTTGGGACAAAGCTCACCGATAGGCAGCTTGCGCCGCGGATATGGGTCGAGAATCTTTATCAACTGACAGAGCTCGCAAACAGAATGAAGAGATTCCTACGGAAGGGGCACTTCTCTGTGTTTAACGAGCACGAGGTCTTCTTCCGAGAACAAATAGAGCTGTTGGACGCCGAAGTGGGAGGGGTCTTATGAGCGGTGGCGGCGGTCGCGGAGGGCGCATTTTTGACAATAAGAACACCCCCGAGAAGATCGCAGAGAGAATCCGAAAAGCAGAACAGAATACGCTCGAAGCAAGCTTTAAGGCAGAGGTCAATGCGTTTCTGGGTCACGAGCTGGCGCAGTACAATGATCGGGACGTCGAACTTGTGAATCAGCGTTTGGACGACATTCTATCGGTCTTGGGCTCCGAGGTCGAAGGGTCGATTACCACAAACTTTGGCGGCTCCGTTGCGAAACATACGTACGTCGACGGGTTAAGCGACATAGACTGCTTGCTGATCGTTACGGAAAGTGAGCTACAGGACTCTGCCCCAAAAGACATCCTGAAATATTGTGCCGATGCCCTGAGAGATGACCTGCGCGACGCTAAGAAGGTCACTCCCGGAGACATGGCTATCACGGTTGAATATGAGGACGGCATGCAGATCCAGCTCCTGCCTGCCCTGAAAAGCGGATCCGGGACAACCCGCGTCGCTGGACCCAATTCGGAAACTTGGTCAGAGATCAATCCCGAGCGTTTCGACGAGAAGCTGACCTACGTAAATGGGGCGACCAACGGTAAGCTCGTACCTCTGATAAAGCTCGCAAAATCCGTCATTTCGGAGGCGCGGGGACTAGACCTAAGCGGTTACCACGTTGAATCGCTCGCAATCGACGCATTCCGCAGGTACGACGGGCCTCTCGATCCCAAGTCGATGTTAGGGCACTTCTTCGACAGTGCCGCCGAGAGCGTACGCGAACCAATTAAAGATTCCAGCGGTCAATCAGTACACGTGGACGGGTATCTCGGCACTACCGATTCTGCAGCGCGCCTTAAGTACTCCGAGGCGCTCAACCGGATTGCTAGGCGAATAAAGAACGCGGACGCGATGCGGTCAGTCGATCAGTGGAAGCAGTTATTTGATGACTGATCGCCAGGCTGAGGCTAGGCGGATCCGTCGCGTCTCCGATATGTTAACAAGCGCGCACAGCGACGCGGCCGATCGATTGGGATTTTGGGCTCGCGCTGCTGACATTGCGTTACTGCTCGGCGGATTTCTTATAACACTCTTGGCCTTTGGCGTCGGGCCGCCAGCACTTGCTAAACTCTTGCCGTGGCTCGGGGCGCTTGTCTTCATGATGGGTTTGGTGGATCTCGTGTTACGCCCCGCCGACCTAGCCGCTCGACATCGTGTCGCTTCCAACAGCTACGCGGAAGTAAAGATACGCGCAAAACAGCTCGCTGAGGGCGGCGTGAGCCAGGACGAACTAGCCGCGCTTACGCTCGCATACAGCGAGATACCGAAGCTCTCAATTGGAATTAGCAGCAGGAAATTCGCAAAGAGCAAGCAGGCGCATTTACAAAAGGTGGCTATGAGCCGGCTTCTGGATCGCTTTCCATTTGCCAATCTCTTCGTTGTGACGATTTTCCTGAGGTTCCGCCAAACGACACGATCTATCAAAGCGGCCAGAAAAGAGTGCGGCTCGCCGCCGGTATAGATATTACACAAACGCGCTCATACGAGCTGCAAGAACACTGCAAGCGCGTCGTCGCTCCCCCCACAAATATCCGCGTGGGATCGAGTTTTGTCAGCGAGCTTCCCAAGACACCCTCGAGGGAAATCCGGCGCGTCGAACTGTGGCAGCTCGAGCGCAAGGGCGCAGCGCTCGCCAGCGACAGCTCGTAACTACTCTTCTTCCAGCGACCCCTCGACCGCGGCGCTCAACTCGCGAGGCCAATAGAATGTAGTACCTTTGTAGAGAAAAGGCTCTCCATCGAGGATCCCAAGTTCAATGAGGCGACTAACATGGGCCTTGGCCGCGGCATACGTAATGCCCGTTAGCGCCCTTGCACGGGGAACCGACATGATCGGGATACGAAAAAGGCCATCAATTAGCACATGCGTATTGTGAGATCGGGTCTTTTCTTTCTCAACTTTTTCGTGGTAGGCACTCCTCAGCTGCGTAAGTTTCTTGGCCCTCAGCACGGAGTCACGAGATTGCGTTGCCACTGCCTCCAAAAAGAAGATGATCCACTCCTCCCACTCGCCGTGCGTACTTACCCTAAGAAGCCTATTGTAATATTCTTCTTGGCGTTGCTGAAAATACGCGCTGATATACAGCATAGGCGCAGTCAGAATTTGCTGGGCTTCTAGCCAAGCAGATATTAGAATTCTACCGACGCGTCCGTTACCGTCGCAGAAAGGGTGGATTGCCTCGAACTGATAATGTGCCACGGCTAATTTGATTAGCGGGGGCTCATCATCTTTCGCCAGATACTCTTCAAGATTATCCATCAGTTCGCGCACGAAAGTCCAAGGCGGCGGTACAAACCTGGCTTGCGAAAGCGGTGGATCGCCAATCAAAACGGTCTGTTGCCTTAGGCTCCCAGCTCTGGCTTGGTCGGCGTCGTGGCGCATTAGCATCCTATGAACTTCGCACAGGAGACCCGCACCGATCGGAATATCCTTGCACCGAACGCGACTAAAACTGTACGCGTCAACGTAATTGGCAACTGCGAGCGAATCGTTGTCAGGACGCTTTATCAAGTCAAAAAGCGCCAGATCGGCTAGAGTTGTGCGCGTGCCCTCGATCTTGCTTGAAAGGAGCGCCTCCCGGCTTAGCGCGCTCGCAAATAGACCTTCCGGGTCGTCGAGCAGTCTAGATTGGCCGTCCAGGCGAGCCAGTTCGCGATCCGCTGTAGATAAAGCAATTCGTAGCCGCTTGGAGCCAAAATCCATTTTAGGAGGTAAGGCGTGGGGTAAAAAGGATATTCCTTTATTTCCGCGTTCGTCCGTGATGTCCACGAGGTCCCCGGGTGCCTGAACAGTGAAGTTATCGTGTCTCATTTGGCTTCCATTATAGTTTTAGGTACTGAAACTATAATAGGATACTGCTCTGGCGTAGGCAACCGGGATTTGACTATATTCGCAATCCGTCGCAGCCAGTGCTCGCTCAGGAGCCAAGCAATAAGGCGATCGGCGACCTTTCCGGCTAGATATTCGTTAAATTGTTGGTCGCGAGGGCCGTCCTACATTGATTGACACCCCGCCGGGGAGCGTGCTATTCTTCGCAAGCCGAAGAAGCGCTTGGGGTACGCCCCGGGCCTCACCGGATGCCTGCGGGCGATCCGGTTACTACTCGAGGGGCCGTCGGTAGGTTCCGCGCGTGGGGTTGCTTCGGCAACGCCATTTTTTGTTCTCTCTGGAAGGGGAAAACGCCATAGCTCGACCGCTGCGAGTCAACGAGCAAATCCGTATTCGGCAGGTCCGCGTGATCGACGAAAACGGCGAACAGCTCGGTATATTGCCGACCGAGGACGCGCTTTCGCGTGCCCGTGTTGCGGGTCTGGATCTCATCGAGATCTCGCCCAACGCGCAACCGCCCGTCGTCAAAATCGGCGACTACGGTCGTCTGAAATACGAGCAGTCGAAAAAAGATAAGGACGCACGCAAAAAACAACGCAACTTTGAGCTCCGTGAGGTCAAGTTGCGCCCGAAGATCGAGACCCATGACTATGAGACGAAGGCGCGCATGACCGAGCGGCTTCTGCTCGACGGAAGCAAGATCAAGGTCACGATCATGTTTCGCGGACGCGAAATTACGTATACGGCGTTTGGCCGGCGGTTACTCGACCGCATGGCGGAAGATATGGCGCCGCTTGCCACCATCGAGCGCGAACCGCGACTCGAAGGAAAAAATATGTTTATGATCCTGGCGCCGCGCGTGACGCCGACCGGTCCGCCCAAGTTCTCACTCCACAAAGAGAAAGAGGACAAGGACCATAAGGACGGTTTGCGCGCGCAAGATCATAAGGACGCGCCCGTCGTCGAAGAACACGACGAGCACGACGACCACGCCGAAGAACACGAAGAACCAGCGAAGGAGCCTACCCGTGCCTAAGATTCGTACCCATCGTGGTACCGCAAAACGCGTCAAAGTGACGGCGACCGGCAAAGTGTTGCATCGCCATCAGTTCAGCGGCTGCGGCCACATTCTCAGCAAGAAGACGCGCAAACGCAAGCGCAACTTCCGCAAGGATCAACCGACGTTCAAGGGCGATTTGAAGCGCTTGGCGCCGACGATCCCGTATTTGGTTTAAGGAGGGCTCGAACACATGGCACGCGTTAAACGTGGCGTAGCTGGGCTCAAGCATCGCCGTAAAGTCATGAAGCTCGTCAAGGGCTTCCGCGCCTCTCGCCGTCGCAACTATCGCGTCGCGAACGAAGCGCTGCTCAAGTCGCTGGCGTACGCATTCCGCGATCGCCGCGTCCGCAAGCGCGACTTCCGCTCGCTCTGGATCAGCCGCATCAATGCGGCCGTTCGCCGCGAAGGTATGACGTACTCCGTCTTCATGAACGGTTTGAAGAAGTCGGGCGTGACGCTCAATCGCAAAGCGATCTCCGAGCTTGCAATCAACGATCAGCAGGCCTTTGGCTCGCTGCTCAAGATCGCGAAACAAGCCGTCGGCAAGTAACGCAACCGTAATGCAACGAAGAGCTCGGCGTAACGCCGGGCTCTTTTGCTTTGTGCCGTTGCGCGGTCACATCGTCGAAACATTGCACGTTTCACGCAATCATGAAACGCATCGTCTCGATCGTTTTTGTCATCTCGATGTCGGTGACACCACTCTCCTCGACGGCCGACGTACGCGAGCGGGCCAGCACGCTCGCCGATCAGCAATCGATAAACCTCACAATCTATAACGGCGGATCCGCGTTGATTCACGATCAGCGGCGCGTCTTTCTCACCGCCGGACTCAATCGCATCGCGTGGCGCGACGTCAGCGCGAACATGGAGCCGGCTTCGGCAACCGTCGATTCCTCGGGATCCTCCTCGCGCATCAGCGTACTCGAACAAAACTTCGACTACGACGTGCTCGACCAGGATTCACTTCTTCACAAGTACGTCGGCCAGATGGTCACCGTCGTGCATCCGGCCCGCTTCGCCGGCGAACGCGATACCCGTGAGCCGGCGCGGATCCTCAGCGTCGACCCGAACGTCGTGCTGCAGTACCACGACCGGATCGAAACCCAACTCAATGGCTATATCGCATTCCCCAGCGTGCCGAGAAGTCTGCGCGACCGTCCGACGCTCACGCTCGACGTGCAGAGCGAGCAGAGCGGCACGCACCAGCTCGACCTGCGCTATCTCACCAGCGGGCTCTCATGGCACGTCGATTACATCGGCACGCTCAACTCCGACCAATCGGTGATGTCGCTAACGGGGCTCGTGACGCTCGAAAATACGAGCGGCACGTCCTATCGCGACGCGCGGTTGCAGCTCGTTGCGGGCAACGTCAACGTTGCGCAAGCCCGCGGCGCGCTCAAGACCATTTCCAACGTCACCGCAAGCGAGTCCGCTGACTTCTACAGGACGAATGCCGCCCAGGAGAACTATTTCGAATATCACCTGTACACGCTCGCGCACCGGACCACGATCCTCGATAAGCAGACGAAACAACTCGCACTGCTTTCCGCAAGCGAGGTCCCCGTGAAAAAGACGCTCGAACTGCGTGGCTCACCGTCGTACTATGAAGGCGCGAACGCGGATCTCGGCGACCGGCTGCCGATCGAAGTCTACGCGTCGTTCGCGAACCGCGGCGGCGATCTCGGAATCCCACTGCCGGCCGGTACCATGCGCATCTATCAAAACGACTCGCGCGGCCTCGCGCAGTTTCTCGGCTCCGACAACATCGGGCATACGCCAAAAAACGACACCGTGCGGCTGTATCTCGGGAATGCCTTTGACCTGGTCGCGCGCCGGCGCCAGACCGATTTCCACCTGATCAGCGATTGCCAAGCCACCAGCACATACGAAATCGATTTCATCAACGGCAAGGATGTCGCGCAAGACGTCCTGGTCGTCGAACAGATACCCGGTGACTGGACGATCTCGAACGAAAGCCAGAAGCACCTGAAGTCGTCGGCGACGACCGCTACGTGGACGGTGCGCGTGCCGCAAGATGCGCAAGCCGCGCTCACCTATACGGCGGATGTCACCTGGTGCCGCCACTAAATCCGCAGCGTAATGTGCTCGCCGTCGCGCAACGGAATGTTTTGCGGCGCGCCGATATAGGGCGCGCCGTCGACGTAGGCCCGCACGTGCCCGGTATAGGGACCGACGCGCGTCGCTGAAAGCGGTTGACCCCACACCGCGAAAAAGTCGGCGAGCCTAAAATTGCCCCCGGGCGCCTCCACGTGAATCGTGCCGGAGTCGTCGTGCGTGTGCAGCCAGTAGAGGCACAGGACGGCGTAGCCGGCCGTCACAAGCCCGATATTCGCCGGCACCCGAACGCGCGCGCCGCGATGCTCGATTGCCAAGTGCGCGTGCAGGTGTTCGGTGAACACCTCGGTCACGTCACAGCCGACGTGGTCTGGTCCAACCGGCTGCCCCGTCGCGAGCGCCGCTATCAGCACGGCCGCAGGTGTAATTGCCATTTAATCATCCATCGGCCCAAGCCGCGCGTTCCCTAGGTGATGAGCGCTCTTCCCGTCGAACGCCCCCGCTCTATGCGTCTTGCCCCGGGTGACGACGCGTTCGCGGCGGCATTCGCGGCCAAAGAGCGCTGGGCATTCGACGAAGCGTACACGCGCTTCGGCAAGCTTCTGTATTCAACCGCCTATCATGTGCTCGGCACCCCCGAGGACGCCCAGGATTGCGTTCACGATGCCCTCACGCGCGTCTGGCGTTCGCCCGATTCGTACTCACGTTCGCGCGGCGCCTTGCGCAGCTTTCTTACGGTCTGCGTGCGCAACGAAGCGATCACCCGTCTGCGCTCGAAGCTGCGCCGGCGCAAGCTCGAAGAGCGCGTCGCCGCAGAACCGCAAGAATACGACGAGCTCGGGGCGATCGACGTGATCGAACGCGATCGTTTGCGTGCGGCGTTGCGCTCCCTCCCGCCCGAGCAACGCCGGCCGCTCGAGCTCGCCTATTTCGAGTACAAAACGCACGTCGAGATCGCACACGAATTAAACGAGCCGCTCGGCACGATCAAGAGCCGCATTGCCCTTGGACTGCGCAAGCTCGGCGCCGCACTAGGGGCAAGCGAATGACCGATCATCTCGGCGAACTTGCGGCACTCTACGCGCTGGGCATTCTCGAGCCCAGCGAACAGCGCAACGCGGAAGAACATCTGACCCATTGCGATGCCTGCCGCCGCTTGCTAGCGCAGGCCGAGGCCGACGTCGCGGCGATGGCCGCGTCGCAACCCCAATTCGAACCGCCGGTTGCGCTGCGCGCACCGCACACCCAACCGCGCCGCGTACCGCGCGCCGGAATGTGGCTTGCCGCTGCGGCAGCGGTGGCCATCGCCGTGCTGCCCAGCGGCTACCTGCTTGTCCAGAATCTCGCCATGCGCCAAACGGAGCTCGCGGATGCGCAGGCGATGGCACGTCTTACCACGGGTCCGTACCGAACCGCGACATTCGCCGGCACCGACGCGCAAGTCATGTACGCTCCCGACGGATCGTGGTATTGCATCGTCATCCGTGGCGCGACCGCGCCTCTCCACGTGATGTGGCCGCACGACGGGACGCAGACCATGCTTGGAACCGCGATGCCGCACGGCGACATAGCGCTTCTTTACTTGCCCAAGAGTCATCGAATGAATCAGCTTTCGCTGATGAAAGACGGGCAGGTGGTAGGCCAGGCCCAGCTCGTTTTCTAGCCGAAAAGGCGCGGCATGCTCAACGGCCTTGCTTTCGCCGCGCTTCTCGGTGCAATCACCCCTGTGACGCCGGTTGCGTCGCACACATTTAGCGCGACGATGGAACGGGCGATTGACGATTTGGGGAACCGCATCGTGCAAAGCAAACGCTCGCCCGGCCTGGCGGTGGGCGTTGTCGAGGACGGTCGTCTCGTGTATGCGCACGGCTTCGGCCTATCCAACGTAGCGCGGAACACTCGCTTTGCACCGGGCACGCAAACCTACATCGGGTCGGTCAGCAAGCAATTCACCGCGGCAGCAATTCTCTTATTGCAGCAAGACGGGAAGCTCAAGCTCGACGATCCTGTCACGCATTACGTTCCCGAGCTGACGATCGCCAAAGGCGTTACGATCCGTGAGCTGCTCAATCAAACGTCCGGCTTACCGGATGAGCTTGCGGCGACGGATATCGATCAGGATCGCACCAAGAGCATCAAGGTCGCGGATATCGTCGCTGCCGTAAACAAAGTACCGCCGGTCTCACCGCCGGGTTCGCAGTTCCGCTACAACAACTTCAACTACCTCGTTGCCGGATTGATCGTCGAGCGCGCGAGCGGCATCCCGCTCTCCGACTATCTGCAGCAGCACATCTTCATCCCGCTCCTGATGAATCAAACGTTCTATGCAGGTGATAGCGGAATCTCACCGCAACACGCGGTCGGCTATACAGGCTCGCCGGGGAATTTCGTGCCGGCGAAGCCGTGGGATCCCGCCTGGCTCTTCGGCGACGGCGGCGTTATCAGCGACGTCTACGATTTGGCCAAGTGGGATATCGGTCTGCCGCTGCTCTTGCGCATCGACGCCGAGCGCGACATGTTTTCGCCGAGCGGCGCGCCCGGCGCGGAACAATACGGGCTCGGTTGGGTCATCGACGAGCGCGGGGGAAAGCGCTACGTCTGGCATAACGGCGTGATCGGCGGGTATTACGCGATGAACGCGCTCCTTCCCGACGATCACGTTGCGGTGATCGTGTTCGCGAACGTCGATCCGCTTCGCTCGCGCTCGGTCGTACAACCCGAAGGCGTGGCAGCGCAAATTCTCGATATCGTGCTTCCGCCGGCGCGCACGCAGGTCGACAATGCGATCGTAGGTCGCGCCACCGAGTGGCTCAAGCGCATCGCCGATAAAAACATCGATCGCACGCAGCTCACGCCGGCGTTCTCGACCTACCTCACTGACGATCTGGTTACGCACGCGGATTTTGCGGCATTCGGGAAGCCCCTCGACGTCATACCGATTGCGAGTGTATCGCAGAGTGACGGAGGGACATTGTACGAGTTCTTAGTCCGCTTTCAAAGCGGAACCTATCATTATCGTTTTGGATTGACGTCCGACGGAAAAATCGACGAGCTTCTTCTCGTACCTTGAGACTCGATTCTAGTCGTCGCCGTCGGCGAGGCGCCGCCCAGTCGCTTCGACGACTTTTCCGAGCATCGTTACCGCCTCGGCGCGCGTCGCGTTGCTAAACATATAGCGCAGGCGCTCGTCTGCGTCTTCGACGATAAGCACGGCGCGACGGCCGCCGCGGACAGAGGCGATCAGCGAAGACAAATACGATTCGTCCTCGGGAGCGAGCATTGACTGCTCGGTTCCCTCTAGCGATCCTTCCAAAAGCCGCCGTAACACGGCGTCTATGTCGTGAGGTATTTCCACGGCTTCCTCCACGGTTTTACGGCCGCAATGCTTACCGCACACCGCAACCGTAGAACCCGTACATCAATTATCGGCACGGTTTGGCGCAAGTTCACTCCCGCGCAGCGTGCAGCCACATGAGCGCGATAAGGGTCTTCGCATCAGCAATGTCGCCGGTTTTCACGAGATCTTGCATTTCCTCAATTGTAAAATTTTGGACAACAATCCGCTCATCTTCGTCCGGGCTGGTCTCCCCGGCGGTCAGGCGATCGGCGTGGACGAGATGCATGATTTCGTCGCAAAAACCGGGGGTTACGTAGAAACTCCCAATGAGCTCCGAGGCGGCCGCGCGGTAGCCCGTTTCCTCGGCCAGCTCACGCAGCGCGCCCTCGACGATGCTTTCGCCGGGTTCAGCGGTTCCGGCCGGAATTTCCCAGAGCTCTCGCCCAACCGCGTGGCGATATTGCTTCACGAGTACCACCATATTTTTGGAGGGTGTCGCGATCACGGCGTACGAGCCGCGGTGCTCGACGATATCCAACCGTGCGGTCGCCCCGTCTTCGAAAACGATCTCGTCCGATCGCACGCGAAAAACGCGCCCGCTGAAGCGTTCTTGCGACGAGATGACTTGAGGCCTGCTCTCCATAACCACTCCCAGCGTGCAGCAACGCTCCTCGATACTGGCCGAGATCGCCTGGCTTGCTTACTTTTTCGCGATCTTCGTTATCCTGGTGTATGCCTTCAACATTTTCGTCGTCCCGCATCATTTCAACGACCGCGTGGCCGACGTCTTGGCCGCCGGGATCGCCGCGGTGGTCATGATCGCGACGCGAGCGCGGTGGCGACGCTAACCGGCGCCCACGCCGATCGCGTGACGCGCGTCCGCGATTTGCAGAGCGTCAAGGGGCGCAAGGAGCACGGTCGTTTCGCCTTCGAAGGGCCGACCCTGCTCGAAGAAGCGCTGCGCAGCGGCGTGGTCATCGAAGAGCTGTACGTCTCCGACGCCGTGCTTGCGAACAACGCGACGGTGCGCCGGCTGGACGAGCGCGGAACCCCGGTCTACGTGGTCGACGACCGGACCTCGCGCAAGATCTCGGATCTCGACACGCCCACCGGATTGGTCGCGGTGTCCGTCCAGCGGCCCGCCGACTTGGAAACGGTGCTTCGCGGAGCCCTCACGCTGGTTCTCGCCGACCTCAACGATCCGGGCAACGTGGGCACCCTGCTGCGCTCGGCCGAAGCCTTCGGCGCGAGCGGCGCGGTTCTGGGACGGCTTGGCGTCGATTCCTATCATCCCAAGGTCGTCCGCGGGGCGATGGGATCGATTTTTCGGCTGCCGATCGCGCTGGCGTCGCCGGCGGAACTCGCCCAGGCCGCCGCCCGGGCCGGTACGGCAATCATCGGCCTTGCGGCGGGCGGCGGAAATCTCGAGTCGGTCGAGCTCGGCTCAGCTACCGCGCTCGTGGTCGGTCACGAGCGCCGCGGACTCGGCGCCTGGGAGCTTCCCGGGATGCGCTTGGCTGGAATTCCAATGCAAGGAGACGCCGAATCGCTCAACGCCTCGGTCGCCGGGTCAATCGCGCTCTATGTCATCGCGCAACGCTGTCAAGAGAGCCCCCATGGGCCCAAAAGTCAAGACTACCGGCCCTAAAAGCGGCATGGTACAATCTCGGCATTCCCATGGTTTTAAGGCCGAATTCCGCGGCTAGAAGGAGACGTCAGCAAGCAATGGCAACCAGCGATCTCTTCTGGAAACTCTTCGCCCAAACGGGTTCGATCAGTGCCTATCTTGTCTACCGTCGGATCCAGCCGGTGTCGAGTCCCGGCTGACCAAGAAGTCAGCAACAAGTTCCCGAAGCGCCCGGTATATGAATCCGGGCGCTTTGAATTTATCCACCCAACTTGACGATTTTCACCGCCGCTTCGAAGCGGCGGTTGCACTCGCTACCGACGAGCGCGCGCTCGAGGACGTGCGGGTCGCATTTCTCGGACGCAGCGGCGAAGTAACGACGCTGCGGCGCGGCATCGGACAGCTTCCGGCGTCGGAGCGGCCCAACGCGGGCAAAGTCATCAACGAAGCGGTCGAGCGCATGGAACGAGAACTCGGCGTCGCGCAGGCGCGTCTCGAGAATCGTGCGTTCGATGATGAGCTTGCACAGACGATCGACGTCACGTTTCCATCGATTCCACCGGCGACCGGTAGCATTCATCCGATTCGCACCGTGCTTCGCGATGCAGCCACCTACTTTCAACGCCGCGGTTTTGCGGTGGTGGTCGGACCCGAGATCGAGCCCGAGTACTACAATTTCGATGCGCTCAACATTCCGCCCACACATCCTGCGCGCGAAGGCTTCGATTCGTTCTTCATCACCGACTCGATGTTGCTGCGTCCGCACACCTCACCGATGCAGATCCGCACGATGCAAGAACATCGGCCGCCGATCGCGATCGTCGCGCCGGGGCGCTGCTATCGCCGCGATGCCGTCGACGCGCGCCACCTTTTTCAATTCAATCAGATTGAAGGGCTGCTGGTGGCGGAGGGCATTCATTTCGGTCACCTCAAGGGGATGTTGACCGGAATGTGTCGCGAACTCTTCGGCGAGGATCAGCGCGTGCGGTTTCGCCCGTCGTTCTTTCCGTTTACCGAACCGAGCGCGGAATTCGACACGACCTGTCCGAAATGCAAGGGCCTGGCCGATGCGTGCAGCATGTGCGGCGGATCGGGCTGGATCGAACTCGGCGGCTCGGGTATGGTGCATCCGAACGTTTTGCGCGAAGTCGGCTACGATCCGGATCTCTACACCGGCTGGGCATTCGGCTTCGGTATCGAACGGATCGGGCTCGCCCGGTATGAGATCGACGATATTCGCCGGTTCGTGGAGAGCGATCCCGACTTTCTCGCGCAGCTTGCTTAGAAAGACTATCCTTCGATAATGCGTGTTCCTATCTCGTGGTTGCGTGAGTATGTCGATCTTCCCGAGGATGCCGATGCGATCGCCGATCGTCTCGCGCTCTTGGGCTTTCCGGTTGAAGAGATCACGCGACGACCGCGGATCAGCGGCGTCGTGGTTGGAAAGATCGTCACGCTCGAAAAGCATCCCAACGCCGATCGATTGCAAGTCGGCTCGATCGACGTCGGCGGCCCGCAGCGGCTGACGATCGCGACCGCGGCCACCAACGTCGCTGCGGGGCAAACGATACCGGTCGCGCTCATCGGCGCGAAACTGCCGCAACTCACCATCGAGCCGCGCAAAATGCGCGGCATCGACTCGCAGGGCATGATGATCTCGGCTGACGAGCTTGGACTGCCGGCGGACTGGTTCGAAGACGGCATCATGCAGCTCGAGGCTGACACGCCGCTCGGCACGGACGTCGTTGCGCTGTTCGGCCTCAATGAGGACGTGCTCGACGTCGAAGTGACGAGCAACCGCGTCGACGCGATGTCGGTGATTGGCCTTGCTCGTGAACTTGCGGCATCGTACGGCGTACCACTGCGCCCGCCGTCGTTTGAGAATCCCGCAGTGACTGACGATCCCACGCCGCCGCGCGTCACCCTCGACACACCCGATTGCCTGCGCTTCGTCGCACAACGTTTCGACGGCATCGCCGTCGCGCCCGCGCCTGCCTGGATCCGCATTCGCCTTGCACTGGCCGGGCAACGTCCGATCAACAATTTGGTCGACATCTCGAACTACGTGATGTTCGAAACGGCACAACCGCTGCACTTCTACGATGAGGCGCAGGTCTCGGATCGGCATTTCATCGTGCGCGACGCGCATGACGGTGAACGCCTGACGACACTTGACGGAGAGGAGCGTACGCTCAACGCGCTAGCGCTGGTCGTGGCCGACGAGAAGCGCGCGCTGGGCTTGGCCGGCCTGATGGGCGGCGCCGATAGCGAGGTGCGCGACTCGACGCGCGCGATCATTCTCGAAGCGGCGAACTTCAATGGCACGCGCGTGCGCCGCATGTCGGCGCAGCTCGGGCTACGCAGCGAAGCTTCGTCGCGCCACGAGAAGACATTGGCTTTGATCCTGACCGACGCCGGCGCCGCGCGAGCGGCCCAGCTCTTGATGAGCCTTGGAGGCAACGCCTACGCGCCGCAAGCCTTCGGTGAAACGCCGTCCTCGCCCGAGCCGATCGGCCTGCGACAGCACGACGTGTCGCGATTGCTCGGACTCGACCTTTCCGTTGCGCAGATTGCCCGGCACTTGCAGCTCCTGGGCTGCAGCGTCACAATCGACGGCGAAGCGATGACGGTCGTTCCGCCGGCGTGGCGCCGCGATCTGATCATCAGTGCCGATCTCGTCGAAGAAGTCGCACGAGTCGAAGGCTACGACGCCATCCCCACGGTTGAGCCGGCTATTCCGGCGCATGCGATCTCGAGCGCGCAATACGACCTTGAGGACCGCATCGCCTCATCGCTCGCCGGGCTTGGCTATCACGAGATCGTGACCTACGCCTTGCAAGGCACGAGCATCCTGAACAAGATCGAACGCTCCGGCCTCGAGCCGAGTCACAAGATCGTCCCCGTCCTCAATCCGCTGACCGAGGAGCAGCGCGTCCTGCGCTGGGCGCTTGGGCCGGGCATCTTCGAGTATCTGGCCAAGGTCGATCGTCCCTATCGCGTCTTCGAACTCGGTCACGTCTTCTCCAGCGATGAAGGCGTCCCTAAAGAAGAAGCCGCGCTTGCATTCGGGTTCGCCGGCGAACCGATCGACGAACCGGCGTGGCACGACACGCACTTCTTACGGCTCAAAGGCGACGTGGAAGCACTGTTGCGTGCGATCGCCGGGATCGAGGTGGAAACGGCGCGCGACGTTCGCGGCGGCTATCACCCGGGCAAGAGTGCGGTCGCGATGTGGCAAGGCCGCGAAGTCGCGGCGTTTGGGAAAATCGATCCGCGCCTGACCAAAGCATTCGACGTTCGGTTGCCGCTGTATCTGTGCGTCATCTATCTGGACAGGGTCCCGGAGTATCAGCACGCGATCTACCATCCGCCGTCGCGCTTCCCCTCAACCTATCGCGATCTGGCGGTCGTCGTCGATCTCGACGTCGAAGCCGAGCGCATCCGCAGCGTCGTGCGCAACGCGATCGGCGAACTGTGTACCGGCGTCACGGTCTTCGATGAATACCGTGGCCCGCAAGCAGGCGTCGGCCACAAGAGCATCGCGGTGCGCGCGATCATGCAGCGTTATGATGCCACGATCACCGACGAGGAAGCCGACGCCGCTGTCGCTCGCGCCATCGACGCCATCCGTGACGACCTTGGAGGCACGATCCGTCAGTGATTGCCGGTATTCCGTGGCCCGACATTCTGATCGCCATCGTTCTGCTCATTTCGACCTATAAGGGCTTTTCGCGCGGCTTCGTGTCCGAACTTGGCGGCGCTGTTGCCGTGGTCGCCGCTCTCATTACGCCGTGGTATTATAACGGCTCGTTCGACGGATGGATCGAGAACATCACCAAGCTTGGCGCGGGATCCGCGCACGTCGTCGGGATGTTTTTGTGCGGGTTTATCACCTATGCAATCGTGCTTGCCATCGCCTGGGTGCTCAATCGTTTTGCCAAACTGCCCCTGCTCAATATCGGCAACGCGCTCGGCGGCGCGGCGATCGGTTTAGCGAAAGGCGCGGTACTGCTCTGGCTCGTGCTTTTCATCGCCCTCTACTTCCCGCTCTCGCCCGATATTCGCGACGGCTTGCACCAGTCGCGGCTGGCTCCGTACTTGGTGCAGCCGGATGCGCACATCGACGGTGTGATCGAATCGGTGATTCCATGGTTTGCGCGACCCGCACTGTGGCCGTACTTCCACCGCCACCATTTATAGCTACGAGCTGACGCCGGCGGTTCGTGCTTCTGTGAGTACGGCCGCCGCGGCGGCAACACCGGTCCCGAGCTCAATACGCGCACCACAATCGGCGAGCGCGAGTTCGAGCGCCGCGATCGCTCCGAGCAAGTCACTCTCAGCGACATCGCCCATCGTGCCGAAGCGCACGATTTTGCCGGTGAGCTCGCCTTGCCCACCGGAGATCACAACTCCGTAGCGCTCGCGCAACGTCTTGAGCAGCGTGGCCGCATCGACGCCGTCCGGCGGATACGCCGCAACGACGGTGACCGAATGGGCATCGGGACGCGAGAAGATCGTACACCCGAGCGTCTCGAAGGCGGCACGCACCGCACGCGCATAGTTGGTGAGGCGCTCGAAATTCGCTTGGAGGCCATCGCTGTGATAACGCTCGAGCGCTACGGCAAGCGCGTAAAAAATCGAAATCGGCGGGGTCCACGGCGTCTGCCCTTTGCTTGCGAACTCGCGCGCTTTGCCCAGATCGAAATAGAAGCGCGTACCGCGGGATGATTCGATGACTTTCCAGGCACGCTCGCTTGCCGCGACCATCGCGACACCCGGAGGCGCGGCGAAGGCTTTCTGCGACGCGGTAATCACGACGTCGAAGCCCCACGCGTCCATCTCGAACGGCGATGCACCGAGGCCGCTCACCGAATCGACGATCGTCAGCGCGTCGTGGCCGCGCGTGACGGCAGCGATCGCCGCCATGTCGTTCTGCACGCCGGTCGAGGTCTCGTTGTGGGTGAGCAAAATGCCGCGGAAGCTGCGCGCATCGGCCTGTTGCAGCCGCGCCTGCAATGCCGCGGGATCGAGCGCTGCACCGAGCGGCGTGTCGAGCACCTCGACCTCGCAGCCTTGGACGCGAGCAATCTCGGCGAGCCGTTTGCCAAAGACGCCGACCGGGCATGAAAGAACGCGGTCGCCGGGAGAGAAGCAACTTGCTACTGCGGCTTCCAAGCCCCCTGTGCCCGACGCGCCAAGGAAAACCACGTCGCCGCTCGTTCCGAACACCGGCTTCATGCCCCGCTCCATGCGCGCGAGCAGCTCGGCAAATTCGGGCCCGCGATGATTGATCATCGGCCACGCCATCGCTTCGAGCACGGGCTGCGCAACAGGAACGGGACCGGGGAGCAGGAGCAGCGTCTTTCTCATCTTCGGAGAGTTCGTTATGGATGTAGAAGTTCCGGTCCGACTCACCGCGCTCGCGTCGTGCGGCGGCTGCGCGAGCAAACTCGGTTCGGCAGAACTCGCCTCGGTGCTCGTGGGCTTGCCGTCAACAGCCAACGAACGCGTGCTCGTCGGATTCGGTACGGCCGACGATGCCGGCGTCTACGCGCTTCGCGAGGACCTTGCGCTGGTGCAAACCGTCGACTTCTTTACGCCGATCGTCGACGATCCGTACGACTTCGGCCGTGTCGCCGCGACGAATGCGATCTCCGACGTCTATGCAATGGGCGGCACGCCGATCAGCGCGCTCAACATCGTCGCCTTTCCCGAAAGCCTCGATCTCGCGATCCTCTCGCGTATTCTTGCGGGGGGCGCGGACGTTGCGCGCGCGGCCGGCGTTGCGATCTTGGGCGGACACACGATCAAAGACGACGAGCCGAAGTACGGCATGGCGGTGTGCGGAACGATCGATCCGCGCCGCATCGTCACCAACGCGGGTGCGAAACCCGGCGACGCACTCGTGCTCACCAAACCGATTGGGACCGGGATCCTGACGACGGCGGCCAAGCGCGACGCGATCAGCTATGCGGATCTGCAACCGGCAATCGAGTGGATGACGACGCTCAATGCCGGCGCAGCCGCGGCGATGCTCGACGCGCAGGTACATGCGGCGACCGACATCACCGGCTTTGGCGTGCTCGGGCACGCCGGCGAGCTGGCGCGCGCCTCGGGCGTGCGGCTGCGCATCGATGCGAACGCCGTACCGATCATGGACGGTGTACTCGACTTGATTCGCGCCGACGTCGTGCCGAGCGGCACAACAAACAACGTGCGCACCCATGCGACGTTTACGACATTCGCTGCATCCGTCGACGACGCGCGACGTGTTGCACTCTCCGATGCACAAACATCAGGCGGACTCTTGATCAGCGTCGCGCCCGAGCGGCTCGATAGCTTACGCCGCTCGCTGCGCGCGGCCGGCGTGTTGGATGCCGTAATCGGCGAAGTCGTTCGAGGCGAAGGCATCACGGTCGCGTGAGGGCGACCATCCGAGCGCACGAGCAGTACCGATGGTACGCGCTGGCTGTCATCATGCTCGGCAGCATGATGGGCACGCTCGACGCTTCGATTGCCAACGTCGCGATGCCGACCATCGCCCACGTCTATCACACCACCGTCGACAATGCCGAGTGGGTCATCCTTTCGTTCATGCTGGTAAGCGCGTCGACGCTCGTGCTCTTTGGCCGGCTGGGCGATATGTTCGGTCAGAAGCGCATCTATCTCGCCGGCTTCGCGATCTTCGGCGCGAGTTCACTCACCTGCGCGCTTGCGCCGACGCTCGTCTTTCTGGTTGCGATGCGCGCGATCCAAGCGCTCGGTGCAGCGATGCTCCTCTCGTCGAATCAGGCTTTGATCGTGGATACGTTTCCATCGACCGAACGTGGACGCGCTATCGGTTTCAACGGTGCGGCGGTAGCGGTCGGTCTATCGTTAGGACCCATTGTCGGCGGAGCGATCGTGACGTATGGCGATTGGCGCTGGATCTTCATGATCAATGTACCGATTTCGATCCTCGCGATGATCGGCGCCATCTTCGTGCTCAAGCCGGTGCAGCAAAAGGACACCGGCTTCGATCCGATCGGTGCCGTGCTCTCGGTGATCACCCTCTTTTCGCTCTCCCTCGCGCTGGCGCGCTCGCACATCTGGGGTTGGACCTCGCCCTTGACCCTCGGGCTCATCGCGCTCTCGGTCATCACGTTAATCCTATTTATCTTCGTCGAGCGGCGCGTGCCGACGCCGACGCTGGATCTCAACCTGTTCAAGATCCGTATCTTCGCGGTATCGACCTTGGCGGCGTTCATCTACTTCACGGCAATTTCCGGGTTGATCTTCATCGTACCGCTCACCATGCAGACCGCGCTTGGCTACAGCGCATTTGCCGCTGCATTCTTTCTTGCACCGATCACCGCGCTCAACATCGTACTCGCGCCAACCGCCGGCGCGCTCTCGGATCGGGTGCCGGTACGCTACGTCTCAACTGCAGGCGCGCTCATGGTCACCTTCGGTCTCTTTTTGCTCTCACGGCTTCCGCCGACGCCAACCACACTCCAACTCATCGGCGCCTTGATCGTCACCGGTTGCGGGACCGCGGTCTTCACCCAACCGAACAACAGCGCGATCATGGGCTCGGCGCCGCCCGATCGGCGCGGCATCGCCGCAGGAACGCTCGCCACCGCGCGCACCAGCGGTCAACTGATCGGCGTCGCGGTCGCGAGCGCGGTGTATTTTGCTGCAGCCATGCACGCCGGGCCGCTGGCCAAGACCTTTGCGCCCGCGAGCGCTTACTTCGGCTTTATCGCGTTTGTGATGCTCGGCGTGGCGGCCATGTCGTGGTTGCGCGAATGACTATTTCGGTTCGAGAATCTCGACCGTATTGTCGATGACACCCCTTTTTGCTAACGCTTGCGCGCGGTTCGACGCCGGCGTTCGGTCGTCGTCACGCGCGCCGGGCGCTTTGCGACGCCGTTACGGCGGCGCATCGGCACGACATTGCTTGCGCGTACGTCTTCACCAAGGGGAACCGGCGAGATCAGGCGCTTACCCAGCGCGTGATGCAGCACTTCGCTGATCTCTTCGACCGGAACGAACGTGATCGTGTCGCGCACTTCCTTGGGAATGTCGTCGAGATCCATCTCGTTGCGCTTGGGGAAGAGAATCTTCGTGATGCCGGCGCGTTTTGCACCGAGCACCTTCTCTTTGAGTCCGCCGATGGGCAACACTTGTCCGGTCAGCGTGATCTCACCCGTCATCGACAGATTCGGATCGACCTTGAGCCCGGTCAGCATCGACGCGATCGCCGTGGCCATCGTGATGCCGGCGGACGGCCCATCTTTGGGTGTCGCTCCGGCAGGCACGTGGATGTGAATGTCGTGCTTGCTGAAGTAGTCGTCCGCCATGCCAAGCTCGGACGAGCGCGAGCGCAGGAACGAGACCGCCGCTTGCGCGCTCTCTTTCATCACGTCACCCAGCTGGCCGGTCAGCACGAGCTTGCCCGTGCCCGGCATCGCCGAGGACTCGATGAAGACGATGTCGCCGCCAACCGGCGTCCACACCATTCCCGTCGCCACGCCGATCGACGCGACGCGCTTTTTCACTTCGTTGAAGAACCGCGGCCGGCTCAGGTAGTCGGCAAGGTTCTCGGGTTTCACGCGCGCCTTGAAGCGAGCGAATTCCGCGATCTTGCGGGCGACCTTGCGGAAGACGGTGCCGATCTCGCGCTCGAGATTACGAACACCGGCTTCACGCGTGTAATCGTTGATGATTGCACGCAGCGCGACATCGCTGATCTGGACTTGCGTCTCTTTGAGGCCGTTAGCGGTGCGCTGCTTCTTCACCAGATACCGTTTGGCGATCTGTAGCTTCTCGAGCTCGGTGTAGCCCGCGAGTTGAATGATCTCCATGCGGTCACGCAACGGCGGCGAGATCGTGTCGAGCGAGTTGGCCGTACAGACAAACAGCACTTGACTCAGATCGAACGGCAGATCGAGATAGTGATCGCGGAACGAGTTGTTTTGCTCGGGATCGAGGACCTCGAGCAGCGCCGATTGCGGATCGCCGCGGAAGTCCGCGCCGACTTTGTCGATTTCGTCGATCATCATCACCGGGTTCTTGGTCCCGGCATCGCGGATCGCGCGGATGATCGTGCCCGGCATCGCGCCGATGTAGGTGCGGCGATGGCCGCGAATTTCGGCTTCGTCACGCACGCCGCCGACCGAGAGGCGCACGAATTTGCGTCCCATCGCTCGCGCGATCGACTGTCCGAGCGAGGTCTTGCCCACGCCCGGCGGTCCGACGAAGCACAGAATCGGTCCGGTCAGCTTCTTTTTCAGTTTGCCGACGGCCAAATACTCGATGATGCGATCTTTGATCTTCTCGAGATCGTAGTGATCCTCATCGAGAATCTCGCGCGCTTTGCGGATGTCGATGTGATCCGGCGTCTCCGAACTCCACGGCAACTGCACCAGCCAATCGAGGTAGGAGCGGATGACGCTGTATTCAGGACTGGCTTGCGGGACTTTCGAGAGCCGGTCGAGTTCGCGATCGGCCGCCTTCTTGGCGTCCTCGGGCATCTTGGCTTCGTCGATCTTGGCACGCAGCTCGTTGTTCTCGGCTTGCTGCGGATCGACTTCGCCCAGCTCTTCCTGAATCGCGCGCAATTGCTGACGCAGATAGAACTCGCGCTGATTTTTCTCCATCTCGCGCTGAATGTCGCTCTGGATCTTGTGACCAAGCTCGACCACTTCGAGTTCTTTGGTGAGCAGCAACGTGAGCTTGCGCATACGGCGCGCCGTGTTGCGCTCTTCGAGCAACGCCTGCCGATCGGCCGTGTCCAAACGCATCGTCGAAGCGACGAAGTACGTCAAAACGTTGGGATCGGTGATGTTCTGGACTTCCATCTCCATCTCGCGCGGTGCTTGCGGCAAGTAGGAGAGTAGTTTTTGGAACAGACCACCCAGGTTGCGCTGCATGGCCACGAGCTCTTCGTTGTCGACCGTGAGATCGGGCAGCTCGGTGTATGCGGCAACCATGTAGGGCTGCTCTTGCGTGAATTCCTCGATTTTGAACACGCTCTGACCTGCGACGATACAACGGATCGTGCCGTCGGGAACCTTGAGCATCTTCTGGATCACACCGATCGTGCCGACGCGCTGAATGTCGTTCGGGCCCGGATTGTCGATCTCGCGATCCTTGAGCACGGTCAGACCGATCGGCTTGCCTTCGCGCAGCGCCTCTTCGACCAACAGAATGCCCGGCTTCTTCACGACGGCCAGCGGAATAACG
Organism: Vulcanimicrobiota bacterium; assembly: GCA_963833045.1. Taxonomy (GTDB): domain Bacteria; phylum Vulcanimicrobiota; class Vulcanimicrobiia; order Vulcanimicrobiales; family Vulcanimicrobiaceae; genus Aquilonibacter. The sequence continues at coordinate 97,621 of CAWHWL010000010.1, forward strand.
GTGTTTGGGAATAGTACCGCTTCTTGCAGCGGCAGAATGCCGATCAAGTTTGCAGGTACGATCTCTTTGGCTTTGCGTTCAGCCATGTTTTAAGTTAGCGTCCTCTTCACGATCATACGGATCTCGGTGCGTGTCGCCGGAACGTACGCCGTCGACGAGATGGGAAGTGCGATGACCAGTACGCCGTCGGCGTAGTTGGCGTGCGCATCGCCCAGCAGGTCCACCGGCATCGGCAGACGGACACGCTTGGCAAAGGACCCGTACGTGATCTCTTTTTGGATAAATGAGCCGCGTCTAAACCGGACCGGCTCGGCCCGGAGACCAGAGATGGTAAGCGAGCGGTCGTCCAATTCGACCCGCAGGCTATCAGGGTCAGCCCCGGCCACCTCGACCGCTACCACCACCTGACCCCGCTCTTCGTCGACGACGACATCGGCATTGGGCTCGAAGCCCAGCCGGGACCGCACGATATACTCCATGGCTCCTATGTCTCTAGATTCGCAATCTTAGCACTCAGTTGCACCGTCTGCCAGCCCCTCCTGGCCGCCCGCCCTCAAACTGCCGATTACTTCTACTTAGAGGGTGCTCTTTCGAGCCGCCCTAGCTTACTCCGTGGCGACCCCCGGGCGGCTTCCGGGTTAGGAACAGGCACATGCACGTAGCCGTCGTCGACGACCAGGAGTCGTCGCTCGCTGGCTTCTCGCAGATCCTTCGGCGCATCGCAGATGTCGAACCGATCTGCTTTAAGAAGGCGTCCGACGCCCTGCACTGGATAGGCGGCGTGGACCCTGCTTTCGTCGTCGTCAACAGTACCCTTGCGGACATCCCGGGCGTCGACTTCATCCGTCGCATGCGCCTGGTCGACGGCCGTGCTGCAACCCCCGTTATTTTTACCACCGCCAAGGCGGACCGCGATCTGCGCCGGGCCGCGTTCGACCTCGACATTCACGCTTTTCTTGAAAAGCCGATCAACCCGTCGGAGTTTCTGGTGCACGCGATGCACATCGTCGACGTGCGCCGAGAACGCGCCGACATTCAAGCTCGGCTCAAAGAGGCGGGCACGCGCTCGGCGAGTCCGGTGCCGGCGGGCGGAGCACCCGACAGCGCCGCGCTGATCGATGCGATGCTCGACGTTGCGGTGCTGCACGACCCGACGATCGTTGCGCATCACGATCTCTCGTCCCAACTCGCCATGGCCCTCGCGCGCGAACTCAAATTGACCGGCGACGAACTCGAAACGCTGCGTCTTGCATCGCGCATTTACGACATCGGAAAAGCCGAGATTCCACAGCGTCTTTTAGAGAGCCGCAATCCGGCGACGCAGGCTGATCGCGTATCGATCGAGCGACACGCCGAAGCCGGAACGCGTCTGCTCGCCGGTCGCGACGATGCGACCTTGCGCGCCGCGTCGATCATCGCGCAAACGCACCACGAACGTTACGACGGCTCGGGATATCCACGCAAGCTGCGCGGCTCATCGATTCCGATCATGGGACGCATTGTCGCCGTCTCCGATACGATGAGTGCGTTGTTACGAGCACGCGGCGACCGCCCCGCACTCACACTCGCGCAGGCGATCGAGGTCGCCGAAAAAGGCGCGGGCACCCTCTACGATCCGGCGGTCGTTGCTGCAATCCGCGGTAATCTCAACGAAATTTCGCGCATCGTGCACGAAGTTGCGGCTCGGAGCGCGCAGGCAAGCTAGTCCCTCCGGTGGTATTGGGCAGAAATGTCCACGCTGCGACGTCGGCTCAATGTATTCGATCTGACGTTGATTACCATCGGCAGCATCATCGGCTCGGGGATTTTTCGCAATCCGGCCGTGGTGGCCCAGCGCGCGCACTTGCCGGGCTTGGCGATCGGGTGCTGGATTCTCGGCGGCCTCATTGCAATGATCGGCGCCTTCGTCTTTGCCGAACTGGCTGAGCGGCGCCCGGTCAACGGCGGCATCTATGCGTATCTGCGTGACGCGTATCATCCGGTCGTCGCGTTCGTCTTTGGGTGGACGCTCCTGCTGATCGCCGACACCGGCGGCACGGCAGCCTCGGCCGTGCTCTTCGCCGGTTATCTGACACCCCTCACCGGCTTACAGTTCGACCCGCGCGTCGTCGCGGTTGTCACACTCGCCGTCCTTGTCGGCATCAACTGCTTGGGCGTGCGGCAGGGCGGCAATTGGCAAAATGGGCTCGTCATCTTCAAGGTCGCCGCGATCGGCGGACTCATCGCCGCAGGCTTGTTTGCGCACCCGAACGCCGGCGCGGTGACGACGCTGCCGGGCTTCAGCACGAACACTGCTCTGCTTGGAGCGTTTGGCGTCGCAATGCTGCCCGTGCTCTTTGCCTACAACGGTTTCCAAGGCGCAACCTATATCACCGGCGAGACGGTAAATCCCGAACGCACGATTCCACGTGGATTAATCCTTGGCGTGCTCGCCGTTATCGCAATTTACGTTTTGGTCAATGTCGGCGATCTGCGTGTGCTCGGCCCGGCCGGCCTGGCCGCGACCAAGGTGCCGGCATCCGATGTGATGCAAGCTGCGCTCGGCCCAATCGGCGCGCGCGTGATCGCGATCGCGATCGCGCTCTCGACGCTCGGCTTCATGAGCACGCGTATGCTGGTGACGCCGCGCGTGTACTTCCAAATGGCTGCCGACGGCACGTTCTTCAAACAAATAGCGTGGATCAGCCCGCGCTCGCACGTGCCGGTGATCGCGATCGTCATCGAAGGCGTGATCGCGGCGATTATCGCGGTTAGTGGAACGTTCGAGCAGATCGTCAATTGGACGGTCGCACCCGAGTGGATCTTCGTCGTGCTCGCGGCGGGTGCGATCTTTATCTTTCGTAAGCGTGACGGTAACGCGGTCAAGCCCGCGTTTAACGTGCCGCTGCATCCGTTCTCGACGATTCTCTTGATGGTGGTGCTACTTGCAATCTTCGTGACCGAGGTGATCCTCGTGCCGCTCGATACGCTCTACGGCACGCTCGTGATCGTTGCGGGAATTATTTTCTACTACGCTTGGAGACGTTTTGCCCGAACAGCCTGACCGCCCGCACTTGTTGCGACGGCTCGGCGTCCGCGACGCCGCACTGATCGTCATGGGCGGTATCGTCGGTTCGGGAATCTTCGTCAACCCCTCGGTTGTCGCGCGTTTAGTGCATACGCCCTTTTTTGTCATGCTCGCATGGACGATCGGCGGAGTCATCGCGATCATCGGTGCCGGCGTCTTCGCTGAACTCGCGGCGCGCCGCGCGCACGACGGCGGCGTGTACGCCTACCTGCGCGATGCCTATCACCCGGTGGTCGCCTTCTGTTACGGATGGACGTTGCTGCTCGTATCGCAAAGCGGCGGGTCCGCCGCCGCAGCGGTCACGTTCGCATTCTATCTTCCGGCGATCACCGGCATCACGCTCAACGCCGTGCAGGCAACGATCGTTGCCGTCATCGTGCTCGGCGTGTTCACCGTCGTCAATTGCTTCGGCGTTCGCGAGAGCACAACGACGCAAAATGGCTTCATGCTCGCCAAGCTCGTCGCGATCGGCGCAGTGATCGTCGTCGGGCTCTTCGTCGCGCATGCAGCGTCGGGCCAGAGCGCACCGCTGCTTCCGGCCGACTTCAATCCACTCGTTGCGATAGGACTTTCGCTCGTTCCAGTGATGTTCGCCTACAGCGGATGGCAAACGTCGACGTTCATGGCCGGCGAAACGCGCGATTCGAATCGTTCGTTGCCGATCGGTATTCTGCTCGGCGTCCTTGGCGTGATCATCTTGTACTTGGGCATGAACGCCGTCTGTCTTTACGTTTTGGGGCCGGCGCGACTCGCGGCAACGATGACGCCCGCTTCGGACATCGTACAAGCGGTCGTGGGACCGATCGGCGCTAAGATCATGGCGTCGATCGTCGCGCTCTCGACGCTCGGCTTTATCGCCAACCAAATCCTGACGTCGCCCCGCGTGTACTTCCAAATGGCGGCCGACGGCACGTTCTTCAAGCAGCTCGCCTGGATCAGCCCACGCACCTATGTGCCGGTCGTTGCGATCGCGGTTCAAGGGGCAGCGGCGATTCTGATCGCGTGCTCGGGGCGCTACGACCTCATTCTCAATTGGGTCACCAGCATCGACTACGTTTTCTTCGGTTTCTCAGCCTTGGCGGTGTTCATTTTTCGTCGCCGAGATCGCGAGCTCGGCGCGCCCGATCCGTGGTTTGTGATCCCGTTCCACCCATGGAGCACGCTGCTCTTTTTGGTGGTGGCTTGGGGAATCGTCATCGATGTGGTCCTAAAGTCACCAAAGGATGCCTCGTTCGGCATCGCCGTGCTGTTGACGGGAATCCCGGTCTATTACGTCTTTCGTCGCATGAAACGGGCCCCCGGGTAAGGGCCGCCTACCCGCTTGACCGCCGCTTTACATGGATGGGGCCAAAGGTTTTCGCCCCGATAATCCGGCCGGCGGAAAAAATGGGCACACTAGTCATATGTACCGGGTAGTAATCATTGACGACGACGAGGCGACCCTCAAGCTCTACGCTGCCGTGATCAAGCGCGTCCTCGGCGAAACGCCGATCGCCTTTAGCGATCCGCACAGGGCGCTGGACGAGCTCGAGCGGCTTCACCCGGCCCTCGTGATCGTGGACTACTTCATGCCCGAGATGGACGGCATCGAATTTACCCAGGCGCTGCGCTCCCAGCCGGCCCATGAATTTACGCCGATCCTCATGCTGACCGCCAATAGCGATCGTGCGCTTGGCCCGCGAGCCCTCGATGCCGGCGCGACCACGTTCGTCGAAAAGCCGATCTCCCTCAAAGATTTCACGGCGCAACTGCGCCGGTTTGCCATCGCGCAACCGCCGAGCCGCTCGACTTTTGGCGAGGTGATGCCGACTGATGAACGGGATACGATCGAACGCCTTCACCGCGTCATGCGCTCGTGCAATCGCGAGCTAGCCGATCATGCAGAACAAGTTCGCGACGTCTCGGTGGCAATTGCCGGTGAGATGCGGCTGCCTGCCGGCGACATCGAACTGCTCCGCTCGGCGGCGCTGGTCTACGATATCGGCATGGTATCGGTCCCGGAGCGCGTTCGCGCGACGCCCTCGGCGCTGCCGATGCGCTGGCGCAGCATCGTGAACAGTCACGTCGACGTTGGTGCCGCGATTCTCAGTGGCGCCACGCGCCCGCTGTTGCGCACGGCCGAAGCGGTCGCACGCTTCCACCACGAGCGCTACGATGGCACCGGCTATCCTGAGGGACTCGCCGGTGATGAAATTCCGCTGCTGGCTCGCATCGTCGCCGTGGCCGACACCTTTGTCGCGCTCACGTCCGAACGCCCGCACCGCATCGAGTTCCCGCAAACGCACGCCGTTGCGCAGATCCGCGCCGAGCGCGGGAAGGCCTTCGATCCAGACGTGGTCGAGGCGTTCGCGCGGCTTGAAGACCGCCTCAGCGAGTTCCGCCGCACGGCCTAAGGATTCAGCTCTTCGTCAGCAACTCGGCGAGGCGCTCCATGCTCTCGTTGTATCCGGCCTGCGCGCCGGTGGTGACCATGCTGTCACGATCCGCGGGGCTTTCGAACACCTGATGCGACGTGACGGTCGTGCGCCCATCGCGTTCGGTGAGCGTGTGCGTTACGCGACTGATGTGCCCCGCCCACGGTTCGTATTCGAACGTCGCCGTGACGCGCTGCGGAGCCACGATCTCGATGTATTCACCCCGAAAGGCGTGCAGCGTTCCATCGGTGTCGTACTGGAGAAAACGCCACTTCCCGCCGGGCCGAAAATCCATCGTATCGATCACCGTCCGTAAACGGCGCGGTCCCCACCAGTTGGGAATGTGCTTGGGATCGTACATGACCTCGAATACGAGCGCGCGCGGAGCGTCGAAGACGTGCGTAAATATCAGCTCTCGATCCGACGGCAGCGTCATCGTGGTCATACATTTGCCTTTCGAGCGAATATTGGAGCGAATTGCGCGCGGATCGGCCACGCGGTCAAGAACCAGAGGACCAGCGCGATGAGCGCGGTCGGAAACCCTTGTGGATTCATCGTCGCATGGAAGGTGAGGATGTTGACCAGCACCCCTGCAAGCGCGACGATCGCCAGCGGCACGTATTGATTCGATAAGAGGAGCAACCCGCAGATCAGCTGCACGCCGAAGATCATGATGTAGAAACCCGAGCCGGAAATCGCGGTGAAGAAATCCATGAGATAACCGGGCGGGAAGGCCGGCGACGGAATGAAGTGCAGGAAGCCGTTCAGCCCAAATACCGTAAACATCAAGCCGAGCAAAAGGCGCGCGATCGTCGAAACGATTTTCATTGTTGGTCCTTCTTTCTCTGCAACTCACGTAAGTAATCGCCGAGGCGATCGAAGCTCGCTTCCCAGAAGCGGCGATGTTCTTCCATCCATGCCGCGAGCGGCGTAAGCCCCCGCGGATCGGGCCGGTAAAACGTATTGCGCCCCTCTTTGCGGCCGACGACCAGCTTCGCGTCGAGTAGCGCTTTGAGGTGCTGCGAGACCGCGGGCTGCGAAACGCCGGCGTGATCGGTCAACGTGCGAACCGTCGCCTCCCGGCTCGAGATGATGCGCTCGTAGATCGCCCGCCGGGTTGGGTCGGAGAGCGTCCGCATCACGGAATCGATTGGAGCGGCGGCAGTCACTACCTAACCATAAGTCTATACTTATGTATCTGTCAAGCGGGGCGGCCCCCGGTCCGGCGAAAAGGGGACCCCACTCGCCATCCGCGCCATACGATAGAGGAGCTTTCACGTGATCGAGACCTCTCCCAGCGCAAACGACAAAGTCGCCGCAATGGCCATACACATCGCCGGGATCTTCTTTTGGTTCGTTCCGTCGCTCATCGTGTATCTCGCGGTGACCGGCAATCCGTGGCTCAAAGAACAGGCACGCAACGCGCTCAACTTTCAGCTGACGATGCTGATCGCGTTCATCATCGGCATCGTGTTGAGCTTCATCGGAATCGGGTTCTTGATCATCTGGGCCGTCGAGGTTATCGTCGTGGTCTTGTCGATCGTCGCGGCGGTGAAAGCCAATCAGGGCGAGACGTACAAGTATCCGCTCACCGTCGAATTGGTCAAGTAAAGAGCGCGTCCCACTCAGACCGTGCGATACGCAGCTCATCCTCTTTGAGGTCTTTGAGCGGCGTAAGGGTAAGTTTTTCGCGCTCGCACAGATCGGGCACGCCGGTATCGACGAAAAGTAGGCCGGTGACGAACTCGCCGCGGTCGCGCGTCTCGTGGATCGTGGAAAGCGCACCGATGCGGCTGGTGGCGTCGTAGTCGTGATCGACTTTGCGCAAAAGCACGTGCGAGCCGTCTTCGAGCTCGATGTCTTGCATCGTGCCCGGCTCATAGTCGACGGTGATCTCTTCGCGCGGACGAATGAAGTCGGGCGCATTGAGCGTTAGCTCGTGGTCCTTCACATACGCATAGCTCTTGGTCGAGCCTTCGTGATCGTTGAACGTCACGCACGGGCTGATAATGTCGAGGATCGACGTGCCGCGATGCGCGAACGCAGCTTGCAGCAACGGCACGAGCTGCTTGCCGTCACCCGAGAACGAACGCGCAACGAAGGTCGCGCCAAGCTCGATTGCAAGGCCACAGACGTCGATCGTCGCGTATTCGTTGGGTGTCCCGTTCTTGAGGGTTGAGCCGACGTCGGCGGTCGCCGAGAACTGACCCTTGGTCAAACCGTAGACGCCGTTGTTCTCGATGATGTAGACGCAATCGACGTTGCGACGAACCATATGCGCGTACTGTCCAAGGCCAATGCTTGCGGTGTCGCCGTCGCCGCTGATCCCGAGCACCAGCATCTCGCGATTCGCCAGCTTGGCGCCGGTGGCAGCAGAAGGCATGCGACCGTGCACGCCGTTGAAACCGTGCGCCTGCTCGACGAAGTAGGCCGGCGTCTTCGAAGAGCAGCCGATCCCGCTCATCTTCGCGAGCAGATGCGGCGCGACGCCGTATTCGTACAACGCTTTGATCAGGTGATTGGTAATCGAGTTGTGGCCGCAACCCGCGCATAGCGTGGTCGGCAAACCCTTGTACACGTCGCGCGTGAGGCCAACGATATTGACCGTCATTCCGCCGCCACCGCCGGCTCGCGCTCGGCTTCCAGCAAGGGATCCACAATCGAGTGCGCGTCGATCGGCACGCCGTTGTAGTGGCGCACGGATTGAATCCGTGAGATGAGGTGATCGGGCAGTTCGATGCGCAGCAACCCGAAGAGTTGCCCGTCGCGATTCTGCTCGACCACGTACACGCGCTCGTGGCGCGCGATGAATGCAGCAACTTCGGGCGAAAATGGCAGCGCCCGCACCCGCAGATAATCGGTTTCTATGCCGGAATTGCGCAGAATATCGCGCGCCTCGATGACCGCGTGATGCGTTGTGCCGTAGGCCAAGATCGCCGCCGGATGCCCCTGCTCGTCGACGATCGGCTGGGGTACGGCCGTGCGCGCCGTTTCGTGCTTACGCACCAAACGATCGAGATTGCGCTGCCAGACGTCGGGCATCTCTGAGTATCGCGCCTCTTCATCGTGTCCCGTGCCGCGCGTAAAGTAACCGGCACCGTCGTGATTGGTTCCCGGTAGGGTGCGATAGGGAATGCCGTCGTGATCGACGTCGCGATAGCGTCCCCACGATTCGAGCTTGTTGAGATCTTTTTCGGTAAGCACTTTACCTCGGTCGAACGGCTTTTGCGGATACGGCAACGGCTGCGTAAGCCACGAATTCATGCCCAAGTCGAGATCGGAGAGCACGAAGATCGGCGTCTGGAAACGATCCGCGAGATCGAATGCTTCCATCGACATCTCATAGGCCTCTTCCACGGTTGCGGGGAGGAGCACGATGTGTTTGGTGTCGCCGTGCGAGAGCGTATACGCAAACGACACGTCGCCTTGCATCGTGCGGGTTGGAAGTCCGGTCGACGGTCCGGCGCGCTGCACGTCGAAAATCACCGCCGGCACTTCGGCGTAATAGCCGTAACCGGCCCACTCCGCCATCAACGAAATGCCGGGTCCCGACGTCGAGGTCATGGCGCGTGCTCCGGCCCATCCGGCGCCGAGCACCATGCCGATGGCGGCGAGCTCGTCTTCGGCTTGCACGATCGCGACGCGCTTTTCACCGGTCTGCGGATCGACGCGAAACTTCTCGGCGAGCGCGATAAAATTTTCGCACAACGACGACGACGGCGTGATCGGATACCAGGCCGCGACGGTGCAGCCACCCTGAATGCAGCCGAGTGCCGCCGCGCGATTGCCGTCGAGGAACGAGCGCCCTTCGGTTAGGCCGCTCATGCGCTCGAGTCCGAAGCGATCGCCTTTAGTCAAATGCTCGCGTGCATAGGTGAAACCGATGCGCGCCGCTTCGACATTCGTTGCCGCGGCCTTCGCCTTGCGTTTGAACTGTCCGGTGATCGCGGCCTCGACGTCGGCTTCGCCGATGCCCAGCAACTCGGCGACGACGCCGACGTAGATCATATTGAGCAGATACTTCCGCAGCGTACCGTCGCTAAAGTTCGTCTTGGCCAATTCATTGAACGGAACGGGGTAGTAGACGATGTCGTCGCGCGAACTTTCGCCTGCGACCGGATAGGTCGCTTCGTGAACCACCGCGCCGCCCGCTTTGACGCCGGCGATATCGGTGCGCCACGTCGCCGTGTTGAGTGCAACCAGCAGATCGACGTCGCGCGTGCGGCACTGATAGCCTTTGGACGAGATGCGGACGTCAAACCAAGTCGGCAACCCTTCAATATTCGAGGGGAAGACGTTCTTCGGTGCGACCGGGATACCTAAACGAAAGATCGCGTTGGTGAGGACGAGATTTGAGGATTGACTGCCCGAACCGTTAACCGTGGCAACCCGGATGGTGAAATCGTTGGTGACCCGTTGGTGCATGCTACTGCTACCTTTGTGGCTTTAGCCGCGAGCCCTTCCCGTTGAAGGACTCCTGCTGCGATAACCCAAGTCGGCAGCCATGAAGCAGATCGTTGTTGCCGCCGGCCTCGCCGCTCTCGTTGCTCTGGTAGGCTGCGGCCGAAGTTCGAACGTAACCACGCAAAGCGCAGTCACGGGCGCCCCGGCGGCAGGCGGCGCCGTGCTGGTAAAATCCGGCACGGAATTCCGCGGGAAGCTGCAACAAGAGATCGCGACCAATAAGAGCCACGACGGTGACACGTTCACGATCGTGCAGCAAGACACGCTCATGCACAAAGATCCGGCGCTTCATGGCGCCGTCGTCGAAGGTCACCTTGCGAACGTCTCGGCGGCAGGGTTAGGCACGAAGCCGGCCTTGACCATCGTCTTCGACGACGTGCGCATGCCCAATGGGCAGACGGCGCCGATTCACGTGCAAATTGTCAATGTCGGCACCTTCGATGCCAAGACGCATCATTGGCGCACGTTCGGGATGGTGATCGGCGCGGGGATCGCGGGACACATGGCCGCCGGAAAACATCACGGCGGCACGCTCGGCGCAGCCGGCGCTTACGTACTCTCGCAGCAGATGAAGACGAATGTCGATGTAAAACCGGGAACGCTCGTTGAACTCAAGTTCTTGAGCGACGCGGTCAGCGCTGCTAGCGCTTCCCCGTAGAGTCCACCGTCGATACTCCACGCGCCGCGACTTGATAATTGGAGTACGTGGCCCACGCCATTGCCCGGTACTGCGGCATCACGATCTCCGCTTCTTCGGTCGCCGGAAACGAGAAACCGTCGACCGTTTGCGGCACGATCGTAAGCTTGACGTGCCCGCCGTAATCGTAGGTCCAGAGAATCTGCAACAGTCCCTGCGCTGGATCGATCTGCGCGCGCGCTTCGACCAGCGGGCTCTTCTTCACATCATGCATCGAAAGCGTGGTGACGTTGCCTTGCGATCCGGCGACCGACATCGTGTAGAGTGAGGGCCAGTTCGAAATGTCGAGCGCGCTCATCGGCATGGTGTCGTAGCCACGCCCGAACCACGGAACGTTATCGAAATGCACGCTGTACTCGCCGCCGCGCGTATACGTTCCGTGCCCGTGAAGCGTGAAACGAATCCATGGAAAGGTCAGCAGCGCGATGCGCGCGTCGACGTCAAACGTATAGTGTTGTAGGGCGGCGTTGCGGCCCGAGAACGACGCAATGACCGCCGGCGGAGTCGGCGCCGAGGCGACGGTTGCAGCGGGTTGAGGCGTCTGCGCAGTGAGAAACAGCGCGGCAATAAGGATAGGAACGCGGCGGAGCATAGGCGACTATTTCGCCAGGTAAGTAGCCCAGCCCCTTACGACTTTTGTGGGTTTGGATTAGAAGAAGGGCGCAGCTTGAGCTTCCGATCGACGATCGTGTAGGTGTCGCTGGAATACTTCGACGGGCAACAGTTCGGATCACCCGCTGCGTAATCGGGATAAATCGCGACGACACCGTGGTAGGTGATGTTGACCTCGAGATGACCTCCCGACGAGATCGCCCCAAGGTAGTAGGGCGTTGCATCTTGGACATCGCGCGCGAAGAGAATCTGCGTAAAAATGCCGCCGCTTCCGCCGCTCACGAGGGGAACCGACATCACCTGGGTGGCCCCGGCGACAAGCCCGATCGACGCCGAATCGGCATCGACGTAGCCGCCGACCTGCTGATGCTCATCGACCAATCGGACGTAGGGATGGGTCTGCGGATCCCACCCGAACGATTGCGGAACCGTCGTATCGATTGTCAACGACGGGGTTGCGCGAATGAGCGAGATAATGCTTACGGGATCGGTCGTCATCCCGAGCAGCGGAATGGCAAACGCAGCAAAGAGGACAGTATGCAAAACTTTGTGAGCCACGATGCGGTTGATCATACCATGACGAGCACGGTTGCACCGGTTACCACGCGCGTAGAGCTGCTCTACCTGCTCACGCGGGCCTCGGAACTCGAACACAACCTCGCGTGCGTCTACCTTTATGCCGGCTACTCGCTCAAAACGAGCCTGAGCGAAGGCGGGATGACCGCCGACGAGCTTACCGCGGTACGCACCTGGAAACGCCGCATCGCGCACGTTGCCGTCGAAGAGATGCTGCACCTCGCGCAGGTCTGCAATCTGATGACCTCGGTTGGCGGCGCAGCGCACTTTGCCCGTACGAACTTTCCGATCCCGGCGACGGCGTTTCCGTTCGGCATCGAAATGTCGCTCGAGCCCTTTTCGCAAGAACTCCTCGACCGGCTCGTTTGTTACGAGATGCCCTCCGACCTGACGATTCTCGGACCCGAGCGCGCCGCAGCATTTGCGGCGATCAGCGCGCGCGTCGCCCACTGCGAGGACGGCGAGGCCGCGCGCGTGCAGAACACGGTCGAGCCGTTCGACGTCGACTTCCGCACGGTCGGTGAGTTCTATCGCAAGATCGAATCGGCATTTTCATGCATTGAGCCGGAGCGGCTCTTCATCGGCGACCCGGCCGAGCAAGCCTCGCCCCTGTACCTCGACTTTCCTAAAGAACTCGTGCAAGTCAGCGACGTTGCTTCGGCCAAACGCGCGATTGAGATGATCATCGAGCAAGGCGAATCGCCGACCTCGGAGCATCCCGATGCGCACTTCTGCGTCTTCAACACGATCCGCACCGAGTATATGACGCTGCTCGAAGCGGCACAGCGCGAAGGCCGCGTCTTCGATCCGGTGCGTCCGGTGTTGAGCAATCCCAGCACGCGCGGCATCACCGAGATGCCCGGCACGAATCGCGTGACCGATCCGGTCGCGCAAGAACTGGCCGGCCTCTTCAATAGTGTGTATGCCTTGATGCTGATGATGCTCGAACGGTTCTTCGCGCGCGCGAACGAAACCGAAGAAGAGCTGCAACACTTGGCGCGCGGGACGTTGCGCATCATGACCTCGGTTCTGCGCCCGCTCGGCGAAGCGCTCGCCAAGACACCGGCGGGTCGCCAGTATCCCGGCAAGACGGCCGGGCCGGGCTTTGGCTTCGCGCGCGCGATCCATCTGCTGCCGCACAAGCGCGCCGCGTGGATCCTCTTCTTGGAGCGCTGCTACGATCTGCAGATGCGCCTCACGCGTCTCGCCGAAGAAGTGGGACTTCCGCAAGAGGTGGAGGAGTCGGCAGCGGCGATGGAAGCCGTGGCCGAGTGTCTCACGCCGTATATTCCGGCGCAATTTGCGATGTCGGTGCGCGACGAAGCCGATGAGCGCAATGCGCGCACGACGATTCGACCCGAGATCAACGGGCCATACATCGTGCGCAATCTGCACAAGCTCACCAACTCGAAGGGCGAGACGCTCCACGTGCGGCCGATCGTCGCGTTGTGCCGGTGCGGCGGTTCGAAGAGCAAGCCCTACTGCGACGGAACGCACGCGCAGATCGGCTTCGACAGCTCGAAAGACCCTGCGCGCCGCCCCGATCGCGCCGACAAATACGAAGGCAAAGAGATCGTCGTGCTGGATAACCGCGGCACGTGTTGCCACTTCGGCAACTGTACCGATCACCTGCCGAGCGTCTTTCACGAAGACGGCGACACGTTTGTTACGCCCGACGGCGATACGCCCGAGCGGATCATCGACATCGTGCGCGCATGCCCATCCGGCGCACTCGGCTTCATTCGCGACGGCGTGGTGTACGAAGGCGAGCCGCGCGATCCCGAGATCTATGTGGCCGAGAACGCAAGCTACTATGTGCGCGGCGGCATCGAGCTCGAAGGCGAACCGATGAATGCCGGGGCCAATCGCGAGCACTACGCGTTATGCCGTTGTGGGCAGTCCAAGAACAAGCCATTCTGCGACGGCACGCACTGGTGGATCAAGTTCCAAGACCCTGACAATTAGCGTATACTAGCGGCATGAAGCGAAAGGCCGCCCTCACCGTAGGCGTCGCCGTCGTCGCGCTTCTTTGCGCGCAGACGGCCCGTTCGGCCTGCGACCATGCTCTCCCAAAAATTCCGCAAGTTGTACCCACCAATGGGATCACGACACTGACGCTGACCGCTCAAGAGAAGAACGGACGCGCGGCCATGTCGTATCTCGGCGCACTCGTGCCGCCGACGATCCGGGTCGTTCCCGGCGGCCAACTGCGCATCACGTACGTAAACAACCTAGCGCTCCACTCCACCGAGCAATGCGCACTCGGCACATGCATGGACAATACCAATCTCCACTTCCATGGCATGGAAGTCTCGCCGAGTTACGGGCAGGACGACGTTGTGACGATGCTTGCCGCGCCGGGCCAAACGCTGCACTACGACGTGCACGTTCCCCGCGATGTGCCGCCGGGACTCTACTGGTTTCACACCCACCCGATGGGTGAGAGCGACGAGCAAGCTCTCGACGGAATGTCGGGCGCGATCGTGGTCGAAGGCATCGACCGTTACGTGCCGCTCTTGCGGACGATGCCCGAACGCGTCATCGTACTTCGCACGACTCCGTTTGCGCCGAGCAACCCGGCGCTTCGGCCGCTGATGCGCACGCTCGACGTTGACAGCGGGAGCGCGTGCCACTCGCAGAACCAAACGCCCAACCAACTCTTCACCGTGAACGGCGTCTTTCGTCCGTCGATTGCCATTGCGCCGGGAGAGCAACAGTTCTGGCGGATCGTCAATGCTTCGGCGGACGACTATGCGGATATTCGCATTGACGGATCGTCGATGCGCGTCGTAGCCTTCGACGGAGAGCCGCTCGCGTTGCACGACCCACAGCATCCGATGCGCACGTACGACCACATCGTGATGCCGCCCGCGGGACGCGTCGAAGCGATCGTGACCGGTCCGCCTGCCGGGACAGATGCGACCCTGCGGACACACTGCGTCGATACGGGTCCGGCCGGTGATCCGATGCACGGACAAGTGCTCGCGGATATCTCGTCCGACCGCGTCAGCCCGCGGCCCGCACCGGTACGAGCGTTGGCAGGTCCCGCCACATACCGAACGGTCGACGTTTCAAAAGTGGAGCAGTCGCCACCGAGTTTCGTCGCGACTTTCACCGAAGGCAATCACAAGTTCTACATCAACGGCCAGTTGTATTCAGATAGTGCCCCGCCGATGGCAACCGTGAAGGTGGGCACGTACGTTCATTGGCGCATTCTCAACCACACGCATGAGATTCATCCGTTTCACATTCATCAGGTTCACTTCTTGACGTACGCCGTCAACGGCAAGCCCGTGGCCAATCCGATTTGGACGGACACGATGAACGTTCCACTCCAGCAGAGCATCGACGTTGTCTTAGACGCATCCTACGTGCACATCCGCGGCATGTCGGTGTTTCATTGCCACATCCTCAGTCATGAGGACAAGGGCATGATGGCCAAAGTGCTCTTTATCTGAGCTGCCGCTATTTGTCGTCGTCGACCGGCTGCGTTGAGGTCAGTCCCTCGATCTGCTGCAACGTGAGTGCGGGCTGCAACACGAGCGTAAACGGGCGCGCGGTTGCAAAGTTGAACATATCGGAGAGATCGTCAGCGCCGCAATCGATCTGGCTGAGGCAGCCGAGCCCGAAGACGTTTTCCGTGAAGTGCAGGATGCTGCCGAAATCGTGGGTCGCGTGCGAGACGTATCCTTGCTTCGTGTACGGCGAAATGACGATGATGGGGACGCGCATTCCGTAGTTGAGCCCGTTGAAGCTCGGTGGAACGACGTGATCGTACCAACCGCCCGAATCGTCCCACGTGACGATGATCGCGGTGTTCCCTGCATACGTCTTGCTGCTTTCGACGGCTTGCACAAGTTGGGCAACCCAATCCGGACCGTAAGCCGTGCCGTCGCCCGCGTGATCGGAGGTTTCCGACGGCGGCGTCAGCCACGCGATCTGCGGCAGCGCGTTGTTTTGAATGTCGGTGAAGATTTGAAATTCGCGACTGGGCGTTTGGGGCACGTCCTTGGACCAGTCCGGGCCGTAGCGGATGTGACTGATCGCATCGTAGATCGACACCGCGCCGTCGAGATCGAGGCCGTTAGTCAACCCGGAATAGTACTTCCAGGTGATGCCCTTTTGATCGGCCATGTCGCCTAACGTCAGAAAGTCGGTGCACGGCGAACCCGCGCCGCTTTCGACCTGATTCGACGTGCTCAACACGTCGACGGTGCTGCCCGCTGGTGAGTCGCAGCCCCACACAAAGTTCACATCAGGATTGGTCGCATTCTCGGGATCACCGATGATGCGACTTGATTGCCCGCCGATCAAGGTCATATGGCCGGGGAACGACGGCGCCATTTCCGTCGAGAACATGCGGTCGGAGATCGCGTAGCCGCCGGCAAGTTGCCAGTAGATCATCGACTCGCTCTGCGGGACGTAGCCGTAGACGTAGTCGGCCGGCGTTGGCCCGGTTCCACCCGCGACCGTCAGATTGACCGGGTTCAGATCGAACCCGTCCATCTTGCCGTTGTCATACTCTTGCAAGAGCGACTGGTAGGTGTGGCTGGGATCGTAGGGATCGGTCATCGGGCGCGCCACAAGCGGCACCTCGTTCCCGTTGTGATCGAGCCCTTGCGTCACAGTATCGGAGCCCGGATAGCCGTTGAACATATTATCGAACGTCCGGTTCTCCTGAATCACGATGATGACGTGCGTAATCTTGCCGCCGGCCTGCGATTGAACCGGCGTTTGGCTGCCCGCCGGGCCGCCGGAATTGCCTCCGGACGTGCTGCCGGCTGGTGCAAACGAGCTACTGCCGCCTCCACCACACGCAGCCAGGAGTACGATCATTGCGGTTGATGCGATGAGGCGCTTGCACATGCCCTCGTGTTACCCAGCGATCATTACAAACACGTTAAGCCGCCTCGGCTTTTCAACGAATGCGTGCGCGTTTGCGTTAAGTGCACAGGGAAACTAACCGATTACCCAAGTGTGAGGGCTTCCAAACTGCTACGCGCGATTGCGTTTCTTGCGGTGGGATTTTTTCTCGCGTGCGCACCGATTGCGCTCGACGCGCGGCGTGCGCCTGCCCTCAACGTCGGCACGGCCATGATCGATGGCCGCGTAGTTCAGTTTGTCATCGCGCGACTCGATCGTGTGCAGGTTCACGCCGCGCTCGGGGGTCCCGACGTCGGGGACACCGCGTGGCTCTCCGACATTGCAAAGCACGAAAACGCGATAGCCGCCATCAATGGCGGCTATTTTGAAGCTTACGCCAAGCACGTGGCGCGCAAAAACCTCGATCAAACGACGGTGATCGACGGTTCGATGGTCTTCAAGGGCGACGTTGGCAGCGTGCTCTACTTCGATCGCGGCAATCGCGCCACGATCGAGCGCATCCCGCTGCGCATCAACGGATCGCTGGACGGCAATTCGACCTATCCAAATAACTGGTACGCGTACTGGTTTAACCGGCTTCCCGGACCCGGCGGTGAAACGATCACTATCTTCACGCCGGCGTGGGGTCGCTCGACCGGACTGACCGGCGGCCCACAAATCCAAGTCACCGACGGCGTCGTCTCGCAGATCAATTATGGATCGACCCGCATTCCGAGCGACGGCTACGTGATCTACTTCCGCGGCGAGTATCCGGTGGCATCGCGCTTTTGGGTGGGCCGGCGCGCATCGTACACCGTGACGGCCGAGGACGGTTCGGCTCCGGGCATCGCCAATGCGTGGGAAGCAATCGGCGGCGGACCGCAGCTGCTCGTCGAGGGCATGGAGTTCGCCGATCCGGCGGCAGAGGGATTCAAAGATCCCAAGGTCTTTCGCTCGGGCAAACGCGCGATGGTCGGTGTGAGCGAGGATCAATCCGAGCTAATCTTTGCCGTCGCGAGCGGCTCGCTCGACCAGTGCGCGCACATCATGAAGAAGCTCGGCGCCTACGACGCGATGAACCTCGACGGCGGCGCATCAACCGGCTTATGGGCGAACGGGAAATACCTCGTCTCGCCCGGCCGCCAAATCAACAACGCACTGCTCCTGACGCGCTAGCACCTCTTTGTCATCCCGAGCGTAGCACGGCGAACGCGAAGCGTTCGCTAGCGTAGTCGAGGGAAGCGCCACCAATTGTGCTAGAATGCATCCAGGCTCGTTCCATGGGGATGGGCACCGGAGGTTCGATATGAATACGCAACCGGTCCATTCGGCTCATTCGACCCAAGCGACTGAGGCTGCCGCCGCGACATCTCCGCCGAAGACGCTCACGCGCGCTGCAGACGATGCGGCACTACACGCCAACGACGTACACGCGACCGCGAAGGCTGCGAGCAGCAGCCTATTCCAAAATGCACACACGCCGACCGGTACCCGCGTCGACACCACCCGGTAAAAAACGTCGTAGCTCGCCGGTCAGAAAGGGGACGTCAATGCGCTTTTCTCTCCGTTTACTTACGATGGTGCTGGTAACGGCGCTTACCATGCTGCCGTTTCCCAGTGCCGCGCAAAACTTCGCTACCTACACCGTCTATACGGTCAACAAGTCGCCCAACCGCGCCTGGATCACGATTCAAGACCTTGGGAAAACGAGAAACTTGGATTGGGGTTGGGTCGAGGCCGGGAACGCGCGAGAGTGGGGATCGGGCAACTATACGTTGGGCGGCTTTTTCTACGTTCGCTACGAGTTCGTGGATGCGAAAGGCAACAGATTGTGCGACACCCAGGCACAGTTCAGTATTGCTAAGTCTTCGAGCCACTCCAAGATAGGAGCCATTGCGTCCGGCCAGTTCATCCCCGCAAAGGGAGGTCGGGGCTGCTGGATCGACATTACCCGCGTCGGCCCACTGTAGCAAAGAAAAGGCCCCGCGTTCGCGGGGCCCTTAGATGTCAGCGATGGACGAGGGCGCGTTAGCGCCCCGTCCGACTTTAGCGGGCAAAGCTTTAGCTTTGACCGATAAAGTCTACATCATGTCGTAGCCGCCCATGCCGCCACCGCCGGGCATTGCCGGAGCAGCCTGCTTGGGTTCGGGCTTGTCGGCGATCAGCGTTTCCGTCGTCAGGATCAGCGCGCCGATCGAGGCTGCGTTTTGCAGCGCCGAACGCGTGACCTTGAACGGCTCCACGATGCCGGCCTTGAACATGTCGACGATGTCGCCCGTCATCGCATCGAACCCGAACGGCGAGTTCTTCTGCTTGACGTTGTTCACTTCGACTGAACCTTCGTAGCCCGCGTTGTACGCGATCTGACGAAGCGGCTCTTCGAGTGCCTTCTTGACGATCTCGATACCGATCTTCTCATCGGCCCACGTGTTCGCGTGGCCGTTGCTCTTGGGCGCCTTCTCGATGTACTTGTCGATCGCTTTGACCGCATGCACGAGCGAGGCACCGCCTCCGGGGATCATGCCTTCCTGAACGGCGGCACGCGTTGCCGAAAGCGCATCTTCGATGCGATGCTTCTTCTCTTTGAGTTCGGTCTCGGTCGCGGCACCAACTTGGATCACCGCAACGCCACCCGAAAGCTTCGCAAGACGCTCTTGGAGCTTCTCGCGATCGAAGTCCGAATCGGTGTCCTCGATCTGCTTTTTGATCATCTCGATGCGGCCCTTGATGTCGGCCGGTTTGCCCGCGCCATCAACGATCGTGGTCTCTTCCTTCGTCACGGTCACGCGCTTGGCTTGACCGAGCTGATCCGGAGTGACCTTGTCGAGCTTGAGGCCGAGCTCTTCTGAGATCACCGTCGCGCCGGTAAGCGTGGCGATGTCCTTGAGCATCTCTTTGCGGCGGTCGCCGAAGCCCGGCGCCTTGACGGCAACCGAGGTGAACGTACCGCGCAGCTTGTTCACCACCAGCGTCGCGAGGGCTTCGCCTTCGACGTCTTCGCTGATGATGAGCAGCGGACGCTGCACTTGCACGACCTTCTCGAGCAGCGGCAGAATGTCGGCGATCGCCGAGATCTTGCGCTCTGTCACGAGAATGTACGGGTTGTCGAGAACCGCTTCCATGCGCTCGCTGTCGGTGACCATGTACGGCGAGATGTAGCCCTTGTCGAACTGCATGCCGTCTTTGGTCTCGACTTCGGTCTTGAGCGTGCGCGATTCCTCAACGGTGATCACGCCGTCTTTGCCGACCTTCTCCATCGCCTCAGCAATGAAGTCGCCGATCTCTTTGTCGTTGGCCGAGATCGACGCGACTTGCGCGATCTTCTCTTTGGTGTCGACTTTTTGAAGATTGTTGCCCGAGCCCATCTCGTCAACCGCAACTTGCACGGCCTTCTCGATGCCGCGCTTGATCAGCAGCGGGTTCGACCCGGCGGTAACGTTGCGCAGACCTTCGCGGATGATCGCTTGCGCGAGCACCGTCGCGGTGGTCGTGCCGTCGCCGGCGATGTCGTTGGTCTTCGAGGCAACTTCTTTCACGAGCTGTGCGCCCATGTTTTCGAACGAGTCGCCCAGTTCGATTTCTTTAGCAATGGTGACGCCGTCGTTAGTGATCGTCGGCGAGCCAAACTTCTTGTCGAGAACGACGTTGCGGCCCTTGGGTCCAAGGGTCACTTTCACCGCATCGGCAAGCAGGTTGGCGCCACGCTCGAGCGCGCGACGCGCGTTTTCGTCAAATACGATTTGCTTTGCAGCCATGATTTAGTTCAAATGCTCCTTAAGCTACGCCGGCCGGAACTTTGTCGACAACAGCGAGAACGTCTTTTTCAGATACAATGAGGAATTCTTTGCCGTCGATCTTTACTTCGGAGCCGGAGTACTTCGAGTAGATCACTCGGTCGCCGACTTTAACGGCCATCGGAAGCGTCTTGCCATCGTCGGTCACGCGGCCGGTTCCGACCGCACGGACGATGCCCTCTTGCGGCTTTTCTTTAGCGGTGTCGGGCAAGAAGATGCCGCCGGTGCTCTTCTCGTTTTGCTCGACGTGCTCAATGACCACGCGATCGGCCAAAGGCTTGAGATTCACGGAAACCTCCAAAAACTGTGGGTTTTTACATTTTGGCACTCGCAGCAAAGGAGTGCCAGCCCCGAGATTTTAGCAGACGGGGTCGAGGAGTGCAAGCGTCCTTTGACGCTTTACGAGGGGGGAATCTTTACGAAGTCAGGGCCGCGAAGGCGCCGGAGCCGCCAAAAAAGGCCAGCGCCAGCGAAAGGGCCGCGATGACGAGGAAGAGCCGGGTGCCGAAGCTGCGGATCGCCACGCCCACCAACGCCGCGCCCAGACAGAGCGCCGCGACCGAGGCGGTGAGGAGTCCAGGGGCTGCGGTGTGCTGCAGCTGCGACCAAAGGCCGAAGGCGATGCCTGTACCGGTGAGGATAGCAAGCAAGATGGTCGATCCACGAATCACGACTTCGGAGGCCACTTGCGTCGGACGTTCACCCAAGATCATAAGAGCATGCTACCCGGCCAATCTGAAAAAGCACTCGGGTTTCTCTGGGACCGCGAGAAATTTAATCTCTCGCGACGAATCGTGCGCCCATGGCAACCAGCGTTCGCCTCAATTGGGGCCGTATTATCATGCAAGGCGTCAGCGCCGGCATCGCGGGCGGCATCGTTCTGGATCTGTACCTCTATCTCACCGCGATCGTGCCGGCGCACGGCAGCATCCTTGCGATGTGGCAGTGGGTCGCATCGGCCGCGATCGGCCCGGTTGCGCTAACCAACCCGTCGTATGCGTGGCTCGGACTGCTCGTGCACGTCGTCGTTAGCATCGCGTGGGCCGGCGGCTATGCCTACTTCGCGCAGACGCAAGACTTTGTGAACACGCGTTGGCTCATCTCGGGATTGATGTACGGACTGGTCGTCTACGTCTTCATGCAGATTCTGTTGCTCGGCGCGCACGCATTCGTGTGGCCGCCTACGCCGACCGCGTTCGTCGACCAAGTACTCGCCCACATGCTGTTCTTCGGCGTGCCGGTCGCCTATGTCGTCGCGCGCATGGACAAGGCGTGATCGGTAGGCTGCGCATCTCCACGCAGGCGTTGCGCGACAACGCCGAAGCGTTACGCAACCTCGTGGGCCCGCAGCACGCCGCGTTCGTCGTCAAAGGCAACGCCTACGGGCATGGCATGGTCGATACCGCGCTCGCCATCGAAGGACTTGCGAACAGACTTTGCGTGTACGCGGTGGACGAGGCGCTCGAACTGCGCGACGGCGGGATCACCGCGCCGATTCTGATTCTTGGCCCGGTGCCGCCGGATCGGCTCGCAGACGCGATGACCGCCAACGCCGAGATTGCGCTCTGGGATACGAAGAATTTTGTTCGCGATCTCAGTGCCGCCGCGCTTGCGGCGCAAAAACGCGCGCGCGTGCACGTGAAGATCAACACGGGACTGAATCGTCTTGGCTTGCAGCCCGGCGATCTGCCCGATGCAGTCGAAGCGTACGGCCGCGTCAACGCAATCGAAATCGCCGGCGTCTTTTCGCATCTCGCGTCAGCCGAAGAACTCGACTCGCCCTTTACCATGCTGCAGCTCGAACGCTTCAACGAAGCGTTCAATCATGCCGAACCGCTCTTTGCGGCGCGTGGATTTCGGCCGGTTCGCCACATCGCGGCGTCAGCCGCAGCGATGCTCTGGCCGCAAACGCGCCTGGATCTCTCGCGCTTCGGTATCGCCCTCTACGGCCTGTGGCCCTCGGCAGCAACGCGCGAAGCAATGAACGGCGGAAAGCTGCCGCTACAACCCGCGCTCTCCTACGAAACCGAACTCGTGGTGGTGCGCAGCATCGATGCCGGCGAGCCGGTCGGCTACGGCACCACCTTCCACGCGCCGCGCCACATGTCGATCGGCGTCGTGCCGCTGGGGTACGCCGACGGCATACCGCGCGCGCTTTCGAATAAAGGCGCGGTCTTGATCGACGGTGCGCGCGCGCCGATCGTCGGACGCATCGCGATGAACATGCTCTTTGTCGATCTTTCTCACGCCCCAAACGCGCACGTCGGATCGAAGGTCACGCTGATTGGGCGCGACGGTTCGGTAGAGATTACCGCCGACGATTGGGCCGAGTGGGCCGACACGATCAACTACGAAATCGTCACGCACTTGCCGGCCACGCTGACGCGCGAATACGCGTAAGAGGCGATCACGGCGTTGGAGAAGGAACCGGGGTGCTGATGTGCGGCGTGGGATCACCGGGGCGGCACTCACGAAAAGAAAGATCGCCGCTGTCGTAGGCCTTACGCCAAACCGGTCCCATTTTGTTTGGATCCGCACTTGGCGTTTCGTGCGACCGCCCGACCGAATCTGCGACCGCTTTCGATTTCCAGACGAAGACGACGCAGTTGTACGGTGGCCGCGTCGCACTCGGCGTGGGCGAGGAAACGGTCGTGGCGGCAAGCAGCACGTATGGAAGCAACATCGATACAGTCATCTTGGCTCCCTTACGGTATACCCACGCGAGTTAGTGGGCAGGCCTCATCTTCACCGTATTTTCCACCTTCGCTGTAATTTCCGCCACATCCACTGGTGCTGTCCGGAGATGCAATGCCGGTACCGCCTCCGTAGTCGTTAAGGTCACCGGAGATCGGGGTCCCCGATGAATCGTTGCCGATAAACTCAACGTAACCATTCGCGCTCGCCGGCATATTCGTGATCGTGATGGTCGACCCGTTCGTTACAGTGTAGCCGGTGCTTCCACTGGTGCTCGCGCCGACACCCCAAAACACCGATACGCTCGCACTTGTTCCGCTTAGTCCCCCTACCGTAAGCGTGTAAGTGTAAAGGCCGTTCGATTGGGCCGTCACTGATGCGCTGGTGATGGAACCGGACATGCAAATGCCGCCGCAGCCGCCTGTGCTGCCCGTCGCGGGTCGAAGCCCAGACCTGTTAGGCGGTGGCGTTTGAACCTGGCTATGCCAGGTCGCGGCATCAATGACGAGATTACCGGGCGCCGGAGGCAGTGAGCCTGAACGGCCGGAGCAGTCGAAGAGACTTGCGGCTATTATGAACACAATGGACGTCTTTAGGAACGTACTGACACTGAGACGCTTCAAGAGTCACCTGGCTTTCACGGCGCTTTGCATTCCCTAGGGTTGTCAGTGCCCGAGTTTCCGAAAACGGGACTAGCCCATAAGGCCTACCTCTCGAGCGCGCTAGGTTCTCAGGAACTCAGCATCGTCGTGACCGGCTTGTCGTCGATGCCGGGCGTTGTCTATACTGATCGGGCGACCCTTCGACAAGCTCAGGGTGACAAATGATGATGAGGAAACTGCTCATTTCCGCAATTGCGCTCGGCGTTCTGTGTGCCTGTAGTGGTGCGAGCGTGATGACGCCGCCGGGCACGTCCACCGATATATGTAGTACGCAGGCAGTTCCGCCATTCAATCTTGCGAGCCCGACCGCCGGTTCAACCGGAGTTTCGGACTCCACGTCGGCGCTACTGTTCACCGGAACGCTGTACACCGCGGTTGGACCACCGTCGATTAAGCTGTCGACGGCAGCAGGCGCCACGCAAACGTTGACGACCTTCAACGCAACCTCGAACGGCTATAGCGTGCCGCTATCGAGCGCGCTCTCGCCGAGCACGACGTACACCGTGACCTATGTTGCCCAACTCATTGCAAACGGCACGCAGACGCAATGCAGCTATACCGCGTCTGTCAACGAAGGTTCGTTTACAACGCAGTAACTAGCCGACGGCGGCGATAGCGTCGACGAGTTTGATCGTCCCTTTGTAGATCGCACTCGCGACGATGCACGAATCGACGGCCGCAGGCGCTTGGGCTTTGAGCGCGCGCAGATCTTCGATCGTGCGCGCTCCGCCGTTTGCCGTCACCAGCACGTCGGCGGCGTTCGCGACTTCGGTCAGCGCCACAATGTCGTACCCCTCGCCCATGCCGTCGCGCCGAATCTCGGTAAAGATAATCCGTTTGATGCCCCACATCGCTACGCGCTTGACCAGCGCATCGCGATCGACCGGCGTGTGTTCTTGCCAGCCGTGGGTCGCGACGTGCTTGCCGCGCGCATCGATACCGGCAATCACGCGTTCGCCGAAGCGCCCGATGATGGCGCGCGTCGCGCGCTCGTCATCCACCAGCATCGTGCCGAGCACAATCTCCGAAACGCCGGCGTCGATGCGCTGTTGCGCTTTATCGAGCGTGCGAATACCGCCGCCGACTTGTACCGGCACATCGACCGCCTTGACGATCGCGCGCACGACCTCCATGTTGTCGCCGTGTCCAAACGCAGCATCGAGGTCGACCACGTGCAAACGACGCGCGCCCTGCGCGACGAAGGCTTTGGCTTGTGCAACGGGATCGTCGGCATAGACGGTCGACGTCGAAATGTCGCCTCGCTCCATGCGGATACACTTCCCGCCGCGCAGATCGAGCGCCGGGATGACGATCATCCGCGCTGGCCGATCGGCACGAACGGCCCCGCCGGCGGTCCGCTGTAGGTGGCCTGCGGACGAATCAGCCGGTTGTCATGCAACTGCTCGAGAATGTGCGCGGTCCAGCCGGCGACGCGGCCGCACGCAAACAAGCACGTGAATTCATCGCCCGGCATGCCGAGGTCAGCCAGCACCGGTGCGGTGTAGAAGTCGACGTTGGCGTAAATTTTGCGATCCGGTTTTTCTTCGGCCAGAATGCGCTGGCTTTGATTTTCCAATTCCCGCGCAATCGGATACCATTTGCTATTGCCGACGTGGTCGGAGAGTTTCTTCGCAATCGCTTCGAGATGTTTGGCGCGCGGGTCGCGCACGCGATACTCGCGATGCCCCATGCCCATGATCCGATTGCCTTTAGTCAGCTCGTCGTGCACGAATTTCTCGGCCTTTTCGGGCGCACCGATGGCGACGAGATTCGTGTAGGTGGCGCTGGCCGCACCGCCGTGTAAATCGCCGTTGAGCGTCGCGATGGCCGAGGTCACGCTTGCGTAGATGTCGGCACGGGTTGACGCGGTCACGCGCGCAGAAAAGGTCGATGCGTTGTACGAATGGTCGGCCAAGAGCACGAGATACGTGTCGACCGCGGCTTCCTCGATCTCCGAAGGCACTTTGCCGGTGCGCATATAGAGGAAGTTGGCCGCGTGCGAGAGATCGGTGCGCGGCTCGATCGGATCCAGGCCGCGGCGGATGCGATCCCACGCCGCGAGGATCGTCGTCATCTTCGCGATCAGCTCGATCGCGCTGTGCACGTCGGATACGTGCTCGCCGTGATTATTCACCGGTACGAAGAGCGCGAGGCCGCTCACGATCGTGCGCATCACGTCCATCGGCCACGCCGTTTTTGGAACGGACTGCATCGCTCCAAGCAACGGTCCGGGCAGCGCGTGGCGCGAGGCAAGCTCCGATTTAAAAGCCGCAAGTTCCGTCGCGTTGGGTAAGTGACCGAAGAGCAGCAGGTGCGAGACTTCTTCGAAGCTGGCGTTGGGCGCCAGGTCGTCGATATCGTAGCCGCGGTAGGTCAGACGTCCAATCTGGCCTTCAACATTACTCAGAACCGTCGATCCAACGACGACGCCCTCAAGCCCGCGATCGACAACCAAACCTGTAGACATAGTAGGGGGGATTTTGAGGGGGCGGGCACCCCCGCCTGCCGACATTTGTCGCTCGAGAACGAGCCCTTACGCGAGGTTGACGCGCTTGCCGCCCAGCAGCGTGAGCGCCGGCGCCTTTTCCATAAGCGACATGTCGCGCGTCGGATCGCCGTTGAAGGCGACGACGTCGGCCCGCTTTCCCGGCGCGAGCTTGCCGCGGTCGCTGACGCCGATCAACTCGGCCGCGCCCGATGTCGCGGAACGAAGCACGTCGGTTGGGCGCATGCCCATGTGCACGAGCAATGCGAAATCCTTGTTGTTTTCCTGATGCGGGAAGACGCCGGCATCGGTACCGTAGACGATGGTCACGCTCGATGCGACCGCGCGCAGCATCCCCTCGTTGCGCACCGTCGCGGCATACTCGGCCTTTTGCACCGAACCCGGCGGAATGTGCATCGGGTTGCCCGGCTGCAGAATCGAGTCGAGCGCCCAGATCGTCGGCACTAACGCCGTGCCGCGCTGCTGCATGTTCTTCAAGGTTGCTTCGCTCACACCGGTGCAGTGTTCAACGGAATGCACGCCGCCTTCGACCGCGATCGAAATGCCTTTGTCGCCGTGACAGTGCGCCGCAACTTTGCGATTAAACTTGGTTGATTCGTCGACCACCGCTTGAATCTCGTCGAGATTCATCTGCGGAATGTCCCACACGTCGCCGTAGCTGAGCACGCCGCCGGTCGCAAGAATTTTCACCAGATCCGTGTGACGCTTGACGTGTTCACGCACCACTTCGCGGAAGCCGTACGGTCCATAGGATACGGCGCTTTCGATCGTCGTCTCTTCGGTGACGAAGTCGGGCATATCGTTGGTATCACCGTGGCCGCCGGTAATTGAAAGCGCCGGCCCCGCCGCGAAGATCTGCGGACCCGAGTAGACGCCTTCGTTGATCGCGTCGCGCACGGCGAGATCGATGCCCCAGCCGCCACCGACGTCGCGCAGCGTGGTAAACCCGTTGGCCAACATCTTCTGTGCGTTGTGCATACCGTAGATCGCGGCTTCGCCGACGTTGTCTTCGGCGCGTCCCGGGCTTACCAAATAGTGCGAGGTGACGATGAACGGTGCGACGTGCGTGTGGCAGTCGATCAAACCTGGCATCAAGGTAGCATCGCCAAGATCGATCACGTGCGCATCGGCGCCGGCATCGCCGGCACTCATCGACACGATGCGATCGCCCTTGATCACCACCAGGCCCGGCGTGCGCATCGTCACGCCGTCGAACATCCGCGCCGATTTGAGCACGGTCACATCGTTCGCCGCCGCGCGCGCGCGCCACGGAATCAGCGTCGCCGCAGTTGCTGCGGCCGCGCCGGCGATAAACGCGCGGCGGCCAAGCGATAACTTCGCCATGTCAAAGGCGCGTTGAGAAAATCCGCTATGCGGGCAACGGCAATCGAAGTGTTCCATATCTTAATAAGATTCGGGCTTCTTATGTTACACGACCTTTACGAGGCAATCGCGGGGATCGTGTAGTGTAAAAACCTGGCCCCATAGGACTCACATTGCACGAGGGAAAGATGAGCAAAAAAGCCACTTTTGGGACCTTATCACGAGCCGCCGCCAGCCTTACTGTTGCGTTCATAGCGCTGTTGTTGGCGTCGTGCGGCGGCGCCAGCCGCGGGCTGGTTCCTGTCCCAAGCAGCAGCCCCACGCCCATCGCGGCGCCGAGCTCGTCGGCGCAAACAGTGGCGACCCAGGTTGCCGTCTCTTTGCCCACCGCAAGCCCGGGTGCGACGCCGGTGCCGGTGGCGCTCCCGACGGTTGCCGGCTACGCGCCGACCATGTCGCTCCCGCTTCCTCAAACCGCGACCAACGCGCAACTCACGGCCGTCGTTTCGAACGCCGAATTTTCATCCTCGCCACCGCTCTCGCTCGCGCGGTTCGTGCAAACAGCCCATAGGGACGCGGCGCCGGCCGATGCGGCGGCACTCCTCTACATCCAAATCTATTCGAGCGCAACGATCACCTTGCCGAGTGCGCCCGGCTTTACGATCGAGATTCCCTCGGCCGACGTCTTGCCGAACGCAAGCTACTATCTCGCGCTTTACGATCCAACGCGCCCCAGTCTCGGGTGGCAATACGGCTTCGAAGGACCCGGGAGTCTGAGCGGAACGACCGTCACCTTTGCGAGCAACCCCAGCCCCTTCACGCTTGAGGCAGCGCTTTCATATTATTTCGCGCTGTTTGTTATTCCGCAGAACAGCACGCAGCCGACGCCCGCGCCGTCTACTTCGCCGACCAGCGTGCCGACGCAAAGCCCGCCCCCGGTGACGACAACGCCGACGCCTACGCCTACGCCGACGCCCACACCTACGCCGACGCCCACACCTACGCCGACGCCCACACCTAGCGAGCCCACGCCGACGCCGACGCCCACACCCACGGCATCTGCGGGCGGCGTGGTCATTATCGAAGCTACGGGAGATCCAAAGCCATGAAGAACAAGATCACGGGCGGCCTTGTTCTCGCAACGATGCTTGTTAGCGCGCCCCTTCTCGCCGCTTGCGGCGGTGGCAGCAGCAGTGTTTCTTCCCCCGTTCCTACGACCGCAACTCAAAGCAAAGCAACTGCGAGCGGTTCGACCACATTCGCAATTCCGCTCGGCATAAAGCTCAGCGGTGCTCCGTCGCAAAGCCTTAGCTCGCGTGGGAAGAAACCCGCCTTCATCGACGCGAGCACCGACGGCGCTTTCACGGTAATTTTCGACAACTCTACTATGCTCGATGCAATACCGTTCCAGCCGAATGGGAATGTGACCGAAGGCGAAGCAGGCCCGAGCGGTTCGGGAACGCTGCCCAATGGCGGAAGTTTCACCTATTCTGTGACGTACACGTTCACCAATTCCCAAGGTAGCGGTTCGGGTAATCAACCGTACGCGGATGTCACCTTCAGCTACACGACCACTCCGGGGACGCACACACTGGGCATGGTCGAAACCGACGGGCCGTGCGAACCGGATGTCTACGGGCGCGAACTTTGTATCCCCACAACGAACGGCTACGTTCTTACCGAGGGTCAGACCACGCTCAATCTCCAATCTGGACCGAACAACGTCTCGACGCTCGTGCTCAAAGGCGTGATGGAGTCGGCCTATCTTTGCGATGCAGCGTGCGACGGTCAAGCCGGAACGTACGGAGCAAGCGGATATTCGATCACGGTGTTCGTCGCAGATGAAGCCGGTGATGCGATTCCGTATCAGACGGCTTCCGGCAATCCCATTTCGTTCGACAACGGTTCCTATCAGATCGTCGAAGCCGATGCTAAGAATATCGTGACGATCACGCAACCGGGAACGACGTACAGCACTCCGGGTACCGCCGATCATTCACTCTACGGAGAGAATATCAGTATCGCATGTAATGAAGTCGGAACGACGCAAGTCGAAGCGGTGTTGCTACAGAGCGACCCGAGTTCAGGAAGCGTTACAAACTTCACCTACAACGCGAATAACTACCCGGCAGCGGGTAGCGTTCTCGGTTCGGTTGGTGCAGACGAATACTTCGGTAACGTGCTTAGCGTGAATTGCACCGCCGGCGATGTAACGACGCCCTAGGCAACATCCCTTACGTCGCGACGCGCGAGGGCGTATCCCACGAGCCGGTCGACCAATGCTTCGTAGGAAATTCCCACGGCCGCGCACGCATCGGGCACAAGGCTCGTCGCGGTAAGGCCGGGTAACGTGTTTATCTCTAAAATCTGCGGGCGGCCCTCTTTGGTCACGATGAAATCGGTGCGCGAGTAATCGCGCAGCCCAAGCAGACGGTGTACCGACAACGCAATCATCTGCAGCCGCGCGGCGAGATCTTCGTCGATCCGTGCCGGCACGATATGCGTGCTGCCGCCGGGCGCATATTTTGCATCGAAGGTGTAGAATTCGTCGGTGTTTGGAATGATTTCGATGAGTGGAAGCGCTTCTTCGCCGAGAATCGCGACGGTGAACTCGCGGCCTCCGAGAAATTCCTCAGCCATGATCTGCGAATAGGTTTTCGCGGCCGCCAGCATGGCGCTCGTCCACTGCTCGTGGGTGCGCACGATCACGACGCCCTGCGAGCTTCCTTCAAATCGCGGCTTGATCACCAGCGGCAGATCCAGCGAGCCGGGCAAGAGCGGCAGCGTGCCGCCCGAGAGATCGAAGATGTCCCATGCAGCGGTTGGCAGGCCTTCGGCGGCGAGCAATTTCTTGGTCAGGTGTTTGTCCATGGCCAGGGCCGACGCTTCGACGCCGCTTCCGGTGTACGGAATGCCGAGAAAATCGAGCAACGCTTGCACGTGTCCGTCTTCACCGCCGGGTCCATGCAGCGCATTGAACACCACCTCGGGTGCGACGTCGCGAATGTTATCGAGAAAGCGCGCATCGTAATCCAGCGACTGTGCATCGTAGCCCAGCGACTGCAGCGCGCGCATCACGCCCGAACCGGTTTGGATGGAGATCTCGCGCTCCGCGCTGGATCCCCCCATGACGACCGCGACTCTAGCTTTTTTCTGCATCGATAAATACACCGACCAAGTGAACTTCCAACTGCAATTCCACGCCGAATTTCTCGGACACGGTTCGGCGAACGCGAGCCAGGAGCGTGGCGACGTCCTTGGCGCTGGCCCCACCGACGTTATTGATGAAGTTGGCGTGGAGCGTGGAGACTTCCGCGCCACCGACCCGCCATCCCTTAGCCCCGGCCGCTTCGATCAGCCGCGCGGCCTTGTCGCCGGGCGGATTGCGAAAACAGGAGCCGGCGTTGGGCAGCGCGATTGGTTGCGTGCTCTTGCGGCGAACCAGGCGCGCCTGCATCTCCTCGCGCACGTCCTTGGGATCGCCGTGCTCAAACGCGAGGTGCACGCGCGCCACGATCGCGTCGCGCGCGAGCGTCGTATGCCGGTAGTAATATTGCACCGCGATCGCATGCGGCTTGGGCTTGGCCGGACTCTGCACCAGAATCTGGCTCACAAACTCGCCCATCTCGCGATCCGTGCCGGCGTTCATGCGCAGCGATCCGCCGACCGTTCCCGGAATGCCCGCAAGCGAGCCGATCCCGATCGCGCCGAGCGACGCCGCGCGCGCCGTCACCGTTTCCATCTTAGCTGACGCACCGGCATCCACCAGCACGCGTTCGCCTTCGATCCGCGCTTCGACCGTCGTGAACGCGCCGCCCAGACGCAGCACGATCCCGCGCAACCCGCCGTCGCCCACCAGCACGTTGCTGCCGCTGCCGAGCACAAACCACGGCAGTTTTCGCTTAAAACACAGCGCCATCACCTGCGCAACTTCATCTTCGCGCTCGGCGGTGGCGAAGGCATCGGCGGGTCCGCCGACTTTCCACGAAGTGTACGGCGCGAGCGGCTCATCGAAACGCACGCGATCGCCGAACGTCTCGAGCAGCGCTGCGCGATCTTCAATCGTGAGCAGCGACGCCGTCGCGAGATCGTTCGTGAGGCTCACGAAACTTTGATGTCGGCTTGGTTCGCGCGTTGGGCGAGGCGGGCGGCGATCTCGGTGATGTTGCCGGCGCCAAGCATCAGCACCAGCGCTCCGCGCGGCACTTCGTCGAGAAGGCGGTCTTCGAGTTCGTCGACCCGCGTCACGTAGGTGACGCGCGCGCCCAGCGCGGCAAGCGGCTCGCCGATCGAGCGTTCCGACACACCGGGAATCGGCGGCTCGGAGGCGGCGTAGATCGGCGCGAGGTAGACGCGATCGGCGCCTTTGAGCGCATCGGCGAAATCGCGCGCGAGGTACGCGGTACGCGAATAACGGTGCGGCTGAAAGGCGACGATCACCGGACCGCGGTGATACTGCCGCGCAGCGGCGATGGTCGCGCGGATAGCAGTCGGATGATGCGCGTAGTCGTCGACGAGCACCATGCGATCGGTGCGTACGAGAATATCGAAACGCCGGCGCACGCCGCGAAACGCGCTCAGGCCTTGCGCGATGCGCACAAACGGAATCTCGAGTTCGCGCGCCGCAGCGATTGCGGCCAGCGCATTTTGCACGTTGATCGCACCGGGCACATTGAGATCCACCGTCCCCAGGCACACGTCGCCGACGATAACGTCGAACGACATCCCGAGGCCCTGCGAGCGCACGTTGCCGGCGCGCACGTCGGCGCGCGGACCCAATCCAAAGGTCACCGTGCGCACGCGGCGCTCGCGTTCGACCAGCGACGCGGCCAGCGGATCATCGACGCCGACGATCGCGCAACCGTCCTCGGGCAACTTGCGCAGAAATTCCTCAAACGCGCGCACGAGCTGGGGCAGCTCGTCGTCGCTTTGCAGATGATCGTTCTCGATGTTGGTGACGATCGCGATCTTGGGGTCGAGCAACGCAAACGACCCGTCGGATTCGTCGGCTTCGGTCACGAACCAGGGCGAGCGTCCGTCGCACGCGTTGGTTCCGAGCGATCCGTCGATCCCGCCGAGTACCAGGCTTGCATCGACCTCGCCCGCGCGCAGCACCGCTGCGATCATCGCGGTCGTCGTCGTTTTGCCGTGCGTTCCGCAGATTGCGATGCCGCTTCGATTGCGCAACAACTCGGCAAGCATCTCGCCCCGATGCAAGAGCGGAATGTTGCGCCGTTGCGCGGCCAGATATTCCGGGTTGTGCCGATCGATCGCCGAGCTGACGATCACCGTGTGGGCGCGATCGAGGTTGGCCGCGTCGTGTCCGATCGTCACCTCGGCGCCTTCTTCGCGCAAGCGCGCGGTGAGCGCGGTTTCTTTCACGTCGGAGCCCGAAACGCACTGGCCGCGCGCAAGCAGAATCCGCGCGATCGCGCTCATGCCGATCCCGCCGATGCCCACAAAATGCCAGGTTTTTGCGCCTTGCTCGCCTACCGAGGTCACGTGCGATTCTTCCGCATCGTAAGCGCATCGACCCGGGCGAGAATCGTCGTAACCGGATCGATCGAGCGCGCACGCTCGGCTGCTGCGCGCAGATCCCCGAGGCGACTGGGTTGCGTGACCTCGGCCAAAATCCCGCGCAGCTTGCCGGCGATCAGGTCGCGGTCGTCCACCACCACGGCTGCGCCCGCCCGCGCGACCGTCGCGGCGTTGGCGCGCTGGTGATCCTCGGCTGCATGCGGGTAGGGCACGAGAATCGCCGGTCGTCCGGTGGCGGCCAATTCGCCGAGCGTCGAGGCGCCGGCTCGCGCCAGCACCAGGTCCGCCGCCGCGTAGGCGTCGCCGACATCGTTTAAGTAGGCGCGAAGGGCGCCATCTTCGCGTCCAAGCGCCGAACGCACCCGGTCGTACTCTTTTTCGCCGGTCACGTGGATCAGTTGCCAGCCGTCGGGCAAGCCGTCGCTCTTGAGCAGCGAGGTCAATGCATCGTTGATCGACCGTGCCCCTTGGCTGCCGCCCATCGCAAGCAGCGTGTTGCGTTTGGACGAAAGGCCGAGGCGCTCGATTGCCGCATCGCGCGACGGTAACGTGCGCAGCGAGGCGCGCACCGGAATACCGGTCTGCACGTACTTGCCCGCAAAGCGCGGATCGCCACCCGGAAATGCGCCCCACACTTCGTCGACCAGCGGCGCGAGGAGTCGATTGGTGAGGCCCGGTCGCGCATTGGGCTCGAGCAGCGCAATCGTAGCGTGAATGCGTTTGATTTGGCGCAAGATGCGCGCCGCGAGCACGACCGGCAGCGAGACATAGCCGCCGGTTGCAATCACGATGTCGGGCCGCAGGCGGCGCAGCGCGCTCATCGCTTCGAACACCCCGGGGAGGTTCGCGTACGCGCGTTTTGCCGGCGCACTCTTCACCGTGATCAGCGGATAGCCGGCGTTCGGCACGATGGTCGCTTCAAGGCGATCGGCCGCACCGATGAACGTCACGTTGGCGCGCTCGCCCAGCGCCTGCGCGATCGCAATAGCCGGATACAGATGACCGCCGGTGCCGCCGCCGGTAAAGACGACGTTTAGCCGATCCATTCGATCTCTCGCGCGTGCCCCGTGCTCGAAGCAATCAAGTGGTCATCGCCGCCCGGCCAAACGCGCAAGCGCGTTTGGTAGCGTCGCGTCGCATGATCGAATTCCATGCGCAGCCAGGCAAAGGGACTTTGCGCAGACGCGCGCTCGCCGATCGCTTCGATGATGCCGGCGAGTCGCGCGCGCTCCTCCTTGGTGAGATGATCCGCTACGACCGACTGCATCACGACGCTTGCATAGCCGGCTTTGGGTTCGACGCGCCGCGAGAGCCATTCGAACATGTCGGCCTGTTCGACCACGAGCGGAACTTCGCGCGCGGCGTCAATTGCCTCGTGCAGCCGCGCGATGCGTTCGGCGTCGTCGGCCCACACGAATGAAAGCAACCGCAGCCGATCCTTCTCGTCGTTGATATCGAGCGGGTGTAGATCGCACGCCGCGCGTTCGGCGATAGCGTAATCCGCGCCGCGCAGGCGGGTATTGAGTCCCGCACTCGCCCCAATTTCGAATAAGCGCAACGACAGATTTGTGCTTCGTGCAAATGCGGAGAGTCCGGCCGAGAGCACGGTCCCGCGCAGGACCTCGTTCGTCTGCGGGGTTTCGTCGAAGAGTTCGCCGATGCGCTCCTCGCGCGAGGCGAGCAGTTCTTGCGCCAGTTCCCAGATCGCGTCGGCATCGCCGTCGCCGCCGCACGACGGAAAGTGCGCCGCCAGGTCGGGCGATTCGCCGCTGAGCGCAAGGTAATGCAGCGCGCCCATGAGCCGTACGCCCGGCGTCGATGCGACCGCACGCGACGGCGCATCGGTGAAGAAGTCGTGGACGACGCCGCGCGCGCGGTAATTTTCAAGCGCAAGCTGCGTGACCCGCGCATACAGTGGGGATCGCATCACAGCGAAGGCTTCGATCTGTTGTTCGAAGCGCCGCACGACCGGATCGGCAATCACGATTGCGCGATGCGCTGTCCGCGACCGACGTTTGCAATCAGGGCGACCGCCACCAGGTTGACGATCAACGAGCTGCCGCCGAACGAAATGAACGGCAACGGCACGCCGGTAACCGGCCACGACGACGTCACCACGCCGATGTTGACGAAGGCTTGGATCACCACAAGCGACACGCACCCGATGACCAAAAAGAAGCCGAAGCGATCCGGCGCGGCGATCGCGATCTTGATCGCGCGATAGCCGAAGACGATGAAGAGGATCACGACCGCAAGCGCGCCGACCAGACCCAGCTCCTCGCCCAGAATCGAGAAGATGAAATCGGTGTACTGCTCGGGGAGATAGAAGAACTTCGCGCGCGAATCGCCCAGACCGACGCCGAAGAGGCCGCCGCTACCCAGCGCCAGCAGCGACTGCACGATGTGGAAGCCGGCGTTCTGCGGATCTTTCCACGGATTCAAGAATGCAAAGACACGCGCACGCTTGTATGGGCTTGCCAGCACTTCCACGATCACCGCCGGCGTGGTGGCGAGCAGGATCACGAATAGATGCGTGAGGCGCGCGCCGGCCGCGAAGAACATCGCAAACGCAATCATCACCAGCAGGCTGGCCGTGCCCATGTCGGGTTCCTTGAGCACGAGCACCGCCATGATGACGACCGGAATGCACAGAGGGAAGAGCCCGCGGACCAGCGAGATGATGCGCTCGCCGCGCGACGCCAGCATCGCCGCGAGATAGATCA
Source organism: Vulcanimicrobiota bacterium (assembly GCA_963833045.1). Lineage (GTDB taxonomy): Bacteria > Vulcanimicrobiota > Vulcanimicrobiia > Vulcanimicrobiales > Vulcanimicrobiaceae > Aquilonibacter. The sequence goes on from CAWHWL010000010.1 coordinate 133,554, forward strand.
CCAGCGAGAGTTTGGCAAACTCCGAGGGTTGAAACGAAAACGACGACGCCCCGACCCAACGGCGCGCACCGTTGACCGCGACGCCGACGTGCGGCACCAGCACGAGCACCAGCGAGACGAGCGTGGCCACCAGCAGATACGGCGCCCAGCGCTTGAGTTGATGGTAGTCGAGTTTGTAGGCGCCGAAGGCGACGATCAGCCCGACGACGAGCCATAGGATCTGGCGTTTGGCGTAGTAGGCGACGTCATGATGTTCCAGATACGCGGTCGCACTCGAGGCTGAGAAGATCATCACCAAACCGATGCCGACCAGCGACGCGACTGCAAAAAAGAGCAGCGTGTCGGGCGGCTTGGCGACGTACGAGCGGCGCGGGGTCGTGCTCGCGCGCGCGTTGGCGTTAAGCACCAGCCGGCGCTCGCAACGCTTCCACCGCGGCGGTAAACTGCTCGCCGCGATCTTCGGCCGAACGGAACATATCAAACGATGCGCAGCCCGGCGAGAGCAACACCACGTCGCCCGGCACGGCAAGCGCGCGCGCCTTTTGCACGGCGTCGATCATCGAATCGGCGTGCACGATCTCGACGCCCAGTGCGTGGGCGGCGATCTGGTCGGCCGCCTCGCCGATCACCACCAGCGCCTTGGCGCGCTGGCGAATCGCAACGCCCATCTCGACGAAATCGGTGCCCTTCGAACGGCCGCCTGCGATGAGCACGATCGGTCGCGCGTAGGCGTGCAGCGCGGCGACCACCGAGCCGGGATTGGTCGACTTGGAATCGTCGACGTAGAGCACGCCGTCGATTTCGCCCGCGCTTTCCAGGCGATGCGGCATCGCACGAAAACTCATCACCGCTTCGCGCAGTGCCGCGGTCTCGCATCCGACGGCGTATGCCGCTAGCAGCGCGGCCATCACGTTTTGCACGTTGTGCGCGCCGGCAAGCGGAATCTCGTCTTTGCGCATCACCTTGACCGGGCGCGGATCGCCGCTGATCGGCGCGTAGACGATTTCGTCGCCGTGGACGTAGATCGTCGCGTTGTCGTGCCGATCGGCCAGGGTGAACCAAAGCTGACGCGAGCGGATGTTGCGTTCGCTCGTGCTGACGTCGAGGGAGGTGACCCGCGCGTCGTCGAGATTGCCCACGAAAAAATCGCCGAACGACTGATTGGCGAAGATGCGGTACTTGGCTTCGGCGTATTCGTCCATCGAGTGATAGCGATCGAGATGATCCGGCGCAACATTGAGCAGCACCGCTACGCGCGGCTTGAACGCGCGAATCGTCTCGAGCTGGAACGAGGAGACTTCGGCCACCACCCAATCGGTGGTGCGCGCGTCGACCACTTCGTCGATCAGCGGGTTCCCGATGTTGCCGCCGACGCGCACGCTGCGCCCGCTCCAGCGCAGCAGATGCCCGATCAAGGCCGTGGTCGTCGATTTGCCTTTGGTGCCGGTCACGGCGATGACCGGCGCTTTGCACAACCGGAACGCGACTTCGATCTCGCCCAGCACCGGCACCGCATTATTTTGCACCGCGATCACCACCGCCGAATTGAGCGGCACGCCGGGCGAGAGCACCGCCGACGTGAGTCCGCCGGCGATCGGTTCGAGCTGATCGGGCGTGATAAAACGCGCGCCGGTCGCTTCGACAATTTCGATCGCATCTTGCAGTTCGCTCACCGGCTTTTCGTCGGTGGCGTAGACGGTCGCGCCGCGCGAACGCAACACGCGCACGCACGCAAGGCCGCTTTTGCCGAGGCCAATAACGAGAATCGTCTCGCGTGCATCAAAGGTCATCATCGTACGACAAACCATCCGATTGCGGAGAGCACGAGCGAAGCGGTCCAAAAGCGTGCCGTGACCTTGGTCTCGGGCCAACCGCCGAGCTCGAAGTGGTGATGCAGCGGGCTCATGCGAAAGATGCGCTTGCCGCCCGTTGCCTTAAAATAGCCGACTTGCATGATCACTGAAAGGGCTTCGGCTACAAAGACGCCGCCGATGAGGATCAAGAGCAGCATCTCGCCTTCCAGAATGGCGATACCCGAAAGCAAGGCGCCCAACGCAAGCGACCCGGTATCGCCCATGAACATCTTGGCCGGATGCCGGTTGAAGATCAGAAAGCCGAAACACGCGCCGATGCCGATGAGCGCGCTGGCCGTCGGCACCGCAAGCTTCATCGTGTAGCCAAGCGCGGCAAAGACGGCGAGCGGCGGAATCATCGTCCCGGTCGCAAGGCCGTCGAGCCCATCGGTAAGATTGACCGCGTGAATCGTCCCGGTGACGGCGAGGATGCCGAGCGCGAGCCAGAGCCAGTGCGGCACCAGCAACGCATAGGTTCCGGCGTGGAAGATCACGTCGCGCGGATAGATCGCGGTGGTCGCATCGATCATGCGCAGGAAGATGATGGCGACTAGGGCGCTCGCGAGCAGCTTGGTGCGCGCTCGCAGCCCCTGATTGCGTCCGCGCGTGATCCCGAGGAGGTCGTCGATGAGACCGATGGCGCCGCACGCAGCCACCAAAAAGATCATTGCCGGAACGAACGGAAACGACGAGAGTCCGAAGAGCAGCAGCATCGGCACGATGAAGACGATGCCGCCCATCGTCGGCGTACCGGTCTTTACTTGATGTGACGCCGGCGCGTCTTCGTAGGCGTGTTGGCGCAATTGGAAATTGCGCAGCACCGGGAGCACGACGAAACCCGTGATCAGCGCGATTGCAAAACTTCCGAGCACGAGGACCGTGAGGAGGGTCAGCATTGGAGCGGGTTCTCCCCGCCGGCGCGCCACTTGAGCACGACGATTGGCGTCTGTTCGTCGCCGTTGCCGTGCGGATTGTCGAGCAACGCCTGTTCGACCGCGGCGCGATCGACGCCGCGCGAAGCGCCCAGCACTTTGGCTTTGTGCAAATCGTTGGCATCGACGATCGCACAAGCAACGGAGGTTACCACAGCGATCGTTTCGCAGACGTCGTCGGGATCGCGCGGCGCAAAGACGATCGCGCGCTCGTAGGGCGGCATCGTGCCGGTGTAGCCGTCGATCGCGGCGATCGCTTCGCCCATCAATTCGTAGAACACGCCGCGCTTGCCCAAGACGCGCCCGACGGCATGCAACACCGACGCGTAAAACACGCGCCAGGCGCCGACTTGGTCGATCACGAGCTGCACGGATTCCGGCTGACTGACGGTCGCGAGCGCACCGGCGCGGCGCGCGAGCACGTAGGCCAAACGCGACGGGCGAATGTGTTCGGCTGCGACGAACTCGCCTTGCGCGATGGCGACCGCGGTTTCGGAGATCGCGATTACGTCGCCGGGACGCGCGATGCCGTGGACCGCCGCCGCAACGAGCGTGGCGAGATCGTCGCCTTCGCGCACGATGCGCGTGCGGACGGGGATCGCAACCAAACCGGGGACGCGCGTGGCCGTCAACGCCGTAACTCCTCGACGATTTCCTCTAACTTATATTTGCGCGAACCTTTGAGCAACACCGCGTCGCCGGCTCGCGCGTGATCGCGCACCCACCGCGCTGCTTGTTCGTTCGTCATGAAGGGCACGATGCGCTCCGAGGGGAGCCCTGCGCTGCGCGCCCCAAGAGCAAGCTCGCCCGCGAATTCGCCGCCGACCAGCAGCACGTCGACCTTGGTCGCCGCAGCATGTCCGCCGACCCGCCGATGTAAGTCGGCCGCTCCCTCGCCAAGCTCCGCCATGCTTGCAAGCAGGGCGATATGGCGCGGCGCGGATTCCGCCGCGAAGGCGTCGAGCGCCGCCATCATGCCGGCCGCATTTGCGTTGTAGGCATCGTAGATCAAGACCACGTCGCTCGGGAGCGCGATGCGCTCGTAGCGCCCGCTCGGCAACTCGATTTGCGGAATCGCCGCGACGATTTGGCGCGGGTCGATGCCGTGCTCGCGCGCTGCCGCGATCGCGGCTGCAAGATTGGCGCGATTGTGCAAGCCGGGAACGCGCGCGTCGATCGCGTAGTGGTCGTCGCGGTCGCCGTCGATTTCGAGCCACTGCTGCGCACCCGAGAGCGCGCTGACGCGACCGTGCATCGGAATGTCGCCGCCCACTTCGCCCGCAAAAAACCAGTGCGAGGGCGTGGCCAGCGACGGCGCGCGCCGAATCGAGGCGACGTCGCGCGCATTGAGAATCGCGCGCGCCCCGGTGCAAAAGAGCCCCCACTTCGTTTCTTCGAGGCGCTCGCGCGTCTCCATGATCTCCAAATGCGCGTCACCGACGTTGGTGAGAATGCCCAGATCCGGTCGCACGGCTCGCACCAGCCGCTCGATGTCGCCGTAGTGCCGCGCGCCCAACTCGATAACCAGCAGGTCGTGCTTGTCGTTGTCGGCGGCCAGCAGCAATTTGCTCACGCCGATCTCGTTGTTCTCGTTGGCGCGCGACGCCAGGATGCGATCGCCGTAGCGCACGGCGAGCAGTTGCGCCGCGAAGGCTTTGGTGGTGGTCTTCCCCGCGCTGCCGGTGATCGCGAGCACGCGTCCGCGAAAGTGCGCGCGGGCCGCGCCGCCAAGGTCCAGATACGCCTGCAAGGTTTCCTCGACGACCAGGGTGGTCGTGCCTGCGACGGCGGCATCGGGATCCTCGACGATCAAGGCTTTCGCGCCGCGTTCGACCGCTTCGGCCGTGTACGTATGCCCGTCGTAGCGCTCGCCGCGCAGCGCCAGAAAGGTTTGCCCCGGTTGGAGCGTGCGCGTGTCGGTCACCACGTCGACGTGCGCCGGGGCAGCCTCGATGTCGAGCACCTGCGCTTGCGTGGCCTTGACCGCCTCGTCGAACGTCAGCTTCACGTGCGCGCACCTCGCGCGGCGAGCGCCTCGCGCGCGACCTGCGCGTCGTCGAAGGGCAACGTCTGCGTGCCGATGATTTGATAGGTTTCGTGACCTTTGCCGGCGATGAGCACCACGTCGCCCGGTGCGGCTTCATCGATCGCGCGAACAATAGCGGCACGGCGGTCGACTTCCGCCACGTGCGGATGCGCGCCGATCCCGGTTTCGATTTCGGCCACGATCGCTTGCGGCGATTCGCTGCGCGGATTGTCGCTGGTGACATAGATGCGATCTGCAAACGCGGCCGCAATGCGGCCCATCTCGGGGCGCTTGCCGCGATCGCGATCGCCGCCGCAGCCGAACACGACGGCGAGCTTATGCGGCGTCGTTTCGCGCAGCGCGACCAGCGCGTTCTCGAGCGAGTCGGGGGTGTGCGAGTAATCGACCACGACGTCGATATCCCCGCCGCTCACGTGCTCCATGCGTCCCGCCACGCGCACGAGCGTATCGAGTCCGCGCGCGCAGGTGTCCAGATCGATGCCCAGCGTGATCGCGACGCCGATCGCGGCTAGCGCGTTTTGCACGTTAAAGAGGCCCGGGAGATGCACGCGCATCGCCGTGTTGTCGACCTCGAACGACGAGCCCGAGGCATCGGGTTCGATGTTCTGCGCGACAAGGTCGGCATCGCCGCGCAAGGAGTAGCTGAGCGTCGGCACTTTGCGGCGCACTTCGGGGAGCCAACGCGCGCCGTGCTCGTCGTCGATATTGAGCACTGCGGCCTGGGTCATGTGAAAGAGCCGATGTTTTGCGGCTGCGTAGGCTTCGATTGTCTGATGGAAGTCGAGGTGGTCGCGCGTAATATTGGTCAGCGCGGCGACGCGAAAGTGCACGTCTTCGACGCGATCGAGCGCGAGCGCGTGCGAGCTGACTTCCATGGCAACCGCCCACGCACCGAGTTCGCGCATCTGCGCGAGCAGGCTGTGCAATTCGGGCGGCTGCGGCGTGGTCTGCGCGAGCGTCCACGAGCGATCGCGAAAGTGCGCGCCGACCGTGCCGATGACGCCGCACGGACGCCCTGAGGTTTCGACAATCGCGGCGATCATGCGCGTGGTCGTTGTCTTCCCGTTGGTGCCGGTGACGCCAAGCACGTCGATCGCACGCGACGGATCGCCGTAAAAGGCTGCGGCCACGACCGAAAGCGCGCGGCGCGAATCCGGGACGGCGATCGCGGTCACGCTGTCGGGCACATCGAGCGCGCGCGCTTCTTCGAGCAAGACCGCGGTTGCGCCGTTCTGGACCGCGGCTTGGATGAAGGCATGTCCGTCGGTGTGTTCGCCGGCCAGCGCGACGAACAGCGCGCCGGGCGTGACCCGGCGCGAATCGATCTCGATGCTTGCGATCTCGCGCGCTGAGTCGCCGATGACGCGCGTACTTGCGGGCAAGCGCGCGATGAGCTGCGCGATCGTCACGGAAGCACGCCCGCGTGCAGCATCGCTTCACGCGCGATCTTCACGAAGACCGGCGCGGCGACGATGCCGCCGTAGTATGCGCCTTGCGGATCTTCGATCTTGACGTAGATGACGTAGCGCGGATGCTCGGCTGGAATCATCCCAATGAACGACGCGGCATAGGCGCCGGTCGAATATTGGCCGTTGACGACCATCTGCGCGGTGCCGGTTTTGCCGGCCGTCGTGTAGCCGGGAATTTCGGCGACGCCTTTGCCGGTGCCGCCGGTGACGACCGCGCGTAGGAACGTGCGCAACTCCGCTGCGATCTTTTGCGAGAAGACGCGATGCTCGACTTCGGGCGGATAGTCGTAGACGACTTTGCCGTACTGATCTTCGATGGCTTTGACAACGCGCGGACGCAGCAGCGTGCCGCCATTGGCGATTGCGCAGTAGTAGCGCGCCATCGCGATCGGCGTCACCGAGAGGCCTTGACCGAATGCCATCGTGGGCAGCGAGAGTTCGCTCCACTGCTCGGGCGCCGGAACGATTCCCGGACTCTCGCCGGGCAACTCGACGTCGCTGACTTCGCCGAATCCGGCCTTGCGCTCCATGTCGTAGAAATTTTGCTCGCCGGTGGCAAGCCCGACTTCCGCCGCGCCGACGTTGTGCGAGTACTCGACGATCTCTTGTAGCGTCTCGGTGCTGCTGCGCACCGGCATGTCGTCATCGGCGTTGTGAATCGTGTGACCGTCGAGCGTGATCGTCTCGCGCGCAGGGAAGCGCGTCTGCAGATTCACGCGACCCGAGGCCAGCGCGGCCGCGGCGGTGACGAGTTTGAAGGTCGAGCCGGGCTCGTAGGTATCCGCCACGGCGCGGTCGTCGTAGTCGCGTTGCGGATATTTCCAGAAGTGGTTCGGATCGAAGTGTGGGACATTCGCCATGGCCAAGATCTCGCCGGTCCACGGATCCATCACGATCGCGGTGCCGTCTTTCGCGTGGTACTTCGCGACTTCTTGATCGAGCGCTTCTTCGGTGACGAACTGCAGGTACGAGTCGATGGTCAGTTCGAGGGAGAATCCGGGCTGCGCCGGGCTGATCACGTGCTCGTGCCCAAAGGGAATCGGCCGGCCGAAATCGTCGGTTTCGAGCGTGACCTGCCCCGACTGCCCGCGTAAGAGTTGGTCGAACTCGTATTCCAGACCGTCCAGCCCATTTTCATCGGTGCCGACAAAGCCCAGAATCGTCGAGGCCATGTTGCCGACCATGTCGATGCGTTTGCCGGTGGGCTCTTCTTTGAGCGCGATGCCGCCCAGATCGGCTTTGCGCACGCGATCGGCGATTTCGACCGGCACTTTGCGCGCAATCCAGACGAACCAGATCGACTTGTCGTGCAGTTCAGCCGCGATCGAAGGATCGAGTTTGCCGAAGATCGCTTGGAGTTTGGCGACGGTGGCATCGGGATCGGTGAGATCGTGCGGGACCGCGTAGACACTCTCGGAGGGGAGGGAGCGCACGAGCATCGTGCCGTTGCGATCGGCAATGAATCCGCGCCGCGCAAAGACTTCGACCGTGTCGGAGCGCTGGGCGAGGGCTCTCGCGGCGAGGGCGGGACCTTGCACGACTTGGACGAGATAGAGGCGCGCGCACAGATACGCGCCCATCAGCGCGACGAGATAGAAAAAGAGCTTCGCGCGCATCGGTGCGACGCGCGCGAACGCTCGATGATGCAGCAGCGTGCGCGCCACCGGCTAGAACCAGGCGGCGATGGTATCGAAGAGCGGTATCCTCGACTTCGCGACCAGTGGTGGTGAATCGATATGCGCGACGGTAAACGTCTGCGCATCGTGCATGTTGAGCTTCGCCGCCAGCGCCGCGAGCCGTTCTTCGGAACTGGCTTGCGCGATGCGATCGTCCAAGCGCGCGGTTTGCTCTTGCAGACCGTCGCGCTGATGGTGCGCCTTGTCGACCGCGTAGGTGAGGCTAGTGGTGTTGGAGAGGAGCAGCACGTAGGACATGAGGCCGATCAGCGCCGCGAACACGCCGGTGGTGACGCGAACGATCGCGGTGTAGCGCGCGCGGTTGGTTTTGACGATGCGGGTTTGCGTGGCGGTGCGGGCACTGCGCGGATTACTGATGCGTTGGGGAGCTACCATTAACTTGCCTTCCGTTGCGAAGCACGCAGCTTGGCGCTGCGGGCCCGGGGATTCTCAGCCATCTCGCGCGCGTCGGGCACGAGCGGCTTTTTGGTCAGGATTTCTAAGCGCGCGTCGCCCCGGAACGTGTGCTTGACGATGCGATCTTCGAGTGAATGGAAACTGATCGCGACGATGCGTCCGCCGGCGCGCAGCGTGTCGACCGCGGCGACGAGGCCTTCGCGCAGCACGTCGAGCTCGTCGTTGACCGCGATGCGTAGCGCTTGAAAGACGCGCGTGGCGGGATGGATGCGCTCGCGCTTGCCCGGCCGATGCACGACGCCCGAAACGAACTGCGCGAACTCGAAGGTCGTCTTGGGCAATTTGCCGGCGGTGCGCCGTTCGACGATCGCGTGCGCGATGCGCCGCGCCGCGCGTTCTTCGCCGTACATGAAGAAGATGTCGGCGAGTTCACGTTCGCTCGCGGTGGTGAGGATGTCGTAGGCGCTGCGGCCCCGGTACGGGTTCATGCGCATATCCAGCGGCGCGCTATCGCGAAACGAGAAGCCGCGCTCTGCATTATCTAATTGCATCGACGAAACTCCCAAATCGAAGAGCACTCCGTCGACCTGCTCCACCCCGCAGTCGTTCAGGACCCGACGAAGTTCCGAGAAATTCGCATGGACGAAAGTAAAGGATGGATCCGAGATTGCTTGCGCGCGTGCAATCGCGTCGGGATCCGCATCGAGTGCGATCAACCGGCCGGTTTGCAATTGCGAAAGAATCGCTTTCGAGTGGCCACCCGCACCGAAGGTCGCATCGACGTACGTCCCATCCGGCCGGATCGCCAAGTAGTCGATCGCCGCATCGAGCAAGACCGAGACGTGCATCATGGAGGCATCCCATCAGAAGAGCCCGAGGTCGGCCATGAACTCAGCCACCTCGCCCTCCGGCGCCGCGTGCGCGGAATATTGTTCTTTGGCCCAGATCTCGACACGGGTGAGCGCACCAATGGAGACGACGTCGCGGTCGATCGAAGCGTAGCCGCGCTGCGCGGCCGGGATCAGCAACCGCCCTTGCGCATCGCACGCCACTTCCTCTGTATGTGCAAAGATGTTGCGCACAATGCGACGGAAACGCTCATCCTTGCGCGGAGCCTCCTCCAAGCGCGAGCAGAACTCGGCCCAGGTGACGCTGGGGTAGAGCGCAAGGCATGGCTCAGGCTGGGCAATCGTGATGACGAAGCCCGCCCCAAGGCGATCCCGAAAGCGCGCAGGGACGATGAGGCGCCCTTTCTCATCCAGGGCATGCTCCACCGAACCCGTAAAGCGCGGTAGCTCCGCGTGCAAAGTCCCTCCCCAGGGCTCCACTTACCACCACTTCACACCACTATAGCGATATAAGGCGGCATGGGAAAGGGCGAACAGGTGTTCGCATTGCTCGGTCACTCGCTACGAAAGCCTACCGAAATATCAAGTCAGGGCGGCCCAACCACAGAAAGCTCAACGTCAATTCCTCGGCGCGGGATGTTTACGCTCAGCACTCGCGCCGCAATATAGCTGCCGGCGTCAAGCTCAGCAGCCACAATTCGCTCGTCATCGTTGCCGAGGCGCCCGATGAGTTTCTCACCAAAATGAACTTCGACGAGATTTCGGTCCAGAAGGTTTCCATAGGATCGCCTGCACACGAGTACGTCGCCCGCGTGCAGCGTGCGCCCGATATTTTCGGCTGCATCCGTCGCGATCCTAAGGCGCGCGGTTCGTGGCAATACCTCGTCATTTCGAAGGGCCTCGACGACTGTGCTTCTGCGCCCCGAGGCGTGCAACTCGTCTACAACATCCTGGAGCAGCTCGCCGGTCACTTGTAGCTGATCAGCGAGATGATCTGGCGCTAAGTCGGCGACCCAATGCCGGAATGCGCGAAAGCTGTGTTCCGCTCCCGAGCTGTTGAACTGCTTTGACAATCGCATAGCCGCGCCGCGGGTCGGAACTCCTAAAGTGAGAGCGTAGCAAGCCGCGACGGCCGGGACGCCCTGACGAAACATGGACGGCAGAAACCGGGCGTCAATCGAATACGAGTTCAGGCCGTCGCCGAACACGTGCGACGCAATGCGCAGCGCCGCGGAGAAATACCAGGGAAGGTAATATCGGAGGTACCGATCCACGAGTTTGGCCGCTGCAAGGCGCGCAATTCCCGCATCCGCGAGGATGTCAACCACATCGCCGACAGGCTGAGCATTAAACCACGCCATCGCGGCCCGCTCCATGTTCGGATTTTCGCCGATCTCTTTGAGTTGGCCGATCGTGAATAATAGGGGAACGATTATAGATGCTACCCGACCTGCAGGCCCCTGAATGAGTGCGTCTCGCACCTCTGGCGTCGACTCAAGTGCGGTTAACATTTCGAGGCATTCCGAAGAGCCTAAGCCCGTTTGCGAGAAAACAAGTCTTTGGCTTGCAAGCGGAATGGCTTCAATAATCGCTTTCGCCCTCAGTGTCATAGCGCTCTCTAAGACCAGCATCGCGTCTGACTCGCCAGCTTGCTGATATGCGAGCGAGTCTTCTAAGGTGCGACGGATAATCGCTTCAACGTCGCCAGCCGATGTCTCTTCTACAAGCGCAGGCAGTATGTCGGCGTCCAGGAGTGCGCCCAAATGTTCTTCTTCGTATATTCCACTCTCGGCTAGGCGAGCCAACTTGAGAAGGCCGCTCGTCATCTCTTCGCCTTGGCTTCGATATTGGAGATACCCGTCGAGGACTTCCTGATCGCGATCGTCCTCGACCACATGTACAACCAATCCTTCGCTCTCGAGCCCAGCTCTGCCGGCGCGTCCCGCGACGTTCCAGTAATCACTTGCCGACATTGCGACGGTGTGCCCGTTCTCGAAGCGGCCCCAACTATGAATAATCACTGTTCGGATTGGGATGTTTATCCCGGTCGAAAGCGTTCCCGTAGCAACGATGACCATGAACTTTCCATCGCGCGCATCTCGTTCAACGGCCTCTTTAAGGATGTCGGGCAGGTCGCCATTGTGAACTGCGAGACCTTTGTTTAGCCAATAGGCAATTCTCGCATCCGCAGACCACTCGCGAGCGATCTGCTCGGCTCTTCCTGCAGTCCCCGGGAGATTTCCCCACCAGGGAGGCCGGAGGGTGGCATCTATCTCAACCAACTCTTGCAGGCTCGAGGCAATCGAGATCGTCCAATCAGGATAAGCAGCATAGACTAGGACTGGACCGAGGCGCGAAAGACGAAGCGCGAGCTCGGCAACGAGGTCGCTCTTGTTCGCCGGCGTAACCCTCACTCTCCGCGTCTGTGTGATGGGATCGACGTAGGGTATCGCGCGCGGTCGAACAACATCAGGAATTGCCTGGGAACTTGCTGCGTTCGTCGAATCGATCAAGCGCAGTGTTCCGGCCTGCTCTCGCCAATCAAACACCGCAAGTTGCAGATGGGCGGGCCGCCATGACGACGTCGCTGAACGGCCAAGATGTACGAGAGATCTCCCCGAAAGCCAATTGGCGATCTCCGCTAGCCCTCGATCTGAAACAACGGCTGAGACGACGAGGAATCTAGCATTAGGCAGGCGCAGACGAAGCCGAGTCAAAAGCAGCTCGGTCTTAACTCCGCGATCTTCAGAGCCAAGGATGTGCCCCTCATCGAGAACGACAAGGGAAACACTTGATAGAGCGTGCGCATTGAGTCGATCTAAAAGATCGAGCTTCTCCGGCGTTAGGACCGCGACGTCGTAATCGCTTAGAAGTTCTGTCTCATGCTCTTCGTAGAGATAAGACGAAGCAGAGGACGTGACAGAAAAGCCGAGATCGCCGAATAGTCTCCTAAAACCGGCCGTAAGCTCGTTCGCAAGTGCTCGAAACGGGGCTATGTAAATTACCCTTGCGCCGCCGCCATCCGCAAGTGCCTTCACCATGGCCATTTCGGCTACGCGCGTCTTACCCGCGCTGGTCGGCATCCGGGCGGCGAACGACGGGACCTCGCTATCTAACAACCCAGCCTCGATGGCTTCGCGCTGGGACGGCCAGAGTTCCGTTATGCTACTTCCGCCGAGTAGGTCGCGGCCTAAGCCGCGTGCCAAAAGCATGAGGTACCGGCGCCAAAGAGCGGGAGCCGCGGTTTGAGTTTGGCCCAGCAACGTCCAGATAGACCGCGCTCCGAGCTCCTTAGCGAACCGCGCCAGACCATCCGCTAGCAGGTGTTCCCAAACGGCCCCGCCTGAGACCGAAGCACGCAGTACATGGCGAAGAGTTTCCATAGCTGACTCTAAGTGATAATGCTCGCCTGACAGCAAGTACTCGGCGAGCTCCTCAACGCTTTCTATCGCGCCGGCGGTTATAAGCCCGGCGCGCGTATAATCCGCGGGCTTAAGCTCCGAAACTGTCGCGCGCAGCGCGAGTAGTCTACGTTCAAGAAGTAACGTAACGCATTCCAGGAGCGGGTCAGCTGGCGTACCTGCTGGATTGCTCGCTCGGTACTTCCGCACGACGGCCATGCTGTTCGCCGAGCTTCCGGCCGCGGAATAGGCGAATGCTGCCATCAATGTAGACTCAGTACTTTTGTCAGACCTTACGCGGCCATATGCTTCCCAGAAGCGACCCGTCTCCAGAACGCCCTCAGATGATGCGTCGTCAATCGATATGGAGGCTCCAAGAATCTGCAGCGCCGTAGCAAGGCGCACTAACGCCGTCACGTCTAACGTCGCCGTGGGCTCCCGCTGAACATCCAGCTCGTGCGAATAGGCATCTGCGCCGAGGCGCAATAGGCCATTACGCCAGGTGTTTCCCCTGACGATCGCGCTAAAGCGTGCAGCCCAATCCCCGTCAATCATCCTCATCTCCGGGCTGCAGCCCGACAGCCTCGTAACAACGCGCAATCGCCGCGGAGAGGTCCGCGATTCTGAAGACCATCACCGTAAGGGGATCTAACGACGGAGGACGCCTCGCCAGGTTCATAACTGCGGTCTCGGACCAAACGGCCGGATCCGTGTGTAAGGCCACAAAAAAGGACACTCTACAAGGGAAAGTACCGCAGATTGCGTCCAGAAAGGCCTCGAGCATCTCGGCGCCCTCCGACTTGAGCGCTGAGGCCAAGAAATTATGGTAGGCCACGAGAACGCCGCCACTCGCTGCCGACAGCAACTGGTTGTGCGCCTCGACGGCAAATGCAGTGTCCCTAACGGTCCTAAGCTTTGATTCCAGATAGCAGATTTCAATAATTCTGCGCTCCTCATCGAGCCTGAATCCGCTTACGTCGACCCCGGTTTGCTGATCCGTGCTTCTTATTTTGTAGCGCATCTTTTTTACGGGCACGACGAATCCAAGGTGCTTGACTAGTGAGACTGCAGCTAAGACTTCCCCAAGATCACCTTTCTGCGTTTTTTCGTTTACCGGGTTGGCGACGACTTCCAGCATTTCGCTGTATTTTTCTTTGGTCAGGCGTTCCTTGAGCCCCGCCTCGACCATGGGGTCCATTCGTGCGCTTATGAGTTCGGCCGCAACCAGCGCTACGATTTCGCAGGTAAGATTGCCAACGCTCGAAAAATCGATCCTCTCAAAGGCAGGGTCAGTAGCCCCGGCATCTTCGGATCGCAACCAATCAAGGAGCAGCGTATCATTCATTGACCCGTTGATCCAACCGCCTGCACGGCGCACCCGTTCTCGCACATGATCGCTTCCACCTTAGCGCCGTCACTAGCTGGCGTAGCGGCCGCAGACGGACCTGTTACGGCCGCGGGCTGAGTTTCTCTTTCCGTTGGCGAAAATCGTTTAGCCTGTACTAGTCCAAAATTCCCACCAATCACGATTAGGAAGCCTCGTTGATCATCTATGTAACAGGCGATGCCGTGGAGCCCGACTTTCCTGGTAAGAAGATCGTCGCATTCTTGACCAACAATGCCACTCCAAATTGGGGGGGCGGAATCGCGAGACAAATAGCTTCGCGGCACCCCGACGTTCAGATCGAATTTCGGAAGCACGCCGGCCAACATCCGGAAACGCTGCAACTCGGAAAAGCGATTTTCTTGAAGTCTAGCGAGACGCTAACTTTCGCCGCGCTTATTGCCCAAGACGGATGCGGGCCAAGTGACGAGCCCCGTATCCGCTACGACGCGCTCGCGCTCGCGCTCGAAAAGCTGGGCACTCGAGCACGGGTAACCAAGGCATCGGTCCATATGCCACGCATCGGCGTAGGCGCGGCCCGCGGCCGTTGGGAAGTTATTGAGCCGATGATCCAAAAATACGTCGTGCCGTTTGCCGACGTGAGGATCTACGAAATTCCTCGCGGGAAGAGGCGCATGACGAGAGAGTCGTCGTAAGGTTTCGGCAGTGTGCGCGTGCGAGTACCTCTTTGCCAAATCTCCAACCGCTTGACGTAGCCCCACAGGTCCGGAACACCCCCCGGTATTAAGATCTCGGCCACCCGATCGCTTCGACGAACCCTTCTAGCGCTCCAGTCGAAATCGGCGATCGACTTAAACATCCCGATCGATCGTTTGTGAGCGTACGGAGTCGTGCATCCGCTATTAATGGGCGACAGAAGCGCTACAGACTCATACGATGACAGCAGGCCTCGCGAATCCAAGACAAAGACCAGCTGTGGCTTATCCCGATACGGAGAAGCGGCATTCATTCTTCCGAGCCGGCTTTCGTTAGGCCAGAAGAATGCGTGCGAATTGATAAACCGGAAGAATTCCTCAACCGTTGCGTCCTGAAGTGTTGCCTCTATTCGCGAGACGCTCATTGGCTTTTGGTCCCTTATGTAGCACGGCGGGAGACCGCCGCACTTTATTGTCACAGTGTCCCGTCTATGGCTTGTCTCCAACGAGTTCTTGGCTGCAGTGTTAAGGCGGTACGTCTCTGCGAGCCTAGCAGTAGACAGCAACCCCCTCTCAAGGATGCCTTCAACGTTTCTCGCGTCGGCCATGTGCCAGAGCTCCGGATACTCGGTGACGAGCGTATCAAAAATCACCACGACCGCCGATCAATAATGCTCCGCTCGTTAAAACGCGTAGAGATAAGGGAGACTGGGGCGCCCGCTAAACGTTCAAGCTCTTCAATAAAACGAATCGTTTCCTGCGTTAGCTGCTCAAAGCGCCGGGCCTTTTGGTTTTCAGACGAGATGTAGTCAGTAAACGTAAGGGCGATATCCGTAGGCGCGTTGAGCGAACACGCCTTTCTAAAGAGTGCCCAGTCGAACTCTCCTACGCGACGCTGTCGCTTTGTAGTTGATGTCTTTTCGGCATCGAGCAACGCCTCCAGCGGCAACCCCGACCTACGGGCGATTACTTCCCAAGATAAGTCAATCGACATCGGGCCTGACGTTTTGCTCTTGTCATCGGGGTTTTGCACGCGTATTGGATATGTGCGCGTCACCATAATAACTCGTCTTATTCGCGACGGTGGCACACCCGCTTCAGCCATTGTCCCGCTGGCGGGGGTCCACTCCCAATTTCTTAGCCCACGGAAAACTAGAAAATCGCGGCGAACTTCACCGACCAAGGAGGTCCGCCCGTGCGCAAGTCCCGCTACTCCGACGAACAGATCGCTGCAGCCCTGCGGCAAGCCGAAATCGGCACGCCAGTCGCTGATATCACGCGCAAGCTCGGCATCAGCGAAGCGACGTTCTACGTGTGGAAGAAACGCTTTGGTACGCTCGGTACACCCGAGATCCGCGAGCTGCGTCAGCTCCGTGAGGAAAATGCGCGGCTCAAACAGGTTGTTGCCGATCTAACACTCGATCGGCACGTGCTCCAAGACGTGCTCAAAAAAAAGTGGTGAGCCGGGTACGCCGCAAAACGGTGCTGCCCGAAATCCGCAAAACCTGGCGTTTGAGCGAGCGCCGAGCGTGTGCGATTCTCACCGTGAACCGCCGCGCTGTTCGCTATCGATCACTTCGAAGCAATGACGATGCAGCGCTTCGCATGCGTATCAAAGACATCGCCGCCGCGCGCATACGGTACGGCCAACGGCGCATTTACGTGTTGCTGCGGCGTGAGGGTTGGCACGTCAACATCAAACGCGTTGCTCGCATCTATCGCGCTGAAGGCTTGGCAATACGCACGAAAACGCCGCGCCGGCGGCGTGCACCGATGGTGCGTGAAGCCATCGCACAACCGACAGCGCCAAACCAGAGTTGGGCGATGGATTTCATGCACGATGTCCTCGCAGACGGCACAAAGATCCGACTGCTCACCATAGTCGATACCTTTAGTCGCGAGAGCATCGCTTTGGAGCTCGACTACGGCTTCAAATCGCCGCAGGTCGTTGAGGTGCTGCGGCGTGCGGTTGCACAGCGCGGAGCTCCCGAGCGCATCTACTGCGACAACGGCCCCGAGTTCATCTCGTTGCACCTCGACCAGTGGGCATATTGGACGCGCGTAAAGCTCGCGTTCTCGCGGCCAGGACGCCCGTCCGACAACGCATTCTGCGAATCGTTTAACAACCGCGTGCGTCAAGAATTGCTCAATCCGAATTGGTTCCGATCGCTCGACGATGCACGCTTGCAAGCTGCAGCGTGGCGCATCGACTACAATACAAATCATCCACACAGTTCGCTTGGCGATCTCGCTCCCGAAGAGTTCGCCAGGCGTGCATCGAATCTCACATCACAAGCCGCCATTTCTGGTGCTCCCGCGGACTAAAAATCGGGGGACGACCCGCGGTTGTGTCTCTCGATGTAACGTAGGGATAATCGCCGTGGTACAGGCTCAGCCCGGTCCCCTGTGTACCCTCAAGCAGCACGCTAGCGCCCCGCACGAATGCGTCATCGAGGACCTCGCGCGTCGGCTTGATGAATGACTTGAAGGCAGGCGCATTGCCTGCTAAGAGGACACGAGGAACGCGCCAGCCCCTCAAGTGGTTTCGCATTACGCGGCGTGCCGTGGCCATTCCGCCCCCTTGAGCGGTTGAAGCAATGTTTCGCCTTAGCTCAGACTCATAGCTGCGGTCCCACTGGTCGATTATCATCGCTTGCGGGTCGATAGCAATTCGCCCCGGATCTACGTTGCATTCCTCGATTTCGCGAAATAGCTGTTCAGGCCATATAGTCGCCCCTGGCCCGATCACAATCTTGGCATGTGGTGCCGACTGTGTGCCGGAGGGAAGCTGATGAAAAATGTATGTTTTTCCGTCAGCTCCTCCAGGGAAGAGTACGGTATGGCCCGCGTTTGGGCCGCCGACGCGGACCAGAACGTCGTACTCCCGAGCCAGATACCAAGCTATGTGGCCCTTGCCTTCGCTTCCGTACTCGCCACCAATCAACACATCTACCAGAGCACTTTCGGCCACACATAGAGCCCGATGCGAGCAGCGGCTCTAACAAGCACGTCCTCACCAGTACTTCTTCCGGTGTCTATCAAGACATCACAAATCGACTGAAGCGAGTCTACCTGGGCCTCGGTCGGATCTCGTTCGACATCTTCGTATGTCGGGAGCTCGGGAAATTTGTGCTCGCGCTTGTCGTAACGCTCGGCCAAAATCTCCTGATCCGCACGAACGTGAATATGCGTCACCCTCAGTGCGCCAAAACTCTTTCGAATCGCCTCTACCTGCTCTGCAATCCTCACAGAGTCAACAATCACCATTGAGCCGTTACCGAAATTTCTGTCCAAGAGTTCGGCTGCGATCCATTCGCCGTGGGTTTCCTCATCGAGCGCCGCGCCAGCTCTTTGCAGCGCGCTCCTGGTAACCTCGACGCGCGGCTTTAGCTTGATAATGATCTCGCGGGTTTTTACGACTTCAGAAGCATAGCGCGCGCGCAGCGAGTCGCTCAACTGACTCTTGCCAGAAGCCACGCGACCCGACAGCAGAACGATACGCTCCGGTATAGCATCAAGGCCATTGCGCATTGCGACACCCAGGGCTCACAAGCGATACAGGCCACATGGCCTATTGATGCTTGCCAAAACCACTCAGTTCTTACATCTCGGCAGCGCTTGTGTCCTACCTTAGGCGATAGCCCGCGGAATTCATTAGGCTGCGCGGGCTTGAGCCGATGGCGGAGCGGGCATCGGAAGAACACCCGCGAGTCTTTCGTAAAGCAGCACCGTCTCTCTTCGGTGGCCGGTGATGCGCTCGACTTCGCGGGCGCTGTGGCCTTCGCGCAAAAGTTCCACGATGCGCTCTTGCTGCTCGACAGTTAGCGTGTTCATAGATGCTACTCTGCCGGTCGGCGCCCGTGGCCCTGCCGAAGTTGTCCGCTTTGAGGCGCAAAAATTCCCAGCGCGCGTCGGCTCTGCTATAACTCGGCCATGAGCTATCTCGTGCCCACCGTCATCGAGAACACCGCGCGCGGCGAGCGCGCCTTCGACATCTATTCGCGCCTCCTCAAAGACCGCATCGTCTTCATCAGCGGCGAGATTACCGATCAGCTCGCTAGCCTTGCCGTCGCGCAGCTCCTCTTTCTCGAGAAAGAAGACCCCGACAAAGACGTTGATCTGTACATTAACAGCCCGGGCGGCAGCGTCACCGCGGCGCTTGGGATTTACGATACGATGCAGTTCATCAAGCCGGCAGTCGCGACGATCTGCGTGGGGTTTGCGCCTCGATGGCGTCGGTGTTGTTGACCGGCTTCACGCCGGGTAAACGTGCCGCGCTGCCCTACAGCAAGATCCTCATCCACCAGCCGTGGATCGGGCAGATCGGCGGCCAAGCCAGCGACATCGAGTTACACGCGCGCGACCTCGTCGCTCGCGCAAAACGCTCGCGGGCATTTACGCAAAGACGACCGGCAAACCCGAAGACCAGATTCTGCGCGATCTTGATCGCGATTTTTACATGACGCCCGAGCAAGCGCGCGACTACGGCATCGTCGACGACGTACTCGAAGCAAACGGACGCGCAAGCGCCTAGTCTATCGCTCAAGATGCCCCGTGGTCTTGCCTCTCTCACCTAAGGAGGTCGGGAAAGCGCAGCCGCTCTTCTCCAGCGAACCGGGTAGCTTCGGTGGACAGTCCTGAGCACGCTATCGGACGCAGAATTCTCGCCTAGCACTAATGTTATGAATTTACGGATCGTGATTCGCGACTCGTGGGCGATCGCACGTATTCGCGCGAACGGCACCATAGAGAAGTCGAACACGACGATATTTGAACTTGAGTACGGTAACAGCGCGAATTCGCGCCATTCTAAGCGAACGGCAGTCGCGAATAGTTTGTCGATCCTTGTGTTTCCACATTCGACAACGCACCCAAGGTCGGGCGCCATGACGTCGCATCTTCCGCCGACGTACTCCGTTTCGACGGTCGGCGAACGAGCGCCACGCTGGACAAGCCATTCCAGTGCGAAAATCTTGAGTTCGTCCTGCCGATCTTGGCTCCGTGAGTGAGGCGCCGACTGAACAACGGCCTTCAATTGCTTATATCGGCCCTTCGAGAGACTCGGAACGGGCTCGTCGCGCGGAATCCATTCTCGGGTCCCAATCGCGAGGATAAGGTCGAGGTCACCGGATGGTTGTGGATAGCCGTTCCCACCCTGACCAAACAATGTCTCAATTGTCGTAAGGTTGGCTTCACCGCGATTCCACGCCGCAACGTATTCGCGAATCAAGGCGTCCGCCGAGTCAGGATTTTTCATAGACACCCCGCGAGCCTGCGCGGCCCTCATTGGCGCCGAGATCACCGGCCGGAAAGCAGCACTCTCCCACTGGCAATTCGCTGCCGGCGGATCTCAACCCGGCGGGATGCCTTCTGCGAAACGAAAGACGTTTGTGGGATCGAATTTCGTCTTGATCCTACGTAGGCGTTGAAAGTTCCCGTCGTGATAGGCCAGCTGCCAATCGCGCAGTGACGGATCGATGAAGTTCTGATAGGCGCCGCCCTTTGCGAGCGGAACGATCACGTCGTAGAATCCGTCAAGCCAGGCCAGATTGCGCGCCAGCACGTCGGGCGGCGTGGTCTGGATCCAATACAGTTCGATCGAACTGAGCCACTGGCTGAAACGATGGGCAAAGGCCATGTCGTGTGCTCCGTGATCGTTCACACGCGCGCCGGTTTGAAACACCTTGAACGCGGCGGTTTTTGCCGTGCGCGGATAGCGCCGAAGCCATTCGAACACGATTGCATTTGCTTGGTGATCGAGCGGCGCATTGAAGAAACGTGAGCGCTCCTGATAGTACGCCGGGTGGCCCGGTTCAGCGAGAACGTCTTGCGCAGCCCAATAGTGATCGTACTTCATGATCCCTTCGGGTTCGGCAATCGCGTAGACCGGTGCCAGCATCTCGCGCAGTTGCGCAGGGGTGCCTTGATACTGCCCGAGCAGTTGGACCGCGATATCGGGCGTGGTCGCGTCGGGAGCAATAGCCGAGACTTTAGAGCCGAGCGTCGCCGGTGCACGACCGAGGACGTCGATCAGCAGTTCGAAGACGCGCTCCGGTTGACGCTTCCAAATCAGGTCAAACACGGTCAGCGGTCCGACCTCGTAGGTTTGAAACGAGAACGACGTGTTGATGCCGAAATTCCCCCACCCGCGCCGCGACAGGCCCAAAACAACTCATCGTTGCCCCGCACCGTGTAGTCGTTCCGTCCGCGGTGACGATGTCCGTTGCAATCAGGTGATCGCAGGTCAGGCCGTGCGGTCGCATATTGAAGCCGATGCGCCACCAAGCACGAGCCCGGCGACGCCGACCGACGGACAACGTCCGTGGGTGATCGCGACATTACGGTCGCGGAATGCCGCGTAGAAGTTTGCGTTTCGACGCCGCCGTCGAGCGTGGCGACGCCGGTCTGCTCGTCGAACGCCACGCGATTCATGCTCCGTAGATCGATCATCAACCCGGGCGTCGTCGAATATCCCGCATACGAATGGCCGCCCATCGCGCAACGAGCGGACGCC